>JBLNDJ010000060.1:0-333164 GCA_050261515.1 Acidobacteriota bacterium | reverse complement strand
GCCAGCCCAGGATCTTGGTCCATTCGCGTTCCGTCAAACTGCGCAGTGTACCCGAAAACGCCCCTCACTGAGATCGGCCTCAAACCAGCCCGTCCGTCAGATTCCTGCGCAGAGCCGAAATAGGTATGGTTCCAGGCAAACTGGCCGTTGAGCAGCGTATTCGCTCCGAAAAGCCCGTTGTATTTCACAGCCCAGTTGCGCGTCCCGTAGGTGAGCGCGGAACTCCCCTCGCCGGTAAGTGTCTCGTCACGCACCGTGCTGCCATGGAACCCCATTGGGTCTCGAGAGGGATCGCCGAATGCGGTGCCTTCCAGGTGGTGGTTGGCGTTGATTTCGAAATTCACCTTGCCGACCCAGTTATAGTTCTTGGTCTTCCAGGGCAGTTCGCCTACGGTCCGAAGCGCAAGCCCATCAGGCCCCATACGCTGCCGCGTGCTGAAGGAGGGGTTGAAGGAGCCGTACCAGAAAAGCCGGTTCTGGATTGCCGGACCGCCGATGTTGACGCCGAAGTCATATGACGAGCGCCCGTGGGTCTCGCTGACGAGTTCCTGCACGAGGTTATCGTTCGGCTGCTTGTACGTGCCTTCGGCGAAACCGGGTGCGGTATAAGCGTACACCGCGCCGTGAATTTCGTTCGTCCCGCTATGCGTGACGACGTTCACGATTCCGCCCAGGGCCTGCCCGTACTGGGCTTCAAAACCGCCGCTCTTCACCTGGACTTCCTTCACGAAGTCGAAGTTCACGCCGGTGCCCATCGAGCCATAGCGGTTCGAGTAGACGCCGAATGCGCCGTAGCCCGAGTCCGTTGCGTTGATGCCATCGATCACATACTGGTTCTCGAGGCCCGATGCGCCTGAGATCGACGGGTTGGAAGCGCCGGTGCCGCCACCACTGGCGACGCCGGGCGCCAGCGTCAACAGCGACGCGATGTTGCGCGCGACCGGCAGGTTTGCCACGGTCTGGTCGGTGATGGTCGCGCCCGTCGTCGTGCTGCTGGTGTCCACCTGCACGGCCGTTTCGGTGACCTGCACGGTCTCAGTGACCGCGCCCGGCTCCAGGCGAGCCTGCACCGCAGCGCGCTGGCTCGCCGAGACGGCGACGTTCTGGTATTCCGCGGTACGGAATCCCTGGAACTCCACCTTGACGGCGTATTTGCCCGGGATCAGGTTGTAGAAGACAGCCTGACCCCTCGTGTCCGCGGTGGCGCTCTGCGATCCCGTCGGACCCAAGAGGGTAACCTTTGCGCTTTGAATTACGGCGCCCGAGCTGTCCAGCACGTCCACGGCGACCGATCCCTTGGAAGGATCGAAGCCGGCCTGTGCGTACAGGACATTGGTGACGCCGAAACCCAGCAGCAGCAAAACTACTAGTGTGCTGAGTGATTGTTTCATGAGCTGTGCATTCCTCCTTGCTGCTTTCATTGCTTAATCGAGAGTCCTCGACTTCTGTCCGGTGCGTTCGTACAAGTGCTGCAACAGCCCTTTCGTCACCGGGTTCTGATTGAGTTTCCACGAAGCTTCCAAACTTGTTACGGCTTCCGACGGCCGGTCCTGCGCCAGCCAGCACAGCGCCCGCTCGTACTGGTTGACCGCGATCCATTGCGGCGTGTCCGTGCCGCCTCTCGAAACGACGATGGGCGCGGGATCGTCCTGCGCGCCCAGAACGGAGAATCCCACCGAGGCCGCCGTCAGCCGGCCGGTCTGCGGATCTTTGATCCGCACGGCAAGCTGGTAGGTCCCGGGCGAGATGTCTTCCAGGCCCAGGGTCTTGGCCGTCAGCAGCGAGCCCGCCGCGGCGCGGCCCATGTCCAGCTTGTCCTCGAATGTTTTTCGATACGACGATGCGACGCTTCCGACCACGTACTCAACGTCGTAGGACGCCGGCCGCGGGTCGGGAGCAGTAAATTGATAAAGCACGTGCAGCCCGGCTGCAGCGCGTATGCGCGGGCCGGGGGCCAGCCCGAACTTCACACCGCCGAACTGGAACGCGCGCGGCCGGCCGTCTGGCTCCGTTCGGCCGACCACGAGAATGTCGCTCAGGAGCGGCTGCGGGCCCGCCGCAGGAATGGCGATTTCCTTCGTCGTCTCATAGACCTTGCCCGTCGCGCGGCTCTTGGCCGAGACGGTGAGGCGGTAGTTGCCCGGTACGGCCGGCATCCGGTCTTCGTAGGCGAACGGCCTGCGCTTGAGCGTGTTCTCGTCACCGGCAGGAGCGTCGAAGCGCGGCGAATCGGTCCGCTCGAAGACCAGCCGCCCATGCGAGTAGAGGCGCGCCGAGATGTCGTACTGGACGCGGCCGTCCTTCACCTTTGGCTGCAGCGGGTCTTCGATCGAAAACTGCCAGTGAATCCAGGGGTCGCCGAGATCCCGCGCGACGAACGACACGAGCGCGGTGCGGGCGACATCGTACTCGATGCGAGTCGTAACCCGCTCGAGCCGTGCGGCGCGCGCCATGACCACGGATACATAGCTGGGCATCTCGCGGAAGCCTTGGATAGCGTTCATGACCGAGGCCGATTCCATGGAGCCCGAATAGGAGTCCGTGTCGATGGGCTCTCCGGGGATGAGCGACAGGCTTGCGCGCGCCAACTCGGGGCTGATGTTCCTCAGGTATTGATAGGCCCGTCCTTTCGTGGCGCCATCGTCCCGCATGAGCTTGTTCGGGCCGTCGGTGTAGGGCTGGTAGAAGCGATAGCCCGTGATGTCGTCTTTTTCATAAAACAGGACGTAGAAGAACGGCGGAAGCTCGGCCAGGCCGGGGTTTCCGTAAAACCACAGCTCGATCGGGTGCAGTTCCTGGTTTGCCGCGTAGTTGGTGCTGGTCTGCGGGCGGCCGAACAGGATATAGGTCTTGCCCATGTCCGTTCGCCAGCCCTCGGAGCCGCTGTAGCGCCCGTAGTGCGCGTTCGCGTAGTCTAACCGGCGGTAAAACTCGTCTTTGAACTCGTTCTGACCGGAGCCGGGCGCGGGATTCCGCGCTTCCCAGAAGCGGTCGATGTAACGGTCGCGTTCCTCTTCCGTCTGAAGATTCTGGAACGCCTGGCGCTCGAATTTCGTAATCAGGAGGGAAACGGGTCCGTTGAGCCACTCCTGATGCCGCTTCGACAGCCGGGCGGCGGGAGCCGCCACGAGCGACGCTACAGCAACACTTACAAAGGCGAAACTAAGATTGATACTTCGCATCAGAAATAAACACTACTTAACCGATGGCCCAGCACGGACCGGCCAGGTGCTCACCCGGGCATCCTGGGCCGGGTAGTCTTCGAGCGTTTCCGGATAGGTTGGTACCTACTGCACCCTGGCTGCCAAAAAAGCTCAGCCCGAGTGATTGAAAACAAAGGCCTCCAAGTCCTGCGAGCGCGCGAGGCTCAGAGGTTCTACTCGAATTAGTAATCATCTTACGGTATTTCGGATCTAGAGGGCTAATACTATTAAGAGGTTTAATGTGCCCACTAAGAACCGAGGGCGAGATCACGTAGTACTTTAGTACCAAGTTGGCAGTGCTACAAACTTAACGTTGTGAATTTCGCCGAAAAAATGAAACAAAACTAACCTAAGCGCCAGCGCGCCGAAGCTGGTCCAAAGGCGGCACGACTGCCGGCCCGAGGCACGGGTGCGTGCGCCATTCGAGGCAGGTCACCACAGTGAGGGGCGAGCAAGAATTCGGGGCGCGGAAGCGCCCCCCGAGGGAGGCGCTGCCGCGGCCCGAATAGCAACCGCTAGGTTCCTGGCTACTTGCTTTCGATCCGCATGCCGTAGAAGCTGCGGTACACGAAAACGAGCGACACGACGAAGAAGACCGCGGCCAGGATGTGGCCCAGGGTGGAACCCTGCTGGCGGGTCATCGAGACGGCGAGCTCGACGGCGAGCAGGCCGAACAGCGTCGTGAACTTGATGATCGGGTTCAGCGCGACGGAGCTGGTGTCCTTGAACGGATCGCCGACTGTGTCGCCGACGACCGTCGCGGCGTGCAGCTCGGTGCCCTTGGCGCGCAGCTCGGTCTCGACGATCTTCTTCGCGTTGTCCCAAGCGCCGCCCGCGTTGGCCATGAAGAACGCCTGGAAAAGGCCGAACAGGGCGATCGAGATCAGGTAGCCGACGAAGAAGAACGGCTCGACGAAAGCGAAAGCCAGGGTGGCGAAGAACACCGTGAGGAAGATGTTCAGCATGCCCTTCTGCGCGTACTGCGTGCAGATGGCCACCACCTTCTTCGAATCCGAGACCGAAGCCTTCGTAGTGCCTTCAAGCTTGATGTGCGCCTTGATGAACTCCACCGCG
This sequence comes from Acidobacteriota bacterium, assembly GCA_050261515.1. Classification (GTDB taxonomy): domain Bacteria; phylum Acidobacteriota; class Terriglobia; order Bryobacterales; family Bryobacteraceae; genus JBLNDJ01. The sequence goes on along the minus strand of JBLNDJ010000060.1, from coordinate 328,887 downwards.
CGGTAGGCGCCGGTGCTAACGGCCTGGGTGGCCGCGCCGGTGAACCAGTAGATGACCGCGCCGCCGGTGATCAGGCCGAGCAGGAACGGCGGATAGAGCAGCGAAAGCTTCTCGATGTTCTCTGTGAGGCCGCTGGTGAGGGCCACGATGGTCGCGAAGATCATCGTCGTCGCGCCGACGACCGCGGTGCCGATCAGCACGGGCTTCGACGTCGCTTTGAAGGTGTTGCCGGCGCCGTCGTTCTCCTCGAGGTTGTCCTTGGCGCGCTCGAAGTCAGGCTCAAAGCCGAATTCCTTTTTCATATCCTCGCGTATGTGCGGAATTTCCTCGATCATCGAGAGCTCGTAGATCGACTGAGCGTTGTCGGTCACCGGGCCATAGCTGTCGACGGCGATCGTGACCGGCCCCATACCGAGGAAGCCGAACGCCACCAGGCCGAACGCGAACACGGCGGGAGCGACCATCACGCCGGCGAGTCCGGCCGTGCTGACGATGTAGGCGATGCTCATCAGGGCCACAATGACCATGCCGAGCCAGAAGCCGCTGAAGTTGCCGGCGACGAAGCCCGACAGGATGTTCAGCGACGCGCCGCCCTCGCGGGAGCTGGTGACGATCTCACGAACGTGCCGCGAGTTCGTTGAGGTGAACACCTTGACGAATTCCGGAATCAGGGCGCCGGCCAGCGTGCCGCAACTGATCACGGTGGAGAGCTTCCACCAAAGCGACGTATCGCCGCCGAGGTCGGGAATCATCTGCGAGCTGATGGCGTACGTGAGGCCGATGGACAACAGCGAAGTCAGCCAGACCAGCGAGGTGAGCGGCGCTTCGTAGTTCATCTTGTCGGCCATGGCGTATTTCGCCTTGGCAATGAAGCCGTTGACGAAGTAGCCGACCGCAGAGGCGATCATCATCATGACGCGCATCGCGAAGATCCAGACCAGGAGCTGTACCTGGACGACGGGGTCCTTGACGGCGAGCAGGATGAAGGTGATGAGCGCGACGCCGGTGACACCGTAGGTCTCGAAACCGTCGGCGGAAGGGCCGACCGAGTCGCCCGCGTTGTCGCCCGTGCAGTCGGCGATGACGCCCGGGTTGCGCGCGTCGTCTTCCTTGATCTTGAAGACGATCTTCATCAGGTCGGAGCCGATGTCGGCGATCTTGGTGAAGATGCCGCCGGCGACGCGGAGAGCCGACGCGCCCAGCGACTCGCCGATGGCAAAGCCGATGAAGCACGGGCCGGCGAGATTGCCGGGGATGAACAGCAGGATGAAGAGCATGATCAGCAGCTCGACCGAGATGAGGAGCATGCCGATGCTGATGCCGGCCTGAAGCGGAATATCGTAGCAGGGAAACGGCTTGCCCTTCAGGCTGGCGAACGCGGTGCGCGAGTTCGCGAACGTGTTCACGCGCATGCCGAAGGCGGCGACCAGGAAGCTGCCCGAGATGCCGATGAGGCTGAACAGCAGAATGATCGCGACCCGGAAGGCGTCAAAGCCCTGGAGGAAGCCGAAGTAGAAGATGATGACCACCCCGATGAAGCACTCCAACAGCAGGAGGAACTTGCCCTGCGTGGCGAGGTAGGTTTTGCAGGTTTCGTAGATCAGCTCGGAGACCTCGCGCATGGCCTGGTGCACGGCCATGTTGCGCAGGCGGACGAAGATAATGAGTCCGAAAATCAAGCCCAGGGCGCTGACCACCAGGCCGCCCATGAGCAGGGTGCGTCCGCCGATGCCTCCGAGGAACGAAGCGGAGTCGAGATCCGGCAGGATGAGGTTGGCCTCTCCGCCGTGGTGCTCCGCCGGCTGTGCCATCATCGGTGCGGCCAGCATGGAAATCACGACTGCGGCGAGGATCAGACGGAGAAGCATAGATAGCCTGGTGCGGCCGGCGTCGCGCATGCGCCGTTCGCAGGGGCTGTGCTTATCGGGATACATTACGAAAAGCCTCCTGAAATATCGGAATTCCCCGGCTCGCAACGAGTCGACCTGCTCGCAGGAGCCTTGATTAGGAACAGCAAACTCGAAGGTGAGCCAAAGACTTCTACTATAAAGGATTGAAGCGTCCTAATTCAAGCGACCCGGGTCCGGACAGACAGCATGGATTATTTTAGCGCGGAAGGCCAAGGCGCGGCGCGGAGGGCGAGGCGGCCGTCAGCGATAAGCCATCGGCCGCCGGCAAACCGGTGGGCCGGCGCGGGCACCGGCCGCGCGGCGGAGGCGCTCCGCGTGCTATAAAAATAAGAGCAGCGGGCCACCCTAGCTCAGCTGGTAGAGCGGCTGATTCGTAATCAGCAGGTCGCCGGTTCAAGCCCGGCGGGTGGCTCCACGTTTCCAAAGACCTTCCCGCCTATGAATCCAGCACATCCCGGATCTTGTTACTCAACGCTTCCGGTGTGAAAGGCTTCTGGATGAACTCGATACCCGGACCGAGCGTGCCTTGGCTGGTGATGGCGTCCTGGGTGTAACCGGACATGAATAGCACCTTCAGATTTGGCAGCGACGCTCGCAATCTCTGGGCGAGTTCGCGTCCGTTCATCTGCGGCATGACAACGTCGGTCAACAGAAGATGGATCGGGCCGGTATACCGGCTCTGGAACAAAAGGGCCTCGTTTGCGCCGCCGGCTTCGAAGACCGTATAGCCCTGCGCCGCCACGATAGTCCGCGCTAATGCGCGGATCTTCTCATCATCCTCACAGATAAGCACAGTCTCAGAGCCTCGCCTGCTCGCCGCTTCGCCTCTCGGCGCTTCCTCGCCGGCCTCTGCGACACGCGGCAAGTAAACCTTGAACGTGGACCCGTGGCCGCGCTCGCTGTACACCCATATGCTGCCCCCGCTCTGCTTGACGATGCCGAACACCGTGGATAATCCCAGGCCCGTGCCCTTGCCCGGCTCTTTTGTCGTGAAGAACGGCTCGAAGATCCTCGCTTTCGTCTCCTCGTCCATGCCGCATCCGGTATCGCTGACGGCCAGCATCACATACTCACCGGGAGTCACCCCGACATGCTCGCGGCAATACGCTTCGTCCAAATGAACGTTGTCGGTCTCGATCGACAGCTTGCCGCCGTTGGGCATCGCGTCACGGGCATTGACCGCAAGATTCATGATTACCTGCTCGATCTGTGAAGGATCCGCCTTCACGCAGCCGAGGCCGGGCCTGAGCACGGTTAGGAACTCAATATCGTCTCCGAGCAGCCGCCGAAGCATTGTCTCAAAGCTGGAGATCGTCAAGTTGAGGTCGATCACTCTTGGCTGAAGGACCTGTTTTCGGCTGAAAGCCAATAACTGCTGGACCAGGGATGTGGCTCGCATCGCTGCATTCCTGACCTCTTCAAGCTGGCCGTGAAGCGGCGCGGATTCGTCTGTGTCGTCCAGCGCGATTTGCGTGTAGCCCAACATAATCGTGAGCAGATTGTTGAAATCGTGAGCTATCCCGCCCGCGAGCCTCCCGATGGCCTCCATCTTCTGTGCTTGGACCAACTGCGCCTCGACGGCACGCCGCCGTTCCATCTCATCGCGGAGTTCACTGTTCGCGGCGCTTAATCGCTGGTTTGCTTCGCGGAGTTCCGCCGTGCGCCCGGCGACGCGCTGTTCGAGTTCGGCGTTCATGCGCCGTACGTTTTCTTCCGCCGACTTTCGCTCCTGGATCTCCGTCGCCAAACCCTCGTTGGCTCTCTTCAGTTCCATTGGACTGGGCAGGGCCACCAGCTTAGGCACGAGGGGGACGAGCAGGGCAGCGGTCGCGATGGACGAAACCGCCGTGATCGCTTTGATGATGCCGTCCAACCGGTACGTGCCGTTCCAGACCGTCCAGACCGCCATCAAATGTGTCGAACCGCAAGCCAAAATGAAGAATCCGAACGCGACAAAGATCCATTGAAAACCAAGATCCTTTCGCCTCCGCGCAAATGAGAAAAGAACGAACGGGATAGCGTAGTAGGCCGCCGCGATCAGCGTGTCCGACGCCACGTTCAGCCAAAGCACGCCCGGCTCCCAGAAGTAGCAATGGCCGTGCGGCATGAAATCGCTCACGAACAATCTGCGAAAGAACTCAAGCATGGTATTAGGATGTGAAACGGGTCCACTCCGATTCGTTTCGATGGGCCGCGCCGCCTCGCGTCAGCCGGCGCCCGTCTGCGGCGTCCCGCCCGACGGCTGCCGCGCCGGCCTCATGCGGCAAGACCACGAACTGCCGGCGAGGTACGATGCTGGCTATGAACGTGATCGCCGATTTGTGCGTGATCCCGATGGGGACCGGGGTTTCGGTTTCGAAAGAAGTCGCCCTGTGCGAGAGGATTCTCGCCGAGGCCGGGTTGAAGACCAGGCTGCACGCTTATGGGACGAACATCGAAGGTGAGTGGGACGACGTTTTCGCGGCCGTGAAGCGTTGCCACGAGACGCTGCACCAGGCCGGAGTGCCTCGCATTTCGAGCACCCTTCGATTCGGCACGCGTGTGGACCGCGAACAGCACATGGAAGACAAAATCCGCAGCGTCGAGCAGAAGCTGGCCGGCGCCTGAATCCGGCGCCTGAATTATGCCTTGCATCCTCTTAATCCTGATCCTGGCGTTCCCGCGCGTCGTGCTGGTTCTGATGTTTCTGTTCAGTAGCTACCTGCAACGCGCCTATCACGGGATGATCGTGCCCGTGCTCGGGTTCTTCTTTCTCCCGATCACGACGATCGCGTACGCCTGGCTGGTGAATACGAAGACTCCCATCGAGGGCGTCTACGTGTTCGTGCTGATTGTCGCGGTTCTGCTCGACGCCGGAAGCTTCGGCGGCGGGTGGCGCAAGCGGCGGCGAGATTGAGCGCCCGCCTACAGCTTCTGCTTCAGGAACTCCAGGATCTCGCGGCGCATTTCCGGTGTCTCGACGTGGGCAACGTCGTAGCGCAGCAGCTTCCAGTTTTCGGGCTTGCCCGCTTTGGCGTAAACCTGCTTCAGCTCGCGGTCGATGCGGTCGAGGCCGGCCGGCGGAGTCAGCGAGTCGAGGTTGCCCGCCAGCCCCAGGTGCGCGCGCGGCGCGATCAGGGCGTTGATCTGCGATGTCGTGAAGTGCTTCAGCAGCGACGGCACGAAGTAATAAATGCCGTGGCCCTTCAGGCCCTTGGCTTCGATCAGCGCATCGAAATCGGTCAGGCAGCAGATATCCACGCAGACCTTGATGCGCGTGTCGAGCGCCGCCACCCACCACGCCATCGTGCTTCCCATCGACATGCCGAGCGTGGCGACGCGCGCGGCGTCCACCTCGGGCCGGGTCAGCAGGTAGTCGAGTCCGCGAAGCGTGTCGTAGACCATCATTCCCCACATCACGCGGCCCTTCCAAAGCATTTCTTTGAAGAGGTCCGTCTCGGTGTGGGCGGACGAGCGCTCGCCGAAGCACCACATGTCGAGGCACAGCGCGCAGTAGCCCTGGGCCGTGAGCGCGTCGGCGAACGAGGGGAGGCCCGTCTTCGGACGCAGCATCTCGTCCTTGCCCAGATAGTATTCGCCGCCGTGCCAGTGGTTGAACAGCACCGCGGGCATTTTGCCGGACGGGTTCTTCGGCTTGATGAAATACGCCGGCGCAGGCTCGATGCCGTTCACCTCGAGCACGAGCTTTTCGAGCATATAGCCGGGCATTTCGCGCACAGAGACCGTGCGGGCCGCGATCTTGAGGTCGCGCGCGGGCAGATCGCCCATGAGCTTGTACAGCTCGGCGCGGCGCGTTTCTGCACCGGCGCCGGGTGCGGCATCAGCGGCCATGGCGAGCCCTCCCAACGGGATCGACTGCACAAACTTCCTGCGATTCATCTGGCGATTGTACACTGGGTTCGATGAAGCCAGCGCCGCTTCAGATTACGCACCAGAAGGTCCAGCCGGACGCGGCCGTCATCGTGCTCGCCGGCAAGGTGATGCTCGGCGCCGGCACGGCGGAGATCGAGGAGCTGATTACGAGCCTGCTCGCGAAGGGCGACAGGCGCATCGTCGTGGACCTGAGCGGCGTCACGCACATTGACAGCACCGGAATCGGGACGTTCATCGCGAGCCTGTCAAAAGTCATGCAGGCAGGGGGTGCGCTCGCCATGGTTGGAGCGAGCGGCGTGGTGCGAGAGGGCTTCCGCGTCACCCGCCTCGACAGCGTGTTCCGCTTTTTCCCCGACGTCGCCAGCGCGCTCAGCGGCCTCGGGCAACCCACATAGGCGGGCAGCGTGGATTTTGTTCTGGATCAGACGGAAGTTCGGGTGCTCGGCTCCCTCATCGAGAAGGAGATCGCGACGCCGGAGTATTACCCGCTCACGCTGAATGCGCTCGTCAACGCGTGCAACCAGAGGTCGAACCGCGACCCCGTGGTCGCTTTCGACGAGGATACGGTCGAGAGCGCGGCCGATAGGCTGCGCGAAAAGCGGCTTGCCGCGGTGGTGACCGGCGCGGGCATGCGCGTGGCGAAGTATCGCGAGCTGCTTTCGGAAACGCTCAACCTGGGGCGCAGGGAAGTGGCGCTGCTCTCGGTGCTGATGCTGCGCGGGCCGCAGACGGTGGGCGAGCTGCACGGGCGCACGGAGCGTCTGCACCGGTTCACCGATCTCGGCGAGGTCGAGGCCGTGCTCGAGCAGCTCTCGACGCGCGAGCCCGATGCGCTGGTGGTGCGGTTGCCGCGCCAGCCGGGGACCAAGGAGCCGCGTTACGCGCACCTGCTTTCCGGCGCGCCCGAGATCGCGGTGGCGGCGCCGGCGCAGGCGCCCTCTTCCCGCGAGGATCGCCTGGCCGCGCTCGAAGCCGAAGTCCGCCGGCTCCGCGAAGAGGTCTTGGAGTTGCGGGATCAGCTCGCGGCGTTCCGCGCGCAGTTCTGATGTTCCGCGCCGGCCGCATCGCAGGCGCGCTGCTGCTCGCCGCCGCGAGCGCGCTTGCGGGCGATGGCTGGTTCCACACCAAAGACGGCGCGCTGTTCGTGCCGCTCGGCGGGTTTCACGGCAACGAGATCCCGGTCGCGTGGTTGAAGCTCCACGGGCCGCGGCCGTACATCTGGGACGCGCAGAGGACCGAAGGCCGCGGCCACGTCGATCTTGTCGATGCCTCGGACGCGATGCTCGACCGCTGGCTGAAGCGGCTGGCCGCGAACGGTGTGACGGCCGTCCGGGTGTTCCCCCGCGCGCGCGCGAACGGCGACACGCTCGACCTTTGCGGCAAGGTCAATCCGGAATTGCAGCGCGCGCTCAGCCGCGCCTTCGCCGCGGCGCGGCCCTATGGCATACGCTTTCTGGTGCAGATTCTTCCGGAGCCGCCCATCAGCGTGTATTGGAACCATTCGCTGGCGACGCGGTACGCGCTGCCGCGCTACTCGAAGGAGGAGCTCGAGCGGCTGACGCCGCCGCAGCGCCGGTTCCTGCTCGATGGAAAGCACGTCGAGTTCACGGACTGGTTCACCGACCCTGACGTGCTCGCGTGCCAGAAGCTGTATCTCGAAAGCGCGCTCGCCTGGATCGCCCGGGAGCCGCAGGTGTTCGCGCTCGAGGTCTATAACGAGCAGGGGCTCAGCCGTCCGCCTCCCGAGCGGCTCGCGTGGTTCGCTGCCAACTGGGAGGAAACCGAAATCGCATGGACGGCCGAAATCGTGCGCTTCATACACGAACGCCTGCCCGGCATGCCGGTCACGATCTCGCACCCCGGTCACGGCATCGCGCGGTTCAACCCGATCGAATGGAGCCGGCGGGCTGGCGTGGATTTCTATTCGACACACTTCTACGCGGGCGACTGCGGTGAGAACGCGCGCTCCGACTTTGCCGCCGCGACCGCCGCGACGTCCGCCGTAGTGCGCGCGGAGATCGTCAATTTTCCAGGCGAGTGGGGTGTCCTGAAGGAAGGCATCCCGAAGGAGATCCGCCGCCGCGCGCACCGCGATGCGCTCTGGCTCACGCTGCTTTCGGGCGCGCCGGGGTTCATGCAGTGGACCTACGATTTCATCGAGGAGTACCGCTGGCCGAAGCGCGTATTCGGCGCGCTGCCGCGCGAGTTCTCGCCGGATGCACCGCCCGCCCTCGAGAACATCGCCGAGCAGTGGCGCGCGTTTCAGGCTACGCCGCTCGAGACGTCGCGGCAGAACGATCCCAATCTGCAAAGCATTCTGGCCGCCTACAACCAGGCTCTCGAGCGCGGCGTCCCGCTGGGCTTCACGCTGACCGGCGCCCCGCGGCCTGCCCCCGCGCGGCTTCCAATCCGCGCCCGGGGCGGCTACCAGCTCGCGTACCTCGCCGATTCAGCGCACCGCATCTGGATCGCATACCTGCGCTCGCGCAAGGTCCGGGCATTCGGCGGCACATATCTCGGAGTGCCGGTGAAAGCGCCTCTGCGGCTCACCTTCGACCTGCCCGAGGGCGAGTACACGGCGGCCCTGATCGACCTCGGGCGGAACAAGGTGAAGCGGTTGCGCATTCGAAAGAACTCAACACGGGAGGTCAGCCGCTCGACCGATGCGGATTACGTGTTGCTCGTGGCCAGCAGTTCGTCCCAGGTGACTTCGCGCTTGAGGTCGATCGCCAGCCGGCCGAGCAGCGCGGTGAACGTGCTCTCGCAGGCGGCGAACGCCATGTTCTCCGGCCTGCCCGAGACGATGCGCGAGAGAAACTCCTCGACGGCATCGACGGTGATTTCGCGCTTTGACTCCACCCGCACCACTTTGTCCGGCGTGCGCTGCCAGAGGTAGGAAAGGCGCGTGGTCTCGAGGAAGCCGTCCATGCCGAAAAACTGCTCGCACACTTCGCGGCGCCGCCCCTGCGCGATTTGCGTGGCGAGCAGCCAGCCGCGAAGATTGCCGGGATAGTTGTAGGTGACGCTCAGGTCGTCGAGATTGTCGCCGAGCGTGCGCCGGCCGCGGCCGCCGCCGCCGATCGCGCTCAGGGGGTGCGCGCCGGAAAACCAGTTGAGCACGTCGATGCCGTGGCAGTTCTGCTCCACGATGATGTCGCCCGAGGTCTCGCGATAATGCCACCAGTCGCGCATCTTGCGGTCTTCGGCGGAGAGGCCGGGGACCCGTGTGAACGGCCGTATGGTCGCGCTGCCCACGATCCAACTGCTCTTCATCAGCATCAGCGCGCCGAGTTGGCCGCTTCGCACGATGCGCTCCGCCGCAAGATATTCCGGGCTCTTGCGCTGCTGGAAGCCAAAAGCGATGGACTTCGAGGGGTCGGCCTCGCGCGCCGCGGCGAGCAGCCGCTTGACGCCCGCGACATCCGCGCCCGCCGGCTTCTCGCAGTAGATGTGCTTGCGCGCCTTCACGGCGGCCTCGAAGTGCTCGGGGTGCAGCCACACAGGCGTCGCGATCAGCACCGCGTCGATATCCGGCTGCGCGAGCAGCTCGCGGTAGTCTTTGAACACGCGCGCCCCGGCCGCGCCGGGAATCTTCGTCTTGGCCTCGTCGATGCGCTCGGGATAAAGATCGCTGAGCGCGGCGATCCTTGCCCGCGGATCGTTGGCGAAGATCGCGCCGTCGAAGCGGCCGCGGTTGCCGGTCCCGATGATCCCGACCGAGACCGTTGAGTTCGCCTGCGACCCGAACGCCGCCGAAGCCGTGATGCCGGCCAGCACGCTGCGCCGTGTCATGTTCTGCATGAATTTAGTTTCCCTCTACCTCGGCCGGGCCGTGCCACACGCTGCTGCCAAACGTGGTCAGATACAACTTACCTTTGTTGACAGGATCCGGAACCGGACGGTGGCCCCACTTAAAGTCATAACCTTTCAGCCGCCGCCAGGTAGCGCCGCTGTCGGCCGACTTATAAGCCGCTCCGTTGAACGTATTGATGAAGATCGTGGACGGGTCATCGGGATCGAGCGCCACGCCATAAACGTGCGGGCTCTGATCGAAGAGCAGGCTCCAGTTCGCTCCGCCGTCGCCAGTGACAAAGAGGCCGCCGCCGAGGTTCTTTCCGTTGACGACCCGCGGCCAGCAGGCCAGATACATACGCTTCGGATTCGTGGGGTCGATGACGAGGTCGTTGGGCGCATTTGCATTCGCGGGCATCGGAACCGGCGTCCAGTGTTCGGCGCCGTCGGTGGATTTGTAGATCGCTCCGGGGATCTCGGTGTTCGTGCGGGGGTCGAGACCGCGCGCGATCAGGACGTAGAGGGTGCCGTCGGCAGCCTGGGTGAGGTGCCATCCGTTGCGGTTAGTCCCGGTCATACCCGTGGTCTTCAAGGTCCAATGGGCGCCGGCGTCGGTGGATTTGTACACGCCGCCGGGCTTCGACGGACTGCCCAGGCCCGCATCGCCGAACGATGCGATGTAGAGCGTACGGCTCTCAGCGGGGCTCTTCGGATCCACAATGATGTGCGTGACCGCGCCCATGTCCATGTCTCCACGGCACGACCAGTTCATCGCCGCGTCGTTGGTGCGGCAGACGCCGCCCACATAGTACCTGGCCAGACTTGTCTTGAACATCTTGGGGCGCGGCAAGTCGTGCGCCCCGCCCCAAACCGACCAGGCGCGATTCTTGACCTCCGGATCGAACGCGACCCAGTAGCTTGTATTGGTCCACGCTCGAGGCACTCCGTTGACAATCCGCTTCCAACCAAGTCCGCCGTTCAGGGAATGGAACAGGCCTATGTCGGTGTAAGAAACGACTATGTGGTCCTTATTAAAAGGATCGAAGTGTACTCCGTAAGTGGTTGTAACATCCAACCCGCGCGACATGGACGTGCCGTCGGGCAGCTCGTTGGAATAGACCGCGGCCCAGGTCGCGCCGCCGTCGAGCGTTCGGTAGGCCGTGCCATAGTCGGTCGCGTAACAGACCTGGCCGGTGGCATCGGTGCTCAGGCCGAATTGAGGCGGGCCGCCCCAGCCGGGCAGGTCGCGGTCCAGCCATCCCAGGACTTTGTTCGCCGGGTCGCGCCACTCTTGCACGTGGTGGACCCAGTTCCAGGTCTCGCCGCCGTCCGTGCTCTTGAGAATGCCCCACTCGCTCTCGCCGGAGCCGAACGGGTCCGCGCCTATGTAGACGATTTGCGGATTCTTCTCGGCAGCGCTGATCTTCGTGTAGGTGGGGGCGAAGCTCTTCAGGCTCTGAATGGCCTGCCAGCTCTCGCCTCCGTTAGTCGACTTGAAAACGCCGGAGGCGGTGGTGACATAGAGGACGCCGTTCGCACCGGTGGCGTCGCGGATGCCTGCGGCGGGCACGGTCAGGCTGCGGACGCTCGCGCCCATCACGTCCGCGGAGTAGATGTTCGTTTCCGACACCGCGATGACACGGCGGCTCTCGAGCTTCGACGACGTATCGACGAACAGGTTAAGCACGGGCTGCGTCCCAAGCGCCGCCGCCGACCTGTGCCAGGCGTTCTCGAACCAGTAGTACAACTGCGGCGAGTTGCTCCACGAGGCGATGACGGCGTACACGCGGCCGGCGTCGTCGGGATCGACGCGGATCGCCTGAACCTGCGCGCCCCCGCCCGGCCAGGTCGGGTCCGTCGAATAGAAGCTGTGATCGGCGTGGTCGCCGACCATCTCCTCGCGCGCGGTCGCGGGATCGGGGAAGATGAGCCGCCAGGTCGCGCCGCGGTCGTCCGAGCGGAACACGCCGTCTGAGCCGGCGTAGATGACGTCCGGGTTCACGGGATCGAAGGCGACGGCACTGACCACCGTCCGCAGGTTGAACTCGCGCCACGACGCGCCGCCGTCCCTGGTGATGAACGCGCCCGTCATGTCGCTTGCGAGCACGGTGAGGTTCGGATCGTGCGGGCTGGTCACGGGACGGAACATCGCGCCACCGCCGCCGGGGCCCAGGAGCCGCCACGCGCCGCCGATCGTGATCGAAACGGCGGGCGTGGTGACGCCGCCGCATTCGGCGACGACGACCGCGTCGCCTTCCGGCAGATCGGGCGGGATGGTGACGTTGATCTGGTCGAGCCCCGCCATCGTAACGCCCGCGTAGGTGACGGCCGCGGGCTTGCCGCCGATCGTGACCGTGACCTGGTTGGTGAGCGGCGCGGCGCTCGTGACCAGCTTGCCTGTAGGCAGCGCCGGGTCAGTCGGGCCGAAGCCGGTGCCGAACAGCATCAGCGTTTCGCCGGGCTGGGCCGGCGTGAAGTTCACTCCGGCGGCGAGCCCGACCTTGCCGGCCGGCGCGTTGCTCGCGTGGAGCGCGGCCACATACGTCTCCGAGAACTTGAAGAACGCCGGCGCGAAGCCCGTCTTCGTCACCGTGTACGTGTTGCTCTCGCCGTCCGCGTTTTTGAGCTGTACGGAAACCTCGCCCTCGGCCACGCCGTCGGGAACGAGCGCGTTCACCTGCCCGGCGCTGATGTAAGCGATGTAGGCGGGCTTGCCGCCGATCTTCACCGAAACGCCGTCGAGAACGGTGGGCAGGTCGCTGCCCGTGATCGCGCCGTTCCAGTCGCGCGTCGTCCTCGACAGGCCGGCGCCGAAGATCGAAATCCACGCAGACGAAGCGACCCCCGGCTGGAAGCTCGCACCGTTGACGACTCCGGTGATGGTGGGAGGCGCGGCGAGCGCGGCGGCGGCGAATGAGAGCAAGACAACGGCGGCCTTGAGCAATGTTTGTTCTCCTGACAAGGCGACCAGTGTACAACGCTCCGCCCGGTCACTTCACTTTGATGGTGAACTTCTCCTGGTCCTTGCGGCCGCCGGCGCCACTGGCCGTCAGCGTATAGTTCAGGGTACGGACCGGATACCACATCCGGCAGTTTTTCTCGACCGGCTCGAGCTTCCAGCCGAGGGGGTCGAGCCGCACGGATGATGCATTTTTGACGCCGTAGCACAGCGTGAAGGGCTGGCCAAGCTTCGCCTCCGCGGCGCTCAGATCGATGAATAGAATGCGCGGCGGCGCGGGAACCACGCGCACCGTGAGCGACTCGGAGATCTCGCTGCCGTTGGCGGCCGACGCGATGAGCTTGTACGTCGTGGTGCGGGCGGGCGTGATCGAGAAGCAGCGGTTCCGCGAGAGGCCGAGCTGCTCGACGGGCGGATCGACGCGAACGGCGCGCGCGTTCTCGACGCCGTAGCAGACGATCGCGCTCGCGCCCTTTTCCACCTCGCCGGCCGAAGCGTAGAACTGGAGGATTCTCGCGTCGCGCTCTCCTGCGAACGCGAGCGCTGCCGCGGCGAACAACACGATCCGTTTCATCCGAACGATTAGAAACCGTAGCGCGGGAAAAGTTCCGGAATGCGCGTGCTATGATCGTCGCGAATCGCAGTGATCGGCGTTATCTCGGACACCCACGGGCTGTTGCGCGACGAAGCCGTCCGCGCGCTTGCGGGCGCGGAGCGGATCATCCACGCGGGCGACATCGGCGACCCGGCGATCCTCGACGCGCTGGCGAAAATCGCGCCGGTGACGGCCGTCCGCGGCAACGTCGATCGGGACCGCTGGGCGCAGTTCCTGCCGGTGGCCGAGGCGGTCGAGGCCGCGGGCGTGAGCCTCTACGTGCTGCACAACCTGGCGGAGCTGGACCTCAACCCGCGCGCGGCGGGATTTCACGCGGTGATCAGCGGCCACTCGCATCATCCGCTCCATGAGGTGCGCGACGGCGTGCTGTACTTGAATCCCGGCAGCGCGGGGCCGCGGCGTTTCCACCTGCCGGTCACGCTGGCGAGGTTGCACGTAGACGCCCGGGGCCTGCGCCCGGAACTGGTTCGCCTGTTGCCCTAGCGGTCTCGGCGGCCAGGACCACCAGCACGATCCACAGCGCGTCTGCCAGCAGCAGGTGGACGATCTGCAACCACACCGGCGCGAGCAGCGCGATATTCACGGCGCCCGCGCAAAGCTGCGCGAGCACCAGGCCGGTGAGGATCGCCGCCAGCCGCTTCACGCGCGCCGCCGGGCGCCGGCGCACGGCGGAGGACGCGGCGAAGAGCACGAAGAACCCGGCCGCTACCGCGAGCGCCGGGTGCATGATTCTCAGCCGCAGCAGGAAATGCGCGGCGGGCGAAAGATCCTGCCCGATTCCCGCGCGCACGGAGGCGGCGGGGAAAAGCGTGTCGCCGAGCGCCGCGACGGCGCCCGTCATGCTCACCACGATCACAGCGGGCAGCGCGGCCGCGAGCGCGCGCGGAACAGCGGCCGGCTCCAGCCTGAGGCCGTCGCCCGCAGAGATCCACGCGGTCAGGGTCAGCACGGCGAGCAGCACCTGCGTGTTCGCCAGATGCAGCGCGAGATAGAACGCGCGTCCGGCCGAGGCGTTTTGCGCAACGTAATCGAACAGTACGAGGCCGGCGCCGAGCAGCGCTTCGAGGACCAGGAACACAACGGAAAGCGTCGCGAACCGTCGCGCGGGGTGCGCCTGCGGGAACGCGCGGCGGCTCCAGATCCACAGGGCCGCCACCAGCGCCAGCGCCAGGCCGCTCGTCAATCGGTGCGCGTACTCGATGAGGGTCGCGACCGTAGGCGCGTGCGGAACCACATCGCCGTTGCACAGCGGCCAGTGTCCCCCGCAGCCCGCGCCCGAGCCCGTGGCGCGCACAAAAGCGCCCCACAGCACGACGAAGACGTGATAGGCAAGAACTCCCCAGGCGAACCGGCTGAACCGGATTTGTGCCGTCCCCATGTTATGCCCCCACTTTACAACTGTGGGCCCCTACCGCGGAATCACCGGCAGGATCAGCGCCGAGGGATGCTCCGCGTCGTGATAAATCGTCTGCGTCGCGGGGACCGAGCGCTCCCTACCCGCAATCGGCTCGCCCGTATTCAAGTTGCGGTTGAAGCGCGGGAAGTTGCTGCTTGAAATGTACAGCCGGATGCGGTGCCCCGCCTTGAACACGTTGCTCGTGGCCCAGAGGTCGATATCGTACTCATACACCTTGCCGGGCTCGACCGGCTCGGCTTTCTTGAGCGAATTGCGGAACCGCGCGCGCACGATTCCGTCCGTGAGGAAACGCGCGTAGCCGGAAGGCTCCACATCGGCGAGCAGCGCCGTGAAATCGGTGTCCACCGCCGAGGTCGCGGCGTAGAGCTTCACGCGGACATAGCCGGTCGCTTCGACATCGCGCTCGAGCGGCGGCGTCGAGAACACCAGCACGTCGGACCGGCCTTCGTTCGGCCGCTGGTCCGCCGGGCCGGGCGGAAGCTGATCGTTGCGGCAGCACAGCCGCCCGCCGATGGTCGGGACCGGATTCGCGGGATCGTAGACGAACTTCTCGGGCTCGACGCCGGCGCCCGGGGCGGAGGCAGACAGCGTGCCGCGGCTCAGGTAGTAGCTCTTGTACTCGGTGCGCGCGAGCGGGAACTCCTGCTCGTCGCGCCAGACGTTCTCGCCCATCACGAAAATCCGCACGGGCGCGCCGCTCGCGTACTCGTTCTTCACACCTTTCAGCGCGTAGTCGGACCACTTCAGCAGCGTGCCCGTCATATCGAGCACGGCCTTCTTGCCGAACGTCACGTCTCCGACCTTGCCTTCGGGCGACGTCTCGGCGTGCGCCCAGGGACCGAGAAGCAGGCGCTGGTCCACCGCCACGGGCGATGCCTGCCGCATGCCGGTGAAGTTCTTGATCGATCCCTTTAGAAAAATGTCGTGCCAGCCGCCGGCGTGCAGCGCTTTCACTTTCATCTCGGGATAGTGGTCTGAAATTTTCCACGGCGCCCAGTAAGCGTCGTCCGTGTCGTGCGCCACCCAGTCGCGGAAATACGGTGCAAGCGATGAAGCGGCCGGAAGCTCGATCATCTTGTATGCATCGACCGGCAGCTGCCACACCCACTGTTTCGGGTCGGCGGCCGTCTTCCGGCGCGCCGTGTCCTGCGCCAGGCCCGAGGACCAGGAACTCGCGAACCACTGCTGGAGCGCGCCGCTCTGGTAGGTCCAGCCGTCGTAGTATTCCGACGCCGTGACGTAGGGGAAGATCGACACCAGGTGCGGCGGCGCCGCGATCGCCGCGAGCATCTGCGTCGCGCCCACGTAGGAGCCGCCGAACATCCCGACCTTGCCGTCGGAGTACGGCAGCGCGGCCGCCCACTCGACTGTGTCGTACCCGTCCTGGCTCTCGTGGCGGAACGGGTAGAACTCGCCGCCCGAATCGAAGCGCCCGCGCGTGTCCTGAATAACCACGACGTAGCCGTGCGAGGCGAGCTTCAACGCGTCGGCGGACTCTCCCGCGCGGTTGTAAGGCGTGCGCTGGAGCAGCACCGGGAACTTGCCGGGGCCGTCCGGCCGGTAGACGTCGGCGGCGAGGGAGACGCCGTCGCGCATCTTTACCTGGACTCCGTGCTCGAGCCGGACGCTATAAGACTGCGCCCAAAGGGACGTTGAAAGAGCAAGACAGACGAGCGTGCGCATATGGCGAATAGTTTAACTTTATTCGCTCAAGCGGACGCATACCGTCTAGACCGCGGCAGGCTGCCCGACCGGTTCGGGTTTCGCCTTCGGCGTGCCGCTCACCTGCAGGGCCGCCAGCGCCAGCAGATACATCACCCCGCCGAGCAGCATCGTCTCGCGCAGCCCGAAGTAGATCGCGAAAACAATAGCCGAAACCGACCCGAGCACACTGGCTGCCGCGTTCAGCGACCACGCCCACCGCACCGAAGGGTTGTGCAGCTTCTCGAGCCGCCGCAGCCCGGTCGGGAAGGGAACGCCCATCAGGAACCCGGCCGGTGCGATCATCGCCACGCTGATCGCGAACTTCACGGCCAGCGGCAGCCCGACCCCGGCGCCGAGCACCGGCGAAACCGCCGCCGCCAGAACCGCCACCAGCCCCGCGATCCCCAGCAGCACGCGCGCCAGCCGCCCGTTCGAGCCCGCCGCGATCCTTTCGCTGAAGAAGCTGCCAAGGCCGCTCGAAATCAGCATCGAGAAAATGATGACCGTCAATGCGTACGTCGGGTGCCCGAGGAACAACACGAATTTCTGCACCAGCGCCACCTGGATCAGGATGTATCCCGCGCCGATGAAGATGAAATACCACAGGAACCGCAGCACGCCCTTCTCCTGCGGCAGCCGGCTGCCGAGCAGCACGCGCGGCAGCAGCAGCATGATCAGGGTCGCGATGGCGCTGATCGCCAGCAGGCCGAACAGCAGCGGCACCGCGCGGTTGATGTTGTAATCGGCGTTGAAGCGCGACGCGTGCTTGAGGAAATTCCAGAGGTCGTCGGGCTGCACGGTATAGAAGAAGAAGGGACGGTTGTCGTCCACGGACGAGACGTCGTAGCGGTACTGCCGCTCGAACTCCTGAAAATCGCGGCTGTGAATCAGGCGCGCGAAGGCGTTCTCGCTGTGGTCACCCGGCATGTAAATCGTCCGGAAGCGCCCGTGCGGAGCGGCGTCGCGCAGCCGCGCGAGGTCGGCGTCGCCGAATGGTTTCCGCGAGATGAAGACGGTGTCGGTCGCGCCCCAACCGCCAAAGTCGCTCACCGATCCCTCCCGCACCACAATGACGTGCCCCGCCAGCTCGCCCTCGCCCAGCCGTCCGAGCGCCGTGCGCGCCAGCGAGATCAGGCGCAGCGATTCGCGCGGCGGCTCCAGGCCCCAACGCGTGAACACCAGGACGCCGCGATCGGTCAGGTGGTTCAGATATTCGTAAAACGCGTCGGACGTGTAGAGATTGTTCTCCGAGAGCGCGAACGCACCGGCTGCGGTGGAGGCCCATGTATCGACGAGCGTCATTTGAATCACGTCGAACTTCTCCGGGCTGCGCCGCACAAAAGAGCGGCCGTCCTCGACGCCGATCCGTATCTCGGGCCGGAAGTACAGCCGCCGGCTGAGTTCGGGGAACCGCTCGCGCATGATCGTCGTCGCGATGATCGGGTTGATCTCGACGCCCGTGATGCTGCGGCTGCCGGAGGCGAGCGCCCGCGCCAGGTCCCACCCGCCGCCCGCGCCGATGATCAGCGTCCGCGCGGCCGGCCTCAGCAGGTAGACGAGCCCGGGGCCCTGGTAGAGCAGCTCCGCGCGCTCTTTCTCCGTGAGGTTCTCGAAATCGTAGCTCGGGATGCCGGTGGCCGCGTCCGCGTCGATGACGATGTTCGGCCGGCCCGAGTCCTTCTCCGTCGCGAGCGCCACGCGCGAGAAGCTGTTCCACTTCACAAACCGCTCCCGCACGAGTTCCCTGCCCTTGGCGTACTTCACGTCGATGAATCCGGACTTCGCGTTGACCGCCACGAGCACGATGAGCGCGGCGGTGAGCGCCTTCGCCGCGTTCCGCAGCCGCGCGTCCCCCGACAGTCCGAACCAGAGCACGGCCGACGCCGCGTAGAGCACCGAGGTCGCCAGCACCGTGTTCGGGCCGCCGAGCGCATCGAGCATCGGGACCAGAAGCAGGCATCCCGCCGCCGCCCCGAGCAGATCGGCAAAGTAGACGCGGTTCACGCGGCCGATCGTCTCGGCAATCACCAGCGAAATCGTCGTGCCCGCGGCGAAAAACGGCAGCGCGGAGGCAAAGTACACGATCGCGATGGCGGCGTAGCCGGGGTCGCCCTTGCGCGTAAGAACGAACACGAGCGCCACGATCACCAGCACCGCGTTCGCCGCCGCCAGCGACCCGAGCTTCGCGTAAAAATCCCCGCCCCGGCGCGCGACGACGTATGAGAAGACACCTCCGGCGCCCAAGCCGAACAGCGCGATCGAGATCGCGAGAAACGCGAAGTGGTAGTAGAAGACGACGGAGAAGATCCGCGTCAGCGACAGCTCGAGCAGAAGCGTGGCGAGCGTCGTGATGCCGACTCCGAGATAGATCCGGCGCCAGGGCGAGGAAGTTTTATTCATTTGGCAAGAGCGCGAGACAATCCACTATGTTAAGCTACCCGTGCCGGACATGTCCGACGAGGCTGATATCCTCCGCCAAGAGCGGATCGCAGACGCGTTACAGGAATTTGAGCGCCGGATCGAGCAGCAAGTCCTGTCCGTGAGCGAATCCGAGTGCTGGGACCTGCTCCTCAACCGCGCGCCGAACCGGGGTGAAGCCTCCCCCAATCCTCCCGCCGATCCGCTTCCGCTGCGCTATGAGACGCATGACGGCCTCGCGCTGTTACGGATGATCGATCCTGTGGCGGAGAACCGCGCCTGCCCGGGTTGCGAGCTGTTCGGACGCAGCCACTGTTGCGGCGGATTCGCGTTCCTGCATTACGCGCTGCGCGACGCGGGCGTTCCGAGGCCGTTCGACTGGATGGCCGTGGAGTTCGAGCCGGGCTTATACCTGCCGGACTGGGAGTTGATGCTCGACAACCGCCGCCGCATCCTGATCGCGCTCAAAGCGTACCTGGAGGCGAACCTCGAGCACGTCAGCGGCACGGCCGACCACTAAAAAGGCGACCACTAAAAAGGGGACAGACACCTTTTCTACGAAAAAAAGAGGGAGCTGTCCGCCTTTAGGGCATTGATATACTTGACGCAACCATTTCGGTAGCGCCGATCCTGCTCTTATCGCCAGGGATTTCACCAGAGAGCAACGGAGAGATTTCATGATCCGCAAGGAGATGCTTTGGGAATCCGAAATCGCTGCTGATGCCGAGGTGAACCAGAGGGAAGTCGAATACATCCGAGTGCCCCGATCCAACGATCCAGATGTGGGCTACAACAGGTGGCCAAAGCTCGAAAGAGGCCGAACTGCTCCGAGAGCGGTTGGGTGTGCCGAGTAAATCAACGCCCTTTTTCAAACACCAGTGGCTTGCCGTGCTCCATCTGGACGTACCGCACGTCCGGGCACCGCAGCTTCAGGGACACCTGGAACTGCCGCGGGTCCACGGCGTTGTCCGCAAACATGTCGTAGTGGCACGGGATGGCGGCCTTGGGCCTGATCGCCCGCACCAGCTCGGCCGCCTCCCAATGCGAGAGGTTGTTGAAGCCGCCGTTGATGACGGTGATGACGAGGTCCGGCTTGTGCTTGCCGGCCGAGTAGAGCAACTCGTGGAAGTCTGTGTCGCCCGTGACGTAAACGCGCGGCCCCGAGCCGAACTCGAAGACGAAGCCCATGTGGTTCAGGTCGGTCGCGTCGGTCGGCAGGGCGAAGGTGCCGCGAGTGGTCACATCGCGGAGGCCGATCTCGCAGTCGGGCCACGCGGGCACGATGCGGCCCGGCTCGACACCTTCCTTGCGGAAGACCTCGCAGCTCGGCGCGGGACCGACGAATTGCATCCTGTCCTTCTCGCGCAGGCCGCGAATCGTCTCCGGATCGGTGTGGTCCAGATGATTGTGCGTGCAGGCGAACACATCCACACGCAGCTCCTCGGGCTCGATGAGCACGGGCACCTGTCGCTCCAGGTTGAGCTCGGGATACGCCGGGCCGCAACTGTTGGTGAGATATAGGTCCACACCCACCAGCGTCCCCTCGGGCGTCTTGAAGATGTAGCCGCTCTGGCCCAGCCACCAGATCCCGACGGATTTCTTCGGCACCGCGTAATCGCGGATCTGCTGCATCAAGGAATCGGTCATCGGCGCCTCACATCACCGCCGCCGGCGGCGCCGGCTCATCCGGGCTGCCGGCGTTGGCGAGCGGCACCCGGATCATCACCACCGCAATCACGGCAAGCACCGCCAGCCCCGCCAGGAACGACGGCTCGGCAAAGATCTCCGGCACCTTGACCTTACCGAATTGCAGGCCCGCGATCACAAGCCCCGCCATCGCCTCCCCCGCGATCAGGCCCGAGGCGGTCAGGACCCCGGCGTTCTCCACCCGCGCTTTCTGGGCGTCGTTCAAACCGCGGCGCTCGCGCAGGTTGTCCGTGATCCAACGGAACACGCCGCCGCAGAAGATGGCGAACGTCGTTTCGAGCGGCAGGTACATCCCGACGGCGAACAGCATCGGGCTCTTCACCTGCACCATGATCAGCGCCAGGCCCATGAAAATCCCGACCACCACCAGCGGCCACGGCATCTGATGATTCACAATGCCCTGCGCGAGCGAGGCCATGAGGCCGGCCTGCGGCGCCGGCAGCGCCTTTCCGCCGAAGCCCGCGCCGCCCGCGTTGATATCGCCCTGGTGCAGAATCAGGAGCGGGAAGTAGAGCGCCGCGCCCGCCACAACGATGCCGAGCATGTCGCCGATTTGCATGCTGCGCGGCGTGCCGCCCAGAATGTGGCCCACCTTGAGGTCTTGCAGCATCTCGCCCGCAACGGCGGACGACACGCAGACCACCGCCGCCACGCCGAGCACCGCCGCCACGCCGCTCATGCCCGAAACGCCGATGCCGAGCATAAGCAGTGCGGCGATAATCAGCGTCGAAAGCGTCAGGCCCGAAATGGGGTTGTTCGAAGAGCCGATCATGCCGACCAGGTTCCCCGAGACCGCCGCGAAGAAGAACCCGAGCACGATCATGACCAGCGCGGCCACCAGGCCCCCGGGCAGCGTATTCGAGAAGTAGAAGTACAGCAGCACCATGCAGAGGAACACGACGCCGATGCCGAGGAACACGGTCTTGGCGCCCAGGTCGCGGTCGCGCCGGTCGGTCGCGGCGGCCTGCCCGCCGGCTTTCTTCAGATCCGATACGGCCCGCTTCATCCCGATGCCCAGGCTCTTGCGCATCTTGAACAGCGTGTAGCAGGCGCCCACCAGCATGCCGCCCACCGCGATCGGCCGCACAATGTTCTTCCAGATCGCCTCGTTCACCTCGCCCCAGGGCAGGTTCGGATTCGCCCTGAGCAGCTCAGGGCCGAGGAAGTACGTGAACACCGGAACCAGCAGGCCCCAGGCGAGCACGCCGCCGGCGAAGTTCAGCGCTCCAAGGCGCGGCCCGATGATGTAGCCGACGCCTACATAAGCCGGACTCACGGCCGGACCCGAGAACGCAGCCGTCCCCCCCACCGCGACGTCGGTCGTCACGTTGTCCGCGCCGCGGCCCCAGGCTAGCCGCAGCGCCGTCCGCCCCGCCTCCCCGACCGAAACCAGGAACGACTTGCTAGCCGCGAAAAGTTTGAACTGCCCGAGCAGGTAAATCAGCGCGCCGAAACCCATGTTGACGAACAGCAGCTTCGCAGCCTGCGCGCCGCGCTGGCCCGCGATGTGGATCTGCGAGGCGGCCACCGATTCCGGGAACGGCAGCTCCGTGTCCTCCACCATCACCCGCCGCAGCAGTGTGACGAAGAGGATACCGAGAAACCCGCCGACGATCATGAGCGCGGTCGATTTCCAGTAGGCGTCGGCGAAGCCGAACGACGGCCAGGCTTTCGAGATCACGAACGCCGGGATCGTGAAGATGGCGCCCGCCGCCACCGATTCGCCGATCGACCCGACGGTTCGAGCGATGTTCTCTTCGAGGATCGACCCGCGCCTGAGGCGAAGGATCGCCATGCCGATCACCGCCGCCGGATACGTGGCGGCGATGGTCATCCCGGCGCGCAAGCCCAGGTACGCGTTGGCCGCGCCGAGCACCACGGTCATCAGCAGGCCGAGCAGGACGGCGCGAAACGTGAATTCGCGCATGTCCGTCTTCTCGGGGACGTAGGAAGGGCGTCTGGTTTCCAGCATTGAGGCTCATGATAGCAAGCCCCGGCGCGGGGAGCGGTCAGCCCAGGTAATTGAACAGGCTTTCGTTCTTCATCCTGGCTCGGGCAGTCAGTGAAGCCTCGCGCTGGTTCAGGGCCTGGCTCAGCTCGATGGCCGCGCTGACAATGTCGGTGTCCTGGACCATGCTCAACTGTTCGCGCTGCCGCAGTTCGAGCTTGCTGGCGAAGCTGGTGGCTTCGTCCACGCGGTTCTGGGCCACGCCGTAGAACGCTACCGACGCGCTGACCTGCGTGCGTGCGGCCCGGACCTCCGCCAGCGCCGCGTCGATCGCCAGGGTCTGGGCGTGATACTGCGCCGGGTAATCGGGATCGTCCGACGGCACCGTCGGGCCGTTCTTGAGCGCGTCCCGCAGGTGCATCACCGCTTGAAAAACGCTCGCGCCGGGCGCGTCGAAGATCTGCTCGGCCGTTTGCGCAATGTCGAACCGCGTCCCGTTCGGGTGCATGATCTGGCGGGTCGCGCTCGAGCCTCCGTAGGCGCTGACGTCCAGGTCGGGCACCGTCCCGTCGGGCAGGGCGGGAGGCTGCACGGTCGTATAGGGAACGGCATTGTCCCTATCCCCGCTGAAAATGTACCGGCCTTCCACCTGCGTAGCCGCAATCGAGACGAGTTGCTCGAGAATGGTCGCCACTTCGATCCCGATCGTCGCGCGCTGCTCCGGCGCTTGCGTTTCGGTCGCTCCCTGGACCCCGATCGTGGCCGCGCGGTCGAGCAGCAGGACGGCATTGCCGAGCGACTGCTCGGCGGTCGAGGCCTCCGTATCCGCGCGCGCCAGGTTCAGCTTGATCTGGAGCGTTTGTTCGAGGCTCGCGCGCGCCGACAATACCGCGCTCACCTCGTCGGGATGGTCCGAAGCCGCCGAAATCCGGCGTCCCGAGGTGGCCTCGCGCTGCGCCCGGTCCAGGCGCTCGTCGTTCCGGCTGAGTGCGGCAAGAAACCGTTCATCCGCGGCATTCAGTCCCTGTACCATGGCGAAGCCTCCTAACGAAACATCATGTCGATGGTGGTCTGGGTCAGATCGTTCAAAACCGTGACCACACGCGCCGCTGCTTCATAGGCGCGCTG
Organism: Acidobacteriota bacterium; assembly: GCA_050261515.1. GTDB lineage: Bacteria > Acidobacteriota > Terriglobia > Bryobacterales > Bryobacteraceae > JBLNDJ01. The sequence continues at coordinate 305,415 of JBLNDJ010000060.1, read as the reverse complement.
GTACTCGATCAGCAGGGCAGCCTGTTCGTCGAGCGACACACTCGAATAATCCGAGCGCATCGAGCGCGCCTGCACCAGCAGGTCCTGCTCGGTCTGACGGTCGGCTTTGGCGCCCTGAAGCGCCTGCCCCACTCGTCCCGCCAGGCTGCTGTAGAACTGCATGAAGCTCATTCCGTCGATCTGCGGCTGGCTTGCCAGCGCCGTCAGGTCGAGCGCATTCCCGTTGCCTCCGGGCGAGCTGGCATGGGCCGCGGCGAGCTCGGCCGGGGTGATCGGCGTAACTTTAAGGGTAAAAGCGGCATTGGCGGCCGTATCGTAGGAGAACAGCGGCGCGCCGGGGTTCCCGTTGGCGTCCACGCCGGCTGCCAGCATCGCGTTGATCCCGTCGGCAAAGCCCGCCGCCAGCCGGTTCGCGTCGTCCATGAATTCAACCAGCAGCGTGTTCTTCGTATCGATCAAGGCCTTCAGCCGCCCGCCCGTGATCTGGCCGGTGATGTCCTTGCCGGTCGAGTCGTAGACGACGAGGCTGCCGGTGGTAGTCGATTCGTCTATGTAGTTGGCCTGGTCACCCGATACGAGCACAGTCTGGCCGCCGAGCAACACCGTCACGGTGCCGTCCGCCTGCACCAGCGCCGAGTAGTCGGCATACTCAGCCAGGCTCTCGAGCGCGTTGTGCAGCCGCGCGTCGATCCCGGCGTTGGCCCGGTTCTCGAAGCTGCTCCGCAGCTCCGCGTTGACCGCCGCGATCTGCCCGGCCAGGTTGTTGATCGTATCGACGGCGCCCCGCGCGCGATTGTTTACCGCCGTAGCGGCATTCATGAGGCCTGTCGAAAGCGAGTTGAACTGCTGCGCCAGGTTAACGGAACGGTCGATCACCGTCCCGCGCGCCACCATGTCGTTCGGCGCGATACTCCACGACGAAAAGGCCGCGAACAACTGGTTGAGAGCCAGCGGAATGCCCGTATCGCCGGTCACGTCGAACAGCGGCTCGACGTTCGTGAGCTCCGAGGCAAGCTGGTCCGAATTGCCGAAAGCGAACTGGTTCCGCCACACGGCCTGCTCGGCGTACTCGTTGCGCGTGCTTTCGAGCGCCCCTGCCGTGATGCCGCCCGACATGCCCGTAAACGGGTCGAACGGCAGCGGCGTCGGCGACAGCCTCTGCCTGGCGTAGCCCGGCGTGCTCGCGTTGTTCACGTTGTTGCTGATGGTGGCGAAAACCTTCTCGTACACGCCCAGCGCGTTGGCCGAGGTGAGCAGTGTGGTGAAGATGCTGGGCATGGCGCCTCAACCCTCGATCAGCAGGTTCGGGCGCTCGGGCGCCGCCCCGGCCGGCTCTCCGGTCGGCCTGTATCCGCAGGCCGCTTCGGCCGCCAGGCGCCACCAGCCCGCGCGGAATCGGGCCGCGCTCTCCAAAAGGCGTGTCACGCGGATAACACCCTGGCGCACGCCTTCCTCCCGCGCCCGATCCGGGTCAAGCCTCAAGCCGGCTACCGCGCGCTCCAGGTGCTCCCGGCTGCGGTCGAGAGCCTCCACCGACGGCGCCAGCAACAACTCCCGCGCCGCCTCGATCTCTTCTGCCGGGCTCATTGCCCGGCCGCCTCCGCGATGATCCGCCGGCTTACCTCCTCGGCGTCTACCTTATAGCGCCCGCTGCGCACCTCCGCCGCCAGCTGTTCCACGCGCGCCGCCCGCTCCGGCGGCTCCGCGCTCGCTCGCTCCAGCAGCAGTCCCGAAAGATCGGAAAGGTCTACGCGGTCGGAATCCGCGCCCGCCCGCCCCGCCCCGGACCTCCGGTCAGAGGACGAGACAGACGTCGTTTCCTGCGTTTTGCCGGCCTGCGACGCACTCGCCGGATCGAGTGTCCTGGGATCGATCTTCATGGCTCGGTGGCCTCCAACACACTTTCCTTATCGGCGGACACACCTGGAATGTTTACAGGAAAAAAGGCGGGCGGGGCAAGACCAGGCCGCTTCGCCGGATCAGGCGGTTGCCCCGGATCAGGCCGTTTCCGCCAGCGAACGGTAGTACGCCAGCAGCTTCGTCTCTTCGTACCCGATCTGGCGCGCGTACTGGCGGATGTAGCTGGTGTTGTAGATTCCGCCCGGAAGCTGTTTCCAGTCCCCCTTCTCGATCGCAAGCAGAAAGCGCATGCTGATCTTCGTCGTATCGGCAATTTGCCGGAGCGAGACCCCCTTATGCTGCCGAATGGCGGGCAAATCCAGTTCTTTCTGAGCGCTCAACGTAGAGCCGTTCGTCCTCATCCTGGCTTCCTATCGTTGTTGTTCTTCCCCGGGGAGGGGAGATGGGTGCTGAAATGAAAGCTCATCGTACCACACGCGCAGGTGTCAATCGGGTAAAAATACCTTCAGGTGGGGACCCGCGCATTTTCCCTGAGAATCCCCGCCGCCGCACGCCACCAAATACCCGAAGGAGAATGCCTCATGGACGAACGCGACCGCCAGCGCGCCATCGACCTCACCCTCAGCCAGCTCGATAAGCAGTTCGGGCGCGGGTCGGTGCTGCGGCTCGGGTCGCGCAACGTGGTCCCCGTTTCGGTCATTTCGAGCGGCTCGATTTCGGTCGATGCCGCGCTCGGCGTGGGCGGCTTTCCCCGCGGCCGCATCGTCGAGATCTTCGGGCCGGAATCCTCCGGCAAGACCACACTCGCGCTGCACGTCGTCGCCGAGGCGCAGAAGACCGGCGGCACCGCCGCCTTTGTCGATGCCGAGCACGCGCTCGACCCCGACTACGCGCGCAAGCTCGGCGTCGATACCGACAACCTTCTCGTCTCCCAGCCCGACCATGGCGAGCAGGCGCTCGAAATCGCCGGAGCGCTGGTCGGCTCGGGCGCGGTCGATGTCGTCGTTGTCGATTCGGTCGCCGCGCTCGTCCCCAAGGCCGAGCTCGAAGGCGAGATGGGCGACAGCCACGTCGGCCTGCACGCGCGCCTCATGTCGCAGGCGCTGCGCAAGCTCACCGGCACGGTCGCGCGCACCAATACCTGCCTCATCTTCATCAACCAGATCCGCGAAAAGATCGGCGTCATGTTCGGCAGCCCCGAAACCACCACCGGCGGCCGCGCCTTGAAGTTCTATGCCTCCGTAAGGGCGGACGTGCGCCGCATCGCCACCATCAAAGACGGGGAGAGCGCGCTCGGAAACCGCACCCGCGTGAAGGTAGTCAAGAACAAAGTCGCCGCGCCGTTCCGCGAAGCCGAGTTCGACGTCATCTACGGCGAAGGCATCTCGCGCGAAGGCGACCTGCTCGACCTCGGCGTGGCGCACAACGTCGTCGAGAAGAGCGGATCGTGGTTCAGCTATCGCGGCGAACGCATCGGGCAGGGACGCGAGAACGCGCGGCAGTTCCTCAGGGAGCACACCGACGCGCGCGGACGCCTGGACGCCGAGTTGCGCGGCCTGCTCGGCCTCGCGCAATCGGAGCTTCAGGCCGCCGCTTCCTGACGAAACGCCCGGATTCCGGGCGCCCCAAAGAACGAAGTGCGTCCGAAAGCCCGGAAAATGGGCCTTTCAACGCACATTTCTCTTTACATCGACTTTTCGAACCCTTATCATCAATTTGATTTGATTTGCCAGGACCGCCGGACCGAGGATGACAAGCCGGCCGCCGGGCAGGTCGGTTCAATTCGGGAGGATTGGAAAAACCTATGGCTGAAGCCAAGAAAATGTCGCAGTCTCAGCTAGTGAAGGAAATGGCGGGCACGCTCGAAGTCCCCAACAAAGTCGCCCGGACATTCCTCGATACGTTCACGACGATCGCGATCCGCGAGACGAAGAAGAACGGCGTATTTGTGATCCCCGGCATCGGCCGCCTGGTTCGCGTGGAGCGCAAAGCCCGCATGGGCCGCAACCCCGCCACCGGCGAAGCGATCAAGATTCCGGCCAAGAAGGTCGTTAAGTTCCGGGTCGCCAAGTCCGTCCGCGACGCCATCGTTCCGCCGAAAAAGAAGTAGCGGCGGCGAAAGCGCGCACAAGAACCTGTAAAAGTAAAAACCCCGCGATGACCTCGCGGGGTTTTGATTTTGATGCCGAACTCGTCTCGCCCAAATTGCGGGCGGAGTCAGGAAGCCGTTATGCCTGCTTCTTTTCTTCGGCGGCCTTTTCCTCGCCCTTCAAGGCGTGCTTGAAGTTGCGGATGCCTTCCCCCAAACCTTTCGCCACTTCAGGAATCTTCTTCCCGCCGAACAGGAGAACGGCGACACCCAAAATGACAAGAAGCTCGGGCATGCCAATGGACCTCATACGGCCTCCTTGTTTGCTTCGACCATTCTAGCGCACACCAGCGCTTCGTAACCAAGCCCGGCAATCGGTCATCATACCACGATGTGCGACAATGTTAATGTTAAGGATGTTTTGATCCGGGCACTTCAGCCCGGAAGATCTGACTCGTAGGGCTGGCCACCCCAGGCCGACGGACTCGCTCCAATGATCTCTCGCTCGACACGGATACTTACGCTGTCCCTGTATGCACTCGGATTCGGGCTTGCCCAGACGACGCTGACCCCGTCCGCCGCCCCGCAGGTACCGCGGCAGACGACCGCGCCGGTTCCTTCGACCTCGCTCTCCGGAATGATGCCCCAGGGCCCGTTCGGCGGGGGCCTCCCCCAGGGCCAACCCGCGCCTGGCTCGCTGCCGCTCAGCTTGAGCGACGCCATAGCCCGCGGTCTCAAGCGCAACCTCGGCCTGTACCTGAGCGAACAGGGCACGCGCACCGCGCAGGCCCAACGGCTGTACGCGCTGAGCGGCCTTCTGCCGAACGTGGCCGCGAACGTATCGGAAACGGGTGAGCAGATCAACCTGAAGGCACTCGGCTTTTCGGTCTCCGCGTTCCCGGGCATCCGGCCGGTCGTCGGCCCGTTCAACATCTTCGACGCGCGCCTCGGCGCCTCGCAGCCCGTGCTCAATTTCCAGGCGATCCGCAACCTGCGCGCCGGCAACGAGAACCTGCGCGCGGCGCAGTTGTCCGCTCGCGATGCGCGCGACATCGTCGTGCTTGTGGTCGCCGGCCTGTATTTGCAGGCCGTCGCCGGACAGGCGCGCATCGAAGCCGTGCAAGCGCAGGTCAACACGGCCCAGACGCTCTACCAGACCGCCGCGGACCAGAAGAAAGCCGGCGTCGTGCCCGGCATCGACGTCCTGCGCGCGCAGGTGGAGCTGCAAGCCCAGCAGCAGCGGCTCATCTTCTACCAGAACGAGTTCGAAAAGCAGAAGCTGGCGCTGGCGCGCGCCATCGGGCTTCCCCTGGCGCAGCAGTTCACTCTGGCCGACAAGGTGGGCTACACGCCGCCCCCGGCCTTTGGCCTCGACCAGGCGCTCGAGCAGGCTTATAAAGACCGGGCGGACTACCGGAGCGCCTCCGCCCTCGTCGCCGCCGCCGAGCATTCGAAAAGCGCCGCCGAGGCCGGACGCCTGCCCTCGCTCCAGTTCGACGGCAACTACGGCGCCATCGGCCCCCGGCCCTGGGATTCGCATGGCACCTTCACCGCCGCGCTCGGCTTGAACATTCCCATATTCCGCGCCGGCCGCACACGCGCCGACATCCTCGAAGCCGACGCGCAGTTGCAGCAGCGCAGAGCGCAGCTCGACGACCTCCGCAACAGCATCGAACAGGATGTGCGGACGGCGTTCCTCGATCTGAAAGCCTCGGGCGACCAGGTGGCCGTCGCGCGCAGCGCCGTCGATCTGGCGGGCCAGCAGCTCAAGCAGTCGCAGGACCGCTTCTCGGCCGGCGTCACGAACAATGTCGAAGTCGTGCAGTCGCAGGAAGCGGTCGCCACGGCGAACGACAACTACATATCCGCGCTGTTCTCCTACAACCTCGCGAAAGCCACGCTGGCGCGCGCGCTGGGAGGGGCGGAAACGACCTACTTGCAGTTTCTGGGAGGTGGACACTAATGGCTGAAGACGAGCGGTCCGGCACTAGTGTCGCGGGATTCGACAAACCCGCGGAGCAAACCCGGCCCGCGCGGAACGAGTGGCGCCGGTCGTACGTGCGGGAGCACCCGCGCGTGAAGTGGGTGCTGCTGGCGGTGCTGGTCGCGCTCGCCGCGGCCGGAATCTGGGCCTGGGAATACTATTCGATCCGGGAAACGACCGACGATGCGCAGATCGACGGGCACATCAACCCGATCAGCGCCCGCGTGGGCGGCACCGTCATCGCCGTGAACGTGGACGACAACCAGGTGGTGCACGCGGGCGACGTCCTGGTCCAGATCGACCCGCGCGATTACCAGGTGGCGGTGGACCGCGCCAATGCCGACCTCGCTCAGTCGATCGCCTCCAGCCGCGCCGCCGAGACCGGCATCCCGATCACCACGACCACCACGGCCAGCCGCCTCGAAACGGCGCGCGCCGGCGTCGAAGCCGCGCAGGCGGGTATTGCCGCGGCGCAGAAGGAAGTGGAAGCGGCCCGCGCGCAGCTCACCGCCGCGCAGGCGCGCCTGCGCCAGGCGCAAGCCCGCGACACGCTCGCGCGCCAGAACCTCGCCCGCTTCAAGCAGCTCGTCAGCCGCGACGAAATCTCCCAACAGCAGTTCGACGCCGCGGCGTCGGAAGCGGCTGCGGCTTCGGCGGAGGTCGATTCCGCCCGCGCGTCCGTGGCGCAGGCCGAGCACGGCGTCCCGGTGGCCCAGAGCCATGTTGCCCAGGCGCAGGCCGCCCTGGCGCAGGCGCAGGCCGCGGTCCAGGCCGCCCGCACCGCGCCTCAGGAGATCGCTTCCAGCCGCGCGCAATCGGGCTCCGCCGAAGCCAAGGTGAAGCAGAACCAGGCCGCGCTCGAACAGGCGCAGCTCAACCTGCAATACACCACGGTGAAAGCGCCCGTTGATGGCCTGGTCAGCCGTAAGACCGTGGAGCTCGGCCAGGTGGTGCAGCCCGGCCAGCCCCTGATGGCCATCGTGCCGCTCGAAAACACCTGGGTCACGGCGAATTTTAAGGAAACGCAGCTCCGGCGCATGCGCATCGGCCAACCCGCCAGGATCAAGGTGGACGCTTATGGCGGCGCCGAATTCAACGGCCACGTGGACAGCATCGCTGCCGCCACAGGCGCGCGCTTCAGTCTGCTGCCGCCCGAGAACGCCACGGGCAATTATGTCAAGGTGGTGCAGCGCGTACCCGTAAAGATCGTGCTCGAGAGGGGGCAGGACCCGCAGCACACGCTCCGGCCCGGCCTTTCGGTCGAAGCCACGGTAATTACGAAATGATCCGCGTATTGACCGTAGGGGGCGAGTATGGCGCGGGCCGCGCCGAGATCGCCCGCGGCCTGGCCGAGCGCCTCGGCTGGCGCCTGATGGACGGCTGCCTGATCGAGGACGTCGCCCGGATCGCGCACCTCGATCCGGCCGAATGCGAGCGCTACGTCGAATCCACCGACGCGTGGTTTCAACGCCTGCACAAAGCCCTCTGGCGGGGCGGCTACGAGGGCGTCGCCAGCAGCACCCAGAACGAGCCGCCGGATGCCGCCACGGTAGCGGCCGCCACCGGGCGCGTCATCCGCGAGGCGGCTCGCCAGGGGCATTGCGTCATCGTCGGGCGCGGCAGCCAGTGCGTGCTTCAGGAAGAGCCCGACGTGTTCCACCTGTTCGTCTACGCGCCTCGGCCGGAGCGCATCGCGCGCATCGTCAAACGCGAAGGCCCGGATGCCGACCCGGAAGCGCTCATGGAAAGCTGGGACCGCCGCCGCGCCGCCTACATCCGCCGCTACTTCGGCCAGGACTGGTCCAATCGCCACCTCTACAACATGATGCTGTGCTCCTGCATAGGCGAGGAAGCGGCCGTCGAAGCCGTCATCGCCGCCATCCGACACCAAAAGTCCTAGAACTCATGGCAACCAACGCCGCCTCGCCTTCCACGACTCCCTACGTCAATCCCTGGCTGGTGGCGGTGTCGGTCATGTTCGGCACCTTTATGGAAGTGCTCGACACGACCGTGGTGAACGTGTCGCTGCCGCACATCGCGGGCAGCCTCTCGGCGACTGTCGAAGAGGCGACATGGGCGCTCACCAGCTACCTGGTTGCCAACGCGATCGTTCTGCCGATGACCGGCTGGCTCGCCAACTACTTCGGCCGAAAGCGGCTTCTAATGGCCGCGGTGACCGGCTTCACGGTGGCTTCGGCGGCCTGCGGATTCGCGACCAACCTGTGGATGCTGATCGCGTTCCGCATCATCCAGGGCGCCACCGGCGGCGCCTTGCAGCCGCTCTCGCAGGCCGTGATGCTCGAAGCTTTCCCGCCCGAGGATCGCGGCAAGGCCATGGGATTCTGGGGCCTCGGCATCGTCGTCGCCCCCATGCTCGGTCCCGTGATCGGCGGCTGGCTCACCGATAACTTTTCCTGGCGCTGGGTGTTCTATATCAACATCCCCGTCGGCATCGCCTGCCTGTTCATGACGCGCATGTTCATCTTCGATCCGCACTACATACGCCGCGGCTCCACGCGCGTGGATTACTGGGGCATCGGGATGCTCGCGGTCGGGATCGGGGCCTTGCAGATCATGCTCGATAAGGGCCAGGAGGATGACTGGTTCGCCTCCGATCTCATTCGCACGCTGGCCGTCATCTCCGCGGTGGGCCTGGTGGCGCTCGTCATCCACGAGCTGACTACGAGCCATCCCATCGTGAACCTGCGTGCGCTCAAGGAGCGCACCTATGCGACCGGTGTGTTCCTGATGACGATGGTCGGGTTCGTGCTCTACGGCAGCCTGGTTCTGCTGCCGGTCTTTCTTCAGACGCTGCTCGGCTATCCGGCGCTTCAGGCGGGAGTCGCGATGGCGCCGCGGGGCCTCGGATCGTTCGTCGCCATGCCGCTGGTCGGGATACTCGTCGCACGCTTCGACCCCCGGAAGATGCTCGGCATCGGAATCCTCGGCGCCTCGTTTACGCTGCTTCAGTTATCCTGGCTGAACCTGAACGCCGGCTATTGGGACATCTTCTGGCCGCAGTTCTACCAGGGGCTCGCGATGTCGCTGCTTTTCGTCCCCCTGACGACCGTGACGATGGACGCGATCGCGAAAGAGCAGATGGGCAACGCCACCAGCATCTTCAACCTGATGCGCAACATCGGCGGCAGCATGGGAATCGCATTCGCGACGACGCACCTCGAACGGACCTCGCAGGCGCACCTCAACATACTGGGCCGGCACGTCGACCCCTACAATCCGGCGACACAGCAAATGATCGGGAGCTTGCAGGGCGCGCTCATGCGCCGCGGCGCCGACGCGGCGACGGCGTCGAAACAGGCCTACGGCGCGCTGTTCGGAATGGTGGAGCGGCAGGCGTCGATGCTCTCGTTCGTCGATACCTTCCGTGTCTTCGCGCTCGTGTTCTTCGCGATTCTGCCGCTGCTGCTGCTCATGCGGCGTCCGCGGCGCCGTGGCGGCGCCGCGCCGATGCACTAACTCCGCGCCCCCGGAACCACCGCGGCGCGGCACAGCTTCTCCAGTTCCCGCCGCGCCACCGCCGACCACGAACTCGCCCCGTCCAGCTTCAGATAGGCCTTCCAGTGCCGCACGGCCTTCATCGCGTCGCCGCGGTTCTGGCTGAGCAGCGCGAGGTTGTAGTGCGCGTCGGCGTAGTTCGGGTTGATCTTCAGCGCCGCCTGATAGTGCGACTCCGCGCGCTCGCGGTCGCCCCGCTCGTCGTAAAGATTGCCGAGGTTGAAGTGCGCCAGCGCGTAGGTCGAATCGATTTCGAGCGCCTGGTTGTAAGCGCGCTTGGCCTCTTCCCAGCGGTGCAGGTGGTAGTAGATCGTCCCGAGATTCACCGCCGCCCCGGCCGAGGTCGGGTCCAGCTCGAGCGCGCGCCGGTAGGCGTCGATGATTTGCTCCGGCAGCGCCCCGGTCTCTTCCAGCTCGAGCCCGCGCTCGAACCACTTCTCGGCTTCCTTCACCTTCGCCGCCGCGGCGGCCGGAGGCTCGCGGTCTTCCTTCGGAAACGAGAGCAGCGTCTTCAGCTCGGCGCGGTCGAAATCGAGCAGAAGCTGGCCCGAGACGGGCTCCATTTTCTGCCCGTCGATGAGCACGGCGACGCGCCGGCCCTCGCAGACGATTTTGAGTTCCTTGAGCGGGTTCTCGATGCCGTCGAGTTTCTTGCGAAGCGCCCCGATCGCGCGGCGTATGCGCGCGGGCGGAACCTTGCCGCCGAGCAGTTTCTGAAGCGAGCGAAGCGCGATCAGGTCCGCAATCGAGTATTCCTCCAGGCGAGGAACCAGCTCCTGGCGTTCCCAGCCCCGGAGTTGCCGCTCGGTAACGCCCGCAACGCGGCACGCCTCCTCGCGGGTATACGACTGCTGTGGCATTCCCGCAAGCATTGCGGTGATTTTAGCAAATGTGGCACGCCGAATGCTCCAGATTCGGTGTTTCATATGCAAATCAACGGGATCAGCGCGGTCCGCGTTTCTCAACCGGACACCCGCGTCCCGACTTCGGACACCAGCGAGGCCTCGTGAAAACGTTCCTGCAAGACGTCCGGTACGCGATCCGCCTTCTGCGCAAGAGCCCCGGCTTCACGCTCGCGGCCGTATTTGCCGTCGCGCTCGGCGTCGGCATCAATACCGCCATGTTCAGCGTGGTCAACGCGGTGCTGCTGAACTCCCGCCCGCTCCAGGCGCTCAAGGAACCGGACCGCCTCGTCATGCTCTGGGAAAAGAACCCGGCGCTGAATATATTCAACGGCCTGCGCCTTCCCGTCTGCGCGCAGAACTACCTCGACTGGAAGAAGCAGAGCCGCTCGTTCGAGGACATCGCCGTGGCGAGCAAGCTGAACCTGAATCTCACCGGCCTCCGTCCCGAACAAATCGAAGCGGCTCGCGCGTCCGCCAACTTCTTTTCGCTCCTCGGCATTCAGCCGCGCCTCGGCCGCGCCTTCACGGCGGAAGAGATGCAGCCAGGCAAAGGGCGCGTGGCGATCCTGAGCGACGAACTCTACCGCAGGCGCTACAACGGCGACCCGAAGATCTTGGGTAAGACGATTCGCGCCGGCGGCGTGGACTACGAAATCGTGGGCGTGCTGCCGGCCGGCTTCCAGCTTCCGGCCGTCTGGGAGGGCTTCGATCAGGTTACCGCCGCCCTGTGGGTTCCATTAAGTCTCGCCACGGACGATGACCGCCGGCAGCGCATGTACTTCGCCTACGGCCGCCTGAAGCCGGGTGTCACGCTCGAACAGGCGCGCGCCGAAATGGCCGTCATCGCCAAGGGCCTCGAAACGGCGAACCCCGGCCTCAACCGCGGCTTCAGCGTGAGCGTCTTTCCGGTCGCGGTCGAGGACGTCAGCCCCACGCTTCGACGCAGCCTGCTGATCCTCCAGGTCGCGGTGGCGTTCGTCCTGCTGATCGCCTGCGCCAACGTCGCCAATCTTCTGCTCACGCGCGCCATCGGAAGGCAGCGCGAGATCGCGATTCGCGCCGCGCTCGGGGCGGGGCGCCTTCGCATCCTCCGGCAGAACCTTACCGAGAGCCTGGTGCTGAGCGCGCTGGGCGGCGCGGCCGGACTGCTGCTCGCCGTCTGGGGTCTCGATGCCCTCTCGGCATTGGCTCCGGCCGGCACGCACGGGTTCAAGGAACTGCGCCTCGATCCGCTCGTGCTCGGCTTCACCGTTGCCGCCGGCGTTCTCGCCGGTCTGTTCTTCGGACTCGCGCCTTGGCTGCACACGGCGAGCCAGGACGTGAACCAGGCGCTGGTCCGCGGCGGGCGTACGGTCGGAGGGACGTCGAACCGCCTTCGCAGCGCGCTGGTCGCCGGCGAGATCGCCCTCTCGTTCGTTCTGCTCGCCGGAGCCGGGCTCATGATCCGCAGCCTCGCTTCGCTGATGGCCGTCGATCAGGGCTTCCGCCCGGAGAATCTCCTGAAAACGCGTATCGCGCTGCCCGAGGCCAAGTACTCGACGCCCGAACAGCTCAGCATCTTCGGCGACCGCCTGCTCGAGGCGGTGCGGCGGCTGCCCGGCGTGCGCTCGGCGACGCTCGCCAGGGGCGTCCCGATGCAGGAACTCAGCTTGTCCACCTACCGCGTGGAAGGCGCGCCGGAGCGGCCGAACGAGACGCCGTCCGCCTATATCTCCGGCGTTCGCGAGGACTTCTTCGAGACCATGGGAATCCGGCTCATGCGCGGCCGCACGTTCACCAGGCGCGACATGGATACGAAGCCCGAGCCCATCGTCGTGAACGAAGCGTTCGCGCGCCAGAACTGGCCGGGCCAGGACCCCATCGGCAAAGCCATCCTGCAAGAAGATGGGCGCAATGCCGTCATAGGTGTCGTTGCCGACACGCGCCAGCTCGGGCCCGACACACCCGCGCGCCCGCAGATCTACTTCGCAACCCGCGGCATGCAAAGCCCGATGCTGCTGGTCCGGACCGCGGGCGACCCCATGTCGCTCGCGGGCGCCATCGAACGCCAGGTCTGGAACATCGACAAGGACCAGCCCGTGTACGCGACGGGCACCATGGAAAGCGTGCTGCACGACTGGACCTCCGCGCGCCGCTTCAACATGACGGTGCTGATCGCCTTCGCCGCGCTCGCGCTCGCCCTGGCAGCCGTGGGGCTCTACGGAGTGCTGGCCTATACGGTAAGCCTGCGCACGCGCGAAATCGGAGTGCGCGTCGCGCTCGGCGCGGACCCGAGGACCATCGCAAAGCTGATCGTGAAGCAAGGCGCCGCACTCGCGGCGGCCGGCATCGCACTCGGCGCAGCCGGAGCCCTCGCCCTCACCCGCCTGATGCAAACCCTGATCTACGGAGTGAGCGCGGCCGACCCATATACCTTCTTCCTCGTCGCGGCACTCCTGATCGCCGTAACCACCGCCGCCAGCTTCCTCCCCGCCTGGCGCGCCGCGCGAGTCGATCCGATGGAAGCGTTAAGAGCGGAGTAGGAAGTTCCTATCCGCGTTTATCTGCGTTCATCTGCGGCTGATATGGTTTTCGCGCTACGCGGGCAAATCCCACGCCGCGTCCCAAACCACGCGCTCCTGCTTCTGATACGCCTGGTTCGCCATGTAACACGCGACCGTCGAGTAATACGCCTCGACTTCGTTCGCGACCGGCTTTTCGCGTGTGCGGATGCACTCCAGCCAGTTGCGCAGCACGCCCTCGGCGCTCGCCTGCGTGCCCGCGCCTTTCGAGGCCATGGTTTTGCTGAAGCGCGTGTTCGGCGTGTATTCGTAGCCGAGGTCCTGCACGTAGCGCTCGGCCCAGAGCTTGCCGCCGGTGCCGCGCACCTCCACGCCCGCCGTGGTCTTGACGCCCGGCGCCGTGAGGCACTCGGCCTCGAACGTCACCGTCACGTTCTGCGGATAATCCCAGATGACCGTGATCACGTCCGGCGTGTCGCGCCCGTCCTTGTAGAAATACGTCCCGCCGCCCGCCACTGCCGACTTCGGCTTGCTCAGCCCGAGCCAGTGGTGCGCCGAATCGAGCACGTGAATCGCGATCCCCATCACCATCCCGCCGTCGTAGTGCAGCCATTTATACGGGCTGAAGTAGATGTCGGGATTCCAGGCGACGTGCGGCCCCGGGCCGAGCCAGCGGTCCCAGTCGAGGCCGTCCGGCTTGCTCTCCATACCCGTGGGCGGCGTCTGTATGTAGCCCTGGTTCGACGTGTACCATGTGCGCGCCAGCCCAACCTTCCCGACCGCGCCCGTGTCGATGAACCGCTGCTTCGCCTCCACGAACTGCGGCAGCGCGCGGCCCTGCGTCCCCACTTGCAGCACGCGCCGGTTCGCGCGCACGGCCTTCACGATGGCCTGCCCGTCTTTCGGCGTGTGGACCATCGGTTTCTCGCAATACACGTCCTTTCCCGCGTTGAGCGCATCGACCGCGATCGTGGCGTGCCAGTGGTCGGGCGTCGCGACGATGACCGCATCCACATCCTTGCGCTCCAGGATCTGCCGGTAGTCGGCGTATTGCTCGACCGGCGTTCCCGCCAGTTTCGCCGCCTCCGCCCGCCGCACGTCGTAGATGTCGCACACCGCGACCCACTCGACGCCGCCGATCTTGTTCAACTCGTTCATGAGGTACTTGCCGCGGCCGCCGTTGCCGATCACGGCGACGCGTATTCGGTTCTCCGCGCCGAGCACGCGCGAAGCGGATGCGGCCGTGGTCAGGACCGCCGAGGTTTTCAGGAACGTTCTGCGGGATGCGAGTTCGCCGGACATGGTGGAAGCGTACACCTTCTGCGCCCCGGACCGCACCTGTCCCCCGCAGCGGAGTTTCGGATCTGCTTGACACGGGTCGCGCCCGCGTCCGATACTGGTTCTCTCATGCAACTGAGTTTCAAGAGCGCAGGGCGCCCCCGCCGGACTGCCCGGTCCGCGGCGAGCCTCATGGAACTCCGGCCGGGCGAGCAGGGGGTGCTCGAGCGCCTCGACCTTCCCGACGACGTTTCACGCCGCCTCATGGAACTCGGCTTTCTTCCGGGCAGCGCGGTTGTGGCTGCCTTGAGCGCCCCTGGCGGAGACCCGCGCGTGTTCCGCGTGGACGGCGCCGAAATCGCCCTGCGCCGCGAAACCGCCGCGCACCTGATTCTGCGCGGTGCGGCGGCACGGCACACCCGGGAGCGATGAGCGGCTGCCACGATTGCGCACTGGCGGGTGCAGGGCCTCCTTCAAACGGAAACGGCCACCCGCGAATCGTCGCGATCGTCGGCCCGCCCAACTGCGGCAAGTCCACTCTTTTTAACCGGCTGACCGGACTGCGCCAGAAGGTCGCCAACTATCCCGGCGTCACGGTGGAGCAGCACGTCGGCCACGCCCGGCTCGCCAACGGAGCCGAGGTCACGCTGGTCGATCTGCCGGGCATCTACAGCTTGCAGCCGCGCTCGGAAGACGAGCAGGTCGCGCACGACATCCTCAAAGGCAAAATGGACGGATTTCCGCGCCCCGACGCCGTGCTGCTGATTCTGGATTCGACCAACCTCGGCCGCTCGCTGGTGCTCGCCGCGCCGGTGTTGTCGCTAGGCCTGCCGACGATGGTCGTGCTGAACATGGCGGACGACCTGCATGCGCGCGGAGGCGAAGTGGACGAGGCGGCGCTGGCGCGCCAGCTCGGCGCGCCTGTTGTGCTCGTGAGCGCGGCGCGCGGCGAAGGGCTCGAACCGGTCTGGCAATTCCTGGCCGAACGCAGCGCGAAGCCCGCGCCGGTCGAACTGCCCGCGGTGCACGACGTGCCGAAATGCCACGCCTGGGCCGCGCGCATCGGCCGTCAAGCGGCTTATCACCCGCCCGCCGCGCCGCTCTGGACCCGCCGGCTCGACGCCGTGTTCCTGCACCCGCTTTGGGGGCCGGTGATTTTCGCCATCGTTGTCCTGACGGTGTTTCAGTCGATCTTCTCCTGGGCGCGGCCGCTCATGGAGGGCGTGCAATCGCTGATCACTTCATCGGGCCAGTGGCTCGCCGCGATGCTGCCCGATTCTCCTGTCCGCTCGCTGCTGATCGAAGGCGTCTGGAGCGGCGTCGGGGCGGTGCTGGTCTTTCTGCCCCAGATCCTGCTCCTGTTCCTGTTCATCGGGATTCTGGAGGATTCCGGCTACCTCGCGCGCGCGGCCCTGATCGCAGACCGCACCATGGCGCGCGTCGGCTTGCAGGGGAAATCGTTCATCCCGCTGTTATCGGCCTATGCCTGCGCGGTCCCGGCCGTGCTCGCCACGCGCACCATCGAGAACAAGCGCGACCGCACGGCGACCATCCTGATCGCGCCGCTGATGACCTGCTCGGCTCGGCTGCCCGTTTACACGCTGATCATCGCGGCGTTCCTGCCCGAGCGCCCGCTGCTCGGCCCCTTACTCGGCACGCGCGCCGCCGCCATGCTCGGCCTTTACATACTCGGGTTCCTTGCGGCGTTTACAACCGCGCGCCTGCTCAAATCGTCGCTGCTCAAAAGCGAGCGCGCGGCGTTCGTGCTCGAGATGCCGCCCTATCGCACCCCGACGCTGCAATCGCTCGGCCTGCGCCTGCTCGACCGCTCGAAGATCTTCCTGCGCCGCGCGGGCACCGTGATTCTCGGCGTGGCGATCGTGCTCTGGATCTTCGCCCACGTGCCGCTGCACGACGGCAAACTGCCCCCGATCGCCGACAGCGTTGCGGGCACCATCGGCCGCACCGTCGAGCCGCTGATTCGCCCGCTCGGCTTCAACTGGAAGATCGGCGTGGGACTGATTTCATCGCTCGCCGCGCGCGAAGTGATCGTAGGGACGCTCGGGACGATCTACGGAATGGAGCCGGACGCGAAATCCGTCGGCTTGCAGCAGGCGCTCAGGCACGACCTCACGCCCGGAGGCGCCGTGGCGCTGCTGGTGTTCTTTGCGTTCGCCATGCAGTGCATGTCCACCATCGCGGTGGTGCGCCGGGAAACCGGCGGCTGGAAGTGGCCGCTCCTGCAATTCAGCTACATGACGGCGCTCGCCTACTCGGGAGCGTTCCTTGCCAACCGCATCACCACCGCGCTGTTGTCCTAGCGTGTGGGGCGGCCCCCACGTCCGCTCGTCCCGCGCCCACCCCCTGTAACGCGATAGCATAAGAACGAATCTCTTGGAACGATATGCGTAACGTCGTCATTGTCGGCGCAGGCTGCGCCGGAAACACGGCCGCCATCTACACCGCCCGCGCAAACCTGAATCCGCTCGTGGTATCGGGCCCCCACGCCGGAGGCCAGCTCTCGCTCACGACGCTGGTCGAGAACTTCCCCGGCTTTCCCGAGGGCATCGACGGCCCCGTGCTGGTCGAGAACATGCGGCAGCAGGCGCAGCGCTTCGGCGCCGAATACACGCATGGCGTGGTCGAAGCGGCCGATTTCACCCGGCGTCCATTACGCCTCAACGTTGACGGCAACTGGATCGAGACCCGCACCGTGATCATCGCCTCAGGCGCCTCGGCGCGCTGGCTCGGCCTCCTATCCGAACAGAAGCTGATCGGGCACGGCGTCAGCACCTGCGCCACCTGCGACGGCTTCTTCTTCCGCGGCAAAAAGATCATGGTGGTCGGTGGCGGCGACTCGGCGATGGAAGAAGCGAATTTCCTGACCCGCTTCAGCCCGGACGTCACGCTCGTTCACCGCCGCGACCAGTTCCGCGCATCGAAGATCATGTACGACCGCGCCCGCGCCAACCCGAAGATCAAGTGGCTGACCAACACGGTCGTCGATGAAATCAGCGATCCCGGCAAGGGCCACGTCGACGGCGTGCAGTTGCGCGACGTGAAGACCGGACGCCAATGGGAGCAGGAAGTGGACGGCTTGTTCATCGCCATCGGCCACGTCCCGAACACCGCGCCCTTCAAGGGCCAGATCGAACTCGACGCCGACGGATTTGTGATCTCCCACGGAGGCGCCCGAACCAGCGTTCCAGGAGTCTTCCACGCCGGCGATGTCCAGGACCGCGTCTACCGGCAGGCCGTCACGGCCTCGGCCATGGGCTGCATGGCCGCCATCGAAGCCGAGCGCTACCTGGAGATGGACGAGCATCTGGCGGCCAAGACCCCAGCGTGAAGGAACGTTGCGCCAGGTTTAGCTATTGCGCGTTCGCAATAATAAGAATTTCGTTATTATCGAAAAAGGTATGTATGCAATAATAAGCCGATCGACATGCCGCGAAAGTCCCACCCGAGGTCCGGTCGCTACATCCAGCAACCCACGGGTTATGAGGCATTTATCCCGGCGGAGATCCCGCCGGACCCGCCTGTCCACATCAGCTCGGAATTACTGGCTGCAACCTCGAGCGCCAAGTGGGCACTAGGTCGCCTGGACGGCTCCACGGAGATCCTGCCCAATCCGGACCTGTTCATTTTCATGTACGTCCGCAAGGAGGCCGTGCTCTCGAGCCAGATCGAGGGCACGCAGGCATCGCTTGTCGATGTGCTCCAGTTCGAAGCCGCCGCGATGGACGACGGCAATCCTCAGGACATCGAGGAAGTCGTCAACTACGTCAACGCGATGAACTACGGTCTGGAACGACGGCAGACCTTTCCGCTTTCCCTGCGTCTCATACGAGAGATTCACGCAAAGTTGCTCGCCGGAGTGCGAGGCTCTGACCGCCACCCCGGCGAGTTCCGGACCACCCAAAACTGGATCGGCCCGGCGGGCTGCACCCTGGCCGACGCCCTCTTCGTGCCTCCGCCGCCGCACGAGATGATGCGCGCCCTCGACAACCTCGAGAAGTTCTTGCACGACTCGAGCCCGATGCCGCAGTTGATGAAGGCGGGCATCGCTCATGCGCAGTTCGAGACGATCCACCCCTTCCTCGACGGCAACGGCCGCATGGGCCGGCTGCTGATCACGTTTCTGCTCTGTCAAAAAGGTATTTTGCAGCACCCGCTGCTCTACCTATCGCACTACTTCAAGCTGCACCGGTCCGAGTACTACGACCGGCTCCAGGCCGTGAGGGAACAGGGCGATTGGGAGGGCTGGCTCCAGTTCTTTCTCGCCGGTGTCTACGAAGTGGCCCAGGAAGCGACGGACACGGCGCGCCAGATCGTGAACCTCCGGGAGAAGCACCGCGACATGGTGCAACAGACGCTGCGGAGAGGCGCGGGGAAAGGCCTTGCGCTGCTCGAAATGCTGCACTACCGGCCGATCGTCACCGTGAAGTACGTGGCCGAGAACGTCAAGTTGACGTTCGCCAACGCGAACGAACTCGTCAAGGAGTTCGTCGATCTCGGCATCCTCGCGGAAACCACCGGCCGCCAGCGAAACCGGCAATTCAGTTTCGAGCCTTACCTGGCTCTCTTCAAAGAAGGGACGGAACCCTAGCTACGTCTGGTCGGACGCCTTCTTCTCGTACGGCGTCTTCAAGTACTTCGCCGCTTCTTCCTGCGCGCCCTGCGTGTTGTCCTTCGTCCGGACCGCGAGTGTGTACTCGCTCACCGCGCGCTCGCGCTGGCCCGTCGTGTCGAAGATCTTGCCCAGGTTGATGTGCGACCAGACTTCGGTCCACTTCGGATCGAGGTTCCCGTTCAACGCCTCGCGGAACTCGTTCGCCGCGGCCTGGTAGTTGTTCTGCAGGAAGAAAATTTCGGCGATCCGGTAGTGCGCAAGCGAGCTGCCGCGGTTCACTTCGAGCGCCTTCTGATACTCCTTCAGCGCCTCATTGAACTCGCTTACCTCGGTGAACTGCTCGCCGCGCCGGATCGCCACGGCTACGCGGATCGGATCGCTAAACCGCAGCACCTTGCCGTTCGGGTCCATGATGAGCGCCTTCGGCTTGCCGAACGTATCCACAGAAAACTCCGTCGAAGTCCCCATCACCTCGATCCGCTGCTGCTCCGGGTTCCCCTCGGTCTCGATCTTCAGATCCACGGGCATGCGAAACGTGTCGAGGTCCTGCGCCACCTTGCCCATCACACGGAACCCGCCCTCGCCCTTCGGCCCCTTCTGCGTCCGGTAGATCGTGTATTCGAGCTTGAACTCGGGCGCCCCGCTCGACTCGATCCATTGCAGGAAGAAATACCGCAGGTTCTGTCCCGAGGCCGCCTCGGCGGCCTTCTGGAAATCCGCCGTCGTCACCTTGTTCCACGCGTACTTCTGCGGAAACTCCTTCACAAGCTGCTCGAACTTCTGGTCGCCGATCACATACCGCAGCATGTTCAGCACCGCCGCGCCTTTGCTCGCCGTCAGCGCCCAGTATTCGGGCGAATAGTCTTCGAGCCGCGGGGTCTGGTTGATCGGCACGTCGTTCATCGTGAGCGCGTCGATATAAAGATCCTTCGCCTCGGATTCGAGCGCGCCCGGGCCGTTCGTGTGCTCCAGGTACAGCAGCTCGGAGTACCGCGCCATTCCGTTCGTCAGCCACAGGTGATTGCGCGTGGCCGGGGACACCATGTTCGTCCACCACTGCCGCGCGATCTGGTTCGTCAACAGCCGGATCGCGACATGTTTGCCGATGCCGCCCGGCGACAGGAAAACCAGCCCGGGCGCCGAGTACCCGTTCGCCGCTCCATCCTCAGTCTCGATGAAAGTCAGGTTCGCGTGGGGCGGCAAGCCGTAGATGCCGGTCAGGTAGGTCATGATCTTGTCGGCCTCCTGCCCGTAAGCGGCCGCCATCGGCTTCTGGTCGCCGCGGAAGTAGAAGTCGCTCGTTACGCCCTCCGCGGCGATTCGCGTCGGGTCGCCCTGCACGACCGCCAGGCTGCCCGGGAACGACGGATGGTCGTACTTGAAACTGAACAGGGTTCGGTCGCCGCCGAGCGGCTCCTGCCGCCCGAGGCCGGAGGCCAGCACCTTGAACCCGTTCGGAACCGTAATGCGCAGGTCGGCCGTGAAGCGGTTCGTCGAATAGCCCGCCACCGGGAACCAGCGCGCCGGGTAGAGCAGGTAGCCATAGTCGGGATGGAGCGCCGCGAACTTGATGCCGAAGACCGGAGAATCTTCCGCTCCCGTCAGCCGCCCGTCGTAGTCGAAAACCACCGTCGCCGGCTGCGCCTTCGGTAGCGGCTGCGGAAAGTTCAGGCTGACGGTGAAGTTCTGGTGCGACCGCGTCGCCGCCACCTGCCGTCCCGAGCCGTCTTCCACCTTGGCGACGTTCAGCGCGTTGTTCAGCTCAAAAGCCGCCGTGCTGGTTTCATCCTGCGGAACGAACTGCACCTGCACCTTCGCCTTGATGGTCTGGGCGCGCGGGTCCAGGTCCGCCTCGATCGCGTAATGCTGAACGTCAATGCGGGGCTGCCGCTGCTGCGCCGATGCGGCCGCGGCCACGCCTGCCAGTACCAGCGCCATCCGGAACTTGCGAGCCATTCGCTGTCTCTCCCGAAAATTTGTTCTTACTTTGGAAGGAATTCCCCGACGATGCCGGCTGCGCGCGCGATCGGGTCTTCGCTCCCCGAAAGCCGGGCCGCCACGCTCCCGAGTTCCCGGCGCATACGGTCGCGCGAGGCGGGGTCGTTCAGCAGCCTGAGGGCTTCCGATGCCAGCCGCCCTCCACTCATTTCATTCTGCATCAATTCGGTGACAATCGCCCTGCCCGCAACGAGGTTCACCATCGAGTAAAACGGCACGTCCACGAGCAACTTCCCGAGCAGCCAGCTCAGCCGGCTTACCTTATAGAAGGTCACCATGGGCGCGCCCACGAGCGCGGCTTCGATCGTCACCGTGCCACTCGCCGCCAGCGCCAGATCCGTGTGCGCCAGCACGTCCCACGTTTCGCCTTCTATCACTTGGATGGCTGCGCCCGGAATCCGTTCCTTAAATTCCGCAAACCTGCCGGGGCCCGTCCCGACCGGCCGCGCCAGTACGAAGCTCGCCGAAACCTCGGTCGCGATCCGCCGGACCGCATCGGCCAGCGCAGGCATGTGCCGCGCCGCCTCGCCGGTCCGCGACCCCGGCAGCAGCGCGATCATCGGGCGGTCCCGCGCCAGGCCGTGGCGCGCGAAAAACTCCTCCCGCGACCACACCGGTTTGACCAGCGACGCCAGGGGATGACCTATATAGGTTGCGGGAACGCCGTGTTTCCGGAAAAACTCTTCCTCGAACGGAAAAATGCACAGCAGGCGGTCGATCGTCCGCCGGATCATCGAAAGACGGCCCTTGCGCCAGGCCCAGACCTGCGGAGCTACCAGGTAAATCACCGGGATGTCCATTTTGCGCAACTGCCGCGCCAGGCGCAGGTGGAAATCCGGGCTGTCGGTCAGGACGGCGACATCGGGCCGCTCGGTCCGCGCGGCCTTCACCAGCTTCCGGTATTCGCCGTAGATCCTCGGAATATGGGCCACTACCTCGACCAGCCCGACCACGGCGAGGCTTCCGGCATCGACCACAGGCCGCACCCCCGCGGCCTGCATGCGAGGTCCGGCGCACCCGAACAATTCGACGCCCGGCAGGCGTTCGCGTAAGTGAAACGCCAAAGTTGAGGCGTATAAATCCCCGGAGGCTTCGCCGGCGGAGATCAAGACCTTAGATGCCAAACCGCCAGCCTATCAGGTCGAACCCCCATTCATCCAGCGCCCCCCTGCGTCGATCTACGGGCATGGTAAGTTCAGAATCTAAACCAGATCAACCAGCGCCGCCGGGTCATACGGGCGATGTTGTCTTATCCATGGTGCTCGAGCTGGCCCGGGAGACGATCCGGGCTGGGGCTCATGCGATCTGGCGGCCGGAGCCGCCTGACGGCGAGTGGCGCATCGTGGTCGCCTCCGGCCTTTCGGACGGCTTCCGGACCACGGCCATGCTCGACCGGCGGGAGCGCGAGCGGCTCCAGGGACCCGCTGTCATCGAGGACGTTTTGGCCGACAGGCTGTTCACCAGGCGCAGGCAGTTGTTCGTCGAGGAAGGAATCCGGTCGCTGCTGGCGGTTCCATTGCGCGTGCACAGCAGCCACACCGGTGCGCTGGCCTTCTATTCGCGGGAGAAACGCCGGTTCTCGGAACAGGAGATCCGCGCCGCCATGGCGCTGGCCAATCTCGCGGCCGCCGCAATGTGCACGTGCGAGCCCGCCATCGGAGGAGATAGCCAGCGCCGGGCGGCCTTCCTGGCGCAGGCGACGGCGCTTCTCGGCGCCTCGCTCGACTACGAGGCCAACTTCGCCGAAGTGGCGCGGCTGGCCGTTCCTCTGGTGGGGGATTGGTGCGCCATCGAAATACGCGAGCCCGACGGTTCCCTCCGGCAAATCGCGGCGGCCGGCGAGGAGCCCGCCGGAGGTTCGCAGATGTACGTCCCCATGATGGCGCGCGGCCGCGAGCTGGGCGCGGTCCGCTTCGCGTCGGCCCGGCCCTACGGGCGGGAAGATCTGGACCTGGCCGGGCATCTGGCCGAGCGTGGAGCCCTGGCGGTCGATAACGCCTTGCTCTTCCAAGCCGCGCAGCGCGAGCGCTCCCGGTTCCGGCGTCTGGCCGCTTCCGGCATCATCGGCATTGTCTTCGGGAAAGACCACGGAGAGGACGCGCGCATCGTGGAGGCCAATGACGTATTTCTTCAGATGTTGGGCTACACCCGCGAGGATCTGGCGGGCCCCGGCGGCCTGCGCTGGAGCGACATGACGGCGCCCGAAAGCGCCGAGGCGGACGCCCGCGCCCAGGAAGCCCTCCTCAGCCAGGGCGCCTGCGCTCCGCTCGAGAAGGTTTACATCCGGAAAGACGGCACGCGCGTGCAGGGCATACAGGGCGCCGCCGTGCTCGAGCCGCTTCCCCACCTCACCTGGATCGCCGTGGTCCTCGACATGACCGAGCGCAAGCGCCTCGAAGACCGGCTGCGCGAGGCTCAGAAACTCGAAAGCATCGGCCTGCTGGCCGGAGGCATCGCGCACGACTTCAACAACCTGCTCACCGGCATTCTCGGAAACGTTAGCCTGGCGGCCGACGAGCTTGGCGCGGAACATCCCTTGTATCACGTGCTCGATCACGTGATGCACGCCGCCGAACGGGCCGCCGGCCTCACCCGGGAGCTTCTCGCCTATTCCGGAAAGGGCCGGCTCGCCGTGCAGCCCGTCGGCCTGTCGAAGCTGGTGCGCGATCTTTCGCCGCTGCTCAAAGTGTCGATCCCGGTGAACGTCGAGCTGCGGCTCGATCTGAAGAAGTGGCTCCCGCCCGTCGAGGCTGACGCCGCGCAGTTGCAGCAGCTCATCGTGAACCTGGTGGTCAACGGCGCCGAGGCGATCGGCGACCGCGCCGGCGCGGTCATCGTGTCTACGAAAGAAGTGGAGGTCGGAGCGGGCTATGTGCGCGGCGCTGCGGCACAGGAGGATCTCGCCCCCGGAACCTACGTCTGCCTGGAGGTTGAGGACACCGGCGACGGCATCGGCCAGGAGACGATGGCCCGCATGTTCGACCCTTTCTTCACGACCAAGTCCGAGGGCCGGGGGCTGGGTCTTGCCGCCGCGCTCGGCATCGTGCGCGGGCACAAGGGCGACATACACGTATGGAGCAGGCAGGGCCAGGGCAGCCGCTTCCGCGTGTTGCTGCCGGCGGCCGAGGAACCGCAGACCGCCCCGAGGCCGGCCGCTCCCGTATCGCACGAAGCGCTCCGCGGCATGGGAACGGTCCTGATGGCCGACGACGAGGACATCATCCTCGAAACCGGAAAGCGCGCCCTCGAAAAATATGGCTACAACGTCCTGACCGCGCACGACGGGAAGGAGGCCGTCGAACTGTTCGGGCGGCAGCCGGAGGCGATCTCACTTGTCCTGCTCGACATGAGCATGCCGGTCATGAACGGCGAAGAGGCGCTGCGCCGCATGCGCGAAATCAGGCCCTCGGTCGCGGCCGTCGTTTCCACCGGCTATAGCGAGCTTGAAGCCGTGCGCCGTTTCGGCAACGCCGGCGCCGCGGTGCTCATGAAGCCCTACAGCGGGGTCCAGCTCGCCGACACCGTGAAGAAGGCTTTGGAGGCCAAGACGGCTATACTTTCTTAGTGACCCGTCGAGACCTGTTTGCCCTTTCCGGCGCGGCGTTGATTCCCGCGCCCCCTTTACCTGCAATGCCGGCGCCCGCGCGCCGCTCGATTCCGGCTACCGTGTATCGCGACTATTCGCGATGCCTGCCGGATTTCCTGCGCGGCCTCGCGGCGGAGGCCTACGCCCGCCGGAACCGCGAGATCGCTAAACTTACCGGCGCCGCGGCGATTCGCGCGCGCCAGGCCTGGGCCCGCGAGACGTTCTGGAAGCTCGCCGGCGGCGAGCCCGAGCGCACGCCGCTCAACGCGCGCACCCTCGGGTCCTTCGAGCGCCCGGATTACCTCGTCGAGAAGGTCGTTTACGAAAGCCGTCCCGGGCTGTACGTTCCGGCGAATCTCTACATCCCGCGTGCGGGCAAGCCGCCCTACCCGGGCATCCTGTTCCAGCTCGGCCACTCGAACAACGGCAAGGTCTACGACTCCTACCAGCGCTGCTGTCAGGGGCTGGTGAAGCTCGGCTTCCTCGTGCTCGCCTTCGACCCCATGGGCCAGGGCGAGCGCATCTACTACCCCGGCCCCGATCCGTCGCGTTCGCGCCTCAGCTCGGCCGACGACGAGCACACGGTGCCCGGCAAGCAGATGCTGCTCTACGGCGACACCTCGACGCGCCTCCAGGCCTGGGACGCCGTTCGCAGCCTCGATTACCTGGCCGCGCACCCGCTGGTCGACCCCAAGCGGCTCGGCTCCACCGGGCAATCGGGCGGCGGTACCACCACGATGATGCTCTCCTGCGTGGACGACCGCCTCGCCGCCGCCGCCGTCATGAGCGGCAATACCGAGAACGTCGCCTGCGCCAACTTCAACCCGCCCGGCTCGACCGACGATGCCGAGCAGGATTTCGTCGGCTCCGGCCCGCTCGGCTTCGACCGCTGGGACATGCTCTATCCGATCGCGCCCAAGCCGCTGCTGGTCAGCTCGAGCGCGCGCGATTTCTTCGGCACCTACTCGCCCTCTTACATCACGAGCGGCGTCGAAGAGTTCCGCAAACTCGAGCGCGTTTACGCGGCGCTCGGCCACGCCGACAGAATCGAGTGGACCGATTCGCCGCTGCCGCACGGCCTGGCCTACGATTCGCGTCTCAAGGTGTACAACTTCTTCCGGCGCTGGTTCCAGGGTGAAGCGAAGCCGATCGATCGCGAGCCCGATGTCGCGCCCGAATCGGAAGCCACGCTCCGGGTGACCGCCTCGGGCAGCGTCGTGCGCTCGCTCGGCAGCGCGACGCCGTTCCAGATGAACCGCGCGCGCGACGTTCAACGGGAGCCCGCCGACCTGCTGCGCCTCACCGGCGCCGAGCGGCCCGCCGCCGCAGCGCGCTTTACCGTGCTCGGCCGCGTCCCCTCGCGCGATGTGTTCATCGAGGCCGTCGAAGTCCCTTCGGCCCCGAAAGTCTGGGTGCCCGCCTGGCTGCTGACGCCGCGCCGGGAAGATCCTGATGGCGCTGCTTTTATTCTGCTCGAGCCGGCCCGGCGCGTACGCTGGCACGAAGGCGAGTTGTACCAGTCGCTCGCCGCCAAGGGCCACATCGTCTGCGCCGCCGATCTGCGCGGCATCGGCGACCTCGCCCCCGAGGCCGGCCGCGGCGCTTCCGCCTACACCAGCTCGCATAACGACGAGGAGAACTACGCCTGGTCGTCCCTCATCCTCGGCAAGCCCATGCTCGGCCAGTGGGTGACGGACCTGCTCGCCGTCTCCGCCGCTCTGCGCGCGCGCCCCGAGTGCAAGGGCCGCCGGCTGGTGGTTGCCGCGCGCGGAAAACTCACCGTGCCCGCCTTGTTCGCCGCCGCCCTCGACCCCGCCATCGACACCTTGCACCTCACCGACGGCCTCACGTCGTTCCAGAGCGTCGTCGATAACGAGGATTACCGCGTCTCGTTCGCCAACTTCGTTCCGAACCTGCTCCGCCACACCGATCTTCCGGACATTGCGGCCCGGATCGGCGCGCGCCGCCTGGTTCTGGCCGGGGCCGTCGATGGCGCCGGAGCGCTGGCCGGGCTCGCCGAAGTACAGCGGCTCTATCCCAGCGCCGCCATACTCCCCCGTTCGAACTGGACTGCGGAATCCCTTGTAGAAGAAGCACTTACTACAAAACGTTGACACTCTCCGGCCGGGAGTGCTAATAATGGGCATTGGGTCCAGGCACTCCGGCCGGGCCCCGGCAATTTCCAGTGGTACACCATTTACCAGTATTGGAGGAACGGGTATGAATATTCGACCGCTCTACGATCGGATCGTTGTGAAGCGCGTAGAGGAAAAAGAGACCGTCCAGGGCGGGATCATTATCCCGGACACGGCGAAAGAGAAGCCCCAGGAGGGCGAAGTCGTGGCAGTCGGGCAGGGAAAGCGCCTCGAGAGCGGCAAAGTCGTCGCGCTCGATGTGAAGGTCGGCGACAGGATTCTGTTCGGCAAGTACTCCGGCAGTGAAATCAAACTGGATGGCGAAGAATACGTGATCATGCGCGAAGACGAGGTCCTCGGGATTCTCGAAGGCGCTGCGAAGCAGGCGAAAGCCTAAGGTTCAGGAGGAAAATTCATGGCTGCAAAGCAGATTCTCTACAGTGAAAACTCCCGGCAGGCGATCCTGCGCGGCGTCAACCAGCTCGCCGATGTGGTGAAGGTGACGCTTGGCCCCAAGGGCAGGAACGTCGTGCTCGAAAAGAAGTTCGGCGGTCCGACCATCACCAAAGACGGCGTGACCGTGGCCAAGGAAATCGAGCTCAAGGACCCGCTCGAGAACATGGGCGCCCAGATGGTGCGCGAAGTCGCTTCGAAGACCTCCGACGTCGCCGGCGACGGCACCACCACCGCGACCATCCTGGCGCAGTCGATCTATCGCGAAGGCGTGAAGAGCGTGGCCGCCGGCGCGAACCCGATGGCCCTGAAGCGCGGCATCGAGCGCGCCGTCGAAGTGGTCGTCGAGGAAGTCAAGAAATTCTCCAAGCCCGTCAGCGGCGACATGATCGGCCAGGTCGGCACGATTTCCGCCAACGGCGATACGACGATCGGCAACACGATCGCCGAGGCGATGAAGAAGGTCGGCAAGGACGGCGTCATCACCGTCGAAGAGTCCAAGACGATGTCCACCGAGCTGGACACCGTCGAGGGCATGCAGTTCGACCGCGGCTACCTCTCTCCCTACTTCATCACCGACCCCGACCGCATGGAAGCCGTCCTCGAGGATCCCTACATCCTGATCCACGAGAAGAAGATCAGCAACATGAAGGACCTGCTGCCGCTGCTCGAGCAGATCGCCCGCGCCGGCAAGCCGCTGCTGGTCATCGCCGAGGAAGTCGAAGGCGAAGCG
This sequence comes from Acidobacteriota bacterium, assembly GCA_050261515.1. Taxonomy (GTDB): domain Bacteria; phylum Acidobacteriota; class Terriglobia; order Bryobacterales; family Bryobacteraceae; genus JBLNDJ01. Next base: position 277,744 of record JBLNDJ010000060.1, on the reverse strand, counting down.
CTCGCCACCCTGGTCGTCAACAAGCTGCGCGGCACCCTGAACGCCTGCGCCGTGAAGGCCCCGGGCTTCGGCGACCGCCGCAAGGCGATGCTCGAGGACATCGCCATCCTCACCGGCGGCAAAGCGATCATGGAAGAGACCGGCATCAAGCTCGAGGGCGTTCGCCTCGAGGACCTGGGCCGTGCCAAGCGCGTCACGATCGACAAGGACAACACGACCATCGTGGACGGCGGCGGGCAGCAGAAAGCGATCGAAGGCCGGATCAAGCAGCTCCGCGCCCAGATCGAAGAGACGACCTCGGACTACGACCGCGAGAAGCTGCAGGAACGGCTGGCGAAGCTGGCCGGCGGCGTTGCGGTGATCAAGGTCGGCGCGGCCACCGAGACCGAGATGAAGGAGAAGAAGGCTCGTGTCGAGGACGCGCTGCACGCGACCCGCGCGGCCGTCGAAGAGGGCATCGTTCCGGGCGGCGGCGTGGCGCTGCTGCGCGCGGCGGTCGCTCTGAAGAACGTCAAGGCTGAAGGCGACGAGCAGATCGGTGTCGAGATCGTGAGACGCGCCGCCGAAGAGCCGCTGCGCCAGATCGCCGCGAACGCCGGAATCGAAGGCGCCATCGTGGCCGAGAGAGTCCGCAGCAAGGACGACGTGCGGTTCGGCTACAACGCCGCGACCGATACCTATGAGGACCTGGTTTCGGCCGGTGTCGTCGATCCGACCAAGGTAACCCGCTCGGCGCTTCAGAACGCCTCCTCGATCGCGGCCCTCATGCTCACCACCGAAGCCATGGTGGCCGAGATCCCCGAGAAGAAGCCGGCCATGGGCCCGGGCGGCCCCGGCCACGGACCGGAGATGGATTACTAAACAACGGCCGTTCGCCGTTAGCTGTTAGCACAAGCCGCCCCGGGCAACCGGGGCGGTTTTTTTTGCGCCCCCCGGCTTGAACCACACCAACGGACCTGATACCCTGATCGTCACCATGCCACGATCGCGTCGCGACTTCCTCCAATCCGGAGCCGCCCTGGCCGCCGGAATCACGGGCCTGACTCCGTCCTCGAGCGCCCAGCAGCCCGCCCAGGCCATCCAGGTGCCGAAAATGAAGTTCGGCGGCGTCGAGATCAGCCGCATGGTGCTCGGCGTCAACCCGTTCTACGGCTTCGCGCATTTCAACTTGAACTTCTCCGATGCGATGCGCGAATATTACACGCCGGAGCGCGTCTGCGAGGTCATGCACCGCGCCAGCAGCTACGGCATCAATGCATTCAATTACTGGCACACGGAACGCTCCCTCTCCGACTGGAAGCGCTTTGTCTCCGAGGGCGGCAAGATGCACCTCATCCCGCAGGTGGGCGCGAAGGCCGACGCGGCCATGCTCGTCAAAACCCTGAAGCCGCTTGGCCTCCAGCGGCAGGGCGAAGTGGTGGACGACGCCTGGTACGCCGGCCGCATGGACACCGTCAAGGAATGGTGCAAGAAGGTTCGTGATATGGGCGTGCTCGTCGGAGTCGGCACGCACAACCCGGACGTGATCGCGAAGATCGAGGAAGAGAACTGGGACGTCGATTTCTACGCCGGCTGCGTCTACGCGCGGCGCCGCACGACCGAGGAGTGGAAGAAGGCGCTCGGCGGCGAGCTGCTCGAGATGCAGGGCGACACCTACATGGTGAGCGACCCGCCCCGCATGTACCGCGTCCTGCGCCAGACCAAAAAGCCGTGCTTCGCCTTCAAGATTCTCGCCGCCGGCCGCATCTACCCGAATGACGTCGAGCGCGCCTTCCGCACCGCGTTCGAGAGCATCAAGCCCTACGACGGCGTCTATGTCGGCATGTTCCCGAAGTACCGCGACGAAGTCAAAATCAACGCCGAGATCGTCCACCGCATCTTGACGAAGGGGTGAACCGGATGCCGGATGACGAGACCGTCCTGATCGAGACCGGCCTCTACGATCCGATCGCCATCGCGCTGGCCGAGAGCTTGTTGAACGAAGCGGAAATCCCGTTCTTCACCGCAGATCGAAACGTGGCGGCGCGCCAGGAAAGCGGAAACATCCTCGGCTGGTGGAACATTCGCGTGCGGGCGGACCGTGAAGCCGAAGCCCGCGAGATTTTGCGGTCGCTGGCCTGATTCGCGGTAAAATCGGACCTCCATCATGAAGAGAATCCTACTGGCCTGCCTGCTGTGTACGTGTCTGTCCGGCGCCGACTGGGAGGCGAAATTCCGGGCTATTCCGAGCACATCGAACCTGCGCGCCTTCGTGCAGCGGCTCTCGGCGCGGCCGCATCACGTCGGCTCGGCTTACGACAAGCAGAACGCCGAGTGGATCCTCTCGCAGTTCAAGGAGTGGGGTCTCGACGCGCGCCTCGAGGTCTTTGACGTGCTCTTCCCGACCCCGAAAGAGCGCGCGCTGGAACTGGTCGCGCCCACCCGCTTCACCGCGAAGCTGGCCGAGCCCGCCGAAGCCAAAGACCCCACCTCGTCTCAGCAGGGCGAGCAGCTCCCCACGTACAACGCCTACTCCGCCGATGGCGACGTGACGGCCCCGCTCGTCTACGTGAATCACGGCGTGCCGGACGATTACGAGACCCTAGAGCGCCTGGGCGTCTCGGTGAAGGGCGCCATCGTCATCGCGCGCTACGGCGGTTCCTGGCGAGGCATCAAGCCGAAGGTCGCCGCCGAGCACGGCGCCGTCGGCTGCCTGATTTACTCCGACCCGCGCGACGACGGTTACGCCCAGGGCGAAGTCTTCCCCGACGGCCCATACCGCAATTCGAACGGCGTGCAGCGCGGCAGCGTGATGGACATGCCCGTCTATCCGGGCGATCCGCTGACTCCCGGCGTGGGCGCGACCAAGGACGCGAAGCGCCTCGCCTTGAAAGACGCTCCCACGTTGATGAAGATCCCCGTGCTTCCGATTTCCTACGGCGACGCGCAGCCGCTGCTCGCGGCGTTGACCGGACCCGTAGCGCCAGCGGCGTGGCGCGGCGCGCTGCCGATCACTTATCGCATCGGCCCCGGCCCGGCGAAGGTGCATCTGAAGCTGACCTTCAACTGGGACATCAAGCCGCTCTACAACGTCATCGCGACCATACCCGGCGCAGAGTATCCCGGCGAATGGATGATCCGCGGCAATCATCACGACGCCTGGGTGAACGGCGCGGAAGATCCTGCCTCGGGCGCGGCCGCGCTCATGGAAGAAGCGCGCGCTCTCTCGCTGCTCCTCAAGCAGGGATGGAAGCCGAAGCGCACCATCGTCTACTGCCTGTGGGACGGCGAGGAGCCGGCCCTGCTCGGCTCCACCGAATGGGTGGAGACCCACGCGCAGGAGCTGGCCGGGAAGGCCGTGGCCTATGTGAACTCCGACGGCACCGGCCGCGGTTATCTTCACGCCGAAGGCTCGCACACCCTCGAGCGTTTCATCAATTCCGTCGCAAAGGACATCACCGATCCCGAGACCGGCGCGACCGTGTGGAAGCGCATCCAGGCGCGGCGCCTTACCAGTCCCACAGTCACACCCGAGGAACGGCAGGAGGCGCGCACGCGCGCGGATCTGCGCATCGGCGCGCTGGGCTCCGGCTCCGACTACACCGCGTTCCTCGACCACCTGGGGATCGCCTCCCTAAACCTGAGTTACGACGGCGAAGGCGGCGGCGGCATCTATCATTCGGTCTACGACGATTTCTACTGGTACACACATTTTTCCGACACCGAATTCGTCTACGGCCGCGCTCTCGCCCAGACAGCCGGCACCGTGGTGCTGCGCCTGGCGGATGCGGAGCTTTTACCCTTCGACTTCGAAAACTTCACCGAAACCGTGCGGCGCTACGTGTCGGAAGTCGAGAAGCTGGCGCGCGACCGCCGCGACCAAATCATCGAGCGCAATCGCCTGATCGACGACGGCTTCTACAAACTGGTCGAAGACCCGCGCGAGAAAACCGTGCCGCCGAAAAAAGAAGACGTTCCCCCGTTCCTCAATTTCGCGCCGCTCCAAAACGGCATGGCGGCGCTCGAGCGCGCCACCAGGCAGTACAGCGACGCCCTTAAGCAGAACAGGAGCGCCACCCCGCGCGAGGTCAACAGAAAACTGATCGCCTTCGAGCGCTCGTTAACGCTCGATTCCGGACTTCCCGGCCGCCCCTGGTTCAAGCACCAGATCTACGCGCCCGGCCTCTACACCGGCTACGGCGTCAAGACGCTGCCTGCCGTGCGCGAAAGCATCGAGCAGAGCCAGTGGAAGCAGGCGGACGAACAAATCGTCAAACTCGGCAAAGTGCTGGAAACAGCCGCCGCAACGATCCAGGACGCCGCAACGGAATTGGCCCGCGCCGCTCACTGATGCTTTGGGCCGCGGAGGGACACGGTGCAGTTACTTCACGTCGCCGAACTGAACCGTCGTCTCCGCCCCGAACCTTTTGTAATCCGTGTACCGGATCGTCAACCGTATGCGCTGCGGGCCGACGCGGAAATCAAGCGTGTCGTCCGCAAACGTGTGGACCGGAAACCAGTACTTGCCATCGACCGGCTGCCAGATCGTCGTGAAGCGCGGGAAGAGGTTCTCCCGCCCGCTCATCGAACGGACCTCGGGCACCGCCTTCCCGCTCGTCCGCACGATCGAGTAATCCTTCTTGCTCACCCAGAGCATGCCCTCGAACAGGCGCTGGCCGGCCAGGATCTGCCGCGGCCGCACTTCGAGCAGCCAGCAGTCCACGCCGTCGATCTCTTCCTCGCCTTTCGGCTTCGTCTCGTAGGCCCAAAGCTGGTTCGTATCGAACAGGAACGGCTGCACTTCGCGGATGTCGCGGAAATCTTCCGCGGTCAGCTTCAAGCGCTTGAGGGTATCGAGCGGCCTCCCGACGATTCTCTCGCTGCGCTCGGCCTCGGGCGAGAAGACCATTTCGCGCGTCTCCCTGTATTCGCCCGCGCGCGCTCCGCTGGGGCTTAGCTCCTCGACGAGCACGCTCTGGCGGTACATGTAGCGTTCGCGCGCCTGCCGCGCTTCGGTCGCGCGGGCGGCCACGAGCTTAGCGAGGCCGGCCGGGGGATCCGCAGCGGCCGCGCAAAAAGCGGATGCTAAGATGATCCCGATGCAAACGCGGGCCGCCGTGCGAACGCTGATCATTGTTTTCCTGCTGGCTTCGATGGGCGGGCTGTTGTACGCCTACGTTCTGAGTATACCCGCGCCTGTGGCCGTTCCCACCGCGCTGGCCGTCGCGATCGAGCTCTGCCTGTACGTCGCCGCGGTGCTCGAGCCCGTGCGCGCGTGGCTCCAGGCGCGGCTCCGTCCGCCGGCGCTCGCCGCGTGGATGACCGCGAGCGCGCTCCTCCCCTACTGCCTCTATTCGATCCCCGCCGGCACGTTCGACACGCGCCTGTGCATTGTCCTCGCGGCGGCGGCCGGCGCCCTCTCCTTCTGGTACGTCGTCTTCCCGCGCCGCGCGGCAGTGGATGTGTTATTCGTCGTCTTCGTAGCCGCCGTGCTGCTCTCGCCGTTGTTCGCCGCGATCTACACGCCGCCCGCGCCGCGGCTTCCGCTCGGGATCCTGGGCCAGTCGGCCTGGACGCGCCTGGCTTTTCTCGCCGCCCTGTCAATCGCGCGCATGGAAGTGAAGGGCGTGGGGCTCTGGCCGGACCGGCGCGAGTGGGCGGCCGGGTTCCTCCATTTCGCGTTCTTCCTGCCCGTTGGCGCGCTGCTCGGATGGGCGGTCCGGTTCGCCTCGTTCCACCTCAGGCCAATGCCGTGGTGGCAGATGCTCGCGCTCGCGGCCGGCACCTTCCTCGGAATGCTCTGGGTCGTCGCGCTCCGCGAAGAATTCTTCTTCCGCGGAATGCTTCAGGAATGGTTCGAGCGCTGGCTGCGCAGCGGCTGGCTCGGGCTCGCGGCGGCCTCCGTGCTGTTCGGCCTCGTCCACCTGCCGTTCCGCGGCTTCCCGAACTGGCGTTTCGCGCTGCTGGCGGCGGTCGCCGGCCTTTTCTACGGACGCGCCTACCAGGCCACGCGCAGCGTACGCGCGGCCATGGTCACGCACGCGTTGGTGAATACGACCTGGCGGATCCTGTTTTACTGAGGCTCTCGGGAATCGCTCCGAGCGCCTGCTCGAAATCGGCGACGAGGTCGCGCCAGTCTTCAATTCCCACCGAGATGCGCACGAGGCCGTCCGTGATCCCCGCCGTGGCGTAAGTCTCCTCGCTCAGGCCCGAATGCGTCGTCGTCTTCGGATGGCAGACCAGCGTCTCCACTCCCCCGAGCGACACCGCATTGCGGGCGATCTTGATGTTCCGGAGAAACGTGAACGCCGCTTCCTTCGAGCCCACATCGACGGACAACAGCGCGCCCGGAAAGTCGCACTGCGCGAGGCGTATGCGGATCTGCTCGGCGTCGTCGAACAGCGTCGGATAGTGCACCTTGAGCACGCGCGGATGCCGCACCAGCCGCTCGGCGATGCGCTGCGCGTTTTTGCTCTGGCGGTTCATGCGCAGCGCGACGGTCGGCAGCCGCCCGTCCATCATCCAGCACTCGTCCGGCTGCAGGATGTTGCCGAACAGGATGCGGAACCCGCGCATGCGCGCGATCAGCTCCGGGTCCTTCGCCAGCGCGACGCCGGCCAGCATGTCGCTGAAGCCCGATAGATACTTGGTCGCCGAATACAACACGAGGTCCGCGCCGAGCGTCAGCGGATGCTGGAACGCGGGCCCAAGAAACGTGTTGTCCACCATGACGAGCGGCTTGCGCGCGCGCTGCGCGGCGGTGGCGGCGGCGCGGCGCACGTCGGTCATTGTGAGAGTCGGGTTCGCCGGCGTCTCGATGAACACTGCGCCGAGATTCTCCGCGCGCCGGATCGCTTCATCGAGCGCCGCGCCCTCGCCGGCCGGGACGCCTATGCCCGCGATGCCGAGCGTGCTGAGAAATTCCTGGATCAAGTGTTCGGTGCCGCCGTAGAGCGGCACGGTGTAGACGATGCTGTCGCCCGTCCGCAGAAACGTCAGGCACGCCGTCATGATCGCGGCCATCCCCGAATTGAAGACCGCCGCCGACTGCGCGCCGGTCTCGAGCGGCACGATCTGGTCCTCCAGAATTTCCGCGTTCGGATGCGAGATGCGCGAGTAGATCAGGTCGAGGTTCTCGCCCGGCTCGGACCGCGCCCGCCCGGCCGCGACGTCGAACGCGCGCTCGGCTGCCTCGGGCGTCGAGAACACGTAAGTGGAACTGCGGAAAACCGCGGGGCGGGCCGAGCCCACCGAAAGCTTCGGGTCGAATCCACGCGTGAGAACAGCGGTGCGGGGGTGGACGTTCTTGGACTGCGCCATGACGGCCTCCGCTCCGAGTGTACCGCCGCGTCAGTTGAGCGCGTTCGGCGGGCGCCGCCCTTCGAGCGCCGCCAGGCAGTTCTCGGCGGCGACGAGCGACATCTTCCGCCGCGTTTCCATCGAAGCGCTGCCGATATGCGGCGCCAGCACGACGTTGTCGAGTTCGAGCAGAAGCGGGTCCACGCGCGGCTCGTGCTCGAACACATCGAGGCCCGCGGCGGCGATTGTCCCGACCTTGAGCGCCTGCGCGAGCGCGGGTTCGTCCACTATGGGCCCGCGCGCGGTGTTCACCAGAATCGCGGTGCGCTTCATGCGCGCGAACTCGGCCGCGCCGATCATGTGCCGCGTGGATTCGGTGAGCGGCACGTGCAGGCTGACGAAATCGGCTTCCGCAAGCAGGCGGTCTTTGTCCGCGAACTCCAGCCCCAGTTCGCGCTCGAGCGCCTCGGGCGCGCGCCGCGCATCGTGATAAAGAACCCGCATCGAGAACCCGCGCCCGCGCCGCGCCACCGCCTGCCCGATCCGCCCCATGCCGAAAATTCCGAGCGTTTTATGATGCACGTCGCGTCCGGCGAGCAGGTCGATCGTCCAGCGCCGCCACTTGCCGGAGTGCACGAACCGGTGCGCTTCCGGAATGCGGCGCGCGGCGGCGAGCAGCAGCGCGAAGGCGAGATCCGCCGTGGTGTCCGTGAGGACGTCGGGCGTATTCGTCACCACTATGCCGTTTCGCGTGGCGGCCTCGAGGTCCACGTTGTCGAACCCGACCGCGACGTTCGCGATCACCCGCACGTCTTCGAGCTTCGCGATCTGCGCTGCGTCGAAGCGATCGGTAAGCTGGCTCACGACGCCCTGCTTGCCGCGCGCCCGTGAGGTGAGTTCGCCGGGCGGCAGGCCGTCGTCGGAATCGACGTAGTCCACCTCGGCCGCCTGCCTGAGCAACTCGACGGCTTCGGGAAAAATGCGTTTTGTCACCAGAACCGAAGGGCGAGGCATCAACTCAGCATTTACAATAGGACACTGGCGTGTCAAACGCGCCGGAACTCGGGAGGCACACACTTTGATCGTGGCGATAGACGGTCCGGCCGGCGCCGGCAAGAGCACGATCGCGCGGCGCGTGGCGGCGAAGACCGGCGCCGTGTACATCGACACCGGCGCCATGTACCGCGCCGTCGCGCTTCTGGCACAGCGCGCGGGCATCGATCTCGCCGACGCCGCTCGTCTCGAGCCCCTCGCCCGCGCCGCCGTCATCCGCTTCGAACCCGGCGCCACGCGCGTGCTTCTCGACGGCGAAGACGTTACTGAAGCCATCCGCGGCCCGGAGGTCTCCCAGGGCGCCTCCAAGGTATCGGCCATCCCCGGCGTGCGCCGCGCGCTGGTCGAAAAGCAACGCCGGATGGGCGCGGCCGCAAGCGTCGTCATGGAGGGCCGCGACATCGGCACGGTCGTGTTCCCAAATGCGGAGGTGAAGATCTTCCTCGACGCCGACCCCGACGTGCGCGCCGCCCGCCGCCTGCGAGAGCTCGAAGAAAAAGGCCAGGCGCCCGCCGCGGCCGACGTCGCCCGCGAGATCCGCGAGCGCGACCACCGCGACAGCACGCGCGCCGATTCGCCGCTGGCTGCCGCCCCGGACGCCGTGCGGCTCGACACCACCGCGCTCACGCTCGACCAGGTGGAGCACGCTATCCTGGAGATCATCACTTCCCGATCATGCAAAACGCGCTCGTAATGAAGTTCGGCGGCACCAGCGTCGGTTCCGCCGAACGTATGCAGGCCACCGCCGACCTCTCCGCAGCCGAGCGGAAGAAGCGCCCCGTGGCAATCGTCGTCTCGGCGATGTCGAAGGTCACCGACCTGCTGCTCGAGACCATGAGACGGGCCGAATCCGGCAACCAGGCCGGCATCGATTCCGACATCGAGCGGCTTCGCAAGCGCCACCGCGAAACCTGCCTGGAGCTGCTGCCCGACGGCACGCACGACGCGATTCTCGAGCGCATCAACGCAATCATCGACGAGTTCGAGCGCATCGCCAACGGCATCTGCATGCTCGGCGAGGCGCCGCCGCGCGCGGTGGATGAAGCCGTCGCGGTCGGCGAGCGCCTCTCGACGCTGCTCGTGGCCGCGCGCCTCGCCTGCGACGGCACGCCCGCCGAAGCCGTGAACGCCTCCGAGCTGATCGTCACCGACGCCGTCTTCGGCAACGCCACTCCGCTGATGGAGGCCACGCGCGAGAAAACGCGCGCGCGCCTCGTGCCCATGCTCGAGGCCGGCGTGCTGCCCGTGATCACCGGCTTCAATGCCGCCACCGCCGACGGCCGCCCGACCACGCTCGGGCGCGGCGGGTCCGATTTCTCCGCCTCGATCATCGCCTCCTCGCTCGATGCCGCCGAGCTGTGGATCTGGACCGACGTGGACGGCATCATGACCGCCGACCCGCGCCTGGTTCCCGACTGCGCCGTGCTCGAAGAGGTCACCTACCGCGAGGCCGCCGAGCTGGCCTACAACGGAGCGAAGGTGCTGCATCCGCGCACGCTCGCGCCGCTTGCCGGCCGCGCCATCCCGGTCTGGAGCAAGAACAGCTTCGCGCCCGAAAAGCCCGGCACGAAGATCGTCCCGCGCATAGAAACCTCGACCGGCGCGTGCGCCGTCACCTCGATGGCGAACGTGGCGCTCATCTCCATCGAGCCCGCCTCGGCCGTGCTCAACGGCACGCAGGTGATGGGCAAGGCGCTCGACGCGCTCGGCCGCGCCAACATCGAGGTCCTGATGGTCTCGAGCTCGTCCTACCAGCAGAGCTTTTGCTGCCTGGTGCGCGGCCAGGAGCTTCCGGCGGCGCTGGCGGCCATCCGGTCGGCGCTCGCTCTCGAGCTCGAACACGGATACCTGCGGCCCATCGACGTGGATGAGAACGTGGGACTGCTGGCTGTGGTGGGCGAAGGCATGCAGGGGACGCCGGGACTCGCGGGCCGCATCTTCACCGCCGTCTCGCGCGAAAAGATCAACATCATCGCCATCGCCCAGGGCGCCAGCGAGCTGACTATTTCCATCGTTGTGCATCGCGACGGCCTGGAAAAGGCGGTCCGGGCGGTGCATGCCGATGCGCGCATGGGCGAGCACGCCCACCCGCCGGTCCTCGAGCCGCGCGCGTGACCGGCTCCGCGCCCGCCGGCAAGCGGTTGCCGCTAACCCCCGCGGTGGCGTCATCCCCGGTCCGCTATACTGAAGGATCGGATTTCTGAAGGAGTTCTCCTTATGTTTGATCTGTTTCGCAGCCGCGCCAAAGCTGTGCGCTATCTTCTCGGCGCCTTGTTGATGCTTGTCGCCCTCTCGATGGTCGTGACGCTGATCCCCGGTTACGGTGTCGGAGGAGGCCAGCAGGAGCAGGTGATCGCCACCATCGGCAAAGAGACCATCACGGCCCGGGACGTTCAGCAGCAGATGCAGGCGGCCATGCGGAACCGGGCGTTCCCGCCCGAGATGGCCAGCTACTATGTCGGCCAGATAATCGACGAGATGATCAGCACGCGCTCCCTCCTGTACCAGGCGAAGCGCATGGGCATCGAGGTTACCGACGCCGACCTGGCGCGCACGCTGCGCGTGAGCTTCCCCCAGCTCTTCCCGAACGGGCAGTTCGTCGGCAGGGAAGCCTATGCCGCCATGCTCCAGCAGCGCGGCACGACCATTCCCGAATTCGAATCGCAGTTGCGGCAGCAGCTTATCATGAGCCGCGTGAGCAGCCTGGCGAACGAAAGCGCCGTGGTCACGCCGGATGAGGTCGCGCAGGAATACCGCAGGCGGAACGAGAAGGTGAAGCTCCAGTACGTCGATATTTCCATGGCCAAGATGCAGGGAGAGGTCAAGCTGTCGCCCGAGGAGATCCGAAGCTACTACGAATCGAACCGCGCCCGGTTCCACACCCCCGAAAAGCGCACCTTCGACGTGCTCATCGCCGACGAGGCCAAGGCCGGCCAGAAGATCGTCATCCCGGAAGAAGCCCTGCGCCGCGCCTACGAACAGGACAAGGATCAGTTCCGTGTGCCGGAGCGCGTTCACGTCCGCCATATCCTGCTGAAGACCACCGACAAGCCGAAGGAAGAGCTTCCCAAGATCCAGGCTCGCGCCGAAGAACTGCTCAAGCAGCTCAAAGGCGGCGCCGATTTCGCCGAACTCGCAAAGAAGAACTCGGACGACCCGGGTTCGGCCTCCAAGGGCGGCGACCTCGGCTGGATCGTGCGCGACCAGACCGTGAAGGCCTTCGAAGCCTCCGCGTTTTCGCTCAAGCCGAAAGAGCTTAGCAACGTCGTCAAGACCGAGTACGGCTTCCACATTCTTCAGGTGCTCGAGAAGGAAGAACCGCACGTGAAGCCGTTTGAAGAGGTCAAGGACCAGATCGCGCAGGAGATGAAGCGGCAGCAGGTCTTCGACACGCTTCAAAAGTCCGCCGACCAGGCTCACGACGAGCTCGTGAAGCATCCGCAGGATGCCGCGAAGATTGCGGCGAGCCTCGATCTGACGCTGGTTCACGCCGACAAGCTCCCCGCCGGCGCCCCGATTCCCGAAATCGGCGCCAACGCGGAACTGAGCGACGCGATCGCGGCCCTGCCCCAGGGCGGTGTCACGCAGGTGCTCCAGGCGCCCGGCAACAAGCTGCTGGTGGCGGTGGTGACCGGCATCGTTCCGGCGCGGCCCGCCGAGCTGGCCGATGCCGAGCCCGAGATCCGGCAGACACTTATCGCGCGCAAGATGCAGGACCTGCTGACGCAGCGCGCCAACGAAGCGTTCCAGAAGGCGAGTGCGGGCGGCGACCTGGCGAAGGTTGCCAAAGAGATGGGACTCGAGGTCAAAACGACGCAGGAGTTCACGCGCGACGGCGCAGCCGACGGCATCGGCCCGGCCAGTATGCTCGGCCCCGCCTTCACCCAGCCCGTGGGCAGCGTCTTCGGGCCCGTCGCACTTCAGAACGACCGCTTCGTCTGCAAGATCGAGGCCCGCATCCCGGCCGACATGACCAAACTCGACGCCAGCCGCCCCGAAGTGCTTGCCGCACTCAGGCAGCGCAAAGCCCGCGAGCGTATGGATCTGTTCATGGATTCCGTGCGCGCCGCGCTCGAACGCGAGGGCAAGCTCAAGGTCAACAACGAAGTAATGAACCGTGTCGTGACGAGCTACCGCAGCTAACCGGAACCCAGGATGATCCAAGCCCTCCTGGATTTCCTTCAGACGCTCACCACGCCTGAACGTCTGATTCACCTGCTCACTACGGTGCTGACCGGGTGGCTCGGATACGCGCTCCTGGTCGGTATCGTGTTCGCCGAAACCGGCTTGCTGACCGGCTTCTTTCTGCCCGGCGATTCGTTCCTGTTCACCGTAGGCGTGGTGGCGGGCGCGGCGGGAATGAATCTCTGGATCGTGATCCCGCTCCTAATGGCCGGCGCGATCATCGGCGACAGCACCGGCTATTTCCTCGGCCGCCGCACCGGCCCGCACATTTTCAGCCGGCCGAATTCGCGCCTGTTCCGCCGCGAGGACCTCATCCGGTCGCAGAAATTCTACGAGAAGTACGGCGGGAAGACCATCGTCTACGCCAAGTTCGTTCCCATCGTCCGGACCTTCGCGCCGTTCCTGGCCGGCGTGGCCGGTATGAAGTACTCGCGGTTTCTGACCTACAGCGTGTCCGGCGTCGCCGGCTGGGTGTTCTGCGTCACGATGCTCGGCCACATGCTCGGCGCGATCCCCATCGTGCGGCAGCATTTCGAGAAGGCGATTTTCCTGATCATCGCGCTCTCGCTGATTCCGGTGCTGCTCGAGTTCCTGAAGTCGCGCCGTAAGAAAATCGTAGCGGGCCAGGACGTCGTAATTTGAGATCCTGAATTCCCGGGGTCGCGCGAGCCCGGCCGCGTGGGCTAGACTCCCCGTTTATGCCTGCCAAGACCCCGAAAGACTGCTGCCGCGGCACCTGCCGCAAGTGTCCCCGCAACGCCGGGAAGAAGCAGAAGGGCCGCGCCCTATAATGGCGTGAGCTCGAGCGGCTTTTCATCCGCCCGCAGCAGCCAGACCGTGCGGCCGCGGAAGTAGTCGAGCAGCGGGCCGTTCGATGCCCCCAGGTCGCGCGCCCAGACGATTCGGGCGCCATCGATATCGGCGGCATTGTTGATCCACGATTCCATCCAGTCGTGTGAGAGCTTGTACCGGACGAGGACGAGGTGCTTGCCGCCGGCCGCTTCCAGCTTGCGGATGATGCGCGCCCTGTCCACGTCGCCCGCGCCGCCGCAGCACCAGGACACAGGGTTTCTGGCTTTGCCGTAGGCGACCGCGGCATCGCCCGCCACGCCGCGCCACACGACCGCCAGCACCACCACCGCGGGGATCAGCCGTGCGAAGGCCGGCATCGCCGTGCGGCAATGCCGCAACCCCTGCACCCAAAGCAGCGCGGCAACTGAAGCCGCCGGCGCCAGATAGTGCGGATACCGGGATTGCTCGAACACGGCCGCAACCGCTACGCACGCGCCCGCGATCAGCGGCAGGCGGATTCTCCGGCCCGTGAAGGCGCGCGGGAAGAGCACCAGCGGAAGACTCAGCGCGATGCCGAAGAAGAAGCTCCAGATCCACACGGCTTCCGCCGCGGTGAGATGGGTGTCTATGCCCGGCGCGAGCAGCCGCACGTGCTCGCCGAGTTCCCACTGAAAATACCGGCGCATATCTTCGTACGGCTGGGAGATCGCCTTCGGCGTCTGCCAGGCGAGCGTCATCGGCCATCCGTAGGTGCGCTGGTTCACTTCATAGGGCAGGCGAAACGGATCGCCCGTGACGCGCCAGAAGTAGAAGCCGAGCAGGGCGAAGCCCGCCACCGCCATAGCCCCGAGCGGAAGCGCCACGCGTGCGAAGGCGCGCCGCCGCAGGAGCCACACGGCCAGGCTCCCCGCCACCGGAACGCAAAGCGCCAGTCCCTCATACGGCCGGCTCACCGCCAGCGCCGCGGTTCCCGCGCCCATCAGAAGAACGTCTCGGAAACGCATGTGCCGCCGTATACGCGGCAGCGCGCCGAGCACGAGCGCGCCGCCCATAGCGGCAAGCGCGCCGCCCCAGTAGCTGTTCATCCAATAGCTGATCAGGCCCAGCCGCAATGCGGCGAGCACCGCCCCGAAGAGCGCCCAGCCCGGCGGAACCCACGCCTGCAGCATCCAGCATATTGCCCCCGACATCAGCGCAACGCTTAAGACGACTCCCGCCCACGGGCTTCCTGTGAGCAGTTTTCCGAGAGCGAGAAAGGCGCCCTGGCCGGGGAAGTACATAGAGTTGTACGTCGGGCGTTGGAGGACGTGAATCGTCTCGAAATGCCTCCACATCGGGTGCGTGGGATTTGTCAGACGCCCATGGGCGAGTGTATCCCCGAGAAGAAGATGGCTGTATTCATCCGTGACCTTTGGCTCTGGGACGGGCAGTACGGGAAGAAGGGCGATGCGCAGCGCCGGAGCCGCGAGCGCCGCGATCAGTATCGCCAGCCTTCGCCGGCGGCTGATGCGCTCGCAGGCGCATCGCAGGCGCCGGAATCGCGCCTCGCCGAGCCGGGGAAGGGCAGCGGCGATCACGGCGGCGGCAACCAGGCCCCCGAGTTCGACAAACGTCAGATCGACCTTCAAAGCCAGCAGCAGGGCGACGAGAACCGTCACCAGAACGGGCGTCATGGGAAGACGCCATTGTAACAGGGCCTCGCGCTCAGAACGCCCCGCTCGAGCGTATGCCCGCCGATTCGAGCGCCGTCGCCATCTTTTCGAGAGCCGACTTGTGAATTTGAGACACCCGGCTCTCATTGATTCCGAGAATTCCGCCGATCTCTCTCATGGTCATGTCTTTCGTGTAATAAAGCACAACGACCTTCCGATATCGCTCCGGCAGGTTCTTCATGGCCTTCCACAGATAGTCGTGCAGCTCTTCCTGGGCGCACATGTTGTCCGGCTGCGTATCGGGCCGGGCGGGGTAGTCCGGTGTCGGAAGGTCCTCCTGGTCCGGCCGGCGTGCGGAGATCGAGATCAAGCCGACGCACTGCATCTCGGCCATCATCTGCCGCCACCGGTCCACCTCGACGCCCATCCGGTCGGCGAGTTCGGATTCGGTCGGGTTCCGGTGCAGCTCGCCCGCCAACTCGCGCGCCGCCGCTTCGATCTGCTTGTAGCGCCGACGCAGGTCGCGCGACGCCCAGTCGAGCTGGCGCAAGCTGTCCAGCATTGCACCCTTGATCCGGTGCTTCGCATAGGCGGAGAAAGCAACGTTCTTGTCGGGCCGGTATTTCACCACCGCGTCGAACAGCCCGAGTACTCCGGCGTGCACCAGGTCGTCGAGGTCGACGTGCACCGGCAGGTTCTCATGAACTCGCACTGCAATCGCCTTCACGAGCGGCAAATGATCCACCACGATCTGGTCCCGTTTCGCTTTCTGCATCGCCTTTGCGTCCATGACACAGGCCTTAAATGCAACGGGAGTGCCACGAACATAGGGCGAAAGCCCTAGCGGCCGTAAGCTCTTAATCTATTGCTAATAAGGCGCTTAGCGAATCGGAATGATCTGTTCGTCCGAGCCGCCGCGGCGGCGCGTACAGGCATGGAAACCGTTATGGAACACGCGGGGGATCGTCGCGGCTTTCGGGTTCCGTTTCGGTATCGAATTTTCGCAGTCTCGCCGCCGCCCAGGTTTTCGCGGCGAGGCCCGCCAGAACAATCCAGACAGAAATGCGAAAGACGCCTTCGAGGGTGAGGCCGGCGAGCAGCGCCAGAAGCGCATAGCACGCCACGGCAGAGAGGAAACGGGGTTTCAGGCTTTCAGTATAACGTAGGGTGGAACTTGGTTTCGCGCCTGGCGAGCCGGTACAATGACCGTTTGCTGACCAGGCGACTTTTCGTGCTGGCGCCGGCCGCGTACGTGGCGGGTTGCGGCCACCGTAGAAGCTTCGGATACGACGGATACGCATTCATCGCGAACGCGGAGGGCCAGGCCGTCGCGGTGGTTGATCTCAACACGTTCACCCTGGCGCGGCACGTCCGGCTCGACGCGGCGCCGTCGGCGGTCATTGCCCCCCCCGGCGTTCCGTCCGTTTATGCGCTAACGCCACCGACCGGCTCTGTCCACGAGATCGGCGTCGCCGATCTTTCGGTGCGCCGCCGGGTTCGCGCCTCGCGGGGTGCGCTCTCGATGCGGCTGGCGCCGGGTGCCCCGGCGATCTGGCTGCTGAGCCGGGAGCCGCGCGAGCTGGTGCGCGTCGGGATTGCACCGCTGCGCGTCGAAAATCGTATTACCCTTCCCTACGAGCCGGTGGATTTCGACCTCGCGTCCGACGGACGCTCGGCCGCTGTCGCTTTCCGGGACAGCGGGCGGTTCGGCCTGGTCGATCTGCAGGCGCGCTCGCTTCAAACATTCCCGCTCGGACACGAGCCCTCGCTGGTGCGGTACCGCGGAGACGGCCGGCAGATTCTGATGGCCGCCGCCGGCGAGCCCCTCCTCTCGATCGCGGATGGGCAGAGCGGGCGCGTGATTGTCCATTTGCCGCTGGCCGTCGAGCCCCGGCAGCTGTGCTTTAAATCGGACGGAGGGCAGTTGTTCATTACAGGCGAGGGCATGGACGCCGTTGTAGTCGTCTATCCTTACTCGACCGAGGTGGCCGAAACCGCGCTCGCCGGCCGCACACCTGGCGTGATGGCCGAGTGCGCCTCCGAGGACGCCGATTACCTGTTCGTCGCCAACCCGCAATCGAGCGAGGTGACGATCCTCGATATCGAGACGCGGCGCGTGATCGCTGTGGTGGCGGTTGGACGCAATCCGGCGTTCATCACGCCGACGCCGGACGGCCGCTACGTGCTCGTACTCAACCAGGATTCGGGCGACATGGCCGTGATCCGCCTGGCCGCGATCGCCGCCAAGCGCGACCGCTCCGCGCCGCTGTTCACGATGGTGCCCGTCGGCTCGAAACCGGTCGGAGCGGCGATCCGGCACGCGTGACTCGCGAGCCGGCCCGCCTCACGGCGCCCCGCTCGCACGGCGTCTCCGCTGCCTCCCGCGCGCGTCGCGCAGGCCGCTCGCCCCAGCCCGGCCCGCCTGTGGCCTGCGGGCTGTCTCCCGTGCCGCGCGACCCGCAGACGCGGCCCGGCGCTCCCGCCCCCGACACTTTCCGCGCACTTGACAGCGCGCCCCGCAAGCGCGGTCCGGCGCTCCCGCCCCCGACACTTTCCGCGCACTTGACTGCGCGCCCCGCAAGCGCGGTCCGGCGCTCCCGCCCCCGGCACTTTCCGCGCACTTGACTGCGCGCCCCGCAGGTCCATACTGGGGTCAGGAGATCGCCATGAAAGTGTTTGCCGCAGTTTCGCTGGCCGCGCTTCTGGGAGCCTCCGCACAAGCCCAGGACGGAGCCGCCCTGTTCAAATCCAAGTGCGTCGCCTGCCACAACACCAAGGGCCAGGGCCGCACTTCCATGAAAGGCACCAATCTGCTCTCGGACGAGGCAAAAAAGAAGACCGACGACGAATTGACGGACCAGATTCTGAACGGCGGCCCATCTAAAAAGGCGTCGCACGCGTTCGGCAAGAAGGGCGTGACGCCCGATCAGGCGAAGGCGATCGTCGCGTACATCCGCACGTTGCAGCAGTAAAGGGGCTGGTAGGGACGGGCAGATTCGAACTGCCGGCCTGCCGCTTAGGAGGCGGCCGCTCTATCCAACTGAGCTACGTCCCCAGCGGTCTCTATTCTAGCGCGGCCCAACGCTTGAGGCCCTTGTGGCCGATATCATGCCTGAAGTGCATTCCGTCGAAGTGGATTTTGCCGGCTGCCTCGTAGGCCTTGTGGATGGCGGCGTCGAGACCCGAGCCCGACGCTGTGACGCCAAGCACGCGGCCTCCGGCTGTTTCGAGCCCGCTCGTTCCCTGCTTCGTGCCCGCCTGGAACACCGTCGCGCCAAGGGCCTCGGCTTCTTCGATGCCGTGGATCGCATCGCCCGTGCGCGGCGTGCCCGGGTATCCGGCCGCCGCCAGCACAACGCATACAGATGGATCACGCCTCCAGGCGAGCTGGGCGTCGCCAAGCGCGCCGCGCGCTGCCGCCGCCAGAACCTCCGCGAAGTCCGACTCCATTGCGTGCATGAGCGGCTGCGTTTCCGGATCCCCGAGTCGAACGTTGTACTCGAGCACTCGCGGGCCGTGCGCCGTCATCATCAAGCCCGCGTAGAGGAAGCCGTTGAACGGGGCGCCTTCCGCGCGCATCCGCTCAATCGTCGGGCGTATGATGCGCTCGAGAATCTGCCGGCGCTCGGGCGCCGTCAGGATGCGCGAGTCGCAGTACGCACCCATGCCGCCGGTGTTCGGGCCTTGGTCGCAGTCGTGGACAGCCTTGTGGTCCTGCGTCGGCTCGAGCGCGACCACGTCCTTGCCGTCGCTGAGGACGATGAAGCTGACTTCCTCGCCCGTGAGGAATTCCTCGATCACGACGCGCGAGCCGGCCTTCCCGACCAGCGCGCCCGAAAGCAGACCGCGCACCGCGGCTTCTGCTTCCTCCCGCGTGTTCGCGATGACGACGCCCTTGCCCGCCGCAAGCCCGTCGGCTTTGAGCACCACGGGACAGCCGATTCGGTCGAGCGCCTTGAGCGCCTCCGCTTCCGTGGTCGCGATCGCGAAGGCCGCGGTCGGGATCTCCGCGCGCTGCATGAATTCCTTGGCGAAGATCTTGCTGCCTTCGAGCTGCGCGGCGGCTGCGGTCGGGCCCACAATCGCACGTCCCGCCGCGCGGAACCGATCGACGACCCCCGCCACCAGCGGCGCCTCCGGACCCACGACGGTCAGGTCCGCGCTCACCGACTCGGCGGCTTTGAGCCAGCCCTCCGGGTTTGCCGGGGCCGGGATTGTCCGCGCAATGCGGGCAATTCCGGGGTTCCCCGGCGTCGCATAGACCGCTTCGACCGACGGGCTCTGGGCCAGCCGCCAGACCAGCGCGTGCTCCCTGCCTCCGCTCCCGATAACCAGAACTTTCATGTGTGTGTCCGCTGTATTTTCTAGAATAGAAGAACCACCGGGGTTGTTGCGCGCCAATCATGATTCGTCCTCGGAAATATGATGTGGTCGTTGTCGGGGCCGGCCATGCCGGCTGCGAGGCCGCACGGGCCTGTGCCCGAATGGGCCTACGGACAGCCATGATTACGATGAATCTGGACTTGATCGCGCAGATGTCCTGTAATCCCGCCGTCGGCGGTATCGCCAAAGGTCACCTGGTTCGCGAGGTGGATGCGCTCGGTGGGGTCATGGGCGAAGTCACCGACGCGGTCGGGATCCAGTTCCGGTTGTTGAACACCAGCCGTGGGCCGGCCGTCTGGTCGCCGCGCGCCCAATGCGACAAAAAGCAGTACCGCATCCGCATGCGCGAGGTACTCGAGAGCGAGCCTGACCTTCGGATCCTACAAGCAGAAGTGGCGGAACTGATCCTGGAAGGCGAACCGCGCCGCGTCCATGGAGTGCGGCTTCGCGACGGCCGCGTGCTCGACGCCGGAGCCGTCATCGTGACCACCGGCACGTTTCTCAACGGCCTTGCCCATGTCGGGGAGAACACTTATCATTGCGGGCGCAACGGCGAGCCGCCGTCGAACCTGCTTGGCGAACAGTTTCGCGGGCTCAACCTCAAATGGACGCGACTCAAGACAGGAACGCCCCCGCGCCTCGACGGCCGCACGATCGACTGGGCGCGTTTCGAGCCGCAGGCGGGTGACCGGGAGCCGACTCCGTTCTCGTTTCTGACGGACCGCATCGACCGCCCACAGATCGAATGCCATATCGCGTACACGAACGCCGAGACGCACCGCATTTTGCGCGAAGCGATTCCGCGCTCGCCGCTTTATAGCGGCCAGATTGAGGGCATCGGGCCGCGCTACTGCCCCTCGATCGAGGACAAGGTCGTCAAGTTCCCGGACAAGCTTCGCCACCAGATTTTTCTCGAGTCTGAGGGTCTTGATACCTACGAGGTGTACGTGAACGGCATGTCCACAAGCATGCCGATCGATGTCCAGGCCGCGATGGTGGCGTCGATCCCAGGGCTCGAAGACGCCGAGATGATCCGCCCGGGGTACGCGATTGAATACGATTCCATCGACGCACGAGAACTGAAACACTCCCTCGAACTTAAGCGCGTCGAGGGCCTGTTTCTCGCCGGGCAGATCAACGGCACGTCGGGGTACGAGGAGGCTGCCTGCCAGGGCCTCGTCGCGGGAATCAACGCGGCACGGAAACTGGGCGGGTTCGACCCGATCATTATCGGCCGAACAGAAGGCTATACCGGTATCCTCATCGACGACCTGGTCACGAAGGGCGCCGACGAGCCCTACCGCATGTTCACCTCGCGGGCGGAGTTCAGGCTTCACCTTCGAATCGACAATGCCGACGAGCGCCTGACGCCGGTAGGGAGGAAGGCCGGGCTCGTCAACGAGGCCCGATGGCAGTCGTTCTCGCGAAAACAGGCCCAGAAGCGCCGCGTGCTCGAGCTTTTTGAGCGAACGCGCGTGTGGTTCGGGCCTGCGGGCGACCGTCCCCTGATTGCAGAATGGCTTCGCCGCCCCGAGGCGTCTGTGGGGCAGATCGAGAAGTGGACCGAAGCCGCGGTTGGCGAGCCGCTCGCGCGCGAAGTTCTCACAACGGTGGAGACCGAGTTGAAGTATGCCGGCTACATTGCCCAGCAGGACCGCCAGATCGATCGCTTGAGGCGGACCGAAGGGCGGCGCATCCCGGAGGACTTCCGCTTTCGCGGGATTCCGGGCCTCTCGCACGAGATTTGCGACAAGCTGGAGCGCGTCCGGCCGGGAACGCTGGGGCAGGCGGCTCGAATTCCTGGTGTTACACCCGCTGCGATCGCTGTGCTCGACGTATACTTGACGATTGCATGAGCGAATCGGATGAATTTGCCCGCCTTCTGAACCGGCATTTCTCGAGTTTCCGCCCCCTGAGTCCTCTGCAGACCGCTGAGCTGTACAAGCATTACCAGCTCCTGTGCCGCTGGAACAAGTCTTTGAACCTCACCACCATCACCGGGCTTGAGGAAAGTGTGGTTCGCCACTACTGCGAATCGCTGTTCCTGACGATCTATTTACCGGAGGAAGCCGTTTCTGTGCTGGACGTCGGGTCTGGAGGCGGTTTTCCCGGCATCCCGCTGGCTATCCTGCGCCCTGATTGCGCTGTGGCGCTGGCCGACTCGCATCAGCGCAAGGCGGTTTTCCTGCGCGAGGCCACGCGGCACCTTCGAAATGTGCGCGTTGAGCCGCGCCGAGCCGAGGTCTTAGACACTGGAACATACGATTGGGTCGTTTCCCGGGCCGTGAAGCCCTCGGAGGTCGTGAAGCTGGCCCCAAAGCGCGTTTCCTTGCTTCTAGGGGAGGAAGACGCCATCGGCATCGCCTCCATGGCCGGCTTCGAGTGGCAACCGCTGGTTTCGCTCCCGTGGGGAAAGCGACGGGTACTCTTGAGAGGGCAGAGGGCCTCCTAGCCGGGCGTCTGACGAGAGGGCAGGCGACCTCCGAGCCGAGCGCCTGACGAGAAGGGCAGGCGGCCTCCGAGCCGAATGTTTCACGTGGAACGCAACTCGAGTGAATCACGATGTTCCACGTGGAACCCAACTGTCGTGAATGACGATGTTTCACGTGGAACCACCTCAGGGGAATCACTAGTTCCATGTGGAACACTCAGAATCACCACGTTTCACGTGGAACGTATACATCCTCAAGCTGATCCGTGGTAGCATATTTTCTCGCCGCAAGGAGCTCCCACCTTGGGAAGAGTGATTGCTATAGCCAACCAAAAGGGCGGTGTGGGCAAAACCACGACCGCTATCAATCTCGGTGCCTCGCTGGCAGCCAATGATCTTCGCGTCCTCGTGATTGATTCCGATCCACAGGGCAACACGACAACCGGACTCGGCGTTCAGAAAGAGGAAGGAACCCTTACCCTCTACGACGCACTTCTCGGGCAGCAGGAGCTTGCCGCTACCGTCGCCGCCACGGGATTCGAAGGCCTCGACCTCGTTCCGGCCGACAAGAACCTGATCGGCGCTAATATCGAGCTCGTCGATATCCCGGAACGCGAATTCCGCCTCCGCGAACGCCTCAAAACGCTTCGCGACAAGTACGACTTCGTCCTGATCGACTGCCCCCCGGCCCTCGATCTCCTCACCCTTAACGCCCTGCTCGCCGCCGACTCGGTCCTCGTGCCCATCCAATGCGAGTTCTTCGCCCTCGAAGGCGTCTCCGAACTCATGGACACCATCGATCGCATCCGCGACGGGTTCGGCCATCCGCTCCGCATTCAGGGCATTCTCCTCACCATGTACGACGAGCGAACCAACCTCACGCGGCAAGTGGCGAAGGATCTTCGGGAATTCTTTGGTAGCGATGTCCTGCGCACCATCATCCCCCGCAGCGTTCGCCTTGCCGAAGCTCCCAGTTACGGCAAACCCATTCTGGTTTATGACGTTCGCTCCCGCGCCGCCGAGAGCTACATTCAACTAGCTAAGGAGATCCTGGAGAATGAGCAAGCCCTCCGACAACCCACGCAAGGCACTCGGTAGAGGCCTCGGGGCTCTCCTCACCAACAGGACAGCACCCCGGCCCGACGTCGCCCCTCTCGCGCCCCAGGCTGCTGCGGCTCCGGCTGCTACCGTCACCCGCGTCCCGATCGAGCTGATCGACGCCAACCCACTTCAGCCGCGCACCATCTTTCAACCCGAGCGTCTCCAGGAGCTCGCCGATTCGATCAAGGCCAACGGCATCATCCAGCCCCTCGTCGTCCGCGCCCGCGGCGCGCGCTACGAACTCGTTGCCGGAGAGCGTCGCTGGCGCGCCGCACGCATCGCCGGGGTTGAGGAAGTTCCCATCGTTGTTCAGGACATCGCCGACGAACACCTGCTGGAAATCGCCCTAATCGAAAACATCCAGCGCGAGGACCTCAACGCTATCGAGGTCGCACATGCCTTCGAACACCTGAGCCAGGACCTCCACCTCAGCCACGACGAAATCGCGCGGCGGACGGGCAAAGACCGCACCACCATTACCAACATGCTGCGTCTGCTGAAGCTCCCGGCCGACGTACAGCAACTCGTGGCGGAGCACCGCCTCTCCATGGGACATGCCCGCGCCATTCTCGGTCTTCCCACCGAGGAGTTGCAGCGCCAGGTCGCCGAAAAGGCCAGCTCACAGGGGCTCTCCGTACGCCAGGTCGAGCGCCTCGTTCAGAAGATGACCACGACCCGCGAGCCTGCGCCGGTCGAACAGGTCGATCCCAACGTGAAGGCCGCCATCCAGGAACTCGAGCGCGTCCTCGGAACGCGCGTCCGCATCACCGGCCGGCCAGAGCAGCGCGGCCGCATCGAAATCGAGTTCTATTCCGGAGACGATCTGCATCGCATTTACTCGGCGATCGTCGAAAAGGAATCCTGACCAGGGGTGGTGCCGGCGGCTGGACTCGAACCAGCGACCTTGGGATTATGAGACCCACGCTCTAACCGACTGAGCTACACCGGCGCTTCTATCCAGGGTATTGATTCTACCCGCCTTTTGTCAATTGCAACGTGTGGTTAACATTTGTTAATGTCCATCTTGACAGAACCCTGCTTTGGGTGCATAGTGAAGCTGGAAGTCGGTAAAAACGGCTTTCGGTTTCCGATTGAGGAAACCAACATGGCTGCCGGGTTGACGGTGGTCAGAAACAGGAGGAAGTCCATATAGAACGTCCACATGTGGGCGACTACCTGCTTCCTCGGCTGACTGGCTGAAAGCCTAAAAGACGTTCGCCGGAGCCTGTGTCCGGCGCGTCGCGGTACGTGCACCGCTGGAGGGCAAACACAGCCAGGCGTCGCGAGCCACGACCGGAACGAATCCGGCCGTCGCAGTTCGCGCCAGCAGGGAGCCGGCGGTCGCCCTTCGTATTTGCTAGCCTCCTAATGTGGTGCACGCTGTCGAGTTCCACTCCGTTTCGAAGAGCTACGCCGTTTACCACTCCGCCGGCGACCGCTTGAAGGAACTCGCTGCCCTACAGCGCAAGTCTTACCACCGCGAATTCCGCGCGCTTGATGATGTCTCCCTGTCGATCGACAAGGGCGAGGTTTTCTGCATCATCGGCGAGAACGGCTCAGGCAAAAGCACTTTGCTTCAGCTCATTGCGGGGATCCTGCGGCCAACCAGCGGCTCGGTTGAGGTTGCCGGGCGCGTTTCGGCGCTCCTCGAACTCGGCTCGGGCTTCAATCCTGAGTTCACAGGACGCGAAAATGTGTACCTGAATGGTGCCATTTTGGGCTTTTCAACGCGCGAAATCGACGCAAAATATCCCAGCATCGAAAGCTTTGCCGAAATCGGCGAATTCATGAACCGGTCGGTCAAGACGTACTCGAGTGGCATGGTAGTCCGGCTCGCCTTCTCGGTCGCGATCCATGCGGACCCCGAGATTCTTCTCGTCGACGAGGCGCTGTCGGTCGGCGACGCCTACTTCCGCCAGCGCTGCCTCCGACGGGTGCACGAACTGCGCGCCGCAGGAGTTACGATTGTCTTCGTGTCCCATTCCATCGGCGACGTGAAAGCGATCGGCGACCGCACGCTCTGGCTCGAGAAAGGTCGCATTCGCTGCCTGGGCGATACCGAGACCGTCGTGTCTGACTACCTGCAAGCGATGGCCGAAAAAGACGCCCCCGCACCGGTGGCGAAGCCCGCGTACGTCGAGGGCATCCCGAACGTCGATCACCGGCACGGAGACGGCCGCGCCGAAATAATCGGCGTCGCGGTACTCGACGATCAGGGACGCCCGGCCGCGCTGCTACAGCCCTTGACGCGCGCTCTGGTTCGCATCAGCGCGCGCGCCAACGCGCGCCTCGCGCACCCGGTGGTCGGCTTCACGCTCCGCAATCATCTCGGGATCGACTTCGCCGGCTCGGACACCGATCGGGAACACGTTCTTCTGCCGGCCATGGAGCCCGGCGATGTCTGCACGGTCGATTTCAACCTTGACCTGCCCGATCTCTACCCGGCATTCTTCTCGTTTTCGGCGGGGATTTGGGAGCGGCGGGACGCGGCGAACCCGGCGGGGATCAGGAAGCAGGGGGACGCGGCCGACTCGACGGGAATCAGGAAGCAGGGGGACGCGGCCGACTCGACGGGAATCAGGGAGCAGGGCGACGCGGCGGACCCGGCGGGGATTTGTGAGCGGCGGGACGCCGCCGACCCGGTGGGGGTTAGGGAGCAGGGGGACGCGGCGGACCCGGTGGGGGTTAGGGAGCAGGGGGACGCGGTGGACCCGGTGGGGATTAGGGAGCAGGGGGGCGCGGCCGAGTCGGTGACGATTAGGGAGTCGGGGAACGCGGCGGAGGCGGCCAGCGACTGGATCGACAACGCCGTCACTGTGCAGATCGGCGGCGGGGAGGCGCAGGTCTACGGCTATCTGCATCTGCCATGCCGCGTGGAATTGGAGGCCGGCGTTGATTGAGTTCACCGGAGAGCGCGTCGTTCCGGGCCAGGTCGATGTGGACCTTTGGAACGAGCACGTCGCGCGGTATGCGTTCGCTTCGCGGCTTACGGCCGGAAAGCGCGTGCTCGACGCGGGTTGCGGCAGCGGCTACGGGTCGGCCGAACTCGCCCGGACGGCGCGAGCCGTCGTCGCGCTCGACATCGCGGGAGACGCGGTCCGCGAGGCGCGCGCGGAGTATTGCCGTCCGAACATCACGCACCTGACCGCCTCGTGCGCGGCGCTTCCGCTCGCCGATGCGAGCATCGACGTGGCTGTCGTTTTTGAGGTCATCGAGCATATCCCGGAATGGCAGGAGTTCCTCCGCGAAGCCCGGCGCGTGCTGGTCCCGGGCGGCGTTCTGGTTATCTCGACGCCCAATAAGGACTACTACGCCGACACGCGGCGCGAGAGCGGTCCGAACCCGTACCACGTTCACGAATTCACGTTCGATGAATTCGCCTCCGAACTGAAGGCGCTGTTCCCGGAGGTGGCGCTCTACACGCAAAATCACGCAGGCGCGATCGCCTTCGAACGCGTGGGGGCCGCCGAAGACCGCGCTCCCGAGCTCTGCATGCCCCCCCACGCCGTGGACCCGGCCACCGCGCACTTCTTCCTCGCGGTCTGTTCGGCCGCGCCGCAACCTTTTCTTTATGTCCCCACGACGGCCAACGTCCTCCGCGAGCGCGAGCTGCACATCGACAAGCTCGAAGCCGACGTCCGCCGCCTTCGCGCGGAAAAACAGGAACTGGTCGATCTGTTCCGGGCGCAAAAAAACGAACTCGATGACAGCAACCGATGGGCCGGCGATCTCGACAACCAGCTCACAGCCGCACGGGCGCGCATCGTCCAGTTGCAGGAAGAGGTGGAGGAGAAGAATGCGTGGGCCCTCGGGCTGGAGGCGAAGCTCAACGCAATCCGCTCGATGCGCGTGGTGAAAGTCGCCAAGGCCCTGGGCGTCGGACCGCGCATCTGACCCGGCGATGAACTTCCTGCGCTCGCTGCCTCTTCTGCTGCTGAGCCCGATCCTTATCCTGATTGCGTGGGCAGCCATCGCTATCGCCGATCTGGCCGCGCTGGCCGGACTCCGCCGGAAGCGGCCCGTGGACACGCTGCCCAACCGGACCGCCGCGAGCGTCGTCATCCCGAACTGGAACGGCCGCGACCTGCTCGAAAAGTACCTGCCCTCGGTGATCGCGGCCATCGACGGCAATCCCGCCAATGAAGTCATCGTCGTCGATAACGGCTCCGAGGACGGCAGCGCCGCGTTTGTGCGCGAGAACTTTCCCGAGGTGCGGCTTCTGGCGCTCGACAAGAACCTCGGCTTCGGCGGCGGCTCGAACGCCGGGTTCCGTGCGGCGGCAAACGACATCGTGGTCCTGTTGAACAGCGACATGCGCGTGGACCGGGGCTTCCTCGCTCCGCTGCTCGAGGGTTTTCGAGACCCGCGCGTGTTCGCCGTCACCTGCCAGATCTTCTTGAGCGACCCGGAGCGCAAGCGCGAAGAAACCGGGCTGACGCAGGCCGCGTGGCGCGAGGGCGCGCTTCGCGTACGGCACCGGATCGACCCCGAGGTGCGCGAGCCGTTTCCGTGCTTCTACGCAGGCGGGGGCTCGAGCGCGTTCGACCGCAGGAAGTTTCTCGAGCTCGGCGGCTTCGACCCGCTGCTCGCGCCGTTCTATCTCGAGGACACCGATCTAGGCTACATGGCCTGGAAACGCGGATGGCAGGTGCTCTATCAGCCGCGCAGCATCGTTTATCACGAGCACCGCGGCACGATCGGCCGGCATTTCAGCGCCGCGCGGATCGCGGCCGTCTACAAAAAGAACTTCGTCCTGTTCGCCTGGAAGAACATCCACGAAGGGCGCCGCCTCGCGAGCCACTTTGTTTTCGCCCTGGCCGATGTCCTGTTGAGCGCCGTGTTCGGCGACGCGCCCACGCGTGGAAATGCCGCGGGCCTGTGGCGCGCCTTCATGCAGCTTCCGCAGGCGCTCAGGTCGCGCCGGCGCGCGCGGGCGCTCGCTCTCGTCTCCGACACCGAAGCGCTCCGGCGGCCGCTGGGCGGATATTTCCGCGACCGCTTTCTCGCGCCGGCGGGCGAGATGCCCGAGCGCCTGCGCGTGCTCTTCCTTTCGCCTTACCCCATTTCGCCTCCGGTGCACGGCGGCGCCGTGTTCATGAACGCAACGCTCCGCGAGCTTACGCGCCGGTGCGACGTGCATCTGATCTCGATGCTCGACCGCGCCGATCAGCTCGAGGCGCAGGCCGAGCTAGCCGCCTCTTGCGCATCGGCCGAGTTTCTCGTTCGCAACGGCGTCAAGCGGCGGCTGTTGGGAACGCTGGTTCCGAGCGCGGTCCGCGAGTTCGCCAGCGACGATCTCGAATGGCTCGTGCACCGCCAGATCTACACCCACTCCATCGACGTACTTCAGCTCGACTACACACCGCTGGCCCAATACGCCGGGCGCTTCGAGCGCATCCCGAGCATTCTCTTCGAGCACGACATCTACTTCCAGTCGATCGCGCGCGGCCTGAAGGAAACGCGCAGCGGGCGGGCGGCCCTCGAGTATTTGCGCGCGCTGCGGTACGAGCTTCGGATGTTGCCCGCGATGGACCGCATACAGGTCTGCACGGAGGAGAACCGCGACTACCTGCTCTCGTTCCTGCCCGCCTTGGCTCCGCGGGTGCAGACCGGACTGCGGGCGTGCGTGGATGTCTCCAGCTACTGCTTCGGCGCGGACGCCCGCGAGCCATTCACGATGCTGTTCCTCGGCAGCTTCCGACATCTTCCAAATCTCTCGGCGCTCGAGTGGTTCGCGGCCGAGGTGCTGCCGCTCGTCGTCGCCGGATGCCCTCGGGCGCGCCTGGTCGTGGCCGGCTCCGAGATGCCGGCGAGCCACAAGCTGCCGGACTCTCCGGCCCTGGAATTCCGCGGATTCGTCGAAGACGTGCGCGAGCCGCTGTCCCGCTACTCGGTGTTCGTGTGCCCTGTGCTGAGCGGCTCGGGGGTCCGGGTGAAACTGCTCGAGGCCTTCGCCTCGGGGATTCCGGTGGTCTCGACGTCTCTTGGCGCCGAGGGCCTGGCGCGGAAGGACGGGGAGTTCTGCATGCTGGCGGACGATCCCGCCGGTTTCGCCCGAAAGATTCTCGATCTGTTCGAGGCCCCCGCGGCTGCTCGCGAAATGGCGCGGCGGGCGCGGCGCGAGGTGGAGACGAACTGGGATGCGCGCGCCCTCACAGGCAGGCTGGTCGAGAGCTACCGCGAGGCGATCGCGGAAAAACGCGGCGTTACTTGCCTTTCATCGCCCGCTTGATCCGTCCGGCGATGCGCTCGGCCGTCCGGTCGAGCTCGGCCGATTTTGTATTTTTCGGCCGGTCGTAGACCGACCACAGCACGACGCGGCTGTGCGAATCCACCAGGAACACAGTGCCCTTGCCGCGGTGCAGCGAAGAAACACGGGTGGCCGTGTCGCCCTTCATTGTTGAATCCGCCGTGGATTTGCCGGCGTCTTTCTTGTCGGCCTTGTCCTTTTCAGGCGCGGGCGGCGGGGGTGCCGGGAAAAGCGCGTCGAGGCGGTTCTCGAAAGCGGCCCCGAGCGAATCGGTCAGGACGGCATCGGCCTTCGCCGGGTCGGTCACTACCTGTACGACGCCGAGGTTGGTGAGGCGGTTCGCCAGGTACTGGTCGAGGCCGTTCGTCATCGGCAGAAGGTACACGGTGCGGACCTGAGCGACTTGCGGGGGATTCGGCGCGGCGGCAAGCGCGGAGGCGGCAACGAGCAGGGCGGCGAGGGACTTCATAACCAGTTCCATGATGATACCAATAGGACGCGCCCAATACGGGAAAAGTCGTTTACACAGATCCTTGAGAAGTGTTAACATTCAAGCAGCTACCCGCCCGCGGTTCGTCCATTTTTCACGATGAATATCCGGTCCGCAGATGCGATGTCCGGTGTTACCGTAGTCGTTCCGAATTGGAATCGCCGCGATCTACTCGAGCGGCTCCTTGGACGGCTGCACGGCCAGACACACGCCATCGCCGAGACAATTGTTGTCGATAACGGCTCCCAGGACGGCTCGGCCGACGCCGCGCGCGCCGCGGGGGCGCGTGTCATCGAGATGGGCCGCAACGCAGGATTCAGCGGCGCCGTGAATCGCGGAATCAAGGAAACGCGAACGAATCTGGTCGCGATCGTAAACAACGACGTCGAGCCCGAGCCGGATTGGCTCGAACAGCTCGCGCAGGCTATAAAACAGCCGCGCGTCTGGTTCGCGGCCGGCAAGCTGAGGAGCAGTTCGCATCCCGACTCGCTCGACGGCGCTTTCGACGCTTTCTGCCGCGGCGGCTGCGCGTGGCGCGCGGGCCACGGATGCAAAGACGGCCCGCTCTGGAACCGCTCGCGCCTCATTCGTTTCGCGCCCTTCACCGCGACGCTGTTCCGCACGGAGCTGTTCCGCAAAGTCGGTCTGCTCGATGAACGCTTCCGGTCTTATCTCGAAGACGTCGATTTCTGCCTGCGATGCTCCGCGCAGGGCTGCTTCGGAATGTACGTCCCCGCGGCCGCCGCGACGCACGAAGGCAGCGCGACGCTCGGCGCGTGGAACAAGGAAGTGGTGCGACTGATGGCGCGCAACCAGGCGCTGCTGGTCGCCAAGCATTATCCTCCGCGCTACCTGTTCCGCTATGGATGGCCGGTCTTCGTGGCGCAGATGCTCTGGGGCGTTCTCGCGCTCAGGCACGGCCGGGGCGGCGCGTTTCTGCGCGGGAAGCTCGAAGGACTCGCGATGTTCCACGGGGTGCGCCGCGAGATCGCGGCTCACGGCGGCTGGCCTAAGGGGCTTTCGAAAGTGATCGAGCAAAGCGAATCCGAAATCTACCGGCTACAGCGGAGAACCGGATTCGACCCTTACTGGCGCCTGTATTTCGCGCTGACTTCCCTGACATGAATCGAACCGGCGCGGTAATCGTCACTTACAACTCGGGGCGAGAGATCGGGCGCTGCCTTGATTCGCTTCCTGCCGGGCTGGACGTCGTGGTGGTGGACAACGCGTCGGAAGACCAGACGCGCGCCGAGGTGCTGCGGCGCCCACGCGCGCGGCTTATCGCCAACGCATGGAACCGCGGATTCGCGGCGGCCGCCAACCAGGGCATCGGCGCGCTCGATTGCGCGTGCGTGCTGCTGCTGAATCCCGACATCGAATGGATCTCGGGAATGGATGCGCTCGCGGCCGAATGCGAAAAAGACGGCGTAGCCGCCGCTTCGGGGAAACTTATCGGCGACGACGCGCGTCCACAACTGGGATTCATGGTTCGCCGCTTCCCGACCCCGGCGGCGCTCGCTTTCGAAGTTACGGGGCTGAACAGGCTATGGCCCGGCAACGGCGTAAACCGGCGGTATCGCTGTCACGATTTCGATGCGGACGCGGCGCAGACGATCGAGCAACCGCCCGGAGCGGCGCTCATGATCCGCCGCGATGCGTGGCGGAAATTGGGAGGCTTCGACGAATCCTTTCATCCGCTATGGTTCGAGGATGTTGATTTTCTGAAGCGCGCGGCGTCGGCCGGGTATGTTGCGAAGTATGTGCCGGCGGCAGTGGCCGCGCATAAAGGCGGCCACTCGGTCTCGCAAATTCCTGCGGCGGCCAGGGAACTGTATTGGTATGGTAACCTTCTAACGTACGGGGTCAGGCACTTTTCCCGCGCAGGACGCCTGGCGGTTTGTTCGGCTGTGATGCTTGGGTCAGTGATCCGGGCGGCTACTGGGATCATTCGCTCGGAAAGTTTCAAACCAGTTGTGATTTATGCCCGCGTGTTCCGCGCGGCCGTTTCGCACTTACTGCGAGGCCGCGGTGGAGCGCAGCGCGTTTTTTTTGCACATGTTCACAATTCATGGCCTTTACTGATCTCGTCTCGATAACAATCGTCACTTACAACAGCGGCCGCTTTATTAAGCGATGCCTGGAATCGGTCCTTGCCCAAGGGTACCGGCACAAGGAGATCATCGTCATCGACAACGCCTCGACCGACGGCACCGCGGCGATCCTGGAACAGTTCGAAGACCGCTGCCGCATCGTGTTCAACGACGCGAACGTGGGGTTCGCCGAGGCGCAGAACCAGGCGATCAAGCTTTCGCGCGGCGAGTGGGTGCTGGCGCTGAACCCGGACGTGCTGCTTACTCCGTACTTCATCGACGCGATGCTCGAAGCCGCCGCGGTCGATCCGAAGATCGGAACCGTGTGCGGAAAGCTCCTTACGATGCGGGCGAGTTTCGCGCTGCCCGACCAGCCGCTGGTCGATTCGACGGGCATTTACTTCACGCCGATGCTGCGGCACCTGGACCGCGGCAGCCAGGAAGTGGACAACGGCCACTATCTGAACCACGAGTATGTGTTCGGAGCGACGGCCGCGGCGGCGCTCTACCGCCGCAAGATGATCGACGACATTTCGATCGGCGGCGAGTTCTTCGATCACGATTTCTTCGCTTATCGCGAGGACGCCGACGTGGCGTGGCGCGCGCAGTTGATGGGATGGCGGTGCATTTACACGCCGGCGGCGCGCGGGTATCACGTCCGCACAGTGCTGCCGGGCAACCGGCGCGCGCTGCCGCCCGGAATCAACATGCACTCGGTGAAGAACCGCTTCCTGATGCGCATGAAGAACATGACGGGCGACCTTTACCGGCGGAACTGGTTGTCGATCACAGCGCGCGATATCGTGGTGATCGCGTGCTGCCTGCTGATCGAGCAGACCTCGCTGCCGGCGTTCTGGTTCCTGCTGAAGAATGTCAGGCCCATCCTCGCCAAGCGCCGTGAGATCATGAAACGGCGGCGCGTGAACGATGACTATATGGCGACCTGGTTTCACTATAAGCCTGTCAGCCACCCCGCGCCCAAGCCGAATCCGGCGCAGCCCCGGTACAAAGCGGCCGGGAGTTCCCGCGAGCAGTTTGAGTATTAGGGTGCGCCACCGGGGCGCCGCATGAAAATCGCGATCGCCGGGACGCGCGGGATTCCGGCGCGCTACGGCGGGTTCGAAACGTTCGCCGAAGAGCTTTCGACGCGGCTCGTGGCGCGCGGGCACGAAGTCACCGTCTACACGCGACAGCGCGGCGATGGGCGCGCGTACCGCGGCGTCGCGCTGCGTTATCTTCCCACGATCCGGCATAAGTACCTCGAAACGATCGTCCACACGTTTCTTTCGACCCTCGACCTGCTTGTGCACCGCGCGGACGCCGCGCTCTACTGCAACGCCGCGAACGCGATCTTTACGTGGATGCCGCGCGCAACGGGCATCCCGGTTGCGTTGAACGTCGATGGCCTGGAACGCAAGCGCAAGAAGTGGAACCGGCTCGCGCGCGCGTGGCACCTGGTGTCGGAGCGCCTCGCGACGTTTTGCCCCTCGGCGACCGTGAGCGATGCCGCACAAATCGCGGAGTATTACCGGAAGCGCTACGCGAAGGCGACGCACTTCATTCCGTACGGCGCTGAGACGGGGCGCGTGGAGGGAAGGGAAACGCTCGCGCAGCTCGCTCTCGAGCCCGGCCGCTATTTCCTCTACGTCAGCCGCATGGAGCCCGAGAACAACGCGCTGCTGGTGCGCGAGGCCTTCGAGCGCGTCGCGACGGACCTGAAGCTTGCGCTCATCGGCGACGCGCCGTACGCGCCTGCCTACATCGAGCGCGTGCGCCGGACGAGCGACGCGCGCATCGTCATGCCGGGCGCGATCTACGGCCCGGGCTATCACGAACTGCAATCGCACTGCTTCGCCTACATACACGCGACCGAGGTCGGCGGCACGCATCCCGCGCTCATCGAGGCGATGGGGCGCGGCGCGCTGGTGCTGTTTCTGAATACGCCGGAAAATGCCGAGGTCGCAGGCGGCGCGGGAATCCCGTTTGAGCCGGGGACGCTCGTCGAAACGCTGAACCGCGTGCTCGAGATGCCCGAGCGCGAGCGCGGCGAGTGGCGGCGCAAGGCGGCCGCGCGGGTCGCGGAACGATATAGTTGGGATGCCGTCACGGCGGCGTATGAGAAACTGTTGCTTGGCCTGGCGCGCAGGCGCCAGTAGTTTCTATGGCATTGAAATACCGTTCCTGGGTGGAGATCTCGACCGCACGGATCACGGAGAATTTCCGCGCCGTGCAAGCCCTGGTGGGGCCGGCGGTCGAGACGGCTGCGGTGGTCAAGGCGGATGCCTACGGGCACGGCGCGATTGAAGTCTCTCGCACGCTCGCGGCCGGGGGCGCGCGCTGGCTCGCGGTCAGTTCGGTGGACGAAGGCGTGGCCCTTCGCGAGGCGGGCATTACCGCGCCGCGCATCCTCGTGATGGCGGATTCGCTGCCCTACACGCGGCCCGCGCTCGCCGAGTACAATCTCACTCCGGCGGCCCACTCTCTCGAAGATGTGCGCGCCCTCGATGAGTTCGCCGCGGCGCGCGGCGCGCGGCTGCGATACCACTTGAAGATCGATACCGGCATGGGCCGGCTCGGCACGCTCGAGGGCGCAGCCGCGATCGCCGAGACCGTACGCGGCACGGCGCACGTGGAGCTCGAAGGCCTGATGTCGCACTTCGCCTCCGCGGCCGATTACACGAAGACGTACTCGGACGAGCAGGCCGCCGCGTTTGAAGAACTCACGCGCGCGTTGTGCCTGGAGGGCATCGTGCCGGCGTACCGGCACATGGCGAGCACGAACGCGGTCGCTTACGGCCGGCGCAATGCATGGCACAACATGGTGCGGCCGGGACATGCGCTCTACGGCTACGTCTCTCCCGCGCGCGGCCCCGCGCCCCCGCGCCTGCTCGATGTGAAGCCGGCGCTCGAGTGGAAGGCCGCGGTGCTCGAGACCAAGGACGTTCCCGAAGGCTCGCTCATCGGCTACGGAGGAATGTTCCGCGCGCCGCGCCCTACGCGCATCGCGGTGCTCGCCGTGGGCTACGCCGACGGCCTCTCGCATCGCCTGGGGAACCGCGGCCACGCGATCGCGGCGGGAAGGCTCGTCCCGATTCTCGGCGCGGTCTCGATGGACCTGACGACGATCGACGTCACCGATGTCCCGTCAATACGGCCCGGCGATGCGGTCACGCTGCTCGGCGCCGAAGGCGGCGTCGCGATCAACGCGCAACTGATGGCGCGCACGGCCGGGACGATTTCTTACGACATCCTCTGCGGCATCCGCGCGCGGGTTAAGCGCGTGTACGTGTAATCGAGCCTCAAGCTCCCCAGGTCCTCGGAGTCCGGTCTATCCCTGCGCCGGCCCGGGGTACTGGTGAAAGCGCTCCGCCGCGGAAAAACCCATTCCGGTGAGGGCCGAATGGACTCGGGAACGGGCACGCTCATGCACCTCCATACCGCGCCGGGTCTCCTTCTCGCCGCCTGCTGACCGCGGCAATACCAGGCGATTGGCGAACGAGAGCAGGTCCGCTGTCAGCCCTGGGAACATGCCGTGGAACCGTGCGAGCAGCACCGCCGGAAGCGACAGGATCCGTTCGGCCGAGCCTCGCTTGGTCGCGGCGACGATCTGCCGCGCGGCCCGCTCGGCGCTCATCGAAACACCCGGCATTGCCGCGCCCAGGCTGAACCATTGGTATTCGCGCTCCTGGTGTCCTTTAAAGGACGCGTTCAAAAACGAGCCCGTCCGCATAAGCCCGGGCACGATCGTGGTTACCCGTATGCCTTCCTTCTTCAGCTCTGCCCGCAGCCCCTCCGAAAGGCCGATGGCTGCGAACTTGGCGCACCCGTAGGGAATGAGATGCGGCATACTGACCTTTCCCCCGATCGAAGTGATGTTGACGATACGCCCGCTGCGGCGGGCAAGCATGTCGGGCAAAACCGAGAGGGTCGGATACAGCACGCCCCAGAACATCACCTTGAGCGCTCTTTCAAAATCCTCGACAGTCATGCTTTGGAGGGGCCCCACCTCGATGCGCCCGGCATTGTTGACCAGAATGTCGATGCGTCCAAAGCGGTCTTTAGTCTGGCGGATGAGGTCGTCCACCTGGTCCCGATCGGTAACATCGCACGTGACTGCGAGAACCTCCGCGCGTGTCTCTTCCTGGATGTGGCTGGAAGCCCTGTCCAGCTCCGCCCGATCCCGCGCACAAAGAACGATCCGGCAGCCCTCGCGCGCAAACTCGCGCGCCAGCACAAACCCAAGCCCGCGAGAGCTGCCGGTGATGACCGCAACCTGGCCGGTAAGATCGGACTGCCGGCGCCTCATCAGCGCCCGTGCGCCGGCGAGTCCCAGAGCGATGCCGCCGCCCACCAGCATCGCGTTGCGTTTTCGATTATTCTCAATCCGCCTCATTGCCGGTTCGGTCTCCTTTGTTTGACCAGCGCCTCAGCGGCGCTTCTGCTCCTGATTCCTCAGGTCTTCGTCGATGGTTTCCTCGCCGCCTTCGACAGGGTCAAGCGCCGGCGCGAGACGGTCCGTCTTGTCCCGCTGCGGATCGGCTTTCTCATTGTCTGGCTTGCGTTCTTCCGGCATCGTTCCCCACCACTTGCCCGCGATTCTGCGGATCGAGCACGACTTTGACGCAATCGTCTTCCTTGTTGCGGAAGATTTCGTATGCGTACGGAGCATCATCGAGATTCAGGCGGTGTGTGATCACGAAGGTCGGATCGATCTCGCCGCGCTCGATGCGTTCCAGCAAGGGACGCATGTACCGGGGCGTGTGCGTCTGACCCATCTTGAGCGTCAGACCCTTGCCGAAGGCAGCGCCGAACGGCATCTTGTCTATGAATCCCGCATAGACTCCAGGGACGGAAACAGTGCCACCGGGCCGGCACGCCTGAATCACCTGCCTGAGGACCGTCGGACGGTCCATCGATAGCCGGACCGCCTGTTTGGCGCGGTCGTACATGCCGGCGGCTGATGCCTCATGCGCCTCCATTCCGACTGCGTCGATGCAGGCGTCCGGTCCCATTCCGCCGGTTTGTTCCTTCAACTCCCCGACCACGTCGCCGGACTTCTCGTAATCGATCGTGATCGCACCGTTGCGTTCCCGGGCCATTTGCAGGCGCTTCTCGAAGCGATCGATCGCGATGATTCGCTCCGCGCCGAGCATACGTGCGCTCGCCATTGCGAACTGTCCCACGGGCCCGCATCCCCAGACCGCGACGGTATCGCCGCCCTTGATGTTGCAGTTCTCCGCGGCCATGTACCCAGTCGGAAAAATATCCGACAGGAACAGCACTTGTTCATCGCTCAGACGCGCAGCGCCGTTGGAGACCTTGAGCGGCCCGACATCGGCAAACGGCACGCGCACGTACTGGGCCTGCCCGCCCGCGAATCCGCCATAAAGATGCGAGTAACCGAACAGGCCGGCGCCCGAAAATCCATGCAGCTTCTCGAGCATCCAGGCGTTCGGGTTCGAGTTGTTGCAAAGAGACCAAAGCTGCTGCGTGCAGAAGAAGCACTTCCCGCAGCAGATCGTGAACGGAACCACCACCCGGTCGCCCTTTTTCAGCTTCTTCACTTCGCGTCCGGTCTCGACGACTTCCCCCATGAACTCGTGACCGAGAATGTCCCCCTGCTCCATAGTCGGGATGTAGCCGTCATACAGATGGAGGTCCGATCCGCAGATCGCGGTGAGAGTTGTTCGGATAATCGCGTCGTGCGGGCTCAGCAACTCAGGATCCGACACGGTTTCAACTCGCACGTCTTCTTTTCCGTTCCAGCAAACGGCTTTCATGATTTACGCCCTCCCTCCGCCGGCAGTCCACGACGGCGCGTCGCTCGCGGGAAACGATTCCTCCGATGCGATTTCGACAGGCCCTCGCCGGGCTGTCGCCTCGCGCTGCGGCGCCTCTTCAAAACGGAGCCGGAGTGGTTCGCCCGCCCGGCCCGAAGGCTGTCCGTCGGTCGTCAGGATTTCACCGGTTTCCACCAACTGCTTGAACCGATGCAGATCTTCTGCAATCTGTTGATCGGGCGCTTTGCCCAACAGCCGGGCGATGCTCGCGCCGATCCTTCCCGCGGGTGGCTTGTACTGCAGTTGAACGCGGACTACGGTGCCCCGGCCTCCCGGCGCCGGTTCAAACCGCACAGAGCCTGCATGATCGACCGTGCCTCCCGTAGAACGCCAGCCGATCATCTCGTTTTCCCGATTCGCTACGATCTCGGCATCCCACTCCACAGTTTGGCCCGCCGGCCCTTTCACTACCCAATGGGAACGTCTGTCATCGATCACACGCACGGATTCGACGTGTTTCATAAAGCGCGGGAAATTCTCGAAGTCCTTCCAGAACCTGTAGAGCTCTTCCCGCGGTTTGTTGACTGTTGCCGAGCGCCGGATTTTGATGCCTTGTCCGTAAGGTACGGCACCGCGACGCCCCGTCAGGCCCAAATACTCGAGGAGATCGCCCTGACCGCTGATCCCGCGGACCACGTAGTTCGTCCCGGCGAGCGCGACCGCGGACCCAAAGAGCGACTTGCGCCGCAGCCCGTACCACACTGCCGCGCTACCGCCAACAAGCGAGAGCCAGCGCGTAGCTCCGCCAATCTGATTGCGTTGCTTTTCCACTTCCATGGAAGACCTCCCAGGAAAAACGTGGCTGATTTGGCGGGGTTCCCCAACCCCCTCTGAACTACTCCTATTGTAATGCCCGCTGCTTTATTCCTTGCTAGCCCAGTATTTCTGCGGTGAATAGCAGTTTCAAGACCTTCGGGATGGCTGCCCTGACCGCGGGATGCATCGCGCCTCCAATGGTGTGGCAATCGGCGGCTTCGACGGCGATGATCTCGACTTCGTCGGGCGTGGGAAGATCGAGCTTGCGGGCGAGCGCGAGAGCGTCGAACAGCCCGACTCCGTGCGGGCAATCCGCGCGGGCGGCGGGAAGGTCTTCTTCGCGCAGCCGGTAAATGGAGCCGGGGGCGCCGCGGCCGGTTTGGATGGTATCGACGATAATCAGGCGGCGGCAATCGAGGATGTGATCGAGCAGGTGGAGGCCGCTTTCGGAACTCGTCGCGACCTCCATCTCATCGGGAGAAACAAGCGCGCCCGCTTCCCGCGCGACGAGGATGCCGAAGGCGTCGTCGCCCAGGATTTCGTTGCCGAGCCCCAGCAGGCGGGTGGGGGCCATCTTTCAGCTCCTCGTGACCGCGCCGTCCGCATCGCGCCGGAGTGTGCTTACGAGTTCACCCGAGCAATCGAGCACGCGGACGTAGAGCGGCATAGACCCCGGCAGCGAATGCGTCGCGCAGCCGAGGCAGGGATCGTAGGCGCGGAACGCCATCTCCACCATGTTCAGCAGGCCTTCGGAGATATCTTTGCCGGATACGAGATTGCGCGCGGCCTTATCGACGCTCATCGCGATGCGGGCGGCGTTGTTCTGCGTGGCGACGATGAGGTTCGCCTTGGTGACCAGGCCCTTCTCGTCGGTCACGTAGTGATGCACCAGCGTGCCGCGCGGCGCTTCCACGATCCCCACGCCTTCGCGCGGCGTGGCGGCCGGGATGGTGCGGATGTTCGGGTCGGTGATCTCGGGATCGTCGGCGAGCTGCTGCATGCGCTCGGCCGCGTAGAGCAACTCGATCACGCGCGCCCAGTGGTTCGCGAGGGTGTGGTGCACGGG
Organism: Acidobacteriota bacterium; assembly: GCA_050261515.1. Classification (GTDB taxonomy): domain Bacteria; phylum Acidobacteriota; class Terriglobia; order Bryobacterales; family Bryobacteraceae; genus JBLNDJ01. Next base: position 238,377 of record JBLNDJ010000060.1, on the reverse strand, counting down.
CTTGCCGAGCTTGGCGATGTACTGCTCGTAGGCCGCCTGCGCGAGCGGCGTCGCAAAGCCGCCGGCGACGTTCAGGCGCGCGAGCGGCGCCACGGAATAGATCCCGCTCTCCATGCCGTCGTTGAGGCCCTGCCAGCCGAGCGGCTTGAGGAACGTGAACTTCATGTAGCTCCACGGCTCCACGTGCTCGGACACATAGTCGAGATACTGCGAGGTGGGGAACTTCGCGTACTCCTTGCCGTCGGGGTTCACGACGCGCAGCTGGCCGTCGTAGAAGCTCACACGGTTGCTCTCGTCCACCAGCCCCATGTAGTAGGTGCGGTGGGTGAACGCATCGGACGTGATGAGGTCCACGTACTCGGAATTGCCGAGCACGATTTTCTCGAACACGCCGAGCGTGAACTTGGCGAACTCCACCGCCTCGGCGGCGACGGACTGGAACTGCTTGCGGTCGTCTTCGGTGAGGCGCTTGGCCACGCCGCCCGGCAGGCCGAACACAGGATGCACGGGCTTGCCGCCCGCGAGGCCTATCAGAGCGCGCAGCTTGCGGCGCATCGAGATGACCGTCTTGCCGGCTTCGAGCCCGACTTTCGCCACCACGCCGAGCACGTTGCGCTCGGCCGCGGGCGCTTGCGGGCCGACGACGAAATCCGGTCCGCCGAGGAAATAGAAGTGCAGCGCGTGGTCCTCGGCTATGAACGCGGAGTAGATCAGCTCGCGGATCTTGCGGCCCGCGGGCGAGGGCGTCACCTGGTAGACCGCATCGACGGCCTTGGTGGCGGCCATGTGGTGCGCGGTCGGGCAGACGCCGCAAATGCGCGAGGTGATCTGCGGCATGTCCTCAACCGGCCGCCCCTGCGCGAATTTCTCGAAGCCGCGCAGCTCGGGCACCTGGAAGTACGCGCGCTCCACCGCGCCCTGGGCGTCGAGAAATATCTCGATTTTGCCGTGGCCCTCCAGGCGCGTCACTGGATCGATCGTGATCTTCCTCACATCTTCCTCCTCTGCAACATCGAAGCCGGCAGGCTGTAGCGATAGAACGTGCCGACCGGATCGGGGATGGCCGCCAGGATCGTCTCGATCTCGGCTTCGTCATTGCTCGCCGCGAGCGACGCGATGCCCGAGAGCGCCTTCGCGCCATAATCGCGGACGCGGCTCGTGGGGCCGAAGCAGCCGGTGCAGGGCATGTTGCCTTCGATGCAGCGCGCCTCGCAGCCCGAGCGCGTCGCCGCGCCGAGGCAGAGCAGTCCCTGCGCGAGCAGGCATTTTTCGTGGTCGATCTGGATCTCCCACGGGCGGTGGAATCGCTTGATCTCGAGCTTCTCGGGCTTCGTGTCTTTGCGCGGGCAATCGACGCAGAGCGCGTGGTCGGGCGCGATGACGGAACCCTTGGGCGGCAGCTTGCCCGCGAGCAGCGCGTTGACGGTGTCGGAAAGCAGCTTCGCGGTGGGCGGGCAGCCTGGCACGTAATAATCGACGTCAACGACCTGATCGAGCGCGCGGACCGTGTCCCAGAACACGGGAAGCGTGAGCCTGTGGCCGTTCGAATTGGATTGCGGCTCGGGGAACACGCCCTTGTCGTTCTGCATGCTGGGGGTTTCGCGGTAGACCGCGTTGAAGATGAGTTCGCGGTTCGACTGGTTCGCAAGACCGGGGATGCCGCCGAGCTGCGCGCAGGAGCCGAATGCGATCAGTACCTGCGATTTTTCGCGCAGGAGCTTCGCCCATTCTTCCTGCTCGGAGTTGCGGATGGCGCCGTTGATGAAGGCCGCGGCGATGGAGCGGTCCGGCATGGCTTCGATGTCGGCCTTCTTGAAATCGAGCGCGACGGGCCAGAGGACGATGTCGATCGCGGCCGTCACGTCGAGAATGGATTCGGCCAGATCGACGACCGCTTCTTCGCAGCCGCCGCAGGCCGCGCACCAGTAGAGAGCGACTTTCGGCTTCATCAGGCAGTCACCTCCGCTTCGGCAATTTCGGCCGCGCCGTGAACGACGGCGGTGCGCGAGAGGTTCAGCGGGCCGAGCTGCTTGAGCTTCGCCACCATGTCTTCCATCACGACGCGGACGCGGTCGCCTTCGGCCGCCGAGATCCACTCCAGGCGGAAGCGCTCCTCTTCGATGCCCATTTCCTTCAGCACGCGTTTCAGCAACGACACGCGCCGCAGCGTTTTGTAGTTCCCTTCCTGGTAATGGCAGTCGCCCGGATGGCAGCCGCCGATGAGCACGCCGTCGGCGCCGTTGGCGAAGGCGTCGAGAACGAACTGCGGGTCCACGCGCCCCGAGCACATCACGCGGACCACGCGCGCATTCGGCGGGTACTTGATGCGCGACGTGCCCGCGAGATCGGCCGCCAGGTACGTGCACCAGTTGCAGAAAATCGCGACGATGCGCGGCTCAAACCCGCCCGTTTGTACGTTGACCAGTTCAGACATGGGCTAGCACTCCTTCGATCTCCTCGAAAATTTCCGCGTCCTCGAACAGGTGCTGCTGGAGCGAGCCCGAGGGACACGCCGCGACGCACGTGCCGCAGCCCTTGCACAGCGCCGGGTTCACTTCGGCCTTCCTGACGTCGGCCTTGAACGTGATTGCGCTGTAGGGGCAGAGCGGGACGCAGGTCTTGCAGCCCGAGCACTCTTCTTCGATCACGTAGGCCGTGTTCGGCTCCTGCTCCACATGGCCCGCGTCGATGAGCGCCAGTGCCTCGGCGGCCGCGGCCCCGGCCTGCGCGACCGTGTCCGGAATGTCCTTCGGACCCTGGCACGCGCCGGCGAGGAAAATGCCGTCGGTGAACGTGTTCACCGGAGCGAGCTTCGGATGCCGCTCCAGGAACCAGCCCTCGTTCGAGCAGGTGATGTTGAACATGCGCCGCACATCCTGCGCGTCCTTGTGAGGCTCCAAGCCGACCGAGAGCACGACCATATCGACCGGGATGCGCCGCACCACGCCGAGCAGCGTGTCCTCGACGCGAATCACGAGCCTGCCCTCTTCGCTCGGGTCGAGCGCCCAGTCGGTCACTTCGGCAACGCGCCCGCGAACGAAGTGCACGCCCTCTTTGAGCAGGCGCTGGTAGAACTCCTCGAAGCCCTTGCCCGGCGTGCGCATGTCGATATAGAAGTTGAAAATCTCGGCGCCGGTGTGCTCCTGGAGCAGGTGCGCGAGTTTCAGCGAGTACATGCAGCAGACGCGCGAGCACCAGCGGTTCGTGTTCTCGTCGCGCGAGCCGACGCAGTGGACGATGCCGATCGATTTCGGTTCCTTGCCGTCGCGGAGGGTGACATGCCCCGAGGTCGGGCCCGAGGCGTTGACCAGCCGCTCGACTTCGAGCGACGTGTAGACGTTCGGGTAGCGCCCGTAGCCGTAGTAGGGAACGCGCTCGGCCTCGAAGGGCTGGAAGCCGGTGGCGACGATGATCGTCCCGACCTTGATCTCCTTCACCTCGTCCTTCAGCTCGAAGTCGATCGCGCCGCGCTCGCAGGCATCGACGCAGGTCTTCTTGCATTTCCCGGACTTGAACATGATGCAGGTCTCGGGGTCGATGACCGGCGTCTGCGGCACGGCCTGCGGGAAGGGGAGATAAACCGGCCTGCGTTTGCCGAGGCCCTGGTTGAACTCGTCGTCGAACTTCGCCTGCTTGTAGATGCAGCCTTCGATGCACTGCTGGCAGCCCGAGCACAGATCCTCGCGGATGTAGCGCGTGCGCCGCAGCACTTGCACGCTGTAGTTGCCGACGTAACCTTCCACCTTCTGAACGTCCGAGTAACTCCACAGCGTGATGTTCGGGTGGGCCTTGACCTGCGACATCTTCGGCGTGAGGATGCAGGCAGCGCAGTCGAGTGTGGGAAAAGTCTTGTCGAACATCGCCATGTGGCCGCCGATGGTGGGGGCGCGCTCGACGAGGTAGACCTTCTTGCCCGCGTTGGCGAGCGTGAGCGCCGCGTGGATTCCGGCGATGCCTCCGCCGACCACGAGCACATCGGGATGCACGTCCACACGCGCGCGCTGGAGCGCCGTGTGCAGCGCCACGCGGCGCACGGCCGCGCGCACCAGGTCCTTGGCTTTCTCAGTGGCAGCGGCGCGGTTTGTGTGCACCCACGAGTCATGCTCGCGGATGTTCACCATCTGCATATAAAATTCGTTCAGCCCACTTTTGGCCGTCGCGGTGCGGAACGTGTGCTCGTGCAGATGCGGCGAACAGGACGCCACCACGATCCGGTTCAGCTTGTGCTCCTGAATATCCTTGACGAGCAGGTCCTGGCCGGGGTCCGAACACATGTACTTGTAATCGCGCGCGACCACGACGTGCTGCATCGCGCCCGCGTACTCGGCCACGGCCTTGCAGTCCACGACCGCGCCGATGTTGGACCCGCAGTGGCAGACGTAGACTCCGATTCGAATGTCAGACATCACGCCCGCACCTCCTGATGGTTGTAAAACCACTGCTTGATCGCGCCCGCGCCGGAAATCGAGCGCTTCAGGCCGAGCTTTTTCACGTCGCCTCCGAGCGCCCAGCCGAGCACCTGGGTGAAATAAAGGACCGGAATGTTGAGCTTCATCTCCGACTGGTAGGTGTCCAGGTTGAACTGGCACAGCGGGCAGATGGTGACGATGCACCCGGCGCCCTTGCGCACGGCCTCACGGATGAGCAGTTCGCTCAGCCGGACGCCGACCTGGTGGATGGTGCCCGTGAGCGAGCCGCCGCAGCATTTCGTCTTGAGCGCGTAGTCGATGGTCTGGGCGCCGCAGGCGTTCATGAGCTCGTCCATGCGCATCGGGTTGTGCGGCCGGTCCACCTCGTGATACGGCCGCACGGCCTGGCAGCCGTAGTAGCAGGCGATTTTGCCGCCCTGCCACTTGCGCACCACTTTGTCCTTGAGCGCTTTCAGGCCGATGTCGTTGTAAAGGATCTCGAGCGGGTGCCGGACCTTCACGCCGTCGAACGGCTTCAGCTCCGCCGTCCGCAGCCCGGCTTCGACGCGCTCGCGGATCTCGGGATACTGGTTCACGTAATCCTGCGTCTTGCGCAGCACCAGGTAGCAGGCCGCGCACGGCGCCATCAGGTCGCGGTTGTCCTTCTCGGCCGCGATCGACAGGTTGCGCGCCGAGAGCAGAAAGGCCGCGCCCTCATCGACGGCCATATAGGAGGTCGCGCCGCAGCAGTTCCAGTCTTCGAGCTCATCGAGCGGAAGGCCGAGCACGCGGAAGACTTCGAGCAGGCTCTCCTCGTAGGCCGCGCCGGTCGCGCGCAGCGAGCAGCCCGGGAAGTAGAGATAACCATTCTTTTCGGGCATCAGGCCACCTCCTTGGTCGCGGAGAGCGCCTTTTCGAGCTTGTCCGCCTGCTTGATGCGCTCGTACTTGAGCGAGATGCGGCCTGTGCGGAACAGGTCCCAGCCGGACTTCATCATCGTGAGCAGGATGAACGGGTTCGACTTGAGCGCCATTCGCAGCACGAGCGGAATCTCGGAGCTGCGGCCGCGGCGCTTGACGATCGCGTAGAACTCTCGCGCCAGCACCGGGATCGGGAACCGCGCCGGGAACTTCTTCTCGCGGATGGCCTCGCGTTTCAGCGTGTACATCACGTCGGTGATGTGCACCTGCTGGGGACACTCGACCGTACACGAGTAGCACGACGCGCACAGCCAGATGGTTTTCGAGCCGAGTGCGTCCTCCTTGAAGCCCTCGCGGATGAGCGAGATGATGCGCCGCGGGGTGTAGTCCATGTAAATCGACATCGGGCAGGTGCCCGAGCAGGTGCCGCACTGGATGCACGAGGAAACACGCTCGCACCCGGGCAGTTCGCGTATATGAGCGGACCACCCGGGATCGGCTTCCCGCTGGTACTTCATCGTCATTGCGATCTCGGTCATGAGTTTTCTCCGATACTGCGGCGGGGCACGCCGGCGGCTTGCGCGATATTTTCGGCAATGCGGCCGAGCAGCGAGGCGGCCTTCTCGAGCTCCTTCGAGGGGACCTCGCGGAAGACCTCCGCCAGGCGTCTTTCGCGCACGGCCTCGTATTGGCTGATAATGCGCGTGCCGGCGGTTGTAAGGGCCAGTTCATTGGCGCGGCGGTCCTGCTCGCGCTCGGTGCGCCGGACGAGCCTGCGCCGGACCAGCCGGTCTACGGTCTTCGACGCCGCGGCGTCGCTGACGCCGAGGAACGCCGCGACATCACCGATCGTCTGCGCTTCGGCGCGCGCGATCAGTTTGAGGGCTTTCATTTGTGCGCCGGTGAGCTGCGCGCCGGCGATCTCGCGCAGAATGCTCGCTTCGAGCAGGTTCGTGAGCGCGAGAGCAAAGACGTGCGTGGTTCCGAGAAACTCCTCGATTGCCGACGCCGTTTCGCGCATGCCGCACCGGGCATGGCAGTTTGGAGTCCATCTCGCGCGCAACGGTAAGTTCCACAGGCTCAACGCGCGCGCGAAGGACGCGGCAGGAAAGTGGGCGAAATCGCTTAACCCGGTGTGTTATTTAACGCAGTTATTATTCAACTAGGTTAAAGAGTAGAGAAACCCCTCGCCGCCGAGGGAGGAAAGTAGCACTGGCCGCGAGGTTCGCGTCGCGTGACTTACAAGGCGGAGAGGGGAATAGTTTGTTTGGCAACTTAGCAGCCATTTACGAAATGCCCGTCAATTGGGGATTCTGCTAAGATCGGCCGCCGGCTGTTATTGAGAATTGCCGCATCGCGTCCGGCTGGAAGCTGGTAAGTCGCGTCGTAACACTAACCCGCACTATGTTGAACTACGACACAGGGGTGTTTAGGTTTTTAGCGCCAACAAAAAGGGGACAGACGCCTTTTTTGCAAATTCGCAAAAAGGTTGCCCGTCCCCTCTTGGCTGTTTGTTTGTCTAGACGTCGAGGTTGCGGACGTCGAGCGCGTTCTCTTCGATGAACTTGCGGCGGTTCTCGACGTCCTCGCCCATCAGGGTCGTGAAGATCTCGTTGGCTTCGACGGCGTCTTCCGAGCGCACCTGAAGCAGCGTGCGGCGCTCGGCATCCATTGTGGTCTCCCACAACTGCTCGGCGTTCATCTCGCCGAGCCCCTTATAGCGCTGTACCTGCGCGTCCTTCATGCCTTCGGCTTTGGCGTGATCGAGCAGCTCGGCCCAGTTGGAGCGCGTCTCGCGCGAACTGTCCTTCACCACAACGAACGGCGGGCGGTTGTAGCGCCCGATCTGTTTGGCCACCGCGCGCAGGCGCCTGTACTCGGGCAAGGCGGCGAGCTGGATGTCGATGTTGCGCTCGGCCTGCGTATGGTCGTGGAAGCTAACCGACCAGGAGGAGTGTTCCTCGTCGCGCTTCAGCTCGGGCTTGATGCCGGCCGCCTTAACGGCCTCGTAGAGCGCCGCCACGTTTTCGCGCCCGCCGAAATCCGCCTTCGAATCGATCTTCAGCTCGGGGTTCGAAAGGATCTCGACAACGCGGGCGTCGCGCAGCTTGCGCTCGACGCGCGCGAACAACTGCTGGTACTCGCTGAGGGAGTTCAGGAACGACCGCAGCTCGGCTCCTTCGAGCCGCTGCCCGCCGTCAATCTCCACCGCGACGTTCTCGGTCGCGCGCCGGAGCACTTCGCGAACAAACTCATCTTCGTTCTTGATATACCGCTCGTTCTTGCCCTTCTTGATGCGGTAGAGCGGCGGCTGAGCCACGTAGACGTTGCCGTTCGCGATCAGCTCCCCCATCTGGCGGTAGAAGAACGTGAGCAGCAGCGTGCGGATGTGCGAGCCGTCCACGTCGGCGTCGGTCATAATGATGACCTTCGAGTAGCGCAGCCGGCTGATATCGAAGTCATCGCGGATGCCTGTTCCGAGGGCCGTAATCATCGTACGGATTTCCTCGTGGCTGAGCATCTTATCGGTGCGGGCCTTCTCGACGTTCAGGATCTTGCCGCGCAACGGCAAAATCGCCTGGTAGCGGCGGTCGCGGCCCATTTTGGCGGTGCCGCCGGCCGATTCGCCCTCGACCAGGAAGAGTTCGCAGCGCAGCGGGTCCTTCTCCTGGCAGTCGGCGAGCTTGCCGGGCAGGCCGCCCGAATCGAGCGCGCCCTTGCGCCGGGTGAGATCGCGCGCCTTGCGCGCCGCCTCGCGGGCCCGGGATGCATCGATCGCCTTGCCGACGATTTTCTTCGCCACCGACGGGTTCTTCTCGAAGTACTCGCCCAGACGGTCGTTCACGAACGCTGTGACAAAGCCGCCGATGTCGCTATTCAGCTTGCCCTTGGTCTGTCCTTCGAACTGCGGCTGCGGCAGCTTTACGCTGACCACGGCGGTGAGGCCCTCGCGGACGTCGTCGCCCGAGAGATTCTCCTTCACGTCCTTGAACAGCCCGGCCTGCTGGCCGTAACGGTTGATGGTTCCCGTGAGGGCGCTGCGGAAGCCGGTCAGGTGCGAGCCGCCATCGACGGTGTTGATGTTATTGGCAAAGCTGAAAATCGTGTCGCTGTAGCTGTCGTTGTACTGGAAGGCGACTTCCATGGCCAGCACGCCGCCGTTGGGCAGCTCGCGCGTACCTTCGAAGGCAATCGGCTTGTCGTGCAGGACGTTCTTACCCTTGTTCAGGTGCCTGATGAACTCGGAGATGCCGCCGCTGTAGAAAAACTCGTGGGATTTCGGCGGATCGACGCGCTCGTCGACGAGCGTGATCTTGAGGCCCTTGTTGAGGAACGCCAGCTCGCGCAGGCGCTGCGACAGGATGTCGTAGCTGTACTCGGTGGCGACCATGATGGTCGGATCCGGCTTGAAGGTGATCTTCGTGCCGGTCTTACGGCCGGCTTTGCCCTTCATTTCGAGCGGCGCTTTGGGGACGCCGCGCTCGTACTCCTGGACCCAGGTGTAGCTCGGCCCGGATTCCTGGCCGGGCTTCGGCCGCCAGATCTCGAGCTCGAGCGACTCGGAGAGCGCGTTCACGCAGCTCACGCCGACGCCGTGCAGCCCGCCCGAGACTTTGTAGCTGTTGGTGTCGAACTTGCCGCCGGCGTGCAGCTTCGTCATGACGACTTCGGCCGCCGAGACGCCTTCCTCCGCGTGCATGTCCACCGGAATACCGCGGCCGTTATCGACCACGCTGATCGAGTTGTCGCTGAGGATCGTGACCGTGATTTCGTTGGCGTATCCGGCCAGCGCCTCGTCCACCGAGTTGTCCACTACCTCGTAGACCAAATGGTGCAGGCCCGTCACACCGGTCGAACCGATGTACATGGCGGGGCGCAGACGCACCGCTTCCAGGCCTTCAAGCACCTTGATGCTGCTGGAATCGTACGTTCTGTCCTGACCATTATTGGGCTGCGAATTTGTTGCCATAGCACCTCTTACGGAAATTTAGGGAGGAGGACGCGCGGCGCCTCAAATCCTCATGGGCATCACGATGTAGCGGTAATGCTCGCGGAGCTCGCCGCCCTCGGCGGCAGCCGGCCGCACCTCAGCCGCGCTGTGCGGGTCCTTGAACAGGAACACCACCCGCTCCTCTGAAATCGAGCGCAGGAATTCAAGCAGGTACTGCGCGTTGAAACCGATCTCGAGCGAGGTGCCTTCGTACTCGGCGGGCACCGCCTCTTCGCTCTCGCCGGTTTCGGAAATCGACGAAAAAACTTTGACCTCGCCCGGGCAGAGCTGCATGCGAATGGCGCGGGAGCGCTCGTCGGCGAACTGCGAGACGCGCTCGACCGCGGCCCGTATCTCGTCCTTGGGCAGCGTCACGGTGATCTTGTGGTCCTTCGGCAGCACTCGCTCGAAATCAGGGAACGTGCCGGTAAGCTTGCGGCTGATCAGGAGCCGGTCGCCAAGAGCGAAGAACAGGTGATTGTCGTCGCCGGCGAATTTCACGACAGCATCCTGGCCGCTCTCACCGGCGAGCTTCAGAATCTCGCCCATGGCCTTCCGGGGCAGCAGCCCGCGATAGGGAGTCTTTATGCCCGGCACGCCATCGGGGACCTCGACGTATGCCAGGCGATGCCCGTCGGTGGCCACCATGAGCATCCCGTCAGGCTTGAGCTGAAGCAGCGCGCCGTTGAGGGTGAAGCGCGACTCCTCCGACGAGATGGCGAACACGGTTTTCGCGATCATCGACGTAAGCAGCGGAACCGGAATCTCCGCCACTACGTCCGGCATCTGCGGCAGCTCCGGAAAACTCTCGCGCGAAATTCCCGCTATGCGCGTGCGCGAGCGCCCGCAGGTGATGCTGGCCCAGTCGTTCTCCAGGAACTTCAGCGTAAGGCCCGAATCGGGCAACAAACGGACGTAATCGAGCAGCCGCCGTACGGGCACTGTGCCCGCGCCTTCGCGCGTGATCTTGGCGGGGAAGGACGCCCGGATGCCGAGTTCCAGGTCGGTCGCGGTCAACTGCACACGGTCCCCCTGGGTCTCCATGAGGACATTCGAGAGAATCGGGATAGTCGTCCGCTTCTCCACGACCCCTTGCGAAAGGTTTAGTTCCCGAACCAGATCTGCCTTGTTGACGGTGAATTCCATCGCTCGCTCTCCCTGCGGTAAACGTCTTAAAACCGCTCTCTACAATACCTCAAATACAGGAACAGCATTCGTAGGGGCTGTGAGTATGTCAGTTTCTCTCTAAATTATACAAAATTCTGCCGCTTTCCCGCTACCGAACACTGTTGATAACCGTTGTACCGGGGTGGATTCCGGGGCCCTTTTGGACGCCATCCACCAAACTCAGAGGCCTTTTTGGAGCCTCGCTGTGAAAATCCGTCTAAGCTCAATTGATTGAGTCGATTAGGCTCTGAACCAACCTGTTGACGTCCGTGTCTTTCTGGCGGAGCTCTTCGATGCGATGGATCGAGTGGAGCACGGTGGTGTGATGCTTGCCACCGAAGGCCCGTCCGATCTCGGGCAGAGAGGCCTGCGTGAGTTCCTTGGTGAGGTACATAGCGACCTGGCGCGGGCGCGCGATCTCACGCCGGTTGCTCTTCTGTTTGAGCTGGGCCGGCTGCAGGTTGTACTTGCCTGCCACGGCGCGGATGATCGAGTCGATGGTGATCTTGCGTTCGACGCTGTGCACCAGGTGCTTGAGCGCCTGCTGGGCCATTGGGAGCGTGATGTTCTCGCCGGTCATGGACGCATAGGCGATGAGCTTGACCAGCGCGCCTTCGAGTTCGCGCACGTTGGATTTGGTTCGAGTCGCGATGAAGATGCGAACGTCCTCGGGGAGCCTGACGCCTTCCGATTCCGCCTTCTTATCGAGGATTGCCATTTTGGTTTCGAGGTCGGGCGGCTGTATGTCCACCATAAGGCCCCACTCGAAACGCGACCGTAGGCGCTCGAACAGGCCGGGAATTTCCTTGGGGGGCGAGTCGCTCGAGATCACGATCTGCTTCTGGTTCTCGTAAAGCTCGTTGAAGGTGTAAAAGAACTCGTCCTGGGTGCCTTCCTTGCGGCCGAGGATCTGGATGTCGTCGATCAGCAGCACGTCGGCCGAGCGGTAGTGCTGGTGGAAGAGCGGCATCTTCTGGAGCTTGATGCTCGTGATCATCTCGTTCATGAAGCGCTCGCTCGAGGTGTAGACGATGCGCATGGAGCTGTAGTTGTCCATCAGCGAGCGCCCGATGGCGTGCATCAGGTGTGTCTTACCCATACCCACGCCGCCGTAGATGAACAACGGGTTGTAACGCCGGGAGGGGATGGTAGCGACGGCTTTGGCGGCGGCGTGCGCGAACTGGTTGCAGGAGCCGACGACAAAGGAGTCGAAGGTGAACCGCGGGTTGAGATGCGTGGCGGCCTTCTGGAACACGACTTCGTTCTCAACAGGTGTTAAGGTCTGGTGCCCTCCGGCTCCGGCGGCCGCGGCGGCCGCTTCATAGACGACACTCTGGAAGGGCATTCCAAGCTCCTGGATCGTGAAACGGACAAGCTCGGAGTATTCCTGCTCGATGTAGCGCCTGGCGGGCTCACTCGAAACCCAGACCGATAGGGTGGCGCCGTCGGCTTCGCGAAGCGCCGTCGGGCCGAACCAGTTCTGGAAAGCTTCCGTGCTGAGTTTGGAGGCGAGCCTCGATTTGATCAATTCCCAAGCGTTCATAGATTCACCGGACACTACAAGCACTCCTTTTCCACATGTTTTCCACACTTGTGGAAAACTGCACTACGCCCGCATTTGTCGGAGTGGTTCCGCCGGCGGGGAACAGCCGCAACCCCCAGACTTCCTATTCTCTCGGATGCCCTAGCGGAACGTCACTATAGCACAGAAGTGGCGCTGTATTGCAACAAGATTTACTCAATGTAAGTGCTTGAAGAGATAAAGGGATCTCACAAAATTACAAAATCATTTTTGAACTCGATTGTTGGTTCCGGAACGTACCATTACCGCGTGGCCGGCAGTCGTTCCCAGCGCAATTGACAGAGGCGCCCGGGTCGAGGGAGAATGAGAGGCGCAAGCGGGAGTAACTCAGTTGGTAGAGTGCGACCTTGCCAAGGTCGATGTCGCGGGTTCGAATCCCGTCTCCCGCTCCATACCTTGTCGGAGCTTTCGGCACACATCGAGCAGTTCCTCGCCGAGCTTTCGCGCGAGAACGCATCCCCCCACACGCTTCGTTCCTACAGTTCGGATCTTGAACAGTTCCTCGCATACCTGACGCCTCCGGACGGCTCGCCGCCCGCGCCGGCCCAGCTGGACATGCTCCTGCTCCGTGAGTGGCTGGGAGATTTGTACAGGCAGCGGCTGACGCCGGTGACCATGCGGCGGAAACTGGCGGCGGTGCGTTCGTTCTTCGAGTTCCTGGTGCGGCGCGGTGTGGTGGAGGCGAACCTGGCGCGGCTGGTCCGTACGCCGAAAGCGCCGACGACGCTGCCGCGCGTGATGACGGCCGAGCAAACCAACCGGCTGCTGGACCAGATCGCGGCCGGCAAGGTGGAGCGGCCGTTTCCGGCTCGCGACGTGGCCTTGTTCGAGGTGCTGTACGGGTGCGGCGTGCGGGTGAGCGAGCTGGCCGGGCTGAACCTGAGCGACGTGGACCTGGCCGAAAAGTGGATGCTTGTTCGCGGCAAAGGCCGCAAGGAGCGGCAGGTTCCGTTCGGCGTGAAGACCGCGGCGGCGCTCGAACGGTATCTCAAGGAGCGGCACGCGGGCGATCCGCGGGAGACGGCTCTCTTTGTCAACTATCTTGGGAAGCGGTTGACGACGCGGGGCGTGTACGGGATCGTGAAGCTGTACGAGCGGGCGCTGAACGGGGACAACTCGCTTCATCCGCACAGCTTCCGGCACGCGTTTGCGACGCACCTGCTCGCCGATGGCGCGGACTTGCGGTCGATTCAGGAGCTGCTCGGGCACGCGCGGCTTTCGACGACGCAGAAGTACACGCAGGTTTCGCTGACGGACCTGATGCGCGTGTATGACAAGGCGCATCCGAAGGCGTGAGGCGGGCGGCGTCGTATACTACCGCCATGCGACTTCTTCCACTTGCACTCCTTGTTGCCGTACCTTTGTGGCCGCAGGCGAAGCGTTCCATCTTCCTGATTACGGATGCGGAGGGCGTGGCCGGGATCTGCCGCCAGGAGCAGACCGACTCGAAAGACCCGGAGTTGCGGGCGCTGCTGGCCGGCGAAGTCAACGCGGCCGTTCAGGGGTTTCTCGAGGGCGGCGCCGATGAAGTCGTGGTCTGGGACGGGCACGGCGGCAGCGCATCGCTCTCGGCGCTCACGATTCATCCGCGGGCGAAACTCCTGATGGGCGGGCTCGGCGTCACGATGACGCTCGAGCGGAAGTACGCCGCCATCGCGTTTCTCGGGCAGCACGCGATGGCGAACGTCCGGGGCGGGATTATGGCGCACAGCTACAGCTCGCTCGGGATCCAGAACATGCGCGTGAACGGGAAGGCCGTGGGCGAGACGGAAACGCGCGCGGCGCTGGCGGGCGCGTTCGATACGCCGGTCATCTTTCTTTCCGGCGACAACGCGGCGGTAGCGGAGCTGCGCGCGATTATTCCCGATGCCGAGACCGCCGCGGTGAAGGAGGGACTCGGGCGCCACGTCTGCCTCACGCTATCGGCCGAGGCGGCGCGGCGGAGCATCCAGGAGCATGCGCGCCTGGCGATGGCGAAGATCGGGACGGTGCGGCCGTACAGGATCGCCGGCCCGGTGACGGTCGAGATCGAGTACACGACGCGCAATTCGCTCGGGATCGACGCAGGGCGCAAAACGGGCGCGGAGGTGGTCGACGACCGGACCATCCGCTATCACGGCAAGGATTTTCTCGAAGCCTGGACGAGGTCGCAACTGTGACGGCCGGCTCGAGGCGGCGCGCAATCCGCGGGTAATCCCGCTGGCTATTCCAGGCGGGCGCTGCGGGCGATGGCGTCGGCGATGGTCACGACCGCCCGCATCGCTTCGACATCGTGCACCCGCACGAGGTGCGCACCGGCGAAGATCGCCGCGGTGACGGCGGCGGCGGTGGCGAATTCGGTCAGGCGGTCTTCCGGTTGCTTCAGGAACTGCTTGCGCGAGGGGCCGACCATGATGGGCGTCTCGATGTCGCCCAGGGCGGAGAGGCGGGCCAGAATTTCGAAATTCTGCTCGCCGCGCTTTCCGAAGCCGAGGCCGGGGTCGATGACGATGCGCGAGCGGTCCAGACCCGCCAGGCGCGCGCGGTGCGCGCAGGCTTCAAGGTCCTGGCGGACGGTTCCGACCACGTCCGGGATGGGCGGCAGCTTGGCCCAGGTCTCGGGCGCGCCGCGCATATGGTTCAGGATCAGGCCGGCGTCGTACTGCGTCGCCACTTTGGCGAGCAGCGGGTCGAAGGTGAGGCCGGTCGGGTCGTTGATGATCTCGGCCCCGAGGTCGAGCGCGTTTTCGGCGACCGCCGCTTTGTAGGTGTCGATCGAGATCGGTACGCTCAGCCGGTTTCTGAGGCGCTTGAGCACGGGCATGAGCCGGCGCTTCTCTTCGGCTTCGTTGACGCGCTGCGAGCCGGGACGCGTGGATTCGGCTCCAATATCGATGACGTCGGCGCCCTGCTCTTCAAGCGCGAGCGCCCGGGCGTAGGCGCGGTCGGGGTCGTAGAACCTGCCGCCGTCGGAGAACGAATCCGGCGTCACGTTCAGGACGCCGACGAGGAGGGTGCGGTCGCCGAGTTGCAGCTCGCGGTTCTTCAGTTTCCAGACGAAGCGGCGGCGGGCTGTCATGTTAAGGGATTCTGACACGTTTCCACTTTCTTCCCACTTGCAGGGTCAGGACGCGGGTGCCGTCGGGGATGGTGAGCTCGGTGTGGCGGACGCGATCCACTTCGACCGCCCCGGCTTTGATCTTGCGCGTGGCGTCGGTTACGGAACCGGCCAGGCCGGTTTTGGCGAGCAGCTTGTCGAGGCGGATGCCGTTGGAGGCGCGGACGCCGTCCGGCAGATCGACCGTTTCTACGTCGGACGGCATGTCGTGCCGGCGGACGACCTTCGTGAATTCGTCCTGCGCGGCCTGCGCTTGCGCCTGGCCGTGGAAATCCGCCACGATCGTGCGCGCCAGGTCCATCTTGGCCTGCATCGGGTGCAGGGCGCCGCTCTTGATGCGCTCGCTGAGAGCCGCGATCCCGGCGGTGGTCGTGTCCGTCAGCAGCTCGTAGTAGCGAAACATGAGGGCGTCGCTGATGGACATGAGCTTGGCGAACATGGCCTGCGGCGTTTCGGTTATGCCGACGTAGTTGCCGAGGGATTTCGACATCTTATTGACGCCGTCGAGGCCTTCGAGCAGCGGCGTGGTGCCTACGATCTGGGGCGGCTGGCCGAAGTCGCGCTGGATTTCGCGGCCCACGAGCAGGTTGAATTTCTGGTCCGTGCCGCCCAGCTCGACATCGGCATGGAGGAACACGGAATCGTAGGCCTGGGCGAGCGGGTACATCAGCTCGTGAACCGAGATGGCGATTCCCTCTTTGAAGCGCTTGGCGAAATCGTCGCGCTCGAGCAGGCGCGCGACCGTGTATTTGGCAGCCAGGCGGATGATATCCTCGAACCGCAGCGGATCGAGCCACTCGCTGTTGAACCTGACCATGGTCTTGGCGGGGTCGAGGATTTTGAAGACCTGCTGGCGGTAAGTTTCGGCGTTGCGCTCGATGTCCTCGCGGGAGAGCGGCGGGCGGGTGATGTTGCGGCCCGTGGGGTCGCCGATCTTGCCGGTGCCGTCGCCGATCACAAAGAAGACGGTGTGGCCAAGATCCTGGAAATGCTTCATTTTGCGGATCAGGACGGTGTGGCCGAGGTGGAGGTCGGGCGCGGTGGGGTCGAAGCCGACTTTGACGCGCAGGGGCCGGTCCTCCTTTTCGGCCTGGACGAGGCGCTCGCGGAGGTCCTCTTCGCGGATCAGCTCGGTCAGGCCCTTCCTGATGTAAGCAATCTGCTCGTCAACGGGGGGCCGGGGCATCCTTAACATTTTACGAGGAGTAGCGGCCCTGATGCTCAGGGCGTTTCCGAACAGGAGCGTCCCAGAATCGGACACAGGGCGGGCAGGACGAATCGGCGCGTCGCTCGTCTAAGCTTCGGAAAGGATTACAGGAGTTGATTTTGCCCGCGCCGGGAACAGATGGAAGGGTACTTGCGTAGCTGTAATCTGAGATTGATATGGACGTTCCACGGAAATCAGCGGCGCGGAAGAAAAAGATCCGGCAGATCATCATCGCGGTCGTAGTTCTGGCGGCAGTGGGAGTTGTGACCAAGGTTCTGATGGATTTGAAGCCGGCTGCCCCGAGTGTGGAGCGCGCGCAGGTGTGGCTCGACACCGTCAAGCGCGGGCCGATGCTGCGGCAGGTGCGGGGGCTGGGGACGCTGGTTCCCGAGACGCCATGGTCGATCCCGGCGATGACGGACGGCCGCATCGAGCAGCGGCTGGCGCTGCCCGGCGTGGCGGTTACTCCGGACACGCTACTGCTGGTGTTGAGCAATCCCGAGCTGCAACAGGCGCTGGTGGATGCGAAGTGGAAGCTCAAAGCCGCCGAGGCCGAGCTGAACAACCTGCGGGTGAAGCTCAAGAGCGACCGGCTGAACCAGCAGTCCTCCGCCGCGACCGTCGAGACCGAGGCGCACAAAGCGCAGGCCGAAGCGGAGCGGGATGCCGAGCTGCTCAAGCTGGGACTGACGCCGCAGCTCACGGCTCTGAAGTCGAAGGCGTCCGCCGAGGACTGGGCGAACCGCGACCAGATCGAGAAGGAACGGCTCAAGATCGGCATCGAGGCCATCGAGGCGCAGCTTGCCGTGCAGGCCGCGACCGTGGAGCAGCTCCGGGCGATGTACGAGTTGAAGCAGAGCCAGGTCAAGATGCTGCAAGTGCGGGCGGGCGTGCGTGGAATCCTGACGCAGATGCTTGTGGATGTGGGGCAGCGCGTCACGGCGGGCACGCTGTTGTGCAAGGTAGTGCAGCCGGAGAACCTGAAAGCCGAGCTGAAGATTCCGGAGACGCAGGCCAAGGACGTGGCGCTCGGGCAGCTCGCTTCGGTGGATACGCGCAACGGCATCATCAACGGGAAGGTGTCGCGCATCGATCCGGCGGCGCAGAACGGCACCGTGACGGTGGACGTAAAGCTCGAGGGCGAGCTGCCGCAGGGCGCGCGGCCCGACCTGAGCGTCGATGGAACGATTGAGATCGAGAAGTTGAACGATGTACTTTACGTGGGCCGGCCGACCTTCGGCCAGCCGAACAGCCAGATCAGCCTGTTCAAGCTGGATCCGGACAACAGGGGCGCGACCCGCGTGCAGGTGAAGCTGGGCCGCAGCTCGGTGAATACGATCGAGATACTCGAAGGACTGCGGGTGGGCGACCAGGTAGTGCTGTCGGATATGTCCGCCTGGGATGCGCACGAACGCATCCGGTTGAACTGATTGAGGGAGTTCGCGATGAACAACAATGAAGTCCTCATTCGCCTTGAAGGCGTGACGAAGGTGTTTCTCACCGACGAGATGGAGACGCACGCGCTCGATGGCATTCACCTCGAGGTCAAGCGCGGCGAGTACATTTCGATCGCCGGGCCGTCCGGGTGCGGCAAATCCACGCTGCTGTCCATTCTGGGGCTGCTCGATTCGCCCACCGGCGGACAGTACATCCTTAACAACAAGGCCGTCGAAAACCTGAAGGCGAGCGAGCGGGCCAGGATCCGCAACCGGGAAATCGGGTTCATCTTCCAGGCGTTCAACCTGATCGGCGACCTCACGGTGTACGAGAACGTCGAGCTGCCGCTGACGTATCGCGGGATGCCGTCGAGCGAGCGGAAGAAGCGGTGCCAGGCGGCGCTCGAGCGCGTCGGGATGTCGCACCGGATGAAGCACTATCCGGCGCAGCTCTCGGGCGGCCAGCAGCAGCGCGTCGCGGTGGCGCGCGCGCTGGTGGGCGATCCGCTGATCCTGCTGGCGGACGAGCCGACCGGAAACCTCGACTCGAAGAACGGCGAGGCGGTGATGGACCTGATGCGTGAGCTGCACCGGGCGGGGGCGACCATCATTATGGTGACGCACGACCCGCGGTATGCGGCGTATGCGGACCGGTCGATTCACCTGTTCGACGGGCGCGTCGTCGAGGAGAGCGCGGATATTCCGGCCGGGGCTACGGATTAGTCCGCCGGGCCGGCCGGGAGCCTGCCCCACATGAACATGTTTCAGGATGTGAGGTACGGGCTCCGTGTGCTGCGGAACAGCCCGGGGTTTACCGCCGTGGCCGCGCTGTCGCTCGCTTTGGGCATCGGCGCGAACACGGCGATCTTCAGCTTCGTCGATTCGGTCCTTCTGAAGCCGCTTCGGGCGCACGAGCCGGGGCGGCTTGTTTCCCTCTATCAGCAAGGCGCCGCGGATACCTCGTATTTCACTCCGTGCTCGTATCCGGAGTTTGAATACCACAAAGCGAACAGCCGGTCGTTCGCGGCGATGACGGCGTATCTGCGGGTGCCGGTGCTGACGCGGCCCGGCGGCGCGGCAGAGAGCGTTTCGGGCGAGCTCGTGAGTCCCGAGTATTTCCGCGTGCTCGGGCTCGGCGCGGCCGCGGGGCGGCTGCTCGGGCCGGGCGATGCGAACGAGGCGGTTGCCGTGATCAGCCACGGGTTCTGGCAGGGGCGGCTCAACGGCGATCCGCAGGCGATCGGCCGGACGCTTCGCGTGGGCACGGGGACGTTCACCATAGTCGGAGTCGCGCCGGAGGACTTTCGCGGCATCGTGATGGATTGGGATGAGCCACCCTCGGTGTGGGTCCCGGTTGCGTCGTTCCGGCAGGCCGTCCCGGCGATGGACCGGTACGACATCATGCGCTCCTGGGGTATGCAGTCGTACCTGGTCACGGCGCGGCTGAAGCCGGGCGTGACCCTCGAAGAAGCGCGGGCGGAGGCGGCGGTGCTGGGCGCGCGGCTTGACCGGGAGCGTCCAGACCGCGAGGTCAGGCTCACGGCGACGCTGCTGCCGGTCGCGCAGGCGCGCTTCTGGCCGGGGCGGCGCGGCTCGGTGGTCACGGTGCTCGGCGCGCTGATGGCGGCGGTGGGGCTAGTGCTGCTCATCGCGTGCTTCAACATCGCGAACATGATGCTGGCGCGGGCGTCGAAGCGGCGCAGGGAACTTGCGGTGCGGCTGGCGCTCGGGGCGGGGCGCGGGCGGATCGTGCGGCAACTGCTTATCGAGAGCCTGCTGGTTTCCGCGATGGGCGGCGCGGCGGGGCTGCTCGTGGCGGCGTGGGTGGCGGGTTTTCTCGAGCAGTTCCAGCAGCCCTTCGGGATCCGGCTGGCGCTCGATCCCGGGTTCGACTTCCGCGTGTTCGGGTTCTGCTTCGCGGTGACCGTGGCGACGGGGATCGCGTCCGGGCTTGCGCCCGCGATTCAGGCTTCGCGCAGCAGCCTCGTCACGGGGATGAAGACCGATGGCGGCGGGCACTTCCGGCTTCGCGGCGCGCTCGTGGCGGCGCAAATTGCGTTCTCGGTGGTGCTGGTGGCCGGCGCGGCGCTGTTCGTCCGAACGTTGCAGAACGCGCGGGCCGAGCACGTCACCGCGAAGGCGCAAGACGATATTGCGCTCATGACGCTGGATTTCGCCTCGCGCGGTTTCGACGAGACGGAGACGAAGCGGTTCTATCCGCGCGTGCTCGAGAGCGTCCGAACCGTGCCCGGCGTGCGCAGCGCGGCGCTGGTGTGGATCGTGCCGTGGCGCGGCAGGCGCGGCGGAACGGACGTGTCGGCGGCGAACCACCCCGAGATGCAGGTGGACTTTAACGCCGTCTCGTCCGGATACTTCAACATCGCGGGCGTTCCGCTCGTGCGCGGGCGGGACTTCGATGCACGCGACGTGCGCGGGGCCGTGATCAACGAGATGTTCGCGCGCGAGTTCTTTCCCGGCGCGGACCCGATCGGCAAGCAGTTCCGGCGAGGCGCGCCTTCAGGCAACGCGGGGGACGCCTACGAAGTGGTGGGCGTGGTCCGCGACGGGAAATTCCGGAATTTCCGCGACGAGAAACGGCCCGGGTTCTATATCCCGATCGCAGGGCGTGCGTTCGGGGACGCGACGCTCGAGATGCGGACCGCGGGGCCGGCGGCTCCTGTGCTCGGCGCCGTCCGCGCGCGCATACGAGAGCTCGACCGCGATCTTCCGGTGAGCGAAGGCCAGACGCTGCGCGTCTTCCTCGACTCGGCGCTCTCGCAGGAACGGCTGCTCGCTTCGCTCGCGGCGGGGATGGGCGCGCTGGCGCTTATGCTCGCGGCCGCGGGCATCTATGGCGTGGTCGCGTTCGCGGTCGAGCAGCGCACGCGCGAGATCGGGATCCGCATGGCGCTCGGCGCGACGGCCGGCGCGGTGCGGGGCATGGTGATGCGCGACGTGGCGCTCGTGCTCGCCGGCGGGCTCGCGGTGGGCATTGCGGGCGCGCTGGCGGTCACACGGCTGATCTCGACGCTGCTGTTCGGCGTGCGGGCGACGGATCCCGCGGCTTACCTGGCCACCGCCGCGCTGCTCTGCGCTGCCGCAATCGCGGCGGCTTACATCCCCGCGCGCCGCGCCGCGCACGTGGACCCCATGATCGCGCTTCGCTGCGAGTAGGGAGGTTTTGTGGACATACGTTACGCTGTTCGGACGCTCCGGAAGAATCCCGGCTTCACGCTGGTCGCTCTGTTGGCGCTGGCGCTCGGCATCGGAGCGAACACGGCGATTTTCTCGGTGGTCAACGCGGTGCTGCTGCGGCCCCTGCCGTACAAGGACCCCGGCCGCATCGTGGTGCTGTGGGAGAACAACGTGCGCGAGGGGTGGAGCCGGTCCCCCGTCTCCGGCGCGACGTTTTCCGATTGGAAGCAACAGGCCACGCTGTTCGAGGACATGTCGCTGCACGAGCCCGGCACGGGCACGCTCACCGGCCTGGGCGAGCCCGAGCAGATTCCCGGGATGCGCGTGACGACGAACTTCTTCACCATGCTCGGCGCGAAGGCGCAGATCGGCCGCCTCTTCTCCCCGGCGGAAGCGAGCGGCGGGCGGCAGAACGTGCTCGTCATCACCGACGGCTTCTGGCGGCGCCGCATGGGCGCGGACCCGAACATCACGGGCAAGACGTACATGGTGGACGGGTTGGCCTACACCGTGATCGGCGTGCTCGCGCGCGATTTCTGGTTCCCCACTCCCGAGGAAGCCTTCGTGCCGTGGCCCGACCAGGAGCTGCGGGGCATGCCGCGGGACGAGCGGCGGCTCGGCGTGTTTGCGCGGCTGAAGCCCGGCGTTACGGTCGAGCAGGCGCGGGCCGAGATGGATGGAATCGCCCGCCGCATCTCCGAAAGCCATGCCGGGATGCGCGACTGGCGCGTGACGGTCGAGCCGCTGGGGAATGTGCTGGTAGAGTCGATCCGGCCGGCGCTGCTCGTGCTGCTGGGCGCGGTGGCGTTCGTGCTGCTGATTGCGTGCACGAACGTTGCGAACCTGCTGCTTGCGCGCGGCTCGGGGCGGCTGAAGGAAGTCGCGATCCGGACCGCGGTGGGGGCGAGCCGCGCGCGGCTGGTCCGGCAGTTCCTCACGGAAAGCGTGCTGCTCGGGCTTGCGGGCGGCGCGCTCGGGCTGCTGTTCGCGGTGTGGGGTATGCGCGCGCTGGCGGCGCTGCTTCCCGAGGCTGTATCAATGCCGGAGCTGGGATTCGACCGCTGGGTGCTGCTGTTCACGGCCGCCGTGTCGGTCGGGACCGGCGTTCTGTTCGGCCTGGCGCCGGCGTTCGCGGTGACGCGGGCCGGAGCATCGTTGGCGCTGAAAGAGGGCGGGCGGTCATCGTCGGCGTCCGGCCATCAGCGGCTGCGCGGGGCGCTGGTGGTTGCCGAGGTGGCGCTTGCGCTGGTGCTGCTCACCGGCGCGGGCCTCATGATTCGCAGCTTCTGGCAGTTGCAGCGAGTGAACCCGGGGTTCCGTCCGAGCCACGTGCTGGCGCTCGAGATGGAGCTGCCGACGGACTCGAAGTACCGCAAAGACGAGGAGCGGCCGCGCGTGTTCCAGCGATTCCTGCAAGCCGTGCAGGCGCTGCCGGGCGTGCGCGTGGCGGCGCTGACGTCGATCGTGCCGCTGACCGGGTACGAGGACAAGGCGGCGTTCTCGATCGAGGGGCGGTCGGCGATCGCGGCGGGCCAGCGCATGGAGGCCGACTACCGCGTGATCAGTCCGGATTACTTCCGCGCGATGAGCATCCCGCTGCTGCGCGGGCGGCATTTCGGCGATCTCGATACGCGCGAGGCGCCGTGCGTCGCGATTGTGGACCAGGCGCTGGCGCGGCCCTATTTTCCGAACGAAGACCCGGTGGGGCACCGGCTAACGTTCGAGCAGTTCCACGCGACTTGTGAGATTGTCGGCGTCGCGGGGCAGGTGCGGCACGGCGGGTTGAACAAGCAGCCGCGGCCGACGGTTTACTTCCCCTACCTGATCGGCAGCGAGCGGCGGATGAGCCTGGTGGTGCGGACGGCGTCCGATCCGCGGAATTTCGTGAACGCGATCAAGCGCTCGGTGTGGTCGGTGGACGCGGGCCAGCCGGTGTACAACATCAAGACGATGGACGAGCTGGTGGCGGGGTCGGCCTCCTCGTCGCGGTTCACGCTGGCGCTGCTGAGCGCGTTCGCGCTGCTGGCGCTGGCGCTCGCGGCGATCGGGATTTACGGAGTGATGTCTTACACGGTGAACCGGCAGAAGCACGATGTGGGGATACGGATCGCGCTCGGCGCGGGGCCGGGCGACGTGCTGAAGCTGGTGGTGGGCGGAGCGATGCGCACCGCGCTGGTGGGGATCGCGCTGGGGCTTGCGGGCGCGCTCGCGCTGACGCGCGTGCTGAGCTCGCTGCTGTATGGAGTGAACGCGACCGATCCGGCGACGTTCGCCGTTGTGGCGGTAGGGCTCGCGGCGGTGGCGCTTATGGCGAGCTACATTCCGGCGCGGCGGGCAACGCGCGTCGAGCCGATCGAGGCGCTGCGGTACGAATAGCCGGGTCGAGATGGAGTGGGTGACCGTTCAGCCGCCGGAGCCGTAGCGGGCGGCGAAGGCGCGCAGGGCTTCGTGGGTCACGTTCGGGTGGATGGTGTGCGGCGAGGTGACGGAGTAGGCCGCCACCAGCGAAGCAAGCTCGTGGGCCGCGGCGGGGTCGAGGCCGGCGGCGATGCCTGCGAGCAGCGCTCCGAGGTGGGCGTCTCCGGCGCCGGCTGTTGTCTCGACGGGGACGCGGAGCGCGGGAGCGAAATGCGGGGCGGCGCCGGTGTCCGCATACCAGCTTCCGTCAGCCCCGGCGGTGATCGAAACGCGGAGCGCGGGGTTCTCCCGGCGGAGGCGCTCGATGGTGCGGTCCGGATCGAACGAGGCGCCCAGCACGGCTTCCGATTCGCTGCGGTTGAGCGCAACCAGATCCACTTCCTTCAGCAGGCCCATGGCGAGCGCCTCGGGACTTTCCTGCGATGTGAACGAGGCCGCGCGGAAGAATTCGTAGCGCGTCCCCAGGCGCAGGAGCGCCGCGCGGGCTTCAAGCGGGACCTCGGGCGCGGCGAGCGCGATGCCCTGCCCGCGGTTGCGCCGGAAATCGTCTTCGGCGCGCGCGACGTAGGCCGCGTCCACTTTCGAGGAGGCCGAGTCCTCCGTGGTCAGGTTGCCGCCGCTGCCGTCGGGGTAGACGAAGCAGAACGAGAAAAGCGTCTGCTCGCCGGGCGCGCGCTCGACGTAGCGGACGTCGAGCCCGGCGGCTTCCATCTCGGCGACGAGGCGCGCGCCGGTGTCGTCCGCGCCCACTCGGCCGATCGCGATTGCCGTGAACTCCGGCCCGAGCAGCGCGCGCGTGTAGTGCGCGATGATGTGCAGCTTGCAGTAATCGCGGCGGTCGAGGAAACGTCCGGCGCGGCTCTCCTCGCGCCCGAGGGTCGCGTTGCCGCTGATGGCGAAGAAACTCCCGGCGCCGATGCCTCCGGTGCCGCAGAGCGCGCGATAGCGAACGGGCTTCATCCCAGGTCCCATTCCGGATGTTCGGCGATGGGGTGGCGCGCAGTCTCGACCGTCGCGGTGATCAGGGCGTCCGGATGTTCCTGTAGCAGCGTGAGCGGATACTCGGGTGTCAGGGGGCCGAACAGCGCGACGCGCAGGGCCGTCTGCTTCCACGTTCCGGTGTCGCTGAACACGCGCACCTTCTTCGCAGAGAGGCACTCCTTGACGCCGAGCGTGACCGACATCGGCGGCACGAACTGGTAGGCGGCGCCGAAGGTGCGCTGCGCGAGGGCGAGGATCGTGTCGATGTTGTTTTCCTGCACGCGCACGGTGGACTCGCGCACGTCGTCGATCGTGACTTGGCTGAAGGGATGGCGGCGCGCCTGGTTGTAGGCGATATGGCCGTCCTGCCCCCAGCCGCCATAGGTGATGTCGATGGGAGCGGCGGCGATGCGGTCGCGGATCTCGTCAATGTTGCGCGGCGTGAGCCAGTGGCGGGCTTCCTCCGGCACGGCGAGCTCGGGCGCGATCGGGCCGTAGAAGTGGCGCTCCATGAAGCCGCGAAAACTATAAGGATGCGCGCGGGGCAGCTCGCGCGCCTGCCAGTCCAGGCACTCGTCCATGTGGAACACAACGAGCCGCTTCAGGCTGAGGCGCTCGCGGTTCACCAGTTCCGCGAAAGGCGCGTACCAGCACGATGGCCCGCACGGGATGATCGCGCGAGTGGGCTCGCCGCGCTCGTTGTGCAGGCGGATCTCGTCCGCCAGCTCTCGGGCCATGAGCGCGCCCATCTCGGCCGAATCGCGGCACAGGCGGAAGGGGACTTTGCGCGCGGGGTGGCGTTCGAGCTCCGTGTACGGAACGGCGCACCACTCGCGCAGAGACTTCAATGCAAGCATAGGAAATAGTAAAGCACACGCGTGCGCTACGATACGGTTCTGTGAACTTCACGCTTCTCGATTGGTCGATCGTCCTGGTTTACCTCGCGCTGTCGATGGCGGCGGGGCTGTACGGGAAGAAGTACATCTCGGGGCCTTCCGATTTTCTGGTGGCGGGGCGCGGGATCGGGCTTTACCTTGGGATCTCGACGCTGGCGGCGACTGAGATCGGCACGGTCACGTTCATGTATTACGCCGAGCTGGGCTACAAGGCCGGCTACGCGTCGTTCATCAACGGGCTGATCGCCGGCGCGGTGATGCTGCTGCTCGGCCGCAGCGGATTCGTCATCAAGCGCCTGCGCGAGATGCAGCTCATGACCGTGCCGGAGTTTTTCGAGCGGCGCTACAGCCGCAACCTGCGCGTGCTGACGGGCGTGCTGGTGGCGACGGGCGGCATCCTCAACATGGGGGTGTTTCTCAAGATCGAGGGTACGTTCCTGGCGATTTTGAGCGGTATCCCGATGGAGTACCTGAACTGGGTCATGACGGGCATTCTGCTGCTCGAGCTGCTCTACACGGTGCTCGGCGGGATGGTCTCGGTCGTGATTACGGACTTCATACAGTTCGTGGCCTTGAGCGCCGCGGCACTGATCGTGACGGCGCTGTCGATCCACGCGGCGGGGTGGCAGAAGATGCACGACGCCGTTCTGAGCACGATGGGCGCGAGCGGGTTCGACCCGGTGGCGAATCCACAGTTCGGGTGGACGTTCATCGGCTTTCAGCTGCTTTTCTGGATGGCGATGAGCACGTGCTGGCAGACGACGGCGATGCGGACCTTCTCGACACGCGACGCCGCGATCACGAAAAAGGTGTTCACGTGGACCGGGTTCATCTTCTTCGGCCGCGGCATGCTGCCGATGATCTGGGGAATCGCGGCGCTGGCGATGCTGGGGCCGGGGCAGGAGTCGCTGAACGCCATGCCCTCAATGCTGGCCCGCATCCTGCCGGACGGGCTGCGCGGCATCGTGGTGGCGGGCATGCTCGCGGCGACGATGTCGGTGAACAGCTCGTACCTGCTCGGGTGGAGCTCGGTGATCGCGCAGGACATAGTAGGGCCGCTGCGCCGCGAGCCGCTCAGTGCACGCGCGCAGGTGCGGCTGAACCGCGCGACGAACCTGTTCGTGAGCCTGTTCGTGATGTTCTGGGGGCTGTGGTACACGTTGCCGGGCCCGGCGTACTTCTACCTGAACATTACGGCGACAATTTTCCTGGGCGGGTCGTTTGCGGCGATCGTCGGGGGTTTGTACTGGAAGCGCGCGAATGTGGCGGGCGGGTACGCGGCGATGCTGGGCGGGGCGGCGGGGTCGCTCGCGTTCTTCGTGCTGCGGTGGCCGGCGGCCTGGGCGGGGTTGGGCGCGTTCGCGCTGGCGTTTGCGGGACTGGTGGCAGGGTCGTTGCTCGGCGGCCGGAAAAGCGCGCCGGCCGCGGATGAGGAGCCGGCGGTTGCGGGCGGGGAGGACTAATGGCTTACGTGCTGAGATTTGTGCAGCGGTTCCGGATTTCGGATCAGGATGCGTTCCTCGAGCTGGAGCGGAAATTCGCCGAGCTGGAGCGAAAGACGCCGGGCGCGGCTCGCGGACGCCGCATGCGGCCGGTGGCCGGGCGCGAACCGGGGCAGACGCTGATCTGGGAGTGCGAGTTCCCATCCCTCGAGAAAGTCCACGCGGCGCTTGATGGGATGGCAGGCGACCCGGAGCACGGCCGGCTGTTCGCGTTGCAGTCGCCGATGATGCTGGAGGCATACACGGAGATCTATGAAATCCTCGACTACTAACGCGCTCACGGCGAAGAAGCTGCTCGCGCCGCTTGAGGCCGATACCGTCCGGCTGCTCACGGAGCTGGTTCGCACCAATACGGTCGCGCTGCCGCCCGAGGGGAACGAGACGGCGGGGCAGCTCGTGGTGGCCGAGTTTCTGAAGACGTACGGCGTCGAGACGGAGCTTTACGACACGGCGTTTGTGCGCGACTCGGGGCACGCCCTCGTACGGTACGAGCGCAACTACGCGGGCAGAAAGAACCTGATTTCGACGGTTGCGGGCGCGGGGCGCGGCCGGAGCGTGCTGTTCAACGGCCACATGGACACGGTGACGCCCGGGAGCGGCGTGTGGACGGAGAGCCCGTGGTCCGGCACAGTGCGCGACGGGCGCTTGTACGGCCGGGGCAGCTTCGACATGAAGGGCGGCCTCGCGGCGCAGTTCGCGGTGCTGTGCGCGCTGCGGAAAGCGGGGCTGAGGCCGGCCGGCGATGTGTTCGCTGAGTCCGTGGTGGATGAGGAGTGGGGCGGCGGAGGCGGAACGCTCGCGGCGAGGCTGCACGGGCCCCGCGCCGATGCCTGCGTGGTCACCGAGGCTACGCATCTGGAAGTTTCGCTCGCCACGCGCGGTGGTGCGATCATCGATCTCGTGTGCGAGGCCGGCGATCCGGAGCACTACTTTTCTGACGATGAGGTTGTCTCGCCTGCCATCGCGACGGGCCGCCTGCTCGGCTGGGTGGATACGTGGGTAGCGCGGCGGCGCGCGATCGACCGCGGGAGCGCTTACCGCGACTTCCCCGATCCCGCGCCGGTGCAGGTGCTGGCGATTGAGGCGAATCGCCTGGACGGCACCGAGCCGCACAGCGTGCCGCTCAAGGCGGGGGTCCGGGTGTACTTCCAGTTTTTGCCGCACGAGAGCGCGGCCGTGGTGCTGGCCGAGGTGCGGCGCTCGCTCGACGAGTTCTGCGCCGCCGACCCGTTCTTCCGCAATCACCCGATCGCGTGGCGGCCGGTGTTCGATCCGCCGCTGGAAGGGCACGAACTCGCGCCGGAACACGAATGGAGCCGGTGCTTCGTGGATGCGGCCGGCGCCGCGTTGGGCGCTCCGCCGAAGGTTACGGCGGCGCCGCATCCGTGCGATGCGTTCCTGGTGCAGCGGGAGTTCGGTATCCCGACGCTGTTGTTTGGGCCTAGCGGCGCGGGGGCGCACTACGTGGACGAGTACGTGGAAATTCCGTCGGTGCTCGAGACCGCGGCCGTGCTGCTCACCGCAGTGCTGGAGTGGTGCGGGGTGTAGGAGGAAGCGATGGATTCGACCTCGCTGTGGTGGCAATTCTGGACGCTGTGCTTTGTGGTGGCGGGGGCGAGCTTTGCCCTGATTGCCGCGGTGGTGGCGTGGCGCGGGTTTGCGGACCTGCGTAGCCTGATCGAGGTTCTGCGCCGGCGAACGGGCGAATGATGCGCATCATCGGGGCCGGCCAGACCCCGAGCCATACCACGAGCGCGAGCGCGGAGGCGAGCGCGATGGCTTCGGCGGGGCGCGGGCGCGGGAAGACGGGCTCGAGCTGCGGCCGGTTGTAGAGCACGACCAGGATGCGCAGGTAGTAGTAGATGCCGATGCCGCTCGTGACGACGAGCGTCAGAATCAGGGCCCACTGCGAGGCCGACGCCCCCGCGGCAAGCACGAAGTACTTGGCGAAGAAGCCGCCCGTGAGAGGGATGCCGGCAAGGGAGAGCAGGGCTCCGGTGAAGACGATGCCGAGGGCGGGACGCGTCCAGAACAGGCCGCTGTAATCGGCAACGCCGCCGGGCTCGCCGCGCGCCGACGAGAGCGCGGAGACAACGCCGAAGGCCGCGATCAGGGTCACGGTGTAGGCGGCCAAATAATAGGCCACGGCGCGCTCGGCGAGCTCGCCGCCTGCGAGGAATCCGGTCAGGATGTAGCCGAGGTGCGCGATCGAGGAGTAGGCGAGGATGCGCTTCACGTCGTCCTGCTTGAGGGCGAGCAGCGTGCCGCCGATCATCGAGGCGATCGCGACGATGGTGAATACGAGCGTGACCGCGGGGTGCGCGCGGCCTCCCGAGACCGCGAAATAACGCACGAGCAGCGCGAACATCGCGGTTTTCGAGACGGTGGAGATAAAGGCGGTGACGGGCGCGGGGGCGCCTTCGTAGACGTCCGCGGTCCAGAGGTGGAAAGGGACGAGGGCGAGCTTGAAGCCGAAGCCGGCCATCAGAAACACGAGGCCGGGCAGCAGCAGCGTGCCCCCGGTCATGCGCGAGAAGGCGAGGGTACCGAGATCGGCGTAGATGAGCGCGATGCCGAATAAGAGGAAGGCGACAGAGGTCGCGGCGAGAATGAGGTACTTGATTCCGGCTTCGAGGCTGAGGCGGCCGCCGCTGCGATAGGCGATCAGGCCGAACAGGGGGACGCTGAGGAGTTCGAGGCCGAGGAAGAAGGAAACGAAGTGGTCGCTCGCGGCGAGCACCCCGGCGCCGAGGACCGAGACCAGCAGGAGGACGTAGAATTCTTCGCGCTGGATGTGGAGGCGTTCGAAGTAGTCGTAGGCGAGGAAAGTGACGGCGAGGGAGGCCGCAATTATCAGGCCGATGTAGAAAAGTGCGTAGCCATCGATCGAGAGAAGCGGCGTGACCTGGCGGGGCGCGGCGGAGGCGGCGGGCCAGAGCGAGACGAAGGCGGCGGCCAGGGTGGCGGCGGTAAGGGCGGCTGTGAGGGTGTGGCTGCGGCGCAGGGCGATTGCCAGCATGACCACTACGGACATGCCGGAAACGAGCAGGAGCGGGAGTAGGGCCGTAAAGTCAGTGTTGGTCATGGATAGTTCCAGAGCCGGCCAGCGAGCCGGCCGCGGACCAGGGGGCCGGCCCTACATCCAGCACGGGCTTGGGGTAGAGGCCGAGCCAGACCAGCGCGACCATCATGATTCCGAGGATGAGCGCTTCGCGGGGGACCAGGTCGGGGAACGCCAGTTCGTTCCGATTCGGGCCGTGGAAGGCTTTTTGGATCATTTTGAGTCCGTAAATGGTGGACATCAGAACGCCGATCGAGGCGACGACGGCGAGCGGTCGGCTGACCTGGAACGTTCCGGCGAGCACGAGAAATTCGCCGACGAAATCGGCCAGGCCGGGCAGGCCGAGCGAGGCCATCAGGAAGAACATAGTTGCGCCGCTCATGTAGGGCGCCACGGACCAGAGGCCGCCCATGTGTCCCATCTCGCGAGTGTGAATGCGGTCCTGCAAGCTGCCGGCGATGATGAACAGCGCTCCGGTGCTGAAACCGTGGGCGATCATGGTGACGACCGCGCCCCTGATGGCGAGTTCGTTTCCGGCGAACACGCCGAGCAGCACGAAGCCGAGATGGCTGACGCTGGTGTAGGCGACCAGGCGCTTCAGGTCGGTTTGCGCGAAGGCCATCAGAGAGCCGTAGAGGATGCCGGCGACCGCGAGCGCCATGGCGACGGGCGCGAAGGCGCGGGCGGAATCGGGGAACAGCGGGAGCACGAAGCGGAGCAGGCCGTAGCCGCCGGTCTTGAGCATGAGGCCGGCCAGGATGACACTGCCCGCGGTGGGGGCTTCGGTGTGGGCGTCGGGCAGCCAGGTGTGGAGCGGGAACATCGGGAGCTTGACGGCGAAGGCGACGAAGAAGCCGAGCATGATCCAGGTCGCGGCGGGCTCGGCGAGGCGCGTGCCGAGCAGATCGGAATACTCGAACGAGTAGACGCCGGTCTGGGCGTGATGCGCGAAGTAGAGCGCGAGGATCGAGATCAGCATGAAGAGCCCGCTGATCTGCGTGAAGAGGAAAAACTTCACCGAAGCGTAGATGCGGCGCTCGTGCCCCCAGATCGCGATCAGGAAGTACATCGGGATGAGCATGAGCTCCCAGGCGAAGTAGAACAGGAACAGGTCGCGAGCCAGGAATACGCCCGCGATGCCGGCGAGAATCCACATGAGGTTCAGGTGGAAGAAGCCGATGTTGGTGCGGATGCCGGTCCAGGACGCGATGACCGATGCCGCGCCGAGGAACATCGTGAGGGCGATGAGGACGAAGCTGAGGCCGTCCATCGCGAGGTGGAAGTGGATGCCGAGGTCGGCGATCCAGGGGCGGTTCAGCTCGGGGGCGCCGCCCTTCCACGCCGCGGTGACCAGGGCGAGGCCGGCGAGCGTGGCGATGAGGGAGATCCAGCGCGGAAGCGCGTTGCTCCAGCGGGCCGCGATCCAGGCGAGCAGGCCCGCGGCGATCGGAATGAGGAGAATCAGGAGCAGGCTCATACGAGGTACGCGATCGCCAGCAGAACGACGGTTCCGCCGACGATTCCGGCCGCGTACCAGCGCACGCGGCCCGTTTCTGTAGCGCTCATGCCCCGCCAGGCGGATTCGGCCGCTCGCGCCGATCCCCCGAAGATTTTGTCTACGGCATCGGATTTGTTCGCGGCGGCGAACCACAGGACAGGGCGTACAAAAAGTGCGCCGTAGAGGCGGTCCATGCCCCAGCTATTGATGCGGAAGCGCGCGCGCGAGGGACGGCGGCGCGCGTAGAGCAGCCAGGCCGTCACCAGGCCGAGGAAGAACAGCGCGGCGGCCGCGGCTCCGGAGAGTGCTTCCGACTTGCCGCCGTGCGCTTCACCTATGGGCGGAAGCGCTGTACCCAGGAACTTGACCACGTTTACGAAGCCGCCAATGATTGAGAGAACCGCGAGCACGATGAGCGGGGCCGTCATGGCAAAGCGAGGGCGCTTCGAGATTTCGTGCTCCGCCCGGCCGAAGAAGACGATCAGGATCAGGCGGAAGGTGTATAGCGATGTGAGGAAGACGCCCGCGAGACCGGCGACCCAAAGCGCCGTTGCGCCACGGTCCGAGGACCAGGCGCTCCACAGGATCAGGTCCTTGCTGTAGAAGCCGGAGGTGACGAAGGGCAGGCCCGCGAGCGCGCAGCCGCCGATGAGGAACGCCCAGAACGCAACGGGCAGGTAGCGGCGCATGCCGCCCATGCGGAAGATGTCGTTCTCGTGGTGGAGCGATTCGATGACGACGCCGGCGGTGAGGAAGAGCAGAGCCTTGAAGAAGGCGTGCGTCATGAAGTGGAAGATGGCCGCGCTCCACGCGCCCACGCCGAGCGCGAGGAACATGTAGCCGATCTGGCTGATGGTGGAGTAGGCGAGCGCCTTCTTGATTTCGACCTGCGTGAGCGCGCTGATGCCGGACATGAGGAGCGTCGCCGCGCCGATGACGGCAACGGCGCGCATGACGGCGGGCGCGAGCGTGAACAGCGCGTGTGTGCGGGCGATGAGGTAGACGCCCGCGGTGACCATGGTTGCGGCGTGGATGAGCGCGCTGGTGGGCGTGGGGCCGACCATCGCGTCGGGCAGCCACGTCTGGAGCGGGAGTTGCGCCGATTTGCCTACAGCGCCTCCGACGAGCAGCGCGGCGGCCGCGACGGCGAGGGTCGAGTTGACCGGCCACTGCGCGGTGGCGCGGGACATCAGGTCCTGGATTTCGAGCGTGCCGAGCCGGGTGAACAGCAGCAGCAGGCCGATGGTGAACGCCGTGTCGCCGACGCGCGTCACGATAAAGGCTTTTTGCGCGGCGCGGCCGTTGGCTGGGTCCTGATACCAGAAGCCGATCAGAAGGTAACTGCACAGGCCGACGCCTTCCCAGCCGAGGAAAAGCAGCAGCAGGTTGCCGGCGAGCACCAGCGTCACCATGGAGGCCACGAACAGGTTCATGTAGGCGAAGAAGCGGCTGTAGCCTTCGCTCTCTTCCATGTACTCGGTGGAGTAAAGGTGGATCCAGAAGCTGACGAAAGTGACGACAACGACCATCACGAGCGAGAGCGCGTCGAGGTAGAAGCCGAAGCCGCCCATGCCGGGGATCCAGGTCCAGAGAGGCTGGCGGAAGGCTTCGCCGCGGAAGGACAAGGCGACGAGGATCGCGACGACGGCGGAGGCTCCGATGGAGCCCGTGCCGATGGCGCCGACGGCGGGCCTCGGGAAGCGGGAGCCCAGCACGGCGAGCAGGATCGCGCTCGCCAGGGGGATCGCCGGGATGAGCCAGAGGAGGTCGAGCATGGTTACCCGTGCATTTCGCTGATCGAATCCGTGTCGAGCAGGCGGAAGCGGTGGTAGATCTGGATCACGAGCGCGAGGCCGATGGCGACTTCGGCGGCCGCGGCGGCGAGGATGAACAGGAACATGATCTGGCCGTCCGCACGGCCCCAGCGCGCGCCGGCGGCGATGAACGCGAGGCCGGAGGCGTTCAGCATCACCTCAATCGACATCAGGACGAAGATCACGTTCCGCCGGACCAGCACTCCCACCACTCCCAGCGCGAACAAGATCCCCGCCAGCATGAGCGCGTTCTCTGTCGGAACCGCGGGCATTGGCATCCTCCGGTAGATCTTTCAGGCGCCGCCCCAGATGGTAAGCGCCGACCAGCGCGCCCATCAGCAGAACGGACGCGAGTTCCACGCCGATGACGTACGGCCCGTAGAGTTCGAGGCCGATTTGTTTCGGCGTGATGAAAGCCGTCGTGCGCGGCCCTTCGCGCACGTGCGAGATCGCCCAGGCGAATTGGGCGATCAGGATGGCGGCGAGCACCGACGGGCCGGCCCACGCGCGCGGTGCGAACAACTCGCGCTCCTTCACGATCGAGGCCGGGCCGAGGTTCAGCATCATGACGACGAAGATGAAGAGCACCATGATGGCGCCCGCGTAGACGATGACTTCGAGCGCCGCCACAAGCTCCGCACCGAGCGTGTAAAAGACCACCGCCACGGAGAGCAGCGACAGCGTGAGGTAGAGCAGCGCGTGGACGGCGTTCAGGCGCGTGATCGTCATCAGCGTCGAGACGATCGCGATGGAGCCGGCGATGTAGAAGGTGAATTCCATGGCGTCAAGGCAGAAGGCTGCGCACGTCGGTGGGCGGGCTTTCGCGCTCGGCCTCGCCGCGGTCCTTGCCGCCGATGGGAACTCCGGCGACGCGCCAGAAGTTGTAGCCGTGATACTTGCCCTGGCCGCTGATGAGCAGGTCTTCCTTCTCGTAGACCATGCTGGCGCGGTTGTATTCGCTCATGTAGAAGTCGGGCGTGAGCTGGATGGCGTAGGTAGGGCAGGCCTCCTCGCAGTAGCCGCAGAAAATGCAGCGCGAGAAGTTGATGCGGAAGAAGGCCGGGTAGCGGCGGCCGGTTTCGTCCTGCGTGGCCTGGAGCGCGATGCAATCGACCGGGCAGGCGACGGCGCAGAGATAGCAGCCTACGCAGCGCTCGCCGCCATCCGGGTCGCGCGTCAGGACGATGCGGCCGCGGTAGCGCGCCGGGAAGCGGAAGGGCTGCTCGGGATACTGCACTGTCACCCGCTTGTTAAACGCGTGCAGGAATACGGACCAGATGGTTCGCACTTGACTCCACATAGTTCATCGCCTCCATGCGAGCGCCACCGCGCCCGTGATCGCGAGATTCGCGAGGGCGAGCGGCAGCATGATCTTCCAGCCCCAGCCGAGGACCTGGTCGAAGCGCGCGCGGGGCAGCGCGCCGCGGATCAGGATGAACAGGCAGATGAAGAAGAGCAGCTTGATGAGAAACCATACGAGCGGAGGCAGCACGGGGCCGAGCCAGCCTCCGAAAAACAGCACCGTGATCAGGGCGGAGATGAGAATCACGCCCAGGTATTCGCCGACGAAGAACATACCGAACTTCATGCCCGAGTACTCGGTGTGGTAGCCGGCGACGAGTTCGCTTTCGGCCTCGGGGATGTCGAACGGGGTGCGGCGCATCTCGGCGCTTCCGGCGATCAGGAACAGGACGAAACCCGCGAATTGCGGGATGACGAACCACATGCCGCGCTGGGCCTCGACGATGTCGGTGAGGCGGAACGAGCCCGCGAGCAGCACCGTGCCCATGACCGAGAGGCCCATGAAGACCTCGTAGCTGAGCATCTGGGCCGCGGCGCGCATCGCGCCGAGCAGGCCGTACTTGTTGTCCGACGCCCAGCCGCCGAGCACGACGCTGTAGACCGCGAGCGACGACATGCCAAGGAAGAGCAGAATTCCGATGTTGAGGTCCTGGACGATCGCGCCGGGCGCGAAGGGGACAATCACGAACGAGAGCAGAACCGTGACGACGATGATTGCGGGGGCGAGGACGAAGACCCACTTGTCGGCGAAGGGCGGGATCCAGTCCTCCTTCATGAAGATCTTGATCATGTCGGCCAGCACTTGCAGGAGCCCGAAGGGGCCGACACGGTTGGGGCCGTAGCGGTCCTGGAAGAGCGCGAGAAGGCGGCGCTCGAGCCAGATGAGCCCGGCGGCGAGGGTGAGGACGCCGAAGAGAATAACGAAGACGGTCGCCAGTTTCACGAGCGTCATGCGGACCTCCGGAGCGCGGCCCATGCGGGCAGGTCGCAGGTTTCGATGCCGGGGAGACCGGCCGGGAGGCCCGCGACGCCGTCGGGGAGTTCGGGCGCGATCTTCACGGGGAGGTGCGCTGCGACTCCGTCGATGTCGATGTGGTCTCCGGCCGCGAAGCCCGCGCGCTCGTTCAGCGCGATGTAGGGTTGGGGCGCGAGAGACGCGATCGCGGGAGCGTACATGCTCAGCTCCTCGGAGCCGAAGATGTGATGCAGGGGAACGAGGAGCCACTGGCCGTCGCGGCGCTCGAACGCCGGCGGAGGCGCGTTGAAGGGTTTCGGGGACGCGCTGGGGCCGATCAGGCAGACGCCTTGCGGACCGCCGGGCAGCGGCCGGCCGGCCTCGCTCTGATATTTGTTCAGCGCGCGAACCGAGTTCCAGCGCGGAGCCCACATGAACGGGATCAGGGGTGCGGGCGGCAGATTCGGGTAGCCTTCCATCGAGTACGCGAGGGCGGAGTCGGGGTCGGCGGGCGGCTTCGGCTCATGAATGGCGATGTTGGCGTACATAGACGTGCGTCCGCTGTAGCGGTGCGGCGCGCGCGGGACCTTCTCGCCTTCGATGCGGAAGGCGGCCGGGGGCGCGGCTTCGGGGATGCGGGCAAGCGCGAAGATGTCGCGCGCGGCGGCGGCCGTCAGCTCGTCGAGACTCGCGGTAGCGGGCGCGAGCCAGCGCCAGCTCTCCCGGATTTCTCCTTCGGGCACGAAGACCTGGAAGAAGCGCTGCGCGCGGCCCTCGTAGTTCACGAACGTGCCATCCGATTCGGCAAAGGCGCCGGCGGGCAGGACGAGTTCGGCCGAGGCGGAGGTGCGGTTCGTGAGAGAGTCGATGGCGACGACGTGGCTTGCGCCTTGGAGAAATGCAGAGACGGCCGCGGCGGGCGCCCGGCGGTAGAGGTCGTTTTCAAGAATAATGACGGGCGCGCCGCGGCGTGAGAGCGCTTCCCCGAGCGGGCGGCCGTCGAGGAGCGCCAGGCCGATGCTGTTCACTTCGGGCGCGACCAGCGCGATGCCCGTGCCGAGCGCGAGCGCAACATCCGCGGCCGCCTGGATGACGGCTTCGCTTCCCAGACTGGGGCCGGAGATCACGAGGGGACGCTTTGCGCCGCGCAACGCGGCGGCGATGGCAGCCCCATCGCCTTCATGCCGCGCGATGGCGAAGCCGAGGCGCGCAATGTCGTCCGGCGCGGCGCGGAACGCCTGGGTTGCGATCTCATCGAGCTTCGTCGCGTTCGGCGTTGCAATGAACAGCGGCCCGTGCTCGTTGCCCGTCACTTCGCGGATCGCGGCATCGTTCCAGGACGTGATCTTCAGCTTGAGCGCCTTCTCGATAGGCTGTTGACGCGCGGCCTGCCGGACCGAGAGCGCCATGCAGGGCGCCGTGTTGGTGAGGTCCTCGCCCAGAATCAGCACAGCGTCGGAGAGCCCGATTTCGCGCAGGGAGCGTACCGGCGCGGGGTTCGTGCGCATCACATTGAGCATCAGGCGGACCAGCCGGTCCTCGCGGTCGCTCATGCCGCTATAGAAGTTGTCCGGCCCGACGCGCGCGCGCAGCGCGTAATTCGCTTCGACCGAGGCGCGCGGCGAGCCGATCCCGATGGCGCCTTCGAGATCGTCCAGCTTCAGCGTGCCGCGGGGGTGGCGGATGCGCTCTGCGCTGTTGACGAACTCGTAGCTGTACCGCCCGCGGTCGCACAGGAAATAGCCGTTGACCTCCGAGTTGTACCGGTTGACGATGCGGCGCAGCATGCCGTAGCGCTCGCCGGGGCTGGTGTTACAGCCGACGCCGCACGACACGCACACGGACGGCGCGAACTGCTGGTCCCACTTGCGCGTGTAATGGCTCGCGAGGGTCTTATCCAGGAAGACGCCGGTGGGGCAGACCTCGACGAGGTTGCCCGCGAATTCGCTTTCGAGAACGCCGTCGCGGTCGCGTCCGAAGAAGACGGTGTTGTGGATCGAGAAATTGTTCAGGTCGTGCCCGCCCGCGTAATCGCGGTAGTAGCGCACGCAGCGGTAGCACTGGATGCAGCGGTTCATCTCGTGCGCCACGAACGGGCCGAGATCCTGATTGCGGAAGGTGCGCTTCGGGAAGCGCGACCGGCGGTAGATGTGGCCGGTCATGAGCGTCATGTCCTGCAAGTGGCACTCGCCGCCTTCGTCGCACACGGGGCAGTCGTGCGGGTGATTCAGCATCAGTCCTTCGATGACGCTCTTGCGGAACTGCACCGCTTCGTCGTCCGCGATGGAGATGCGCGTGCCGTTATCGGCGGGCGTCATGCAGGCCATGACGATGCGGCCGCGCGTGTCCTTCTCGTCCTTGAACTGCTTGACCGCGCACTGGCGGCACGCGCCGACCGAGCCGAGCGCGGGGTGCCAGCAGAAATACGGCAGGTCGAAGCCGAGCCCGAGGCAGGCCTGGAGCAGGTTGTCTTCCGCGTTGACTTCGTAGGAGCTGTTTTCCACGTAGATGGTGGCCATCAGGACCTCCAGGGACAGCGCCGCTCGCGTATGTGGCGCTCGAAGTCGCCGCGGAAGTATTTGAGCGCGCTCTGGAGCGGCTCGGCGGCGCCGGGCGCAAGCGCGCAGAACGTGTTGCCGGGCGCGACCGAGACCGTGATGCCGGAGAGGATGTCAAGGTCGCGTTCCTGGCCCGTGCCGTCCTCGATTGCGCGCAGCACCTGCTCGGCGAACGAGAGGCCGGCCCAGCACGGCGTACACCAGCCGCAGGATTCCTGCGCGAAAAATTTTTCGAGATTCCAGACCATGCCGACGGGGCAGGTGCGGTCGTCGAGCACGATCATGGTGCCGGTGCCGAGGCGGCTGCCGGCTTTCGCGACGGTGTCGAAGTCCATGGCGAGGTCGAGGTGATCCTCGGTGAGAAAGTCGGTCGAAGCGCCGCCGGGCAGCAGGCCGCGGAGGCGCAGGCCGTCGCGCATGCCGCCCGCGTGCTCTTCGAGCAGCTCGCGCAGGGGCGTGCCGATGGGAAGCTCCCAGAGGCCGGGGCGCTTTACCTTGCCGCTCGCGCCATAGAGCTTCGTGCCGCCGTCCTTGCTCTTGCTCAGGCCGCGGAACCACGCCGCGCCGTTGCGCACGATGTGCGGGACGTTCGCCAGGGTCTCGACATTGTTGACGACCGTGGGCTTGCCAAAAAGCCCGACCACCGGCGGGAACGGCGGCTTAGCCCGGGGGTTCGCGCGCTTGCCTTCGAGCGCGTTGAGCATACCGGTTTCCTCGCCGCACATGTAGCGGCCCGCACTGGTGTGCAGCCGCAGTTCGAGGCTGTAGCCCGAGCCGAGGATGTTGCGGCCGAGGTACCCGCCCGCGTACGCATCGGCGATCGCGCGGTTCAGCACATCTTCGGCGACTGTGTACTCGCCGCGCAGGAACAGGTACGCGATGTCCGTCTCGGTCGCGTAAGACGCGAGGATCATGCCCTCGATCAGCTCGTGCGGATCGCGCTCCAGGATGAGCCGGTCCTTGAACGTGCCCGGCTCCATTTCGTCCGCGTTGCAGACGAGATACTTCGGGTGCGGGACGCCTGCGCCCATCGGGATGAAGCTCCACTTCAGGCCGGTCGGGAAGCCCGCGCCGCCGCGCCCGCGCAGGTTGGAACCCTTCACTTCTTCGGTGACGGCCTGCGGCGTCATTCCGGAGAGCGCCTTGCGCAATGCCTGGTAGCCTCCGGCCTGCTCGTAGGCTTTGAGGTCCACGGGGCTGCCGTCGGCGCGCATGCGTTCTGTGAGGGGCTTTTCCACCGGCTATGGATACCTCTCGAGGAGCGCTGCGAGCGCGGCCGGGTCGAGATCGCCGTGCGTGTCGCGATCGATCATGAGGACCGGCGCGTGATCGCAGGCGCCGAGGCAGACGGTGGGGAGCACGGTGAAGCGGCCGTCCGGCGTGGTTTCGCCGAGGTTCACGCCGAGGCGCGCGAGCAGCGCTTCGCGGATGCGGTCGAAGCCCATGATCCAGCAGCTCACGCTGTCGCATACGAAGATGACGTGGCGGCCGACCGGCTTGCGGAACAGGAGGTTGTAGAACGTGGCAATGCCGTCGAGGTCGGCGCGGGACATGCCGAGGTAGTCGGCGAGGTCTATGAGCGCGTCGTCGGCAATCCAGCCGCGGTGCTTCTGGACGATCTTCAACGCGTCGATCGCGACGGATTCGCGGATAGGGTAATGGGCGATTTCGGCGTCGATTTCGGCGCGTTCGTGTTCCGTGAGCAAAGTGGCCTCCCGCGGGGTTACCGGTCTACATCAGCCAGCACGTAATCCATGGCGCCGAGCACGGCGAGCAGGTCCGAAACGAGCGCGCCGCGCGTGATCGCCGGAAGCATCTGCAAGTGCGGAAACGAGGGCGAACGGATGCGAGTGCGGTACGACTGGTTGCTGCCGTCGCTGATCAGGTAGTAGCCCGTCATGCCCTTGGCCGTCTCGGTGGCCACCATCGATTCGCCGGGCGGCATCACGGGCCCCCAGCTCACGTTCAGAAAATGCGTGATGAGCGTTTCGATGTCGTGCATGGTGTTCGGGTCTTTGAGCGGCGGCGTGGTGAGCGGATGGTCCGCCTTGTAGGGGCCCTCGGGCATGTTGTTCACGCATTGCTCGATGATTCGCAGGCTCTGGCGCATCTCTTCGACGCGCACGAGGGCGCGGTCGTAGCAATCGCCGTGCACGGCGATCGGGATGTCGAACTCGAACTGGTCGTAGCCCGAGTACGGCTGCTTCTTGCGCAGGTCCCATTCGCAGCCGCAGGCGCGCAGGTTCGGGCCGCTCACGCCCCACTCGATCGCCTCATCCGCCGTGTACGCGCCCACGCCCACGGTGCGGCGCTTGAAAATCCCGTTGCCGAGGACCGACTTGTCATAGTCGAGCAGGCGCGGCGGCAGGTAGGCGAGAAAGTCGCGGAACATCGGCTCCCAGCCGTTCGGGAGGTCCTGCATCAGCCCGCCGATGCGGAACCAGTTCGGGTGCATGCGCGCGCCGCAGACGGCCTCGACGATGGCGAAGGCGCGCTCGCGGTCGTTGAACGTGTAGAAGACGGGCGACATCTGGCCGACGTCCTGCGCGAAGGTTCCGTACCAGACCAGGTGGCTGATAATGCGGAACAGCTCGGTCATCATTACCCGGATCACCTGCCCGCGGGGCGGCAGCACGACGCCGCCGAGCGCCTCGGCCGACATCAGGTACGAGAGCTCGTTGACCACGCCGCTCAGGTAATCGATGCGGTCCGTGTACGGGATGTAGGTGTGCCAGGTCTGGCGCTCGCCCATTTTTTCGGCGCCGCGGTGGTGATAGCCGATGTCGGGGATGGCGTTGACGATCTCCTCGCCGTCGAGCTGGAGGAAGATGCGCAGCACACCGTGGGTGCCGGGATGCTGCGGGCCCACGTTGAGGAACATGTAATCCTCGCCATTGCGGCTGGGCTCGAGGCCCCACTCCTGCGGGCGCAGGCGCATGGCTTCCTGCTCGCGGCTCTCGCGCTGTTCGTCGAGCGTGTAGGGGTCCATCTCGGTGGCGCGCGCGGGGTGGTCCTTGCGAAGCGGGAAGCCCTTCCACGTGTTCGGCATCAGGATGCGCCGAAGGTGCGGATGGCCCTCGAAGCGTATGCCGAACATGTCCCAGATCTCGCGCTCGTACCAGTTCGCGTTGCGCCACAGGCCGGTGGCCGTCGGCACGGTGAGGTCGTCTTCGGTGAGCGCGACTTTGATCCGCAGGAACTCGTTGCGGCCGAGCGAGAGCAGGTGGTAGACGATGCTGTAGTCGCACGGCGGCTGCCCGGCGCGGTTCCTGCGCACGCGCTCGTCGATCGCTGTGATGTCGAACAGCATCCTGTAGGGATCGACAACGTCGTCCTTCAGGTAACGCAGCACTTCGACGATGCGTTCGCGCGGCGTCCAGAACGTAGGCATTCCGTCGGCAGGCGGCACCGCCTGCTCAACCGTTTCGAACCGCTCTCGAAGCTGAAGTTCAGATCTCATCGGGCGGGCGCAGGAAGGTCGCACTTGTCCGCTCTGCACGGTGAAGATCGCGTTCCGAAGGCATGGAGGGACGCTCGATGCCCTGCGGCCCGATCACCCAGCTCAACGGGCGGCGTTCCTTGCCCGCGAGCTTCTGTAAGAGGATGAGTCCCTGCAACAGGGTGTCCGGCCTCGGCGGGCAACCCTGAACGTAGACGTCCACGGGCAGGAAGCTGTCCACGCCCTGGACCACGCTGTAGATGTCGTACATGCCGCCGGAATTCGCGCAGGAGCCCATCGAGATCACCCAGCGCGGCTCCATCATCTGCTCGTAGAGGCGCTGGACGATAGGGGCCATTTTGCGGAACACCGTGCCCGCGATCACGATCATGTCGGCCTCGCGCGGCGAGTTGCGGATCACTTCGGCGCCAAAGCGCGCGGCGTCGTACCTGCTCGTCAGCATGGTTGCCATCTCGACGAAGCAGCAGGAGAGGCCGAAGCCGAAGGGCCATAGCGAATTCTTGCGCCCCCAGGCGACCAGATCCTGGAGCTTTGCCAGCACGAGGCTGTTCCGTATGCCCTGCTCGTACGCTTCCTGGCCCGAACGATAAGCTTCAGTGCCGTGCATAAGTCCGGTGCCGCCCCTCCTGTGCCCAGTCGAGCGCGCCGATCCGCCATAGGTACGCCAGCGTCGCCGCCAGCACACCGATGAAGATGAGGACTTCGATATACGCCGTCCAGCCGGCCTCGAGGCCCGCCACGGCCCAGATGTAGAGGAACACGGATTCGAGATCGAACAGCAGGAAGAACATCGCGACCGGGTAGAATTTGGCGGGCATGCGTATGTGCGCGGTGCCGGTCGAGACGATGCCGCCTTCGTAGGGATGGCCGGTCGCGGGTTCCCTGTGCCGGGGACCGAGCAGGTAGGAGATGCCGAGCATCGAGCCCGTGATCAGCAGAACGGCCGCGAAATAAATCGCGATAGGCCAGAACACGGTCCGCCCCCCTTATGGCTCCATTGTAGCGAGTCAGCAGCGAGGCGGGTGAGCTTGACCGAAATCGCGCGTTTCGCAACAATGGCCCGCATGCCAACCACGCGCAGGGAATTCGTCGCCGCGATGGCCGGGGTGGGATTTACCGGCGCCGCCGCGGGAGAGCCGCAATCCTCCCACGGACTGCGTTTCGAAACGCCGGTAGCGGTGTGGGACGAAGCGCTGCCGCTCGGCAACGGCATGCTGGGAGCGCTCGTGTGGGGCGATGGCAAGCCGGTGCGCCTTTCGCTCGATCGCGCCGATTTGTGGGACCTGCGGCCCGTGCCCGAATTTCATTCGAAGGAGTACACCTTCGAGCAGATGAAGCGCTGGCACGAGCAGGGGCGCACGGCCGACCTGGTCCGGCTTTACGAAGACCCCTACAACCGCGCGGCTCCCACGAAGATTCCGGCCGGGCGCATCGAGCTTGCGCTCGCGGGCGAGCCGAGGTTCCGCGATACGGCGCTCGCGCCCGGGGAGGCCGAGGCGTCGATGCGCTTCGGGGGCGGCGAGGAGCTTGGGGCGTTCGTCCACGCCGTGGAGCCCGTGGGGATGGTGCGGCTGCGCGGCCGCGCGCCCGAGGCGCGGCTGGTCGCGCCGCCGTTCCAAGGCAAAGTGGCGCACGCGGGCGGGGCGGGCGGCGCCGGGACGAGCGACCTCGCGCAACTCGGGTATCCGGCGCCCGCCAGCCGCTCGGGCGAGGGATGGACCGCCTACACGCAGCAGTGCGCCGAGGGCCTGAGCTTCGCGGTGTACGCGGCATGGCGCATGCGCGACGGGAGTTGGGAGATGGCCTGGAGCATCGCGGCGAGCTCCGAGGGCGGCGATCCGTTCGATCTGGCGCGGCGGCGCGCGGTGGAGGCGCTCGACCGCGGCTACGGCCGCATGTTTGAAACGCATCGCGCGTGGTGGCGGCGGTATTGGGCGCAGTCGGCCGTGCGTGTGGCGAATCCGGTCGTCGAGCGGCAGTGGTATCTCGAGCAGTACAAATTCGGCGCGGCGAGCCGGCGGGGCGCGCCGCCGATCAGTTTGCAGGCCGTCTGGACCGCCGACAACGGCGGCCTTCCGCCATGGAAGGGCGACTTTCATCACGACCTCAA
The DNA here is from genome assembly GCA_050261515.1 of Acidobacteriota bacterium. Classification (GTDB taxonomy): domain Bacteria; phylum Acidobacteriota; class Terriglobia; order Bryobacterales; family Bryobacteraceae; genus JBLNDJ01. The sequence goes on along the minus strand of JBLNDJ010000060.1, from coordinate 194,818 downwards.
CACGCAGTTGAGTTACTGGCCGTGCTACAGCGGCAATCATCTCGAAGAGGGACTGAGTTATCTCGACTGGCTGTGGAAGACGCGCGATGCCGCGCGCGACTGGACGCGGCGTTTCTTCGCGATGCCCGGGCTGAACGTGCCGATGACCACCGATCTGAACGGCAATCAGATCGGCGGCTGGCGGCAGTACACGCACTCGGCGACGACAGCCGCGTGGCTCGCGCACCATTTTTATCTGCACTGGAAGCACAGCGCCGACCGCGGGTTTCTGCGCGAGCGGGCGTATCCGTACCTGCGAGAGGCGGGCGTGTTTCTGGAGGCGTTCACGGCGCGCAAGGACCGCGCCGGCAAGCGCATGTTCCCGCTGAGCGCGTCGCCCGAGATCAACGACAACAAGCCGTCGGCATGGTTCTCCGCACCGACGAACTACGACGTGGCGCTCACGCGCTGGCTGATGGGCGCGGCGGCGGAGCTGGCCGGGGAGCTCGGGTTAGAGAGCGAGGCCGCGCGCTGGCGGCAGGTGCTGTCGGAACTGCCCGAGCTGAGCCTGGGCGAGAACGGCGGGCTGCTGGTGGCGCCCGGATATCCGCTGAAGGAATCGCACCGGCATTTCTCGCACCTGATGGCGATTCATCCGCTGGGTTTGACGGAGGAGCGGCGCGTGGTCGAAGCGTCGCTTCGGGATCTCGACCGGCTGGGGTCGGACTGGTGGTGCGGCTACAGCTTTTCATGGCTCGCGAGCCTGGCGGCGCGGGCGCGCGACGGAGCGAGGGCCGAGCGCGCGCTCGAAATCTTCTCGACGGCGTTCGCGCTGCGGAACAGTTTTCATTGCAACGGGGATCAATCGGGCAAGGGGTATTCGAAGTTCACTTATCGGCCGTTCACGCTCGAGGGCAACTTCGCGGCCGCGGCGGGTGTGCAGGAAATGTTGCTGCAAAGCCACCGCGGGCGGATCGAGGTGTTCCCGGCGGTGCCGGATGCGTGGAAGACGGCGGCGTTCACGACGCTGCGGGCGCAGGGGGCGTTCCTAGTCTCAGCCGAACGCCAGGGCGGGAGGACGACGCGCATCGAGGTTCTGGCCGAGCGCGGCGGACGGTGCCGTGTGGCGGCTCCGTCGGGTGGCTCCGACATCGAACTGAATCTGAAGCCCGGTGAGCGGCGGGTGATCCGAGGGTAGAACGCTACTGGGCTGTTTTGGCGGCGGAGGGGCCGTGATGCCTGCGCACACCGCCCGTTCGATTCAGCCGGTTTTGATTCGGGAGTAGGGCGGAGGTCTGGACGAGCGCCATTAGGAAGTGAACAGGACGACCCGCGCCCGGTGGCCTGTTCGCAGCTTTTCGTCGCAGGTGTACAGGGTGGAGCCCGTGGCTTCCGCTAAAGCGATGTAAGCGGCGTCATAAGCCGTGAAGTTATGGCGCAGTTCCCAGATACGGCCGATTAGCGGAGTGTGCGCGTAGCGCTCGGCGGGTAGGGCCGCGAGTCCCGTCAGAAACTCCGCGGAGCGGTGCGGATCGATCCGCTGGCCCGCCACCAGCCTTCGGAGCGCGCTCACAACTTCAATGTCGATCAAGTGTGGAACCAGGAAAGACTCGTCGTGGGCGCCGAGTTCGTTCCTGATGGTGTCGGCCATGGCACCGTTGGTGAGCAATTCGACCACCACGGATGCGTCCAGTACGATCATCGTTCGTCGCGCAGCTCGCGTATCGCGCGGGCGGCGCTCATCCTGGCAGGGATCGGCTTCATTTGCTGTGTACGCTCCAACCATTCCTGCATGGTCGGCCGCTCCGCCGCGCGCTCCAGTTCCCTCTTAATGAAATCGGACAGGCTCATACCCTCGCGCGCTGCCCGCGATTTCAAAGTGCCATGCACGCGATCCGGCACATCCCTCACCTGGATCATCTTGGACATGTCTCCAGCATATAAACATGTGGCGCACATGTCAAGGGAGACTCCTCACCCGCCGCCTTGTACAATGACTTCTTCACACCAATGCGATTCTCTTTTCCTGTTTTGACGGCGGCTGAGGCGGCCGCGATGATTGAGCACGGGCAGACGGTCGGGTTCAGCGGGTTCACGCCTGCTGGGGTTCCCAAGGCCATCCCCCGGGCGATTGCGGAGCGCGCGGTGGCCGAGCATGAGGCCGGACGCGAGTTTCAGGTCGGGGTGCTGACCGGCGCGTCTACGGGCGATTCGCTCGATGGGGCGCTGGCTCGCGCGCGCGCCATCAGCTTCCGCACTCCTTATCAGTCCGATCCCAGTTTGCGGGCTCGCATCAATGAACGGCAGACGCGGTTTGTCGATATGCACCTGTCGCTGATGCCGCAGGCGGCCCGGTATGGGTTCCTCGGCCCGGTCCACTGGGCGGTCGTCGAAGCGAGCGATGTGACCGCGGGCGGCGGCATCGTGCTGAGCTCGTCGGTCGGGGCCGCGCCGACGTTTGCGTCGCTGGCCGGCCGCATCCTGATCGAGTTGAACCACAGGCATCCGCCGACGCTGCTCGGCATGCACGATATCTATGAGCCCGCCGATCCGCCGCACCGGCGCGAAATCCCGATCTATTCGGCATCGGACCGCATCGGGTCTCCGGTCATCAAGGTGGACCCGGCGAAGATCGTGGGGCTGGTCGAGACGGACCTTGACGATGAGACGCACGGATTCGACCCACCGACGCCGCTCACCGAGTGCATCGGGCGCCAGGTGGCCGAGTTCCTCGCGGCCGAGATCGCGGCCGGACGCGTGCCGAAATCGTTTCTGCCGATTCAGTCGGGCGTGGGCAACATTGCGAATGCCGTGCTCGGCGCGCTGGGGTCGCACCCGGACATCCCGGCCTTCGAGATGTACACCGAGGTGCTCCAGGATTCGGTCATTCGCCTCATGGAGCAGGAGCGCGTGCGGTTCGCCAGCAGTTGCTCGCTCACGCTGAGCAAGCAGTCGCTCAGCTCGGTCTACGACAACCTCGAGTGGTACCGGAAGAGGCTGCTGCTGCGGCCGCAGGAGATCAGCAACCATCCCGAGGTCGTGCGGCGGCTCGGCATTATTTCGATCAACACCGCCATTGAGGTGGATATCTTCGGGAACGTGAACAGCACGCACGTGATGGGACGCCAGATGATGAACGGCATCGGCGGGTCGGGCGATTTCACGCGGAACGCCTACATCTCGATCTTCACGTGCCCCTCGACGGCGAAGGGCGGCAAGATCAGCACCATCGTGCCGCTGGTGAGCCACGTCGATCACAGCGAGCACTCGGTGCAGGTGGTTGCCACCGAATGGGGCATCGCCGACCTGCGCGGCCGCGCGCCGTACGAGCGCGCTTACCTGATCATCGACAAATGCGCGCATCCGGATTTCCGCGACACGCTGAAGCGGTATCTCGAAATGGTGGAGGGCGGCCACACGCCGCATACGCTCTCGGCGGCCTTCCGGATGCACGATCGCTTCGTGAAGGAAGGCGATATGCGGGGGGTGGAGTGGGCATGAAGAACCTCGCCGGTTTTTTCCTGTTGGCATTGGCGGTGGGGGCCGGGCAGATGCGGACCGGCCCCGCTCCGCGGTTCGATTCGTGGAAAGTCATCGGTCCGGGCGGCGCGGGCGGGATGTTCCTGCCGACGATCAGCCCGCACGATCCGAACGTCGTCGTGGAACACTGCGATATGACCGGGTCTTATATCAGCCTGGACGGCGGCGAGTCGTGGCGCATGTTCAACCTGCGCGGCGTGACGTCGGCGTTCGCGTTCGATGCGGCGAAGCCCGGAGTCATTTACGTGGGCGGCGCGGCGCTGTGGCGCAGCGAGGACAACGGGAAGTCGTGGAGCATGATTCTCCCCGATCCGAAGAAGAACACCGTCGAGCGCATGCCGGACGATCACGCCGCGCCGGTCTATTCAAGCGACGATGCCGCGTATCCGCGCGGCCACTACGTGAAGGCGATTCTGGCGGACGCGGACCGGATTTATGTCGCGTTCTCGGGACGCACGCCCGTCGATACGGCGCGGCAGGCCGCCGAGTCCACGGTGCTGCTGGAGTCGAAGGACCGCGGCCGTTCCTGGTCGCGCGTGCGGGAGTTCGCGGGCGAGGCGGTTCACCTGCTTTACATGCGCGGGGGCGAGCTGAACATCGTGGCGGATTCGGGCGTGTATCTGACGAGCGGCGCGCACTTTGCGGCGCCGGCGAAGATCCAGTCGGCAAGCGCGGGCGTCCAGGGCGCAACCGAATATCTGTACGCGACCACGTATGAGCGCGGCGGGCTGTTCGTTTCGAACGACGGCGGCCGCACGTGGACCAAATCCGCGTGGAAGCCGGCGGCGTTCCAGTCGATTGCGTGTTCGGCGCGGCACGGCGCGACGGCTTACGCCGGCTTCGAGCGCGAGAGCGGCTACGGCGTCGTGAAGACGACCGATGGCGGCCGCACGTGGGCCATCTCGTACGAAGAAGCGATCGAGCCGGCCGGGAACGTGCAGCACTCCTGGGTCGCGGATTTCTACGGCGGCGCGGGCCCGATCCGCGACATTTACGTCGCCCCGACGAACCCGGATATCTGCCACCTCACCGACTCCTGCCCGCGCGCGCTGCGCACTACCGACGGCGGCCGCACCTGGCAGGACGTGATTTCCGCGTACCGCGGCAAGGACCGCTGGGGCCGCGACAAGTGGACCACGACGGGCTTTGACGTGACCACCTGCTACGGCATCCATTTCGATCCGTTCGATCCGAAGAACCGGTTCATCAGCTACACGGACATCGGCCTGTGGAAGAGCAACGACGGCGGCGCTTCGTGGATGAGCTCGATCACCGGCATCAAGCACTACTGGGACAACACGACGTACTGGGTGGAGTTCGACCCGAAGGTGAAGGGCCTGATGTGGGGCGCGTTTTCGCGGGTACACGACCTGCCGCGGCCGAAGATGTGGCGGCGCACGAATCCGGATACCTACCAGGGCGGGATCGCGTGGTCCACGGACGGCGGCGACCACTGGATCGTCGCCTGCGGGCTTCCCGAAGCGGCCGTTACGCACATTGTGCTCGACCCGGCGAGTCCAGTGGGTTCGCGCACGCTTTACGCGGCGGCGTTCGGCAAGGGCGTGTTCAAGTCCACCGACAACGGCCGGACGTGGGCGCTCAAGAGCAAAGGCATCGAAGGCAAGCAGCCGTTTGCGTGGCGGCTCGCGCGCGCGTCGAACGGCGAACTGTATCTCGTGGTCGCGAGCCGCGCCGAAGGGGGCGCAGCGGACGGCGCGCTGTACCGCTCCACGGACGGCGCGGAACATTGGGTGCGCATGCCGCTTCCCAAAGGAGTGGGCGCTCCAACCGGCCTGGCGCTCGATGGCGGGCGCATGTATCTGAGCGCGTGGGACGGCGGCGTGTACCTTTCCACCGATGGCGGCGCGACATGGAAGAGCGTGTTTGACGGTGCGCGGCACGTCTATGACGTCACGGTGGACCCGAAGAATCCGAACGTGCTTTACAACTGCGGGTTCGAAAGCGGCGCGTACCGTTCGACCGATCGCGGCGCGACGTGGGCGCGCATACGCGGATTCAACTTCAAGTGGGGGCACCGCGTGATTCCCGATCCCGAGGACGCCTCGAAGATCTACATCACCACGTTCGGCGGAAGCGTCTGGCACGGCCCGGCGGCGGGCGATCCGAACGCGCTCGAAGACATCGTCACACCGGTGCCGGTCGCGCGATAGCCGCGTACACATCCGCCATCGCGCGGGCGAACTGCGCGGTGCTGAAGCGGGTGCGGCACAGCTCGCGGGCAGCGGCGCCGAGCTGTGCCGCGAGATCGGGGCTCCCAAGCAGGCGGAGGATGCGGTCCGCGAGGGCCGCATCGTCTCCGGGCGGGACGAGGAACCCGGTCTCCCCGTCTCGAATCATTTCGGGAATGCCGCCGACCGCGGTGGCTACGACCGGCTTCGCGTAGGACATCGCTTCGAGAATCGCGAGCGGCAGCCCCTCGCTCAGCGTGCTGTGGACGATGACGCTGCTTTCGGCGATGTAGCGGCCCACGTCAGTTTGAAATCCCGTGAATTCGAACGCGGACGTCTGGCGCACGAGCGCGGCGTGGCATTCGCGCATGGTTTGCGTGCTCTGGTAGTCGCCCACCGCGACAAAGCGCGTGGCGGGGCACGCTTCGAGCACGCGGGCGGCGGCTCGCGCGAGCGCCGGGTAATCCTTTTCGGGCGTCAGGCGCGCGATCATCGTCACTACCGGCGGGCCGGGGCCGCGCGGCGGGACCGGATCGGGCAGGTCGATGCCGTCGTAGACGACCGGGCCTCCGCGGAAGAAGGCGCGGCGCGTGGCCTCCGAGACGAATACGAAGCGATTCACCGGCAGCAGGAACGAACGGTCGCGAAGCGGGACATCCGGCCGGTGGCTTCGTATATGGCAGACCACCGGGAGGCCGGCCATGCGGCCCGCGATCGCGGTGTGATGCGCCGCGAGCAGGTCGGCGCAGTGGACGATATCGACGCGGCGGGCGCGCAATTCGCGCTTCAGATCGAGACACGCACGCAGAAACGGCCGCGGGCGGCGGTAGCTGGGCTCGACCATCTCGTAGGAAGCCGTTTCGACTCCGGCGCGCTCGAAGAACTCGCGCACGGCCGCGGCGCCGGAGGGGCAGAACGCGATGTGACGCGCGCCGACGGCCCGGATGAGCCGGAGCGTGCCGTGCTCGGTGCCGCCGACGGCTGCAAACGGCAGAATGTGGGCGATGATCACGCGCGCACGCCGTCGAGGATCGCGGCGAGCCGCCGCGCGTGGGCCGTCGCGTCGAACGTATCGCGGAACCAGTCGCTCGCGGCCGTGGGCTCGGTGGGGAGGCTCAGCAGCGAGAGCACGCGCTGGTCGAAGTCGCACGCGGAAAGATCCGGATAGACGGCCGCGTAGGGCACCCCGCTTTGCGCGAGAATGCGATCCACCGGCGAGTTGCGCGTGGTCAGGGCCAGGATGGGGCGGCCGATGCGGATGTAGTCGAGGATCTTCGAAGGTACCTGAAGTCCCGCGTTGCCGCTGGTGATGTCAACGAGGAAGAGGTAGTCGGCCTCGGCCGCCGCGCGGCGCGCTTCGGCGAGCGGGACGGGCGGCAGTTGCTCGAGCACCCCCTTTTCCGTAAGCGCGGCGGTGAGCGCGGGGTCTTCGACGTAGTCGGTCGGAGGCCCGAGCAGGCTCACGCGCAGCGAAGCGGGGTCGAGCAGGCCGCGGGCGATGAGGCGGTCGATCGAGCGCAGCACAAGCGTGGGCGGGCGGAAGGCGGAGAGCGCCCCGACGTGCGCGAGCACGCGGTACGGACGCGCGGGAATCGGCGCGGGCTCGACCGCGGTCTCGGGATCGTAGCCGTTGTTCATGACGTACGTCTTCTCCGCCCATTGCGGATAGCGGCCGTTCCAGAACGCGGCCGTGCTCCCGGTGTTCGCGATCAGGGCGTCGGCGTAACGGAAGACCGCGCGCTCGGCGATTGCGTCGATGTAGGGATAAGCCCGGGCCTGGCGGGCGGGGTTGCCGGCCACAGGATCTTGCAGATCGGCGACCCACTTCAAACCGGTAGCGCGCTTCAGGGCCAGCGCGGCGAAGTGCGTGGCAACCGGTGGCGAGGTGGACAGAATCAGCTCGAATCGCTTTTCGGCGTGGAGCCGCTTCGCGGTGGCGAGCGCCGGGCGCACCCAGCCTAGGCCGAAGGCTCCGGGCAGCAGGAGCTTTCGGACGACCTTGTGCGAAAATCCAATTCGGTCCGGTACGCAGTGGACATCGGCCGGGCCGGCCGCTGCCTGCGCCGCCGCCGTGACGACCGTGCAGGCGTAGCCGTGCCGCCGGAGGTACTTTGCGAACAGGAAAGGGCGGGGCGATGCCGCGGCGTTGTCCGGCGGGTAGTTCCAGGCGAGCAGGAGGACGGGAATTCCGGCGCCCTGCGCGCCCGGGTCGGCGGCCCGCTGGGGCGCGTACGCGGTCGGGCTGGACATGAGGCGGTATTGTAGCGCATAGCCGGTCACAGCTTCAAAAGGAATTTTGCCGGAGCGTTTTGATCGGGTTGCGGGTGCGCGGCCTCCGGGCGGCGGATTTTCGCCCCTTAGAGTGCCGGGTGTAAAGGAGCGGTGAACGGAATGCGGGTGATCGGACTCATTTTTGCGGCGATGCCGCTGGCGGCGGCGGTGACGAACGTGCGTGTGGCCGGAACGACGAACACGCAGGCCGTGATCGCGTACACGGCTCCGGGCGCGGCGGCGTGCACGCTGAAAGTGAGCGAGACGAACGATTTTTCCGCGGGCTATAAGCCCGTGAACGACGTCAACACGGCGCTGTTCCCAGGGTCGGACCGGGACGACCGCCCGGGCAACGTGAACTCGGGCATCGCGCGCGTATTCGTCCTGGGAAAGCGCGCCGCGGAGAAGGCCGCCGACGGGTTCCGCTACTCGCGGGCGCTTGCGGCCGAAACGCGCTACTACTTCCAGATCTCTTGCGGAGCCGACACGGCGTCGTCGCAATTTAAGACCGCGAACCTGGCGTTCGGCGGAAGCTACATAGATGCGATCCCGGTGGACCCGAACGCTCCGGGCGAGACCGCATGGCCGAGCATCGACTGGACGCCGGCGGGCGATACGCGCCTGACAGATCAGAAGATCGTCGATCCGCAGACGGGCGTGCTCATCAGGCGAATCGGCGCGCCGGGGAAGTGGTGGCAGTACGAGACGGTGGTGGCGCCGGATTCGGCCAAAGACGCAAGCGGCGCCTGGACGAACCCGGGGAGCGTTACGGCGAGCGACGGGGCGAGCGCGGGCTACACGGGGAGCGGTTCGGGCACGCAGCCGTGGCTGTGGATCCGGTCAAACTGGACCGCGGGCGCGAACGGCGGCAACTACTCCGACGACTACAATCAGCTCGACTACATCGTTCTCAACCTGAAGGGCGGGGCGGCGGGCGCATCCGGAGACAACGCGTCCGTCGAGGTGTGCCTCACGGTCGATGGCGTGAATTGCGCCACGGCGATCAAGACGCAGGACCTGACGGCGTGCGGCAGTTCGTGCGCGATCGGGGACAAGACTCCGATCCTGAAATTCTGGCAGGACCCGGCCGCGCCGCTGAAATCGCTGATCCCGCGGCCGTCGGCGACGGTGGCGTCCGGAACGGCGACCTACGACCAGCCGTCGCGCACGCTGACGTGGGCGAGCGGCACGTTCTTCAACACGAACTGGACCCACGGCAGCCACATCGTCTACGACGGCACGGCATACGTGATCGAAAAAGTGATCAGCGGGCGGAAGGCGGTGCTCGTTGCCGGGCCCCCGGCGAGTACGCCGGCGAAGAATTTCACGGCTCCGAACTTCGGCGCGCTGGTGCGCAAGAAGACGGCGAACGCGAACAAGATCTCAATCGACTACGTGAGCTTCACGACGGGATACTCGCACGGCGATTTCTGGTGGTACGGCGGCGGCACGATGTGCTCGAACGATAAAGTCGTGCAGCCGGGCACGGGGCGGTTGGGTTATCACTGCGTGGTGCCGGTGGGGAGCGGCAGCACCTACATGATCTGGTTCGAGCCGGAGAGCGGCGATGCGACGTATCTCGGGTGGATCTACTCGATCGGCCCCGGGTGGAACGGGCAGTCGTGCTCGTTCGGCTCGCTCGTGCCGTTCAAGCGCGGCGATGCGAACGTGTTCTACTGCGGCGTGACGATGACAGACGGCTCGACGGCGGTGGTCGAGGGCACGTACACGGGGAACAACGAGAACGTGGCGTCGAAGGCGAACATTTCCGCGACCTGGAGGAAAGTCAGCGGCGACGTCTGCCAGATGATCCAGGACTTTTCGGCGACCGACCCCACGGGGCCGCAGTTCGACAAAACGCTGTTCGGATGCCCGGCCGCATTGCAGTTCACGCATCCGACGGGCGTCTACGGCCACGTGATGGCCAACCGGGCCGGGCAGAGCACGTTCGGGTGGGCGGCGGTGTTGCGGTCCAACTACGACGGTAGCTCGCAGGTAATGGGCGCGGCGAGCATGCACGGGCGCTATCCGCTGCGGTATTGCGTCAACCACGGCGGCAACGCGTGGATCGATAAGAACGGCACGGGGTGGGCGGCGGTCACGGTGAACGATTTCGCGGGCAACGCGACCTGCGGAGGCGGGCCGCTCCAGACCGAGACGCTGGCATCGCTGCCGGCTTCGGGGAACGATCCGTGCCCGGCGAATCCGTTCGGCACGACGGGGCGGGGGTGCACGGTCGTGCAGGTTTCGGGGGAGCCGTACGATCCGAGTCCGTGCGCGAGCGAGAACAACCGCCGCGGCGCGGACGGGCCTTACGGCGCGTGGCAGGTGGCGCAGCCCGGCGACCTGTTCCGCATCGATACGGAATGGATGCAGTTGCTCGCGAAGAATGGAAGCAACTGGACGTTCCTGCGCGCGGTGGACGGCGTGCTCGCGGCGCACAACCCGGGTGTCATCACGGGCGTGTGCACGGTCAACAACAATCCATACCGTTATCCTTCGGGCGGGCAGTTCTACTGGAAGTTCCTCGAGGACCCGCACGGGAAGAACTCGATCGTCCCGGTGCTGGCGGCGCATGGAATGAACGCGCAGGACCGGTTCAACCAGGCGGTGCACATTACCTGGGGCCCGGCGTGCCCGAACATGCCGACCGCGTCTTACGTCGCCTACAACGGCTACGAGACGTTCAGCCAGAAACATCTCGCGAACAATCCCGACGTGTGCGTTTCGAGCGATCCGAAGTTCGCGGGCGTATCGCCGCCGAACGGCGGGCAGCCGGCGCATCTGACGCACGGGCAGAACACGGGCCGGCAGTGGGTGATCGACGTGCGGCCGCGCACGCTGACGAGCGCGAAGCCGGCGGTGACGCCGGTGGGGACGAGCGGGCAGTTGTACAAGCTGGCCTGGGGGGCCGGGCAGTTCCACCGCAAGATGCTGCCGACGTCGGCGTTCTGCGGCGCGCATCCTCTGAAGGACATCAGCGGGCCGGGGAGTGCGATTGCGGATAGCAGCGCGGACAGCTGGAAATACTGCGTGGCGGAGCGGGCGGGGGAGTGCCGCGCGGGCTCGGCGGCGGGCGACGTGTACGCGAACTGCCCGGGCGTGACGCAGCCTTCGTGCTACTCGTCAACGACCGACAGCGGAGGGAACGAGCTGGTGGACATCTGCGTGGAGGACTCGGTTCCGTACGCGGATGTGGTCGTGCAGGTGGGGCTCGACGGGTTCCGGCGCGACCTGAACGGCTCGCGCAACCGCGTGATTTCGCGGGCGCTCTCGCAGCCGCGGAGGAACGGAGCGTATCAGAACGCGCATGTCACGGTAGACGGGAAGTGGGCGCTCACGCAAGCGCGGTGGCTCGATGGCGTGCAGAGCCAGGCGATCGCGATCAGGCTGCCTTCGTACGGGGCGTCCGATTCGGTGAACCGCTCGACGTTTGTGCCGGTGCACGTGCGGGTGGCTCCGGTGAGCGGGACCGACAACGTGCTGGCTGAGTTCGGCTACGATCCAGCGTTTTCGTGCACGTCGCGGCGGGAGGCTTGCGTGAGCGTGACCGGCGGGAGTACGGCGAAGCAGGTGAACGAGGCGGTTCCGTTCTACTGGGCCGGGGACAGCGTAGCGGGGGTGCCGTGCTCGTCCGGATGCACGGTGACGATTCCGGCGGTGTCGCAGCGCGTGCTGTACTACCGGATCAAGCACCGGCGGGCCGATGGAAGCGTTGTTGCGACGGGATCAACAGAAGTGGCGGTTGTGCCCTAGGCGGGCGCGCAGGAAGTTGAGCTCGTCCGAGGTGAGGACGCGCGCAACCAGGAGGGCGGCCGCGTAGGTCAGCAGAAACGCGGTTCCGGAGGCCGCGAGCAGGACCAGCGGCCTCTGCCCGGAGAGCCAAACGCGCAACGCGAACGCGGGCAGGGCCGCGCAAGCCGCCGCCGCGGCGATGCGGGCGACGTCGCCGAGCAGCGGAAGGTCGCTCATCCGGAAGCCGACGATCGTGGCCGCGCGGAAGGCCAGTACGGCGCGTTCGAGCACGCGGCAGGCGACGACGACGACAACGGCTCCGAGCATTCCGACTCGCGGGAGCACGATCCACAGAGAAACGACAAGCGCTACCGTGGTGACGATTTCCGCGCGCAGCGGGAAGTAGCGGTGCTCGGCGTAGGCGCGGAGGATGGGGTCAAACGGGATGAGTCCGGCGGGAATGAGCGCCAGGTTCACCAGAAAAATCGGCCAGCTATCCTCGTAGCGCCCGGTGAACAGCAGCACCAGAAATTCCCTTCCACAGACCAGCAGAAAGAAAAAGACCGGTAGCGAGAAGAGCGCCCACTTGCGCATTGCCCGCACCGTGATCAGGAGAATCTCCCGCGTGTCGCCGCGCTGTTGAAGGAAGCTGAGGCGCGGCATCATGACTCCCGCCATCGATTCGTAAATCAAACCAAGCAGAGGAATCTGAAGGCAGCCGATCGCGTAAGCCGCGTATCCGGCCGGGCCGAAGCGCTTGGCGACCATGTAATTCGGCAGGTCCGTTTGAAGCGCGAAGACGAGCCCGGAGAGGCCGAATGGGAGCGCGTAGGCCCACTGTGTGCGGAGGAGCGGCCAGTCGGGGCCGCGCCAGACGCCGGGAAAGCGCGAGGCGAGATACCAGGCCAGCACGGCGCATTGAAGGACGCCCTGGAGGATCGAGGCCAGGATCACGGCGCGGACCGAGGGCGCCAGGATTGCGGCCGCCAGCATGAAGACAGTCTTGCTGAATTGCGCGGCGACGATGAAGAGGGCGGAGTATTTGACGTCCTGGTTCGCGGTGGCGACGGTTTCGAGGAAGGCTCCGGAGATATTGACCAGGATCAGGATTCCGATGAGCGCCGCGTGGCGCTCGAGCTCCGCGACGCCGAACAGCGCGACCAGGATTTGCGGGAACGCGAGCAGGACGGCCATCGCGGTGAGGCCGACGCAGAAGTTGAAGAGCGCGATGTGGAAGACGATTGCGGGGCGCCGTTCTTTCTCGCGCGGGAGGAAGTAGAAGGCGCTGAAGGCGAAGCCGAGCGGAAGGACGGATTGCGCTGTGCCCACGACCAGGAAGACCTGTTTGTAGATTCCGAACTGGAAGCGGTCGAGGGCGCGGACGAGCAGGAGAGGGATGAGGATGCTGGCAGCGTATCCGGCGGTTTTGGCGGCGAGCAGCCAGAAGGCCTGCACGGTGAGGGGGGCCGATTGTTGTTGTTCTTCAGGCGCGGCCGGGGGCATCGATCCTCAAAGCTAACATACGAAAAGGCGTCTGTCCCCTTTTCGTGTGCTCAGGGCCTCTGGCACTTCGGGCAGAAGTGGGTTCCGCGCTGGCCGACGACGATGCGGCGGATGGGGGTTTTGCAGCGCGGGCAGGGGGCGCCTTCTTTGCCGTAGACCTGGTGCGCGTTCTGGAACGAACCGGCGCGGCCGTCGGCGTCAACGTAATCGGAGATCGAGGAGCCTCCGCGTTCGATTGCGGTTTCGAGTACGTGCCGGATGGCGGCGTGGAGGCGGCGGACACGGGGGCGGCTGAGGCGCGCGGCGGCGGCGAGAGGATGGATGCCGGCGCGGAAAAGCGATTCGTCCACGTAGATGTTGCCGAGGCCGCGGAGGAAGGCCTGGTTGAGAAGGAGCGGCTTGATGCGGCCGCGGCGGGCGCGGAGCATGCGGGCGAGGTCGGGTTCGGTGACGGCGAGGGCGTCCGGGCCGAGGCGTTCGATGCGCTGGGGCAGCCGGTCGCAAAGCTCGATGCGGCCGAACTGGCGGACGTCGTCGTAGATGAGGCGGCCGCGGTCGAGTTCGAAAACTGCGTGGGCGTAGGGGCTTTCGGCGCCGTTCCAGAGGAGCTTGCCGGTCATGCCGAGGTGGATGGCGAGGCACAGGCCTCCGCTCAGATCGACGACGATGAACTTGCCGTGGCGGCGGACGCGCTCGATGGTCCGGCCGGCCAGGCGCGCGGCGGTCTTCTTGGGGTCGCCGCGCAGAACGCGGCGGGACGAGAAGCGCGCCGCGACGATGCGGCGGCCTTCGAGGCGCGGGGCAATGGAGCGGACGATGGTTTCAACTTCGGGGAGTTCGGGCATCCATTACCATAATGTCCCTTGCTCGGGTTCCGGGTGCCATAGCTCGGGGGTGTAGTCGATGGGCGCGCCGGCGAGGTTGTGGCGGGCGCGGATCTTGCGGACGCGGTCCTTGATCGTTTCGGCATAGGGGCCGCGCAGGAACGCGTTGTTGCCGTAAAGGCGCTCGTATTGGTCAACGAGTTCGGGGAAGTGCTTGTCGAGGAACGGCAGGAAGACCTGCCGGGAGCAGGGCTTCAGGAAGAGGAGGCCTCCTCCGAAGTACGTCGCTCCGGCGGCCTTCGCGGCCTGGGCTACGGCATCCAGACTCTCTTCTGTGTCGGTGAGGAACGGCATCACGGGGTTGGCGAAGACTCCGGCGTGGATGCCTGCTTCGGTGATTCTTCTCAGGGCGTCGAGGCGGAGCGCGGGGCGGGGGGCTCGCGGTTCGAGCAGGCGCGCCAGCTTTTCGTCCACGGTCGTGATAGTCAGGTTGATGTGGAGGACGTTCGCTTTCGCGATCGTCTTCATGAGGCCGATGTCGCGCGCGACAAGATCGGACTTCGTGGTGATCGAGAGCCGGCGGCCGTTTTCGCGCGCGAAGACGGTGAGGATTTCGCGCGTGAGGCCGTAGCGGCGCTCGGCGGGCTGGTAGGGGTCCGTGGCGGTCCCGATCGCGATCCCCTCTTTCCGATCGATCTTCTGCAATTCAGCGCGGAGCGCGGCGGCGGCAAAGCGTTTCGCGAAAATCTTCTCTTCAAAATCGCGCGAGCGGCGCAGCTCCATGAATTCGTGCGTGTAGCGGGCGTAGCAGTATTTACAGCCGAATTCGCAGCCCCGGTACGGGTTGATGGTCCAGGCGAACGGCATGCGCTCGGTGGTGCGGTTGAGGAGCTTTCGAGTGGGCAGGTCGAAGTACTCGACTGCTTTCTTGGCTTCGAGGAGGTCGCCTTCTGCGGCGAGCTTCGCGATCCCGACGAGCCGCGGCATGTCCTCATTTTCGCCTTTTATTCGCTCACGGTCAAGTTAAGATGCATGCTGCCATGACACGCCTTCTTGTGCTGCTCGCGGCCGCGCTGCCCTGCTTCGCCCAGACCTACAAGCCGGAATGGTCCTCGATCGACAGCCGTCCGACGCCGCCGTGGTTCCAGGACGCGAAGTTTGGAATCTTCATCCACTGGGGCGTGTATTCGGTCCCGTCGTTCGCTCCGGTGAAGACCCCGCACCAGACTCCGTATTCCGAGTGGTATTGGAATTCGCTCGAGGAGGGACGGAAGAAGAGCCCGAACGGCGCGGGGAGCGCGACGCTGGCGTTCCATACGCGCAACTACGGCGCGGACTTTCCTTATCAGAACTTCGCGCCGATGTTTCGCGCGGAGCTGTTCGATCCGGATTATTGGGCGGACGTGTTTCAGCGGTCTGGGGCGAAGTACGTGGTGCTGACGTCGAAGCACCACGAGGGCTTCACGATGTGGCCGAATGAGCAGGCGAACCGGGCGTGGGGGCGCCCCTGGAACGCGGCCGAGGTGGGGCCGAAGCGCGACTTGCTGGGCGATCTTTCGCAAGCCGTGCGGCGCAAGGGCCTCCGGGCAGGATTCTACTACTCGCTGTACGAATGGTTCAATCCGCTGTGGCTGAGCGACCGGCCGCGGTTCGTCACCGAGCACATGCACCCACAGTTCAAGGACGTGGTGACGAAGTACAAGCCTTCGATCATATTCAGCGACGGCGAGTGGGACATGACGAGCGCGGAGTGGAAATCGCCGGAGCTGCTGGCGTGGCTGTTCAACGATTCGCCGGTGCGCGATGAGGTCGTGATCAACGACCGCTGGGGGAAGGACACGCGCCACAAGCACGGCGGCTACTACACGACCGAGTACACGGCGGGGATGGAGAACACGAACCATCCGTGGGAAGAGAGCCGCGGCATGGGGTTCTCGTACGGGTACAACCGCATGGAGGGCCTGGGGGATTACCGGACGGGGCGCGAGCTGGTGCTGATGCTGGTGGACCTGGTGAGCCGCGGGGGGAACCTGCTGCTCGACATAGGGCCGTCGGCGGACGGACGGATTCCGGTGATCATGCAGGACCGGCTGCTGCACATGGGGCGGTGGCTCGAGGCGAACGGCGAGGCGATCTACGGGACGCGTCCGTGGCGGAAGACGCGGCAGTGGAGCGCGGGACAGGTGCCAGAGGTCAAGACGAACCAGGAGTTCATGACGAAGTACGAGGTGTACGAACTGGTGGAGCGGCGTGCGCCGGGACAGGCGGTGATCGAGGCGTTCTTTACGGCGAAGGGCGGGAATGTGTACGCGATTCTGCCGGGGTGGCCGGGCAAGGAGCTGGTGCTGCACGGGCTGGCGCCGTCGGCGGGCGCGGAGGTTGCGCTGCTGGGGACGGAGGGGGCCTTGAAGTGGCGGCGGGACGGGGACGGGATTCGGGTGAAGATGCCGGAGTTTCCGCGGCAGGCTTCGGACGCTTATGTGGTGCGGGTGGGGGGAGTGAGGTAGCAGTTAGAAGACCCGGTTGTTTCGGGACCTTCATGGCTGTACCGGCTTCGAGGAGAACGCGGTTGGCTACTTCGCCCGGACTGCCAAAGCGTTGAGTGTAAGCAAAGCGGTCGTTGCGACCAAATCCGCCGATAGTCCGGCTTTCGCCCGCGACAAAAGTGAGCGCGGGATGAGCCGCGACGGCGTCCCGCAGCGCCTTCAGTTTCCGGTCGATGGCGTTCTTGCCGGGTGGAAAAACGCTGAATGAGGTTCCAGCCCTTTGAGAGGCTGGTGCCGCCCTTAAAGATGATTCTGTTGTTGTGATTATTGGTTTGGCCGGTCGCAGCAATAGCGCGCAGGGCCTCGGTGACGTAATAGTCCTTTTCGATAACGGCCGGGCGCAATCCCCGAGTGGCGAAGTGCTCGGCCGCCTGAATGATCGCCTGCTCGAAATCAGCACGTTCAAAAAGTTTCACTTGCGCGACTCCGCTTGCCATAGATGAGCATGCTTAAGCCCGGCGAGCAAGCCGAAATCAAAACGGGAAAACGGATTGAGCGAAGAACGCAGGCGCTTGAGGGCCGGCGCCGGTTTTCCGAGCTGTTCACCGATCGCTCCGAGCAACGCTCGAACGCGAGGGGGTTCGGTCGCAGCAACCTTGAGGAGGCGTTCGAAGCGGCCCTTCTCGGAAACAAGGGACAGGGTGCGTTCGAGCGTCGCTTTCGGGGACAGTTCGCTGGTTCGACCGGCGCGTCGCAGGAAGTCGAGGAATGCGGCATCGGCATCGGAAAGGGTGGCCCAGGCCTCGGGGCGGCGTGTGTGGATGACCGCGTCACTGCCGACGAGTTTCCGGGGAAGGCTGAGCGAGGTCGTTGCCATCTCCGGCCGGCCGGCAATTTGCGTCGTGAAGCCGAGCAAACTGGCAGCGGCAACGCCGGATGGAAAGACGGCCTTGCGGCGGGCGGCGAGCATCCGGATTCTCACGGGATTGGGACGACTCTTGCCGAGGGCCGTTGACCGCGGGCAATAGTAAACTCCCTTGCTCAGGCGTTCGATTTCTCCCCGGCGCGCCATGCGCGAGAGTGCTTGCGCCGCAGCCGTGAATGGGAGATCGCGAAAGTCCTCAAGGCGCCAGACACGCTCTCCGCCGCGTTCAATCCTGCGGCGGATCTTGGCTGTGATCTGACGCGAGGTGTCACGCGATCTCATCGAACTCCCCCCAGGCCCGAGTGTGATCGCTCGGGGCTCTGTATGTCAAGTTTTTTCGCAACAAAACTTGACGACGAGGGCAAAGCTCAAGCCCCGCGCGGGCTGAAGCCCCCCCAACTACAGCACAAGGCGGGTGTCGCCTTCGCGGCGGGTGAGGCGTTCGCGGTCGAGATATTCGAGGAGCGGGATCGCGTATTTTCTCGAGACTCCGGCGAGGTCTTTGAACTGCGGAACGGTGAGGCGCTCTCCTTTGTGCGGCGCGAGGTTCGATCGGAGGGTCTCGAGGGCGGCGCGGTGGAAGACCAGGTCGTCTCCGATACGGACCAGCTTCTTCTGCCGCAGGAGCATCTGCAGGAGCGTACGGGCTCGTGCGGGTTCGAGCCCGGATTTCTTGAGGGCTTCGTTGACGGGTGGGACGGCGAGGCCCGCTTCCAGGAAGAGTTTTTCGATTGTCTCGGAGGCTTTTTCCTCTTCTTCTTTGAGGACGACTTTATGGGTTGCGAGGCGCACGGTGTCGCCGTCCTGCGCGATCGAGGGGGCGCGGGAGAGGAGCGCGTCGAGCAGGAAGGCGGGGGCTCGCGGCAGCTCTTTCGCGCGCAGATCCTCTTTCGGCATTCCGGGGGCGAGCGGCTTGTTCTGGTGAAACGCCCGGAGCGTGTTTTCGATGCTCGCGAGCTTCGCCTGGAGCCAGTCGCGATCGATGAAGTGCGAGTCGAGCGCGAATTGCCCGGCCTGCTCGATCTCCGATTGCATGAGGCCGGTTGAGGCGATCAGGTCGGCGAGTCCGAGCCCGTAGGGCGACTCGCGGATCAGTAGGGCGATGCGCTGGGCCGGCGTGCCTTGTTCGAGGACGCGCAGGCGTTCCGGAGCGAAGCGGCGGCCGGTCGTGTCCACGACGACTCCGCCTCCTATGGTGACGACGGGGGAGAACCTTCGGATGACGAAGCGGTCGCCGGGGAGGAGCAGCAGGGGCTCGCGCAGGACGATGCGGGCGTAAGGGCCTTCGCGGCGGCGCAGCTCGGCTTCGACCTCGGCGGTTCCGGCGTGGAAATGAACGGGCGCGCGGGGTTTGAGCGGCCTGGCGGCGGGGAGAAGCTCAAGGGTGCAATCGATGCGCGTGACGGCGCGAAAGCGGCCGGGCTCGGTAAGGACCATGCCGCGGCGGATTTCGGTGTGGTCGATACCGGCGAGGTTGACCGCGGTGCGCTGGCCCGCCAGCGCCTGCGCCGTCGCGCTGCCGTGGGACTGCACGCCGCGGACGCGCACGCGGCGGCCGGAGGGGGCAAGCTCGACTTCCTGGTCCGGGGCGAGAGAGCCCGAGACGAGCGTGCCGGTAACCACCGTGCCGAAGCCGTGCACGGAGAATGCCCTGTCGATCGGAAGGCGGAAATAGCGCGAGGAATCCTTGGCCGGGATCGCAGCGGCGAGATCGAGGAGGCGCGCTCGCAGTTCTTCGAGGCCCGCTCCCGTGACCGCGCTTGCGGCGACGATGGGGGCGCCTTCGAGAAACGACCCGGCGACGAACTCTTCGGCTTCGAGACGGGCGAGGCCGAGGACGTCCGGGTCCACGAGGTCCGCCTTCGTCAGGACGACGATGCCGTGGCGGATTCCGAGGAGGCGGCAGATGTCGAAGTGCTCGCGCGTTTGCGGTTTGATCGATTCGTCGGCGGCGATGACGAGCAGGACGAGGTCGATGCCGCCGGCGCCGGCCAGCATGTTCTTCACGAAGCGCTCATGGCCGGGGACGTCGACGAAGCCGGCGCGGATGGCGGGCGAGAGATCGAGGTGCGCGAAACCGAGGTCGATCGAGATGCCGCGGCGCTTTTCTTCTTCGAGACGGTCTGTGTCGATTCCGGTGAGGGCTTTTACGAGGGCGGTTTTGCCGTGGTCGATGTGGCCCGCCGTCCCGACGATAATGGACTTCATGCGGCTGCTGCTCTTCATCCTACTACTGGGGTGGCCGGCGCTCGCTCAGGAAACGCCTGTGTTCAAGACAGGCACGGCGTGGGTTCGGGTGGATGTGCAGGTGGGCGAGAAGGAGCGCGTCCTGCGCGACCTTCAGCAGCGCGACTTCGTGGTGTACGACGAGGGCGAACCGCAAAAAATCCTCTACTTCGGCCACGATACGGAGCCGCTCGACGTGCTGCTGCTGCTCGACGTGAGCGGCTCGATGCGGCGCTATCTGGAACAGATGGCGGCGAACGCGCGCACGGCTCTCGACCAGCTTCACGAAGGCGACCGCGTGGCGATCATGGGGTTCAGCCGGACGTCGAAGGTCGAGGAGGAGTTCACGCCGGACCACCAGAAAGCCGCCGCAGGCTTGCGCGACGCGGTGCACGAGGGGGGACTCGGAAGCGGCACCCGCATTGTCGCGGCGATCGTCGCGGCAGCGCGGTACATTCAGGGCGCGTCGGTCGAGGCGAAGGGGCGGCGCGCGGTCCTGATCCTCACCGATAACGAAAGCATGGAATACCAGATGCCCAACGAGAAGGCCGTGGACGCGCTGCTGGCGGCCGATACCGTGCTGAACGCGATCGTGGTGGGGCGCGGCGAGCGCGACAAGCCGCCGAAGCCGGGCCAGTACGTGAATCCGGACTTCACGAAATCCGACGTCTTCCGGATCGCCGATGAGACGGGCGGCGAGGCGGTGCGGGCGAACCGCGCCGATGCGTCCTTCCGCGACATGATGGAGAGCATACGGACGCGGTACAGCATTCAGTACGCCGCGCCGGAGAGCGCCGTTGCGGGTTCGTTCCGGCGGATTCGGGTGGATCTGTCGCCCGAGGCGCGGAAGAAATATCCACGGGCGTGGATTCGGGCGCGTTCGGGATACGTGGTGAAGTGAGGCGCGCCGCTCGGCGCGCGCGGGAAAACCGGAAATGAGTATACTGTCCCGGGTTTTGGAGGCTTATGGGGAGGCTTTCCGCGCGGGAGCGCATCGAGCTGCTGCTCGACGAGGGGACGTTCGAGGAACTCGATAAGCTGGTGCGGCACCGGTGCCGCGACTTCGGGATGGAAGCCGTCGATGGCGACGGATTCCTCACGGGCTGGGGGCTCGTCAACGGGCGGCTCACATACGTGTTCGCGCACGACTTCGCGGTGTTCGGCGGGTCGCTCTCCGAGGCGAACGCGCAGAAAGTTTGCAAGGTCATGGACCTTGCGATGCGGAGCGGCGCGCCGATCGTGGGGCTGAACGATTCCGGCGGCGCGCGGATTCAGGAGGGCGTGCTGTCGCTGGCGGGCTACGCCGACATTTTTTTGCGCAATACGCTGGCGAGCGGCGTGGTGCCGCAGATCTCGGCGATCATGGGGCCGTGCGCGGGCGGAGCGGTGTATTCGCCCGCGATCACCGATTTCGTATTCATGGTGGACGGCACCAGCTACATGTTCGTCACCGGACCCGACGTCATCAAGACCGTGACGCACGAGGACGTCACGAAGGACCGGCTGGGAGGCGCGGTCACGCACAACAGCGTGAGCGGCGTGGGGCATTTCATCGCGCCGGACGATGCCGCGTGCCTGCGGATGATCCGCGAGCTGCTGGGCTACCTGCCGCAGAACAATCGCGAGGACCCGCCGCGGCGCGCGTCTACGGATCCGCCGGATCGAGAAGATGCGGGGCTCGATGCGATCGTCCCGGCGGAATCGAACCAGCCGTACGACATAAAGGATGTGATCGTGCGCGTGGTGGATGAGGGCGAGTTCTTCGAGGTGCACGAGCATTTCGCGAAGAACCTTGTGTGCGGGTTCGCCCGGATGGACGGGCGGCCGGTGGGGATCGTCGCGAACCAGCCTGCGTACCTGGCGGGGTGCCTCGACATCGACTCGTCGGATAAGGGCGCGCGGTTCGTGCGCTTCTGCGATTGCTTCAACGTGCCGGTGCTGACGTTTGAGGATGTGCCGGGGTTCTTGCCGGGAACGGAGCAGGAGTTCGGCGGGATCATCCGGCACGGCGCGAAGCTGCTTTACGCGTATGCGGAGGCGACGGTGCCGAAGATCACGGTGATCACGCGCAAGGCGTATGGCGGGGCGTATTGCGTGATGGGGTCGAAGCACATACGGACGGATATCAACTACGCCTGGCCGACGGCCGAGATCGCGGTGATGGGGCCGGAGGGCGCGGTGAACTTCGTTTACCGGCGGGAGATCGCGGGCGCGGCGGATGCGGAGGCGATGCGGCGGGGGAAGATCGCGGAGTATCGGGAGAAGTTTGCGAATCCGCGTGTGGCGGCGGAGCGCGGGTTTGTCGATGCGGTGATTACGCCTCGCGAGACTCGGCCCCGGGTGATTCGGGCGCTGCGGATGCTGGAGACGAAGGTGGACACGCGGCCGCACAGGAAGCACGGGAATATGCCGGTGTAGGGGCTGGAAGCTAGAAGCTAGAAGCCGGAAGCCGGAAGCCAGAAGACAGAAGTCAGAAGACAGAAGACAGAAGTCAGAAGACAGAGCTGGTTAGTTTACGAAGAGGACGTCGGGGCGAACGGCGTTTACGTGGGCGGTCTTCACCCAGACGCAGGGGCCGCACTCGGTTTTCGTTCCGGGCCAGAGGCGATCGATGAGGGCGGGGATTGCGCTGGTGTCGTCTTCCAGGTGCTCGAGGGAAACGGCCATTCGCGGCTTGAAGCGGGCTACGGTGTTTTTGGCTCCGGCGAGCGCCTTTTTCTCGGAACCTTCGATGTCCATCTTGATGTAATCGACTCGGTCCAGGTGGAGCTCTTCGACCAGCTTGTCGATGGTCGTCAGCGGGACGCGCGGGCCTTCCTGGCTTCCGGGGACGAGCATGGCGACGCTGTTGCTTCCGGTTTGCGTGCCTACGGTGCGGAGCACCAGGAAGTCGTCGTGGTCCCAGACTCCCTTGGGATAGACGATGACGCGGCCTGACTGGATCTCGGGGGCGAAGTTTCGGCGCAGGCATTCGAGGTTCTCGGGCGCGATTTCGATGGCGACGACTTTTCGCGCGCCCTGGTCGAGCGCGTGCCGGGTGTAAGCTCCGACATTGGCGCCGCAGTCGAGCACGACATCTCCGGGGCGCACGCCTCGGCCGCGGAACGAGTACACGTCCTCCTGCTGTTCCCCGAGCACCTCGGCGAGGTTGAGGCGGTTGCCGCGCGGAATCCAGAACTGGCGCGGGGGGACGGAGACCAGTTCGTATCCGGCCGGGTCGGTCTTGGCGATCGTCATGCCTTCGGAGATCTCGTCAATGTGGTCCCAGAGAGCGGCAAAGGCGTCCTGCGCGCGCCAGGCATCGGCGGCCGCACAGTGATGATCGCGGGTCCAGAACAAGTGGGGAAACGCCTTGACCTTCTCGGTAGTGTCGGGATCGCGCTGGGCGAGAATGGCGGCGGCCGCGAGCGCGGCGACAAGAATTCCGCCGCTCGCGAGCAACTTCTTACTCATTTCTGTAATGGTAACTCGATGGGATGCTGCTTCAGAAAATACTCGAAGAACGACTGCCAAGCCGGATCAATCTGCTCTCCGGTGGCTGCGTGGCCCTGGCTCGTGGAGCAGTATTGCAGCCGCTCAGGCACGCCGAGCAGCGTGTAGACTTCCTTCGCCTTGTTGACGTAGGCCCAGCTCTCGAGGTCGTCGGAATCGCCGCCGGCGTCCTCGGACCGGCTGCCGCCGATCAACAGGAACGCGCGCGGCGCCGTGAGGGCCAGCAGCTCGTGGTGATCGTGCTCGAAGCCGGGGCGGCGCGGGTCGGCGTCGAGCAGGCTCTGGATGGTCTTGCCGCCGAAGGCGCGGGTCCAGTCGAGATACCACGGCGCGTACCAGTTCGTGCCGCCGTTGAGGGCGATGTGCGGATCGACCGCGACCGTCACCTTCACGTCGGGATTGAACGCCGCAGCGTAGACAGCCGCCTTCGCGCCGAGCGAGAAGCCGATGAAGCCGATGCGAGAGGCGTCCACTTGCGGCAGGCTGCGCAGGTACTCGATCTCGCGCGCGACGTCGTGCACCATTTTGCCTAGCCCGAGCCAGTGTCCGTAGCGCGCGTAAACCAGCTCGGTCGCCTGCTTCAAGCGCGTGCCCTCGCGGTAATTGCGGATGAACGACCAGCTCGTGAGAACGACGTAGCCGCGGCGCGCCAGCCACGCGCCCCACCAGGCCTCGGGCTCGCGGTAGTCGGGCGTGCTGGAGGCCCAGGCGATGACGGCGGGGAATGGGCCGGGGCCCTGTCCTTTGGGGATGAGGAGCAAGTGCCGCTGGTAGAAATCGCGCTCGAGCGGGATGTCGAGATCGATGCGCGTGTAGCCGTCCATCTCGCGGCGTCCTGCTTCGACGGCCTGGCGGACGTCTCCGAACCAGCGCGCGTCTTCGGGCGCGGGCGCAACCTTGCCGAGGATCTGAATCCACTGCTTCAGGAGTTCGGGGCGCCGGGTGTCGAACCACTCCCGCGCGTCGCGGACGCGCGTGCCGTCCGGCTTCACGAGCGGCGAGATCAGCGGCGTGTTCTCGGCTCCCGGCTCGGGCGCGGGGCTCGCCTTCGACGTCACGCGGTGGTAGTTGGAGCGGCGCAGATCCTCGGGCGACGGCTCGGGGATCGGGAATTGCGGCACTGCGGCCAGCAGCAGGGCGGCGGCGAGGAGCATGGAGTTAGCGCCGGCTCAGAATGCGCCACATGGTGCCGCCGAAAATGTTCTTCTGCGCTTCGGCGGGGACGGCGCAGGCGTCGAGCATCTTGTGATAGCGGTCGAGCTCGCGATCGAACTCGGCGAGGTCGCCCTCGAAGACGTCCGAGCCGAAGACCAGCTTCTCGAAGGCGTGCGTGGCGGCCTTCGGCGTGTGCGGGCTCGCGACGCTGCTCCACCAGAAGATCGACTTGAAGAACGTGTAGTCTTCCTGCTTCTTGATAAGCGTGGAGCCGCTGACGTCGAAGTACAGGTTTGGATTCCAGCGCCCGATCTCGGCCGCCCAGGCATAGTCGGGGTTGCCGAGGTGCCCGCCGATGAGGGTGCACTTCGGGAAGCGGCGCGCGATCAGGTCGAGCGTGCCGATGCGCATGCGGTCGGAAGAGACGTCGCTGGCCACTTCGGGCTTCGTGCGGTTCACGATTCCGGTGTGGAACAGCAGGATCATGCCGTACTTTTCAGCGCGCTCGTAGATGGGCCAGTAGCGGCGATCGTCGAAGGCGTATTGCGGGCCGGTGATCTCGCCGAGGCCGCGGAATCCGGCGGCGTGGAAGCGGTCGATTTTGGCGAGCACGCCGGGGTCGTCGAGCTTCACTTCACCGAGGCCCACGAGGCGGCCGGGGTGGGACTTCATGAAGTCGGTGACGGCTGCGAGGTCCTTGGGCGCGGTGATGAGCAGCGCCATGCCGTCTTCGGCGGCGAGGCGCGCGGCAAGCTTTTCGAGGAATTCGTTCGAGCCGTTGTGATGGATGTGGGCGTCGATCAGGCGCGGCGCGCGGTCCTGCGCGAAGCAGGCCGCGGCGAGCAGAATCGTGAGTAGGAAGCGCATGGGAATCTAATGATAACAGGTGCGGTATAAGGGAACGATGAAGGCTGGCTTTCTGCTGTTGGCTGCGTTTTGCGCGGGCGCCGCCGGCGCCCAGACCGCCGCGGAGCTGAATTTCCTGGAGGGCATGAGCGACTTCCAGGACGTGCGCCGCATGCTACCCGAGTGGCTGAACGCGAAGGCGGCCGAGCGGCTTCAGGCGCGCAAGGCGGCCGTCGCGGCGATCGCGAACGCCGAATCGCTCGCCGCGCGGCAGCGGTATGTGCGCGAGAGCATGATGCGGGCGCTCGGCGGGTTTCCGGCGCGCACGCCGCTGAACGCGCGCGTGGTGGGGACGCTCGAGCGCGACGGGTACCGCATCGAGAAGATCGTCTTCGAGAGCCAGCCGAAGTTCTACGTCACGGCCAATCTGTACGTGCCCACGCGCGGGACGCCGCCGTATCCCGCGGTGCTGTTCCCGCTGGGGCATGAGGAGGGCGCGAAGGCGCACGGGACGTGGCAGCAGATCCTGGTGACGCTGGCGCGGCGCGGGTACATGGCGTTGACGTGGGACCCGGCCGGCCAGGGCGAGCGCATGCAGTTCTACGATCCCGATTTCGAGGATTCGAAGTTCCACGCCTCGACGATGGAGCACACCGAACTCGGCATTCAGTGCCTGCTCACGGGCGACCACATCGCGCGCTACACGGTGTGGGACGGCTTGCGCGCGCTCGATTACCTGCTGTCGCGTCCGGAGGTGGATGCGAAGCGCGTCGCGTGCACGGGCAACTCGGGCGGCGGCACGCACACGGCGTACATTTCCGCGCTCGACGACCGGATTCAGGTGGCCGCGCCTTCGTGCTACATGACGTCGTGGAGCCGCATGCTCGCGACACTGGGGCCGCAGGACGCCGAGCAGGTGTTCCCCAATTGGCTGCGCGACGGGCTCGACTATCCCGACTTCGTCTACGCGTTCGGCGCGAAGCCGTTCCTGATGCTTTCGGCCGTGCGCGATTTCTTCCCGATCGTGGGCGCGCGGGATACGTTCGCCGAGTTGAAGGCGGTGTATTCGCGGCTGGGGCGCGGCGATCAGGCGGCGATGGTCGAGGCCGACGACGGGCACGGCTATTCCGCGCCGCGGCGTGCGGCGGCCTACGGGTGGCTCGGCCGGTGGCTGAAGCAGGCGCCGGATCGCGAACCGGAAGTAGAGGTGCGGCCCGAGGCGGAGGCGGATCTGTACTGCACGCCCACGGGGCAGGTTTCGACGTCGCTCGGCGGCGAAGACGTTTTCACGCTCAATCGCAGGCGCGCCGAGGCGCTGCGGGCGGGGCGGCGGGCGGACCGTGCGGTCGAGCGCGCCCGCGCGCTCACGGGATTCGCACCCGCGACGGGTCCCGTATCGGTCAAGACATACGGGACGATCGCGCGCCCCGGCTACCGTATCGAGAAGCTCATCTATGAAAGCGAGCCGGGGATCGCGGTGCCCGCGCTGCTTTATGTGCCGGAGGGCGGCCCGGCGCGCAAGCCCGCGCTGGTGATGGTAGACGGCGCGGGCAAGGCCGCTTCCGCCGCGGCGCAGGAGCGCTTCGCGCGGGCCGGGACGATCGTGCTCTCCATCGACGCGCGCGGCCTCGGCGAGACGCGTTCGCTGCTCGAGGAGAGCCGCAACGATTTCATCCGCTACTTCGGCGACTACGAGAACGGCATGACGGCCATCCTGCTCGGCAAGACGCTCGCGGGCCTGCGCGCCGGAGACATCGTGCGAGGGCTCGACCTGCTGGCGGCGCGCGCGGATGTGGACGCGGCGCGGCTGGCCGGATACGGGAAGGGCGCGGGGGCCGTGCCGATGCTCTACGCGGCGGCATTCGATGCGCGGATCCGGAGCGTGGAGCTCGAGGGGATGCTGGTGTCCTACGAGTCGGTGGTGAACCGGCGGATTCACCGGCACGTATTCGAGCAGGTGGTGCCGGGCGCGTTGCGGGATTTCGACCTGCCGGATATCGTGGCGGCGATTGCGCCGCGGCCGGTGTCGCTGATCGGGGTGGTGAACCCGCTCGGCAACCCCGTGCGGCTGGACGAGGTGCGCCGCATATATAAAGGTCCGGGGCTGCAAGTGCTGCCCTAATCCTTCACGCCCGAACAACCGATAGGTTGGGGGTGCGATCACCGATCGACTGCCCCGCACTGGCGGATGCGGCGGACCTGCTGAATGCCGGGTTTGCCCGGCGCGCCCGCCGCTTCTCGCGGCTCACCCGGCCCGTCTGGGCGGCGCTCGATGCACGTTTTCTGCGGCTGCTCGAACGCCGGGGGTTCGACGCCCGGCAGATGAAGGCGCTCACCGCGATCACGCCCGGAGCCGCCGCGCGCCTGGTGGCCCAGCGGAAGCCGCTCGCGGACTTCGTCGAACAGGTGGAATACAGCGGCCGCAGGCTCGCCAAGCTCGACGTCGAGCCGTCGGCGGTGGCCGATGCGCTTTCAGAATTCAGCGTTCTGCTGGCGCGCGCGTGCCGCGATCTGGCGCCCGAGGACGCCGCCGAGATCCGCTGGCTGTCGGGCCAGTTGACGTTCTGCTCCGTTCTTACCTTGAATAATGCCTATTACCAGGTGCGCGAGGCGGAAACCCGGGCGTTCTTCGAGCTTCATGACGCCGAATTGAAGGCCGCCACGCCGCGGGAGCTGGTCCAGGCTTATTGCGAGGCGCTGTCGCGCTACGTTCGGGCCGACGCCGCTTGCTGCGGTCCTTCGGAGAGGCCGCCGGCCTACCAGGTGTTCCGCGCCGGAAACGGGCATGCGCGCCTGCTGCTCGATCCCTCCTGGAACGGACGCTACCGTTCGGTCTGGTCGATCCCGCTCGGCGACGGCGTGGCACAATTCGGGTTCAAGAAACAGTACGACTGGCTCCCGCGCGAGCTGCGTCTGCTGGCCGATGCCGCCGCGCGTTCGAAGAGTGCTCTCGAGAAGCTGCGGCTCAGCGAGCAGCTTGCCGCGCGCGAGGGGCAGTTGCGGGACCTGGCGCTCCGCATGCTCGACGCCGAAGAACGCGAGCGGCGGCGGATTCGCCGGGAACTGCACGACGAAACCGCGCAGCTTCTTCCGTACCTGCGGCTCCAGCTCGAGATGATCGAGCGGGCCGCTCCGGATGCCCCCCTCGCTGTCAGAAGAGGCCTGGCCGAGGCGCGCGAGTTGATTGGCCGCACGGTGGCCGAGATCCGGCGCGTGCTGGCGGACCTCAGCCCGGCCGTGCTCGAACAGCTTGGCCTGGTCGCCGCCGTCCGGCAACTGCTCAACGAAATGCGCCGGCGGCACGGCGTGGAAGTGCGGCTGGACACCGCGAGGCTCGGGCGCGTGCCGAAGAAGACGGAAATCGTGGCCTACCGGATCGTCCAGGAATGCTGCAACAACGTAGTACGGCACTCTTCGGCGTCCCATCTAAACGTTTCGTTCACGACAGCCGATGGAAAGTTGAAGATGCGCATCGTTGACGATGGTGTGGGCTTCCGGGTGGAGGAGGCGCTCTCGCAAGCCGGTTCCTTCGGGCTTGCGGGCATGCGGGAACGCGTCGCGCTGGCCGGGGGCCGGTTCGATCTCGCCAGCCGCCCCGGTCATGGCACGCGCGTATCCGTTGAAATTCCGATCCCGGCGTCAGAAGCCGCGCGGGTTAAGCGCCGCAGTCCGCGTGTTACTGCGAGACGCCGCGCCCAGTGTATCCGTTGAGGGAATATGTCAAATATCAGAGTGCTGCTCGCCGACGACCACACCCTGTTCCGGCAGGGAATACGCAACCTGCTGAGCACCGAGCCGGACATGCAGGTGGTTGGCGAAGTTTCGAACGCCGGAGACGCCATGCAGAAAGCCTCCGAGCTGCGGCCGGACGTCATCCTGATGGACATCGGGATGCCTGGCTTCAGCAGCTTCGAAGCCACACGGAACATCAAGAAGGCCGTGCCGGACACCAAAGTCCTGTTTCTGACAATGTACGACGATGAAGACTATCTCGTCGAGGGAATGGAGGTGGGAGGCAACGGCTATGTCCTGAAGGACTGCCCCGCGGCGCAGTTGCTGTCGGCGATCCGCGACGTCGAGCGGGGCGGCAGCTACCTGAGCCCGCGTATGCTCTCACAGTTGGTGGACGATTTTCGCTCCCGCTACAAGAGCTCGACCCGGGTCCCCCGTTTCGCCACGCTCACCGCGCGTGAAAAGGAAGTGCTCAAAATGCTCGCCGAAGGGCAGTCGGTCAAGGAGATCGCCTCCGCGTTGAACCTGAGCGTGAAGACCGTCGAGGCCCACAAGTTCAATCTGATGCGCAAGCTGGGCATACACAACAAGGCCCAGCTCGTTCAGTACGCGATCCAGAAGAAGATCATCCAGATCCCAAGCCTCTCGTAACGGTGGTAGGGGGGGCTCCCGGAGGCCCCGGGACCGCGTCCGCCACTTCCGGCTGCGCCCCGGCCGGCTTCACCTTGCGCCGCAGGCTCTCCGCCAGCCCGTGCCACTTGCGGAGAATCAGCTCGACCAGATTCAGCAGCACCGCCAAAACCAGCAGGATCGGCCACAGGCGCAGTGTGGAAGCCACGGTGCGGCCCCGCGAGTTGAAGACGTCCCGGGCGGCGGGGTTGAAGCGCCCGCCGGTGAACTCCGAAACCTGCTTCAGCAGGCGTTCGTTCGAGCCGTAGTCGGCCAGCTCCTGCTCCTGCCGGTAGACCCCGACCTCGGGGAAAGCCCGTGATTCGGCGAGCGGCCGCAGACGGAACAGGCCCTGGCGGTGATCGATGCGCGCGCGGCCGCGGAACAGGCCTTCGGCGACCTTCTCGAGCTTCATCGGACGCTGGAAGCCGGACGGCCCGAGAATGTACACGTCCGGCACCAGCGCCGGTTCTTCGACGTAGCGCCCGAAGTGGTAGTCGACCACCACCTCGTCGTTCGCGCTGTCGTAGCGCGCCGTGGCCTCGGCGGCCTGGCCGTGCGGCAGCAGGTCCCGGAAGACGTTCGGCCAGAAACGGTCGAAGCCCGGCCAGGTGATCCAGCGCTTTGCCCAGCGGCTCTTGGCGTCCGAGGTGAACAGCCCCGCGCGGCCGAGCCCGTATTGCCAACGCACCAGCAGCGGGTCGCGGTGGTCTATGTCCAGAATCACATCGGCGGTCGGCTTGGCGATGAACCGCACATAGCCCTGGAGCGGCGGAGCGTCCTCGATCCCGACGCCGTCGAGAATCTCGGCCTTCTTCACAAGCTGCGGCCGGATGGCGCGCTCGATCGCGGTCGAGCCGGTGTGTTCCATCACGTCCCGCAGCAGGATCTGCTCGAGCCCCGAAGGGTCGTTCAGAAAATACGACTTGCCGCGCGCCAGGTTGGCGACCTTCTCGAGATAGCTGCGATTGACGTCCTGCCCGAGCCCGACGGTCGAAATGGTGACCTGGCGCTCCTGCGCCTCGCGCGCCAGCGACATGCTGTCGCCTTCCTCGGAAATGCCGTCGGTGAGCAGCACGATGTGCTTGTAGATCGCGTTCAGCGGCACGATGCGGCGGTACGCCTCCTGGAGCGCGGGGGCGATCTGCGTGCCGCCGTCAGGTGTGATGCCCGCGATGACGCGCTTAATGAGGCTGCGCTCCTCGGCGCGCCGCACGGGCACCGCCCAGTGGAACGAGTTGTCGAACATCAGCACCCCGACCATGTCGATGGGGCGCAGGTTGTCCACCACGCCGATGGCCGCCAGCTTTGCCAGCTCCATCTTCTTGCCCTCCATCGACGACGACTTGTCGAGGATCAGGATCACGCATGTGCCCTCGGGCGAGCGCGGCGGGGCGAGCTTGGCCGGCAGCGTACGCTCGAGCGCGTCCTCGGCCGTGTTCTTCTCCGCGTAAACGTTCCGCTCGCCGCCGATCACGAGCACGCCCCCGCCCTGCTTGACGAACGCCTCGATCTCGGCCTTCCGCGCGGCGGGCAGCATCTCCAGGTTCCAGTTGTTGAACACGACGAGCTGGTAGTCGGTGAGCCTGGACGGCATCGCCGCCATCTGCGTCACCTCGAACTGCGCCGCGTCGAGCGTGTTGAGCAGGTGCTCCTCGGTGCCGGGCGGGTCCTGTGAAAGGAACAACACGCGCGGGCGGCGTAGCGTGACGGCCTGCGCGAACCGAACCTCGCCGAGCCCCGCCGCGCTGAGTTTTCCGGAAAGATCGACCGCGCCGGGAGTGCTCAGGCTCGTGTGGACGCGAAGCTGGTTCGACCCGCGGTCGAGCGCGACCTGGCTCGTGCCGAGCACCTTGCCCTCGGCCGCGATCTCGACTGTGGCCCGTGTGGCGCGCGGCGTCGTCACCGAGACGTCGATGGGGAAACGCTCGCCCGTGAACGCGAGCGAGGGCAGCGTCACCGAATCGAGGCGCAGCTCGGGACGGGCGCGGCCCGGGAGCGCGTACGTGTCGATCGGGATGCCCAACTGCTTCGCCTGCCACGCCGCGCGCGAGACGCCGCCGAGATTTTCGTTGCCGTCCGAGATGAGCACCAGGCGCGGCACGCGGCCCGCCGGAAGCGCCGCAATGCCTTCGCGCACGGCCGCTTCGAGGTTCGTGCCGCGGCCGGGCTCGCCCGCCGTGTGCTTTAGATGGATTGAGCCGCCCCGCTCGGATTTGTCGAGCGCGCGCGTTGCCTGCGCGAACGGCATCACCTGCGTCCAGTTCCGCCCCCGCCCGTTTTCGAGCTTCGCGGCGATGCCGGAGGCACGGCCGAGGTCCTGATCCGAAACGCTCGCCGACGTATCGGCCAGAATCGCGACCGCCATGCGCGATTCGAACGTGGTCAGCTCGGGCTCCGCCAGCGCGAACACGAGCGCGGCGAGCGCCAGGGCTTTCAGCGCCAGCGCCCCGCGCCGCGCCGTGCCGCGCCACGCCCACACGGCCCACACGATGGGCACAAGCGCGAGCACGAGAACCCACGGACGCTCGAAACTCATGCCGCCGCTCCCTTCGGCCGCAACCGCGCGCCGGCCGCGCGCGAGCGGCCGAACAGAATCCACTCGAACACCAGCCCGAGCGCCCCCAGGGCCGCAAGCCACGGCCACAGTTCCGCGAACGCAGCCTGCTCGGACGCGGGCGCCGGAATGCCGCGCCGCGTACCGGCCGGTGGGGTCCACTTCGCGTCCGCCAGCTCAGGCAGCGTGAACGAATACACCATCTCGCGATCGCCCGCGATCACGCGCACCGTCCCCGGCGCGCCCACGAAGAACCGCAGGTTCCCGCCCTCGAGCGTGTAGGGCAGCTCGGTCCCGTTCGATGCGAGCACGCGCACGCCGCCCGCGGGCGACTCTCCGCCAAGGTCGACGTTGATCGTCCCAGGGCTCCCGGCGTTCGCCTCCCAGCGGAGGAACACGTCGGGCGCCATCCACCGCAAAATGTTCGCAAACAGCAGCGGCGTGGTGAGCTGATACCGCAGCGCGCCCATCACGGGCTGAAAGCCGAGCACGACCAGCTTCGGCTTGCCGGCGCGCGCCACGATGACCGGCCCGCTCTCGACCTCCGCCACCGCCACGTCGTCCGCCGCCGGCGCGAACACCTCGGCCGCCTCCAGGTGCAGGTCCTTGGCCCGCAGGCCCGCCGCGAGCGGATGGTCCGAGCGCCAGCTCGTCAGCTCGGCGTTCGCCACGTTCGAGCGCACCCGCACGGGCGAAGCGTCCGCGGGCGGAGCGATCCAGATGGCATCCGCGGCCGGCCGCGCGCTCGGGCTGAAGCGGTCGAATAAGATCACGCCGGCGGCGGCGGTGTCCGGCCGGTACTCCGACGTCCTGTGGAATGTGGCTTTCACCAGCGGGCTCGCCGTCAGGACCGGCCGCAGCGTCTCGGGATCGTCCGTATACGCCGCGACCTCGAGCAGCTTCTGCGCCGGCAGTTCCACCGCGGCCTCGTCGTCCTCGGGGAATTCATCGTCCGAGATCAGCTTCGCCTCGAGCACACCCGCCACACGCGTGCGGTAAGCGAACGAGATGTTCCGTTCCGAGGCCGCCGGCAACGTGAAACGCCGCGACCCGGCCGGCGAGCCGCCGAAAACCAGGCCGAGCGCGACATTCCGCGGCGCCGAGCCGTAGTTGCGCACGGAGACCAGGATTTCCCAAACGTCCGGATCGCCCGCCGACCGCCGCACGCCGATCCTGTGCAGCCCGCAATTCTCGACTGTGCCGCCCACAGGCAGCACGCGCAAATTCGATGTAGCCGGAGGCGCCGATGTTCGCCCCGCGCCCGCATAGACGATCTCGCCGCGCAAGCCTCCCTGCACCTTCTGCGCCTGGCCGGCAAACTCGACCGCCCGCGCCAGGTCGAGCGACGTCGCGCCCGCGTGCGAGGCCGCAATCGCCTCTTCCACCGCTGCGCGGTTGCGCTCGAACGCAGTCGCCGGAGTCGGAAGCGCGTCGGCCCGCACCAGCATCAGCCGGTCGCCCGCGGGCAGCGACCGCGCGTACGCCCGCGCCGCCTTGCGAGCTTCGTCCATGAGCGTGCCTTTGCCCAGGCGCGCCGCCATCCACGCCGACGTATCGAGAATGAGAACGTGATCGCGCGCCGCCGGTCCCCGCGTTCCGAGGCGAGGCTGCGCCAGCGCGAGCAGCAGCAGCGCCATGCTCACAAGCTGCAGGATCAGCGACCACGGCTGCTGGATGCGCTTGCGGTGCTTGACCTCCGCCGCGCGCTCCGCGGGACGCCAGAAGAGCAGCGTCGGAACCGCGATCCGCCGCTTCGAGCGATCCCACAAGTACAGCGCCACCACGCCCGCCGACATGCCGCCGACGAGCGCGAAAAGCTGAAGCCAGGTGAGGTTCACCAGGAACATCACTCGACTCCCCCGGCCGCGACCAGCGGGCCGAATACCGCCTCCTCGATCGGCGTGGACGTAGGCAGGCTCGCGAAGCGCCCGCCGTTGCGGATCGCGATCTTCCGCAGCCGGTCGCGATACGCGTCGAACCCCGCCGTGTACTGCTCGCGCGCGCCCGAGTCGAACTCCAGCTCGAGCCGGCCGCCGGTCTCGGCGTCGATCAGCTCGAGCTCGCCCTCCCACGGCGGCGTGCGGTCTTCATCGGCGAACACATGCACCAGCATCAGCTCGTGGCCGAAATCCGCCAGGTATTGCAGCGGCTTCTCGCAATCGGCGTCGTCGAAGAAATCCGAGATCACGATGAGCAGGCCGCGCTGCGCGTAGGCCGAGATGAACTGCCGCGCCACGCGGAAGAAATCCGTGCGGCCGCCCGGCGCAAGCCGGGCCAGAAAATCCGCCGCGGGCCCGAAGCGATGCCGTCCGCCCGAGCAGCGGCACGAATCCGCCAGCCCCGAGCTGAACGGCTGTATGAGAATGCTGTCGAGCCGCACCAGGCCGATGTAGCATAGCGCCGCCGCGAGCCTCCGCGCATAATCGAACTTCGGCTCGATGCCGGTGGCCATCGACTCGCTTGTATCGAGCAGCAGCCGGATCGGCGTGTGCGGCTCGATGCGGAACATCTTCAAAAAAAGCTTCTCGAACCGCATGTAGGCGCGCCAGTTCACGGCCCGCAGGTCGTCGCCGTGATGGAAATGCCGGTGGTCGAGAAACTCCTGTCCCTGCCCGGAAAACAGCGACAGGTTATGTCCTCCCACCAGCCCGGGAAACGACTTCTGCCATCGCACGGCGAGCCGCTCGAGCTTTTCGAGGAAAGTACGATCGATCAGAGGTTCCTGCGCCAACTCCCCTCCGGCGCCCGGTCAGGCCGCGGCGGCCTTGCCCGCGACGCTCCGGATCAGCTCGTTCAGAATCGTGTCGGGCGTTTGTCCGTCCGAATGCGCGTCGAAGTTCAGAATGATGCGGTGCCGCAGCACCGACGGCGCGACGGCCTGTATGTCGTCCGTGCTCAAGTGGAAGCGCCCGCGCATGAGCGCGAGCACGCGGCCGCACTCGACCAGTGCCTGCGCGCCGCGCGGCGAGCTGCCGTAGCGTATGTACTTCTTCGCCAGCTCGTGCGCCTGCCCGCTGTCGGGCTGCGTGGCGAGCACCAGATCCACCGCGAAATCCTGCACGTGCGAAGCCACCAGCACGTCCCGGCACACCGACCGCACCTCCATAATCTGTGCGCGGTCCGCAACCGGCTCCAGGCGCGGCTCTTCTTTCTGGATGGTCCGCTCGACGATGGTGTTCATCTCGTCCCGGCTCGGGTAATTGACCACGATCTTCATGAGGAACCGGTCGAGCTGCGCTTCCGGCAGAGGGTAAGTGCCCTCCATCTCGATGGGGTTTTGCGTGGCCATGACCAGGAACGGCGCCTCGAGTTCGTGTGTGGTGGTGCCGCTCGTGACCGTCCGCTCCTGCATGGCTTCGAGCAGCGCCGACTGCGTCTTCGGCGTCGCGCGATTGATTTCGTCCGCCAGCACGAGGTTCGCGAAAATCGGGCCGGGCTGGAACCGCAGCCCCTTGGCGCCGCGCTCGTCGGTCTCGATGATCATGCTCCCGATGATGTCCGCGGGCATCAGGTCGGGTGTGAACTGTATGCGCGAGTGCCTGAGATGCAGGGCGCGGGCGAGCGTCCGCAGCAGAGTGGTTTTGCCCAGCCCCGGCACGCCCTCGAGCAGCACGTGGCCGCCCGAGAGCAGGCAGATCAGAACGCCGTCGATGACGTCCTGCTGGCCCACGATGACCTTGTTGATCTCCCGCCTGATCTGGTCAAGCCGAGCCGAGGCAAGTTTGACGACCTCTTCGGTCCGCACGCTTTCATTCTAGAGCAGCCGGGCCGGATGGTCCGGGATTCGGACGGCGCGGCCCGAATCAGACGCGCATCACGCCGGCGCTGCGCTCGCCCAGCGTGTTCGCGAAGTGGTTGAGAATCGCCACGCATTCGCCCAGCGCGCGCCTCGCGCTGCGGTTGAAGTAGCGGCGCGTCAGCGCATACCGGAGCTGCATATACCGGAAGTCGAGCATGAGGATGCGCTGCTCCACCGTGTACGACGTGGCCACCGTGTAGCGCAGCAGGCACCTCAGGACTTTGTAGTCGCGCAGCAGCCCGCGGTTCATGCCGTCCAGCTCGCCGGCGGAGATTTCGCCGCGCAGGCGCTCCCCTGCGACGTGGAAGGTGAGCTGATTGGCCGACGCGACCTGCTCTGCGCGGCCGGAGTGAACCTTGGATTTCAGGATGGATTTACAGTTATACCGGAACCAGTAAGTGCCCAATACAACGATAAGCGCGACGATCAGAAGTTCGGAAATCATCGAGGAGCCTCGGCCCGTGCGCCTGACCTCCGGCGGCGCCGGCCGCGCGCTCCACCGCGCGCGGCTCGAACCTGAGGATACCATGCGGGGCGGACCTCCCTGCCCCGCCTAGGGCATAGGCCGCCTGGCTACGCCAGCGGTCCGCCGTACATTTCCGCGTAGCTCCGCGTTATGTAATCCTCCGGGCCGAACCCGAGCCCGCGAGCGGTGCGGTCGATCCACTCCGGCGGCCCCTCGAGCTCGAGAAACACGCCCGCGGGCGTTTCATCGAGCATCGCGGCCCCGGGCGCGCCCGGCACCCTGTATTCCGTGCGGTGCTTGTCGTACCCGATCGCGGGGCGGTATCCCAAGCGCGCGAGGATCTCCTGGAACGTCGCTCGGTCCGTGAGCGCCACCTCCAGCTCCTCACGGGACTTGTGCGGGCCAGGCGCGGCAGGCCCTTTGTAGGTCAGGACGTGCCGCCTCCCGGCCGTCCGCAGCCGCAGCGCGCTCCTCGATCTGCGCATGTCTCCGGCCGCCGTATCGAACAGCGTATTCTGCTCGAAAACCCGCCGCTTCGCCACGCGAAAGCCGGCTTTCCTCAACAAAGCGCGGCCCTGATCAGCGCTTTCCAGGCGGAGTTTGACCTCTATCTCGCGGTGCGCCACGGTGTTCATCCTAACAGCTTGCATCCAAATGCGGCCCGCGCGCGTCTATCTATCAGAGCAGTTCAGGGGGAGAAAATGGGAGAGCCTTTCGCGGTGCAGATCTACCGCCGCTACCTCAGCGGTGAGACGGCAGAGTCTCTTTCGGCGGAATTGCAAATTCCAGTTGAGCGCATTGAGCAGCGTCTACGCGCGGCCGCGGCCTACGCCGAGCGCAGGCACTGTCACACGTAGCTGCCGGTGATGTAGTTGTTCAGGTGTTGGATCGTCTCCGCCTGCTCGGAGATGATCGAATTCACCAGGTCGCCGATCGAGACAATGCCCGCCAGGCGCGGCCCATCCATCACCGGAAGATGACGGACGCGGTTTTCCGTCATGAGCTTCATGCACTGCTCGACGGTGTGGTGCGGCGTTACCGTGACCACCGGAGCGGTCATGACCTCGTGAACCTGCATCTCCCTCGACGACCGCCCCATCAGGATGACCTTGCGGGCGTAGTCCCTCTCCGAGAAGATACCGATCAGCCTGTCGCCTTCAAGCACCAGGAGCGCGCCGATATCCTTTTCGGCCAGCCTCGCGAGGGCCTCGTAGACGGTGGCGTCGGGCGCCACGTCCCAGATCGTCGTTCCCTTGCCGGCCAGGATTGATCGAACCATGTCTCCCATGTTCGTACCCCCGTGACGTGCCTAATACTGTCTCAAAGGAAAGTTGCGCCGTCAAGGGGGAGGGCCGCCAGCATCTCCTGCGCCCCGGCCTGTATGCGCCGCAGGTGATCGAGCCCCAGGAAGCTCTCGGCGTAAAGCTTCAGCAAATCTTCGGTGCCGGACGGCCGCGCGGCGAACCAGCCGTTCTTCGCGATGATCTTGATTCCGCCGATCGGCTGTCCGTTGCCCGGCGCGTTGGTGAGCGCGGCCTCGACCGGTTCGCCCGCCAGCTCCTTGATACGCAGGCCGGCCGGTGTGATGCGCGCGACCGCCGCGCGAAGCTCCGCGCTCGCGGGCATATCGGTCCGCTCGTAGGCCGGCTCGCCGAACTCGCGCGTGAGTTCGCGATACAATTCGCCCGGGTCGCGCCCGGCCTTCGCAGTAATCTCCGCCGCGAGCAGCCCGAGGATCAGACCGTCTTTGTCCGTCGTCCACACGGTGCCGTTGCGCCTGAGGAACGACGCGCCGGCGCTCTCCTCGCCGCCGAAGCCGAACGAGCCGTCCACCAGCCCGCTCACGAACCACTTGAACCCGACCGGCACCTCCACCAGCCGCCGCCCCATCCGGGCGGCCACGCGGTCGATCATGCCGCTCGAGACCACGGTCTTCCCCACCGCCGCATCGCGCCGCCATCCGCCGCGGTCCTCGAACAGGAACGAAATCGCGACAGCCAGGTAATGATTCGGATTCATGAGGCCCGCGCTGGGTGTGACGATGCCGTGCCGGTCGCTGTCTGTGTCGTTGGCGAAGGCAACGTCGAAGCGGTCCTTCAGCCCGATCAGGCTCGCCATCGCGTAGGGCGACGAGCAGTCCATCCGGATCTTGCCATCCCAATCGACCGTCATGAACCGGAACGTGGGATCGACGGCGTCGTTCACCACCGTGAGGTTCAGCCCGTAGCGTTCGCGCACCGGCTCCCAGTAACGCACCGCCGCGCCGCCCAGCGGATCGACGCCGATGCGCACGCCCGCGCCGCGGATCGCGTCCATGTCGATGACGGAAGCGAGGTCGGCCACGTACGCGCCCGTGTAGTCGTACTTGCGGGCCCGGGGACGCGCCGCGCGCCGCACCCCGCGCAGGTCGCCGGCGAGCAACTGGTTCGCGCGTCCCTCGATCCATTTCGTGATGCCGGTATCGGCCGGGCCGCCGTCGGGCGGGTTGTATTTGAAACCGCCGTCCTCGGGCGGATTGTGCGACGGCGTGATGACGATGCCGTCTGCCTGGCCGTCGCTGCGCCCGCGGTTGTGCGTGAGGATTGCGTGCGAGACGGCGGGCGTGGGCGTGTAGCCGCCGGCCGCGTCGATCAGGACATCGACGCCGTTGGCCGCCAGCACCTCCAGCGCGCTCGCGAAGGCGGGCTCCGAGAGCGCGTGCGTGTCCATGCCGAGATAGAGCGGCCCCAAGATGTTCTGCTGCGCGCGGTACTCGCAGATGGCCTGCGAGATCGCGAGGATATGCCGCTCGTTGAACGCGTTATTCAGCGCCGAGCCGCGATGGCCCGACGTCCCGAACTTCACGCACTCGGACGGCACGGCGGGGTCGGGCCGCCCCGTGTAATACGCGGTCACGAGCTTCGGCACATTCACGAGCATTGAAGCCAGAGCGGGCTTGCCGGCCAGCGGGCTGACGTCCATGTCCTGATCCTCGCTTATTTTTTTGTAAGGTGGACCCTCTGGTCCGGGCCGACCCCTAGTCGGCTCTTGAATTGGGTATCTATGCACTTGACGTACGCGACACTGGGCCCAAGGACGGATCGGTCATTGGATATGGCTCGGAAGCGACAGTGGAAAGCGCAAGAAACTTGTCTCACGGCATCGAGGTTCGGCCCTTCCCCAAATTGCAGTCTTGACAAAGCGTCTGAAGGTTGTCGAAAGCCGTCTTGCCCCCGTCGTGGACGGAAACGACGTGATCGGCGTGAAGTTCAACGTTCAAATGAGTGGCAGGACTGCGGCCGCAGGCAACACATCTGAAACGGTCTCTCATGAAAACCTTGAACCTCAAACCGGGGCGTACTTCCCTACAATCAGGTTCACTCCGCGCTGAACGTCGTGAGGCAGGAGAATCTGAGCTTTTTTCGTTCACTCCCTCCGTCTCAGGTTCAGCTGTCGCTCGGTGTCCTTCGGCGTTAGCCCAATCTACAAACGCCTTCAGGCTCTTACGCCAAGTCCCCCATCGAAGAACATACGCCTTTGGACCAACCGTTGACGGCGGAATTTTTATCTCGCTATGCCGCGGTGACCTTCCGTAATAAGTCCAAACGACAGCCATGTTCTCAAAACACTCTTCGTCTGAATATCGTCTGCCGGCTTCGGATTGAGCGATTCCTGCTACATGAAGGGCGGCATTCCAGACGCCGTATCGCTCTCTGACGGCATCGGAGTGAACGATAGAATGCTGGTCGAATGCCTTAGCAGTTAGGACCTCTGAACGCAAGGCCGCATGAACCCGCTGCATTTCAGTTATTAGCTCATCATTCGACATCTTGCGACCTCGGTTCATCTTCACCTGATATTGCGACGGATGTTCGTCCACACCAAGGTGAGTCAAGCCAGCGGCCCTGAGAGCCTGCTTCCATCCACCGAACCGTCTTGCGATCGTGGTTGCAGAGACTCTCGACGGCAGTTTCCTGAATACTTCTCTCGAAAGTGGAGCATCACCGCTCAAAGCGGCTACCCTCCGCATCTCATCTAGGATGGACTGATCTGTATAGTCTGACAGCGAGTCTAGCTCGAAGTTCGCCACCTATCGTCTCCGCAGAATCAGAGTGACACAGAACCCAGGTTCAAGGATATCGGCGCCCCCTTAAGCAACAAACCATTTCATCGCGCCGGCTTCGCCCACCCCGGCAGCGACACCGTCGTCCTGTAATTCGATTCGTTGTAGTCCGGCGTGCGCACGGGCGCGTAGATCCGCTCGCCCGTGAACGGACGATCCTGCGTGTAAATCCAAACGCGTTCCTGGTCCCACAGAACAATTTCGTCGCGCTGGTCGCCGGTCAGGTCCGCCGTGTACGCCGCCAGGTCCGGATGCCCGTCGTCGGGGAACATCACGACGCGCCGCAGGTGACCGTCGATGAGGCCGCCCTCGCGCACGTTGCCCGACAGCAGCACGAATTCCTGCCCGTCGCCGCGCCAGTTCACCGGCAGCAGCGGGCTGCCCGAGTGGATCGGCTCGTCCTGCGCCACCAGGTTTCCATCGGCGTCGAACAGGCTCACGATCCCCGGGTTGTGCCAGTAGTTGACCGTGATCAACTGCAAGCCTGGAATATCCGCGCGGTACTTGCCGATGCTCGGGCTCTGCGCGTGGCCGATGCGCTCATGCTTTAGCTCCTTCCCGTTGCGGTCGAACATGAGGAAGCCCTCATCGCTGCCGCAGGCATACACTCGCGGCTCGGCTCCATCCTTTCCGCTGAAGTTGCCCATCACGATTCCATCGGCGTGATCGAAGTAATCCCTGTCGCGCGTCCAGAGCTGGCGCCCCGCGTGGTCCCACAGCGCGTACCCGATCGCCATCTTGTCGCGCCCCTCGCCGTCGATGTCGAACGGATACGGAAAGTGCCCCGTCTGCCCCCGCCCCTGCCAGAGCAGCTCGAGCTGGTTGTTGTAGACCCAGAACGTGCTGTAGCGGTCCTTCACGAGTATCTCGCGGCGGTCCTTGTGGCCCGAGAAATTCACGAACGCGATCGAGTCGCCGTTCAGCAGCTCGTAGGGCCGCTGGGCGGGCTTCGCCGCGGGCGCCTGCGGCATCCAGACCCACTTCTTCACCGCGGCGGTGCGGCCGTCGAGAATCTGAAGCTTGAAATCGCGCACGAGCACGACCTCGTTGCGGCCGTCGCCGTCGATGTCGTGGATCTGGAACGGCGTGTCGTTGGTCAGCAGGCCGTTGCGCGGGTCGGGCCGCCCGGATTGCCACAGCACCTTGCCGTCGAGCGTGACCGCGGTCAGGCAGCTGATGTGGTCGAACGCATCACCGCTCACGCGCGGGATGTTCTGCGCGATGAGCATGTCGGCGCGGCCGTCGCCGTCGAGGTCGCCGAACCGCACGTTGCGCCCCGCTCCGAATTTCGGGGTTTCGAATTTCTTCCAGAGCACCGGCTTCGGGTTCTGCGCGCGCAGAGCGGCAAGCTCCGTCTCGCGCGCGCGGATGCGGCCCTCGATCTTCGCGCGGTTCTCATCGGAAACCGTCACGCGGAAGTCCTGGTAGCGCACGGGAATGTTCGCGGCCAAGCCGGCTTTGCCCTTCAGGATCTCGCCGTCGCTCGCTTCGAGGACCAGCCGCCCGTCAACGTACGCGCGCACGCGCGGCCCGTCGTTTTCGACTTTGAGCGTGTGGTACGCCTTGGTGTCGTACGCGAATTCCGCGGACGCAACCTCGCGCCAGTCCGGCACGCGCAGCTTCTTCTCGATCGGCTGCCGCACGGCAATGCGCGCGCGATTGCCGCCCGTGAGCGCGAATACGTAATAGTGGCGGTTGGTCCGGTAGCGGAACACGACACCCGCCATATCGGCCGTCGAGAGCGGCTTCATTTTCGCTTCCACCGTGTAGTCGCTCCACTCGGGATCGCCCGTGATAAACGCCGGCGTGCTCCGCGAGTCCTGCGTGTGGATGAGGTGCTGCTCCAGGTACGGCTTTCCGTCCTCATCGCCGATCACCCACGAGTCGTCGTGGCAGATCGCGTTCTCCCACGGTGCCAGGGGCACGCCCCGATGCGGCAGATAATGATATTCCTGGATGGCGCCGTTCAACTGGCCCAGCGGGCTCGACAACAGCCCGGGAGGGAAATGCGCGAAGTCGTCGCGAAACAGGTCGGCCGCATTCAGGCAGAGAGCCAGGGAAAAGAGGATTAATATCCGGCGAAGGCAAGACATGGTCCACATGATAAAACGAATCGCGCTCATGGCAATCGCGTTGGCATCCGCGAGCGCACGGGATCGCGATGCCGCCGTGCTCGACGCGCTCGAGCAGCGCGCGCGGGAAGCCCTCGCGGCCATCCATCACGCCGAGACTCGGGACGAGGCCGACCGGGCCCGCCCCGCGCTGCGCCGCAAGCTCGAGCAGTCGCTCGGCTTCCGCAAGCTGCCCTGGCCTCCGGAGCTGCGCCCGCGAACGGTGGGCGCGCTCCAGCGTCCCGGTTATCGCATCGAGAAGATCGTTTACCAGACGCTCCCCGGCGTGCACGTCCCCGCGCACGTCTACGTTCCCGAAGCGCTGACCGGACGCGCGCCGGCGATCGTGTTCTACAACGGCCACTGGTGGGCCGAGGGCAAAGCGAAGTCCGATTTTCAGGCGTTTTGCATTAACATGGCGAAGCTCGGCTTCGTCGTCCTCAATTTCGACGCCTTCGGCCAGGGCGAGCGCGGTGTCTCGGACCGCGATCACCGCCGCACCGAATCGCTGCTCGCGGGAATCTCCCAACAAGGCTACGCCGAATACGAAACCCAGTGCGCGCTCGAATACCTGCTCGCGCGGCCCGACGTCGATCCGGACCGCATCGGCATCACCGGTGCCTCAGGCGGCGGCTACAACACCTGGATGACGGTCGCGCTCGACGACCGCATCAAAGTCGCCGTTCCCGTCGTCGGCACCAGCGAGTTCTACGAACAACTGAGCGTCTGCCGCCGCCTGGACTGGTACAAGGCCAAGGAGCATTGCCACTTCGTCGCAGGCCTGATCCGCTACGCGAACAACCACGAACTGTTTGCGATGGCCGCGCCGCGCCCGGTCCTGATTGTCGCGGCCTCCGAGGACGAGAGCTTCCCGGTCGCCGGCGTCCGCAAGATCGCGGCCTACGGGAAGGCTCTCTACGGCTCGTACGGTGTGCCGGAGAAGGCCGGTTACTTTGAAGATTCCACCGAGGGCCACGGCTACCAGAAGCGGAAGCGCGAGGCCGCCTACGGCTGGTTCCTGCGCTGGCTCGCGGGACGCGGCGACGGCGCGCCCTATCCCGAGCCCGCCACCGAAACCATGCCGCCCGCGTCGGCCGAGTTGCGCTGCTTCCCCGCCGGACACAACGAACCCGCGGGCCCCGGCATGCACGCCGCGATCCGCATTCCCGTGCAGCGGAACCCCCGGTCCGCGCCCGGCCCAGCGGCCGGCCCCGCCACGCCGGCCGGCACGCGCGTTCTGATCGCGGTGGACGACCGCGGCAAGCAGGCGCTCGACTCCGATCCCGCCATCCGCCGCGCGCGTGAAGAGGGCTGGCGCGTCGTCGGCATCGACCCGCGCGGCATCGGCGAAACCGCGCTCACAAAGCCGGGCTGGGTCTTCGCCGTGAGCCTGCTGCTCGGCGAAAACTTCGTCGAGCAACAGGGCGCCGATCTCGCCGCCGCCATTCGGAACACGGGAGCCTGCGGACTCTACGCCCGCGGAGACAACGCCGCCCTCGCGGCGGCCTACGCCGTGGCGAGCCGCCCCGCGTCCCTCCGCTGGTACATCCTGCGCGACGGCTTCACGACCTTCCGACACTTCATCGACCGGCCCGAATCGATGCGCGCGTCCTACACCCTGCACAAGGCCGATCCGGACGACCCCGGCGTGTACGACCGCGAGATCCCGGCGTTCTATTTACCATTCGGAGCGCTGGAGCACCGCGACATCCCGGACCTTCTCGCCGCCAGCCCCGCCCGAGGTCTGGTCGTCGATCCGATCGACGGCGACTGGCAGCCGCTCACCGCCGAACGCGCGCGCCCGTACGTGCCGGAGCGAATCGGGCTCGTCTCCGGTCCGGATGCCGGGCGGGAGATCGAGCGGTTTCTGAAGCTAGTTCGTTGAAGACTGATTCGCTTCGGGCTTGGCCTCGCCCGAGCCCGTGAACGGGCGTACGATCTTGCCCAGCGCGCGCCACACAGCATGCCGGCGCTTGGGCTGCTCCTTGGCCGCGGGGCCTGGAGCCAGTTCCTCAGGCGCCGGTCCTGCTGCTTCGGGCGGAGGCACGGCGCCGGCGACCTGTTC
The DNA here is from genome assembly GCA_050261515.1 of Acidobacteriota bacterium. GTDB lineage: Bacteria > Acidobacteriota > Terriglobia > Bryobacterales > Bryobacteraceae > JBLNDJ01. The sequence continues at coordinate 150,146 of JBLNDJ010000060.1, read as the reverse complement.
GGCTGCCGCGGGCGCCAGCTCGGGCGGCGGCGCGATGCTCTTTGCCCGGCGAACGGACGCCGGCGGGTGCGCCATGACCGCCGCCGCGTCGGCGGGCTTCATCTTCCGCCGCGGCGTCTTCGGAGGCTCGGGTGCGGGATCCCCCGCGGCCGGCGTCTCCGGTTCGGGCGGCGGTACCTGCACCTCGATCACCACGGGCGGCCGCACAATCGGCGCGGGCGGCGGTGCGGGGCGGTGCAACACCGCCGGCGGCGCCGCGGGCGCACGCATCCGTACCAAGCTTTCCACTCCGGCCACCGCGCCAAGCGACATCACTAGCGCCGCGCCCGCCACCCAGCGCGCCTTTCGCGAATGAAGGAGGCTCGCCGCCCCTCCCCCCGCCACGCCGCCGGAGGCTGAGGGCGCCAGGTTCAGAGCTTTCCGCGCCCCGTCGAGCGCGTACCGGAAATCCGCGGCCGTCTGGAACCTCTCCGCGGGATTCTTCGCCAGCGCGGTCAGGATGATGCCGTTGAGGCTCTCACCGATCGCCGGCTCGAGCATGACCGGCGGCAGCGGCTCCGATTCCTTGTGCGCCCGCATGATGGCGAACGTGCTGTCTCCGCGGAACGGTTTGACTCCCGTGGCCAGCTCGTAGAGCACCACGCCGAGCGAGTAGATATCGGTGCGCAGGTCGATCTTGCCGCCGTCGATCTGCTCGGGAGACATGTAGAACGGAGAGCCCGCCAGCGCGCCTGTGTTGGTGACGCTCGGCGACGCCTCCTCGCGAGCCAGCCCGAAATCGGTCAGCTTCACCGTTCCCCGCGGGCCCACCACGATATTGCCCGGCTTGATGTCGCGGTGGATGACGCCGTGCGCGTGTGCGTGAATCAGGGCCGAGAGCGTCTGGAGGATGTAACCGGTCGCGACGCCGAGCGGCACGCGCCCGCGCGCGATGATGCTGTCGAGCGACTCGCCTTCAACCAGCTCCATGGCGAGCACCAGCCCGCTGGTCGTCCAGAATGCCGTGCGGACTGAGGCGACGTTCGGGTGGTCGAGGCTGGCCTGCACCTGTATCTCGCGCAAGAACCGCTGCTCTTCTTCGATCGTGTGCGGCCGCCCGGCCGACAGGACTTTGAGGGCTTCGGCGCGCTTCGTGATCGTGTGCTCTGCTTTGAAGACCTCTCCGGACCCGCCCGAGCCGAGAACTCCGACGACTCGATAATCGCCGACGATCTCCCCGACCTCGAAGCTCGGCGCCATGCGCTATTTGCCGCCGAACAGGTACACGATCAAAAGGATGATCGCGACCGCAAGAGCCGCCAGTCCGGCTGCGACCAGCTGGTGGAACGGGAACATCGCGGGAGCCTCGTCCGGCTGCGCCGCCGCCGGTGGTGCGGCCTGCTTAGGCTTGGTCGCCGGTTCCACCGCCGGCTCGCTCCCGGCAGCGAAGGCTTCGCCGGCCGGCTCCGGTTCCGCCGCCGCTTCGGCCACGGGCTTCGGCTCCGCCACCGTCTCAGGCCCCAACTCCGCCTCAAGGGTCACAACTTCGGTGGCGGCCTCTGGATCCAGTTCCGGCTCAGCCGTCGCCACTTCGGTGACCGGCTCGGGCTCTACCTCCGGCTCAGCCGTCACCACTTCGACGACCGGCTCGGGCTCTGGCTCCGGCTCGGGTAGCGCGGCTTCGACGACAGGTTTCTTTTCGGCCACGACCTCGGCGACCGGCTCAGGCGCTACTTCCGGCTCAGCCGTCACCACTTCGGCGACCGGCTCAGGCTCTGGCTCCGGCTCGGGTAGCGCGGCTTCGACGACGGGTCCCTTCTCGGCCACGGCCTCGGCGACCGGCTCAGGCGCTACTTCCGGCTCAGCCGTCACCACTTCGGCGACCGGCTCAGGCTCTGGCTCCGGTTCGGGCAGCGCGGCTTCGACGACGGGTTCCTTTTCGGCCACGGCCTCGGCGACCGCCTCGGGCACCAATTCCGGCTCGGCCGCCACAACTTCGGCGACGCCCTCGGGTTCGGGCTCCGGCTCAGCCGTCACCACTTCGGCGACAACCTCCGGCTCCGGCCCCGGCCCCGCCGCCACGACTTCGGCAACCGGTTCCAGCTCAGGCTCCGGCTCGGACAGCAGCTCCGGTTCCGGCAGGACCGGCACTGCCGGCTCCTCATCCAGCACCGCAACCGCCACGTCCTGTTCGACTGCCGCCAAAACCGCCACCGCTTCCGCCGGCTCCGATGCCGCCACGGCCGCCGAATGGCCGTTCAGCGCCACCGGTTCCGGCACGGCCGCCGCGATCTCGACCGGCTCCGCGAGCAGCGCCAGCTCCACGGACGGCAAAACCGGCACGGCTGCGGCTGCGGCGACCTCCACCGTCTCCGCCGGCATCGGCGCATCGATCGCCGTATCCGGCGCCAGCGCCGCTTCGACCGGCGCGGGTTCCGCCCTCATCGGTTCGGGCGACAGCTCCGCCGCGGGCAGCGTCGCTGCTGCCGGCTCGATTTCCACCGGCGCGGCCGCCAGAGACTCGCCCGCCAGCGGCGACGGCGGACCCACCATCAGCGCGGGCGTTGCCGGTTCCGGGGTTTCCTCGCGTTCCACCGGCGTCGCGTGCGCCGCCGGCGCTTCCACTCCTTCCAACTCGCCCCGAATCGCCTGCAGGCTCTCGCGGAACTCGTCTGCCGTCTGGAACCGCGCCGCGGGGTCCTTCGCCAGCGCCCGCAGCAGCACGGCGTCGAGCGCGGCCGGAAGGTTCGGATTCACCTCGCTCGGGGGCTTCGGCGGCTCGCTCACGTGCGCCAGCATCAATTCGAACTGGCTGCGCGAATGGAACGGAGGCGCGCCGGTCAGGGCCTCGTAGAGCACCGCTCCCAGCGAGTACAGATCGCTGCGCGGGTCCAGGTCGCCCTTGCCCAGCACCTGCTCGGGCGAAATGTACTTCAGGTTCCCGAGCACCGCGCCGCCCTGCGTAAGCTGCGGGCTCGTCGCCGCCTTCGCCAGTCCGAACTGCGTCAGCTTGACGGTCCCCTCGGGCGTAAAGACGATGACGTCCGCGCTGATGTCCCGATGGATCACCTTGTGTCCGTGCGCGTACCCCAGCGCCGCAAGCGCCTGCGAAATGTAGTCCACCGCATCGGACGGCCGCAGAGGTCCCCTCTGCAGACGGTCCGCCAGCGTGGGGCCTTCGACGAGTTCGGTGGTCATGACCACACGCCCGTCCAGCTCCATTGCGTTGTAAAAGGCGACGATATTCGGGTGCACCAGGAGGGAATGCACCCTCATTTCGCGGAGAAAGCGCTCCACCTGCTCCCGGTCGTCCTGTACGTTCTCAGGCAGGACCCGGAGCAATTCCAGCCGCTGCGCCAGGGTGTTCCTGACCCTGTAAGCGATCTCGTATTTCGTCCTTCTCAGAACGTCGAGAAACTCGTAGCCGCTGCAGACTTTCCCGATTTCAAAACTCATCTGCCAGTCTCCCGCCTTGGCACGAGGGCGCACCAAGGGTACCGTCCGGTACTCCGGAGTCCACAAGCGATTCTAAGAGACTAAGCTAATTCGGTCAATCTAGTCTGGTGTTAACTACTTTGGTTCCATGAGTACCATAACGGTGACATAAAATCGGTGAGTTCAGCAGGGTAAATACAAGTAGACTGTTCATTATGCGCGCATTCCTCCCGTTCCTGTTTGCAGCCGCCATCTTCGCCCAGCAGAGCCGCGAGATCCGCGTCATCGTTCAGGGCGACGATATGGGCGCCGGCCACGGGGTGAACGTCGCTACCATCAAAGCCTACCAAGACGGCATTCTGCGGGCCACCAACCTGCTGGCCCCGGCCGCGTGGATGCCCGAGGCCGCGCGGTTGCTTGCGGAAAACCCGGGCCTCGACGCCGGCGTCCACCTGACCCTCACCAGCGAGTGGGAGCGCGTCAAATGGCGCCCGCTGACCTGCGCCCCCAGCCTCTCCGATCCCAACGGCTACTTCTACCCGATGGTCTGGCCGAACAAGAACTTCCCCCCGGGGACCAGCCTCAAGGAAGCGAAGCCGGACCTGGCCGAAATCGAGAAGGAACTGCGCGCCCAGATCGAGCTCGCGCGGCGCATGGTTCCGCGCGTCTCCTATCTCTGGCAGCACATGGGCTTCGACTCGCTTTCGCCCGAAATTCACGCCATCGTCGTCAAGCTTTCGCGCGAGTACCGTATGCCGGTGCCCGGCCCGGACCTGGGCATACGGTTTCTCGGCCAGGTCTACAGCCAGAGCGACCCGGGTGCGGTGCGGGCCTCGAAGCTGGTGGCGGCGCTCGAGAAGCTCGAGCCCGGAACCTGGCTTATGGTGGACCATGCCGCCACCGACACGCCCGAAATTCAGGCCTACGGCCACAAGGGATACGAAAATGTCGCCGCCGACCGCTCGGCCGTCGTCGGAGCCTGGACCAGCCCGCGCGTCCTCGACGTAGTGAAGAAGCGCGGCATACGGCTCACCGGATACAGCGGCCTCCTCCAGCCTTGACCGCCCTGGCCCCATTGCGTACAATCTTTTGAGTTGTTCGAAATTGCTTGGGGTCTGCCTCGGTTTTTGCGTCGGGAAGCGGCTGATATAAGCGTCTTTCTGCGTCAAAACAGGCAGCGATCAGGAGAGGTTATCAGTGAGTAAAGAACGTGGCGTGGTGAAGTGGTTCAACGCGGCGAAAGGCTACGGTTTCATCCAGCGCGAGAGCGGAGAGGATGTTTTCGTCCACTTCTCCGCGATACAGGCCACCGGGTTCCGCACGCTTGACAACGGCTCGCAAGTCGAGTTCGAAATCAAGGAGGGTCCCAAGGGACTCCAGGCTGAAAACGTAAGCAAAGCCGAAGGGCAGGCTTAAGAGCCTGGCATAGAGTTCCGCAAATCAGGTCGCCGTCGCGCGAGGCTGAGCCCGCAACCCCGACCATTCTTCGCAAACCACAATCGAATTGGCCGGGTTGCGGGCGAGATATTTCAGTGTCGCCGGGGTATCGATCAGGACGCCGGGATCGTCGGGCAGGAAAGCTGCCAGCGCCGTCACGTCCTGAAAAGCCATGTATTCCACGCCCGAGACCAAATAGCTGTAGCAGAGCGTTCCCCCGTGGAAATCGACGATCATCGCATTCCCGGTGCGCCCGTGGGCGTTGACCGCGAGCCTGCGCCGCCGCTCGCGCTCCGCCGGAGTCGTTCTCAAACCGGGGATCAGCCATGCCGCTACGCCGGTCATGGCGCCCGCCAGTCCCGCCATCAGGTATCGTTTCTTGCCCATCAATGTCCGGCCGCGCTGTCCTGGTACACGCGGTTGTAATCCTTCAAGAACTGTTCCAGTCCTCTATCGGTCAAAGGGTGGCTGAACATCATATCCAAAACCTTAAAAGGCATCGTCGCGATGTCCGAGCCGGCCAGCGCCGCGTCGATCACGTGCAAAGGCGAACGGATCGAGGCCGCCAGCACCTGCGTTTTGTAGTCGTAATTCCCGTAAATTGTCTTGATTTCGCGGATCAGGTCCATGCCGGGCTGTCCGATATCGTCCAGCCGGCCGATAAAGGGACTGACGATGTAGGCGCCCGCCTTGGCCGCCAGCAGCGCCTGTGCCGCCGAAAAGCACAGTGTCACGTTGACCCGGATGCCCTCGTTCGAAAGCGCCGCGGTCGCCTTGATGCCGTCGCGCGTCAGCGGGCACTTCACCACGACGTTCGAATGGATGCGCGCCAGCTCGCGTCCCTCTTTGAGCATCGCCTCCGCTTCGGTCGAAACCACCTCGGCGCTGACGTCGCCGTGAATAATCCCAGTAATTTCCCTGATTTGCTCAGCCATGGGACGGCCTTCTTTGGCGATGAGCGAAGGATTGGTCGTCACGCCGTCCACCACACCCCATGCAGCGCCCTTCCTGAGCTCTTCCAGGTTCGCCGTATCCAAGAAGATCTTCATACTCCTACACTACAACCTGTGTGCCAAACCCCTGGTTTGCGCACCAGGCCCGGCGGCCGTCCCTGGCCGGCCCTATTTCCCCGCGTACTCGGCGTACCGCGCTGCCAGCCCCGCGCTCGCCGCGTCGCCCGGATGCACAATCACACGGTAGCGGAACCGCAGCTTCTCTCCCGGAGCCAGCGTCAGGCTGCCGTCCTTCGTCTTATCGGCCTCGAAGTCGTGCAATCCGAAGATGTTCGCCGCGAACAGGCCGTAGGCGCGCGAATGCCACCAGGTCGGGTGCCTCGGATTCAAAGGATGGTCGAAGATCGCCACGCCGAGCTTCTCGCCGTCCACCTCGCCGTAATGGTCCACCCAGGCCGAGCGCTTGCCCCACACGTTCTTCTCGCCCACTGCGCCCTCGGCGTTTACCATCTTGCCCGTGCGCCTGGGCAGCGCCGGCTGGTCCTTCCCCGGCTCCTCGAGCCCGGCGGCCAGCCGGATGGCAAACGTGCCTTCCTTGGTGTCGCCGAAGCGCGCCTTCTCGATCGCGGTCAGCTCGATATCGACGTCGATCGTGCGCACGACCGGGTCCGCGTAGAACGTCATGGTGCGGGCTTCGGAAAGCACCGGCCGGCCCGCGAGATCGATCCACTCGAACGTCGCCCGGATCTGCCCGGATTTCTTCCCGCTCTCGACGCCCGTCACCTTCTTGAGAACGATGCGGCCCGCCTTCTGGCTCTGGCCCGGCTCGTTGCCCCAGAAATCGATGCCGTTCACGTCGCCGTGGCTGAACCACAGGCCGCGGTGGTGCGGATGGTCGCGAGTCTCGCCTTCGAGCATCTCCATCGGGTAGCGGCGCGTGACGATCGTCCCCGACGCCGCGCGCAGCGGATGCAAATACGGCTTCTGTGTCTCCGGGCCGATGAAAAACGCGCTGTACGGTTTGCCGCCGATCTCGACCGAAATGCGGTCCGCGGCTTTGGTGATTTTGACCTGCGCGCGCGCCTCCGGAACGGCAAGCGCAGCACAGGCGGCGAGGCTGACAAGGGTGAGACGGAGCATGGAAACGATCAGCATAGCACCACCGGCCGGACCTCCGGGGCATAAATGTTACGCTTGAACTCTATGCGTCGCGCTCTCACATTGTGTACGGCTCTTCTTCTCTCGGCCGCGCTGTTCGGGCAGGCGCCGCGGCGTGCGCCCGGCTTTTCGCTCCCCGACAGCAAGGGCCAGCAGCACGATTTGCAGGACTACCGGGGCAAGGTGGTCATCGTCGATATCATGCGGAGCGACTGCGTCCATTGCCAGCCGTTCGCCAAGAAACTCGAGCAGATCAAGACGTTCAACGCCGGCAAGGTCGCGGTGATTTCGATCACCAATCCGCCCGACTCGCCTGCCGCCGTGAACAAGTTCATCGCCGCCCAGAAGCTCACGTTCCCCGTGCTTTTCGATTGCGGCCAGGTTGCGTTCTCCTACGTGCGGCCAAGCCCGCTCAAGCCCTCGATCAATATTCCGCATCTCTTCCTGATCGATCGCGACGGCTTCATCGTCAAGGATTTCGAGTTCGGCCCGGATACCACCGAGATATTCCAGGGCGACGGCCTGCAAGCGGAAATCGATAAGCTGCTGGCCGCCAAGCCGGCTCAGAAGCGGTAGCGCGGTAAGCTGAAGGCGATGCGGACGATCGCGCTGTTCGCGTGCCTCACATGCGCGTTCGCCGCTTCGGGCGACCTTCACGACGCCGCCAGAAGCGGCGACCTGGCCGAGCTTAAAGCGCTGCTCGACCAGGGCGCCGACCCGAACGCGCGCGATAACCTCGGCGGCACCCCGCTGCACGACGCCGCCTGGGCCGGGCACACCGAGGCCGCCGAACTGCTCATCGCCCGCGGCGCCGCCGTAAATGCCCGCCATGCCGAGGCCGGCTCGACTCCGCTGCATTACGCCGCGATCACCAATCACGTCGATCTGGCGCGCGTCCTGCTCGCGCACGGCGCACAGGTCAACGCGACGGACCGCTCCGGAACCACGCCCCTCCACATTGCCGCCAATCGCGGCTACCTCGAGCTGGCGCAGCTGCTCATCGCCAGCGGCGCCGTCATCGCGGCGCACGACGAATCCGGCATCGCGCCGCTCGACGAGGCGGTCTGGCGAGGCCGCACCGACATCGTCAGGCTCCTGATTGCCAAGGGCGCCGACGTGCGCAGCCGCAGCCCGCAATCGGGCGCCACGCCGCTGCACGAAGCGGCCGGCAAGGGGCATCCCGAGGTGGCCGAAATTCTGCTCGCCGCGGGAGCCGACCCGAACGCGAAGGACGCCTCCGGCTCCACTCCGCTCGATGAGGCCCTGCGCTACCGGCAGACGCGCGTTATCGAACTGCTCTTGAAGAAGGGCGCGGCGCTGGCGGGCGGCGGCGGAGCCGAGCGGCTTCAGGAAGCCGTGCTGCGCGGCCAGATCGACGTCGTCGCCCTGATCCTCGACGCCGGCGCGGACCCGAACATGCGCACCGCCCGGGGCTCGACGCTCCTGCACGACGCCGCGCTCAAGGGTCACAAGGATATCGTCGAGCTGCTGCTCAAGCGCGGCGCGCGCGTCGATCTGCGGAACGGCGCGGGCTCGACGCCGCTGCACGACGCGGCGCTGGGCGGAAGCCGCTCGGTGGCCGAACTGCTGATCGCAAGCGGCGCGACCGTGGACGCGCGCGACGACGAGACGGGCGCCACGCCGCTGCATCACGCCGCCTCCTGGGGCCGCGAGAGCATCGCGCAACTGCTGCTCGACAAGGGCGCGGACATCAAGGCGCGCACGAAGTCCGGCAAAACGCCCCTGCAACTCGCGGTCGAAAACGGCTATGACCGCATGGCTGCGCTCCTGAGAACCCGCGGCGCGAAGGAATAACCTATCTCACGCGTCCGGCAGCGGCCGCCGCGGCGCGCGCCCGCGGAGGAGGCGCCGGCGCCGGAGCAAGCAGCATCTGCCTGCGGATCGAGGCGGCGGACATCGACAAGGCCGCCAGCAGCGGGAAGTACATCTGATACGCCACGCTCATGAAGAACGAGCACACGGCGTAGGCCAGCAGCGCGACTTGCAGGCACGCGGCCATCCGGCCGAGGTCTTCCTCTTCGCGCGTCCGCGCTCCCGGGCCCGGCTTGCACGCACGCAGGGCGCGGAAACTCAACACCAGGGCCGCCAGATAAAACAGCAGCCCCGGGATTCCCGTCTCGCTCGAAACCTGCGTGTAGCTGTTGTGCGTGACCGCCCACGCACCCCTGCTCTCGCCGCGCTCTTTGGCCAGCGCATCCTGGGCGACGCTGAACTGCCCCGCGCCCACGCCGAAAAGCGGGTTCTGAAGCGTGACCCGGATGCTTTCGATGAGGATCGCGCTCCGCGCCTCGGCGGAGCTGACCGCGCTCGTCTGCAAGTCGCTGTCCGCCGCCTCTTCCCTGTCGAAGTAAGTGAAATAGCGTTCCATCAGGCTTGCCGGCAGCAGCAGAGCGGCTACCGCCGCAATCAGCAGCGAGGCCGCCGCGATCTGAATTCTCCGCACCCCGGAAGCCTGTATGACGAGCACCACCATGATCGCCACCACGCCCACCATCGCCCCGCGAGAGCCCGTCCTCAACAGAATCGTCAGGAGCAGCCCAATGGCCCCGAGCGCCAGGGCCCTCGTCACAAGCCGCGCCCGGCTATTGGTCAACAGGTACCACCAAAACGGCAGCCCGATCAGCATGATCGCGGCCAGGTCGTTCGGATTGGAGAACTTGCCTTCCCAGGGCAGCATCAGGCGGCCGGATTCGGTCGAGCCGAATATCAAGGCCAGCACGGCGAGGATCGAGATCGAGCCTGCCATCACGGAGAACGCGGAGCGAAGCTGCTCCTGCGTAAGCACCAGTCCCGCGATCACGTAGTAGGTCGCCGCCGCCCGCAGCCAGGAATTGACCGTCTGAGCGGCGCCGCCTCTCCAGACGGCGAATGGGATTCCAACGACCATCCAGATCGTGAGCAGAAGAAGACAGATGCCCGCCGGGCTCGCAAGCGACCGCTGCACGCCGCCGGTCAGGACTGCAAGCACGACGGCGAGCGCCAGCACCAGCGTGGGTATGTGAAAGCCGGTCAGCACGAATTCGAGGATCCGGCTGTATGCGATGAACAGGAAGAGCGCGGCGGCCCAAAATCCAGCCCGTTGCAGAATATCGACGCGAGGGCTGGGCTGTGCCGGAGTCATCGTCAAAATATAACATCCGCGGCCTCGACGGGCTCCGGAATCTCCCGCCGGGCCGTCAACCGGCGCAACACCTCATCGCACGCGACGCCGGCACACAACAGCAGGCTCCATTCCATCGGCGTGCGATAGCGCGACGACCACTGGATGATGTAATAAACGAGCGGGTAGGCAAACCAGATGGAGCCGATCAGCCAGGCCAGGACGCGATGCTCGCGCTCAAGCAGGTACAGCCCCGCGGCCGCCAGCAGCACGAAGACTCCCTGGACGGCCGCGAGCGGCCACCACTGTGACGGCAGCCAGAAGTGCCGGAACCGCTGCGCGGTCAGGACCAGGAACGCTTTCGGGTTCTCGCGAACCCACTGGAGCGAGCGGGCGAGGCGCCCGCGGTTGTAGGCGATTTCTCCCTGTTGGCGGACCTCGAGCGCGGCCGCGGTGTTTCGCAGCGGATGAGACGCGTTGATCACCACGCGGTTGAGCGGATTGCTCCAATGCGCTCCCGCGGCGTTGGATACCGCGAACTCCAGGCCGAAGTTGGACCGTCCCCAGACCGGGCTTCCGAGCTGGCGCCAGTTCCGCAGCGTCCATGGCGCGAGGACCAGCGCGAGAGCGGCCGCGAGGACGGGCAGCCGCGACCAGTAGATGCGCGGCGAATACCGGAAGGCCGCCAGCAGCGCCCACGCGCCCAGTACGGGGGCAAAGGCCGGGGCCAGCAGCAGGCTGATCCCCCAAAAGGCTCCCACGGCCGCCGCCGTGCGCACGCCGATCGCATGATCGTATGCCAGGCGCCAAGCCTGGGCGGCGAGCAGAAGGAGCGCTACGGCGGCGTAGGGCGCTTCCCAGTCGCCTTTCGTCTCGGTTTGCAGCGCGCCGATGTAGACGACAGCAGCCCCCCGATAATCCACACGGCCCGGCGCGGCAAGCCGCTTCGCGCGGCCAGCCAGACCAGCAGCGCGGACCGCAGGCCCGTGGCGCCGCAGGCGAGCAGTTGCTTCACCGCCTCGCCGGCAATGCCTGTGCCGAAACATTTGAAGATCGCGGCCAGGAACAACGGATAGAGCGGCGCCACGTGCGCTGTCGGCCCTGTGGGGAGGCTGTATGGATTGGCGTATTCACCGGTGGCCGCCACGGACAACGCAACCCGTTCCATCTCGGTGCGGTCCAGATCGTGGAGCTGGCCGGTCGCGAGGGCAATGCCGAAGCGCAGCAGGACCGTCAGGCCGAACGCGATTACCGCCAACCGTCGCATACCGGAATTTAATACCTCGTAGTGCATTTGTGTCAATTTGCCGCCGTGGCATAATCGAACCTCATGCGCGAGAGCTACTGGCGGTGCGAGCGGGCCATCGTTCCCGGCCTGCGGAGCGCGCACTGCGCCTACTACGACGAAGTTCGCCGCGCGCTTGAGAGCGAGCCGCGGCTTTGGCTCGATCTCGGCTGCGGGCGCGAACTCGTCTACGGCTGGCTGCCCCCGCACGACGCCCGGCTCACCGCGCGCTCGCTTTCACGCGCGGGCCGCATTGTGGGTCTCGACGCCGACCTGGCGAGCCTCCGCGACAACACGCAAATCCGTGACCGCGTCCTCGGAAACGTGCACGCGGGCCTGCCGTTTGCCCCGGCTACGTTCGATCTCGTCACGGCGAACATGGTGGCCGAGCACCTGGACGAGCCCGGCGAGTGCTTCCGCGAAATCGCCCGCGTTCTGCGGCCCGGCGGAACGCTGCTCATCCACACGCCCAACCTGCACAGCCCCGGAATCCGTTTCGGAGCTTTGCTGCCCGATGCGCTCAAGCGCGCGCTGGTGCGGATTATGGAATCGGACCGCGAAGACGACGACGTGTTCCCCGCGTTCTACCGCGTGAACACGCGCGCCGCCATGGCGAGGGCGGCCGCGGCCGCCGGGCTCGAAGTGGCGAACCTGCGGCTGGTCTGGACGACGGCGGCGACGAGCTTTCTCGGCGCGCTCGCCGCGCCTGAGCTTCTGGCGATCCGCGCGCTCGACGCGCTCGGAATCGCCTCGCTGCGTCCGAACCTGATCGCCACGCTGCGCGCGCCCGCTCCTACTCCTGCTGCGGAGGAGCCTCTTCCCGCCGGATCGCATCGAGCACGCCGTTGATGAACGGCACCGACTCCTCGCCCGAAAACCTCCGCGCCAGCTCGAGCGCTTCGTTGATCACGACCGGCGCCGGCGTCAGCCCCGACGTCATCTCGAAAATCGCCATCCGCAGAATGTTGCGGTCCACGGCCGGCATGCGCTCCACGCGCCAGTGCTCGGAGTGGCGCGCGATGCGCTCATCGATCGGCGCGGCTTTGGCGGCCGTGCCTGTGACCAGCTCTTCCATGAAGCGGTCCTGTTCCGGCCGCTCTTCGTTCTCCTCCGAGTAGAGCGTGTCGTAGTACTGTTCGATCGCGTGCTCCGGCGCCTGCCGGGTCAAGTCGAGTTGGAACAGGATCTGTAGCGCGCGCTGGCGGGATCTGTGGCGTGACGGCATGAACTAGGATTTCGATCTCAGCCGGCGCATCAGGTTGCCCATCTCGACGGCCGACATCGCCGCGTCGAAGCCCTTGTTGCCGCCCTTGGCGCCCGCGCGGTCGATGGCCTGTTCGAGCGTGTCGGTGGTGAGCACGCCGAACGCGATCGGGACGCCAGTAGCGAGGCTCGCCTGCGCGAGACCCTTGGCTGCTTCCGACGCGATGTACTCGTGGTGCGGGGTGTCGCCCCGGATCACGGCGCTCAGGCAGATGATGCCGTCGTGCCGCTTCTGGTTCGCCAGCTCGGCGGCGACCACGGGCAGCTCCCACGAGCCCGGCACCTTAACGATCTCGACATCCTCGGGCGCGCCCGTGCGGGCCAGCGCATCGAGCGCGCCCGCGAGCAGCCGGTCCGTAATGATGCTGTTGAAGCGGCTCATCACGATCGCAAATTTCAGGCCGGCCCCATTCAGGTGGCCTTCGATGGTTTGTTTCGGCATTCCTATTTTCCTTTGAACACGGGCTTGCGCTTCCCGACGAAGGCGCGCGTGCCTTCGATGGCGTCCTCGCTCGCCGCGACGGCGGCAAACGCCGCGGCTTCCTCGCCGCCATCGACCGTCTCCATCACCGCCCTGACCGCGAGCGGCGCGTTGTCCAGAATCCCCCGCAGCAGCGCCCGCGAGAACGCGAGCAGCTCGCCCTGCGGCTTCACATAATTCACCAGGCCCGTCCGGAGCGCCTCGGCGGCATCGACGGGTTCGCCCGTCAGCAGCATTTCGAGCGCGCGCCCGCGCCCCACCAGCCGCGGCAGGCGCACGGTTCCGCCGTAGCCCGGCATGATCCCGAGCTTCACTTCGGGCAGCCCGAGACGCGCATTCTCCGATGCCACGCGCAGCGTGCAGGCGAGCGCCAGCTCCAATCCGCCGCCGAGCGCGAACCCGTTGATCGCGGCCACCGACGGCTTGCCCATGCGGTCCAGCCGCCCGAACACCGCCTGCCCGCGTTCGGCCATCGCGCGCGCCGCCGCGGCGTCTCCCACGGGAAGTTCGCCGATGTCCGCGCCCGCGACGAAGGCCTTCTCGCCGGCGCCCGTAACGAGCAGGCCGCGGATCGCGGCGTCGCGTTCTACCTGTTCGAAAGCGCCTTCCAGCTCTCCCATGAGCGCCGCGTTCAGCGCATTCAGCTTTTCCGGGCGGTTGATGGTTACGAGCGCAACGCCGTCCTCAGACGCCTCAAAAGTAATGAGGTTGCGGGACATATATGGGATACTGGATGTTCAGAGCATCATCATACCGCATGGACCCCTGCAATATCCGTAATTTCTCGATCATCGCGCACATCGATCACGGCAAATCGACGCTGGCCGACCGTCTTCTCGAAATCACCGGAGCGCTTTCGCAGCGGGAAATGATGGAGCAGGTGCTCGATTCGATGGACCTCGAGCGCGAGCGCGGCATCACCATCAAGGCGCACGCCGTCCGGCTGATGTACCGCGCGAGCGACGGGAACGTCTACCAGCTCAACCTCATCGATACGCCGGGCCACGTCGATTTCAGCTACGAGGTTTCGCGCAGCTTGCAGGCCTGCGAGGGCGCGCTGCTGGTCGTCGATGCGTCGCAGGGTGTCGAGGCCCAGACGCTCGCGAACACGTATCTTGCGCTCAGCCACAATCTCGAGCTGATCCCGGTCATCAACAAAATCGACCTGCCCTCGGCCGAGCCCGAGCGCATCCGCGAACAGATCGAGCAGTTGATCGGGCTGGACGCCTCGGGAGCGATGCTCGTCAGCGCCAAGAGCGGCGCGGGCGTTCAGGAAGTGCTCGAAGCGATCGTGCACCTGGTGCCGCCGCCCAAGGGAGACCCCAACGCGCCGCTCCGCGCGCTCATCTTCGATTCCTGGTTCGACCCCTACCGCGGCGTCATCACGCTGCTGCGCGTAATCGACGGCAAGCTCCGCATCGGCCAGCAAATCCGGCTCTGGTCGAACGGCAAGGTCTTCGAGGTGGAGGGGCTCGGCTACCAGTCGCCGAAGCCGATCGCCGCCCAGGAGCTCTCGGCGGGCGAGGTCGGCTTCATGTTCGCGAACATCAAGACGGTTTCGGACGCGCAGATCGGCGACACGGTCACGGACCACAAGGCCCCCGCAGCCGAGCCGCTGCCCGGCTTCCAGGAAGTGAAGCCGATGGTGTTCGCCGGGCTGTACCCCGTTGAGTCGCATGCGCACGGCATTCTGCGCGACGCGCTCGAAAAGCTGCGTCTCAACGACAGCTCGCTCAACTTCGAGCCGGAGCACTCGGCCGCGCTCGGCTTCGGCTTCCGCTGCGGCTTCCTTGGCCTGCTGCACATGGATATTGTGCAGGAGCGCCTGGAGCGCGAGTTCAACATCGACCTGATTACGACGGCGCCGAGCGTGCGCTATCGAGTGCTCACGCGTTCGGGCGAACTGATGGAAGTGGACAACCCCACCAAGTGGCCCGACCCGGCCGAGATCGAGCAAATTGAAGAGCCGATCATCGAAGCGACCGTGATCACGCGGGAGGAATCGATCGGCGAAATTCTGAAGCTGCTCGAGGAGAAGCGGGGCGAGCAGAAAAAGTTCGACTACATCGGCACGGGGCGAGTGCTGCTGGTTTACGAGCTGCCGTTGAACGAAATCGTGCTCGATTTCTACGACCGGCTGAAGACAGTCTCGCGCGGCTACGCTTCGCTCGATTACCACCTGGCGGGCTATCGCATCTCGCCGATGGTGAAGCTGGACGTCCTGGTCGCGGGCGATTCGGTGGACGCGCTCTCGATCATCGTCCACAAGGATTTCGCTTACGAGAGAGGAAAGGCGCTCATCTCGCGCCTGAGAAAACTGATCCCCCGCCAGATGTTCGAAGTGGCCCTGCAGGCCGCGATCGGAAACAAAGTAATCGCGCGCGAATCGATCTCGCCGCTCCGCAAGAACGTCATCGCCAAGTGCTACGGCGGCGACATCTCGAGAAAACGCAAGCTCCTCGAAAAACAAAAAGAGGGCAAAAAGCGAATGAAGCGGGTCGGGCGCGTCGAAATCCCCCAGGAAGCCTTCCTAGCCGTCCTCAAGGTGAGCGACGAAGAGGGGTGAGGAGCGATGCACGCCAAGTGGATCTCCGTCGCAGTCGATCGCCCTCGTAGCAATGATATGGACTACATTGGCTGTCGTTGTGCATACGATCCGGCACCGTCCCGACAGCACCGGCCTCGGCGGGTTTGAAAAGCGATCTTCTCCGATCGCGGCTATCCCCGGTGGTTCACCCGTTTCCTCCTCGACGACCACAGGGAATCGAAGAAACGCCCCAGTGCCTAGATGAAATGATTCAACGCCGGGAGTGCTAGACTCATGACGAGCATGCCCGGCACTCTGGAAAACGTGCTTACAGCACTTCGCGGCCACGAACCTGAGCTGCGGCGGCTGGGCGTGTCCCATGCAGCGGTCTTCGGTTCGGTCGCGCGCGGAGAAGCCGGAAGCGATAGCGACATCGACATATTGGTCGATCTCGATCCGAGCCGCCCCATCGGTGTCTTCGAATACGCCAGGCTGAAGCTCTTCATCAACGACATCCTCGGCGGAGCTGCCGACGTCGTGAACCGCAAGACGCTCAAGCCGTTGCTCCGCGACAGCATTCTGGGCGATGCGGTTCATGCCTTCTAAGAATCCTTCACAGCGGCTCCGAGACATTATCGACAACATCGATGCCATTCATGCGTTCACGGCGCAGATGGGCTTCGCTGAATTCATCGCGGACCGAAAGACCGTCTACGCAGTCGTCCGCGCCCTGGAGATTATTTCAGAAGCATCGCGCCGCTTGCCTGACGTGCTGAAGAACCGGTACCCCGAAATCGACTGGACCGCAGTTGCTGCTGCCGGAAACATCTACCGCCACGAGTATGAAGCCGTGGACGAAAACTTGATCTGGCACACAGCAACACAAGGTTTGGCTGAATTGCGCGGCATCGCCGCTATCGAACTGGAGCGTCTGCGCGGTCTGGAGTGACGGGCCGAAAGCTCAGCTCTCCTCGAAAACATCCCGCACGATACCTTCAATGAGCGCCGCCTCATCCTCCCGAAGCTGCTTGAACTCCCCCTCCCGCCGCCTCTTCGACAGTGAGCCCCCGTTCTGCCGGATATACAGCACAAGGTTCTCCGCCATACGATCGGGCATTTCGATCGCATCCATAATGCGGCGCACGGCCTCGTCGTGGCGCCTCAGGTAATCGATCTCGCGCGGCAGATCCTCTTCAACCGTCCGGCGCACGCACGAATACAGAAACTCCGCCTGCTCTGTGCAGTCGAAGTACCGATACAGATCGGCTGTGTCGTTCAGCACCTCCACATTCCGATCCGGCGTCGGCCGCCACTCGATGAACGGCATCAGCGGAGCGGAATGGGCCTGAAGCGCCGCACGGTAATCGTCAATGCGGTCGAGCATCACGGACGACACCGGGAACACCATTCCCGAAGGCGTGAACCGCCGTTCTGCCAGGACGTGGTGAATCAGGCACCGGTGCATCCGGCCGTTGCCGTCCTGGAACGGGTGTATGTAGACGAAGCCGAACGCCGTCGCCGCAGCCTTCAGGACGGCGTCCAGCCCGTCCTCGCGCATGCGGTCGTTGGCCTCGATCAGGCCCGCCATCAGATCGCCCAGATCGGCCGCGCGCGCGCCGATGAACTCCGGCAACGGGTCGCCGCTCTCGTCACGCTCGCCCAGGAACACACCGTCGGGCCGCAGGCCCACGCGTACGAAGCGGGTGTCCTCGATCAGCACCCGTTGCATCCGCAGAATCTCCTCGAGCGTGAGCCCGTTCCTGCCCGCCTGCACCACGGCCCTACCCCATCGCTCCAGCCGGTTGCGCGGCGGACGCTCACCTTCGATCTCGAAGCTGGCGCGGCTGTCGGCCAGCAGCAGGAAGCTCGCGGCGCGCGCAACCAGGTGCGCGCCCGTGCGGCCGATCGTCTCCCGCGCCTTCGCGGATAGGTCGAGCCGGATGAAATCGTCCAGGACCTTCGTGCGCCGGATCACCGGACAGAACCGTCCCGTGCCAAGTAGATTGTTGCGCACCCGGTGGCGCTTTGAAACGCTCACCTTACCCGTGAAGTATTTCTTCGGATCGAGCACGTCCACGGCGGCGATGCGAGGCGCATCATCCACGTCCAGCATCCGTCCCGTGAGCGTTTCGTACAGGAACCACGCCCGGCGGACGGCCGTTCCGGTAGGCGCGTTCCGTACGAAGGCCTCCAGTTCCGCTTTCGGAACGGCATCGAAGATCCGCTTCAGGACCAGCAGATCGAGATTCTCGTGGCGAAGCGCGAAGCTCAGGTGACCGGCAAGCGTGTCGTCCGGCCAGTAGCGCTTATCGAAGACAATCCAGCCGCCCTCCGCGCGCCGGCCGCCGCTGACGTGTTGCTCCGAGACACAACTCGGGCGGCACACTGGTGCCGCGACACCGAACGTGTTCACAAGCCAAGCCCAACCTGCCGCGTGCGACCCGGCCGGAACGGGCTTCTCCTGAAAAATCGGCGTCAGTCCGACCTCGCTACCGTCGAAATTCGCTCACGGCCGTCGAAAACCACCCCACATCGAGGCCGTAGCGTCGAAAACACTATACACCGCTCAACCGTAGAAAAACCAGTACACCCCGTCGAAAATGACGTCTATCCACACCCCACCGTCGAAACCACTACACTAAACCCTATGAAACGCCGTCTCGCCGCTCTCGCGCCCCTCTGCCTTGCGATCGCCCTCGCCGCACCCCAAAAACCCCCCACCCCCGCCGAAGCCAAGGCCTTCATGGACAAAGTGGAGCGCACGCTGCTCGAGCTTTCCACCAACGCCGGCCGCGCCGAGTGGGTGAAATCCACTTACATTACCGGCGATACCGAAATCCTGGCAGCGCAGGCCGACGAGCGCGCCATCGCCGCCACGGTCGAGTTCGCCAAGCAGGCCACGCGCTTCGACAAGCTCAAGCTCTCACCCGAGCTCGCGCGCAAGTTCAAGCTCCTCAAACTTTCCCTCACGCTCGCCGCGCCCGCCGACCCGAAAGAGGCCGCCGAGCTCACCCGCATCGTCGCCTCCATGGAAGGCGTTTACGGCCGCGGCAAGTACTGCCCCGGCGGAGACCAGTCCAAGTGCCTCGATCTTGAAGAAATCACCCGCATCATGGCGAACAGCCGCGACGCGAACCAGTTGCTTGACGTCTGGCGCGGCTGGCACACCATCTCGCCGCCGATGCGCAAGGACTTCGTCCGCTACGTCGAGCTCGGCAACAAGGGCGCGCGCGAGCTTGGCTTCGCCGACATGGGAGCCATGTGGCGCTCGAAGTACGACATGCCCCCGGACGCTTTCGCCAGGGAAGTCGATCGCCTCTGGGAGCAGGTCCGGCCGCTCTACGTCTCGCTCCACGCCTACGTCCGTTCGAAGCTGCGCGAGAAGTACGGCGACGCCGTGCCCGCCTCAGGTCCCATCCCCGCGCACCTGCTCGGCAACATGTGGGCGCAGAGCTGGGACAACATCTACCCGCTCGTCGCTCCCAAGGACGCCGATCCCGGCTACGACCTCACGCAAATCTTGAAATCGCGCAACACCGATTACCTCAAAATGGTCCGCTACGGCGAAGGCTTCTTCACCTCGCTCGGATTCGCGCCGCTCCCGCAGACGTTCTGGGAGCGGTCGCTCTTCGTCAAGCCGCGCGACCGCGACGTCGTCTGCCACGCGAGCGCCTGGGACATCGACGCCGTCGACGATATCCGTCTCAAAATGTGCATCGACATCACGGGCGAAGACTTCAGCACCATCCACCACGAGCTCGGTCACAACATCTACCAGCGCGCCTACAACCGGCAGCCGTACCTGTTCCGCGACAGCGCCAACGACGGCTTCCACGAAGCCATCGGCGACACCATTGCCCTCTCGATCACGCCTGAGTATCTCGTGAAGCTCGGCTTCCTCAAGGAAGCGCCCGACGCGTCGAAGGACATCGGCCTGCTGCTCACGCGCGCGCTCGATAAGCTCTCGTTCCTGCCATTCGGACTGCTGATCGATCAGTGGCGCTGGAAGGTGTTTTCGGGCGAGATTCCGCCGGAGAAATACAACGAGACGTGGTGGGCCCTGCGGCTGAAGTATCAGGGAATCGCGCCGCCGGTCGAGCGCACCGAAGCCGACTTCGACCCCGGCGCGAAGTATCACGTCCCGGCCAACGTGCCCTACACGCGCTACTTCCTGGCGGACATCCTGCAGTTCCAGTTCCACCGGGCGCTCGCGCAGATCGCCGATTGCAAAGGGCCTCTCCACCGCTGCTCGGTCTACGATGACAAGGAAGCCGGACGCCGACTGAACGCGATGCTCGAGATGGGTTTGAGCAAGCCCTGGCCGGATGCGCTCGAAGCCCTCACGGGCCAGCGCCAGATGGACGCCACCGCCATCCGCGACTACTTCGCGCCGCTCCAGAAGTGGCTCGACGAGCAGAACAAAGGCAAGCCCGTCGGCTGGTAACTGAACCGCGGCCGGCGGTTATGCCGTTTTCGCCGCCGCCTCCGGAGGCCCCAGCACCTCTTTGAAAATAACGGCGAGGTCCCGCAACGCGGCCTCGCCGTCCCCCCGAAAGCTCGACCCGTGCATCGTCGCCAGCGTCGCCGGTTTCAAATCGGCGAGCCCGTGCAAAACGCGTCCCGTCTCATGCGTGTACGGAACGTACCCCGCGAACGGCCCCGCCTGCCCGTCCACCAGCGTTTTCCGGGCGCGCCCGAGAATATCGGATTCCGTCACAGGCTCCACGTCGCCCCATTGATGAAAAAGGTCCGAGCAGAACAGGGTGCGGTCCGTCTCCTCGAACATCACGCCCGCATCCCACCCGTGCGGCACGTGCGCCGTGCGGCAGTAGCGGAAGCGCCGCCGCCCGGTCGTAAGCGTCTCACCATCATTCATCGCGCGCGGCGCGCGGTTCGCGAAATCGTTGAGGCTCACGAGCGCCCCCAGCACTCCGCACACCGCCTGCGCCTGGGGCGCGATCTCCAGCCACTGGTTCAGCGATCCGCACTCGTCCGATTCGAAATGGCTGAACCCGATCCACCGGATCTTCGCCGGGTCCATCACCTGCGCCACCGCCTCGCGCACCGCGGGAAACGTCGCCCTCAGCCCGGCGTGATACAGCAGCGGCTCCTCATCTCGCACCAAGAAATGGTTGAACTGCAAATCGATCTCGGGCACATAGACCGAGAGACGGTAAACGTCCGCAGCAATCTCTGTAACGCTCATCGCATCCCCCTTCTGTTTAACGAACGCGCAGAACGCGCCGCAACAGCTCAATGATATCCTGTGATTTTTAAAGTTCCGGCACCCCTGGAGGAATCATGAGCAACTATAATTTCGGCGTCATCGGCCTCGGAGTCATGGGCCAGAATCTCGCTTTAAACATCGAAAGTCACGGCTTTGCTGTCGCCGGGTTCGATCTCGACGAGAAGCAGGCCGCCGCGGCCGCGCACAAGTGGGCTGGCAAGAACATGACCACGGTGAAATCGCTCGCCGATCTCGCCGCCGCGCTCGAAAAACCCCGCCGCATTCTCATGATGGTCCCCGCGGGCAAGCCGGTCGATTCCGTCATCGAAGGCATCAAGCCGCATCTCGAGCCCGGCGACATCCTCATCGACGGCGGCAACTCCTTCTTCAAAGACACCGACCGCCGCGGCAAAGAGCTCGAGCCCACCGGCATCCTCTACATCGGCACCGGCGTCAGCGGCGGTGAGGAAGGCGCGCTGCTCGGCCCCGCCATCATGCCCGGCGGACCCGAGGACGCCTACCGCAAGGTCGAGCCCATTTTGACCTCCATCGCGGCCCAGACCGAGGACGGCCCCTGCTGCGCCTATATCGGCAAAGGCGGCGCGGGCCACTACGTCAAGATGGTCCACAACGGCATCGAGTACGGCATCATGGAGCTCATCTCCGAGGCCTACGACATCATGAAGAACGCCCTCGGGATGAAAGCCCCCGAGATGGCGAAGGTCTTCGCCGCCTGGAACCAGACCGAACTGAACTCCTACCTGATCGAAATCTCCGCGGCCGTGCTCGCCAAGAAGGACCCCGAAACCCAAACGCCCGTCGTCGATCTCATCCTCGACAAAGCCGGCCAGAAGGGCACCGGAAAGTGGACTTCGCAGAACGCCCTCGATCTCGGCATCGCCATCCCGACCATCAACGCCGCGCTCGAAGGCCGCATCCTCTCCGGCGCCAAGGACGAGCGCGTCGCCGCCTCGAAGATCCTCACCGGCCCGGCCCGCAAGCCGCTCTCGCGCGGCAAGCAGGCCTTCATCGAAAAGCTCCGCCAGGCCATGCGGCTCGCCATTGTCACCTGCTACGCGCAGGGCTTCGCCCTCATGCGCGAGGCATCGAAGGAATACGGCTACAACCTGCACTTCTCCGAGATCGCGCGAAGCTGGAAGGGCGGCTGCATCATCCGCGCCAAGCTCCTCGACCCGATCAAGCAGGCCTTTGTCGCGAATCCTGAGCTGCCGAACCTGCTCGTCGTCGATCCCTTCAGCGGCATCGCCAACGAACTGCAGGGCAGCCTCCGCGATGTCGTGGCGAAATGCGTCGAGCAGGGCATCCCGGTGCTCGGCCTCGCGGCCTCACTCGGCTACATCGACAGCTATCGCGAAGAGCGCCTCCCGGCGAACATGCTGCAAGGCCTGCGCGACTACTTTGGCGCGCACAAGTACGAGCGCATCGACCGCCCGCGCGGAACGACTTTCCATACTGAGTGGAACTAACCAGTCATGAATAAGAACGTCGTGGTCGCCCAATCCGGCGGCCCCTCTCCCGTCATCAATAACTCGCTTCGCGGCATCATCGAAGCCTGCGCGGACTACCCGGACCGTTTCGGCCGGGTCTACGGCGGCTGGCACGGCATCGAGGGCGTCCTCAAAGAGGAGCTGCTCGATCTGACCGCGCAGCCCGAGGAAGAGATCCGCCTGCTTCGCACCACGCCCGCCGCGGGCTCCATCGGGACCTGCCGCTATAAGCTCAAGAGCAAGCAGGAAGCCGATTTCGAGCGCGTCATCGAAGTGTTCAAGGCGCACCAGGTCGGCTATTTCTTCTACATCGGCGGCAACGACTCGATGGACACCGCCAACAAGGTCGCGAAACTCGCGCACCAGCGCGGCCTCGATCTTATCGGCGTCGGCGTTTCCAAGACCATCGATAACGACGTCGGCGACACCGAGTTCAAGCTGATTGATCACACGCCCGGCTACGGCAGCGTGGCGCGCTACTGGGCCTACAACATCCAGGACGCGAACGAGGAGAACATGGGCTCCTCGCCCGCCGACCCCGTGCTCGTCATCCAGGTGATGGGCCGCAAGATCGGCTTCATCCCCGCCGCCGCGCGCCTCGCCGACCCCAACCGCGAGATGCCGCTCCAGATCTACATGCGCGAATCCGGCCTCTCGCTCGCCGAGCTGACCGATCACGTCAACGACGAGCTGAACCGCAGCGGGCGCTGCATCGTCGTCGTCAGCGAAGGCTTCGACGTCGGCGATCTCGGCGAATTGAAAGACTCCTTCGGTCACACGACCTTCAGCTCGAGCACGTTCACGGCGCAGCAGATCGTCGTGAATCACCTGAACCGCTCGGGACTCAAAGCGCGCGGCGCGGCCCGGGGCCAGGTCCCCGGAACCGACCAGCGCGCGGCCATGATCTACGCCTCGCCGGTCGATCTCGAAGAAGCGTACAAAGTCGGCCGCAACGCGGTCTCCATAGCCGTCGAACACGGCTCGGGCTATATGTCTACAATCCTGCGCCGCCCCGGCCCGGTCTACGGAGTCGATTACGATAAAGTGCCGCTCGACGCCGTCGCCAACTCCGAGCGAAAGTTTCCGGCGCAGTGGATCGCGCCCAATCGCATCGACGTCACCGATGATTTTATCCGCTACGCCCGCCCGCTGATCGGAGACGATTGGGTGAGCGTTCCGCTCGTCAACGGCTTGCAGCGCTTCGCGCGTTTGAAGCCGCTATTCGCGGACAAGAAACTGCCGGCTTACGTGCCGCAGGCCTACGCCGCTGCCGCGTCCAAATAGAGGAAAATTATTATGTCTGACCCCCAGGCCGCTCTCAAAAACTTCACCAAGAAACACGACTACCTGATAGCCATCGACTCCGACGGCTGCGCCTTCGATACGATGGAGATCAAGCACAAAGAGTGCTTCATTCCGAACATCATCAAATACTGGTATCTCCAGCCGGTCTCGAAGTACGCGCGCGCCGCGGCGGAATTCGTGAACCTGTATTCGCAGTGGCGCGGCATCAACCGCTTCCCGGCAGTCATCATGGTCTTCGACCTGCTGAAGGACTGGCCCGACGTGCAGCGCCGCCACTCGGCGATCCCCGAAGCGCAGCCGCTCCGCGACTGGATCGCCCGCGAATCGAAGCTCGGCAATCCGGCCTTGAAGGCCGAGGTCGCCAAGTCCCCGGACCCGATTCTGGCGCAAGCCCTGCGCTGGAGCGAAGCCGTCAACGCCTCGATTGCCGACTTGGTCCACGATGTCCCGCCCTTCCCCTTCGTCCGCGAGAGCCTGAAAAAAATCACCGAGTGGGCCGACGTGCTTGTGTGTTCGGCCACGCCCGGCGAAGCTCTTGTCCGCGAGTGGCAGGAACACGACATCGCGAAGTACGTCACCGTCATCGCCGGACAGGAGATGGGCAGCAAGAAGGAGCACATACACCTGGTCGCCGAAGGCCGCTACGACAAATCGAAAATCATTATGATCGGCGACGCTCCCGGAGACATGAAGGCCGCGCGAGCCAACAACGCGCACTTCTTCCCCGTGAACCCCGGCCACGAAGAAGACTCCTGGGAGCTGTTCTTCTGCACCGCGGCCGACAAGTTCCGCAAGGGAGAATACACGGCCGACTACGAAGCGAAACTCGTGGCGGAATTCCAGAAGCTCCTGCCCGACACCCCGCCATGGAAAAAGTAGACATCAACAGGCTTGCAGCGAACATCAAGCTCCTCCTCATGGACGTAGACGGAGTCCTGACGGATGGCAAGCTCTACAACGTCCCCGACCCGGCCGGCCGCATGGTCGAAACCAAAGGCTTCGACACGCAGGACGGCATCGCGCTCCAGTGGCTGAGCTGGAAAGGCATCGAGACCGGTGTCATCAGCGGCCGGGTGTCGCCCGCGACCGAAGAGCGCTGCCGCCAGTGCCACTTCACCTACATCTACCAGGGCCACATCGAGAAAATCCCCATTCTCGAAGAAATCCTGAAGAAGTCGGGTTTCACGCGAGACCAGGTGGCCTACATCGGAGACGACCTGACCGACGTCGTCATCATGCGCCGGGTGGCGCTAGGCATCGCCCCGGCCAACTCCAGGCCTGAGGTGAAGCGCAGCGCGCACCTCGTCACCGAAGCCGAAGGCGGCCGGGGAGCGGTCCGCGAAGTCTGCGAGCTGCTCCTCAAAGCCCAGGGCCACTGGGACGATCTACTCAAGAAATACGAGATCTGCGATGCCTGAACCTGTCGCGGGCGGAAAAATCGGAATTCTGATCGAGGCCGATGCCGGCCCCGGAGTCATGCACATCCTCACCGGCGTGATCGCCGCGCACAGCGGAGACATCACGCTGGTGGAGATCGTCGAAAACCGCCCGCCCGCGGCGCGAATCTATTTCGAAGTGGAACTGCCCGGCCAACCCGCCGACTTGACGAACGACCTCGAGAAACTCCAGGTCGTCCGCCGCGCCACCCTCGTCCACACCCTCCAGAAGATCTACGGCAAGCGCATCATCATCATGGGAGGGGGGGCGCAAGTCGGCCAGGTCGCCATCGGAGCCATCTCCGAAGCCGACCGCCACAACATTCGCGGAGAGCACATCTCGGTCGATACAATCCCGCTCGTCGGCGAGCAATCGCTAGCCGACGCCGTCCGGGCCGTCTCCCGCCTCCCCCGGGCCAAAGCCCTGGTGCTGGCCGGCTCGCTCATGGGAGGAGAAATCGAACAAGCCGTCCGGGAAGTGAGATCCCAAGGCCTGCTCGTCATCAGCTTGAATATGGCAGGAAGCGTCCCGGACGCCGCGGACTTCGTAGTAACCGACCCCGTTCAAGCCGGAGTCATGGCGGTCATGGCCGTAGCCGATACAGCCAAGTTCAACCCCGCCCGCCTCACCCGCCGGGTTTTCTAGCTTCCAGCTTCCAGCTTCTCGCTTCCCTATTCCAACTCCAACCCGTACTCCCGCAGCACCGCTCCAGGCTCCGCCTTGTCATACACCCGCACCCAATACATCCCGCGCCGGAGCCGCCCCGGCGCCCTGAGCGCCAGCTTGCCTTCAACTGGCTGCGCAGCCGATTGCATCACCGGCGCCCCGTTCGCATCCACGATCTTCACCTGATAGGCGGGCAGCATCGCCACCCCCGTCAAGTCCAGCGTCAAATCGAGCGGCGTCTTCTCGGGCGCATGCGCCCGCAACCCGTCCGCCCCGCCGCGCGTCGCTTCGAGCATTACCGCGGCCGGCGCCGCCACCTTCCGGCCTTCGATCATCGGCCCGACGCTCCACAACAGCAACAGCGCCCCGATCCCGGCCCCCACAAACATTGGCTTCGGCCATTGCATCGCCACGCGCAGCCGGTCCCGCCACCGCACGCGCGCCGCCGGACCGGGCCTGAGCGCCACGATCGCCCGCCGCATCGTCCGGATATACAAATCCGTCTCTTGCAGGCGCTCCTGGCATTCCTGGCAAATCAGCAAATGACTTTCAAAATCCTCGAGTTCCACAGCCGGAACCCTGCCGAGACAGTACTCTTCGAGCCTGTCGTCGGATGCGTGTTCACCCAAGGCCGTCCCCGTTCTCATGCATCCCCCATTCACTTCAGTGGGCCGTCCTCGACGCCATTCTCAATGTAAGTTGAGGAAACCCTCGCCGCAAACTGCGGCGCCCTAGCTCCCCAAACCGCGCCTTGGCGCGTGATTTCAACAGGCGGAACTGCGTATCGCTCAACCCCATATCGGAACAGATCTGTTCCTGGGTCTGGTTGAGCAGATAAAAACGGGTCAGGATCTCGCGGTCGCGCTCGGAAACGCTGTTCAGTACCGATTTCATGATCTCCACCTGCTGCCGGGCGATGGCGTCCTCCTCGGGATTGCTCCGCGCGTCGCGGATCGACAGGCCGGTCTCGAGCTCGGCCTGCTCCTTTCGCGCCTGCACCGCGTTGTCTATATAAGTAGCGACCTGCCGCCGCACGATCGTGCGCACGAACCCCATCAGGCGCTCCGGCTCACGCAGATCGCCGCGGCGGATCGCCTGCAGCACGATCAGAAATGTGTCGTGGACCTTATCCTCGAGCTCCTGGGGGCCGAGCTGCCTGCACAGGTAGAACCGCACGCCGCGGGAAAACACCGCGTAGAGCTGCTCCATCCCGCCGGCGTCGCCGTTGCGGATCCGATCGACAAGTTCGCGCCAGTTCGGCGTCGAGTGCGCGGTTGCCGGTGGTTTCTCAGTCTCGTCGATCATCGCTTGTGATTACCCCCTGCCAACGATAAGATAGGCCGCCCAATACTTCGGAGAGGAACGCCACGTGTGCGACCGGAGCATGTCGAGCTGCGCGCGCTGGAGCGCCGCAGCCGGGCCCGGGCTGCCGGGGTCGCGCAAATGAGAATAGAAGGACAGGAACAACTCGCCCGTATCGTCGGGTGTAGGCCAGTGCGTGAGCGCCACCGCGCCCGCCCCCGCCGAAAGCCACGCGCGCGCCAGCCCCACCAGCCCCAGTTCGGCCGGCGGAGCCTCGGGCGCTACCGGCGCGGCGTTCAACGTGAACAGCGGAATGCGCCGCTCCGGAGCGCCCGAAGCGCACCCGCTGATGACCACCAGCGCGGGCCGCGGCAGCTTCCACGACGCGATTTCCTCGGGCCCCACCAGGTCGGGAGCGCCGCCCGGCAGCAGGCTGAGCGGAATCAGCCGCCGCGCCGGGTTTTCGAGCGAGCTGACCACGTGCGTCGCGAAGTGGACCACGCCCGGAGCGGCCGCCACTGCCTCCGCCAGCGCTTCGCGGGTTGCGCCCGTTCCTTCGAGCAGCTCCGGCGCCGCCGCACCGCCCCAGGCCCGCGCCGATTGCCTGATCTCGCGCGCGCTGCCGGCCAGCCGGGGAAGTTGCAGTGCGGAGTCGTTTCCGCGCCGCCCGCTCCATCGCTCATCGGCGCTGTTGTAAATCGGATCGCCAATGCCTACGAACCGCCCGCTCATGGCCGACGGCCGGAACGCCTGCCCCATCATCCGCGCGCTCGGGACGATCGCGATCGAGTGCCGCTCCACCAGGTAGACCGGCCCGCCGTCCCGCTCCGTCACCAGCGCCGCGAATGGCGTGCTGAGCAGCACGTCCTCCACTGCCAGCAGCCAGTGATGCTTCTCCGCCGCGCCGCGCGCGATCGAGCCGAACAGCTCTCCGTACAGCCGTTCGCCTTCGCTTGCGGCGTCCATCGAGTTCCGCCGTATGGATTCTGAAAACGTGGAAGCCAGCGCCCGTATGCGCGCGGCGCCCGCCAGCCGGCGCATGGCCAGCCCTTCGCGCGTGACCGTCCAGGAGTAGGAATGGGGTTCGTTGAGATGAAAGCTGATCAGCGCGGCATCGGCCGCCACTCGCGGCGTTTCCTCGGGGCCGGCTTCGGAAGCCGTTTCCAGCCCCGCGCGCATCTCCATCTCCGCCAGCTTGTTCCGAAGCCGCAGGATGCGCGCGCGGGAATCCACCGAATCCACGCGCAGCAGCGCGCCGCGCGCCGACCGCAGTTCCGCCAGCGCGCGGCCGTACTCCGCCGGCAGCTTGTCGCGCCAGCGCACGGCCCGCATCAGCCCGGCCGCTCGAATTTCTTCGGCGGCCGCGAAGGCTTCGGCGGCCAGCGCCGGACGGCGCGTCTCGAAATACAACTCGCCCGCGGCGCGTATGAAAGAGGAAGAAAGCTCTTCGAGGTTCACTTCGGCGCTGGTCCGTATGGTGTCGGCCGGCAGCACTTCGAGCCGCCAGCGCCGCGCCATGTCGAGCGCGGTGCGGAAATCGCCCAGCGCTTCTTCGAGCCTGTGCTCGCGCATCCGCAACTCGCCGCGCGCGTGGTACGCCGCCCAACCCGGAGTCTTGCCCGGATTGCGCTCCGACTCCGCCACCGCCCGGTCGAGCAGCACGCCTGCCGAGCGCAAGTCCCCCTGCGCTATCCGCAGCAGCCCGAGCGCCCGGTACGACTGGCCGATGTCCCGGCTCCGCGCCAGGCTGCGCAGCCGGAACGACTCCGTCATCGCGCGCTCGGCCTCCACAAGCCGGGCTTTGTTCAGGTATTCGTATCCGAGCTGATTCAGGACCAGCGACTTAAAAGAGAGATTTCCCTGCGCGTCCGCCTCGCGTATTGCGGCAAAAAATTCAGGAAGAGCCCCGTCGAGATCGCCCGAGCGCGCGCGCAATTTTGCGGTTTGGGCCAGCGCTTGCGGCCTGTAGGGAGAACCGGGAGCGCGCTGCAGCGCGGCTGTGGCCCGCTGCGTTTCCTCAAACGCGCCGCTCCACTCCCCCATTTGCTGGTAAATTGACGCGATATTGAGCGAGATAGCCCCGGAAATTGCCCAATCCTTCGACGAGTCGGCCAGGCGCCGCGCTTCGAGAAGAGTCCGCATGGCGTCGCGATATTGGAAGCCCGCGAGCCGGGCCGCCCCGGCGGCGTTGAGAAATCGAACTGCTGTGGCTTGATCCCCCTGGGCGAGAGCTTTCGAGTATCCGTACTGGCACTCGTCCGCAGCTTCACTGTATTTGCCGCTTTGAATGAGTGCGGCGGCGTGGGTTCGAAGCCTGGCGAGCTCCGATTTTTTTGAGAATTGGCGCCGATCTAGTACTTCTTCGTTTTTCGGTCTATAAGTGCCCGACCTGCCTGTTGTTGCGACTATAAGTACTATAAACGCCAAAACGCCTTTTTTTTGTGGCGTTTGCAATCCAAGTCCCGGGGGAGGAATTTGGGAACGTGCTAACTGACGCTCCTTGGTGGTGCTCCACAACAGGGCACCACCAAGGAATATACCAGAGGTACGGTCTAAATTAGACCGTTATTTTTGTGGAAAAGTCGAGATGTTTGGTAGTGGTACTACTAGCACCTTCTACCAGAAAATGATGATCGGTTCCGGATCGACGAGCTTGGTTAACATAATGTCCTCTCCTGCAAGGTCTATCGGTCGGCCTTGCGCTACCGAGAATAGGTGTGATCCCCTAAAGCGCCCCTAAGGCGTCTGCGCTAGCAGATTGGGAGCAGGACACTTAGAAAATGAGCCGGCTTGTGACTGCGCGCTACACTTGAGCCATGGCCCTCCCTCCGGACCTCGACGCCGCCATCGGCGCCGCATGGGAAAATGCGCGCAACGTCCCCGGTTACATCGGCGAACTGGAGTTTCGCGCCCTGGCGATGCTGTTCCTCAGCGCCCCGAAGGACGGCGTCACCGTCGAGATCGGCAGCTTTAAAGGAAGGTCAACCGTGGGTCTCGCCTCGCTGGCCGCCCGCTACGGCCTCGGACCCATCGTTTCCATCGACCCGCACAACGCCCCCTGCGCCACGGACCCCGACCTGGGCGGCCAGTCCTCCTCGTTCGACGATTTCCAGGCCGGACTGCGCGCCTCCGGGCTCGAAGGGCAGGTCGAGGCGCACCGCGCGCGCTCGAGCGACGCCGCCCGGGGCTGGGACCGCTCGATCCGCTTCCTCTGGATCGACGGCGACCACACCTACGCCGGGGCCAAGCTCGACTTCGACCTCTTCTCCCCCTGGGTGCCCGACGGCGGCATCGTCGCGCTGCACGACACGCTGCACGAATTCGAAGGCCCCATCCGCGTCTTCGTGGAAGAGATGTTGCGGTCGGACAAATTCGGTCCGGCCGGCCTGCTCCACACCATCGGCTGGGCGCAGCACCGTCCCGCCGACGGCGCGCGCTTCCGCGGCGCCCGCCGGCGTCTCGCGCGCCGCGCCGCCGGGCTCATTCCGCTCGTCGCGGGCGGACGCCGTGTAACCGGATTCTCCCGGATACGTTGGAAGATAAGATGCGCCTTGATTCCGCACTCCGTCCTGTCGCCCGCCGAATGGGAAGCGGCGTTCTCGGGCGTCCGATGAAATCGCAGGACGGCTTGATCGCGCAGGCGGCGGTCTGGCTGGCGTTCGCCTCCTCGGCCCTCATCGTCCTGGGCATCGCGCCTTCGCAAATCCTGCTCGGCATGGCGCTGGCGGCGATGCTGATTTCGCGCAGCGAGCTCCGTCTGCCGCCCATCAAGCTGCCGCTCGCGTTGTTTCTCGGGGGAACGCTCCTGGCGCTGGCGTTTTCCGCGAGCCCCACGGACGGCCTGCCCCAGGTGAAGAAGATTTACGTCTTCTGCCAGTTACTCGTGGCGTTTTCTCTGCTGCGGACCCTCGAGATCACACGCCGCCTGACGATGGCATGGGCCGCGCTCGCCGCCTCGAGCGCCACACTCGGCATCTTCCAGTTCGTGCATAAAGTTCATCAGGCCCACGCCGCGGGTAACGATTTCTATCAGTCTTATATCGGCCAGCGGATCACCGGCTTTATGGGTCATTGGTATACATTTTCCGTGCTCGGCATGCTGGCGCTGCTGATGACGGTCTCGTATCTGTTCTTCGGCGCCGGCATGCGCCGCCGGACGCGCGCCTGGCTGATCGCCTGCGCGGCCGTCATAGCTGTGGGGATCGTGCTGGCCGAAACCCGCGCCGTCTGGATCGCCACGGCGGCCGCGGGCCTGTACCTGGTCTGGTCCTGGCGGCCGCGTGTCCTGATGCTCGCTCCGGCCGTTCTGCTGCTCGGCTTTTTCGCCGCCCCATCGTCGCTCCGCACCCGCGTCACCTCCATCGTGCACCCCGGCGCGCCCGATTCGAACGAATCCCGAGTCATCACCTCGCGCACCGGCCTGCGTATGATCGAGCGCCACCCCCTGCTCGGCCTCGGCCCCGAGCTGCCGCGAATCAAGTTCAACGAATACGTGCCCGAAGACATCCCCCGCCCGCTGCCCGAAGCCTCGTACATGCACCTGCACAATATCTACCTGCAATACGCGGCCGAGCGCGGCATCCCCACCCTGCTCGTGTTCCTCTGGCTGATCGGCAAGATGCTTTACGATTTCCGCAAAGGCCTGCTGCGCCTCCCCCCCGGCCCGAACGACCGCCGCTTCCTGCTCCACGGAGCGATCGCGGTAATCATCGCCCTGCTGATCGAAGGCTTCGCCGACGTCAACTTCGGAGACAGCGAGACGCTGGCGATGTTCCTGGCGATCGTCGCCTGCGGCTACACGGCGCTGAACGCGCCGCCCGTTCGAGCCCGCTGAGAGATTATTTTATCGGAGCTGAAACGCTTCTTTCCGTTCTTTTACTAATGAGAGAACGGAGGCTCTCGTGAAGCTACCGCGTTTCGCTCCTGTCGTTCTGCTCGCCCTCTTTGCTTCCAGCGCACTGTCCCAGAACAAAGTGGCCCTGCGCAACATGTATGACCGGCTCCTATGCATCGTCCCGATGACCGGCGCCGGGACACCCGAAGATCCCCGCCGGCCGCTGTACGCGCCCGTGCCCACACCCGGCGCCCCTCCGTCGCGTGACGGCATCATCGCCTTCTCGTTCCAGGAAAGCGAGAACGGCCAATACGCGCTGGTCGAATTCGTCGCCCGCGACCGCGCCGCGTTCAAAGAAATTCTCGAAGACAGCCGCGTCAAATCGTTCGAGCGAGGCAGGCACAAGAAGGACGACATCGAGAAAGAGTTCCGCAAGCTTCGAAAGGATTTTGATCTCAGCGCGTTTCAGGTAGGTGCGCTATGAGGCGGCACATCGCGTTGTTAGGGCTTCTTACGGCCGCTCTGCTTACAGCGCGCCCCGGCCGCGCTCAAGTCTTCGAGACTGCCACCTGTGATGCTTTGACCGGTTCGGCTCCAACGGGCACCACTGTCTACTTCTACGCCGGCAACTTCTTTCAAAACAACACATTCTGGGGCGCGACGGTGGCCAACATCCCGCGGCCGGATCTTGTCGCCGGCCGATCCGGTTTCCGGTGGGTAATTCCCGTAGAACTCAAAGATGGCCAGCTTCATTACGTGCGCATGTCGCTTATCTACGGGGACACCGGTGATGGCGGAAACGGCATCAGATGCGGCTGGCAGGGGCATTATAACTACTACGCCTCGGACAGCCTGTCTACGATCGATACTTCCAAGTGGAGGCCCAACGGCTCACCCACGGCCTCGCCATTCGGTCTGAGCGCCCCGGCCGCGACCGGTGGCTCACTTATCTCAAAACTGGCCGTGCCGGACGGAACCCCTGAGTACGAGGTCAAAGCCACGCTACACCTGGCGGGATCGGGCGGCACTTACGTCGCCTACACGCGGGCAAGCGCGGACGCTTTGGCAGGGCCAGCGGCTTCGGGCACGTATTACTCCATCGAGGTCCAGAACCCCACGTTCAGCGGCACAGCGTGCACAGCCACCTACGCGATCTATCGGCGCATGGGCGGCGCCGTTTCCCTCCTGGCATCCACCGCGGGTCCCTGCCGCGACGGCATGGTTTTGCGCGTCGTGCAGAAGAACAGCAATCTCGTCGTTCTGGCCGACGATGTGGGCTATCTCCAGATTCTCGACAACTCAATACCAACCGGCGTGCCGGGCATCGGCGCGTACGGGACTCCGGCGGGAAGCAGCATCGCGCGCATCGCGTTTGGCGCGATAGACAGACTGCCTCCCACCGCCGTTGATGCCCAATCGGTCGCAGTGTCGGCGCTTCCGAATTCCGTCGCGCTCCAGTGGAAGGGCGTTCCCGACGATGTGGCGGGCATCGGCACGTTCATGTACCACATCTGGCGAAACGGTGTCGTCGTTGCCGATTGTCTGACGCCCGAGTGGAATGACGCGGCTGTAGACCCGGCTACCACGTACACCTACGCGATTTCCGCCTGGGACTCCCACTTCAACTTCGGCCCGGCGACGTCGTTTACGGTCACGACCCCGCCCCCCACCTCGGCCGATCCGCGCCGCGTCGGCGTCCGGACCGACGGTGCGTACTGGGGAGGAGCCGGCGAGCAGATCGACGTCCGCTCGGGTAACCTGAACTACACCATCCCTATAATTAAGGCCATTGCCCGAGGGGGATGGACTGTCGGATTTTCGCTCAGCTACAACTCGCAGGTCTGGCGGCAGGACAGCGGCGCGACCTGGAAACTCGGACGCGATGTCGGCTACGGGTACGGCTGGCGTTTGCAAGCCGGTTCGATCACTCCGTACTGGTCCGACTGGTGCACGATTCACCATTACGTCTTCATCGACTCCACAGGCGCCGAATACCGCCTCGATGTCAACACGAACGGAATCTGGACCTCGCGCGAGAGCGGCGTCTACGTCGAGTACGACGCCGCGGCCAAACGCCTCTACTTCCCCGATGGAACGTTCTGGTATATGGGCGCCGTCTCCGCCGGTAGCGAGCAGGACGCTGGCACCCGGTATCCCACGATTTTGCAGGACACCAACGGCAACCAGATCGTCGTCCGCTACGATCAGGGCCTGTCCACGGCGTGGCCCGATTCGAGCGCCCGCATCACTACGATCCAGGACGTTCGCGCGCTGCTGGGAGTCTACGGCCACCCCCAGCCGTACCGCACTTTCACGTTGGTGTACTCCGCCGCCGAGCCCGTGCCGCATCTGTCCCAAATCAAGAACGACCTGATGTACTACGACGTCACGGCTTTCACCCACAGCCCCCAGCCGCTCTCATCGCCTTTCGTACCGGAAGCCTCCTTTGGCACGGCCACAACCCTGCAGCAGATCGCGAGAGCCGGCTTAAGTCACACGTTCGAATACGCCGGCGGTGCGGGCGAACTCAGCCGCGTCACCCTGCCGCAGGGCGGAGCGCTTCGCTGGGAATACCGTACCTTCACCTATAGCGGCGCAATGAGGCTGCGCGAGGTTGCGAACCGGTACCTGTCAAAAACTCCTGGCGCGGCTGAAACGGCCTACAACATCTACCACGATGACGACGCCTCGTTTTCGTTGCACGCCTGGACGGTGCTGGGCGATCCCACTGGAGCCGCCAAGGTGTGGTTCTTCCAGACCGATGGTGCCGTGGCAACGTTCCAGGATCGCGCCAGCCTTTGGGCCAACGTCGTACGGCAACGCGATCTCGCCTATGCCCAGGACGCCTCAGGTCGGAACTATATCGCTTCCGTTATAACGACCCTGGACTCCGGCCTGCAATCCAAAACCGAGCAGACTGTCGATGCCCATGGAAACGTCACCCAGACGAAACTCTACGCTTACGGGAACCTCACAACACCCGTCCGCACCTACAGCAACACATATCTCGCCTCCTCCGACTACACCACGCGCCACATCTGGAACCGCGTTGTCTCCAGCGCCGTCACGGATGGTGCCAACAATGTCACCCTTGCCACCAACACCTACGACGGAGGAACACTTACCAACGTCAGCCCGATCGCCGTCCACGATCCGGCCTCCGATACCAGCTTCCGCTATCGCGGAAACATAACAAAGTCCGTCACCCCCGGAGCCACACGGAATATGACGTACGACATAGGCGGAAACGTCGTCAATGCCGACGACGGCTACGGCCATGTTCTGGTGAAGACATTCAGCAACGCCACCGCGTACACGGTGCCCGACAAGATCAGCCCGAACAACGACAACTTCGCCACTGCCCTCACCTACAGCGCGTTCCTGAACGTTGCCTCTGTGGCGGCTCCCGGCTCCACCTCCAGCGTCGAATACGACAACTACGCCCGGCCCAAGCAGAGCACCTCGCCCTACGGGGCTATCACGAACTACACCTATCCTTCAAGCAACGTGATCACGGCGACTACGGAAACCCGCATCGTCACCACCACGCTCGACGGTCTGGGCCGCACCGTCAAAGTCGAAACCGGCGACTCCTCCGCGGTCCAGTCCGTGGTCGAAACTGAATACGACTCCTGCGCTTGCTCGCCGCTAGGAAAACTCAAGCGGGTCTCGCGCCCCTACAAGCCGGGCGACCCAGTGTATTGGACAACGTACACCTACGACGCTCTGGGCCGCACCACCAGAATCGATCTACCGGGCGGCACGGGCGCCATCACCTATGCCTACGCGGGCAACACCGCCACGGTGAGCGATCCGGCGGGAAAATGGAAGAAGTACACAACCGATGCCATGGGCAACCTGATCCAGGTGACGGAGCCGGCGCCGGAGGGCGGCACGCACGAGACCTACTACACCTACAACGTGCTGAACCAGATGACGCAGGTCTGGATGCCCCGGGCGACCGGCACCCAGACCCGCACCTTCAACTATGACCTGGCCACCGGGCGGCTTATGAGCGCGACCAACCCGGAGAACGGCACGGTGCAGTACGCCTACAACGCCGACGGCACGCTGCTGCGCAAGACCGACGCCAAGAACCAGAAGATCGAGTTCGGCTACGATACCTACGGGCGCGTCAGGCAGAAGCGGGTCTACCGGAGCGGCAGTCCTACGGAGGACGCCTGCGGGCACGTGGACTATTCTTACGACACCAACGCCTGGAACACGAACTGGTTAACGGCGCCGGGGCGGCTGGTGGCAGTGCGATACGGAGGCTTGAGTTGCACCGGCGGTCGGTTCACCGAGAGCTTCGGCTACAGCGCCGGGAATCTGATGGGCAGCAGGTCGATCAAGCTGGAGCGGACAATCAACGGGTTGACGCGATCGTCCGAGCAGTCGGTTGGCTTCGGCTACACGGCAACGGGTGAGTTTTCCGGCCTCTACTTCCGGCAGATCTGGCGCCAGGTGTTGCCCAACAATACAGATTCCTATAACTTTGAGCAGGTTTTTGGGCCGAGCTTCGTATACACCATGGACAGCCTCGGGCGCCCCATCAAGCTCAACGACGGGAACATGGACCGGGTCAAGGACGTGACCTACGGGCCGGCCGGCGAGTTGCTGACACTGACGTACCCGGCGGGCAGCAATTGGGGAGTAGACGATTGGGTGTACACGTGGTACAAGGAGGCGCGGACGTATAACGTGCGGGGACAGGTGAGCCGCATTCAGGCCACCGGCCAATACGCTTACGCGAACACGCCGCCATCCATGGACCTGGAATACCGCTATTCGCCCACGGCCAACGACGGGCGGATCACGCAGATGCTGAACCGGATGACGGGTGAGGAAGTGAACTATCAGTACGACTCGCTCGGGCGGCTGAGCCTGGCGGAGACGACCGGCGTTGAGTGGGGGCAGAGCTTCGGATACGATGGCTTCGGCAACCTGCTGTCGGAGCAGGCCACCAAGGGAACGGCCTACACAACGAACCTGAACGTGGACCCGGCGACCAACCGGATCGTGGGCGGCGGGCATACTTACGACGCCAACGGCAACCTGACGGCGATGCCGGCGCTGACGATGAGCTACGACGTGGAAAACCGTTTGGTGCAGGCAGTGCACACGCAGAACGGAACCCAGAAGTACGTCTACAATCCGTGGAACCAGCGGGTGTGGTCGTCTACAGGCAGCAGCGAGGGGGTGATGATGTACGGGCCGAATGGGGAACGGCTCGTGTGGTTGCCGGTGGTGGTGAGCCCTGGCGGCGCCAAACTGGTTCTGCTGTTCGTCTACGCGGGTGTCGATGCCAAGGTAAGGCCGATTCTACACTTCCGGGGTCGGAAGATCTGGAGCGGCGGGGGCGTGAAGGAGGACCGGCTGGGGACGTGGGTGGACGGGGGGAGCACGCCGTACCCGGTGTACCCGTATGGGGAGCAGCGCTCGCAATATTATGTGGTGTATGCGACCTACCCGCGCGAAACCAATGGACTGGACTACGCGATGAACCGCTGGTACTCCAGCCAGGTGGCAAGGTTCACCAGCCCGGACCCGTACCAGGCCAGCGGCGGGGCGGCGGACCCTCAGAGCTGGAACCGGTATAGTTACGTCCAGAACGACCCGGTGAACTTCGTGGACCCAGAAGGCTTACGGCGGAGGGATGGAGACGGGGTGTGGTTGAACGGTGGAATACTTATCGGAGGCTTCGGGTCCGGTCTCAGCGTCGAGGGTGGTTTGGGCGGGCCGCCTCCACCAGCCGTGGTGATCGGAGCTGGCCCAGTAGGCGGGGGCGGCGGGGGCAAAGGCACGACCGCGGTTCAGCGGTTCGCAGCCCTTCCCTCTGACTGCCAAAAGGGACTGACCGCCGCCCTCTCTGTGGCTTCTGGCACGAGCGCCGAGGTAGCGGCGCAATTCCGACTCGGTGCCTTGGATCGCGCCAGTGCTGCATCAATCACCCTCAGTGGCTCTGGCGCAGGCTGGGCGATGGTCGCCGCGATCGGAATTCGTGAAACTGGCTTCAGGAACATCAAGCAGCTAAATGGACAAGGAGTCGGCGTTTTCCAGATCGATCTGGGCCAGCATCCTGAAGTAACGGCCAAGCAAGCGCACGACCTTACTTGGTCCGCTAAGTGGGTACTCCTTGTCTACGAATGCGCTTGTGTTGGCGGCGAAGTTTCCTAACTTCACTCAAGACCAGCTCTTGCAGGCGACCGCCGCTTCCTACAATTTCGGGACTGGAAACATAAGCGGGGACCCAGCCATGATTGACATCGGCACAACGAACAACAACTACGGAAGCAACATCCTCGATCTTGTGAGGTGTTTCAAATGAGATCCACAATCTTGACTGCGTCCGTTAGGTTGTGGCTGGTTGTAGTCGCGGGTTTGGTTGTCTTCCAGTCGCCCTCATCCACTTCTTTTGCTGAAACCGCGGCCGGGCCCGATTCCCTGAAAAGCTTCCTTCAGAATTATGTCGGGCTTCCCACACCAGAAACTCGGACGACACGCTACCTAGCCGCGTTCAAGGATCTCAATAATGACGGGGTGAAGGAGGCTGTCGTTTATCTTAGCGGTGACAGGTGGTGTGGGAGTGGAGGCTGTGCTACTTTGATTTTACAGCGGGAAGGTAAGTCCTATCGTATGGTCACGAAGATCACCATCACTAGGCCACCTATTCGCGTACTAGACGGTGCAGTGAATGGTTGGGTTAACATAGGTGTTTGGGTACAGGGAGGAGGTATTGGAAGCGGGTACGAGGCCGAGCTTCGGTTTGACGGCAAGTCGTATCCCACGAATCCTTCTCTTCCTCCCGCTCGGAGACGAACGGGGAACGTACACGGCCAAGTCCTGATTCCAAGGTCCCGATCAGCCACGCCCTTGTACCCATGATCCGGCGCGTCAGAGTTCCGGACGACGGATTCCATAGGCAACCTGATCCAGGTTACGCGTCCCCGACCGACTTTGAAGCGGATTTGCCAATAAGGGTGACGGTGAATTCCAAGCACGCGCATGTCATCGTTGATTAGCAGCGAATGCTGCGCGTAATTCGGCCGCCTTCGACTCCAGGAGTACAATACCCCCGGCATACAACCGCTACGGCCCGCCTTCCACACAACCCCCGGGGCGCGCGCCAAAACTAAAATTACGAAGCAGACCCAATTCCCAATAACAACCGTAGATTCAACAAACAACGCTGTGAAAAACCTACCGCCCGGGTACTCCCAGCCCCCGCGCCTCCAGAATCCGCCGCCCTTCCGCCCCGCTGAGGAAATCCAAAAACCTCCGCGCGACCAGTTCATTCGGCCGGCCGGTCACAACACCGCCCGCCTGCCGTATCGGTGCGTGGCCGCTTGCCGGCAGCAGCACCGCCCCCGCGCGGTCGTAAAGCAGCGACCACGCCGTAATCACCGCGTCCGCGTTCCCGCTCTCCGCATACTGCAGCGCCTGCCGCACGTTCTCCCCGTAGACCACCTTCGGCTGCACCGCCTTCCAGAGCCCATGCCGCTCCAGGAACTCCCGCGCCGCCATCCCGTAGGGCGCGTGCGCCGGGTTCGCGATCGCGACATGCAGCACCCGCGCGTTCTTCAGGTCCGCCGCCGACTTCACCGCTCCGTCGCGCGACCACAGCCCCAGCCGCCCGTAGGCGTAGACCCGGACCGTCTCCGGCGCAAGCCGCCCCGCCTTCGCCAGTTCCGTCACGAACGCCTCGTTCGCGGACAGGAACACGTCGTACGGCGCGCCGCGCTCGATCTGCCGCGCCAGCATCCCGCTTGCCCCCAGCGTGAACCGGACCTTCACCCCAGTTGCCCGCTCGAACGCCTGGGCCAGCGGCTCCTGAACGCCCGCCAGATCCGCCGCGCCCGCCACCAGAAGCTCGGGCGACGCCGCCTCCGCCCGAAACATCAGAACAGAGAGCATCAAAACGAGCATGCAGAACGAAGTTGACAACACGACACTCAGGTTGCATACTAAGGTTGTGCTAAGAGTGGCGGGACCTCCGCCCTTCGGTGAAGCGCGTTTCATTTGATGCCTTTATTTTAGGAGGCTGGGAGCGAGATGAGCAAAATTATCGGAATCGACCTCGGCACCACCTACTCTGTGGTCGCGGTCATGGAAGGTGGGCAATCGGTCGTCATCCCGAATCAGGAAGGCGCACGAACGACGCCTTCGGTCGTCGGGTTCACGAAAAACGGGGAACGGCTCGTCGGCCAGGTCGCCAAACGCCAGGCCGTCACCAACCCCGAAAACACGGTCTATTCGATCAAGCGTTTCATGGGGCGCCGCTACGAAGAAGTGAGCGACGAGATGAAGCTGGTGCCCTATAAGGTCGTGCGCGGCGATCACGGCGACGCGCGCGTGGAGGCGCTGGGCAAGAAATACTCGCCGCCCGAGATCTCGGCCATGATCCTGACCAAGCTCAAGGAAGCCGCCGAGGCTTACCTGGGCCAGAAGGTGACCGAGGCCGTCATCACCGTCCCCGCGTACTTCAACGATGCGCAGCGCCAGGCCACCAAGGATGCCGGGAAAATCGCCGGCCTCGACGTCAAGCGCATCATCAACGAGCCCACCGCGGCCGCTCTCGCCTACGGGCTCGACAAGAAGAAGAACGAGACCATTGCGGTCTATGACTTCGGCGGCGGCACGTTCGATATCTCGATCCTCGAGGTCGGCGAGGGCGTGGTCGAGGTGAAGTCCACCAACGGCGACACGCACCTGGGCGGCGACAACATCGACCAGCGGATCATGGACTGGATCATCGAGGACTTCAAGAAAGAGAACGGAATCGACCTGTCCAAGGACCAGATGGCGCTCCAGCGCCTGAAGGAAGCGGCCGAAAAGGCGAAGATCGAGCTCTCGACCACGCTAGAGACCGAGATCAACCTGCCCTTTATCACCGCCGACGCGAGCGGCCCCAAGCACCTCGTCACCAAGCTCACCCGCGCGCGGTTTGTCCAGATGATCCAGGACATTCTCGACCGCACGCTCCAGCCCTCCAAAAAAGCGCTCGAAGACGCCGGCATCGGACCGGACAAGATCGACGAAGTCGTGCTGGTCGGCGGCTCCACCCGCATCCCGCGCGTGCAGGAAATGGTGCGCGAGTTCTTCCGCCGCGAGCCGCACAAGGGCGTGAACCCCGATGAAGTGGTCGCGATCGGCGCGGCCGTGCAGGGCGGCGTGCTCGGCGGCGAGGTCAAGGACGTGCTTCTGCTCGACGTCACCCCGCTGTCGCTGGGCATCGAGACGCTCGGAGGCGTGTTCACCAAGCTGATCGAGCGGAACACGACCATCCCCACGCGCAAGAGCGAAGTCTTCTCGACCGCGGCGGACAACCAGACCTCGGTCGAAATCAAGGTCTACCAGGGCGAGCGCGCCATGGCCGCCGACAACCGCCTGCTGGGCGTTTTCCAGCTCGGGAACATCCCGCCGGCGCCGCGCGGCGTGCCGCAGGTCGAAGTGACATTCGACATCGACGCCAACGGCATCCTCAACGTGACCGCGAAGGACCGCGCCACCAACAACGAGCAGAAGATCACCATCACGTCGTCCTCGGGCCTCAGCAAGGAAGAGGTCGACAAGATGGCCAAGGACGCCGAGAGCCACGGCGCCGAAGATCGCCGCAAGAAAGAGGAGATCGACGCACGCAACCAGGCCGATACCATGGTCTACCAGGTCGAGAAAATGCTGCGCGAAAACCGCAGCAAGATCAGCGACTCGGATGCCAAGGACATCGAGCAGGCGATCGAAGAAACGCGCAAAGCGATGAAAGAAGGCAGCGCGGAGCAGATCAACTCGGCGCGCTCCAAGCTGGAATCCGCCAGCCACCGCCTCGCTGAAGCGATGTACCGTGCGACCGCCGGCCAGCAGCAGTCGGCCTCGGGCGGAGCGGGTGCGCAGAGCGGCCCGGACTCCGGCGGCCAGCAGGAGAAGCCCAAGGACAACGTCGTTGACGCGGAATTTGTAGACGTAGACGATAAAACAAAGAAGCAGTAAGAGAGCCGTCCATCAGCGGTCGGCCGTCAGCCGTCAGCAAGCCTGAGGGCTGACGGCCGGCGGCTGACGGCCAGGCGTTGCTATGGCCACCAGCACAACCCACGATTATTACGAGACCCTCGGGGTCGCACGGAACGCGAGCCAGGACGAGATCCGCAAGGCGTACCGCAAGCTCGCGCGCAAGCACCACCCCGATCTCAACCCGGGGGACAAGGCGGCCGAGGAGCGCTTCAAGCGGGTCCAGGAAGCTTACGACGTCCTGAGCGACCCGAAGAAGCGCCAGATGTACGACCAGGTGGGTTACTACTCGGAGCACGGGCCGCCTCCCGGCGCGGGTCCGCAGCCGGGCCCGGGTATGGGCTTCGGCGGCTTCGATTTTTCCGACTTTGTGCAGGAAGAGCCGCATACCGGCCCGGGCGGCGGGTTCGGAAACCAGTTCCGCGACATCTTCAGCCAGTTCTTCGGCGGCCGCGGCCGGCACGAGGAACGCGCCATGCCGGAAAAGGGCGCGGATCTCGAGTACGGCCTCGCCATCGATTTCTGGCAGGCAATCCGCGGAACGCAGGTGACGCTCAAGATCGCGCGGCAGGAGGCTTGCCCCACCTGCCACGGCGCGGGATCGGCGCAAACCGGCGTGGCCACCTGCCCGCAGTGCAACGGCTCGGGCCATGTCGTCCAGAAGGCGGGCGCGATGA
Organism: Acidobacteriota bacterium; assembly: GCA_050261515.1. Lineage (GTDB taxonomy): Bacteria > Acidobacteriota > Terriglobia > Bryobacterales > Bryobacteraceae > JBLNDJ01. Next base: position 107,546 of record JBLNDJ010000060.1, on the reverse strand, counting down.
CGTTCAACATTACCTGCCCGCGCTGCGGGGGAACCGGCAAGCTGCGCAACGCCTGCCCGGCCTGCCAGGGCGAGGGCCGTGTGCCGCGCACCGAGAACGTCGAGGTGCGCATCCCGCCCGGCGTGCAGACCGGCAACCGCCTGCGCGTGGCCAGCAAGGGAAATTCGGGCACGCTCGGCGCTCCCTCGGGCGATCTCTACATCACGGTTCGGGTCGAGCCGCATCCGTTCTTCCGGCGCGAGGGCGACAACATCGAGATCCACGTTCCGGTCACCGTGACCGAGGCCGGGCTGGGCGCCAAGATCGAGGTGCCCACCATCGACGGCCGCGCGCTGCTCAAAATCCCGCAAGGGACCCAGAGCGGCCAGCGGTTCCGTATGCGCGAGAAGGGGGTCTTCAACGCGCGCAAGAACAAGCGCGGGGACCAGATCGTCGAGGTCGTCGTGCAGCCGCCCCACGTGCGCGACGAGCGCACCAAGGAGATCCTGCGCGAGCTGGCGCAGCTCAATCCGGACGACCCGCGCGCGCAGATCTGGACGCAGGTGTAAGCCAATGGCCAAAGGACGCAGCAAAGCCGCTTACATGATCTCGGCCGTGGCCGAGCAGTATCAGATTCATCCGCAGACGCTGCGGCTCTACGAGCGCGAAGGGCTCCTGAAGCCGTCGCGCAGCGAAGGCAACACGCGCCTCTATACGCAGGAGGATCTCGAGCGGCTCGACGTGATCCTCAAGCTGACCCGGGATTTCGGCGTGAACCTGGCGGGTGTTGAGATCATCCTCAACATGCGGGAGAAGATGGCGGCGATGCAGCACCAGATCGAGGAGTTCGTCGCGACTCTGAACGAGCAGCTTTCCTCCCACGCCGCGCCGCCCGGGCGGGAGCACATGAGCGCCCTGATTCCTGTGATCACGCTGGGGCCGCCCAAAAAGAACCGGGAACGGAACCAGGCTTAAAAGTAGTCGGCCGCGCCCGCCGCGCGCGAGCGCTCGTTATTGACCAGTTCTCGGATCTTCTCCACCAGCATTCCCGCGCTGAAGGGCTTTTGCATGAAGTTCGGCCGCGAGTTCTTGACCCCGTACCGGTTCAGCATGTCCTCCGAGTAGCCGGAGATGAAGATCACCTTCAGACCGGGCCGGCGCGATTTCAGCTCTTCGACAAAACGGTCGCAGTTGGTTTGCGGCATGACCACGTCGGTAATCAGGACGTGGATGTCCCGCGGATAGGAGGCGGCCAGCTCGAGCGCCTGCGGCGCGCTGCCTGCTTCGAGGACTTCGTAGCCGGAGCTCGACAGCATGCATTGGAGCACGCGCCGGACCGCAGTGTCATCCTCGACGAGTAGAATCGTCTCCATCAGCATCCCCCCAGTTGAGAAGCATCCATGGTTTCGGATTCAGGGTGTCCGAGTCAAATCCAGGAAACGACCTCGAGAAGAAATCCACAGTATATTTTCCGTTTGCCCTGAATGCGCTCGGCAGAACGCGCGGTGGAAAACCTGTGAATAAACCACCAAGGTTCAAGTTTGTTTGCGCCTCGTAGTCTTACTTTACCCCCGTTTCCCCCCCACGGGTAGGGGTATTTTCAAAAAAGTGACGCAAGGGAGTCACGATAGGGCTGGCGGGCGACGCCGCGCTCGGTCACGATGGCGCTTACGTATCGGTTCGGGGTGACGTCGAAGGCCGGGTTTTCGACCCGCACATCGGCGGGCGCGATCCTGTGGCCGAAGATGTGAGTCACCTCGGTGGCCGGGCGTTCCTCGATGGGGATCTGGTCGCCGGAGGCGAGCGTCAGGTCGAGCGTCGAGACGGGCGCAGCGACGTAGAACGGCACGTTGTTCTCATGCGCGAGCACGGCGACTCCGTAGGTCCCGATTTTGTTGGCGACGTCGCCGTTGGCCGCGATGCGGTCCGCGCCGACGACCACGCAGCCTATGCGGCCGGATTTGAGAAAATGCCCGGCCATGTTGTCGGTGATGAGGGTGGCCGGAATTCCGTCCTGCTGGAGCTCCCAGACGGTGAGGCGTGCGCCTTGCAGGAACGGGCGCGTTTCGTCGGCGAGCACGTCGATCTTCTTGCCGGCCTCGACGGCCGCGCGGATGACGCCGAGCGCGGTTCCATAGCCCGCGGTGGCGAGCGCTCCGGCGTTGCAGTGGGTCAGAACGGTCTTGCCGCCCGGCACCAGTGGTGCGCCGTAGCGGCCGATGGCCCGGTTGATCGCGATGTCCTCGAGCCGGATCTTCTTGGCCTCTTCGACCAGCGCGTCGCGGACCTGCGCGATGGGGCAGGAGCGCACGCCGGCGTACACCTTCTTCATGCGGTCGATGGCCCAGAACAGGTTGACGGCGGTGGGGCGCGTGGCGGCGAGCGTGTTGCAGATGGTCTCGAACTCGGCGTCGAGTGTGGCGGGATCGGCCTCGAGGACGCCGAGGGCGACGCCCATGGCGGCGGCGACTCCGATCGCGGGCGCGCCGCGAATGATCATCGTCCGGATCGCCTCGGCGACATCCCGGTAGGTGCGGCAGGTGACGTAAACTTCGTCACGCGGCAGCCGGGTCTGGTCGATCATGACGACGCCGGCCTGGGTCCAGCAGATGGTTTCTACCATAGGTTCCGTGTTACTTCACAAAACTCTGCGCGAAGATTCCCGTGAGCGCCACCAGGTTGTAGCCTGCGTGCATGTAGGTCGAAGCAGCCGTCGAGCCCGTTTTGTAGCGCATCCAGCCGAAGGCCGCTCCGGCCAGAAACATCAGGATAAGCTGCTGCCAGGCCCAGGCGTATTCGGCTCCGTGGAGGATCGCGAAGGGCGCGGCCTGGAGCGCGATTCCAGCGACGGGGCCGAAAGTGCGCATTAAGAGCGGCATCAGAAATCCGCGGAAGGCAAGCTCTTCAAACAGCGGCCCCAGCGTAATGGCGAACAGGCCGACGAGCAGGATCGAGCCGCGGTCGCGCAGCAGTTCTTCCATCGGCATTTTGACGTTCGGGCGCGGCATCAGGCTGCCGAGCGCGATGGTGCAGGCGGCGGCGAGCAGGCCCGCGCCCACGCTTTTCAAGAAGCCTGCCTTGGGACGCACCCAGCCGAGCGAGCGCCAGAACGGGCGGCTGTAGCCGCCGCGGATGACCCCGTAGAGCATCGCGATCCACAGGCCTTCGAAGGCGAACGTCACGGCCAGCGCCTGCGCGGCGGACACACGCTGCGAGGTGGACAGGAGGCGCGCCATTGTGCCGACGAAGATTAACAGCACGAAGGCGAGGCCTATGAGGATCAGGACGTCGCGGTATCCCCAGAAAGGATACGGCTCAGGCGCGGGCTGCGGCGTCTGCGGTTCGGGATCGATCATGGCTCGGACTCGATCAGGGCGGCGGCGATCAGGGGAACGGTCAATTCGTGGTGGCCGGTGATCGCAATTCCCCGGCCGCCCGAGCGCGCGTGCGGGCGCTCGACCACGTTCACCTTCGGGCGGTAGTGCTGCAGGAAGTCGAGATTCACGGTCGTGAAGTTCTCCACGCGGCAGCCGAGGTTGCGCACTACGGAGAGCGCCTTCAGGAACACTTCAGGCATCACGACGGCCGAGCCTACGTTGAGGTATACGCCTCCGTCGTCGAGCTGCGAGACCAGGCGGCTGAACAGGCGGAAATCATGGTGCGTCGCCCGGCCGATGGCGGCGGGGTCCGCGGCCGGATGCGTGTGCGGCGTGTCGGTTCCGATCGCGACGTGGACGGTGACGGGCGTGCGGTTCTTGTACGCCGAATAGAGGATGCTCGATTCGCCGTGAAGGGCAGTTCCGGCAAGGCGGCGGCCGAGGGCCTCTCCGATGCCGATCCCGTCGCGCGCAGCGGCGGCAATCGCTTCGTTCATTTCGCGCCCGGTTTCCTCGGCGACGCCGAAGCGGCCGTCGGGCAGAACGGCCTCGACGTCCTCGCTGGTGTGGCCGGCAATGGCGATTTCGAAGTCGTGGATCGAGCCCGAGCCGTTCATGGAGAACGCGGTGGCGTAGCCGCGGCGCATGAGGTCCAGCAAAACCGGCGCGAGCCCGCACTTGACGACGTGCCCGCCCATGCCCCAAAGGATCGGTTTGACCTTCGCGCGCGCGGCGGCTATGGCTTCGATGGCGGCGCGCAGGCCGTCGGCGGCGAGCAGCTTCGGGAGCGAGTCGAGCCATGCGGCTATGCCGCCGCCTTTCGTGTACGGCCGCGCGAAGTGTTCCAGGCGCACCTTGCCGCCGCGATCGCGGATCGGAATCGTGTGGAGCGCCGAAAAATCGAGCGGCGCGATGTCGTATTCGCTCACGAATGGTGCCCGTTTCTTCCGTTTTTGAGCGCTTTTGCCAGCGCCTGTCCGGTGTAACTCTTACGGCTGCGGATCACCTGCTCGGGCGTCCCCGCGACGACAAGGTGGCCGCCCCCCTCGCCGCCATCCGGCCCGAGGTCGATGATCCAATCCGCGCACTTGATCACGTCCAGCTGATGCTCGATCACAACTACTGTATTACCTAGTTCAACCAGCCGCTGGAGCACGTCGAGCAGCTTCCGCACGTCGTCGAAATGCAGCCCGGTCGTCGGCTCGTCGAGGATGTAAAACGTGCGGCCAGTCTGGCGGCGGCTCAACTCGCGCGAGAGCTTGATGCGTTGCGCCTCGCCGCCCGAAAGGGTCGTCGACGACTGCCCGAGGTGTATGTAGCCGAGCCCCACGTCCACCAGCGTTTCGAGCTTCGGGCGGATCTGCGGGATGTTCTCCAAAATCCCGAGCGCCTCCTCGACGGTCGATTCCAGAATATCGGCAATCGAATGGCCCTTGTATTTTACCTGGAGCGTTTCGTAGTTGTAGCGGCGGCCGCGGCAGACGTCGCAGGTGACGTAGACGTCCGGGAGGAAGTTCATCTCGATGCGCTTCAGGCCATCGCCTTCGCAGGCTTCGCAGCGCCCACCCTTCACGTTGAAGCTGAAGCGGCCGGGCTTGTAACCGCGCTCGCGCGACTCGGGAAGCATCGCGAAGAGGTCGCGGATGGGCGTGAAGACTCCGGTGTACGTCGCCGGGTTCGAACGCGGGGTGCGGCCGATGGGCGATTGATCGATCTGGATCACCTTGTCGATGTTCTCGATGCCGCTGATCGAGTCGTGCGCGCCGGGCTCCTCGCGCGAGCCGTGCAGCGCGCGCATCATGGCGCGGTAGAGCAGGTCGTGTACGAGCGTGGATTTCCCGCTGCCCGAAACTCCTGTGATGGCGATCAGGAGGCCGAGCGGAAATTCGACGTCGATGTTCTTGAGGTTGTGCTCGCGCGCACCGTGGATGACGACGCGCTTGCCGTTGCCGCGGCGGCGCTCGACCGGCACCGGAATCTCCTGCGCGCCCGAGATGTACCGGCCGGTGAGCGACGACGGGTTTTCCGCGATCTGGGCGGGCGTGCCGCTGGCGACGAGCTCGCCGCCGAGGCGGCCCGCGCCGGGTCCGAGATCGATCACGTAATCGGCGCGTTCGATGGTCTCGGCGTCGTGCTCCACAACCAGCACGGTGTTGCCGAGGTTGCGCAGCCGCACGAGCGAATCGAGCAGGCGGCCGTTGTCGCGCGGGTGCAGCCCGATGGAGGGCTCGTCGAGAACGTAAAGCACGCCGCGGAGCTTCGAGCCGATTTGCGTCGCGAGGCGGATGCGCTGCGCTTCCCCTCCGGAGAGTGTGGCGGCGGAGCGGTCGAGGCTGAGGTAGTCGAGGCCGACGGCGGTGAGGAAGCCGAGCCGGTTGCGGATCTCGTCGAGCACGCGTCCGGCGATTTGTGTTTCGCGTTCGCCGAATTTCCAGCTCTCGATTTCGGGCAGCGCGCGCGCGATGGGCATGGCCGTGAACGCGGCGATCGAGCGGCCTTTTACCAGCACGGCGAGGCTGCCAGGCTTGAGGCGCTTGCCTCCGCAATCCGGGCACGCGATGGGCGACATGTAGCCGGTGAGCCATTCGCGGTAGACGTCGGTGGCTTCTTCGTACTTCTCCTGCAGGAGTTGCAGCAGGCGCAGCATGATGAAATCCTGCGATTTGGCAGGCAGGCGGTCGAAGGGTTTCGAAATGTCGATGCGCTGCTGGCGGGCGGCCGCGGTGACGGCGTGCACGATGAACTGAGATTGGGCCGCCGCGACGAGACCTCCGTCGAACAACGGCTTGCTGTAATCCGCGATGATTTTCGCCGGATCGAACGCCCATTTGCTGCCGAGCCCCGCGCAGGTTTCGCAGGCGCCGTAGGGGCTGTTGAAGGAGAACGAGCGCGGCTCGAGCGCCGGAACGCTGGTTCCGCAATCCGGGCAGGCGAGTTTCTGCGAGTATAAACGCTCTTCGCCGTTGACCACGGCGACGACGACCAGGCCGCCGGCGAGCTTGGTGGCGGTCTCGATTGAGGCCTCGAGGCGCTTCTCGATGCCGGGCTTCACGAGCAGGCGGTCTACGGCGACCTCGATGGTGTGGTTCCGCCGCCGGTCGAGTGTGATGGGCTCGTCGATGGAGCGGAGAATGCCGTCGATTCGCGCGCGGAGAAAGCCCTGGCGCGCGAGCTTGTCGAGATCCTTCTTATACTCGCCCTTGCGGCCGCGGACGATGGGGGCGAGGATCATGATGCGGTCGTTCTGCCGCAGGCTCATGATGTGGCGAACGATTTTTTCGGTGGATTGCTGCGAGATCTCCTGCCCGCAGTTGGGGCAGTGCGGAACGCCGATGGATGAATAGAGAACGCGGAGGTAATCGTAGATCTCGGTGATGGTCCCTACGGTAGAACGCGGGCTTCGGCTGGTGGTTTTCTGTTCGATCGAGATGGCGGGGCTGAGGCCGTCGATCGAATCGACCTCGGGCCGCTCCATCTGGTCGAGGAACTGGCGCGCGTAGGGCGAGAGCGTTTCGACGTAGCGGCGCTGACCCTCGGCGTAGATGGTGTCGAAGGCAAGCGACGATTTGCCCGATCCGCTCAGGCCCGTGATGACGGTAAAGGTGTTGCGCGGAATCTCAACGTCGATGTTCTTGAGGTTGTGCTGCCTCGCTCCGTGAACGGTGATACGGTCCAGCATGGTGGGGAGTGGCGACACGGCGCCAATCTCCTATTTTCGCACTGATTGGCGGGGGATTACCCGGTCGCGGGAATCTGCCGGGGGGTCGCGGTGGACTTCCGGGCCCGCGGGGGACTGATCGGGGTCGCGGCGCAGGGCACGGTCGCGCACGCGGTACGCCTTTTCCTTAAGCCAATCGCGGGAGCGGCGGGCCCAGCGGTAGTAATCGGCCAGGATGACCAGGCCGAGGATCATGATGGCGATGCCGGGGCCGGGGACGCCGGGCAGCGAGAGAATTGCGCCCGCAATCAGGGCCAGAAATCCCAGTGAAATCCTAACGATTTTACGCACCCAACCCAATTCTATCATTCGGGCCGCAGAGGCCCCCGGACGTGCTTGGGGAGGGGCTCGGCGCACTTGGGGGCCGGGGTTCCTGGGAAGTACCAGAACTGAGTTTACAGATATAAGTGGCTGGAAATATTGACTGTCTTATTGGAAACCAATTACGGTAGGAACTCTGTGGTGGAGCAACGTAGGTCCAAACGATTTGAGATCAAGCTGCCTGTAAGGATCGTGCGAAACGGCATGCGGGCGGTATCGGGCGCGGCGGAGACGCGCAACCTCAGTTCCGGGGGAGCGCTGGTCGCCTCGGACACGAAAGTTGATATCGGCGAACCGGTCGAGTACGTCATTCGGTTGTCGCACCAGGGCGACGTGGACTTGCACTGCCTCGGAAAAGTGATGCGCCTTGATACCGGCGTTCCGGGGGGGGAGGATCCCGACAAGCCCTTCGAGATGGCACTCACGCTGGAGCGGTACGAATTCCGGCGCGCCGCAGACTGAGTCCCCGCTGTCGGCTTCGGGTATACTGAGCAAAGAAAAGGCGAAGATATGCCCGAGAACCTTTCCCTTGGATTTCCCGCGACGCCGGAGTTGCGCCTGGTGCGTCCGGGCGGCCTGGAGCCGGCGCTGGCGCGTTTCGAGCGGCTGCGCGCGCAGCCGGATTCCGTGGTGCGGGCGATCCACTACCGGCCGGCGTCGGAGGGTGAGTACTCCGAGATGCCGCGGGATCTGGCCTCTCCGCTCGTCAAGGCCCTGGCCGCGCAGGGCATAAGGCGCCTGTACAGCCACCAGGCGGAGGCGTTCCGGTTGGCGGCGGCGGGCAAGAACGTGGTCGTGGTCACGCCGACCGCGAGCGGAAAGACGCTTTGCTACAACCTTCCGGTGCTGAACCGGATGGTGGAAGAACCCGGGGCGCGCGCGATGTACCTGTTTCCGACCAAGGCGCTCGCGATGGACCAGCTTCACGAGATGCAGCAGGCGCTCGATGCGATGGGTTCGGAGCTGCGCGCCTTTACCTACGACGGCGATACGCCGCAGGACGCCCGCAAGGCGATCCGCGAGCGCGCCAACCTCGTGCTCACGAATCCGGACATGCTGCACGCCGGAATTCTGCCGCACCACACGAAATGGGCGAAGCTGTTCGAGAACCTGCGGTACTTCGTCATCGATGAGCTGCACTACTGCCGCGGCGTGTATGGGAGCCACCTGGCGAACGTGATCCGCCGGATGCGGCGCGTGTGCGAGTTTTACGGGTCGAAGCCGCAGTTCATCTGCTCGTCGGCGACCATAGCGAATCCGCGTGAGCTGGCCGAGGCGCTGACGGGCGAGGCGTTCGCGCTGATCGAGCGCAATGGCGCCCCGTCGGGGGAGAAGTACTTCATTTTTTACAACCCTCCGTTCGTGAACCGCGCGCTCGGAATACGGCGCAGCTATTTGCAGGAATCGAAGCGCGTGGCGGTTGAGTTTCTGGAGAACCGGCTCCAGACCCTGGTGTTCACGAACAACCGGCTGGCCACCGAGGTTCTGATCACGTATTTGAAAGACGCGGCGTCCCGGCTGCCGGCCGGCGAGGAGGCGGTGCGCGGCTATCGCGGCGGCTACCTGCCGCGCGAGCGGCGCGAGATCGAGCGCAAGCTGCGCGAGGCCGATGTGCGGTGCGTGGTGGCGACCAACGCGCTCGAGCTCGGTATCGACATCGGGTCGCTCGATGCCGTGGTGATGGCGGGCTATCCGGGAACGATCGCTTCGACGTGGCAGCGCGCGGGGCGCGCGGGGCGGCGGCAATCGACTTCGATAGCGGTGCTGGTGGCCTCGAGCGCGCCGCTCGATCAGTATGTCATCGAGCATCCCGACTATTTCTTCGGCTCGTCGCCCGAGCAGGCGCACATCAATCCGGACAACGTCGAAATTCTCATCAATCACACGAAATGCGCGGCGTTCGAGCTGCCGGTGCGCGACGGCGAGAAATTCGGCAAGCACGATACGGGCGAGCTGTGCTCGTTTCTGAGCGAGACGGGCGTGGTGCATCACTCGGCGGGCGCGTGGCACTGGACGTCGGACACGTATCCGGCCGACGCGATCAGCCTGCGTTCGGTGACAAGCGACAACTTCGTGGTGGTGGATACGACGGGCGAGCCGAAGATTATCGCCGAGGTGGATTTCCCCTCCGCGCTCACGACGCTGCACGAGAAGGCGGTTTATCTGCACGAAGCGCGGCAGTATCAAGTCGAAAAATTCGATTACGAGGGCAGAAAAGCGTTCGTGCGGCGCGTGGAGTCGGATTATTACACCGACGCGATCGACTATACGCAAGTCAAGGTGCTCGAAGAATTCGAAACCGCTCCGGCGGGCGCGGCGCGGCGGGCCTACGGCGACGTGCGGGTGAATACCCAGATCGTCGGGTTCAAGAAGATCAAGTTTTACACGATGGAGAACGTGGGGTCCGGCAATCTCTCGATGCCCGAGCAGGAGATGCACACGACCGCCTTCTGGATCACGTTTCCGGAGAATTTCCTGGCGCAGTTTCCGCAGCTTTCGGCGACGGAAAAGCAGAACGGGCTAACCGCGCTAGGCAATGCGCTGCGGACTGCGGCGGCGTTCCTGCTGATGTGCGACCCGCGCGACCTCGGGGTGGCGTTTTCGGAAAATATTGCGGGGGGAGTGAAAACGTTCGAGCCCGATCTCTATCTTTACGACGCATATTCGGGCGGAATCGGGCAGAGCGCGCCGCTGTTCAGGATGTTTCCTCAGGTGGCGGCACATGCGCTCGAAATGCTGCAGGCGTGCCCTTGTGAAGCGGGATGCCCTAGCTGCTCGGGGCCGGCGGGCGAGGTTGGGGAGCGTGGGAAGGAAGCGGCTAAGCTGATTCTTGCGGCGCTTTTGGAAACGAAATAGGCGCACTTTCTGATTTCTCCGGGAAATACCCACAAACGGAGTAGCGGCGCACCGGGACTACCACGCATCCGCATTCGCAGAAAAGTACTGGCCTTTTCCGTCTATCCGCGCTACATATGGGCTTCGGCCGGCAATTCAAAATGCAGGAAACCGTAGCGATTCCCCCGAGCTCGAATACACGACTCGACTTTGAGCCGCTGGTACAAGGCATTCGCGCGGGGGATGGCGCCGCGGCCGGGCGGTTGCGCGAGTTGCTGTATCCGGGCGTGCGATTTCTGGTTGCGCGATTCGCGGACGCCGATGTGGAGGAGATTTCCGGGGCGGCGCTGGGCGACCTGATCGAAACGATCGAGCGGGGCGAGATCACAAAGGCGGAGAGTGTGCCGGGGCGGCTGAGGAGCATCATTCAGGAGCGGGTGCGCGGAAGGAGGCGCCCCGAGCGCGGGGAAACAGGCGTCGATATAATGCGGCGGTCGCTGGCCGGGTTGCCGGAGCAGGAGCGCGACGCGCTGGTGCGGTATTACGTGCTGGGGCAGGAAGAAGCGCAGATCCTGGTGGAGATGCGGCTGACGGCGGCGCAGTTCCGTGCTTTGAAGCTGAGCGCGAAGAGGCGACTGACGGCCCAGTAGCCGTCCCGTTCGGTATAGAATGGCCCGGAGGGTTGGGTATGGGCCAAAGACACGGGATTGCGCGACGCGATTTCATGAAGGCAGGGGCCGGGGTTCTCTCGGCAGGGCTCGTACGAGCCGCTTCCCCCGCCTCCGAACAATACACCGTCAAATGGTATCCGTTTACCGGGCATCCGGACTCGGACACGTGCTGGTCCCTCTCGGTGGGGCCGGACGGGCGGATTTACGCCGCGGCTTGCGCCGAGGGCGTTCCGGGCGGTGTTGTGAAACCGGTGCGGTACAACGAGCAGACGGACTCGCTCGATTACCTGTTCGACATCGACGAGAAAGTGGATGACCCCGGCGATTCCGGGCGCGCGACGCAGTGCAAGATCCATTACAGCTTCGCGCCTTCGATGGCGGATGGCGTGCTGTACATGGCGACGCATCTGTCCGGGCCGCCGATCGACCTGCCGGTCTACAACCCCTGGTATTCCTGGCACGACAAGAAGCGCCTGTTCCGCGGGGCGGCGCTGCTGGCGTGGGACACCCGGAAAGACCAGGTGCTGTGGTGGGACACGCTCATCCCGAAGGAAGGCTGCCGGTGCCTGCTGCACGATGAAGAGCGGCGGCTGCTCTATGCGCTGAGCTACCCGCGGGACCACTTCATCGTTTACGACCTGAAGACGCGCACGCGGCGCGATATAGGGCGCATCGGGTCGATCAACGGGCAGACGCTGTTCCTCGATAAAAAGCACCGCGTATGGACGACGAACGATTACGGGCACCTGGTGCGCTACACACCGGAGACGGACCGACTGGAGATTTCGCCCGAGATGCTGCCGCATCCTTCGTACCAGATGGGATGGCACAGCGTGTTTTACGATGTCGCGCCTTCGCCCGACGGCCAGTGCGTGTATGCGTCCACGTGGTGCCCGAATCCGTACCTGATGCGCATCTGGCACAACGAGGGCAAGGACTGGCCGCGGGTCGAGAGCCTCGGCCCGGCGACGCAGCAGCGCGATATCACGTTCCCGGTGGACATGTTCCGCGATCACTGCGGCGGGCTGACGTTCGCGGGCGACGGCAATCTTTATTATGTGGCGTCGCGGTGGCGCGACCCGGTGTATCAGCCAACGACGCCGTCCGGCAAGGAGCGCGAGGGCGTGGTGTGGCGGCTGAATCCGCGGACGCTCGAGCGCGAGGAGGTGACGCGGCTGGAGCATCCGACCGGACTGGCGCAGTATGTTTCACGCGGGGCGGTGGATCACAACGGCGATCTTTTCTTCGGCCACGTCGGAGAGCGGCCGAGCGGAATTTTCAAGGTGTCTATGCCGGCCGGGCGCAAGCGTGAGAACGCGCACCTGCCGATCCGGATGTGGGGCTAGCCATGGCGCAGAAGAAGAGAAGATTCGATCCGAAATCGCCCGAGATCAAGGCCTATTTGAAGGACGTCCATTTCGGGACGTTTACGCGCGAGGGGACGCTGGTTGCGTTCCCGACGTGCTTTCCGGGGATGACGGCCCCGATCGTGCACGATGAAAGCCACATCACGGCGCTAGACACGACGCCCGATGGATTCGTTTACGGCGGCACGGGCGGGCGGCAGGCGCACCTGTTCGTGGCGACGTTTCACGGGCTGGGCGGGATGGTGCTCGACATCGGACGTCCGGCGGGCGCGACCGGATGCGCGGCGGTGTGCTGCGGCGGCGCGCGCGTGGCGGCGTTTGTGAACGGCGCGCGGGGCGGGCGCGTGGTGAGCGCTCCGCTGATGCGGCTGGGCGGAGAGGACCTGATCCAGGAGTGGGGCTTCGAGCTCCCGCCGCTCACGGACCACGGCGAGTGCGTGGCAGGCGAGCCGGTGGTGCACGCGGTTACGGACGCGGCGCGGAAGACGGCCGTTGGGATCACGGCGAAGCATCTGTTCACGGTGGACCTTGACGCGCCGAAGGTGCAGGTGGTCGGCGAGATCGCCGGAACGGGGCGCATCGCGGTGGCATCCCGCGGCGGCGTGTTCGGGCGCGACGAAGGCGGGACGCTGTGGCGCTACGACGCCGCGGCGCGCGCGATCAAGCGGCGGGCAGTCAAGCTGCCGTCGGGCTTCGGCGATGCGCCGCTGGTATGGGCTTCGCGCGGGCGCGGCGGCCTGCTTTACACGGCGGCGGCGGACGGCACGCTCTACTCGTTCGATGAAGACAAGGGTTTCAGCGCGCCGCTCGGGAAGACGCTGCTGGCGCCGGTGGGTCCGATGGCCGTGACGTTCGACGGCCGCGTGTTCGGATTCTGCGGCGACGAGATCGCGAAGATGTTCTGCTACGACCCGGGGAAGCGTGAAGTGTCGAACCTGGGGGTGGCGGCGTCGGTGATCGAGCGGCGGCGTTACGGCTACGTGTTCGGCGACGCGGTGACGGGGCGCGACGGCGAGATCGTCTTCGGGGAAGACGACAACGGCGGGCACGTCTGGCTGTACTTCCCGCGGGTTCAGGAGCGGGCGTAGCGCCTACTTTACCGGACCGGAGATGCGCTGGTTGGGATTGGCGGCGGGGCCGCCGCCGAAACCGGCCAAGGCGGGGTTTGCGTAGTCTTCGCGCTGGTCGTAGATGAATTCCCACTCGTTGTACTTCGTGTGCTTGCGGTAGACCTTGATGCCCTCGGCTTCGGCCTTGCTGGCGACGCCGGCGATACCGCCGCCGATGGTCGAGGATCCGAAGCCGCCGCCCCCGCCGGCGGCGAGGACGCGCGGTGAGCCGCCGCGGAGCTGCTGGTTGATCATCGCGATCGGATTCGTGGCCGGGTCCTGCATGGCCGCTCCGCCGCTGACCTGGGCGCCGGGGATGGGCTGCACCGCCGCCGGGCTGATGGCCGGCTGCGGAGCGAAGGGCGCCGGCGAAACGGGGGGCTGCTGCTGCGGCGCGTTGGGGTCCTGCGAGCCGGGCGGCTGGGCTTGGGCTTGCAGCGGCACCCCGAGTTGCTCGGGCTGCGAGGGCTCGGGCTGCTGAGGCTGCTGCTGCTCCGCCTGCTGATCGGGCGGATTCTGGCTCTGCTCCGGCGTAAAACCCTGCAAATCGCTGGCGCGCTGCTTCATCCAGAGCGGCTTGGGCGCATTGGGGTCGGCCTGCCGGCCGGTGATGGACGCCACGGTGGGCTTGCCGTCCTTATCCAACTGCGGCGGCTTCTGGGTGAGCGAATCGGTGAGGACGCCGCCGGGCCCGGCATGGATGAGCCGCCATTCCTCGCTGCCGGTCATGGGGTCGCGATAGCGGCGGCGCAGGAAGCGGATATTGTTCGTGTTTTCGAGCTGCTCGATCGAGGCCGGGTAGCGGGAAAAGCGGCGCATGTAAAGCTGGATGGCGCGCTTGTACTGTTCGCCGCGCTGAATAAGAAGCTCCTCGCGGGCGCGCTCGCCTTCGAAAGCGACGCGCGGCAGTTCGCGGTAGAGCAGCACGGCGATGATGGCCGCGAGCGCCATCACGAGCACGAGCGCGAAGCCGGATTCCTGCCGGCGGCTTTTCATCAGCCCGCCTGCTCCTCGAGCGTCAGCGTCTGCTGGTTCTTGAACTGCACGTCCTCGACCAAGGCGGAATTGACGTCGATGCGCACTACTTTATACCGGCCTTTGATCAGCTCGCCTTCGGCGGCGACGACGATCTCGTCTCCGTCGGCGAGGAAGAAAGCGCGCTTCTCGCCGTGCTTCGACTGGCTCGAATAGCCGTAGAACCTGAGCGGGATGGGCGGAGGCGCCGCCTTCACCGGTTCGCCGGTCGCGGCATTCTGCGCGAGACCGCCGGGCATTCCGGGATGAAAGGCGCCGCCGGGCCGGGGAACGATCTTCGGCTCGGGCGTACGCGGCATCGGCGAGGCGCCGAACTGGAACAGGTTGCGCGTGCCGCCTTCGAGATTCACCGACTGTACCTTTGCGAGCAAATCGAGCCGCAGGGTCGGATCGATGGAGGCCGGATCGGGGCGGTTGTTGCGCGCGCCCATCTTGAACTCGGGGCGTAAGGATGCGGTGCGGCGCGTATCGGGAACGGGCGTGCCGAAGACGCCCGCCGCGGGGGCGCGCGGGGCCGGATCGGCGGTGGCCGCGGAGCGCGTGGAGCGCGCGGGCGCGTCGTCCGGCGCGATCACGTTCGTGTAGACGAAGTAGGCCAGCACGAGGCCCAGGCCGGCGAGGAGGTAGACCTTCTTGCGGTCTCCGGTTCCGATGCCTTTCATCTCGAACTTCATTCCGCGCTCCTTTCCGCCGTCCGGGGGATGCGCACCGGCCGGACGGGCTGGCGCACGAGCCTCGGTCCGGTGGGAGGGGGCGGCGGCAGCACGGCGGGCGCGGGTTGCGCGAGCTGCGCTTCGGGTGCAGGCGCCGGCGCGGAGGCGGCCGCGGCCGCTTGAGGAGCTTCGTCCTCGGCCTTCCGCGCAGCCATTTCTTCGGGCGAGGGCTCTCCCTCGCGCACGAAGGCGTTCAGCTTCATCGTGATGTTCAGCACCAGCCCCTGGGGCTGCGGCGTGGCTTGCAGGCTTTCGAGAATGATCAGGCGAGGCGAGCGGTCGAGCAGGTTGAGGAACTGGATCAGGTCCGCGTAGGTGCCTTCATAGTTGGCTGTCATGGTCGCCTTGGTGAGCGTCCCTTCGCTGCCCTCGACGGGCTCGAAGGCGAAGGCGACTTCTTTCTGGCGGATGCTCGCGGTCGCGGCCATGCGGTCGAGGTCGCCGGCGAGGCGGGAAGAGACCGAGCGCGTGTTGAGCAGGTAGCCGCCCATGAATTTGTCGCCGTCGGTGCGGGCGGTCTGGACCTTGCTGACGATGCTGGAGAGCTTCTCGAGCGCGGCCTGCTTCTTGCGGACTTCGCTGCGCAGCGAGGCGGCCTGGCGCTCGAGGTCTTCGGCGGAACCGGACCAGGGTTTGAACGCAATGAGTGCGGCGATGAGATTGGCGGCGACGAGCGCGCCGAGGACGAGGCGCGCGGCCAGGCGGAGGCTAAAGTTTCTGAACATAATTCACACTCACGCGATAGCGCAGCAGCGGCTCCGACTGGGTTGGCGGAAAACGGTTGTGGATGCGTGTGGCTCCGAACAGCGGCGAGCCTTCGAGCGTGCGGAGCATCTTGAGGACGGGCTCGGCGGATTCGGCGCCGAGGATCATGTCGAGCATTACTTCGTTCTGCCCGGAGGTCTGCGGCCGGATGGAGATGAGGCGCACGTTGTGCGGCATCACCTTTTCGAGGTCGTCGAACAGGCGCGTCCAACTGATGCCTTTGGCGTAAATCAGGCTGTTCAGGAACAGGTTGCGCTCGAGCACGGCGGCGTTTTCGGGCTGCCGCAGGACACCTTCGAGCCGCGCCTGTTCGGCGTTCATCTGCTTCGATTGCTTTTCGAGCCTGTCGATGGCGCCGCGGGCTTCGGCGGCCTGGCCGCTTTCCATAACAGAGAGCGCGATGAGCAGGCCGAGCAGGCCGAGGAGCAAGACCGCGGCGGCGCCCGATGCGACGATGACGGGCCGCGCCGGGCGGAACGGCTCGCTCGCGAGATTGATCCGGGCGGCGCTCATTGTCCATCCTCCAGCGATTCCAGGTATCCGAGCAGGCCCGCGTTGAACTGGTCCGGCGCTCCGTAGCGGGAGCGTAGAGGTTCGATCGAGAAGCTCACGTCCGCGCCGAGCTCGTCGCTGAGATCGCTGGCGAGGTGCGGGTGGCCGCAGACGAGCAGGCGTTCGGGGGCGGCGGCGAGCTGGTCCTCGATGTAGGCGAAGGTCGGGTAGAGGTGCGAGGCGATCTCGGCGGGCACAGAGCCGGAGAGTTCGATCGAGCGCAGGAGCTTCAGCGCGTGGTTCGAGACCACGGCGAGGGTCAGGATGCGGCCGCTGAGCTTTGCAAGCACCGAGACGCCTTTGCCGCGCAGCAGCGGGAGGGTGGCGAGCGCGGAAGTCGTGACCAAACCGGGGTGAAAGCCGGCGGAACGGAACGGGGCTTCGTAGCGCCCGAGGATTTCGAGCGGCGCGACGGCGGCGACTACGTCCACGCGCTTTCCGGCGCCATCCGGCTGCGCGAAGTAGCTGATGCCCGCCGAGTCGATGTCGAATGGCAGGCTCTTCTTCAGGCGGAAGCGCACGAGCGAAAGCTGCTGCTCGTGGTCGGACGGAAACGCGTCGAAATCGAGGACCGAGACGCGCACGCTGTAGTCGGGCACGATCAGGGTGGCGCGCTGGCGCTTCTTTTCCCCGCGCGGCGCGAGCGCCTGGATCTTCGCGGTGAGCGCGTCCATGCGGAGCACGTTGTCGTGGACCGGAGAGACGGCGATGACGCCCTCCTCGAGCGGCTCGAAGCCGGCCTGCGCGGGGTTCGCGGTGCGCGCGGCGGCGATGCCCGCCTCCGAAATTTCGAAAGCGAACCGCGGGGGCGGGTCGTTCAGCAGTTTTCTCAAAAACGGCGGTGCGTGCATGTTGCTCAGGCCTCGATGAAGGTGACCTTGTTGATCTCCTTCAGCGTGGTCGCGCCCTCCTTAGCTTTTCCTACCGCGCACTCGCGCAGGAAGGTCATCCCTTCGTCGCGCGCGGCGCGCTTGATTTCCGATGTGGGCCGCTTGTCGAGAATCATCTCGCGAATGCGCTCGCTCAGATCGAGCAGCTCGGTGATCGCGGTCCGGCCGCGGAAGCCCGTGCCGCCGCACTCGAAGCAGCCTTCGCCTTCATAGAACGTGAAGTCGCGCCACGCGTCGGGGTTGAGCCCGCTCTCGGCGAGGTACGAGTCGGGATACCGGACGGGCCGCTTGCAGTGCTCGCAGATGAGGCGCACGAGGCGCTGCGCGAGGATGCAGTTCAGGGCCGAGACGAAGTTGTACGGCTCGACGCCCATGTTCAGGAAGCGGCCGAGCACATCGAATACGTTGTTGGCGTGGACGGTGGTGAAGACGAGGTGTCCGGTGAGGGCGGCGTTGATGGCGATCTGCGCGGTTTCCTGGTCGCGGATTTCGCCCACCATGATCTTGTCGGGGTCGTGGCGGAGGATCGAGCGCAGGCCTCGCGCGAACGTGAGGCCCTTCTTTTCGTTGACGGGAATCTGCGTGATGCCCTTGACCTGGTATTCGACCGGGTCCTCGATCGTGATGATCTTGTCCTCGTCGTTCTTGATTTCACTAAGCGCGGCGTAGAGGGTCGTGGTTTTGCCCGAGCCTGTCGGGCCGGTGACGAGCACCATACCGTAGGGCTCTTTGATGTAGCGGCGGAATTTGACGATGTCGTATTCGGGGAAGCCGACGACGTCGAGCGAGAGCTTGGAGAACTTCTCGCTCATGGATTCCTTGTCGAGCACGCGGAGCACGGCGTCCTCGCCGTAGATGGTGGGCATGATCGAGACGCGGAAATCGATCAGACGCGATTTGTAGCGGACGCGGAAACGGCCGTCCTGCGGGATGCGGCGCTCGGCGATGTCCAGCTCGCTCATGACCTTGATGCGCGACAGGATGGTCGAGTGCCAATCCTTGGCGATCGGCGGCATGGCGTAGTGCAGGACGCCGTCGATGCGGTACTTGATGGCCACTTCGGCGTCGCGGGTTTCGATGTGGATGTCGCTGGCGCGGCGCTCGAGCGCATTGAAGATGGTCGTATCGACCAGGCGTATGACGGGCGCGATGTCGCTTTCGGACGCCGAGAGGCGGTCGATCGAGAGCGTCTCGTCCGGGTTGTCCTCTTCGGCGACGACGTCGAGCGTGAAGCCTTCGGTGACCTCTTCGAGCACGCGCTGCGACTGCTCGGTCTTCTTGAGAAGCTCGGCGATCTGGGAGAGCGAGGCGACCTTTACCTTCAGCTTCTTCTGAAGCAGGATGGTGAGTTCATCGATCAGGTTGAGGTTGCGCGGGTCGGCGAGGGCGATCTCGAGCGTTCCGTTTTCGGCGTGGATCGGCACGAAGTTATAGCGGAACATCAGATCGACCGGGACGGAGCGGAACAGGTCGTGGTCGATATGGGCGACCCGCAGATCGATGAATTCGTAGCGGTAGCGGCGCGCGAGCGCCTGCGCGTCGGCTGCCTCCTGGACGGGGTCGGTGAGCTTGTTGCGGTCGGTGGTTGCCATTCGCTCCTCCTACATCGTCTCCGCGAGGGAGAAGATCGGCAGATACAGGGCCACGAGCACGAAGGCGACGAAGACGCCCATGAAGACCATGATCACGGGCTCGATCAGCGACAGGGTCGCGGTCATGCGCGTGCCCACGTCCTCCTCGTAAAACTCGGCGACGCTGCCGAGCATCTGGGGCAGCGCGCCGGTGGACTCGCCCACTTCGATCATGTCGATGGCGAGGCCGGGGAAAAGTTTCGTTGTTTTGAGGGCCGAAGATAAAGACTGCCCCTCGCGGACCAGGCGCTGCGCTTTTTCGAGCGCCGATTGAAGCAGGCGCGTGCCGAGCGATTGGGCCGAGGTTTCAAGCGCCTGGACCAGCGGAATGCCGCCGACCAGCAGGGTACTCAGAATGCGCGAGAACTGCGCTACCTGGAACTTGATCCACATGTCGCCGAGGGCGGGCGTGTGGAGCTTGAGGGTGTCGAGCTTCATCTTCGCCGAGGGGCTGCGCGACCAGAAGCGGAACGCGACGATGGCGAGGATGAGGCCGACGAATCCGGCCAGGATGTAGCTGCGGGCGGTGGTGCCGACGGCGATCAGGATCTGCGTGGTTTCGGGCAGCTGCGCCTGCATGCTGTTGTAGAGCTGCGCGAAGTTCGGCACCACATAGGTGATGAGGAACACCATCAGGCAGAGGACGAGGAACAGCAGCAGCGAGGGGTAGATCAGCGAGACGATGAGCTTCTTCCGCACCGACAGCGTGAGTTTCTGGTAGGCGATGTAGCGCTCGAGGACGTCGCCGAGGCTGCCGCTCTTTTCGCCGGCCAGGATCGAGCTGACGTAGATGGGCGGGAAGACGCCCTGGTTGCGGAAGGCGTCCGAGAGCAAGGCTCCGTTTTTCACTTCATCGCGGACGGCGCGGATGTGCTTGCCGAGTTTGGGATCGGTGAGGCGTTCGGCGAGCAGGTCGAGGCCCTTGAGGATGGGAAGGCCGGCGCGCACCAGCGTGACGAACTGCTGGTTGAAGATGAGGAATTTTTCGATGTTGAGTTTCTTGGGGCGCCGGGAGGGGGCAAGGGCCGTCATCGCGCTCTTGGAGCGGACGGAGTAGACGAGGAAGCCCTGCTGGACGAAGCGCTCGCGGGCCTCGTCGGCGGACTGCGCCTGCGCAACCTGCTGGTGGATCTCCCCGCGGGCGTCGGCGTATTTCAGTAGAAACTCAGCCATTGAGCAGCTTCCTTCTCACCGCCGGCTGCCGTTGAGCGGCGGCCTCCGCGGTGAATCATCTTTCCGCCTCCTCGACGACTTCGGCTCCGGCCGGGGGCTGGAACTGGAAGAGCTTGTCCGCTACCGGCGGGTTGAGTTTTTCCTGGTCGAAGCGGAATTCGGTGGTGGCGCCTCCTTCTGCGGCGACGATGAGGCGGCGGATTTCGTATGCGGGCGTCACGCAGAACTCCACTTTGGTGAAGGGCGCTTTTTCGGAGCGCGGCTCGGCGATGATCCATGTGTTCTGGCCGTCCGGCCGGGAGATGAAGCGCTTGAAATCCTTCTGAAAATCGAGCTTGCCGAGCAGGAAGCCGAGGGGGGCGCGCATGTCGTCGCTCTCCCTGACCTTGGTGCGCTCGACGCGATTGTTGTTGGGTGTATATAAGAAGATAACTTTGCCGTCGCTGACGAAGAGCTTTCCGGCGGGCTGCGTGTACTGCCAGCGCATGCGGCCGGGCTTGCGAAGGAAGAGGTGTCCGGCTTCTGTCTTGGGGCCGCGGCCCGGGGCGTCGTAGGTCTGTTCGAAGTTGACCTCGAGGGTGCGGGCGCGGTTGTACCGGTTCTCAACGCCTTTTAAGATGGAGGTCACGTCGGGCCGTGCGGTGGATGCGGACACTGCGAGCAGGCAGGCCCATAGCGTAAAACGGGTCACATATAGCTGACGCGCGGGTTGGGCGAAGCGTGTAGGCGGACCGCTTGGTCCGCGGCCGGCCCCTGGCCGGACTGTTTTAAGAAGTTACTGCCCGCCGGGCGCCTTTGGGCCGGCCGGGGAGCAGGTTGTTGACCCATCCCGGGGGCGTATGCTAGGGTGGGTTTTCGGCGTATCTCTCGTAATTCTAAGGTACTTCCCGATAGACTCCGATGGATGAAGTCCTCCGCTCTCTCGGTGGGTTGATACTGAAAGCTATCCCCACACTACTGCTCATTGTCCTGTTGCATTTCTATCTGAAGCGGGTGTTTTTCGGCCCGATGGCCCGGATGCTTTCCGAACGCTACAAGGCGACCGAAGGCGCGCGGAAGCTGGCCGATGACAGCCTCGCCCTAGCCTCTCAAAAAGCCGCTGAGTATGAAAGCGCGATCCGTGCCGCGCGGGCCGATATTTACCGCGAGCAGGAGGAGTTCCGCCAGGCGCTCCGGCAGGACCAGGCGGGCGCCGTCGCGGAAGCCCGGCAGCGCGCCGGCGCAAACGTGAGAGAAGCCAGCCGCCAGCTTGCCGGCGAGCTCGAACAGGCCAAGCTGACGCTGGCGCTTCAGACCGAGTCCCTCGCCGATGAGATCGTTAAAACGGTCCTCGAGAGGAGACCGGCTTGAAACGCATTCTTCCGGTAGTTTCGATCGCGCTCGTTATCGCCGCCGCGGCGCTCGCCGCCGAGGGCGGCCACGCCCAGGAAGCCGGCGACCCCGAGCTTGGCTGGAAAATCGCGAACTTCATCCTGATGGCGGGGGTGCTCGGCTATTTGATCAAGAAGAAGGCCGGCGGATTCTTCGCGGGCCGCTCGGCTGAGATACGCGTCGGCCTCGAGGAAGCCGCGAAGCTGAAGGAAGACGCCGAAGCGCGGTACGCGGAGATGGAACAGCGCCTGGCGAACCTCGGCGCCGAGGTCGAGAACCTGCGGGCGCAGGCCCGGCAGGAATCGGCCGCCGAAGGCGAGCGCGTGCGCGGAGAAATCCAGCGCGAGACGCAGAAGATTCAGGCGCAGGCCGAACAGGAGATCGCTTCGGTTTCGAAGGCCGCGCGGCAGGAGCTTCGGGAATATTCGGCCAGGCTGGCCATCGATCTGGCATCGAAGCGCATCCGCGAACGGCTGACTCCGGAGAAGGACCGCACGCTCGTCGATGCCATGCTGAAGGACCTGGAACACCGGCCGGGCGCCGGGAATGCGAGGGTTTCCTAAATGCCGGGCGCACTCGAAATGCGATATGCGCGCGCGCTGGCGGATGTGGTAACCGCGCCGGGTTCGAAGATCGACGCGCATGCCGCCGCCGCGGAGGTTGCCTCCTTCGCCGGGTTGCTGGTGGAATCGCCGGAGTTGAAGATCGCGCTTGAATCCCCCGCGGTTCCGCGTCCGCGACAGAGAGCGATCATCGCGCGGCTGGCAAAGGACCTCGGGCTTTCCGACGTCACGCGCCGGTTCCTGATGGTGCTCCTCGATCACGGCCGCGTACGGCTGCTCGGCGAAATCGGCGATGCGTTTGAATTGGTGATGGACGAGCGGCTCGGTATCGCGCGCGCCGAGGTTCTCTCGGCGAGGCCGCTCCCAGCGCCGCAGCAGCAGGAAATCGTGGCCGGGCTCGCGCGGCTCACGGGCAAGCAGACACGGGCTCAGTTCCGCATTCAGGAAGACCTGATCGGCGGCGTGATGGCCCGCATAGGGTCCACGGTTTACGACGGCTCGGTCCGCGGCCAGCTTGACGCGCTCAGGCAGCGGCTGGCGGGGACAGGGTCGTAGCGCTCCACAGACAAGGGTTTCTGTATGGCTCAAATACGGGCAGACGAAATTGAGCGGGTACTCCGCGAAGAGATTGAGAATTATGATAAAGCGGTCGAGGTCTCCGAAGTCGGCTCGGTGATTTCGGTCGGCGACGGCATCGCGCGCGTGTATGGCCTGGAGAAGGTCATGGCGGGCGAGCTGATCGAGTTCCCGCACGGCGTCTCTGGGATCGCGCTGAACCTGGAAGAAGACCAGGTGGGCGCGGTGCTGCTCGGCGAATACGCCGAGATCAAGGAAGGCGACGAGGTCCGCAGGACGGGACGCATCATGTCGGTGCCGGTCGGCGATGCGCTGATCGGGCGCGTGGTGGACGCGCTCGGACAGCCGATCGACGACAAGGGTCCGATCTCGAGCGACAAGTTCAACGCCATCGAGCGCATCGCGCCGGGCGTTGTGGACCGGCAGCCCGTGAAGGAGCCGCTGCAGACCGGTATCAAGGCCATCGACAGCATGATCCCGATCGGCCGCGGGCAGCGCGAGCTGATCATCGGCGACCGCCAGACGGGCAAGACCGCCATCGCGCTCGACACGATCATCAACCAGAAGGGCGGCGACGTCATCTGCATCTACGTGGCGATCGGGCAGAAGCGCTCCACGGTCGCGCAGGTAGTCAAGACCCTCGAAGAGTTCGGCGCCATGGAGTATACGATCGTGGTGGCGGCGACAGCTTCGGACCCCGCGCCGATGCAGTACATCGCTCCCTATGCCGGATGCGCGATGGGCGAGTACTTCCGCGATTCGGGCCGCCACGCGCTCTGCATCTACGACGATCTTTCGAAGCACGCCGCGGCGTACCGCGAGATCTCGCTGCTGCTGCGGCGTCCCCCGGGGCGCGAGGCGTATCCCGGCGACGTGTTCTATCTCCACAGCCGGCTGCTCGAGCGCGCGGCGAAGATGTCGAAGGAGACGGGCGGCGGTTCGCTGACGGCGCTTCCGGTCATCGAGACGCAGGCGGGCGACGTTTCGGCCTACATTCCGACGAATGTCATTTCGATCACCGACGGACAGATTTATCTGGAAGCCGATTTGTTCAACTCGAACATACGGCCGGCCATCAACGCGGGCCTTTCGGTAAGCCGCGTGGGCGGCAGCGCGCAGATCCGCGCGATGCGGCAGGTGGCGGGCACGCTTCGACTCGAGCTGGCGCAGTTCCGCGAATTGCAGGCGTTCGCGCAGTTCGGCTCCGAGCTGGACAAGGTTTCGACGGCGGCCCTCAATCGCGGTAAGCGCCTGGTCGAGATCCTGAAGCAGCCGCAGTACAAGCCGCTTCCGGTGGAAAAGCAGGTTCTGATCCTGTTTGCGGGTACGAATGCGTACCTCGACGATCTGCCGCTCGAGCAGTGCCGGCCGTTCGAGGCCGAGTTGTACCGGTTCATCGAGAACTCGCGCCCGAACCTGCTGGCGCGCATTCGCGAAGAGAAGAAGATCGACGATTCGCTGCGCGCGGAGCTGCACGCCGCGCTGAGGGAATTGAAGGAGCGGTTTACGAGCGAGCGGTCCGCGGAGACCGCCGCCGGCGCACGGAGCTGATCGATGCCCAGTCTGATCGACCTGCGGCGCCGGATTCGTTCGGTCAAGAACACGCAGCAGGTCACCAAGGCGATGAAGATGGTCTCGGCGGCGAAGCTCCGCCGGGCGCAGGACCGCGTGATCGCCGCACGGCCTTACGCCGCGATGTTCCGGCAGGTGCTGGGCGACGTGGCGGCCGCGGCGGCGGGCGACGAGCGCGCCGGAGCGCTGCCGCTGCTGGCGCGGCGCGAAGAAAAGCGTGTGCTGCTGCTGTTGATGACGGCCGACCGCGGGTTGGCGGGCGCGTTCAACTCGAATCTGCTCAAGGGATCGCAGCACTTCATCCGCGAACACTCGGCCGCGTCGGTTGTACTTGCGGCGATCGGCCGCAAGGGGCGCGACTTCTGGCGCAAGCGCGGCGCGGAGATCGTCGTCCAGCGCACGGGCATTTCGGAGAAGGCATCCTACAGCGATGCGTCCGAGATCGCCGGGGACGTGGCGGGACGATTCGAGCGGGAAGAGATCGACGCCGTCTATGCGCTGTACAACGAGTTCAAGAGCGTCATGTCGCAGAAGATGACCGTGCGGCGCGTGCTTCCGGTGGAAGTGCCGGAGGGCGGCGGGGGAACGGATTTCATCTACGAGCAGCCGCCGGAGCAATTGCTTGCGACGCTGCTGCCGCGGTACGTCGAGATGGCGGTTTACCAGGCGATGCTCGAATCCGCCGCGGCCGAGCAGGCGGCGCGAATGACGGCGATGGAAGCGGCTACGTCGAACGCCGGCGAGGTGATCGACCGGCTGACGCTTTACATGAATCGAGTGCGGCAGGCGAGCATCACCAAAGAGATTATCGAGGTGGTGAGCGGCGCGGCGGCGAGTTAGCCAGCAGAGGTTACGGAGGTTTTTGGGTTATGGCCACGATCACGGGAACGAGCACGCAGACAACTGATACGACAGGGAAGAACTATGTAGGCCACGTTATTCAGGTGGCCGGGCCCGCGGTCGATATCCAGTTCCCGGAGGGACAGGTCCCGGTCATCCAGACCGCGATCCGGATCACGAGCGAAGGCTTTGACGCGCCCACGCCGATCGATATCATCGTCGAGGTCGCGCAGCACATCGGCGAGGGCCGCGTGCGAACGATCGCCATGCAGCCGACCGACGGCCTGGTGCGCGGCATGAAGGCCGAGAGCCTGGGCCATCCGGTCGAAGTGCCGGTGGGCCGCGAGGTGCTGGGCCGCGTGATCAACGTGATCGGTGAGCCGGTGGACCACATGGGTCCGGTGAATTCGACCAAGCGCCTGCCGATTCACCGCCCGGCGCCGGCGTTCGAGGACCAGTCCACCGAGTTGCAGATGTTCGAGACCGGCATCAAGGTCATCGACCTGATCGAGCCCTACCTGCGCGGCGGAAAAATCGGGCTGTTCGGCGGCGCGGGCGTCGGCAAGACCGTTATCATCCAGGAGCTGATCACCAACATCGCCATGAAGCACGGCGGCGTGTCGGTGTTCGGCGGTGTGGGCGAACGTACGCGCGAGGGCAACGACCTGTGGCTCGAAATGCAGGAGTCCGGCGTCATCGACCCGAAGGACTGGCAGAAATCGAAGTGTGCGCTCATTTACGGGCAGATGACCGAGCCGCCCGGAGCGCGTCTTCGCGTGGGCCTCACGGCGCTCACCGTGGCCGAGTATTTCCGCGACGAAGAAGGGCAGGACGTGCTGCTCTTCATCGACAACATTTTCCGGTTCACGCAGGCGGGCTCGGAGGTTTCGGCGCTGCTCGGCCGCATGCCTTCGGCGGTGGGATACCAGCCGAACCTGGCGACCGAGATGGGCGAGTTGCAGGAGCGGATCACTTCGACCAAGAAGGGATCGATCACGTCGGTGCAGGCGATTTACGTGCCCGCCGACGACTACACGGACCCGGCGCCGGCGACCGCGTTCGCGCACCTCGACGCGACGACGAACCTGTCGCGCGACATCGTGGCGCTCGGCATTTATCCCGCGGTCGATCCGCTGGCTTCGACGTCGCGCATTCTCGATCCGCGCATCGTGGGGCAGGAGCATTACGACGTCGCGCAGCAGGTGAAGCAGGTCTTGCAGCGGTACAAGGACCTTCAAGACATTATCGCGATTCTCGGCATCGACGAGCTTTCGGACGACGATAAGCTGACCGTTGCGCGCGCGCGCAAACTCCAGCGGTTCCTATCGCAGCCGTTCCACGTGGCCGAGCAGTTCACTGGCATTCCGGGCAAGTACGTGAAGCTCGAGGACACGATCCGCGGGTTCAAGGAAATCGTGCAGGGCAAGCACGACGACGTGCCGGAGCAGGCGTTCCTGATGCAGGGGACGATCGAGGACGTTCTCGAGCGCGCCGAGCAGTACAAGAACGCGTAGGGCGCCGACATGGCCGATACGTTCTTGCTTGAAGTTGCGACGCCGGAGAGCCTGCTGGTGAACGAGCAGGTGACGGAGGCGCAGATCCCGGCGGCGAACGGCTACGTCGGCATCCTGCCGGGCCATGCGGCGCTGCTGGCGGAGCTGGGCTCGGGCGAGCTCAGCTACGTGGCGGGCGGCCGGCGGCGCGCGATGAAAGTCGAAGGCGGCTGGCTCGAGGTCGCGAACGACCATGCGAGAGTGCTGGCGACGTCGGCGGAGAAGCGCGGAGAATAGGGCTGCGCGCGGCGGCGCGTCAGTTTCTATCAAAAAACAAACCGCAGAGGCGGCTAACGGCCTGTGCCTATCCGTGTATTGCTGACTATTCAAACGCTGGAAGGGCCCGCGGGCGGGTCTTTGTACGTTCGCGACTTCGCTAGGGAGCTTTTCCGTCAGGGACATCACCCGGCGGTGTACTGCCGGCGCAACGGAGCGGTTTCGGAGGATTTGACGCGCTCTGGAATCCCGGTGTTCGACGATATAGGGAAGGCAGCTCCCACACCGGATATCATCCACGGGAATTCGCCGATTGAGACCGTCGCGGCAATGCTGCGGTTCCCGGGAACGCCGGCGATTTTCGTGGGCCATGGCTGGTTGTCGCAAGACGCGATACCTCCCAAGCTGCCTAATATCGTGCGCTATCTCGCGGTCAGCGAACACACGCGCGAGGCTCTCATATGCTTCTCCGGAATTCCGGAGGACCGGATCGCGATTCATCAGAACCCTACGGATCTCGAGCGATTTCCACGGCGAACCCCTTTGCCCGCCGTTCCGCGCCGTGCGCTGGTTCTGAGCAACGCCATTTCGCACGCGAACAGCCTCAGCGCCATCGAGCGCGCATGCCGGCGGAGCGGGCTCTCTCTTGACACTGTCGGGCTGAGCATGGGAACGGCCCGCCTGGACACCGAGAGCATTCTCGGGGACCACGACATCGTTTTTGCGACCGGCCGCTCGGCGCTCGATGCGCTTGCCACCGGGTGCGCGGTCATGCTGGCGGGCCCTTCGGGCTTCGGCGAGCTGATCACGACCGGCAACTATGATCTGCTGCGCTACCGGAACTTCGGCATGCATGCAATCCCGCTACCTGCGACCGAGGAGACCGTGCTCAGCCAGCTTGGGAAATACGATCCGCAAGATGCCGCCAAGGTGACCGACCGAGTCAGGCGGACCGAAGGGCTTTGCGAGGCGACCGCCAGACTCGTTGAGATTTACGAGACCGCGATCGATGAGTTCCGGAACAGGGACTGCGGCAATGGCGATTTGTTGAGCTCCGTCGCGCAGTTCCTGGACACGATCGCGCCTTTCGCAAACACTTTCTATGTGGCGGAGCGGGTCGTTCCGCTCGAACGCAAACTGCGCCAAATATCGGCGGCATTCAGCATGCAACGGATGAGTGCGCGCGAGCTGTCGCGGCTGAAAATGGAAGTTGCGGCGTGCCCGCGGGAACTGGAGCCGGGCGAATGCGGCGAGGCGCTCGTGCGTGTCCGCAATGGAGCGAAGAACGCCGTCTCAAGCCTTGGGGAATTCCCCATCCACCTCTCTTCGCACTGGTACGACCGGAGCGGGGCGCTGGTTGTCTTCGATGGACCGCGGAGCGAGTTATTCCCTCCGCTCCTGCCGGGGCAGTCCTACGCGTATGCCGTGAAGATTGCCGCTCCCTCTAAGCCGGGGAGATATGTTCTGCGGCTGACGCTCGTGCAGGAGGCGGTCCTGTGGCTGGACCGGCGTGGCGTGTTCTGTGAGGCGCCCTGTGTTGTGGCCGCCAGATCAACTTCGTTCGGGGCGACGCAGAGGCTATAGAAGTAGGGTAGAATTAATAATTTCGGGCCGTGGCGCAGCCTGGCTAGCGCGCTTGCTTGGGGTGCAAGAGGTCCCGGGTTCAAATCCCGGCGGCCCGACCAAATAACTCAAAGAGTTACAGACCTTCCCTTCTCCCAAACCCCTCTCTGGAGTCCGTTTGGAGTCCAATTGGCGTCCAAACTCGATTCGCTGCCCCTTGGGTAGCGTGCGATGATCCGTCCCAGAATGCCACCCACAGCTCGTGGTCTGTTCCCAACGGCATGCGAGGAATGGGCACGATGGGCAACGTTTCGCGTACCTGAAACCTGACAGATTTTTCCTCTCTTATACAGAGCGCCCACGCTGCCCATGAGCGAAGCGTTAGAATCTCATGGTGTCCACCGCGCCGATCCATCCGCTTGCGCCAGAGATTGATGCAAGACTTGGAACCGCCTTTGAGCGACAGGTGCTTGACGCAGGCCTCACGTCCCTGGGCCAGGCCGGCAATCCCCTCCGATTGAATCATTTCGCCACGACACTTCGCGAACTGAGCCGTATTGTGCTTGCCCGCCTCGCCCCGGACGCTGATATCAAGTCGTGCAAATGGTATGCGCAGAGCCCCGGGCAGCCG
This sequence comes from Acidobacteriota bacterium, assembly GCA_050261515.1. GTDB lineage: Bacteria > Acidobacteriota > Terriglobia > Bryobacterales > Bryobacteraceae > JBLNDJ01. The sequence continues at coordinate 78,525 of JBLNDJ010000060.1, read as the reverse complement.
CCGATCACCAGAGCACAGAGAATCACCTACGCCGTTCAAGCCGGGCTGCTGGACACCTTCGTTACGAAAAAGCTCCAACTCGATGTTGACAAGATGCGTCGCGATCTTCTGAAAGCCGTTGATGAGCTCAGCAAGTACACGCACATCACACCGGCCGTCTTCGGCGTTAGCGGCCAACCTCTCGAAACGCTTGTCACCGAATCTCTCGAGGCGTTTCTCGCGTTTCTGGAGATGATCGACGAATGCCGTTCGGCAGTCGAAACCGCGGTCGAAAAGCACGCGCGCGAGGCCCTACACGATGAGTTGCTCAGGACTACCGTCAGCGAACTTGATTGCCTGGCAACCCACTACTATGTGGAAGAAACGCACATCGAAACCGTGACCGTCACATCAATGGACGGCCTGCAGATCAGCTTCTCTGTCGCCGGGACTGTTGAGTGCCAGTTCCAATACGGATCGTCCTCGGATGTCCGGAATGGCGATGGGCTAGTGTGTAACGACAGCTATCCGCTCAAATGCGACTTCGAGGCGCCCGCCGTCTCGCCTTTGGAAGTATCGGTGATTGGCGGAACGCTTAAGGTCGACAACGATTCGTTCTATCAGTGAGGGACAGCGCCTAACCACTAAGTCCCAACCTGCCGATCTGTCCGACTTCAAGCGATTTTCTGTTGACGACTGAAGAGGCGTGATGATACTCAGGAATTGAACGCTCGCAAGGCGTTCCCCAGAGGCGCGCGGGGCCTCTCGCAAATCCCGCATCCCTCCCAACGAGCCTTCGGCTCTCTTGCGGGCATACCCGCAATCCCACCCGGGCAGACACCAGAACTATGCTCAAGAGCGTCCGGATTGAGAATCCGGTTTCCGACTGCCGGTTCACCACGAAGAACCGCGCCAAGCGCTTCGTCTCGCAGGGACGGGCGGTCTGGGTCGAGCCTGACATCTCCATCCGGTTCATCGCCGCGGACCACCGGCATCGCGCCGCGCAGACATCGGTGGACACCACGCGCTTTGGGTATGAGCGGGCCGCCCACGCCGGCCTGGCACAGCTCTCGGAACTGGCCAACCTCCCGATGGTCACGCCCGGCGTGCTCTTGGGCTTGGGCAAGAGGAAGGGCGCCAGCCGGCACACGTTCCTCGCAAACCGGGGGCTCTGAGACCAGATGCCAATCAAGCCTCCCACCAGCCACGGATTCCCGGCCAGGATTCGCATCCCGCGACAGCGGTCGATGGTCCACGTGCTGGTCAAGGGAGGAGTTTCCTGCGACGAGTTCGTCGAAGTGATCATTCCGGCGAAGACCATCGGCATGCGGGACGCGCGGCGGCGGCCGACGAGCTGCGCGAACCCCGGCAGGATCGGCCGGTGATGAGAGCATGTGCCCCGAGTGTCTGAGTGACGAGACCGAGGTCAGCGAGTTCGACTTCGGCATCTGCCCGCAGACCGGCTACCACGATGCCGGCGTGCGATTTCGATGCCGGGCTTGCAGTGCGACGGGCGATGCGGCCGATCTCATCCAGGATGCGATGCAATCCTGGGTCCTTCCTGGACGGCTCGGCGGCGGGTGGAATGGTGGCACGATTTCGCCAGCGACACGCGCGATGAAAGGTTGTCGGTAGTCGGTTGTCACTCCCTCCGTTGAGGCCTACAGCAAACCATGGCTGATTCTCCTTCCCTCCAACCGCGATCACTTGGAAAGACCGCAGTCCCCACACCAGGAACGCCCGTCCGGGTGACCTCCGACACTTCGATCCGGGCCCACCGGATCCGGTTCGCCGTCGCCATCGGCGAGACGGGACGGGTGTTCCTCGGCGTAGCGGGAATGAACAAGGCGAGTGGCGCCGGCGTGGTGAAGGAGTTTTGGCCGACCGGTGCTGGCGGCGGGATGGCTGACGAACTGGTGCTCGAATCCGTCGCCGGAGAGCTGCGGCCGTCGGATTACTACGTCGATGCGAACACTGCCGGCGAGGGGTTGATCGTTGCCTACTGGGTCTGGGTCCCGAGCTTCAATAGCTGATCGCATAACGCCGGCGATGGCGCGGCGCATCGAGCTTTGGCCCTTGGATCGACTGGTTCCGTACGCGCGCAATGCGAGGACGCACTCGGCCGACCAGGTGGCGCAGATTGCGGCGTCGATCGCAGAGTTCGGTTTCGTGAATCCGATCCTCGTCGATTCCCGCGACGGCATCGTTGCCGGGCATGGGCGGCTACTGGCGGCGCGCAAGCTCGGCCTGGCCGAAGTGCCAGTGATCGTGCTCGATCACCTCAGCGAGACGCAACGGCGAGCATACGTCCTGGCCGACAACCGCCTGGCGCTGAACGCCGGATGGGATGACGAGATGCTGGTGGCAGAACTCGCGGAGCTCGAGGGCGATGGCTTCGACCTGGGACTAATCGGTTTCAACGAGCAGGAACTCGCTGCCCTAATGGCGGAGACGGACGAGGGCCCCGCGGGGCCCAGCGAAGAGGAAGTGCCGCTTCCGCCCGCCAAGGCGGTAACGCAGCCGGGGGATCTGTGGCTCATCGGACCGCACCGGATCCTGTGCGGAGATTGCCGGGATCAGACGGCTGTCGCGAAGTTGTTCGGCGGCGGGCAGGCGAACGTGGTGATCACCTCGCCGCCCTACGCCACGCAGCGGGAGTACGATCCGTCGAGCGGCTTCCGCCCGGTGGCGCCTAACGACTACGTGGAGTGGTACCGGGACGTGGCGGCGTCGATCGCCTCCGTGCTCGCCGGCGATGGCTCCTACTTCCTGAACATCAAGGAGCACGCCGAGGACGGGCAGCGGCACCTGTACGTCAAGGATCTCTTCATCGCCCACGTGCGGCAGTGGGGCTGGCGGTTCGTGGATGAGTTCTGCTGGCGCAAGACGGACAACGGAGTGCCCGGAGGCTGGAACAACCGCTTCAAGAACGCCTGGGAGCCCATCGCCCATTTCAGCCGCGGCGAGACCATCAAGTTCCATCCGTTTGCAGTGGGCCATCGTTCCGAGGACTGCTTCGACTACTCGCCCAACAACCCGAAGTCGGCCTCGGGCAGCGGGCTTCTCGGCACGGGCGCACGCGGCGAGGCGGCGGGCAAACCGGGCAGCCTGGACGAGGACGGAAGGTTTGACGGCATCGCCCGACCCTCGAACGTGATCGAAGCGAAATCAGAGTCCGGCCAAGGCGCGCACTCGGCCCCGTTCCCGCGCGCCCTACCGGAGTTCTTCATCAAGGCCTTCTCTGACAAAGGCGACATCATCTTCGATCCGTTTCTCGGCAGCGGCACAACCATCGCCGCCGCGCATGGACTCGGCCGCGCCGGCTACGGCCTGGAGATCAGCCCGGCCTACTGCGACGTGATCCTGCGACGCATCGGCGAACTCACGGACGAGGCGCCCGTCCTCGCCGGCACCAAGCAGCGGATCGCGGCAGTCGCCGCGGAACGCGGTGTGCCGCAAGAGCAGGTCGATAACCCCAGGCTTCGTGATTCACGCCGGATTCAGCATCATGGTCCGGCGCCCTTTTACGGGAGCCGCAAGGCTTCCTGACCATCTGCAGTTCATTCCATTCGATCGAACAAGGAGAAAACCAGCATGCCCGAAGTAGCCACGCCCAACCAGGCCGAACGCGAGTTCGAGACCGGGACGGACGAGTCCTTCAAGAACGCCAACGCCACTGGCAGCGCCACGCACAACGAGAATCAGCGCGTGACGTATGCCAACATCAAGCGCACCTACGACGTCTACCAGGACCTGGACATCCAGGCCGCACGGCAGTCTCTGATCGAGCAGACGCGGCTGAACCAGATCGCCTCCCAGGCGCTGCAGAATGCCGTTGAGACCGCCAACATCGTCGGCAAGCGCAACCTCGAACTCAACAACCTGGCGCACGACTCCTTCTGGAATCCCGTCGCCAGCGGCGCCGGGATGAACCTCACCGCGGGCGCCGTTCCCGCCAACCGCGCCACCGACGTGAGCGCCGCCGGCGTAGGCGTCGATGCGCAGGCCGTGGCCGCCGCTGTCGCCAAACAGGTGGACGCAACGGTGACGCCGGTGCTCGCCACCCTGCAGCAGATCGTCCAGGCGCTGACCACCGCGACCACGGCGATTGCCAACACGGTCAACCAGACGCAGCCGAAATCGGCGGCGTAGTCCTTCCTCCGGCCGGGGCGGCCTTCGGGCCGCCCCTCTTTTCAGGAGATCAAACGATGAACACTCTGTTCGCCATCCTCAAGTTGCTGCCTCTCGTGTTGACGGCGGTGAAAGCCGTCGAGGAGGCCATCCCCCTGCCCGGCCAAGGCAAGAAGAAGCTGGACTTGGTGCTCGACATCCTCCGGACCGCCTACGACGGCGGGCTGGATGTTGCGCGCGAGTTCAGTTGGGAGAAGCTGGTCACCATCGTGGTCCCGATGATCACCAAGATCGTGGACCTGCACAACGAACTGGGGCTGTTCCAGAAGGCGCAACCGAGCAAAGCATGACGGATCTGCAGGTGGTGCGTTGGCCGGTGGAGCATTTGCTTCCCTACGCCCGGAATGCGCGCACGCATAGTGACGAGCAGGTGGCCCAGATCGCGGCGTCGATCGCCGAGTTCGGCTGGACCAACCCGATCCTCGCCGGCGGCGACGGGGTTGTCATCGCCGGCCACGCCCGCCTGCTGGCCGCACGCAAGCTGGGGATCACCGAGGTCCCCGTCATCATCCTCGATCACTTGAGCGACTCACAGCGCCGCGCTTTGGTGATTGCGGACAACCGCCTGGCTTTGAACGCGGGGTGGGATGAAGAGATGCTGCGCGTCGAACTCGATGCGCTGCGCGAGGACGACTTCAACCTCGACCTGCTGGGCTTCGGCGACGACGAACTGGAAGCGCTACTCTCAGAACCCGATAGCGAGGTCACCGGCAACACGGATGACGACGTGGTTCCGGAGACGCCAGAGACCGCGGTTACGGGTCTCGGGGACGTGTGGCTGCTCGGCGACCACCGCCTCCTGTGCGGCGACGCCACAAACCTCGAGGCTGTTCAGAAGGTGCTGGCCGGCGGCCTGGCGGACATGGTCTTCACGGACCCTCCGTACAACGTGAACTATGGCGCGACCATGAAGGACAAACTGCGCGGCAAGAAACGCAAGATCGCCAACGACAATCTCGGCGATGGCTTCGAGCAGTTCCTCCGGGACGTCTGCGCCAACCTGTTGACCGTGACGAAGGGCGCGATCTACGTCTGCATGTCCTCTTCGGAACTCCACACGCTGCATCGGGCATTCACGGAGAGCGGCGGCCACTGGTCCACGTTCGTCATCTGGGCGAAGAACACCTTCACCATGGGGCGTTCGGACTACCAGCGGCAGTACGAGCCGATCCTCTACGGATGGAAAGATGGCACCGACCATTTCTGGTGCGGCGCCCGTGACCAGGGAGACGTCTGGCTGGTTAAGAAGCCTGTCGCGAACGACCTCCATCCGACCATGAAGCCGGTCGAACTCGTGGAGCGCGCCGTCCGGAACAGCAGCAAGAGCCGAGATGCGGTGCTTGATCCGTTCGGCGGCTCGGGCTCCACGCTGATCGCCTGCGAGAAGGCCGGTCGCCATGCGCGCCTGATCGAATTGGAGCCGAAGTACTGCGACGTAATCGTCCGCCGCTTCCAGGAGTTTGCAGGCAAGCCGGCCACGCTCGAGTCCGATGGGCGAGCGTTTGCAGAAGTCGCGGCGGAGCGACTGGGCGGGGCGGCATGAATCGAACGCTGCCACCGGGAGTTGGCGCAGATCGAAGCCGAGATCCGCGCAGGGAATCCCGACGTCCAAGGACTCTGCCTGGCGCTATCGGACTGGTCCGCTGAGCTGCGCATCCTCAAGAACCTTCCATGGAAAACCACGTTCTACTTCAGATCCTGATTCCCGCCTCCGGCCTGGTATCCGGCTTGATCGGCGCTTTTGTCGGGCTGCAAAACCGCGCACTGCTCGCGGAGGTACGCCGGGAGCTGGCGGAATTGGAGAATCGGATTATCACTCGGATCAACGGCACCTACGTGCGCGCTGGCGAGTGCCGCCTGCGCGAAGACAACATGCACGCGCGGTTGGAAGCCCTGGTGGAAGAGATCCGGAACAGAAACGCCGCCGGATTGTGAGGCCGGCGGCGGTGGGAGGCGGGACGTGGCTACTGGGTGACGCGGTACGCGCGGGCGCCTTCGGAGGTCTTGAGAGACTCGATGGTGAGGCCCATCTTCTTGCCGAGGCTGCCGGAGATGAAGCCGCGGACGCTGTGCGCCTGCCAGCCGGTGGCGGCCTGGATGTCGGCAAGCGTGGCGCCTTCCGGGCGGCGCAGCATGTCAAGTACGATGGCCTTCTTGCTGCCTTCGCGCGCCCCTTTGGGCCCCGTTGCGTCGCTGTTCGGCTTGGCCTCCTTAGTCGCCTTGGCCCTCTTCGGCGCGGCAGGGGCCACCTGTGGCGCGGGGGCGGGCGTCAGGGCTTGGACCGCCTTCCAGATGCGGGCGGCTGCCGTCTTGCGGTCGGTGAACTTCTTGACCGGCTTGAGATCGCCAAACGGCGGTGCGCCGGCGAAGCTGTTCCAAATCTCGACCAGGCGGTCGATGGGCCAGTTAGCGGCGAGCTTGACAAGCTCCTTCTCGCTGGTGAATCGGGCATGCTCCGCAGGGATTGCGTCCCAGGCGGTGTAGGCGGTGATGGTGTTGTCGGTGTCGATGGCAAACGTCGTCATGGTAGTGTTCCTTTCCTATCGGTTCATGCCGGCGAGCTTGTCGTCGGCGGTTAGGTGCAAGTTCTTGAGATAGCCGCTGGCCAGGCGTGCCCAGCCAAACGGCGTCGAGATTTCGTGGCGCGCGGCGATGCGGCTCAGCTTGATCCGGTGGGTGCCGTTGTCGAACTCCTTCTTGAGGTGGCCCCAGCGGTCGAGCTTCCAGCCGTTCCGGGTGGCCCAGGTGATCAGTTCGTCGCCGGTCATGTTCAGTACTCCAGCCCCTTGGCGTCGACCGCGCTCCGATCACCCAGGTCGGCCAGGACGTAGGCGAGTTGCTCGGTGATCCGGCCGAGGTCGCCGGGGTAGCCCCAATCGGCGGGCTCGGCGGTCTGGCGCATCTGGTGGTCGGCCAGGCGGCTGGCGATGCGCTTCAGCAGGTCCTGGGCTTCGGCGTGTCGTCCGGCGTAGCAGGCGGCGGCGGTTTGTTTTGTGGTCTGTTCTTTGGTGTTCCTCATCGCGAACCCATTCATCACTTCGGTGGCGATTAGAAGCAAGCGGAATCGGCGAGTGCATCGCGAGAAAGTTCGATGTCTCTGCTGAGCCTGCGCGCTTACGCCAAACATCGCGGCGTGAGCCTCGCGGCTGTGCAAAAAGCGATACGTTCCGGGCGGATTGCCACCAACGCAGACGGCCTGATCGACAGCGATCGCGCCGATGCCGAATGGAACGCGAAGACGCGGCCGGGGCAGCGCAGGGCGAAACCTGTGGCTCCAGCACCACGAGAGCCGACCGAGGCGCCGGTCGCTGCCGGACTCGATTACTTCCGCGCGCGGGCCATCCGAGAGAACTACTTGGCGCGGCTGGCCAAGATCGAGTTCGAGGAGAAGACCGCCAAGCTGATCAGTCGCGACGAGGTGCAAGTGGCGGCATTCACCAAGGCGCGCACGGTGCGCGACAACCTGCTGAACATTCCGGACCGCCTGGCGGCGACGCTGGCGGCCGAAGCGGACGTGGACAAAGTCCACCAGATGCTGACTGGAGAGATTCGAAAGGCGCTTGATGAGCTTGCCGGCGCAAACAGCAACTGAGGTCTACGACGAGGCCTTCCGCGCGGGTCTGAGGCCGGACCCGCTGCTGACGATCTCGGAGTGGGCGGACAGCTATCGGCGCCTTTCCGGCAAGGCGGCGGCGGAGCCGGGCCCTTGGCGCACCGAGCGTACACCGTACCTGCGCGAGATCATGGATTCCCTCTCGCCGTCGGCGCAGGTCGAGCGCGTGGTCTTCATGAAAGGCTCACAGATCGGCGGCACCGAGTGCGGTAACAACTGGGTCGGCTACGTGATTCACAAGTCACCCGGGCCGATGATGGTGGTCCAGCCGACCGTCGAACTCGCCAAGCGCAACTCGAAGCAGCGCATCGATCCGCTGATTGAAGAGAGCGATGTGCTACGCGAGCTGGTAAAGAGCCCGCGATCGCGCGACTCCGGCAACACGGTCCTGTCGAAGGAATTTCCCGGCGGCGTGCTGGTAATGACCGGGGCGAACAGCGCCGTCGGCCTGCGCTCGATGGCCGTCCGTTATCTGTTCCTCGATGAGATTGACGCCTATCCCGGAGACGTCGATGGCGAGGGTGATCCGATCAATTTGGCCTTCGCACGCACGCGCACGTTCTCGCGGCGCAAGGTCTTCATGGTGTCGACGCCGCTCGTTACCGGGCTGAGCCGAATCGAGGCGGCGTTTGCCGAAAGCGACCAGCGGCGGTTCTGGGTGCCCTGTCCGCACTGCGGCGAGTTCCAGGTGCTGAAGTTCGACCGGCTGCGCTGGCCCAAGGGCGAGCCTCAGAAAGCCGCCTACCATTGCGTCGCCTGCGAGCAGGCCATCTTCAATCACCAGAAGAACGCGATGCTCGCCCGAGGCGAATGGCGGCCGGCGACGGAAGGCGACGGTCGCACGCGCGGCTACCATCTGTCGAGCCTCTACAGCCCGGTAGGCTGGTACTCCTGGGAGCGCGCGGCGGACGATTGGGAGAAGGCGCAGAAGGACGTCGAGCGGCTGAAGTCGTTCGTCAACCTGGTGCTGGGCGAGTCGTGGCAGGAGCGCGGCGACGCGCCCGACTGGCAGCCGCTGTACGACCGGCGCGAGGATTACCCGATCGGCACCGCCCCGCCCGGAGGCCTGTTCCTCACCGCCGGCGCGGACGTCCAGCGGGACCGCGTTGAAGTTGAAGTGGTGGCCTGGGGGCGAGGCAAGGAGGCGTGGTCGGTCGACTACCGCGTGCTCGTGGGCGACACGGCGCGAGCGGATGTGTGGCGGCAACTCGACGCCCTCCTGGACGAGGAGTTCCAGCACGCGAGCGGCATGCGATTGCCGATCCGGGTGCTGTGCGTCGATTCCGGTTTCAACCCGCGCATCACCTACGACTGGGTGCGCGGGCATCCGCAGGCCTCCTGGGGTCCCGCCGGCGCACGGGCCGCAAGTCCGAAAACGGCCGTGGCTGTGAAAGGAACCGCGCGGACGGATCGCCTGATTCTGGGCGCTTCGCCGGTGGACGCGAGTAAGCGGCGCGGCACGCGACTGTGGACGCTCGGCACGCCGGTGGCGAAGTCCGAACTCTACAGCCGCCTGCGCCTGGTGCCGCCGACGGAGGAGAGCGGCGATCCGTTCCCGGTAGGCTACTGCCACTTCCCGCGCTACGAGGAAGAGTACTTCCGGCAGTTGACGGCAGAGAGCCTGGTCAGAGGTCACTGGGTCGTCGGGCCGAACCAGCGCAATGAGGCTCTCGACTGCCGGGTCTATGCGCGCGCGGCGGCCTCCATCTACGGTATCGACCGCTTCGCGGAGAAGCACTGGCGGGAACTCGAGGCCTTGCTGCCTGCAATGGCAGCGCGGCAGGAAGCGGTGGTCGCGCCTGCAACGCGCTCGGCGCGCCGCGTCACGGTCGGATCGAACTGGATGAAGCGATGACACTCGCGGAACTCGAAGCGCAGCGGGAGGCAATGCTGGCCGCGTTAAGCGCGCCGGACTCGGTCACCTTCGGCGACCGGTCGATGCGTCATCGCAGCCCGGAACAGATCCGCACGGCGCTGCAACAGGTGGATGCGGAGATCGCGAAGATAAGGGCCGCGGAATCAGCTGCACCTGCGCCGACGCGTGTCATCCGGACGTACACCAGCAAGGGCTTCTGAACATGGGCTACTGGCGGAATCTGATGCGGGCCGCGTTCGCACCGGTGTTTGGTGCGGCCGCAGCTTACGAAGCCGCCGCCGCGACGCGACGTACCCAAGGGTGGAACCCGTCGACGGAAGGCATCAACGCCCTCGTCACGGGCGGTGGCGACGCGCTGCGCTCCCGCTCGCGTGACATGGTGCGCCGAAACGCCTGGGCCTGCAATGCGGTCGAGAGCTTCGTCGGCAATGCTGTCGGCACCGGCATCAAGCCGCAGGCGAAGCACCCGGACCCTGCTGTGAAGCGGCAGTTGCAGGAATTGTGGCTACGCTGGACGGACGAGGCGGACGCCGCGGGACTCACGGATTTCTACGGGCTCCAGGCCCTGATCTGCCGGTCCACGATCGAGGGCGGCGAGTGCCTGGTGCGCATTCGGCCGAGGCTGCCGGAGGACGGCTTGAGCGTTCCGCTCCAGTTGCAGTTGCTCGAGGCGGAGCATCTGCCGACCACGAAGAACGAGAACAGGCCCAACGGGAACATGATCCGCGCCGGGATAGAGTTCGACAAGATCGGCCGCCGCGTCGCCTATCATCTTTATCGCGAACATCCGGGTGAGCGGCTGATGTTCGCCAACGCGGGCGAGACCATCCGCGTGCCGGCGGACTCCGTCCTGCACATCTACAAGCCGCTCCGCCCGGGTCAGCATCGCGGGCAGCCGTGGTTCACGCAGGTGCTCGTGAAGCTCCACGAGCTCGACCAGTACGACGACGCCGAACTGGTCCGTAAGAAGCTGGCGGCGATGTTCGCGGCGTTCATCACCGAGAACAACCCTGAGGATCCGGTGATCGGAAGCAAACCCGGCGAGGGCGAGACAGATGCGAGCGGCGTGCCGCTGGCGGGAATCGAGCCGGGTTCGATGGTGAAGTTGCTGCCCGGCGAGGATGTGAAGTTCACCGAGCCGGGCGATGTGGGTGGCATGTACACGGAATTCATGCGAGTCCAACTTCGCGCGGTGGCTGCGGGTCTCGGCATCACCTACGAGCAGCTCACGGGTGACCTGGAGCGCGTGAACTACTCCTCGATCCGTGCGGGCTTGCTCGAATTCCGGCGGCGCTGCCAGCAGTTCCAACACCAGGTGATGGTGTTTCAGTTCTGCCGCCCGGTCTGGCAGGCGTGGATCGAGGCGGCGGCGTTGGCTGGCGCGATCGACGCTCGCGAGTACGCACGCAACCGGGATGCTTACCTCGACGTTGAATGGCGGCCGCCGTCTTGGGACTGGGTGGATCCATTGAAGGACATGAACGCGGAGGTCGCCGCCGTGCGCGCGGGCTTCAAACCGCGTAGCGCTGTCGTCAACGAGATGGGCTACGACGAGGAAGACGTCGACCGGCAAGTCGCCGCCGACAACGCTCGCTCTGATTCTCTCGGACTGACGTTCGACTCCGATCCCCGCCGGACAACCTCCAACGGGCAAAGGGTGGTCGAGCCGACCCCAGCAATGGAAACGCAATGACCAATCTCACGCACATCGCCTCGCGCGTGTTCAACACGCCGTTGATGATCGACTCGAAGAAACTGGCGGCGATCCTCGCCGTGCTCGCCCCGCGGCTGGGCGTCGATCCGCCGGCAGTGGAAGCGGCGCTGTTGGCAGAGCAGCGCTCACGGAAGCCTTACGCCGTTACCGATGCTGGCATCGCCATCATCGAGGTGGCGGGCAGCCTGGTGAACCGCGCCTCCGGCATGGATGCGCAGTCCGGACTCACCTCTTATGAGCAGTTGGGCAGCGAGATCCTGGACGCCGCAACGGACCCGCTCGTCAAGGGCATCCTGCTGCGCTTCGACAGTTACGGAGGTGAGGCCAATGGCGCCTGGGATGTCGCGAGCCTCATCGAAGAGGCCGCGCGCATCAAACCCGTCTGGGCCTCGGTGGACGACTGGGCCCTCAGCGCCGGATACCTGCTGGCATCCGCGACAGACCGCATCTGGGTGACGCGCACGGGCGGTGTCGGGTCGGTGGGCATTATCGCCATGCATCTGGACCAGAGTGGCTGGGACGCTGCGAATGGCCTGCGCTACACCACTGTCTTCGCCGGCGACCGCAAGAACGATTTCAACCCGCACGAACCGCTCTCGGAAGGCGCCCGCGATGTGCTGGTCACGGAAGTCGACCGGCTTTACGGCATGTTCGTCGATGCCGTGGCACGCCGCCGGAGTGTCAGCGCTGCGGGCGTGCGCAGCACACAGGCGGGAATCTTGTACGGCGAAGACGCACTCAGCCGCGGCTTTGCCGATCGCGTGGGCACGTTCCGGGAGGCCCTCGCCGCCATGACCGAGTCGTTGTCAAAACCCAACTTCAGCAAAGGAGAAACCACCGTGTCCGAAACTACCCAGGCGGCAACGAGTCCGCCAGTTCCAGATCTCGCCGCGATCGAGGCCAATGCCCGTGAGCAGGGCTACGCCGAGGCGGCCGAGATCGTCGTGCTGTGCGCCATCGCCGGGCGGCCCGCTCTCGCCGCCGGCTTCATCGAACGCCGCCTCGTTGTGGCCGACGTCCGCAAGGAACTGCTCGCCATGCGCGCCGATGCCGGTCAGGACGAGATTCGCTCTCGCGTCATGCCCGACGCCGGGACCAGCGTGAAGGCGAATCCCGAGAACAATCCGGTCCTGAAGGCCGTCGAACGCCTCGCCGGGAAAGGAGTGAACTGAAATGCCCGTTCAATCGGAACAGAACTATCTCGGCGACTGGCTCAAGTACGAAGACGAGAGCCTTTACAGTCGCGACGAAGTGGTGGTCGTCTCAGGCCAGAACTTGGCCACCGGCACGGTGGTCGGCATCATCACGGCCAGCGGCAAGGTGACGCAACTCGCGCCGGCTGCCAGCGACGGGTCGCAGAACGCCGCCGGCGTGCTGCTGCTACCCGTGGATGCGTCCTCGGCGGACAAGGGCGGCGTCATCATCGCGCGCCATGCCATCTGCTCGGACAAGAAGCTGGTCTGGCCGGGCGGAATCACCACGCCCCAGAAGACTACGGCCATCGGCCAACTGAAGACCCTGGGCATTCTCGTCCGGGAAGGAGCCTAACCCATGATGCTGAACCCCTTTTCGACTGACGCCTTCAACATGACGGCGCTCACCGCCGCCATCAACAAGATCCCGAACACCTACGGGCGCCTGGAGCAGTTGAACCTGATGACGCCGCAGGGCGTGCGGACGCGCACCATCATCATCGAAGAGATGAGCGGCGTGCTGAACCTGCTGCCCACGCAGCCCGTAGGTGCGCCCGGCACCGTCGGCACCACCGGCAAGCGCAAGGTGCGCTCGTTCGTGATCCCGCACATCCCGCACGACGATGCCGTCCTGCCCGAGGAGGTCCAGGGTATCCGTGCGTTCGGGTCCGAGACGGAAACCGACGCACTGGCCAACCTGCTGGCGCTAAAGCTCCAGAACATGCGCAATAAGCACGCCATCACGCTCGAGTACCTGCGCATGGGCGCGCTCAAGGGCGTGATCCTCGACGCGGACGGCTCGACGCTCTACGACCTGTACAGCGAGTTCGGTATCACGGCGAAGACGGTGGCATTCGCGCTGGGCACGGCCGGAACCGAGGTGCTGCTGAAGGTGCTCGAAGTGAAGCGCCACATCGAGGACAACCTCAAGGGCGAGTTCATGACGGGCATCTTGTGCCTGTGCTCGCAGGGCTTCTACGACGCCTTCACCACGCACGCGAAGGTGAAAGAGGCCTTTCAGTACTATCAGCGTAACCAGCAACTCGGCAACGACTACCGCACCGGCTTCACCTTCGGCGGCGTGACGTTCGAAGAGTATCGCGGCCAGGCGACGGATGCTTCCGGCAACGTGCGGAAGTTCATCGCGGACGACGAGGCGCACTTTTTCCCGCTGGGCACCGCCAACACCTTCCGGACCTTCTTCGCGCCGGCGGACTTCAACGAGACGGCGAACACGCTGGGCCTGCCGCTGTACGCCAAGCAGGAGCCGCGGAAGTTCGGGCGCGGAACCGACCTGCACACACAGCAAAACCCGCTGCCCATCTGCCTGCGGCCGGAAGTGCTGGTGAAGGGCACGAAGACCTGACCATGAGCAGTTGGGAGTCGGCGGTAAGTGGACTGAACACGGCCGTCGTGAAAGCGTTCGGCCGCGGGGTCCTCTACCGGCCCGAGGCTGGTGGGCAGGCCACCGTCCGCGCGGTGTTTCAGCCGGTGCGGGAACCCGAAGATGCCTCACCAGGCGTGTATGCCGTGCTGTTCGTCCGGCTGGCGGACTTGGCTGCGACGCCCGTCCGTGGCGACGAGGTGGAGATCGGCGGTACCCGGTACAAGGTGTTCGACATCGAAGCGGACGCCGAGGGTACCGTCGTGCTGAAACTGCGGCAGGTGAACTGATGCCAACCGTCCGGGTCTACCAGAAGAAGCAACTGCGGCTCGACCTGCTCAACTTCCGCCAGCGGCAGATGTACGAACTGGGCGGTACGGGTGTGAATGCGGTGAAGGCGCGATTGGGTGCGGCGCAGGGTCCCGGCGACGGCGCTGCCAAGCCCCTCACAAAGCGCTACGCGATCTTTAAGACGCGGAAGGGTAAGGGCAACCGCCGAAACCTGACCTTCACCGGCGATCTGCTCCGTAACTTCCAGGTCCGGACGGTGAGCGGAAACCGGGCCAAGGCCAGTGTCTCGACGCGCAAGGACCGGATCAAGGCGTGGGCCAATCAGAAGCGGGAGGAGTGGATGGTGTTCTCGCCGAAGAACAAGGCGGTGGTTGTCGAGGCTGCGCGCAAGATGCTGGACGCGATGAAGCCGCGCCTGCTTGTGGAGAAGGTCCTCGGAGGCAAGCAGCGATGATCAACCCGGCGGATCTTGTGGATGGCCTGGTCGCGCTCCTGCGGGATATCCCGGAACTGGTTGGCGAGATGGGCGGCGATGAGCAGCGCATCTATGCCTACCACGATCAGTTCCCGAAGCGCGCGAGCCTTGCCAACGCGATCCACACCGCGCCGTCACCATCGATCATGGCGACCTGGCAAGGCACGACGCCGGGCACCTTCGGTGGCGTGGATGTCTGGAAACACCAGGTGACCCTCTACCTGCGGGCGCGGGAGACCTTCGATGGTGACCCACCGACCGCTTACTACCGGCTGTTTCGGCTGATCACGAAGGGTGTGCCGGCCACGTTGGGCGTGCCGATGGTAAACGCTACCGTGCACCCGTCCTGCTACCCGATGGACCTGCCGCTCATTCAGCGGCAGACCGATGCTGAGGGCCTCGATTACTTCGCGGTTCCAATCACGTTTCCGGAGATGGGAGATGACTGAACAATGCGTCTGGATGCGGCCGCCCTGGGGCACGGGCGAGCCGAAACAGGTGGAGGCGGCGCCCGAAAAACTCGGACCCCTGATGAACGCGGGCTGGAGCCAGTGCCCGCCACCGGAGAAGGAAAACCATGTCGACGACGAGACTCCAAGAAATCCAGATCTGCTTCGGTAAGGGCAAGCAGACCGACATTGCGACCGCTCAAACTGCCGCCAACATGTGGCAGTTACGGAAGCTCAACGCCGCGCTGGCCAACCCGAAGCTCAACACTGAGAACGACGCCGAGGAGTACGGCAAGGGCCACGAGTTCCCGACCCAGACCTTCAAGACGTCCTGGGACGTCAGCGGCACTTTGGAGAAATACCTCAGCGCCGAGATCGCGGCCTGGGCCATGGCGTTCGGGCTGGGGAAAGTGGTGAAGTCCGGCACGACACCGAACTTTACCTACACGTGCACGCCGCTGTTTCCGGCGAATGGCGATGCCGCGGAGCTGCCGTACTTCTCTTTCGTCGAACAGATCCGGCCGGGTGCGGGCGTTGTCCTCGACCGGATGGCGGTCGGCTGTGCGGTGGAGTCGTGGCAGCTCACGGTGGGCTCCGGTCCTGGCCGCGCCAACTCGAAGATCAACGCCGAGTTCGTCGGCTCCGGCAAGGTCATCGATTCGGCCACAGGCATCACCATGCCCGCAGCCACAGTCGAGAAACTGCTGCCGTCTGCATCCTTGACTCTCAGCATCAACGGCGTCGACTATGTCACCAGCAAGAACATCGTCTCGCTCGAAACCGGCTGGAAAAACAATCTGCGCATGGACGCAGGCTTCTTCCCCGGCTCCGGCTTCCAGTCCGCCGGCGACGGGTCATCCGGCGCAATCCGAGGCCGCCTCGAGTTCGGCAACCGCCAGGGCAACTTCAAGTTCGTCGCCCGGTTTGAGAACGGCTCGACGGAGTACACGAAGCTGAAGGCCCAGACCACGGGCACGGCGGTCATCAATCTCTCGTTCGACACCAACAACTCCCTGCAGATCACCTGGCAGAAGATCGCCTACGCCACGACGGAGCTCGCCGAGACGGACGGCATCCTCACGGTGGCCGTTGACTGCACGCCGCTCTACGACTCGACCAACGGCATCATCACCGCCGTGGCCAAGTGCAACGTGGATCAGATCTGCCAGTAAGGAACAACTTCATGGAAACGACAACTCCTGTTTTCGATGCGACCCGCCCGGTCGCCATCAACCTGCGCACCCCGGAAGGCCTCAAGACCATTCGGGTCCGCTTCCCGAGCGATGCGGAGTGGAGCGAGCGTCAGCGCCGCAGGAAGGTGATCATTAAGCAACTCGGCCGCGGGGTCTCGGAGACGACCGTCACCAATGCGGAGGACGGTGATGCCGCACTGCTGGCCAAGATCCGCGACGGCGAGGAACCGGCGGTCGACCCTTTCGAAGCCAGCCGGATCATCGACCAGTTGAGCCAGGCCGACGTGGATGACGTCGCCCAGACCGGCGATGCATTCCGCGTCTCGACCCGGGTGCTGGGCTGCGTCACCACTCACATGGTGAAGATGCCCTCGGCAAAGGACGTCTTCGAGTACCGGCGCGGCTTCGCACGGATTCTCGACCTCCCGTTCAACCGCCAGGAGCTCACCATCAACCTCGCCGCCGCTGGCGCGCTCTATAAGAGGTTGGCCCAGGCGTCCGAAGGCTACGCCGGCGAGGTGCCCATCATCCACCAGGCGGTCGCAGTGAAGGCGGCGATCGACGCGCTCGAAGCGGGTTTCCAGGAAGACCGGGACCCAAACTTCTGACCGGGGAGTGGCCGGAGCAGCCATCACTCCGGTATCTGGTGCACTGGGCCCTCCGGCGCGATCAGCTATGCGATCCCGGCCTTTGCCCGGATGCGCCGGACGGTGGCCGTTGTGATCACTGCCCGCTGGACCGTCTGGATGCGTCGCAGTCTTCCGAAATCGGCCTGCTCATCCGCCGAGCCATCGACCTCCGGACAGCCCTGAAGCTGGGCGTGCGGATCGGCCCCGACGAGATCCCGGCAGATGAGTTTCTCGCGATTGTCTTACTGGAAGAGGAGCACGGCATGTTGGACCGGGAACGGATGCGTAGGGAAAGCTGAGCCCCTAATGCAACGTTCCTTGGCTCCGGAGCCACAGTCCCCGGCATCTGGGCGGGGGCAAAGGGCCAGTCTAGAACAGAACTCTTGATGCCCGTTCTGCAGTTATGAGAGGCAACCTACTCTGCCGTTCATGCTTGTAATCGAAGTGTGCGTCGATGCCTGCAACAAACTTCGAGCCCAGGAAATACGACTCCACGGTCGAACCGTCGGAATCAACAAGCCAGTCTCCCGCTACGTAGTCCGGCACGCTGTGTAACAACAAAACGAGGGATGCGGCATAGCTTCGTGAGACCAAGACAGCGAACTTTGCTTCTTCATCTGCCGAAGTATGGCCCACCGTGCGACCTTGATCAACGGCGGCGATGCGTTCCATGATCTGCTTGGTCGTCAAGTGGACATAACCCGACGTTTCGCCGTAAAGGCGGCCGATCTCTTCATTGAAGGGTTCCTTCGACTCTGACGGAAGCATGCCGATGTTGAGGTCCCGCTTTATCGAGATGCTTGGTGACGTGAGGTGCCTGTCAAATCGCGCCAGCTTTTCCTCGATTGTGGACGCGTAGCTTTGTTGTTGAACGAAGCACATCTTGACCGAAGATTCGAGAATGAACCTCAGTTCCCTCTTGGCAACATTCAATGCTCCCTGGCCACCAAGGAAGGTGACAGCGACTGCCGATTCGATGAAATCTTGAGCCAAATAGGACATCAGGTGGTTAGTAGAAAAGCTGGGATCACGTCCTGCGTCCGCCACAATGAACCGCAAGGCTGCGAGGTACTCGTGCATGATTTTCTCGAGGCTTATCACGATCCCATTTCAGCACGCTGCGCACGCCTTTCCGAACTCCCAACTCCGCCCTTCACGCTTGCTCAATAGCGAGCAGGCAGGGTCCGCTGATTGTTGAGCGCCTATGGCCGACAATAAGCTCGAACTCGTCGTCGAGGTCGACGTCAACAAGGCCAATGCGTCCATCAAGACCGTCAACTCCGGCCTGTCGAGCATCGAGCAGACCGCAGCGAAAGCTGCGCATGGCGCCTCGTCCAGCATTGACGGCATGACCGCCGCCATGGTGAAGGGTGCCACCGCGGGCAGTCTCCTCGCCGATGCCATCAAGAGCGCTGTTGCCTGGGCCAAGGAGTTCACGGTGGGCTCCGTCATGATGGCTGCCGAGAACGCCAAGGCAGAAGCTTCCCTGAAAGCGCTGGCAACCGCGCACGGAGTGGGTGCGGCGGCGGCCACGAGGCAGGTGGCGGCGATTGAAGAGATCGGCTTCGAGTATACCGAGGCGGCCCATGCCGTGCAGCGCCTCATCGTTGCCGACATGGACCTGGCCAAGGCCGAAGGTCTTGCCAAACTCGCTAAGAATGCAGCGGCGGTGCAGAACGTGTCTGCCGGCGAAGCGATGGATGCGATTGTCCTCTCCATCGAGTCGGGCGCTTCGCGCGGGCTCCGCACGCTGGGGCTCTTCGTCGATTTCCAGAAAGAAGTCCTGATCCAGGAGCTCAAGCTGGGCCGCGCGTTGACCGATGCCGAGGAGAAACAGGTTCGGTACAACGCGGTGATGCGAGAGGGGGCGAAGATTCAGGGCGCCCACGCCGCCGCTTCTCAGACTGTGGAGGGGCAACTCGGAGCACTGCGCCGCGAGTTCAACAACCTACGGGAGGACATCGGAGCCAAGTTCCAGGATGATCTACGGGCGCTGATTGGAAACCTGCGGGGCCTGGTCGGTTGGTTGAAAGAGAACACCGACCTCCTCACCAAGTTTGGTGAGACGGCGCTGTGGGTCGCCGGAGTGCTCGCGACGTATGGTCTCGCCACCAAGATCATGGAGCTGGCCAAGGCAATCGCCGCTCTCAACCTAGCCAGTCTGAACCCGTATGCGCTGCTCGCCGGTGGCGTAGTTGCGGCGGGCGCCATCGTTTACTCGGAGTGGAAGAACACCCAGGAACAACTCAAGGCCCGCTACGACGAGATGGAGCGGCAAGCTTTCCGCGACGACCTCTTCAAGGGCAAGGTCAAAGTGGATGACCTTCGCAAGAAGGGAATGACGGATGACCAGATCCGAGAGTTGATCTCCGGCAAGAAGCTGTTGCCCGGGGAGACCTTCGAGTTCGGTGGCCCGAAGATCACCGTCAAGACCTCGAACGAGCCGGACCTCGAAACCCTCAAACGTGCGCAGGAGATCCGGAAAAGGCAGGCGCAGGCGGAGCGGGATTCCCTGGAAGCAGCGCTTGCGGCTGAGGCTCACGGTGTCACGGGGCCAGCAAAGATCCTGCTCGAAATGCGGAAGGAGATATCGAAGTACACCTCCTTCGTCGATGACCGGGGCGCCACCCATCAAATGCGTCTCACCGCGAAGACGCGCGAGAACCTTGAGCGGGAACTGCGCGCCAAGGTTCGGCAGATGCAGAAGGAGGAGATGGCCGACTACCTCAAGGAACAGCAGGAGGCGTACCAGCAGCGCCTTGCGTGGGAGTCGGACCTCTTCCAGAGGCGCCTGGCCAACAACGAGGAGATCGCGCGGCGGAACCTAGATCAGCTCGCCGACGTGTACAGGTTTGAAGAGCAGCGCGCGGGATACGGGCGCGACGCCCAGTTGCGGGCTGTTGAAGCGTTGGACGCGCAGACGCTGCGGCAGAAGCTGTGGGTCGAGCAACGCAAGATGGAGATCGAGGTCGCCTACCTCCAACGCGTTAACGACATCAAGCTGCGGCTGTTCGATCTCGAAACCACACGGATGCTGATCGAGGAAGAAGCCAACCTGAAGCGGCTCGGCTACAAGGCGGACGAGATCCGCGCGCGTATCGCCGAAGTCACCCAACAGCGGCAAGACTTGCGCGGCCAGCAACAGGAATCCACCGACGCCGCCATCCAGGCAGCGCGGGAGAACGCGGCGATCCGGCAGGGCCAGCTCATCCGCGATGAGAACCGGCGGATCTTCGATTCCTTCAAGCGCCAGGCCGAGGGAGTCTTCGATGCACTGCTCACGAAGTCGCAGTCCATCTGGTCCGCCATCGGCAACTCGCTCAAGACCGCTCTCCTTACGGCCATCAAGGATGTGGTGTCCTCGCGCGTGGCGGCGATGCTGATGCAGTTGTTCACCGGGCAGAAGGTGACGTTCCAGCAGGGCGGTATGGGCGGCGGCGGAATGCTCGGCAAGTTGGGCGGGATCCTCGGCGTTGGGGCCGTGCCCGTGTTTGCCGGGGGCGCGCCGGGCGGGACACCGCCGTTCGTGCCGTCCGGAAGTGGAACTCCGTCGATCATTCCATCCGTCTTCGGTGCGCCGACCGCCGCGACACCTCCTTTCATTCCCTCGGCCGGCGGCGCGGCCGGAACGGGCGGCATTTTCTCGAAGGCGGGTTGGACCGGGTTCCTGCCCGGCTTGAAGTCCTTCTTCGGGATCGGCGGCAGCGTGCAGTTGGCGCCCGGCGTCGCCACCACCTGGGAAGCGGCTACGCTGGGCCAGAAGCTCTCCTCAATCGGCAAGTCGAATGCCGCCCTGATGGCGGGCGCGATGCTGGCCTTCGACGGCCTTCGCCGTGGCGGTTTCACAGGCATGGCCGAGACCACCGCAGGCGGCGCGATGATCGGCTTCAAGTTCGGCGGGCCGCTCGGCGCGGCCATCGGCGCGGCCGCGGGACTGGTTGCCGGCATCGTGCGCCTCTTCGTGAAGGGTGCCGAGGAGAAGGCGAAGGCCAAGATCAAGGCGCTGTACGGCATCGACATCTCCGACAAAGGCGTTCTGAAGCAGATCGTCGACACGGCGAAATCGGCCTTCGGCGGCAACCTCGATCTGGCTATCCGGTCGCCTCAGATCCGCGACTTGATTCAGTTGTACGCGATGACCACCGGCCAGAAGCCCACGGGCATGCCGGGTACGGTGACGCCCCTGTCATTGGTGGAGATGGGTGGATCGCTATTCCAGTCGCCGTCGTACGGCAACGGAAGCTCACTGCCGGGACTGAGCGGCCTGCCTTCGCTCGACAAGATCGGCGGCGGGACGCCATCGGCAGCCGGGCCAACGGTGATCAACATCACCGTACCGGGGGCCAAGGAGTTCTTCGAGAAGGAAACCGTGCGGGTGGTGGTTGAGAATCCGCGCGCGGTCCAGTCCGCCGCGATGACGGCGACCAAAGCCAATGCCGGGAGGCGTGAGATGACGGGGCTGCAACTCAGTCCGGGATTGATCGTGTCATGACCCGCCAGGAACTGCTCGACAAACTCGCGCGGGCGATCGCCGAGAACGAAGGTTTCTTCGTCACGGAAGCCCAGGCGAAGGCGCGCAAGATCCGATTCCCCACACGTGCCCAGATCAACGCGAACCCGGGCAACCTCCGCGTCTGGCGGGACACGAAGGGTCGGCCCTACCCGACGAGCGGTGGCTATGTGGACTTCGTCGCCTGGGCGTCAGAGCGCTTCCCTGGGGCTGCGCGCGAGGAGATGAGCCGCCGCGCACTGGAGGAAGGCTGGCGGATCCTACGCGTGCTCGCCGGCCAGTACATCGACGGGCGCTACACATGCGGCAAGCCGCCAACGGTGGAAGAGATGTTTCGCACGTACGCGCCGACTTCGGACGGGAACGACCCGGCAGGATACGCACGATTCGTCGCCGCCAAGCTCGGCACGCGACCGGACCAGCGGTTGGTCGACCTGGTGACCGCCTGATGCCTGGCTCGGTTCAGAATGCCGCGCCACTGACGGTGATGCCGGCGAGCCTCTCGCGCTCATTCGCTCATGAGCGAGCCTATCCGGTCGTCGAGAGCGAGTACCGGAACGGCGAGTCGCAACGGTCTGTCCAGGCGGCGAACAGCCGCAAACTCTGGAGGCTGCCGAAGCGGCTCACGCCAACCCAGCTCGCGACGCTCCGGGACTTCTACGACGCTCGAAAGGGTCCGACCGAGCCTTTCTACTTCTACGACCCGTATGAGACGAGCCCAAAGTTCTCATCCGACCCAACCGGCCAGGCGGTCGCGGGCCGCTACACGGTGCGCTTCGCCGGTGAGTGGAACCAGTCGATCGACCTCGGGCGCGCGGACGTGAACATCGAACTGATCGAATTGGCATGAGTCGGTTTCCGACCGGAGGACTATTCAGTTGGCGGGCGCAGACTGCCCTAGTCTCGGTACAGCAGTGTCGGACTCCACACGTACTTTCCCGACTTGTCGATGTACCCGTACTTGCCATCTTTCGTCGAGACGAACGCGAGTCCGTGGTGAAAATCTTCGGCGCGCTGAAGCGGCATTGGCTGGATCACCATCTTGCCTCTCGTATCGATGTAGCCCCATTTGCCGCCCACCATCACCGCCGCGAATCCCTCTGAAAAGTGAAAAGTGAGGTCATACTTGGGTTCGATCACGGTCTTGCCGGTACGGTCGATGAAGCCGTATTTGTTCTCGAATTTCCACCGGGCAAGACCATTTACGAAATCACCCCATACCGTTGCGCAATCGGTTTCGCCAGGTGAGAGTTTGGGCTGCAGAACCAACGTGCCATGCGCATCAACATATCCGCAGTTCCGGGTTCGATTGACAGGGGCAAGTCCATCGGAGAATGAACTTGCCCACTGAAACTTCGGTTCCACAATCCATCGCCCTGTCTTGTCGATATGCCCCCATCCCTCACCTGCGGACTCGGACTTGGTGGCTGCAGCAAGTCCCTCTGAGAAGGGATAGGCGTACGCGAATTGCGGTGCAATCACAATGGTCCCCGTCTTGTCGATGTATCCCTTCCTTCCATCGACATCGATTAGAGCCAGACCATCGTGGAACGCGCTTTCTGCGCTATCGCTTCCGATATTGCTATGCTCACCGAAACTCGGATCTTTTCGCCCATCAATGACGATGACACCAGTCTTGTCGATGAACCCCCATCGGGCGTCTATGCCAAGGCGCGAACCAGCGACCTGCACACGAGCGAGTCCCTCAGAGAATTCTTGCGCCCAGGGAAATCTCGGCTCGATGACCACTGCGCCGGTCTTATCAATGTAGCCCCACTTCTTGTCCCGCTCGAAACGGGCCAAGCCTTCGGAGAAGTCTCCAACGGCGTCGAAGCAGAGCGGGATCGCAATTCTGCCGGTCACGTCGATGAACCCCCCTCGCCCACGATCTTCCACTGGAAACAGCGGCTCATGGGTATCTGGAGCAGATTTATTGGCAGCGCTTGATGCCATGCATACCTGGTCGCGCGGCGTTCGCTCAGCAGCAAGTTCGCCACTCGGCGTGATCTCGCGGCCGGAGCAGCCGCCATAGTTTGTCTTGTAATCAGCGCACTCCCCTGCCGGGAAATCGGCGGCGGTCCATTTGAGAAGTCCGGATGGCCCGCCGAATCGCCAGAGGAGCATGTGTTGGTCCGGAAAGAGAATCCAGTACGCTTCCGAGTATGTACGGCCCACGACGAACAGGACGATCTCCTGCTGTTGCGCCCGCACCTGCGCAATGAGGTCCGGCCGATCGCGGAACTGCATGTCCCCGACAAATGTTCGAAGCGCCTTTTCACCGAAGGAGTAGTCCTGAACGTACGAGATGCGCACCGGAATGCGCGGGTTGTCCTTGATGTACTGATTGAGCCACGGCACGGACAAGGCGCGGCTCTCGTACTTCTCTGCGCTCGCAAGAAAGCGTTCGACGCCTTCAACTTTGCCTCCCACTTGCTGGAGTACAAGGGCTACGCTGACACTCGGTGGGAAAGAAGGCTTCCGGAGACTGACGTGGAGGTTTACCTGTTCCGGTTCCCCCTTGTATGTGGCTGTTCCGTATTCCGGGTGGTGGTATGGATGTATCTCAGATTCCACCACCTCATAGCGAGCCCGGAGCGCAGCCAGGGCGTCACCGGCTCGATCCTCGGAACCAAGCAGGTTCCATTCGCGCTCTATTGAGCGCTTCGTGGTTTCCACCAGTTCAGCGGCGAAGGTCGAGCCTGCCAACCGGTCTTTGTTGGGCGATTTCTTTCCAAGTAGGTTCGCGACCGCTCTCGAGATATCCGCGTTGTAGGTCGGCTCGCTCTGCCCTACAATCGCCCAGGGAAGCATAAACGGGTAGTAGGAATGTGTTTCGGCCCGTAGCTTAGTGCCGTCGTCAAAAGTCGCCTCGACGGTAACCCCGGGATAGTCGTCCGTCCGCATGTATCTGAAAAGCGCGGGAACGATCCGCTCGATCTTCTGACGGTCTTTCAGTGAAGTTACGAGCAAGGCGCGCTGGCTTGCCGTAGCCCTGGCCACCTCCAATTGAAAGCGGCCTTTCTGGTCGGCGATTTGCGCGTCGAGCCACGCTGGCATTATTCCCAAGTTCGACGGGTCCGGCGCTGGAACCACCGAGGCCTTCAGCGCAGCAATCAGGGTGTCTACGTTGGACTGGTCAACGCCTTTGCCGTTGCGAACCAGTTTCCCGTTTTTGGTGCGAATCGAAATGGTCTCATCCTGCGGGGTTCCGAGGCCGCCCCATCCGGAATGGATCGTGATCTCGCGAACGCGCACTTGAGCTTCGGCCCACCAGCACGTCAACAGGAGGAGCGGCACCAGTCGGACACGTCGGTAGAGGTTAACCGGCACGCTCCCATTATCGGATGCAGAGGTGCGGAAAATGCTGGGCCCAAGCGGGTCGGAGAATCTTGAGCAGTTCGCGCCTGGACCACGCGCCAGTCGGAACAAATGACGTCAACCGACTACGGCTCCACCAAACTTCAAGCCAAGTTCACTCCTAATGCCTGACTACATCGGCAATATCACGGTGCCGGAGAGCGTGCCGAGCGGCGTGTTCCCCCTCGTGCCGGACTTCCCGCACGGGTACTCCCGCGCGCGCGAGGTCGCGATCCATCAGTTCGGTTCGGGCAACGCCAAGATCGAACAGCGCTTCCTTCTCGGCACGGGCGCGCGTCGCTTCACCATCCGAAGGAACTGGCTGCGCGACGCCGATCGCATCGCCCTGCGCAACTTCTGGGAATCGAAGTACGGACCCTACGGCGCCTTCACCTACAACTCCCCGAATGACGACGGTGGCGGCACTACGCCCCTCACATGCCGCTTCGCTAACGAGCCGCTGTCCTGGGAGATGGTCGCCGACTGGGCGTGCTCGCTCGGCGTCACGCTGATCGAAATCCCCACCACCTCGCCTTCCTACTCGATCACCCAGACCGTCAATCGCTTCCCGCCGTCCTCGCTCCAGACTGCGCTTCTCTCCCAGGTCCAGGAGATCATCCCCCTCGTCCGCATCCAGCCGCTCCAGTCGGGCTACCCTGCGATCTACGTCTCCGACCGGCGATGCACCGTCGGCGGCCAACTCTACCAGGCGCGGCTGCTGGAATTCGACGGGATCTCGCAGTCCGTCGGAAACGAGTCGGACGAAGCGCAGTTCACCTTCGGCAACGCTGACCGCGTGATGCGGGACCTGGCCAACGACGTGGATCTGTTCCGGGCTGCGCTGGAGTTCTCACTCTTCCACGTCGTCACTGGCACGAAGCTCGACCTCTGGAAGGGCGACATCGTCAACTGGTCCTGCGACGCTGGGCCCGAGTTTAAGGTCACCGCAGCCGACGGCCTTTACGAACTCAATCTTCCGTATCCCACCCGCAAGATCTCGCGTACCTGCTGGAAGCCGTTCAACTCGCAGGCATGCCCGTACTCCACCGCAGGCGCGCTCGACCTGGTTCACTTCCCGAGTGCTGATGCCTCGAAGTGCGACAAGGGTTACGAGACCGAGAACGGCTGCCTCGCGCACGGCATGAAACGCTACTACGGCGGCATCCTCGCCGAGCCACAGGGCGTGCGCATCAAGGACAACTCGACCGGCGTCTGGGGCTTCGGCCGCTCCACCATCACGAGCGTGTCGCTGGTCGCGGATTCGATCTACGACCAGATCGTGCCTGAGATTTACACCGACAGCGAGATGCCCGTGAACTGCAAGGTCGCCGCCGGACGCGACGAGAGCGATTTTTACGAGGGCCTGGGCATTGTCGGCGAAGGTCCGCTTGGCGCATACACGCCGGCTCACTACGAGGACCTCGACAACGACGGCGCCGCCGAGACGTTCGTCGGCAGCACGCTTGATGGCCAGGCGCACCACGGCTACCCCAACAACAACTACGGTCTGCGCCAGTGCCTCGGGGCCGATCCTGCCGCACCAACGGACTTCTTCTCCCTCGATCAATCCGGCAACACCACTGGCGGTGACTGGCGCAAGGTCTACTCCGGCAACTCCACCTACAAGGACAACTTCGCCGCTGGGACAGCATTTATCGTCATCCGGCGCAGCGACGCCAAGGGCCTCCAACTGTCGAAGCCCGGCGATCACGCCATGGTCGCCAACGTCCAGTCGGGCATGAGCGGCTGGGTGTGGACCTCGCCCGGCGTGCGTGTCTACGGCCCGCCGCTCACCAATCCGGTCTGGGTCGCGATCAACATGCTGCTCCGGGCGCGCGGCCTGCGTTTGGGTTCCAACGCCACCACACAGCAACTGGACCTGGCCGAAGCGCTGTTCGACGTGCAGGCGGCCATCGACGCCGCGGCAATCTGCAATGACCAGGTCACCAAACTGGTCGGCACCGGCAGCGAGACGCAGTTCAAGTTCCGCGGCGTACTCCAGGAGGAGAAGCCCCTCCGCGACTGGCTCCAGGAAGTTCTCATGAACTGCCTGGGCTACTACACCTTCGCCTTCGGCAAGCTCAAGATCGGCGTCCGGGAGAACTCCTCTGCAGTCGAAGCATTCACTCAGGGCAACATCCTCTTCAACTCCCTGCAACTGGCTCCGTTGAAGCCGTCCTTCAACCACCTCACGGCCAACTTTGCCGACGAGGACTACCAGTTCGTGAACAACTCCGTCAGCCTGTACGACATCGATCACGCCACATTGATCGGTGGCGGCGCCGGCCCGCTGTTCCTGAAGTCGAACGTAAACCTCTCGGGGACGGCGTCCAAGTCCCAGGCGGCGCGCATCGTGAGCGTTCGCATGCGCGAGGAACTCGGCGGCACGTCGCCGGCGGAGTGGAAGGCCGCGCGCCAACTGTCGTTCCGGACCACTGTGCTCGCGCTCAACACCGAGCCGGGCATGGTGTGCTCGATGACGCATCCGGACATGCCAAACGGCTCTGGCGAGTTCCGGGTGACTTCCTGGCGGCTCAACAAGGACTATTCGATCGACATCCAGGGCCGCACCACCGCGGACTCCATGTACGACCTGGTCGCCGGGCCGAAACCTGCCGATGTCGTTGCTGCCCCGGTGCCCGAGGAGGTTCTCATCGACACCGGCGTGCCGGGGATCGTCCATGGAACGCCGAAGCTCCTGGATTACGGCTCGTTCGCTGTCGATGATCTCGCGGTCGAGCCAGACGCCGCAGGGAACCTGAACATCACCGGCGCGACGGAGATCGCGATGGGACTCTACTACGTGGATGAACTCGCCACGGACTTGTGGGCCAGTCTCGACGCCGCCATCGACAAAGACACCGATCCCGTGACCGTTTCCTGCACCGTGAATCCGGACACGGCGCGCACCTTCCGCGTCGGCGACTACATCATCTGCAACGACGAGGCTGCCGACGCGGTCCACTCTGGCCGCCGGTCCTACGAATGCGCGCAGATCGTCGGACCCGGCGACACCGGTGACGTGGTTCCCTCTGGTTCCTTCCAGATCCAGCGGCGGCCTGTCGGCGACGCGCGCGAAGACTGGGCCTCGTTCGAGACGCTGCAAAGCGCCCATCTGAAGGGTGTCCGGTTCTACCGGCTCGACATGAAGATGTTCACCATGGCAGTGAAGAAGGGGTTCTTCCGGACGCCGGGACTGCCCGCGCGCATCGAAGCAAAGCTCCCGTCGGCCTGCATCGTGGCCGCAGTCGTCGGAGTGGCGAATCACTTCGGCTACGGTCCATTTACCGTCTTCCCGCTCTCCCACCACAACGAGCCGTTCATGCCTGGCGAACGGACGTGCTCTGGCGGCGCCTACACGTTCCAGATTCCCGGCGCTCTCGCGGCGCAGGACGAAGTGGCGATCCCCATGAAGGTCCACGATCCGGCCTCGCTCCGGTGCGTGTTCGCTTACGTGCAGCAGCCAACCACTGACGGGCAGTCCGCATATGTAGTGAAGATCAGCCGGGACGGTGGCGGGACCTGGGAAGTGCTGGAGAAGATGGGCATCGCACAGAAGCTGCCGGACGGGTACAGAACCACCTACGACTATCTGGTCGACGCCGGCTATGGTCCGCCGGAGACGCGCCGCCTGCCGTACGCCGACTACGGGCTGTTCAGCCTAAACGCGATCACCGGCAGTGGCACGGCGCAAACCGTCGCAACCGCCTCCTACGACGCCTCAACTACGGGGCTCGAGGTAGGGCGGTTTGTTTTCCTGGAGTTCGGGACGGCGAACGAGGAATGCGTCGAAGTCCTGGCAGTCGATCCGGCGGCGCAGACCTTCGATGCTGTGGTGACAAAGGACCACCCTGCCTGTTCGATTCGCCCCTGCATCTGGCCGACACCGATCCTGCATGAAGGCAACGACCTCACGTTCGACATCAAGGCAGTGGCGTCGCCGAATCCAGGCTCGGACCTGACGGTGGTGATTCAGACGTGAGTAAGTTCGGCTTCCAGGGCATGAAGTGGATTTGGGATCGCCTCGGTTCCGTCGCTGGTGCTGGAGAGCAGATTGAGTGTACATCTACTTTGGATATCCGGGGGTGCTATCCAGTCGCCTAAAGTGAAAGAGAATGCTCTGCATTTACTGCAAGGAACGTGAAGCCGACGCCCGCGAACATTACCTTCCGCAGTGCCTTGGCCGGTTTCAGCACTTCGAGCCGCTTCTCAATCGACTCTGCCAGAAATGCAATGAGACCATAAGCGCGCTGGAACGCGAATTCTGCAGGCGCAGCCCGGAAGCCGTTGTGAGAAGCACTGGCTGGATCAAGGGCCAAACGCACGGCAGTAAAAGGACGCGGAGACCCGCTCATCTCTACCAGCCTGAACAAATCGGCGGCAAGCACCTGTACATGTACGGACCCGATCCGGAGACCGGCCGGGAGATCCTCTGGCAGACTGACACTAAGCCAGGAACGATCAAAGAGATTTCGCAGTTCGTTCTGTTCGATGATCAGGGGGAGGAAACGCACCACATTCCGATTCCCACCGAGATTAGGACTGGCCGTGAGCTCGTGGATCTCTTCCGGGCGGCGGGCGTCACTTTTCCGATACCCAAAGCACAGGTCATAGCTTCCTCTGGTGACGAGGACCGGGTTCAGGCGATGTGCGACGAGCTTCACTGGACCTTTGTTTTCCAGAGACGCAAGGGCGGGCGCGTCTCGCGGCAGTTCTTGAAGGGCGAATTCGGTCCAGCATACTTCCGTGCTCTTGCCAAAATAGGTTTCCATTACGCCCTGCGGTACATCCCGACGATCACCGGCAATGAAGGCGCGTTCCGGGACCTGAGGAGCTTCATCAGAGACGGCGCAGGAGACCATCGCCAATTCCTGACGGAGTGCGGGACAGCGTCAAATCCAGACGGCCCGCCGGGGCATATCTTGACGGTCATAGCCAATCCAGACAGCCCGATAATTGTGAATCTTCAGTTTTTCGCCGGGTGCAAGATCGAGCTTCCGCAGTGGCGGCTTGTCTTGGGCGATAACCCGACAGCGCTTCATGTCGAACAGTCCTCAGCGCACTTTTTCAGCTACACGCAGGAACAGGACGGCCGGCTGACAGGAGGGGAAGTTGTTGCCATGCGCATTGCCGATGGTCAGGGGGCTTGATCCAAGAGCTGTTCCACCTGCGCAACTGCATCATTCCGGCCCGTGGACTTGGCGAGTAGATAACCAAGTAGCAACACCGATGCTGTTGCGGCCCGCAACCCTTCCATTACGTCTTGGTCGCTATAGGAAGCAGAAACCTTTGAGCCTGAGAATTGCCGAGCGAGTTGCGGGAGACCCGAATGGGTGTAGGCGTTCATGGCTTTCCATGCATCAGTTTTTGCCTGCCTGAAAAAACCGTCTGCCTGAAACGCGGTGTCAACGCGGTCTGGATCCACACGGCTCATTATGTCGAAGTCGGGATCTTCGGCAACTTGGTCCACCTCGGCGTCTTTAGCACAGCCCACCACCCAATGCGCCCTAAGCATCGCTTCGAAGACGGGGCGCACGAGAGCCAGCCCAGAACCATAGAGCCTGTTTCTGAAAAGCAGCACGATGGCCGTGTGATGATCCAGCGCCAGGTTGCAGTAGGCGAGCGTGATTGTCACCCGCCGATCATCAGGGTACTCGCCACTGAGAACTTGCGACAGCTGTACGTTTAGGCGTGCCGCAGAATCAAACGCTTCGATCATCACTCTCTTCCGCCTTCAGCAGGCATTTGATACGAACCGGTAACGAACTGCAAATATAGCGCAAAGAGATATTCATGTTCCGTCCCGTGCCCCGACAACCTGGCATTCCACACGTTGAAGCCGAACGATGTGACGACAATTCCCACTCGCTGTCTAAGATAACTCTGCCCGAGGGCGCCGAGTAAACTTGACGAGCCGACCGGATGACAAGTTGTTGCCCGCTCGACAGATAGCTCCTCGCAGTGTTGACCGAAGTTCGGGAACCCTTCCGTTCACGACCAATTCGATTCGATGCCCTCCGAACCACTCCACATGTTCGATCCCCGCAGGACCATCCAACTGCAGGGATTTTCCGGCCGCGCCGCCACCACCACGATCCACGACGCCAACGAGACGGGTGTCCAGATTTCTGGCATCTTCCAGGCGGCGGAGGACTTCGCCAATGTCCAACTTTTCAGCGCCTACGACTACTACAACCACCTGCGCCTGAAGCCACTGCCAGTGACGGATCTCTCGGTTGTCACGCTGCGATTCGACATGCAAGTGCTGCCCGTGAATGGGGAGGAGGGCAACGTCCGGCCGGACTGCGTGAAGTATTCTTCGGTCGGGTGGGACAAGCTGACCATCACCGCCGGTAACGGCGACATCTACGAAGTCCCGTTGATGGCGCACTGCTCGGTGCTCTCCGGCGGCTTCACGCCGGGCTCGTTCCATATCGCCCTCGAAGACAAGAAGGCCGAGGACCTGGATGCGCTCGTCGGCGGGCCGACGCCAGCGCTCACGGACGCGGCATACGTCTACTTCATGGGCACGCGCTGGTCGTGCACGTCGCCCGAGGCCATCGCGTTCTGCAACCTCGAAACTCGCCTGTTGAACAACATCGGCGCTGTGGACGCGCCTTCGTGTGAGCAGTCCATCTGGTGGCAGGACGACCCCAACTTCTACCACTACCTGTTGGTCAACGGCGGCGGCGCAGGCATTCAAGAGGCGGGTGCGACGGATGCCGCCGACATCGCGTCCCGCCTGGCGTCGATGGTCGGCATCTCCAGCTACCTGGTCGATTGCAGCGCCTCGGGCAACGTTATCACGGTAAGCCTTGAGGCTGGCGTAAATGGTCCGGTCCGGGTTTCGACCAACAGCGGTTCTGCGCCGGCGACGCTCACGCGCTTCGTGCCGGGCATCTACACGGCGCAGGTTGCCTCATCAGGCGAGATCCGCGCGGGCGACTACGTCGGCGTCGACATCGGCACCGCGCACGATGAAGTCGTGAAGGTTCTCTCAGCCGGGGGAGGCAGTTTCACGGCGTACTTCACCAAGCCGCATTACGGGAAGATCTACAACATCACCTGCCGTGTGCTGCCTCGCGCGCGCCATTTCGGCCGCACGCTCCGAGACCGCATCGTGGACCACCCCCTACCTGACTACGGCGAACAGCCCGCAAGCCTCGCTGTCGCTGGCTTCGGGACGACCAACACGTCGGCGAACATCAACCTGGGGCTCACCGGGCAGATAGGCCAATGGGGGCGCGAGGCCAACGGAATCCCGGTGCGCCAGTCCGTGGATCCGGAGAACGCGGTCGTGGTCCTTGCGGATGGTGTGACGTCCTCGGCCAGCA
Organism: Acidobacteriota bacterium; assembly: GCA_050261515.1. Taxonomy (GTDB): domain Bacteria; phylum Acidobacteriota; class Terriglobia; order Bryobacterales; family Bryobacteraceae; genus JBLNDJ01. The sequence goes on along the minus strand of JBLNDJ010000060.1, from coordinate 46,337 downwards.
TGGTCCAGGGTGCCCGCAACGACCGGACGTACCGTTTCCAGTTCCCGTTCGGCTCCTTGGCGGGGTACAACAATGGCGACCGGCAGTCGCTTGTGGCGGTGCCAGCAACGGACATCGTGAAAGTGCACCTGACCTTCGCGCCGCGCTTTGAGGACGTGGAGTTTGGTCTGGCCAATGGCGGGCTGCTGGCGGAGGCGGTTGGCGCTTCGTCTGCGGCCACGGAGGAGGAATGGCGCCTCACCAACGCCGAGTCGATGTCCGGCGGCACGAAGTACTACGTCGGGAATGCGACGAACGAGGAGCGCATCACCTGCCTCGCCAACTTCGGCCTGGTCAAGCCGGACCCGGATGTACCGACCACCTGGTATTACCGCATCCTGGTCCGTCGTGGCGAAGACTCTTCGGCTCCCCAGGCCTGGAGCACCGGTACTCCCGTCCAGTGGATCTCAACGATCACTGGAACCCGTTCCGATGTGGAATGGCAGGTCGCGATCTCGAACATCACGCTCTCCGGGCCCACGGCGTTGAAGGTCGGAGGTCCGAACGAGAACGACCGCCTGGAGGAGACCAAGGGTGCGAGCTACCTCGGATATTGGGAGGAGGCACCCTACACCGTTGGCTGGTGGAGTGGCGGCCACGCGAAGCGCTGCGCGCCGTCGTCGGCGAATGACCTGCGCCGAGTGACCGTCCGCTATCAACGCGACGCGCTCCACGATCTCTACGTCGGGACCTGGCTCGGCACGAGCGCAGGCAAGATTCAGGTCGTCATCGACGGCGGCGCACCGCAGGTCTTTGATCTCTACCTGAACGACTACAACGGCCTCGCTGCGATGAAAAGGATTGGCGCGGACATCGCCCCCGGCGCGCACCTCGTCGAGATCACGGCGCTGTTCGACAAGAACGCGGCCAGCACCGGCTACTTCTTCTACTACGACTACCTCTGGCCCTTAGTCCCGCAGGATGTGCCGGATGCTCCGGAGGTGTACGAGAACATCTCGCTCGCAATCGACTTCGATACGGACCATGGTTGCAAGAAGCCGCCGGCCTGGCACGTCTGGCACCTCGACACGCTCGGCTTCCGCGGCCACGCCGACGTCTACATGGGTGTCTTCTGGAACAACAAGCGGCGGCGCGTCGAGGCGACCTACCCGAACTGCGCCGTGAGCCTCGGCGCCTGGCAGCCGGATGAGCCGCTGTGGATCAACCTGTCGGGGACAACGCTCTACTTCTCGCCGGGGGCAGGGCTCAGCGACGCCGACGTCGCCGGCCACCTTCGCGCGATGCTCAACGTGACCTTCCCCGGCGTCTGGTGCACGAGTTCTTCGGGCGGCCTCAACATCCGTTCACGCGCGCCGGGCTACACCTTCTCCATCACGACGAGCGCCAGCCTGACCGTCTTCGAGGGGACTCCGAACCTCTCTACGGCCGGTGCCGAGGGCGATTGGGAGATGATCGATACCATCTCGCCGGTAATGACGCAGGGCGCCCGCAACTGGATTCGTGACTTGGCATCGCAACTCCACCAAGCGGGCATCCCGGCGAGCTTCGCCTTCTCAATGGAATGCTACCGGCCCCCGGCAGCCATGGCCGCGCGCTACTGGGACGGCGCGCCTGTGGACCTGCCCGTGCCGTCCACGCAGATGCACTTCGGCTCGCGGGTCCGGGCGTACCTCAAGCAGATGTACAAGGAGTGCGCCGATCAACTCGCGGCCGCCGGGCAGCCGATCGTTCTTCAGTTCGGTGAGACGCAGTGGTGGTATTTCCCGAACGACTCCGGGATGCCCTTCTACGACGACGGGACCAAGGCCGACTTCTTCGCCCGCTTCGGCCGCCCGATGCACCGCTTCGTCGCCAACACCGACAACCCAGCAGACGATCAGCAGACCGCCGACTTCCTGCGCGACCGCATCTGGGAGTACTGCTCCGAGGTCATCGACTATGTGCGCCGTTATCACCCGTCCGCTGTCTTCGAGTGCCTGTGGCCGCTCGACGCCAATCAGGGCAAGCCCGCACCGAACGCCGGCTTCCGCCGCCTGAACATGCACGTCAACCTGCCCGAGCAGTGGAAGACCTCCGGCTACGGCGTGAAGTATTTCCGTGCTGAAGGCTTCGACTATGACGTCCGGCAGAAGAGCGCCGTGCTCATGAAGCAGACGATGCGCTTCCCGCTGGGGCTGGGTCGTCCGGGCGATGAGTGCATGTACCTGGCGGGCATCTTCGGCACCGCTGACCCGCCATACCTACAGGCCTACTCGATGTGGAAGCAGACCGACATCGGATCATTGTGCTTCTGGGCCTTCGACCAGTTCTGCCTGAACAGCAGGCCGGTGCCGTTGACGGCGCTCACCGGGAGACTGCCGCAGAGCGCGATCTACCACAAGCCCCGCGCCGTGCGCGCCGAGCCTGTCTTCATCGCGGTGCCCTTTGCCCCGCCTGCAGACGGGGCACTCAACCGCTTCCCCTGCAACAGTCGAGGTCTCAATGGCTAAGTTCCCAACCGCGTTCGACGACGCGTCGAGCCTGTTCACGCCCGTCGACGCCTTCCAGTCGAAGCCACTCGAAACCACTGCGACGAATGCCGTCGGCGCCGGCGACTCGACGATCAGCGTGGAATCCACATCGGTGGGCTTCGCCGACGCCTACGGCATCCTCTCCATCGACGACGAACTGATCGTCTACACGGCCAAGACCGCGACCCAGTTCACCGGCTGCATCCGCGGCGCCTTCGGGACCGTTGCCGCCGTGCACCAAAACGGTTCCACGGTCCGGGCCAACATGGTCTCCGGCTTCCTGACGGCGCTCCAGTCCGCGGTCCTGGCGATCGAGAACGAACTCGGCACGGCGGCCACGCGCAACTACGTCCGCGCCGCCGGCGACCAGGTCGTCACCGGCAACAAGACGTTCCAGGATGGCGCGCAGTTCGGATCCGGCGCGAAATCCGGTACCGGCCTCGTCCGGCTGCCCAACGCCGGCGCGGTGAAGTGGCGGAAGGCCGACGACTCGGGCGATCTCGGGATGGCTTTAAACACCCAGAACCATCTCGCCATGGATGCCATCGTGGACTTCGCGCCCGGGCAGACGTTCGGCACGTTTTCCTATCCCGACGCTGGATATGCGAGCAAGGGCATCGCGCAGGTCGATCCGGCGGGCGGCTTGGCCGTCGAGTCGGGTGTGCAGTCGCTGCCGGCTTCCGGCGCTTTCCCAGGCACGTATCCGAAAGTCACGGTGGATGCGAAGGGACGCGTGACGGCGGGTGGCAACCTCGCGGCGGCCGACCTTCCGGGGCACACCCACACCGCCAGTGACATCGTGAGCGGCGAATTGCCCCACAAGGTTCAGCACAACGGCGCCGACGTCGGCTCCCGGCGTGCCATCAATCTGGTCGAGGGCACGCGCGTGACTCTCGACGCCGCCGACGACCCGACCAACGACCGGGTCAGCGTCGTCGTGGACGCCGCGCCGCCAGTAGCCGGCGAGATCACCAACGCGCTCGGCTACGTCCCGGCCGACCGTGCGGGCGACCACTTCACCGGCCCCGTTGATTGCGGCCCGCACCAAACCATCGGCGGCCCGCTTGAAAACCTGGCGAAGCACTCCGAGAACTTTGCCGCGGCCGCCTGGGACAAGAACGGCGGCTCCTGCTCGGTCACGTCGAACGCCATCATCGCGCCCGACGGCAACCAGACGGCGGATGTGATCAGTGCCGTCACCACGACACCCGTCATCCAGCAGCAGATCGCCGGCCTCGCGGACAGCGGCACCTACACCTTCTACGTCTGGGCCCGCGTCCCATCCGGCACGCGCAAGATCTCGCTGGCCATCGTCAACAACGCATACGCCGCCTACCTGGCCGGGCCCACGCAGGTGACGCTGACGGCCTCGTGGCAGCGATTCAAAAGCACCGGCACGCTCGCGAGCGGCCAAACCGACCTCTGGATCGTCGTCCGCCAGTTCGCTGGCAACGGCGACGATTGGACCACCGGCGATATCCACCTCTGGGGTGCGTGCCTCCAGCAAGGCACCGATCCGCAGGAGGCTTACGCCCGCACCTGGGCTTCCCAGACACCGCACGTCAACTCCGGCCTCGCCGCCGGCCCCACCGTCATCGCCGCGCCTGACTCCACCACCTCGCCCTTGAAGGTCCACGGCCCCGGCTCCAACCTCGCCGACAGTACCCTACTGGAGCTCACGGCCAGTGGCGAACTCATCCTCGCCGGAGGCTCCGGCCCCGGCTACCGCTTTGCCGAACTCGGCGCCGCAAGCAATCCCTCCGGATGGGCTGGAGTGCTCACAGTTAGGAGCGCTGCTGGATCCACTTTGGGGTACATACTTCTGTACGCCAACCCGTGAGGCCTTGAGGCCTCGAATCCTAAGTCATTTGTTCGCAACAATGCAACGCCACCGGCGCAGGCGTCGCCCCCCACCTGTAATCGAACGCGGGCTCAGGCTTTGACCGCGACGACCGGGGCCGCCTTGTAGTCCAGTCGAATCGGCATCCGTGCCACACTCGGGTGATCCCTCAGCCATTTGGAGAGCCTTCTTAATGCGCGATCATAGACCGGCTCGGGGATCGCCGAGAGATTGGTGAAGCATCTTGGGGCCAGAACCTTCACAACAAGCCACTCCATTGTGACGAAGCTCGTCCATGAGAACTTCGCGCCAGCCAACTGCGAGACCTTGAGTCCCCTATCAGCAATGGCGACCAGCGAGGTCTCAGCGCCCATCGACACTCCCTCTCGCCTTCGGAGGCTCTCTCTTTCGCCCCATTTCCCCAAGCCCTCATAGAATTCCAGCCAGAACTCTATGGGGGCACCATTGCCATCAAGGGCGGTTTCGGCCGCGTTACCGTCGACTGCTTCGTAGAGCGTTCCCCGCTCTTCAAACCACAGCAGTACACCGCCGGGCCTCAACGCCTTTGTGCAGTTTCCAACAATCTCGTACCATGCTGGCGTCGTGTTTAGTATCCAATGGAGAAGCACCAAGTCGAATGCCTCGGGCTCCATCGCACGAGGCAAGGAACAGTCACGCTGAATCAGGTGAACTGCAGTTCGGTCCGCGACTGCATTGCTAGCCTTGTTGAGCATGTCCACACTTAGATCGTACGCGCAGACACTGTAAACGCCTGCGAAGTCGTCCAAAGCAGGCAAGAACCGGCCCACTCCGCATCCAACGTCCGCAACCACTCGAGGCCGTCGATTCCCCGCCCCCTTCAGGTCCATGCCCGCAAAAACCAGGTTTCTGCCAACTTTCGGAGGCATGTACCTAGTCTCGCGGTAATTACTGGCAATCTGCTCTGTAAACTGGACCATTGTCCTTACTCAAACCCCCTCTCCCAGCCTCCGCTCCATAAACAACGCAATGCGCTTTGCTGGGAACGCAAGTATGTGAGGGAGCAAGTACGTCGCGATGTTGAAGGCGATCGAACACAGAATCAGCCACCCGACAAGCGCATAGACCTCCACCATTCGAACCAGCCACGCTAGGTTGGCGACCTCTGCGCCGACAGTTCTGTCAATAGACAGGAGCATTTCGCCGGCGACCGTCACCACCAAGGCAATGCCAAAAGATTGCACGCCAATCGCGCGAACAGCCCTGCCAATCCCCGGGAAAACTACTAGCCAGAATGCCTGCCATCCTCCTAAGCCGAGAGCATCACGGAGCACGCGCCTGGATGCCGCTACTGACTTCATCGACTCATCGAGAGTGGGAACGCAATAACACACGCAAAGAAACGCCGCACAAGCAAAACCAGTGCGCCGCCCGATGCCCATGCCGGCAGCGAAAATCGGAATAGCTATCACTGAAGGGAGTGTCCTGCCCGCCAATAGAACAAAGGCCAGCGAATGACTTACGAACTTTAGCCTAAGGCCGATTGCAACCAAAGCTAACCCAATACAGGTTCCCAAAACCCAGGCTCCGATCGTCCACCCGAACGTCGACGCAATTGCGCTACCTCCAACGTCCTGATGAAACCTTGGCTCGAACATCGTCTTGACAATAGTGCTCGGCGAAGGCAACACGCTTGAAACGAGGACGTGAGATCGTACGAGGGCCTCCCACACCGTCAACCACCCAACTAACGACACCAACACCACGACGGCAACTCGCAAGTCTGTGCGCACCGTGGCCATCTTCATAGGTTAACCTCGGTGCCGTACGCCAGATCCACGTCCTGATGTGTCACTAGGATCACGCTACCGGTGGCAGCGAACTTCCGCAGGTACGCTTCCAGAGCGCATACTGCCATCTTGTCCAACTCCGCGAACGGTTCATCCAGCACGAACAGTCGAGGGCAGCAGATAGCTCCCCTCAAAATCGCTAGTTTCTGTCTTTCGCCACCACTCAACGAGAATATGTCAACTCCCTTCTTGTAATTCTCGAGGGCCTCGATCACGTCTCGTCCTTTGACCTTAGCTCCCAAGAAGTTGGAGGCGAGTTCAACAAAAGATGCATCGACCGACACCTTGCTTGCTCTTGAGAGCCCAATCATTACATTCTCTCGACAGCTGAGCCACGGGAGAAGCGTCTCATTCGCATTCTGAGGTACGTGGCTGACCGTCCTGCCAAGATCGAACTGAAAGCCGTATGTCACCTCCCGCCGTGCGTTGAGCCCCGCCTCAATCAGCATCCGAATGAGTGTGCTCTTGCCAGCACCGTTTGGACCAGCAATGCGAAGTATTTCGCCTCGCTTCAATTGGAAGGAAATGCCGGATCGCAGAACATGACCGTCCACGCTCACGGTCAGGCCGTCAACGGTAACCACCGCAACTAGTCCTTCAGCGACGATAAAAGAGTTCCCGTGCATCGAATTCGGCGGCCAACAGCCTATTCTCAACTAGCATCTTCATCAAGGCTCCGACAAACGACTCTTGCGGGACGAATCGAGCATTCGGATAAACGTACATTCCAATGGCGTCAACTCGTACCTCTTTTAGGGAGAAATGCCTAATGAAACTCTCTTTCGTTGCTCGTGAGTCCTCTTTGCAGACGCGCAGAGCATCATCGATGGCATCAAGGTAACTCTCGTACTTCCCACGGTTGGCCTTCACCCATGCCGTACTGGCAACCCCTGAACCACTCCAATACGGTTCAAACAAGTACTCGGCTCTGAAGTTCTTCTCGATCACCCTAAACCCGTCCTGGAAAACAGTCGATGACAGCGCCGGCTGGTCCACGACAGCCGCATCGAGTGTGCCGTTCTGCAATCCCGTGATCAAGAGCGATCGATCTCCAAATTCTCGAACAGTTGTGGCTTGCGCTCGATCATGAAACTTGTGTCTCAGAACATTTCGAAGGTTCACTGTTGTGAACTTCGAGGCACTCCCAATGGTCTTGCCAACCAAGTCGCCCAGGGATGCGTACTTTGTATCCTTTCGTACAACCATCCCGTATAAGACGTCGCCCGTCTTTGACTCACCGCCTACCAAGTAGCATTGAATCGTGCCAGGGTTCTGTTGAAATGTTGAGAAAATCACGGGGAAACTACTTGGAGAGATGACATCCACGTCGCCTTTGAGCAGACTGGGCATGTGTTGGTCGGCGGTGAGGGTGGTCAGTTGGACGTCGATGCCGCGCTTCTTAAAGAGGCCGCGTTCATAAGCTACGATCAGGGGGATGGAGGACCCGTGCTGTAATATGCCGATGCGCAGGGTAGAGGAGCCGGTACGCGGCTCACGTGCTTGGTTACACCCAATAGCCGCGCTCAGGCACACCGAGAGAACAACAAGCGACGTATGCTTTCGAAGCGTGCTCATGTAATTAGGCCTCACTTTCTGCCGATGCGGCAGCAGGGATCTGGGGTGCAGGAGTGCTTTTCGGTGATCGCAGCGACCCGAAGACGGTCGGCGCCTCCAGAATTGCCGAGATCAACAAGAGGACGCAACCACCCACAGCCGCAATAAAGGCAACCATGGAGCAGAGGTCGGCGTATACCGAGAGAGCCTTGCTGTGTCGCGGGAGGCACATCATGAGACTGACCACCAGGCCGGCCGAGTGCACAGGCACGGCCTGAATCCATAGCAGTCTGGAGTTCGTGGTCTTGGATGTGCCGGCAGGCAGGGGTCTGATCGCGTACCAGATAATGCCATCCCATAGCAGCAGGCAAACATAGTAGTGTCTCGTAAAGTGCCAAAAGGTATCGAACTGGGCACGGAAGGCCTCCACGCTCAGCAAAGATCCAGAGTTTGGTATCTCTCGGTCAATTGAGGCGATGGTTTTTGTGAGATACGCAATGATCGCAAACATGAAAAGCCTGAGGAGCACTTCGATGCCTTTGGCAGGCCCTGAAAGGGTCTTGATGAGAGCCCTCAGCGCAGAATCCTCATTATCGTCCTCGATGCGGTGCAGGTTGTAATAGGAACGCGTCAGGTTCGCGAGCACGAAGAACAGCGACACAAACACGGCAGCCAACACTAGGGGCGTCCGACCCGCCGAGATCCCCGGCAAGAAGATTTCCTCAAGATATTGCTGAACGCTTCCCTCGAGTTCCTTGAGAAAGATCAGCTTGAGGCCGAGGAGGAGTCCATAGATAGTCAGGACGGAGTACGCCCACCTGACGACTGCCGGCGGGATCTCGTGGAAGAGGTGTCTGAATGATGGGCGGATCCAGCAAACCGCCATAAACGCGACGAAAAGGAAGCCGATTACCTTCAGGGTCAGCATAGGCGTTGATGCCCCCCGCAGCGTGAACTCGCAGCACGGACGATTTGCATGGGGTCAACTCGTCTCCGATAGATCGGCGTCCTCTTGGCGGCGGCGCAGAAACACGGCGCTTGCCACGGAAGAACAGAAAACGCCGGCTGTTCGTTGTACTCGTAAACCCTTATAGGACTATCAGAAACGGAGGACGATCGCAACGGCCACTCTGGGCGGGCCAGTCTGGGCGGGCAAAGTCACCGGGCTCTGTACGGGGTAGGAACGGCGTTCGCGCCTTCCACTGCAAGTGTCAGCGCAGGTAGAGGGGCAGAATAGTCAGGGGGCGCTTGGATGCTTGCCACACTGATCCTTGATCGCTAGATTGATCGACCGGGAATGCATGAAACCGGTGGCGGAGGCGGTACAGGCGCCGGCAAGTAGACTGAGTGCGTCGCGCGCCGAAGAGAACCATTCACTTCGGCACGGTTGAATCCGTAGCAGCGTAATCCCTGAGCAGGTCAGACAGGAAGGCGGCATCGCAGGTATTGATTGGCACGTTGGGATCGAAGTTGTGCCTCAGCCATAGCCACAGCGCCCTCTCTCGTTGGGAGATCCTGGCGTTCTTAGGCCGGGTTAGAGCCAGAGCCATCGAGTAGCGAATGGCAAGAGCATAGGTGGACGGCAGGCAGTTCTTCAGCGTCAACGCGCCATTCATTCGAACTCGGCGCAACAGGTGTTGGCGCGCGGACTCGACTAGTTGCCGATTGCGGGCGAGCGGTCCGTACTCGACAAGCATTATGGGGGTGTTCGCGTCTGACGGCATGGCGGGCGAAATGCCCCACCGTGCACGACGCCACTCGCTTTCGATGAAAAGCTCGGTCTCGGTCAGTAGATGCATCGCCTTCTTGCGAAATGTCTCGCCTGCGGCAACTGGCATGGCGTCAATCGGACTGACCAGAAGTGTTAGGAGCCTAAACACGTAAACAGATGACCAAAGCGAAGAAATATCTTCGGACTCGATGAATTCCTTCCAGCCGTGATCTGCGTTCATCAAGTGCTTCGCACTTTCGATCAAACTCCAACCCACCCTCGAAACGAGATCCGGCTGCTGGCCAAGTAGCATCAGGATTTCTGCCGCTTTGGCTGTGTGCCGGATGGACCGAGTGCGTCTTTCTGGGGCGAGCGCTCCGTCAGTGTACTGCGGTGGCACTACGGCCTCAACCCAGCAGTCATCCCTGAGTCGGGATGTAATTGCAGCCACAGTTAGATCTAACCACTCTTTGCATGGCAGCTCAGAAGAGCGTTTCAGGCCGTACCACCCCCAGTAAGTCAGGAAGTAGTTCGGCTTTCGGTCTGCTTCTTTTTGTGTGGCCGCATGATAAAGATTCTTCTCGCTCAACCCGCGATCAATGTTCTGTTCATCATGGCGGCCGAATTGTCCAATTCGCGGCCCACGGATGAAGAAATCAGCGCGGAGCCAATCGGAGCTGAATGACCTAAGATCCACGGCGAGCGAGCATGTGATCTCATCAGGTGGGTGCCTCGTCGTCGACCCATTCGCAGTCAGAATTCCAGGGAAGTGGCCCAAGTCGCAGCTCTGGAGTTTGTCCAACCACTGGCACAAGTGACGTCGAAGAAGGACCTTCCACTGCGAGACAGAACGGAAGGTTTGATAGAGGAACTCCTGCTCGGCATCGAGCTTGTCTCGGAAAGCCTCGACATGGTCCATTTGCCCCGCTGAACAGAGGTGCCCGCGTGCCCCTGCATGCCGGAAATAGATCCAGATTGAAGGCCGTCTGAATTGACGGTTCAGGGTTCTCGCAAGATCGAACTCCTCTTCTACTCCAGAGCTGAACATCCCTGTTGGAGAACCCCATCGTCTCCAAAGAAGAACAATAACTAAGTCCGCGGTTCGAATGTCATCGTTGATTACTGATTGGGGCCTGCCCTCTGAGGGAACCGTATCCTCCCAGCCGATCGGGATCAAGTGGAAGCCGAGCGGATGTGCCTTCTCTGCATTGAGGCCCTCGACGATGGAGCGAAAGGCTCGCCTCTCCTTTTGTACGTCCGATGGGCTGGCGAGGAATACCCGAAGTGCTTTGAGATCAGTCGCCATTGGCCCTCCTCAGTTTGACGTTATACTCAATTCTCCTTCCGGCGAGGGTTCGCCCCGTGCGGGGAGGACGAGGTACCGATCATAAGGACGTCGCCCGCTCATTCGCGGACCACGACGTGGCAAGGAACGCCGTATTCCAGGTCCAGCCAACCGCCATCGCCATTCTGAGCCAAGTGAACCGTCTCCCATGATGTGTCCTCATATTCCAAGTTCACCCTGACCACTGTTCCACTGCTACGCACGATAGAACCCGTGAACGTGCCGGCATCGATGCCTTCGGCCGGTGGATATACGACGAGAATCCGTTCGCCGTGCTTGAACTCGTGACAGGGCGGGACCGGGTCCACACTGCAGGAGTGTGAGTAGTGCCCTCCGCATTTCGCGCAAACGAGAGCGATCGCTGCTCCACCGGACGGATCCCAATGGCTTACGAGCCGACATCGCTCGCGTGAGTTCGAATCCCAGAAGAGGTCTCCCCCTCGGCGGCGGAGGATCCCTCTGAAGTCCTGGAAGCCGACTTCCGCCACTCCGTCATTGACCGCCTCAACCTCGCCTAGGCAGTACTGCGGTCCCCCATTTCTCCGCGACCAGTAGAAGAACATCACTTGATCGCCCGACTGCCAGTGAAGTTCCGCCGCGTCCGACTCGACGCAACGGTGAGGCACGGCTTGACCACATCGGCGGCAGTACAGATGGACGCCGGTCACGGACACATCCGCCGGCGTGGCGCTCGGCGCAATGTCTGGGGTCAATGGCGGCGGCGCCAAGGAGATTCGCCAGCGGGCAATGTCCTCCGGGGTCCGCCCCTTCAGGTGCGAGAGCAGATCCTCCTGCCGAGGCTGCCCGAACACAAGGCGGTAGACCGCAAGGCTCGCCCGCAGATCTGGAAGGCGCTGCTGCTCCTTACTGAAGGGCAGCATGGGAACTCGCCGTTCTACGCTTGAACCGCCTTCCACCGGATACACCCAGTACGGCTCGAGGTCGTCCTTGCCGCCTAGTCGTTCCGCCGCGGCAAGCTCAAATAGCTTGGTCCAAGGGTCGTCGCCAGCGCGGTACACTCTACGAAGCCCACGCAAACCAAAGCGCAGGGCTAGGTTTTTGCGAATCGCATGTCCTTTGTAGCGGTGAACCCTTCCTTCTCGCTGCTCAAGATCGACCGGATTGGAAGGCAAGTTCCAGTGGTAGACCACGTGGCAGTACGGGTGGAAGTCAAGCCCTTCCTGGCCGATCGAAGTGGATGCAAGGATGAACGGCCGGAAGGGAGAGTTGAATGCCTTCTGTACAGTCTCCGTTCTGGCGAGTTTGTCATCCTGTTCGCCGCGGACATTGCCGAAACGCATTGCGAACCGGCACCGTAGGCTGAACGGGTCGAGCGAAATGGCCCCGCTCCGGGGCGCAACCCGGACTTGATCGACCTCCAGCCGCGAGGTCCTGACGGAGAGGGCTTCCGACACAGTCTCTCCTAACTGAGTCACCGAATCGGCGGCGTTCTGGTCAACCAAGCCCAGTGATTCGCGCAGCCAGTGGAAGTACTCGTCCAGGACTGCAGGAAGATTACCCTCTAGGCAGTACTGCAGGACCCGCCGCCAGTACGGAAGCCCGCCATCTTCCGCTCTCAACAATCCCATCACTTCGGGAAGATTAAAAAGCGTCCGGAAGCCTCCGCCGATCCGCGCGGCGGCGTTCAGAAGCGCCCTGTCGTCAAGGTCAATCCAGCGGACGACCCTTCTCAACGCGCGAAGCGCGCAGACTGCGGGACTCGCGAGGGCCACCTCGACCAGCACGTCCAGCAAGTCCTCGGGCGCCCGGCCGAGGTCCGATGAACCATCCATGAACTCGGCGAAATAGTCGGCGTGACGCGCGAATCCTGAAGCGGCTTCCTCGTCCGCTTCGACTCCCACCTGCCGCCAGCCGGTAGGATCGCCCGACGAACACCATGCCTTTATCCACGGAGCATGCCGGGCATCGAGAATCGCCAGCGCGGCCCAATACCACCTCTGATCCTCGCGTCCTTCCTCAGATGTCGGCCAGCACCCGGTCTGCCGCAGCATGGCAGCAATCTTCTCCTTAACTCGCGCCTTCACCCAATCAATGGACGGCAGGCCGCCACCATCGCACTCGAGCCCTATTGCCAGTGGATCCAGGTCCGCGGCGAGCGCGATGCAGGGATAGAGAAGGCAGAAGAGGGGCATCCCGGCGAGGCGGTCTTCGGTGGACGCTGCAAACCGCAGTAGTCCTCTGCGGCTCTTTACGAGTGAACTGTATCGGGGGCGGCTTCGCTCCTGGCCTAGCATTCGCCGCTCCGCTTCGTAGGAGCAAAACATGGCGATCGCGTCCGGAACCACTTGCCAGGCCGAGAATACGAGGGCCTTGGTCATGCTCGGCTGGTCCGCATATGCGCCAGTGGGTTGCCAATACGGAAGTGATGGGGGAAGCCAAAGGAGCCGCCACTGCCCTTGGTTGACGGTAGCGTCCATCAGGCTCCTCAATCGGCCGTTCGCCGGGTCCAACTCGCGATACCGTTCAAAGTGACCGCGGCGCAGCAGTTGGTTCTGAGCGCGCGCCAGCGCATCCACTAGTTCCTGTGAAGGGCGCTTCATTTGTGCCCGGAGGAGCCGTTTCATCTCGTACTCCTTCATCACGTTCAGGAGATACGGGCTTGATTTCCAGTACTCAATCGCATCCCAAGATTTCAGCGCCTTCGCGATTTGGTCAACTACAATCGCCTGTTTGAGGTCGGCCGGCTGCAGATGCGCCGCGATGGTCGGCTCTGAGAGCATCGCGTCGCGCTGCTCCGTCGCGGGCACACGCTCGGTCCGCACGATTACACGCCGTAGTCCATTCTCGATCGCGGACCTGCTTTGCTCCGCCTCCTCCTCAGACCCCTGGCCAAGCCCGTGAAGGGCGCGCCGGAATCGATCCAAGTTGCTCGCCACCTCCGCGACGGCTTGTTTGCTGCCAAGCAGGAACTCGAGCGTCCGGTGAAAGTCCTCGTAGTGGTCCTCGTCGGTCTCGTGGTGCAAGGTCAGCATCTTGTAGGGCGTCGCCGACAGAAGCAGGACTCGGACTTCGGGGTGATCAAAGAGAGCCTGTGCCAACTGCGCCGCGTCGTCGTCACCGTGGAGAAGCTGTTTGAAGCGCTGGAATTCATCGAGAATAACCAGATCCGGCTCCAGCGCATCGACACAGACGCGCGCCAAAGTACGGCGCAGTCCCGAGATCACTTGGTAACGGCGGTTGGACTCATCCCAACTGAAATCGCGATGCCGATGAAATTCTTCAGCCGTCTCTCGGAGCTTGGCCAGCAACCCTCGATCCTGGCGCAACTTCTGTTGAAAGAGGCGCTCCAGGTGCCGATCGAGTTCGATTTGCTGGTCGGCATACACGCGCCAGCGGTCCTTCCCTGCCGTGCCTTGAAGGAGGTTCAGAAGCCCCGTACGGCTCAGGTCGAACTCCTCGCGCAGCATGTGGTAGAGCACGCGGCGCTCCTCCATAACGCCGCTGCGATTCTTCAGATCGAATGTCGTGCCTGGCGTGAAACTGACGAAATTGATGCGGTTCGCCTTGAGCCCCTTCAGGTGAGCGGGCAGCAGAGTCAAACGGGTAGCCATCGAGAAGTGGCGATTCCCATAGACGTTCAGCCTGTTAAGGTTCTGATTGGCTATGGCCGCATTCGAACAAACGTAGATGATGTCGATCCGTTCGACCCCTTGCTCCTCCAAGTGCCGAATAGTCTTGGCGATGATGCCTCGAGCCACCATCGTCTTGCCTAGACCCACCTCATCGGCCACCAGGAACCGCGTCGCGCGCTCCTGGTCCAGGTACATGCGCTGGAAGACGTACTCAACGGTTCTGCGCTGGAAATCCCGGAGTCTGCTGAGGATCGGCGCCACAGCCAAGCGATCACTCATCGCTCCACCTCCTGCAGCACAGCCTCGTACACTCGCCAGAGATCCATGAACTCCGGCGGGACGAGATTGTCGCCATCGCCCGATCGATTCAGATCGTCGATCAGAGACTTGATTGAACGGAGTCTTGCAGGATCCCGGCTCAACGCCCGGGTCATCTCCTCCAGCAGCGGAAACGCATCCTGGAGCCGGTAACCTCTTGACGCCTCATCGCCGGAAACCGCAAGGAGGAGTTCGTTTGGTAGGCCATCCTCTTCAAAGTCCGCCAACAGGAAGAGCAGGTATTTCAAGAAGCCCTCACGGTTCGCTACGATCGTGCGCACGACCGCCGCTCTGCGCTCCTCCGGCAGCCCATCGACCGGCAGGTTCAGAACAAAGCAGCACCGCTCAGCCGCAGGCTCCGACGCCAGTTCAAAGGCAACAAATCCCGTGACGGCAGCCAACGAACACGTCGGCAGGGCCACCGGGCAACCGTGTTCAAGCGGCATCGCATCGACGGAGTGCTCGGGACGGAGGCTGATAGGCCAAGCTCTTGCACTGGAAATGCCTCGCAGGGAAACCGGGCCGGGCGGAATGAGGGTCAGCTGCCAGGCATCTTTCTGTCCCCGACAGGAAAGCCGCAGTGCTGCTTTACTCAGGAGTCCACGTGCTTCCTCCAGGCGTTCACGGGCCACAACGATCTCAGCTTCTTCAGCCGGCGGGTCACCGGGCGTGTAGGGCTCCAGGGCGTTCCCGAGGCCCTGTGCCGAGAGCAACTCGTCGATTCCCTTCACCTTGCTCTTCTTGCCCGTGAGACCTGCCAGGAGTTCGACGTTGATGCAATCGACGATGGCGGCCTTGGTCGCATTGGCCGATCCCAGAAAGATGCTTGTATCCCACCCGTTGGTGGCGATGTAGACTTTTGCGTGCAGGCCGCGCAGCACGCTCGTCCCATCGGGAGTATCCTCGCCGTCCTCACTTTCAAGTGCCTCACGTAGAACCAGGTTCTGTTGAAAACGCTGGCGCGTGGAACCCGCCAGCTTGTCCAGTTCTTCCGGCCGGGAAATGAGCGCCACGGCATCATTGGTCGAATCCGAAAGCGCCCGCAGTCCCTCCTCTGAGACGAAGGGAGAGATTACCGCAAGCCTCTGACTTTGCGGGAATCGCCAACGCCTCGGCCGCAGTCCGAGCGTTTCGAACCAGAGTGTCTCGAATCCATCCGGCAACATCCACTCAACGGTATGCACTTCCTCGGCAATTGACTCCGCCTGTTGTTGTCTGGCCGGGGGCACTGAGACCGCTGCCATTCCTGGGAGTGCCGCCACCAGGTCGCGGAGGCTCTCGTTCTCGCGCCGGTTTCGTCCCGTCGGAGAGCCTTCCATTGCCAACACAACATCCCAGGACCGGTCGTAGGTGAGATTGCGGGACATGACCAACGTTCGAAACACCACGGGCTGGCCAGAGATCGCTGGTTCAAAGCGCAAGATGATGAGCTTGGGGTGAAAGACGCCGCCGAGCGGCGCCGTCACGGGCACCACCATCGGTTCCAGGAGGCCGTAGAGAACGTGGGCCATTCTGGGAACGACGATCTGCCCGGTCTGGCAATACACGGTAAGGCGACCAGAAGTTCGTCGGAGCGCTTCCAGCAGTGCGATGCCATTTCGGTACTCTTCGCCGGTGCTGTCGTCGCCGAACATGGAGAGATGCACGGTGGCACCCAGGAGAGTGGTGAGATCGAGCGAGTAAGTGGTCGCGATCCCCGAGTGGAAATGGTACCCGGCCGGAGCGCGAAACGCCTGCGTCAGCAGGAAGCGGTTGTTGGGCTCAAGCATCATGCCTTCAACCCCTCCGCAAGGTCGTAGAGAAATGTCTTGGCGTTGTACCAGCGGAAGGACATCGGGCGCAGGCCGGCTTCGCCGCCCCACTGCTCCAGCGCGCGCCGATTCAGGAAACGCGAACGCGGGCCCTTGAGCCGCATCTCCCGGTTACGGATGAGGTGCCTGGCATCCTCGCGTTTCCACAGGGCAGCGCCGTGATCGAGCCACAGCCGGACCCAGCTCTCGACGAACTCTCGTGCCCATAAGGTGATGCTATGGTTTGGGTGCCGAGCGATCTCCCACAAGGCGTGCATGTCCCATTCACGAATCCGTCGCCTCTCGGCCGCCAGATTGTTGGACCAGTCTCGGAACTCGTCAGCGTATCCAGCAGCCAGTTCATCGCGCGACCCTGCCTCTGCCAGTAACAGGTTGTATAGGATTGCGGCTCCTTGCATCGTCTGCGCAAAAAGGCGTCCGTGTTCCAGCAGTTGGCGATGCAGGTCAGAGAAGGAGGCGAGCCGAGGGTGCGCCCACGGGAACTCCACGTCGGTTGGGTCGCAATGCCAGGCCAGGTGTGTCAGCAGACTATTCCGGCAAGCCGGCCCCATCAAGCAGTCGCGAAAGAACTGTGCCTCCTCGCGAGTCAATCGAAACGTGGGATGCTCCGGAAAATCGGCGGGAGCCGCCGGCAGTTTCGGATGCCAAGTGAACTGATATGGTTCCCGGTCCCCGTCTGTCTCCTGCCTGGCGCGGTCACGCCGGCGGTAGATGGCGTCCATGTCCCGTTGGTAATCTTCCCGGCCGCCGGGGTACAGGCAGATGCCGTAGAGCCTGAGGCCGGCCCAATAGACCGAACTGGGGAGCCGCTTTAGTTCGCCCTTCGCCAACCGGCCAAAGACACCGGCGTTGTCCGTCTCGGCGAGGAGGGGTTCCGTGAGCGAGACCTCCAGCTTTCGGGCTTTGGCTGCAATTTCGCGGGACGGCACCCGTTGCTTCTCCAGCCGGAGGTAGATCCACGGGACGAAGAACAGATAGCGGAGTCGGGTTTGGATCGTGCTGGTGCCAGGAAACAGGTGATCCGAAAACGAATCCCGGATCGCACCCAGTCCCAGTTCGTCACGGGTTTCGCGCTCCTCGAACATCGCGAGGACACGCTGTGTCCGTTCACGCTCGGCGGCGTTGAAGTCAAGCCATGCGAGGGTAGATTCCATGTCGCCCTAGGATCTATACATCTGTGCCGCTCCTAACTGCGGCGACACCTTGAGGCCATTCACCTCAACAGCCTGTTTCAGCACAACCACGAGACACCAATTGACCATCATCGTCATCCTATAGCCGTCCATACCAGAGTTGAACACACACCGAAAACTCTGGTGGGCGCGTCACAGGACTTCGGCAAACAAGCCGAGCTGTTGGCAGAGCATCCAAAACTCCTCGACCTGTGTAGCAAGGGGGCCACGCACCAACACGCCAAGCTCGATGTGGCCCGAGAGACCGGCACCCGTAAGATTCGCGCTCCCGATATATGCTGCTACTCCGTCTGATACACAGAATTTCGCGTGGGACCCCAGGCTCTTCGGATCCAGGACGTTGGTTGTGGGTTGAAAGATCCGCAAGCATCCCAGGCTGGCTTGTCGCAGAGAGCTGATGTCGAGCCTGGAAAGACTCTGCCCTGTCGAAACGAGTTCGACTGTAACCCCGCGCTGGAGCGCAGCTCTCAGGGCTGCGTCCACAACGCCGGTCTGTGTCCCAACCCCAAGCTGCAGGAACGGCGCGGAGATGATAAGTCGGTCTGACGCAGTTGCGATGAGCTCAGTAAGAACACCGAGTGTCTGCCTGCAGCGGGCGGAGTAAGCCAATGTTCCGATCATCTCGACAGGAGCCGTGATTACGAGCACTGTCGACGAGGCGTTTTCCGCACTGGAGTCGATGGACATTCGAGAAACTAGAAGTAACCCACGATACGCCGTTGAAGGATCGGGTCTACCCCGCCAAAAAGGAAGGCCCGGTTCAGGTTCAAATTGAAGTAGCGGCAACTGGTCTCGGCAAGATGGGTGCAGGCGTGGCAGGCTCCATCACGGTCCCGGCAAACAGGATCGTAAATGCACTGGCTTTGGGTCTGGACGGACTGCAGCCACTCCGTTAAAGACTGTTCGTACAACGCGGTCAGTGCACCGATCGTGGCTCCGAACCGGTGATTGCAGTAGATTGAGATGGTCAAGACGCGCGGCAGAATGTACTCCGAAATGCTGGTCATATCCAGGCCGCACAAGACGGCCGCCTGTCGCACGCAAAGATGCGCCAGCGAGTGCAGAAGGCCGAAAACGAGACGCAGTTCGTCGTTGCCGGTGATTGTTTCGCGCAGATTGGCTCCCGCGAACAGTTGGACGAAGTAGGAGCGCGCGGACATGGCGGGGTCGGACCCGGCCGGAACGGTCGGCGACAGGCCGTTCGCGCGGAGCCACTGAAGCACGGCCTCTGGGTCCAGCCGGATGGATATGGCGTCCGCCTGAATTCGGTCGACGAAGATGGGCAGACGTCCGGAAAAATTCGGATCGGCGGGGAAGGCGTTGAGACGGCAGTCGTTGGGAGTGTACGCGGTCCGGGTGAACCCGTAGGTGGCGGTGACAATGGGAAAGTCCGAATAGAGGAAGACGTTTTCGAATCGCAGGCCGACGGCGGCGGCGCGCCCTCCGGCGGGCGCTCCTGCATCGAGGAGCCCGACCGGACGACCAATCTCAAAGGGCAGCAAAGCCTCCAGCATGTCCTGGCCCGCGTCCTCCCAGACCTGGGCCGGCACGCCGGTCATGGCGACCAGATCCTGCATGATGGCGGTGGGGTTTCCAGCGCTCTGTTCACGCCGGCGCCGCTGCACGAGCCCCGCGAGTTCCTGAGCCATTTGCTCCGGCGTCAGTTCATTTCTGGCCTGCCGCGCTAGCAGACTCTCGACATCCGACCCGGATAGGGTAGCGTCGGTCCCACCACCACCGGCAGTCGAAGGGGTGAAGCTGCTCAAAGGCCGATTGCCGACGCCCGGCAGGCCGAGATACTTGGCCGCAGCGATATATTGCCAGCCGTTTACCGCGAGGAAGCTGTTCAACTCACGGTTCGGAGTGTTCAGCAGCACTGCTGTGTGGGCATAGAAGGTGCGCCCCGCGCGATGAACCTCAACGTCCATGTTCCGCAGTTTTGGATCGTTACCCGGCCATTGACACGCGCTGCATCGTCCCGAGAAGAGCGTTTGCGCCGTGCCGCAGGAGCGGCAGACCCAACGGAAGTTGGAGAGGCGTTCGCTGCCGCGGGTGTCGAGCGCCATCCGGAAATTGTTGCCGCAGCGGCGGCAGGAGGGTGGAATGAGCGGCGCTATGGCGCCGCAGCGGTGCACGCGGACCCATCGCACCTGAAGAAGCTTGCCGGTTCTGCAAACCGGGCACCGGTTGGTTTGCGGAAGGCTGCGTCCCGTCCGGTCCAAGACGATGCCGCAGGAGCGGTTCTGACACCAGAACACGTTCGGAAAAAGCGACGAACGGACTTCTTCGGGTTCGACGAGCACGAACCGGGATGGATCGCGCAGTACATCGTCCCGGAGCACCGGACGCAGGTCGCTTTGCCAGGCCCGCGCCTGTTCAGCGACCTTCAGTAAGACCATCGCCATATTGAGGTCGTTGACGGCGGTGCCACGAATGACATCGACGCGCGCGATGACGGATACCTTCTCAAAGTCGAAGGTCCGGCCAGGGAGGAAATTGTAGAGGACCTGCTGTTTTCCGCGAGTCATGGATCGCATGCGCAATATCTCCTGTTACGGCTGCCGTTGGCGGCTGGCCCACGCCGAGCCGTCGTCGTCCAGAGCGATACCGATCGGTTCATCCACATCCCGGAGGCTTCTCATCGGCTTCGGGATGAGAGCCTCCGAAACGAACGTGGAACTGCCGGATGCGACGATCTGGTCGAGAAACTGCTGAACTCGAAGACGGATTTCGCCCTGGAACGTCAGTTCCCCGACCGACGTAGCACTCGAGACCAGATAAGCCTCCTCCAGGAAGGGAACGAAGTCGGCCGCCCGGATACTGCCATCGGCGACTCGCTGGCGAAGGAAATCGAGCATGTAGTAGCGCTCAGGCGATGTCCCGGCGGGCGTGGCGGACGCCAGGCGCTGCAGCAAAATCGCCATGAACAAGCCGGGCAGCGTTCGGTTGACGCTGAACCGCGCCCAGCGGTTGATGGCGACCGGTTCGACCAGGCGGCCCAGATACTCGTGGTATTTCGCGAAATAGGTGAAATGGCTGCGGTCCCGCTCGCGGATCGGATGCAGGAGCGTGAAAACGACGCCAACATGCGACCGGCCGACGCGCGAGGACGCCTGGATATACTCGGCTGTTTGCCGAGGCATTCCGTAAAACAGCATGGCGTTGAGCCGATCCACGTCCACGCCGTGACTGATCATGTTGGTTGCCAGTACGCAGTCCGGGACCGCGCCGGGAGCCGCTGTTTCCAGCCGCTCCAGAATCCGGGTCACTTCGTCGGTCCGGGTGCTACCCTTCAATTCAAGCTTGTTGAGCGCCGGAAGACCGTCCTGCTCCAGGTTGGGGTTAACGTCGCCCTCGATATCGTTGGCGATTGAATCGAGTTCCTTCTGGGCCAGGAAATAAGTGATCGATGTCCTGTACAGATCGAGCGTGGACAGCCACGCCGGGCTTCCCGGCGCGAGCGCGCCGCCGTACGGATTGACGGCGCTGGAGGGCAGCCGTTCCAACGCGGCGATGGCGCGGTGATAAGCTTCGATCATTTCAAGGACGGCGTTGAACAGCGTCTTGTTGTGCGGCAGAATCCCGACAAAGAGACGCTGCGGATAAGGCTGCGTTTCGATATAGAAGGACTCTGTCAAAGTCGGACCGAGACCAGGAAAGACCCGCGCCTGCGAGGGGTCCCGGCCATAGAGGTGCTGGATCTGGCGTTCGAACGCCTCGACCGTGGCCGATGACGCGATAATCTTGAGGGGCGAGCCATCGCCGAAATCGCGGCGCAAGCGTTGGACGAAGGTCTCGTAGTGTCCGTCGAACGTGCCCAGCCCCTCCTTCAGGAGATGCAGTTCGTCTTGAATGAACAGGGATGGTCCGGTCAGGTTCGGCGGCACCCGTTTGTCGAGCAGTCTGGGATTCGCGCAATCCTTCTGGCTGCATTTTCCCTTGTAGAAGCCGTGCACGCTGCATCGCCCATCGACACGGCCGAAGAGCTGGGAGAACTTCCGCTGGTTGCCAATAACCGCCAGCTTGTCGATCGTGCCCACGATGACCGTGGGGAGATACCGGTAAATCTCGTTGTCCACGATCATGACGGGGAGCCGGCCCGATGGAAAGGCGCAAGAAGCGTTTGTGCAGACGTGGAGCAAACGCACGGCGACCGGATCGAAATCCACCCGCACAGACTTGGTCCGGCACGACGGACAGTAGATGACCCGTTTCCAGTCTTCCCGTTCGCGCGGATCGTTGGCCTTTGCCCAGGCGGCCTCCTCTTCCGGAGAGACACGCTTGGGCCCTTGCGGGTTGGCGATTGAGTTCGGAGACCCACCTTCCCCAACGAAATAGCCAATGGAAAACCCCTCGACCTCGGGCGCGTGGAGCCGGGGATCGCTCTGCGACCGGCGCACCAGTTCGGCGATCCCGATGATGTCGGCCATTCGTTGCGTCTGCTGGAGGGTCAGCAGGCGCAAGGGAAAGCGCGTCCACGCCGTGACCCCGAGCCTTTTGCCTCGCAGCCTGTCGAAAAAGCAGTGAAAGACCAGGGTTCCGAGATAGGCCTCTGTTTTGCCGCCGCCCGTGGGAAAGTACACGATATCGACGACCTCGCGCTCGCCGGCGCTGGTCGTGCCGGGGTCTGCAAGGGCCACGATGCCCGAAATCTGGCTGACCACGAACACGATCTGGAAGAGGCGCCAGCGGTCCCGGTTGCGGCCCGCGCCGGCCCGCAAGAACGTCGCGTTTGTCAGCCGGAAGGCCAGCAGGGCGTCCGTGTTCTGGCGCAGGATATCGATCCCCTGCCGAAACCGGGTAATCTCGCCCTGGAACCGTCCGAAGTCGCGGTCGAATTCCTGACCGTAACGCGCCTCCCACCCCGGATCGCCAGCCGTAAAGCCGGCGCGTCGCTGTTGCCAGACTTGTCGGTAGGCCTCCATGGCACCGAGAATCCGGCTTAAGGCCGGCAGCGGTGCCGTGGAGAGTTCGTCAAAGAGCGCGGCCGGGGCCGTCTGTGTTGTGAGCCGCGGCTGGCGGTACATCGGCATGTGGGTGGAGACAACGACCTGCGAAGCCGCCGGGTCGCGTTCGAGTCCGCAATTGAAGGCCCTCCCCCATATGAGACGGTCATACCGGAACCCGCGCGGAGCAAGGTCCAGTTCGAAGGGCAGGAGCGCGCTGCCGGGAAAGGTGAATCGCAGGCGCGCATCGAAGATAAAGGGTTCCCGGTGCGGACTGCCGTCGTCGAGGGAGTTATTGACGAGGTCGAGCCGGAACAAGAGCGGGCTGCTGCCGGCGGCCGATTCCGCGCCAGCTCCCGCGTCGATGGTCCACGACCAGCTCGGCACGATGTCGATCGTGAGGCCCGCCAGGAACGAACGGTACGCGGCGGCGCTCTGAAGCGCCGGTGCCGGCACCTGGATCTTTGTGTTCGGGCCGCCGCTGGACTTGATGCGCTCGGGGTCGGCCATCGCAACCGCGACGGCCCTTTGCATTTCACGGTCGAGGGCGGTCTGAAGCGCAGCCGCGTCGGCCGTCCATGCGCCGGACGCGTCGCAAGTCAAAATGACCTGACCGGCCGCCGCACAGGACACTTTCCGGAATCTGGTGAACAGTGTGTCCTTCTGCTGGCGCGATGATCGCCTCCCGCCGCCGCCTGGGGCCGCAGAGGTTGCCCCATCTGCGTCCCCGTTCGCGTCCCCGTCGGCCTCGTCATTGGCTGTCTCTTCGGCATCCTCTGCAGACGATTCCTCCCCCTCCCCGGCATCCTGGCCCTCCCCTGCGTCCATCTCAGGCGGTTGGGAGGCATCCGGGGCGGGGAAGGCTTGCTGGAGGTGCTGGCGCTGCTGGTCCAGGGTCGGGAAGACCCGGTAGTACACAGCCCAAGAGGCGCCCACATCGATGACCAGCCGGGAGTCGGCCGCCTGCAGCCGAAACTGGCCGCCGACGGCGAAGGGCGCGATTTTTGTCTGCATCTCGATCTTCCCAGCGGAACCGACCGCAGCGGCCCGCAGGGCTGTTTGGACGGATCTCAGGTTTCCCATGAAATAAACGTCACGGGGATAATTCCGGACGCACTCGGCCGCGCTGGCGCCCGTACAGACGTCGCGGACGTTCGTGACAAGATATTCCGCAAGCAGTGTTTCTTCGGTATTCGGGTTGAACGGCCCCATTTCAATTCCTTTCGAGACGGCCGAGCCTGGATTTAAAGACAGGCTCCGCGACGGTTCGCTTGTCCGTGATTCGCAGCAACATGAGAGAACTCTTGAAGTCGTCGAACGTAATCCCCAGCTCAGCGTCGATATAATCCTGCTCGGACGAGGTCTCGCTGTTGACCGCCTGAGCGCGAAGCCATGAATTCAGCCGTCTGGAAAGGGCGCGATGACAGTCGCCGAGGCGTTTAGCCGCCGCATGAATGCGCCTGTAGTTTGAAACGACAAACGGAATGTGCAAGACGGTGCCCATGCGCCGAACGTCGTCCGGATCGTCGGGACAGAGGGTTTCGCCCACGAGCCACAAACGGACCGCGGGATACGATATCGTGCTTCCCTCCTCCAGCAGCGCCCGGTGCAGCGATGTCAGCGACCCGGACATCCGCCGCCGGTATTCGTAGAAGGCGTGTGTGATCTCCTCCTGCCACCGTTTCACGAGCGCCGCGTGCAGGGCGAAGGTCGGATGTCTGTGAACGCGGGAGATGAGCAGGTCGTAGAAACTCTGCCGCCGTTCGCCATATATCAGAAGCACGCGGTCGTGGACGCGCAGCGAGCTGATATATCGCTGCTCCGTCGCCAGCCCTTCCGGGGACCGGATGATGACATGGAGTCTCTCGTCGGGCGCGAATACGCCATGCCAGCCCTGCTCGAACGCCAGATAGACGGCGTCCTTGCGCCAGTCTTCGGTTTCGTCGGAAAGGTCCGCCATGGCATCCGGATCGGCAGGAATAACCGAGGCATCGTCGTCGCCGTCGCTGTCGCTGAAGAGCTTGGAAAGCTCATCCTCCGCATCGAAACCGTGAAGCAAAGAGTGATCGTATGGCTTCGCGGCTGCTTTGTGGCCGGACGCCGTATCGAAGGCGGCGCGCGGACGCAGAGCGATCCGCCGCGTCGGCGATGGCATCGGTTTCAGCGGCGCCACGCCGGACAACGCAAGCACCGATGAACTCAAGTACTCGGGATCGGGGTTGCACCGGGACGCCCACTCAACGGCACGCCGCGCCAAACTGCTCTCCTGGTGCGCGTACGTCAGCACATCTACGGAATGGTGGAAAAAACAGGGCAGCAGGTTGCCGGTGACCAGCGGGCTGGGAACCCCAATCAAAAGCACCGCGCCGGCGCGAGACCATGAGCGCTGTGAGTCCGGATCGGAAGCCGGCAACCGCTCGGGGCTCCGGAGCTCAGCGAAGGTGACAGGCACTGTGCCGATCTCGGCTAGGTCCGTC
Organism: Acidobacteriota bacterium; assembly: GCA_050261515.1. Classification (GTDB taxonomy): domain Bacteria; phylum Acidobacteriota; class Terriglobia; order Bryobacterales; family Bryobacteraceae; genus JBLNDJ01. Next base: position 21,210 of record JBLNDJ010000060.1, on the reverse strand, counting down.
TCGGTGATGTTGTAGTAAGCCAAAAGCGCTAGCAAAAAGAGCTGCTTGCGCGATCTGCTGGAGAAGGAAAGATAGCGGGTCTCGCCGCCTTTCGGCTCGTCGACGATCAGGCTGGTCAACGCACGCCAAAGCGGTGGCGGTGTCTGCCGCATCGTTTCGACCGCGGCGGCCGTTCGGGATTCGGCCGTTTCAAGTCTTGCGACCGTCTCGTAATCCGCAGAACAATGGCCCTGAAAGCTTTTGCAGGACTGCTGAAGGTGGCGGAAGGACCGCAGACCATAGAGCTTCTGGGCTTCCGCCTCATGAAAGTCCACCGGAACGCACAGGGCTTCAACGCTGCGCAGGAACCTCCAGTGCGCAAGCACGGCTGCCCGCCCCAGGCTGTTCTCTCGTGTCCGCGTGGACGCGAGTTCCTGCACCGCCTTTCGCAAATCGCTGCTGATGCCGTCGACTCCCTGGCCTTCGAGGACCAGGGGCTGAATTGACGTTCCCGCCGCAACCCCGCGCGAGGCTCCGTTTTGCGCCGACGGCGGACCGCCCGACAGCGGCCATATGTGAACCAAGCCGCCGCCACGCTGGAAACTGCCGACCGCGTCCGACAGCGGGTTGAGCCCCCATGCCACGACAGGAATCTGACGCTCCCGCGTATGTGCAAGCACGGATGCAAGCCACGAAACTCTGGCCTGATCCCCAAGGTCAACAGCGACCCAGTCGGGCCGCTCTCTGTCCAGCACGAGCTTCGGATCGGCGGGCGCATAGACGGTAATCACCTCCGGCGTATGCGATGACTCTCCGGAGGGTTGAGCCCCTCGTCCATCGCCGCCGACGCCGGTTCCCAACCGCCCCAAATTGTATTGCGGAAAAGCATCTGAGAACGTCATCTGCCAAGATTTCAGCCTGATGGAGGCGAGTTGCTCGCGGATTCCGATGTGCGTGCCAAAGTAGATGACACGCTGCCGACGGACGGCGGAAGCGCGGCCACTCTTGGGATGGAGCCAGGAATAGACTAGGCCGGTCGCCAGCAATGTCGCTCGGCGGTGCTCGGCGAAGTCCGGCAGCACGACAAGGAGGCGTTGATCCTGCTGCAGTGCCGACCAGACAAGGGCCGAACTCTGCTCGTCGACGCTGTCGCAAACCGTGGCCACGCCGCTGACAGTCAGCAGTCGTTGATCCCAAATGCTTCTGAAGGCGTGGGCGCTCTGCGCAGGTAGACTCCTGCACGCGTCTTGTATCCATCTCCTAAAGTCATCTGAAGTCATCGCGGGAGCTTCGACGGTGCTGCCGGGGCAACTGGCAGCAAATGCTTTAGTGAAACAATGCTGACACAGGCGTCAGATGCGAGGTCAGGGTAATGGTGTTTGAGTGCGCGGACGAGATCGTTCTTGCAGTCAAAACCATCGCGCTGCGCGTCGGCATCGGTCAGGTCGCTAAAAAGACAATGACGGATTCCAGTCAGCTCTGCGACTACCTCCTTGCGACCACACTGAAGTATCAAGGGGCCAGGTGGAAGAAATAGCCGTCCGCTGCGGATGGTCGTCGTTTTCTGACCTGCAGCGAAAGCTTCGAGATACTTGAAAGTCATGCGCAGACGGGGAATTGGCCAGCTTTCCGGCTTTCGGCGGAGCTTCTGCACGAACATCTCACCGTCATAGACGTGATGTTCTGTCAGGCTGGACAACTGCAGCACGATGTCCGGCTTAAGACTTGCGAGGAATGCTTCGGGCTGAGATGAAGCGACGACGAGCACCGCGCGTAGCTTCTTGGTTAGGGATCTGAGGCGCAACGAGACGACGTTCGCGGTGAGACTGTCGAGGTTGGCGCAGAACTCATCCGCGATCCATACGTTTGCACCACTGGCGATGAGGCGTGCCAGCGATGCGCGGTACTGCTGGCCATTGCTGAGTTCACCGTAGCGTTTGAGATAGATGAACGCATCAGAAAGTCCGACCGTGCCCATGAGCTGCAGTGCGCCAGCGACATCCTGCGATCCCATAACCTCTATTAAAGGTTTAGAGGATCGAATCGAGTCCATCCTGCCGGGCTTATAGTTGGCGGGAAAGCTGACAGTGTTTGCCTTTGGTGCGAGTTCCTTTCCCAAGACGGAAAGCAGCGTTGTCTTGCCTGACCCGGAGGGGCCGGTGATGAGAACGACCTGGCTGGGCGCAATATCCAGCGAGAGATTCCGGAGGATCTCGTGATTCATGAGTTCTGGCGAAATCCCGAACGCTTGTTGAACTACGTGCGTCTTTCGTGTGCGGCGCACGGCCGAGCTGAACGCGAGGGAGAGACCACGAAGCTGCAAGGGTTCCTTGATCGGCTCGATGCCCGGCGGCAGCGGATGGTTGCCGTTGGCAATTCCAAGCTCGCTGACCCTCCGCTCCACGAAAGCTTGAGCGGTCTCCGTTAGTCCTTTCAGGTAGGTCGGCTTCGGAAGGCTCAGCAGGTCGTTGAACAGGGAGAAATTCTTGAGAGTCGGTCTCTGTTCAAGAGCGTCCAGCCTGTTCATGAGGTCGTCGACGGACCAGTTCTCGCGACGGAGGAGTTCGGCTGCTTTGGTCATACGCGCGACCTGCTGATCAACGATGCCACACGCCTCCTCGTGTACGACATCACCATTCACGCGGGCTTGATTGGCGAGGAGGTAGCGCAGGTCCTTGGCAACGCGCCGCAAGTTTCCTTCCGTCTCACCGATGAAAACCATACCCGCACGCTGGGAGAATGGCACAAACTTCAGCATGTCTGCCGAAATCTCCATGAACTGTGGTTTGAGACCCGCGACTTGCCAGTGGTCTTTGGCGAAGGAGCACGCGTGGTTAATGAGTAATCGACCAAGGCTCAGGCCACGGAATTCAGGGAAGACGACGCATCGGGCGATCCGTACAATCAGGTGTATGTAGCGCCGCACTGTGGGCATATCCCAGGCTTCCCATCGGATGTCGGCATCGCTGTAAGGGGCGTTGAGCACGACAGATCGCGGCTTATTCATGTAAAACGGCGTCGCCATCTCTATGTATCCAATCACTGCCGGATACATCGGATGGAAACAGCGGGCAACAAGCTTCGCGGTCCGCCCATGAAGCGCCTTGCCGCGGTAGTGTTGGTCCGCTAGAGCCCGATACGCCGCAAACTCATCCTCACTTGTGATTTCCTTGATCAGGATGTCCAAGCGGAGATCGCCGATTTCCAAAGCCTCTCTCGCGGTATACGAAGGTAGGAGGGCAGCCGTGCCGTTCTGACACTCAACGGCAGCACGGTCTTGAGAGGCGAGAATAGTGTCTCCGGTGGACACGCATGCTGAACGTGGAAGCAATAGCGGAGGCTGTGCTGGCTGGACGCGCACCTCTTTGAGATGGCCTCGCCATTCAACGGACGTGACCCGAAGTCGATGCGCGGGGTGTGCTTTCGGTTCGGTCACAGCCTGAGATCCTCCAACCTGCGACTCGACGGTATTGTATCGCTCAGCGAATTCTGCATTGTGCAAGGGGAACGCCATTCATCTCTTCTTCCGTAACTCGGGCGGCCATGCGAGATCAAGTTTTCCTGCCTCCGTTGACGATAATGGTCGTAGTCTTGATCCTCCCAACTTACTCACGCGGCGTCAGGACATCCGTGGTCTCTCCGTTCGCAAGGCCTGCTTGCTCCAGGAGCTTGTTCAGCTCGGACTCGTCCATAGAGAGCAGGGACGTCAACTCGCCAAGCTTGGAGCGGCTGATCAGTTCGCGGCGATAAGCCTCCAATCCCATATTGAGTACACGGTGTCGGAAGCCGTCAGCATCCTCGGCTCCATCTGCATCCGTCAGGTTCAGCAGTCGTGCCAATTCGAGGCCGAAACCTGCGTCGTCCGCAGCTTTCAGCTGCTCCCATTCCGCTTGCGTCAGCAGCTTCAAGTTGCGAAGCCGGAACAGCGCCGCCAGGCGGCTGACGCCGAAGTAATGTGCGAGGTGCACGACGTCGTAAAGCTGAATATCCTGACTGCCCGGGGCCGCACGGCCCTCTGCCTGGACCGTTCCGGCCTCATCAAAGACCTGAGCGATGGCCCGGCTGGGCTGGCCTTTGCCGAGGGCATTTACAAACTGCCGAATCCCTTCCGGCGGCATGAGGAAAGCTGCCGCGAACGCGTTCGCACGCACTTCAACGAGTTCATCGCGATCGGAGGAGCGGGTGACGATGCCCTTCATGCGCCGATCGAAGAGCACGTGCGCGTACTCATGCGCAAAAGAAAATCGACGCCTCGCCGGCGCATGCTGCCGATTCGCCACGACGAAGAGGCCAACGCTCTGGTTGCTGATCGTGATTCCTGATATCTCTTCCGGGAGATCGACAATGCCGGTGCGAACGCCTTGAGTCTCCAGCAACTCCGGCAATGTGGGCGCCGGCGCCCATCCAAGGCCCAGGCGCCGGCGCTCTTGCTCGGCCGCGCGCTCGCCTTGCTGGATGGCATCCCACCGGGAGCGCGGCGCCACCACCTCATAAGTCACCGAGCCTGCCAGATCCCTATCAATGCCCAGAAGCCCTTCCAAGTTCGTCACTTCGCGACCGAGCGCGATGCAGGCGCGGAGGCTGTCGGCCACGTCCTCGTGATTGGCAATTTCAGGTTCGGCGCGGAAGAGGACCGCGAGTGCGTCTTCTTCCTCGAAGCTATCGGCCACGAATTCCCGGATGTCGCGACCGAACAGGTACGCGAGTTTGTCCAATTCGATACTGGTGGCGGCGCGGTTGCCGAGTTCCATCTGAGCGACCGTCGGTCGGGAGACTCCAAGGCGACGCGCAACATCTTCCTGTGTCATGCCGCACGATTCGCGCGCCGCGCGCAACCTTCGACCCATTTCCTGCGGACTCACTGGCATGGACGGGTCCTTTCTGCTTGTGGGCTCAATCAGATGAAGGTTATCACCCTTTACAGGGATTGTAAAGATACGGATTGCGGTGTTAAGATTGAGAATCCGCTTTGGCGGAACACAACCATCGATTGAGGGGCAAACCATGCGGATGGAATTCACACCGCGCCACTTTCTTCGCCTGGTGTCGTCGCCGTTGTTGCGCATCTATTTCGAGCAGCGCCGCCTGCTCGACGGTTTTGACTGGGACGGCTTGGGCGACGAGATGGAGCCCTTACACGACGCCTGGATGGCGCTCCCAGGCAAAGAGGGACACGCCTGCTGGGTGGACTTCGAGACGGCATTCGGGCTCTTCTCGCGGCGCGGAATCCAGACCCTTCTGGATTCGGCTGGGAGTACTGCCGAGCGTGAGAAGGTGCTCTCAACGATGGGCAAAGGCAGCACGGCGGACAAAGTCTTTCGTGTGCTGCTCAATCATCCCGACGTATTTGCCGTTGCCCGTCGGTTCGCTTGGGCGGACGGTCTGAAGCGGCATTGGCAACCTCGACAAGACCTGCCCCCCGCAGATCCGCAGATCGACGAGACTTCGCTGGCAGAGTTCAAGGAGATCGTGGCAGCACGGTACCGCAGCTTGGATGGGCGTGGCGAATACAGCACGGTCAGAGCGCATTGGCGTGGCGAGGCTCTGTACATCATGATCTACATCTCGGACCATCCCGAAGCCGTGGAGGAGTTCGAAAACTCGGACGACTTAAAGCGGCTGACGCGTCAACGCGCATTCGACGTCGTGTACCGGTACGAGCCCGCGAGCGGGGCCTTCGAGATGTACGCCGAAGGGGACAAGGAGTTCCGCCGGAGTCTGGCCCAGGATTTCGTCGACCGTGTTCTAAAAGAACAAGTGAGCTTGCCGGCAGACGAGGTGCTCTCCTTCGACATCGAGAAGCTGAAGGACCCGACCTTCCGTTTCGTTACGGATAGCCTGGACGGGGTGAGGTCGATGGAACTCTGCGCCATGCGGTTGGCGGCCGCGGGCGCCAATGGTGGGCGGATCACGTTCGGGGCGCAGCCGCGGATTCCGAAGCCGCAGCTGCACGATTTCATCAAGAGAGGCTTGAACGAGGTGCACCTGCCGCTGAACCAGCTGACAGTCGAGCATGTGACCATCAAGGCCCAGGTGGCCAACGGCAGCCGGCGTCATGCCAGCGTCACCTTCAACATCAGCGCCAGCAATACCTGCAATCTGAAGGACACGATGGAGCACAACAAGATCCGTACGTGCCTGAAACGGTCGGGAGTGATCCGTGGACAGTCCGCTGACGCAGCTGCTCAGTCGAGCTGATCTCGCCGGACACATCATCGGCTACGACGAGACGCGCCGATGGCCGGCGCAGGACCGCGATGCAATTCTACGTCTCGGCATCCTGCGGAAAGCTGCCGATGCGGAGTATGCCACCTGTGAAATCTGCGCGGACGGGGAGCCATGCGACTTGATCCTGGACATCGGCCCTGACCCACGGATCCACTGCCCACAGCATGGCCTGGTGCGCATCGCGCGGGAGCGCCTCCAGCAGTGGGAGTTGGACTTCGAAAGGCTCAGCCTGCTGCTGATCGGGCAGCTTGGGCTGAGCAGTGGGCTGCAAACCGTTGCGGCGGGTCGTGTCTGGCAACTTGGACGCCGGCAAGTAAGCGGCCGCACCGCGGAGTTCTTTCTGGTACAGGGAATCGCCTGGCCGGATTCGCTTGACGTTCTGCGAGCGGCGCCGAAGCTGGCGGGCTCGCCCGCGCCAATCATCGTCTGTCCGGATCAACTGCCTCTGGACGCCATGTGGCGGGAATCCGGTCGCGCATTTCTCCGGCTCAGCGAATGGGCGCGCATCCACGACGGTCACCTCGTTGTCGACTTCGAGGCCTACGCCGACCTCTATCGCCAAACAGCCGAGGCGCTCGAAAAGCCTTTGGCTCCCACGCCGAAGTCTGGCCGTCAAGCGCTGATCCGGAAGTTCTGCAAAGATCATGGCGCTACGGTGACGGACGTTGCGGAATGGGCCAACGTGAACCGGTCCGATCTGAACAAGTGGAAGCTCGGCAAGGATGAGATTCCCGACGGCGGGGAGCGCGCCCTCAGAATCGAGAAACTGCTTCAGCGCGGCCAGCGCACCCGGCCTTGATCGGCCTCTACATTTCCACCTACATCCCCTACATTGAGCCCCTATAGGCCTCTCGCCCGATCATGGGCGCGTGGAACCGAATCGAACAAGCGCGGAGAGCCGCGAAACAGCCGAGCCGACGATTCAGACTTTGCTGGACGAGCGGGACGTGGCGCGGTGGATTCGCGTCTCCGTTGCCACGCTGCGTTACTGGCGCGGAGAAGGAAAGGGCCCCCGGTACCGAAAGGTCGGCCAACTGGTCCGCTATGCCCCGTCGGATGTCCAGGACTGGCTGAACACCCGTCCCGCCGGCGGCGAGGGTGTGGGCGAGGAGGGTTCCCGTGCCTGAAGCCGCCTTCGCCGATGTCGATGCCGGCCGCATTCTGCTTCGGACGCCATTCGCGAACTTGGTCCTCTGCAAGCGAGTTCCGGGAGCTTCCTGGGACACCGCGCGGCGTGTTTGGACCTATCCTGCGACGCCGCAACACGCGCGTCTGATCCGATCCTCGATTCCGCGGCTTCAGGCCAGCGACAAATTCGCTGCACTTCTGGCCCCCAAGGCGGTCGCTGAAATCCGGGTGCAACCGGCTGCGGCGTCGCCGGCCCAGCCGGAAACCGCAGTTGGACTTCCCGCCGGACTCAAGACGACGCCCTGGCAGCACCAGATCGAGGCATTCAGATTCGCCATGGAGCGCCTGCTGCGTGGTGGCGGCGCCGCACTTCTCGCCCTCGAGATGGGTGTCGGCAAGACGCTGGTCGCGCTGATGGTGCTCGCCGCAATGGCCGCCCGGCGCATCCTCATCTGCTGCCCACTGCGCGTTGTGCCGGTCTGGGAGCAGCAGATCGAGCGCCACCTGGATCTCCCGTTGATTGTCGTCACCCTGGACGACAGCGCGGGCAGCGTCGCCAATAAGAAGAAGCTCGCGGAGGAGAAACTCCGGCTCGCCGAGGCCACCGAGCGGCCGCTCGCCATCATCATCAACTACGACTCCGTCTGGCGTGCGCCCTTCGCGGAGTGGGCGGAGAAGCAGCAGTGGGACGTCATCATCGCGGACGAGTCGCACCGGCTGAAGGCGCCCGGCGGCAAAGCAAGTTTGGCGTTCAAACGGCTTCGCTCCCGGGGCCGCGCGCGCCTGGCGCTCACCGGCACGCCGCTCCCGCATTCGCCGCTGGACGCCTACGCCCAGTTCCGCTTTCTGAACCAGACCATCTTCGGACCGTCCTTCGCGGCCTTCCGACAGAAGTACGCCGTCATGGGTGGGTTCCAGCGCAAGCAGGTCACCGGCTTCCAGCAGCTCGACGAACTCGAGGCGCTCATGAAGACCATCACGTTCCGCGTCTCGAAGGACGTCCTCGACCTGCCGCCTGAAACGCACGTGACCTATGAGTGCGAACTAGCTCCGGAAGCGCTCCGCGTTTACCGCGACCTCGAGGAAGACTTCGTCGCCGAGGTCCGCGATGGCCGGGTGACGGCCGCCAACGCCATGGTGAAGCTGCTGCGTTTGCAGCAGGTATCTGGCGGCTGGGTGAAGACCGACGATGGCCAGTACCATCGCGTCGATTCCGCCAAGCAGAGTCTGCTCGCGGACACGCTCGAGGATATCGGTGCCGGGGAGCCGGTTGTGGTGTTCTGCCGGTTCCACGCCGATTTGGATGCGGTCCATGAGGCCGCCAAGACTGCCGGTTTCGAGAGCCTCGAACTCTCCGGACGCCGCGATGAACTGAAGCGCTGGCAAGACGGCGAAGCCCAGGTGCTGGCGGTGCAGATCAGCGCCGGCGGCGTCGGCGTGGATCTCACCCGCGCACGTTATTCCATCTACTTTTCGCTCAGCTTCTCGTTGGGCGAATACGACCAAGCCTTGAGCCGGGTCCACCGTCCCGGCCAAACGCGCCCCGTGGAGCACATCCACCTGGTGGCACGGAACACGGTGGATCGCAAGATCATGCGCGCACTCGAAAAGCGCGCCGAAGTCGTCGAGGCCATCTTGGCCGAGATCAAAGCCTAACCGGAGAAAGGACGCTCGCAATGAACATCGAGCAGTTGAAGGAGTTCGTGTGCCTGGAGACGCGCAAACGCGAAATCGACTCGGAACTCAAAGCAATCGCAGCGCGGATTGACGACCTGGAGCAGGCCCTCGTGCCGCAGTTCTTGGCCGACGGCGTGGCCTCGATGAAGGTCGACGGCCGGACTGTCTACATCGCGCAGGACATCCACGCCAGCCCGGTGAACGACCGCGCGGAGGTCATCTCGGCACTGAAGACCTCCGAACTCGGCCAATACGTGTCCGAGAACTACAACACGCAGTCGCTCCGCGCATTCGTGCGCGAGGTCGCCGATGAGGCGCGCCTGCGCTGCCAGCAGCAGAACCGGCTCTTCACGGAAGAAGAAGTCCGCACCGCATTGCCGTCGCCGCTCTGCGACGCACTCAAGGTTTCGTTCGTTCATTCCCTGCGCAGCAGGAAAGCCTGACAAGGAGAAAACACAGCATGTCCACCGAACTGATTCAGATCCAGACGCCCCGCGCACTCTCGGCGCTCGAAAGCAGCCTGGACGTCATCAACGAGGCCATCGCCACCAACATCAGCGGCGGCGGCATCACCGACTTCGATCTTCCCCGCGTCAAGATCTCAGGCGGCGCCAGTCCGCGCTGGATCGTCCCCACGCTCGAGGGCGAAGAGGCGCTGCCGCGCATCGGCGGCGTCATCGTCTACGCCCGCGATACCCGGGTTTACTACAAGACCGCCTTCGGCAAGGGCAGTGGCAAACAGCCGCCGGATTGCTCGTCGTCCGACGGCATCACTGGCAAGGGCAAGCCCGGCGGCGACTGCTCGCGGTGCCCGCTGGCCGAGTATGGCAGCGCGGAAGAAGGCGCCGGCCAGGCCTGCAAGCAGGTGAAGCAGATCTTCGTGCTGCGCGGCGACCTGCTGTTGCCCGAGGTAGTGTCGCTGCCGCCCACCAGCCTCAAGGGTGCGCGGCAGTTCTTCCTGAGGCTGACCACGCAGGGCATCCCGTACTACCAGGCCGTGATCGGCGTGGAACTCGAAAAGGCACAGAACGCCGCCGGCATCCAGTACGGCAAGGCGCTGCTCAAGTTCGTGCGCCGCCTCACGGCGGAGGAAGCGGCGCGCGCGCAGCAGTACCACCAGCTCTGCCGGACGCTCGCCGAGCGCGTGCCCACGGGCCTCGATCCCGAGGTGCGCGACCAGGGCGGCGACCAGGGGCCGTTCTAAGCGGAGGACGCCATGTACCTCGCCACAATCCTGGTCATCGCGCTTTCGCTCTGGTTCGTGCACTGGCTGACGGACTCCGAGCGCCGCCCCCTCACTCTCTCCGCGGCCCGCCTGCTTCGGCGTGCGGGCCGCTGGCTCTGGGCCACCGGCGAGGCGGTGGAGGTCGGCTACTTCCACAAGCGCCAGGTGCGCGACAGCATTCAGCTCGAACTCGAAGCGGGAAAGCGGCCATGAACGATGCGCAACTGACAGACGAACTCGCCAGTCGGGTGATGGGTTGGAAGGTGGCCTCCGGCCGCTTCGTCAAGCCCAGCCGCAGTTGGATCCCCAAGTGGCGGTTCGCCCCGCTGGAGAGGTTGGAGGATGCCTTCCTGCTCCTAGACACGGCGCGCGCGGCATACACGGTGTCGCGCAGCGCCGCCGACGCCTTCACGGTTTCGGTCCGGCTCAGCCAGGGGCGCGGCGAGGCCTCCGGCGAGCCGAAGCCCCGAACGATCACGATCGCACTCGCGAAGGCCGCCGGAATCGAGGTGGACCGATGAGCCGCCACAACGACCCCCGCGAGTCCACATTGGTCCGGCAGATCGTCGCGGCGCTTCGGGCCACACCTGGTGTCGTCGTGCGTAAGCGCCACGGCAGCAGCTGGTCGGTGGCCGGCGACCCGGATCTCTACGGCTCCTACCGGGGACGGCATTTCGAGATCGAAGTGAAGCGCCGTGACGGCGAAGTCACCGACCTGCAGCGGGCGCGCCTTCGCGATTGGGAGCGCGCCGGCGCACGGGCCGGTGTCGCGCGTAACGTGTCCGAGGCTCTCGCAGTGGTTGGCATTCCGGAGGCAACACACTGATGGCAGCGCCTTCGTACAGCCTCGATGCCTGGCGGCGTTTCCGCGAGCAAAAGGGGAGGCCGGAAACGCCCGCGAGTTCTTCGCCGGGAATCACTCTGGCGGACATCCCCGCCGACGCGGAAATGGATGCCGGCATCGTCATCGGCTTCTGGAACGGTGAGCGGTTCGTGTCGTGGGAGAAGTGGCTCGCGACGGCGCCGATCACGGTGGAGCCGGTGCCGGCGTCACCGGCGTTGCCTGATGCCGCCGCCTATCGAGCCACATATGGCAGCACGCCGGTCTGGTTGCGTAAGGACGGGGACCGCTGGCTGATGTTTGCCGGAACGCAGAAGAGCCGCCGGAGGGATTTCGCCTCGCCGTTTTTGCAGCACGCGATCCGCACCGCGGAGGCCTGGTACGGTCCAGCGGCCGACGTCTGGCACCCGGTCGAACGAGCGCTTGCACGGATGGAGGAGGCACATGCCGATCCGGCCCAATGAACGCCATCGCTATCCGAAGGACTGGAAGTCAATCCGCCAGCGGATCCTCGAGCGCGCCGGACATCGGTGTGAGTTCTGCGGCGTCGAGAACGGGGCCATCGGCCGCCGGAAGCGCGACGGTAGCTTCGAACGCTTCCAGGGCATGGAGGTCGGGGCGGCGGCGCTCGACGGCATCCGCCTCACGCGCATCGTCCTGACGATTGCCCATCTCGACCACACGCCAGAGAACAACGCCGACGACAACCTGAGGGCCCTGTGCCAGCGCTGCCACCTTGCGCACGACGCCGCCGAGCACCTGCGAAACGCGCGGGATACCAGACACCGCAGGCTCGACGCGGCCCGACCTCTGTTGGCCGGCCTGGAGACCTCTCGATGAAAGATCCACGCAGCTTCCTACACAGCCTATTTGCGGACAAGCCCGGCGATGCCTATGTCCTGATCTGGACGCTGGCTGACAAGCGTTCGCACTGGTTTCGCGAGATCGATCGTGCAGCCGAATTCATCGAGTCCACGCGCGGCCGGGACATCTATGTCGGCGTCGGCTTGTCTCCGCAGGATTTCGGCCCGTCGCGGCGCTGCCCTTCAGACAGAGTTCTCGGACTCGCGGGCTTCTGGGCCGACCTCGATCTGAAGTCGGAAGCGCACGCCAAGACCAAGCTTCCAACCTCCATTGAAGACGCCCTCAGCGTCATCCCGCCCGCGATGTCGCCAACCGTGGTGATCGCCACCGGCAATGGTGCGCACGCCTGGTGGTTGTTCAAAGAGCCCCTGCTATTCGACACCGTTGACGAACGCCAGAGTGCAGCAGCGCTCATCGCGCGGTGGCAGACGTTGCTTCGTCTGAATGCCGCGGCACGCGGCTGGGCCTTCGACCGTTTGTCTGACCTGGCACGGGTGTTGCGCATACCGGGAACGCTCAACAATAAGGACCCGAGAAACCCGAAGCCGGTCACGGTTCACTCCAACGCAGGCCGCCGCTACAACCCGAGCGATTTTGCCGAGTTCCTGGACGGTCTGGGAATCCCCGACCCTGACGCCGAAGAGCGCGCGCGCCGCGAGTGGGCCGGCCGCATGGAAGACGCGCCGGTTGTCATCGACCTGAACGCGTCCGTGCCGGACGACCTCCTGAAGCGCTACATGGCCGCCGACATGCGCTTCAAGAACACCTGGCTCAGGCAGCGTCACGATCTCAGGGATCAATCGCAGTCGGGCTACGACTTGGCCCTTGCGGACTTCGGTGTCGATGCCGGTCTCGCGGACCAGCAGATCGTTGACTTGATAATTCACCACCGCCGGCTTCATGGGGAGCGTGCGCGCAGGAACGCCGACTACTTTGAACGCACGCTGGCGCGGGCGGCCGAACGGAAAGGCGGCGTTGATCCATTCGCTACTGAAACAGCCGCCGCAGAGCCCAGCCAGCCTGCCCAAAGCGACCCTCCGCCAAAGCCGCAGGATCCTGAGCCGGATCCGGCAGCAGCCAAGGCCATCCTGTGCGAGCGCATCTCCCAGGCACTGGGAGTGCGGGTGCTCCGGCTTCTCAAGGTCACCGGCGAAGAGCCGACCTACGTGATGGAACTGGAGAACGCCACCATCAAGTTCTCCGGTGTCGGCAAGTTGATTGATCAGGCCAGCGTCCGCGTTGCCGTCGCCGCCGCCGTGAACCGCCTCATTCCTCGCATCAAACCCAAAGCCTGGGAACGCCTGGCGCAGACCATGCTCGACGCGCTCACGGAACAAGAAGGTGGCGATGAAACCGACACCGTCGGCGTCACCAAGATGTATCTGACGCGCTATCTCACCGAGAGCGCCTTCATCCCCTGCATCGAAACTCAGCCCATTCAGTCGATCCGCAAACCCACGGTGATCGACGGTCACGTGGCCATTTCCGCCAGCGACCTTCAGATGCACGTGAACAAGGCGTTCTTCCTCAGTCTCACGGTGAAGGCCATCGCGCAGATGCTCACCGTCCTGGGGGCCAAAAGCGTGCGAATCCGGGGCGCTCGGCTTCGAGACCAGAGCCGGTGGCTACTGCCAAAAGACCTGTTCGATCCGGCGGATTTCACCGCGCCGCCTGCCAACGCTGAGGAGGCTTCCGATGAACGCGCATGATGCTGTTGCCGCCGGGTCCCTCAATGACATTGGCGCACTGGATCATTCCATTACCGCGGAATACCGCATCTTCGGGCCACCTGGAACCGGGAAGACCACCAACCTGACCCGACAGATCCGGCGCGCGGTCGAGCGCTTCGGCGCGGACTCGGTCCTGGTGACGAGCTTCTCTCGCGCCGCCGCCGCGGAACTTGCGGGCCGTGACCTACCCATCAATCCAGATCGGATTGGCACCCTCCACTCGCACTGCTACCACGCCCTCGGCGGGCCGGAGATCGCGGAATGCAACGTCGAGGAGTGGAACAAGGACAATCCGCACCTCCAGATCACGCCGAAGAAGAAGCACGGACGTCTGGAAGGTGAGGAAAGCGGCGAGGACGAAGGCGGCGAGCAAGGCAAGGAAGGCGACGAGTGCCTCGAGCAACTGAACCGCTGGCGCGGCATGATGATTCCGCCTGAAGGCTGGCCCTCGGTGGTGCGGGAGTTCTCGGCCCGCTGGCGCGAGTACAAGGACGCCCACGGCCTGCTCGATTTCTGCGACCTGATCGAGGTAGCCCTCCGCGACGTGTACATGGCCCCCAACCGCCCCTCGGTGATCTTCGCGGATGAGGCGCAGGACCTGAATCGGATGCAGCTCACCCTCATCCGCAAGTGGGGTGAGCGGGCCAGCTACTTCATCGTGGCCGCCGACGACGACCAGACCATTTACTCCTTCACCGGCGCGACGCCGGAGGCGGTGCTCGACCCTGACATCCCCGCCGACCACAAGATCATCCTCAAGCAGAGCTACCGCGTGCCGAGGGCGATTCACGGCCCAGCCATGCGGCTCATCAAGCAGGTGACGCGAAGGCAGGAGAAGGACTACCTGCCGCGGCCGGAAGACGGCGAGTGCATCCGGCTCTCCACGGGGACGTATAAATCGCCGGAGTACTTCATTCTCAAGAGCGCGCTCCGGCACCTGGAGCACGGCCAGTCGGTGATGTTCCTTGCCGCCTGCGGCTATATGCTCCAGCCTCTGGTGGCTGTTCTCCGCAAGAACGCCATCCCGTTCCACAACCCGTATCGCAAGTCGAACGGATTCTGGAACCCGCTACGCATCGGACGTGGGTCCACGCCAAGCCGCATCCTCGCGCTACTGGTCGCCCATCCGGGGTTCGGTGACGGGCGACGGGACTGGACGATGGGCGACCTCGGGCTGTGGGCCGAGTGGCTGACCTCGGAGGGAGTTCTGAAGCGCGGCTCCAAGAAGAAACTGCAGAGCCTGCCACCCAACGGCGACGTCACGATTGCGACTCTCGATGAGGTCTTCGAGCCCTCGGCGCTCGAAGCCCTGCTTTCGACCTTCGATGGCGACTACCGCTCGCTGTTGGAGTGGTGGCGCCGGCGCGTGAACGCCTCCGTCTTCAAGCGGGTTCAGTTTCCCCTGGATGTTGCCGGCGCGCACGGCCCTGCTGCGCTGATCGACGTGCCCCGTGTCGTGGTCGGAACGATCCACTCAGTCAAGGGCGGCGAAGCCGACGTCGTGTACCTCTTTCCGGATCTCAGCGGTGAGGCAGATCGCCAATATCAGCGGACGGGCCCGCCGCGCGACTCGGTGATCCGGCAGTTCTACGTCGGAATGACCCGGGCGCGGCAGACGCTCTACATCTGCCCGATGGAAACCGGCATGGCGGTGCGGATATGAACCTCCGGACGTTGATCAAAAAGGGCCGCGTAGTCGATCCGCGTTCCCTTCAATCCTACGTGGAGCATCCGGACGGGCCACGCGCAATCACGCTCGACGGAATCGTCCTGGACGCGATGGACAGAAGCCGGATCCTCGTCAACATCCAGAGCGTGATCGACGACGTGTACGCGATGCCAACCATTGCCGGGGAATGGTCGGTGGCGGCGTTGCTTGAGGAAATCACCACGACACCCAAGGCGCCGCCGGTACCTCCGTACAAGAAGATGTGGCTCGAGGGCCGCGTCGCGGGCGAGACGCCGGTGGCGCTCATGGTCGAGCGTTTCGACGTGCCGGATGGATTCCGGGTAGCGTGCCTCGTCTGGGGAACCACGAACACCGCGAATGCGGTTTGTATCGGTTGTGTCGGCTACTCAGTCGACAAGGAGGGCCGCGTCCCGACGGACTCCGTTGTCTACGACCGCTTCACTCACCAGGAGGATTACGCCGTCACGGAGGAGATTGCGGTTCTGACGTGGAACGGTGCCCTCGTGGCCCACAGCCTCGCCAGGATGAACTGCCGAAACGTCGTCTTGCACGCGATCGCTTCACCCAAGGTTTCGCGACGCCACCAGCGGGATCTTGTCCCGGCCACGGTGTGGCACGAGATCCGGATCACCAACGTACCGCAAATCCGGACCACCGGTCGTGGCGTCCTCGGCCGGGATGAATCCAAGATGCGCCGTTTCTGGGTGCGCGGCCATTACGCCGACTACCGCAGCGGTGCGGGCCTTTTCGGGAATCCCAAGCTGCGCTGCGTGTTCTGGATCCCAGAGCATCGGCGAGGCAACGCGGAACTGGGCGATGTGATTCCGGAGTACATGCTGGCGTGAAGCCACGGCAATAGGACTTGAACGATGCCTCGGAATGAAGTTAGCCTTCAGGCCCTGACTGGAGGCGTCAAGGTGAAACGGCGGGTACAGCATCCGAAGATTCACGAACGGAAGGACCGTGGGAGTTACTACTGGTTCTTCCGCTACTACGCCGACGAGATTCAGAGCGACGGTTCCGTGAAGACCTCCCGGAAGTTCCACATGCTGGGCCCCAGTCGCGGCGAGAACGCGATCGGTAAACGTGAGGCGGAGATCGAGCGCGACAAGTTCCTCGCCAAGCTGAACGCTCCAACGCAGGAAGCCGCCGTCGAACAAGTCCTGGCGACGGGGATTGCACTGTTCGGCGAGATCGCGAAGATGTACGAAGAGGGCTACCTCAGCCGCGAACACCAGATCAGCGTTGCGACCAGGGCCAAGGAGCTGTTCTACCTCCACAAGTACCTGATACCGCGGTGGGCCAAGTGCCGTCTGAACGAAATCAAACCCAAGGCCATCGAGGACTGGCTTCACACGACGTTCGACTCCTGGTACAGCATGCACGGCGTGCGCAACATCATGAGCCGGATCTTCTACTACGCCGAAGGCCACGGGCTTTGGGAAGAGGGTAAACGCAGTCCAGCCAGCCGAGCCAAGCTGGGCCGGAAACGGTACGCGTTCGAGCGGCGCATCCTGACTTTCGAAGAGACCGCAGGGGTGTTGGCCCGGATGGAGGAGCCCAACAAACTCATCCTCGAAACCTGCATCGCCACCGGCGCGCGAATCTCCGAGGTCCTCGGCCTTCAGTGGAAGCACGTGAACCTGGATGCCGGGACGGTCAAGATCGAGCAGCGCGTCTGGCATCAGCATGTCGGCCGCCCAAAGACCGAAAACAGCCGGCGCGTGCTGGGTATCGGGTATCTGGCCGAGCGGTTTCGCGAAAGGGCGGCGGCCGAACGTGCCAAACCCGAGGGTTGGGTCTTTCATCAGAAGTGGGCCCCGGACAGGCCGATGTGGGATTCGGCGGTCCGCGACGCGCTCCACCAGGCAGCGCGCGCGGAAGGCTGCGACTTCAAAGGCCTTGGGCCTCACTCCTTCCGCCGCGCCAACATCACGTGGCGGCAGGAGGTCGGCGGCAGCGCCATCGAGGCGTCCAAGATCGCCGGCCACGCCAGCCTGGAAATGACGAGCGAGTACACCTTCGTGGCCCCGGAACGCCAGAACGAGCTGACCCGGCGCATCCAGGAGAGACTGGCAAGCGCCGCTGGCAAGCCCGAGAAGACGGCGACGGCCGAGGCGCCGCCCCCGGAACCGCCGGCAGCTCCGCCGCCGACAACGGCGCCCACCCCAGCGCCCGAGGCACCGCCCAGTCTGCTCGACACCTTGCCGGTTACGACCTTGGTGCAGTAGGCCAGAACGAGTTCGGAGATAGCAAGCCTGAGACGCCGCCTGCGGCCCGTTTTGCGGGCCGGTTCCCCGGACATTTATCGGGTAGCCGTCTTACGTTCTTGAATGGCAGCCACAAGTGCATCTGTCGTGATCCGAGTCGACCCTCGGAGGACCGCCTGCTTGGCTGCTTCTTCGCTGCCACGCGCGAGGTCAGCATGGCTCAAACCCGCGGCTTCCGGCAGAATCCGCGACCATTCGACATCGGAGGACTGGAACATGGCCAGCTTCCGGTGAAGGACTCGTTGAACCACTTCTGAATCCGGGAGCTGATATTCGATCACGTCGTCGAATCGCCGGAACAGGGCACGATCCAGCAAGTCGGGGTGATTTGTCGCTGCGACAATCAGGCTCTGAGAAGAGTCCTTCTCCAGCAACTGGAGGAAGGAGTTCAACACCCGCCGAATCTCGCCAACGTCATTAGTCTGGCTGCGGTGCGCGCCAAGTGCGTCGAACTCATCGAACAGATAAACGCCCAGTGTCTGCCGGATCGCCTCAAAGACCGTCCGCAGCTTCGCCGCAGTCTCGCCCATGAACTTCGTTATGAGGCCCTCGAGCATGATCGTGAACAAGGGCAGGTGCAGCTCGCCGGCAAGCGCCGATGCGGTCATCGTCTTGCCTGTCCCGGGCGGCCCGACGAACAGGAGTTTCCTTCGGGGAGTCAATCCATGTTCGCGAAGCTTCTTCTGCTGCCGGTGTTCCAGCAGCACACGATTCAAACGATCGAGCAACGCTTCAGGCAAGGCCATATCACCCAAGCGGCTGCTCGGGCTCTGAACATACAGAAGGTCTGCAAGGTCGCCCCGAGGCTCAAGGACGATCAACTGGCCGGGGCGGCTTTCGACCGCGGTAGCGCGCCGCTTGGCCTCGTCAATCAGGTCTCGCATTTGCTGGGCGAGTGTTGTATGGCCCAGACGTGCCTCATGAGCAGCTGCTTGCATGGCCACCGACAAGAACTCCTTGTCGTCGCCATCAAGATGGCTCCGTAGCAACGCGATCATGTGCCGTGCCGTACCCATGGTTCAACCGACCTGTGCCGGGAACCGCCAATACTTCCACGCGTCGTCAACAACCGTCCGGCACAGAGCTATGATACGTTCTTTCACGCTGGGCAGCAGATGTTGGACGCGCGAACCCGCCGAATCCAAGGAACGCTCAAGGGCAACGACGGCTTTCACCGAAGCCTACATCATTGAGCGGAGAGCTTGACGGCTGGCTCGCCGGGTTACCGCGGCCGATTACGGCATCCCCAGCTTGGTCAGCAGATAGCGGACACGCTCGAAGGCGTCACGCATTCGGATGTCGCGTTCCTCCGGGTCGCGGATCTCCTCGAAGTCCGCCACGAATTTCGGACCGACGTGGTCGGCCGATGCGAACTTCTCTCCGATCTTCCGGAGTCCCTCCTGCACCAGCCCCTGACTCAGGTGCGGCGCGATCTCCTCGGCGAGTGCTTCCAGGCCACCTGGGTAGTTGAGCAGAGTGAAGTAGATGTCCCAGGCGTCTTTCTCTTTGAGACGGTCGTGGAGCGCCATGCCTTTCATCACGAGGAACGCAACCACGGATGAAACGCGAATTCGCGCCTGATCCCGTCCTCCCTCAGGCAATTCGCCCACGATGTCAGTCTCTACGTAGAGGTCAAAAGCGAGATCGCAGCCTCGAGCCTTGCGAGCGCGGCCCTCTTGCACCTGCTGCGTGCGGTGCTTCGCACTGGTGCCCGCGTATTCACCCGCCAGGAAGTCGACCTCAACTTTGATTGCGTTTCCGTTCACAACGACCGTGCGGTGGTAGATGAATGGCTGCCGCTGATCCTCCTCGTACCCCCGGCGAACGAGGAGTTCCTGGATCGTTGCGTACCCCGCCTCTTGAAGTTTTCGATGGTTCAAAGCCAGGTCGACATCGATGCTGCCGACGTGCGGCGGGGTGCCCGCCGGAAGGAGGAGCTGAGGAACCCAGCCACCGACGACAACGATGTCGTCACGGTATTCACCCAGCAGGCGCACAAGCTCCAGCAGGACGGAGCGCGCTGCCTCGACCTGGTCTGCGGAGTAGTCTCGGAATGTTACCGCCATGCCGGTGTGATTACCTCCTCTACAATCGCTGACGCGGCCTCTTCTCCGCGACCCTTGGTTTGCATCAGATCGAGGTACAACTGAACAGGCGACGCCACGGGAACTCGCTCGACTTCGCGCGAGCCGTAAAAGACGCCCTCGTCATAAGGGTCGAGAAGCGTGACGTTCGCGCCGGACGATACAGGCCTCAAATCCAGCCGTTCGGCCAACGCCGTCACGTCACCGAGAACGTACGCGGTGATCCGCTGATACCGCACTGCCGGCGCAAGCCGAACCGCACCAGAAAGACCGGTGAGGGCGCAGCGTGCCTGGAGTTGCCGGCTCGCCTCTGCGATCGCGGTTTCCATCTGCGGAATCGGCTTCAGCGAATAGTAATCGCGTGCAGTGCTGCGCTCCATGCGGTAGTTGCCCGCCCATTCCTTGAGGATGGGCAAGACCGCCGATTCCAGGGAGCGAAGCCGAATACCGTCGGCATCTGCCTCGATCCACTCCCGATCGGACAAGAGCTTCTTTACGTTGGCCACCTGTCCGAGGCTGACTGCGGCTTTGTCCGCCAGATCCTGCATCCGCCAGCTTCGTTTGGCAGCGGTGACGAGCACGCGGAGGATCCGCTCTGCCTTGGGCGAGTAGAGGGACCGGAGATCGCGTTTCTGGACGGACGGGTTGGGAAAACCCTCTCGTTGGATGAACACCTGATCGAACGCGAGGCGGTAGTTCCCGGCGAGATCGAAGTAGCCAACCTGATACTGGTCACAAACGGCGGCGGCAGCCGGACCGACGTACGGGGCAATGAACACCGGGTAATCCCGCACGTCGGAGCGAACGTAGTCCCGAAGCGTCAGGCAGGATTCCCTTGCGATACGCGGCTGCCCGCTCGACTTCACTTCACACACGAGGCGGCGGTTAATCGACTGGGAGCGGACGGCTAGAATGAAATCGGCACGTGAGTCGCCATGTGTGCTCTCTCGCTGGAATCTAGCGGATTCAAGGAAAGGCACCTTTCGCAGCACCGCCGTCAACTGGTCGGCGGCGTCACGTTCGAGAGTCGATCCTTTCACTGAATCTGGTATTTTCAGCATTTGCTGAAAACCATTGTCCCAATGAAAACAGCCTCTGTCAACGTGTGGGCACCGTGGGCACTCTGTATAGGAGCGGGAGATTCTGTCAGACCTTCCGAGGGCGAGTACAACCGCGCGCGTGCGCGGAGCAGACGTGGGTCCCCGGGCAGAAACTGTGGCGATTCTCTCGGCTGACGTGGTCCGGAACTGGAGTCAGTTCGGAGTCCATTTCGCCTTCGGGGTGGCCGTGGAGACCAATTGGAGACCAAAACGGTAGCCGCTAAGTCTCGTGTTTTCAGTCGGCCGTCGCTGTAAGTGATTGATTTTCGCCCGTTGGGGTGCAAGAGGTCCCGGGTTCAAATCCCGGCGGCCCGACCAGTGTTTTCAAAGACTTACCGACCTCGACCTACCCCAAAACCTCTCCCGGAGTCCTTTTGGTGGCGGTTTGGCGTCC
>JBLNDJ010000059.1:0-65164 GCA_050261515.1 Acidobacteriota bacterium | reverse complement strand
CCCGGCCAGCCCAGGATCTTGGTCCATTCGCGTTCCGTCAAACTGCGCAGTGTACCCGAAAACGCCCCTCACTGAGATCGGCCTCAAACCAGCCCGTCCGTCAGATTCCTGCGCAGAGCCGGAAAGTTCAACTGCAACCAGCCAGGAGGCTGTACCAGGTCGAACTTCCCCGAATATCATCACGTATACATCGAGCAGAAAAATGTTGATGCGTATCTGAAGACAGGCGAATTTCCGGAGGGAACGGTCATCGTAAAAGAACTGGTCCGGGTCCTTGACCCGGCTTTTCCAGATGGGTCTCGTCAGGAACCTTCCGGACGCGGGTATTTCAACGGCGCGTACAACGGCATCGACATGTCAATAAAAGATAGCAAGCGCTTCGCAAATACGAACGGCTGGGGTTTCTTCACCTATGGGCATCATCCGTTGCCATACGAGAAGACCTCCGCGGAAAGGCCTGTGACCGAGTGCGCCGGATGTCATCTCGCCAATGTCTCGGCCACAGACATGACCTATATTCAGTTCTATCCGATACTTCGTGACAAAGACCCAAAGTAGGCGTAGCACGTGAGCGCAACCATCAGCGGAACGATGTCGCGTCCGTGCCGTGGCCGTTTCGTCGTGAATCCCGACTACCTTTCCGACACGCCACATCAATCGCCCCAGTAGCGTTGTTCCCGCCACGGATCCCCATGGTTGTGATAGCCGAGGCTTTCCCAAAACCCGGGGGTATCCTGGCGCATCAGCGTGATCCCTCGAACCCACTTGGCGCTTTTCCACAAATAGAGATGAGGAACAAGAAGGCGCGCCGGGCCGCCGTGTTCCCGCGCCAGATCCTGGCCGTCAAACTGGAACGCGATCCATGCCTGTTTGTCCAGAATGTCCTTCAGAGGCAGATTTGTGCTGTAGTCGCCGTACGAACGGACCAAAACATAGGAAGCATCGGTCTTTACGTCTGCGAGTACCGTATCCAGAGAAACGCCTTTCCAGGAAGTGTCGAGTTTCGACCATCGCGTGACGCAATGCAGATCGGTCGTGAAGTTTTCGGCCGGCAACTCATGAAACGACTTCCAGTTCCACCGCTTCAAGACAGCGGTGCCGTCCTCGATCGTGAATTCCCACTGCTCGAGCGGAATCTTCGGCGTCGGGCCTGCCGACAATACCGGGAAGTCCGTAGTGAGGTACTGTCCCGGCGGCAGCCTGACATCTGTCGCGCTCCGCCGGCCTAAAAAGCCTCGCGAGATGATGTTCTTCTCCATAGCGCTCCCCCAACGCCTGGACTCTGGCACGTGTCGCGCCAATCTGCTGGACCCGCCCTCACCGGAGTGTGTGGCGGAGCCGGCCAACGCCGGGAAAGCGGGGAGCGATGACTCCGGCGTGGCAAGTACCAGGCGGAATCAAAAGTGCACTAGCCGGACATAGGGAGTGATCGATGAAGGCGATTGTGGTGACGGATAAGGCTGCCGGAACCGCTGGAATGAAGCTGGTCGAGCGGCCCGAGCCGCAGGGGGCGTCGCTCGCGAGCCTCTCGGGCGCGAACTACGGCGATGTCGTTGTTCAAGTTCATGCGTCGGGATTCACCAGGGATGAGCTGTCCTGGCCCTCGACCTGGGTCGATCGCCTCGGCCGCGATCGTACGCCTACGATCCCCGGCCACGAACTGGCCGGAGTGGTTGCCGCCCGCAGCTATGGAACGCCGGGGCTGTCGGTGGGACAGCGGGTGTTCGGCCTCACGGACTGGACTCGCGACGGCACGCTGGCGGAGTATGTAGCCGTCGAGGCACGCAACCTCGCGCCGCTGCCGGGCGACGTTGACTTCACTGTAGGCGCGGCCCTCGTGATGGCGGGCCTGACTGCGTGGCAGGGGTTGTTCGAGCACGGCCGCCTTCGTGCGGGGCAGAGCGTCCTGGTTCACGGCGCGGCCGGGGTGGTCGGTTCGATGGCGGTCCAGCTCGCACGAGCGGCCGGCGCGTACGTCATCGGCACCGGGCGCACTGCCGGCCGTCAGACGGCGCTCGACTTCGGCGCACAGGAATTCCTCGATCTCGATAAACAGGCCCTGGAAGATGCCGGCAAGGTCGACCTGGTTTTCGACGTCCTCGGCGGTGACATCGCGAAGCGGTCTGCGGGCCTGATTCGCGCCGGAGGAACGCTGGTGACCATCGCCGGGCCGACCGAGGCGAGGCCCGCTGACGGCCTGACGATCGACTTCGTGGTCGTACCCGATCGCGCCCAATTGAGTGAGATCGTCCAGCGAGCCAGGGATGGCCGGCTCCGGACAAACATCGGCAAGGTAGCTGCCCTCGACGGCGCCATCGCCGCCTTTAACCCGATCAAGCCGATTAAGGGAAAGACGATCATCCGCGTTCATCCGTGAGGAGACTGCGCGATCGCCCCGAATCCCGACCTCTCCTAAGAGATGTTCCATGACGACAGGCGGCGAAGGCGTTCCGAATTCGCGGCTGAACACCGCCGCGGGCGGCGGCGGGGCGCCTTCGGCACCGAACCAGCCCTGGGCGCCCAGGGCTAACCCATGGCTGATCGGCGTGGTGGTGGCCATTGCGGCGTTCATGGAATTCCTGGACACCAGCATCGCTAATGTTGCGCTGCCATATATGGCAGGGAGCCTCGCTGCCACCAATGACGAAAGCACCTGGGTGTTGACTTCCTATCTTGTCTCGAACGCCATCGTGCTGCCGATGAGCGGATGGTTCGCCGGCGTGTTCGGCCGCAAGCGATTCTTCATGCTGTGCCTCACGCTTTTCACGCTGAGTTCGGTGCTATGCGGGCTGGCGCCCGGTCTGGGGACGATCATTCTGTTCCGCGTCCTGCAAGGCGCCGGCGGCGGTGGATTGCAACCCATGGCGCAGGCCATTCTGGCCGACACGTTCCCGCCTCAGAAGCGCGGTCTGGCCTTCGCGCTCTACGGGATCACGGCGGTCTTCGCGCCGACCATCGGCCCCACGTTGGGAGGATGGATTACGGACAACTACAGTTGGCGATGGATCTTCTTCATTAACGTACCGATAGGCGCGGTCGCGTTGCTGCTGGTTCTTCGCCTGATCGAAGACCCGCCCTGGGTGAGGCGCGCGGCCGGCGCGCGAGTAAGGATGGATTATATCGGCGCCGGCCTGCTGGCACTTGGGGTTGGGGCTTTGCAGGTGATGCTCGACAAGGGGCAGGAAGAAGACTGGTTCGGATCGCCTTTCATAATCACACTTGCCATTCTGGCCGCAGTGGGTCTCGTCTCGCTGGTGGTCTGGGAATGGTTCCACAAATACCCGATCATCGATGTCCACCTGTTCAAGAACCTGAATTTTCTCGGCGCCAATTTAATGATGTTCGTGCTCGGGATCCTGCTGTTTGCCAGCCTGGTCATGATGCCTCAGTATCTGCAGACGTTGATGGGCTACACGGCCGAATCGGCGGGTCTTGTGCTTTCAGGCGGCGGGCTGCTGGTGTTGGTCCTTATGCCGATTGTGGGCGTATTGGCGTCCAAGGTGCAGGCGCGATACCTGATCGGCTTCGGCTGGTTGACGCTCTCGTTGGGCATGTACTACATCACGCAGCACCTCGATCTGCTGATCAGTTTCCGGTCTGCGAGCTGGATGCGGGTAGTGCAATCGTTCGGCATCGGCTTTTTGTTCGTGCCCATCACCCTGGTGGCCTATATCGGGATACCAGCCGAGAAGAACAACAGCGTGGCCGGGCTGATCAACTTCATGCGTAACATCGGATCGAGCGTGGGAACTTCTATGGCGACCACCCTGATTATGCGCCGGGCCCAGTTCCATCAGACCTATCTTGTGGCGCACACCACCCCCGGCCGGCCCACCTTCGCGCACGCGGTACAAGCGCTGGCCGCGCGTCTGACGGAAGCGGGCCTGGATGCCACGCACGCAACGAGCCAGGCATTCGCGCGCATCTACGGGGCCGTGGTCCGTGAGGCGACGACCTTGGCCTACATCGACACATTCTGGATCCTGTGCATCGGGGCGGCAGTCATGTTTGTGCTGTCTTTTGCCTTGCGGAGGAACGAGCCGGGCGGTGGAGGAGCGGCGGCGGCCGGGTAGCGGCGTGCCGGCCGGAAAAGCCGGTGAAGCGCCTATGAAGATCCGGGTCATTACGCTGGAGCGCGAATACGCCAGCGGAGGAGGCGTGGTCGCCGGGATGCTGGCGTCGCGCCTGGGCTGGAAGCTTTGGGACCATTTGCTGAGCGAGGAACTCGCGCGCCGCCTGGGCTGCGAATGCGGCGTGGTTGAGGAACACGAGGAGCGGAAAGATCCTGCGTTCCACCGGCTCATGAAAGCGTGCCTGCGAGGCAGCTTCGAAGGAAGCCTGAATATTCCTGGATTGCGGATGGTGGACGCCGACGCTGTTTGCGAGACCTCGCGGAAGCTGCTTTCCGAAATCGCCGAGGCCGGAAATTGTGTGATCGTCGGGCGCGGCGCTGCGTACCATCTCGGCAACCGCGTCGACGCGTTCCATGTTTTCGTCTACGCTCCCTTCAAGGAAAGGCTCTGGAGGCTGCGGGCGGCCGGCGAGGAGGAAGAGAAAGCCATTGAGATGGCCGAAGCTGTAGACCGTGAACGGGCGGCCTTCATCCAGAAATACTTCAACGTGGAGTGGCCCGGAAGGCACCGTTTTCATTTGATGGTGAATACCGGGATGGGCGATGAAGTCGCAACCGGAATGATTCTGGATGCTGTTGCGCGGTGCGAGAAAGCGCGCGCATAGGAGATGACCCTGGCCCGGTCCGGAAAGAGGTGGATGACTATGGCAGACACAGTGACTGAAGCCGCGGGAAAACCCGCTGAGGGTGAGACCAAATCGAGCGGCACGGGCGTAGGTCCGGGCGGCCCTCCCCCCCACCGCAAAAAGCGATTCCGGCGACTGCGGTGGATCCTGCCCGCGCTCGTTGTGATCGCGGCGGCATCGGTCCTTCTATACCGTCGTCTGGCCGCGTATGAATCAACCGACGACGCCCAGATCGACGGGTACATTTATCCCATCAGTCCCCGCGTCTCCGGTTACGTGGTTCGTGTCGCCGTGGACGATAATCAGTACGCCGAAGCCGGCACCGTGCTGGCGCAACTCGATCCCGAAGACTACAAAGTCGCCGTCGCGAACGCTGAAGCCGCGGTGGCCAACGCTCAGGCCAGCGCCGCCTCTCTCGCGCCCAACGTTCCCATTACCAGCGTGAGCACGTCGAGCCAGGTGTCCAGCTCCGAGGCGGAGATTCGCAACGCCACAGCCGGGTTGGCCGGCGCCCAGCGGCAGTTCGAAGCCGCACGGGCTCTTCTGCGGCAGGCAATGGCCAACGATCTGAAGGCGCAGGATGATGTGAATCGCTACCAGCCGCTTGCGGCCAAGCAGGAAATCGCGCAGCAACAGTACACTCAGGCCGTGAATAGCCAGCACGCCACGGCAGCCGCCGTCGAATCCGCGCGCGCCGCTGCCGCGTCGATGGAACAATCGATCACCCAGGCGCGCGCCCGTCTGGAGCAGGCCCGGGCCCAATGGAAATCCGCCCAGACCCGGCCGCAGCAGATAACCGCGCAGCAATTTAGAGTGCGGGCTGCTGAGGAGGAAGTCAAGAGCGCGCAGGCGGCCCTCGAACAGGCCAGACTGAATCTCAAATACACGACCATCGTGGCTCCCATAAGCGGCGTGGTGGGCCAAAGATCGGCCCAGCCGGGGCAAAATGTGATTCCCGGCCAGCAATTGATGACCATCGTTCCGCTGGACAGCCAGAACATCTGGGTGACCGCTAACTTCAAAGAAACGCAATTGAAACACATGCGGCGCGGGCAACCCGTCAAAATCTCAGTCGACACCTACGGCCGCGAGTATGACGGCCATGTTCTGAATATTGCCGGCGCCACCGGCGCGCGCTTCAGCATATTGCCGCCCGAAAATGCGACCGGCAACTACGTGAAGGTCGTACAGCGAATTCCGGTCAAAATTGTTTTCGATAAGGGGCAGGATCCGCAGCACTCGCTCCGGCCGGGGATGTCCGTCGAGCCCACAGTCAAGGTTCAATGATGTGCCCCGCTCCCGAGCGGCGGCATCACGCAATCTGGTCCAGGAACGAAAAAAGGCCGCGGCTTGCGCCGCGGCCTTTTGACAAACCGACCGGTTGTTACGCCCGGGCGTAGCTGCTGAGCACCTTCACGTAATTCCCGCGAAGGAACGACTTCGGATCCGCCACAGACTTCTGGCTCATCGAGCCTTGCATCTGCTTGATGGATTCGTATTCGTGCTCTTCCATCCAGGTCTTCAGCTCGCCGAGCACGGTCCCGACGTACTCGATGCCCCGCTTCAGAATCGCCGAGGTCATCATCGCCACCCGGGCGCCCGCCATCATCGACTTCAGCACGTCGTAAGACGTGTGGACGCCGCCCGTGATCGCGAGATCCGGCTTCACCTTGCCCGACAGGATCGCCACCCAGTGCAGCCGGAGCAGCAGCTCGTACGACGTGCTCAGTTGCAGGCTCGGGACGATCTCGAGCGCCTCCAGATCGAAATCCGGCTGGTAGAAGCGGTTGAACAGCACGAGGCCGTCCGCGCCCGCCTGCTCGAACTTCTTCGCCACGCTCACCAGAGCCGTGAAGTACGGCCCCAGCTTGACGGCGACCGGCACCTGCACGCTCGCCTTCACTTCGCGCACCAGGTCGCAGTAGCCCTTCTCGACCTGCTCCGCCGTGACGTTCGGATCGGTCGGGATCGAGTAAATATTCAGCTCGATCGCGTCCGCTCCGGCTTCCTGCATCTTCTTCGCGTACTGCGTCCAGCCGCCGGTGGAGACGCCGTTCAGGCTGGCGATGACGGGAATCTTGACCGCCTTCTTCGCCTTCGCGATGTTCTCCAGGTACGCCTCCGGCCCGACCTTGTAGCTGTCGTGGTCGGGGAAATAGGAGAGCGACTCAGCATAGCTCTCGCCCTGGGACAAGCTGCGGTCGAGCTGTTCGCTCTCGAGCGCGATCTGCTCCTCGAACAGCGAGTGGAACACGATCGCGGCGGCGCCGGCCGCTTCCGCTTTCTTGACCTTGTCGAGATCTTCCGAAATCGGCGAGGCAGAAACGACAAGCGGGTTCTTCAGGTCGAGGCCGAGATATTTCGTCGAGAGATCCATGTTATTTGTCCTCCTTGGCGGCCGGAACCGGCTTGGCTTCGCCGGAGGTCTCCTTCGCTCCACCGTTGGCCGGCTGGGCAGCAAGGTACTCGTACAGCTTCCAGCGGTCGTTCACGTTCTTCTGCGCGATCTGGAACAGCTCCTTGGCGGCCTCGGGCTGGCTGCGCTGCAGCATCGAGTACCGGGTCTCGTTGTAAATGTACTTATCGAGCGAAAGCGACGGCGCGCGCGAGTCGAGCACGAACGGGTTCTTCCCCTGCTTCGCGAGTTCCGGATTGTACCGGAACAGCGGCCAGTGGCCCGCCTGCACCGCGGCCTTCTGCTGGTCCAGGCCGTGGATCAAATCGTAGCCGTGCGCAATGCAGTGCGAGTAGCAGATCAGGATCGAAGGCCCGTCGTACGCCTCGGCTTCGAGAAACGCCTTCATGGTCTGCATGTCGTTCGACCCAAAGGCGACCTTGGCGACGTACACGTTGCCGTAGCTCATCGCCATCATCGCGAGGTCTTTCTTCAGCTTGGTCTTGCCGCCGAAAGCGAACTTCGCCACCGCGCCGGTCGGCGTGGACTTCGACGCCTGGCCACCCGTGTTCGAGTAAACCTCGGTGTCGAGCACCAGCAGGTTCACGTTTTCGCCCGAAGCGAGCACGTGATCGAGCCCGCCGTAGCCGATGTCGTAGGCCCAACCGTCGCCGCCGATCGCCCACACGCTCTTCTTGACGAGCGAGTCAGCGCACCCGGCGAGATCGATCGCCTCGGCCGTCTTCAGGTCCGCGATCTTCTGCTTCAGGACCGCGACGCGCTCGCGCTGCTCCTGGATTTCTTTCTCCGTCTTCTGGGAGGCGCCCAGGATGGCGCTCACGAGATCATCGCCCACAACCGAAGCCAGGCCCTGGAGCAGCTTCTCCGCATAAGCCTTCTGCTGGTTGATCGCGACGCGCATGCCGAGCGCGAACTCGGCGTTGTCTTCAAACAGCGAGTTCGACCACGTGGGACCGCGGCCGTCGCTGTTGGTCGTATACGGGGTGGTCGGCAGGTTGCCGCCGTAGATCGACGAGCAGCCCGTGGCGTTGCCGCAGATGGCGCGGTCACCGAAGAGCTGCGTCATGAGTTTGATGTACGGGGTCTCGCCGCAGCCCGCGCACGCGCCCGAGAACTCGAACAGCGGCCGGAGCAGTTGCGAATCCTTCACCTGCGCGAGGTTCAGAACCTTGCGGTCCATGTCCGGCAGCTTGTGGAGGAAGAACTCCCAGTTCTCGCGCTCCTGCTCGCGGAGGGCCGGCTGGGGCGCCATGTTGATGGCCTTGTGCTTCACCTCGGTCTTGCTCTTGGCCGGGCAGACTTCCACGCAGAGACCGCAGCCCGTGCAGTCCTCGGGAGCGATCTGCAGCGTGTACTTCATGTCCTTGAACTCGCGCCAGCGGGCCGCGGTCGATTTGAACGCCGCCGGGGCGTCCTTCAGCAGCGCGCCATCGTAGACCTTCGCGCGGATCGAAGCGTGCGGGCAAACCATGACGCACTTGCCGCACTGTATGCAGAGCGACTCGTCCCACACCGGAATCTCGAGCGCGATGTTGCGGCGCTCCCACTGCGCGGTCGCCGTGGGGAACGTGCCATCGACCGGGAACGCGCTCACCGGGAGGTCGTCGCCGTAGCCGGCGTAGATCTGGCCAAGCACCTTCTGGACGAACTCGGGCGCCTCTGCGGGAACCGCGGGCCGCAGGTCGAACGTGCTCGTCACCTGGCCCGGCACCTTCACCTCGTGCATGTGCTCGAGCGCCATATCGACGGCCTGGTAGTTCTTCTGAACCACCGCCTCGCCGCGCTTGCCGTAGGTCTTCTGAATGGCTTTCTTGATGGCCGCGATCGCTTCGTCCGGCGGCAGAATGCCGCTGATCGCGAAGAAGCAGGTCTGCATGATGGTGTTGATGCGGCGGCCCATGCCGGCTTTCTCGGCCACCTTATAGCCGTCCACCACGTAGAACTTCAGCTTCTTTTCGACGATCTGCTTCTGAACTGTCTTGGGGAGCTGGTCCCAAACTTCATCGGGGCCGTATAGCGAGTTCAGAAGGAAGGTCGCGCCCGGCCGCGCGGCCCTGAGCATGTCAATGCGCTCGAGGAACGAGAACTGGTGGCAGGCCACGAAGCTCGCATCGCCGATCAGGTAGCTCGAGTGGATCGGCTTCGGCCCGAACCGCAGGTGCGAAATCGTCACCGCGCCGGCCTTTTTCGAGTCGTACACGAAGTAGCCCTGCGCGTAATTGTCGGTGTCCTCGCCGATGATCTTGATGGAGTTCTTGTTGGCTCCGACCGTGCCGTCCGAACCGAGGCCGTAGAACAAAGCCCGCACCGTCTTCGGATCTTCGGTCGAGAACGACGGATCGTACTCGAGGCTGGTGTGCGTCACGTCGTCGTTGATGCCGACCGTGAAGTGGTTTTTTGGGGTGATCTTTGCCAGCTCGTCGAAAACGGCCTTGACCTGCGCCGGCGTGAAGTCCTTCGAGGAAAGCCCGTAGCGGCCGCCGATGATGCGCGGGAACTTCTCGAACGGCGCCTTGCCGGCCGCCATCGCTTCGCTGAGCGCCGTGACGACGTCCTGGTAAAGCGGCTCGCCCACCGCGCCCGGCTCCTTCGTGCGGTCGAGAACGGCGATCGATTTCACCGTCTTGGGCAGCGCGCCGGCGAAATGCTCCACCGAGAACGGCCGATAGAGGTGCACCTTCACGATGCCGATCTTCTCGCCGCTCTTCTCCGTCAGGTACTCGACGGCTTCCTGCGCCACTTCCGCGCCCGAGCCCATCAGCACGATCACGCGCTCGGCGTCCGGCGCTCCGAGGTAGTCGAACAGCTTGTACTGGCGCCCGACGAGCTTGGCGAACTTGTCCATCACGTTCTGCACGATCTCGGGGCAGGCCAGGTAGTACGGGTTGACGGTTTCGCGGGCCTGGAAGAACACGTCCGGATTCTGCGCCGTGCCGCGCAGCACGGGACGGTCCGGCGACATCGACCGGTTGCGGTGCGCGCGGACCAGCTCGTCCGTCACCATCGCGTGCATGTCGTCCTTGGTGAGCTGCTCGACCTTGGCGACCTCGTGCGACGTGCGGAACCCGTCGAAGTAGTGGAGGAAGGGAACGCGCGATTCGAGCGTGGCGGCGTGGGCCATCAGGGCGAAGTCCATCGCCTCCTGCACCGAATTGGAGGCGAGCAGCGCGAAACCCGTCTGACGGCAAGCCATGACGTCGCTGTGGTCGCCGAAGATCGACAGCGCGTGGGTCGCCAGCGTCCGGGCCGTCACATGAATGACCGCCGAGGTCAACTCACCGGCGATCTTGTACATGTTCGGGATCATGAGCAGCAGGCCTTGGGAAGCCGTGAAGGTGGTCGCCAGCGCGCCCGCCTGGAGTGCGCCGTGTAATGCCCCGGCCGCGCCCCCCTCGCTCTGCATCTCGACCACCGAGGGCACCGCGCCCCAGATGTTCTGTTTACCCTTCGCGGACCATTCGTCGGCCCACTCTCCCATCGGAGAGGAAGGGGTAATGGGATAGATCGCGCAGACTTCACTGACGTGGTACGCCGAGTGCGCCGCGGCTTCATTACCGTCGATGGTTACTTTAGGTCGTGTCATTTGCGTTCGGTATTCTTCCTGGAGTGCTTCTGGCCCGGTCACTGCTGAGGGCGGGTATTAAGTACCATTATAGGACCTTCCGCCCCGAATATGCTGCAACGTGGTCTTTATCCCGGCCTAATGGACGCTGCACGCGCGCTTCCACGCCAGCGATCTTGAAAGGAAAGGGGTTATCCCCTGCCGGACGAAGCCGCTGGGTGAAAACCCCCAATACTTTGTGGGGCGGCCCTGGTCCGCGGCCGCCCCTGGCCGGCCCTATTTCACTGTCAGCGGCGCTTCCGGGCTGCAAGTCCGCACGCCGGTCTTGAGGCTTGTGGCGCAGACGATCACCGAGGTCGTCATGGGAGGCCACCCGGCCGGAACCCGCAGGTTTACCTGGTGGACGCCCATCAGCCCCGGCGCAGGACCCGCGTAATCGGGAACCGGAATCCACTGGTCATGAATCTTCGCCGTAACCGTACCCACGCCGGCCGGCGGCAGCCCCGTGGCAAACACCTGAATCACGCTGTCCCCCGCCGCGCCGTTCGTCTTCTCGTTCAGCGAGCCATCCTCGTTCAGGATTCCGTTGGCGAAGATGCCCGGCGACATGGGGGTCAGGTCCACCTTGAGCGGCTGGCTCCTGAGGCCATCGACCGTCACGACCATCTGCGCCCAGTAATACCGGGCCAGTTCCGCCGGAACCATGAAATTGATCTGCTTATCGCCGGTGTAGAGCAGCGGGGCCGTGAAGTTGTCGAAGGTCACGCTGACGGACCTCCCCGCCAGGCGCGCGCCCGCGATCGTCGCGAGCGATCCGGGCACCAGCGGGCCCTCGGCCCACGTCGCCGCATGCACCACCGCCGCCACCAGCGGCACCGGACCATCCGGCTCCGTGACGGTCAGCTTCACCGGAAAATTCTGAAGGCCCGCCGCGCCGCCATCCACCGTGAGCGTGGCCTCGTACACGCCGGCTTGGAGCGCCTGCGGGCGCAGCACCAACTGGACCCCGCCCCCGCCGTTACGGCTCGGGGCGCTGAACCGCAGCTCCGCCCATCTTGAGCCGGTCTTGTAGGAGATGTACGCGGTCCAGCCGAGTGTGCCGCCCCCGGCATTCACGACGTTGATCCAGCCGCTCAAAGCGGGCCCGCCGCTTCGGGCCGTGTAATCGAGCGCCGGCGCCTTCACCGTCATTTGGGGGAAGGACGAGCAGTCTCCCATGACGCCGCAATCCGGCGCGGGCTCGCTCGCCACAAACCGCGGCACGGGCGCATCCGCGCTCGCGGCCGCCACATCCGACACCGGAGCGAACATGATGGATTGCCGCGGCGCGCTCGTCGTCGCGCCGCCCGTGGGCGCCAGACCCATCCACGTCGTGATCCGTGCGCTCTCAATCGCCACCGGATCGGCGCTTTTCACCTCGAACACCGCAACGCCCGCGCCGTCCGTAAGCGGAACCTCCGACGCGCTCGCCGGGTCCGCGCCCGTGAGCGCTTTGTCATCGATCACGCGGACCAGCGCCAGCGTCCCGGCCGTTCCCGCGATGGCGTCCGGCACGAACAGCCGCGCCCCTGCCGGAAAACCCGTGTAGCCCATCGCGAACCGCACGCCCGGCTCGAAGGCATTGAAAAATCCCTCGGTGATCCGGACGGTCGAAGAGGCTGTTTGGGCCGCCGCCAGATTCGCGACATTGATCGTTGAAGGCAAGGGCGAACCCTGGCAGTTGATCAGCCCGGAAAACGTGCCTGCGAGCAACCCGGGCCGCGGCACGCCGGCGACCACCTGAACGCCCGTGAACAGCACCTCATCGCCCGCCCACGAGAGCGTGGCGGTGATCGGATGGTCCACCCCGAAACCCGCGACGGCGGCCCGCAGGTTCGAGATCCGCAGGTAAGCGGTCCCGGCGGACGAGGTCGTGAAGCTGGCGTTGGCGAACGTGACGGCGTTCGTGCCGGTCAGGGACGCGGTCGCGCCGGTCGAGTTCTGCTGCGTCGTATCCGCGCCCGTCGTCAGCGTCGCATCGATCACGTCACCCGGCAGCAGCCGGTTCGTCACCGGAACGGGAACGAACAGCGTGAGGGAGCCCGACACGGCGGCGTTCGGCGTGCCCTGGCAGGACAGCACGATATCGCCCAACCGCTCCGTCAAACCCTCAGCCCGAACATTCGCCGGCACGGCGGCCGGCGTGCAGGTCAGCGACGACGCCGCGCTCGACAGAGCGCACAAGGCGGCAAGCGCGAACAGCTTGTACATACGTACCTCTACTGGGATTGCGGACGCGGGCGCTTACGGGAAGTAGCATTATGACACGAAAAGGCGAAAAGGGGACAGACGCCTTTTCTGAAAGAAGGTGTTTGTGCCCTTTTCGCGCCGCCACGCATCTATCAATCAGCAGCTTGGTTTATTATGAATAAGTTGCGCGCAACAATCCTTGTTCTGGCAATGGCCGCCGTGTCGGCCCTGGCTGCCCCGGCGTCGGAGCTCGAACGCGCCCGCGAACTCTACCAGCACACCGATTACGACGGCGCGCTCCGGGTGCTTTCGGGCCTTCCGGACAAGAGCGCCGAGGCGCAGGCGCTGGCCGGCCGGTGCTACTACATGAAGGGCGATCCGAAGAAAGCCTCCGAGGCCCTCCAGAAGGCCGTCTCGCTCAGCCCGAACGATTCGAGCTACCGTATGTGGCTCGGGCGCGCCTGGGGACGCCGCGCCGAGACGTCGAGCTTCATGACCGCGCCCGGCTACGCGTCGAAGGCGCGTGAGGCCTTCGAGAAGTCGGTCGAGCTCGACCCGCGCAACTCCGAAGCCATGAGCGACCTGTTCGAGTATTACCTCGACGCCCCCGGTTTTTTGGGCGGCGGGCTCGACAAGGCCGCGGCCCTGGCGACAAAGATGGCCGCGCTCGACCCGGCCGAAGGCGCCTGGGCGCAGGCGCGCCTGGCCGAGAAACGCAAGCAGTTCGCGGCGGCCGAGCAGCAGTTGCGCCGCGCCGCCGAGCTTGCGCCGCGCCAGGTGGGCCGCGTCATCGATCTCGCGAAGTTCCTTGCCAGGAACGGCCGCTACCAGGAAAGCGACCAGACGTTCCAGCGCGCCCAAACCATGGCGCCCGATTCGCCCAAGCTCATGTTCGCCCGCGCGAGCACATACATCGCGAGCAAGCGCAACCTCGACACGGCGCGCGAGCTCCTGAAACGCTACCTGGCCGCGCCTCTGACGCCTGACGACCCGCCGCGAGCCGAAGCCGAGCGTCTGCTCCGCGAGGCCGCGAACTCCTGATGCTCAACTCCGAAGCGTTCGCGTTCAGCTTCAACGCCCTCAAGGCGAACAAGGTCCGGTCGTTCCTCACGGCCCTGGGCCTGGTGATCGGGAACGCCTCGGTCATCCTCGTGGTCACCATTTCGCTGACCAGCCGCGAGTACATCCTCGAGCAAATCCAGGGCATCGGCTCGAACATCGTCTACGGGCAGTACGCCATCGGATCGCAAGCCTCCGCCGGGCAGGTGGGGGCCGATTACGTCAAGATGGCCGACGTCGAGGCGATGCGCCGCGAGCTTGCCGACAAGATCGTCGCCGCCACCGGCGTCGAAACATCCTTCGACCGCATGGTAATCGACGGCCGCGAGCAGGACATCCAGGTCAACGGCTCGGACGAGTACTACCAGCCCGTGCGCAACCTGGTCGTGCTGGCCGGCCGGTTCATCGATTCGAGCGACGTCGCGCTGCGCCAGAAGGTCGCGATCATCACCGAAAAACTCGCGCAGCGGCTTTACGGCAGCCAGCAGGCCGCCATCGGCCGCATGATCAAGATCCACGGGCTGCAATTCACCATCGTCGGGACGTTCAAGGAGAAGGTTCAGAGCTTCGGCCTTTCGGAGCTGGCAACCGAGAGCATCCTGATCCCGATCACGGTGATGAGCTACTTCGTGCCGGTGGAGCGCATCGATCCGTTCTACATACAGGTGCGCCACCCGGAGGACGTGCCCGCCGTCACCCAGCGCGCGAAGGAGATACTCGAAAGCCGCCACCGCCCCGGCGCGCGCTACGCGGTCGAAAACCTTACGGCGATCCTCGAGGCGGCGCGCAATATCTCGTGGATCCTGACGGGCGTCCTTCTGATGGTCTCGGCGATCGCGCTGATCATTTCCGGTATCGGGATCATGAACATCATGCTCGTGACCGTGACCGAGCGCACGCGCGAGATTGGCCTTCGCATGGCCGTCGGAGCGGCGCGCCGCGACATCGTGCAGCAGTTCCTGCTCGAGGCGGTCCTGATCAGCGTCTCCGGCGGGCTGGCGGGGATCCTGGTAGGCATCTCGATCCCCATCGCCGTGCGGCTGCTGGCCGATAACGTCTACATCCCGATCTCAGGCCTGTCGATCGCTGTGGCTTTCGCGGTCTCCTGCCTGGTCGGACTGATCTTCGGCCTGCTGCCGGCCAACCGCGCCGCCCGCCTCAACCCGACTGAAGCGCTGCGGTACGAGTGACTACTTCGCCAGCAGCCCCCGGCCCTTCAACCAGTCATTCAACCGGGCAGGCCAGGTCGAAAGCACCGGGTCCTTCTGCGCCAGGCCGACGCCGTGCGGCCCGTGCTCGTACAGGTGCATCTCGGCCGGAACGCCGTAGCGCCGCAGCGCCGAATAGAACAGGATGCTGTTCTGGACCGGCACGCCCGGATCGTCCGAGGTGTGGAACAGGAATGTCGGCGGAGTCGCCGCCGTCACCTGCTTCTCGTTAGAGAGATACTCGACAAGCTGCGGGTCCGGATCGTCGCCCAGCAGGTTGCGGCGCGAGCCCTGGTGCGCGAACTCGCTCAGCGAGATCACCGGGTAGCACAGGATCGCGAAATCCGGCCGCGAGCTCATGCGCTCGATCGGGTCCGGTGAATTCGCGTCGCCCGCATCGAAGTGCGTCGCCGCCGTGGACGCCAGGTGCCCGCCCGCCGAAAATCCCCAGATGCCGATGCGGTCCGGCTTGATGCCGAACTCCGCCGCGCCGTGCCGCACCGTGCGGATCGCGCGCTGCGCGTCGCCCAGCTCGACCGGATGGTGATACTTCGGCCCGAGCCTGTACTTCAGCACGAAGGCCGCCACGCCGCGCTCGTTCAGCCACTCGGCGATCTGGCGCCCTTCGTGATCCATGGCAAGCATCTGGTAGCCGCCGCCGGGACATACGACCACCGCCGAGCCCGCCGCCTTCGCGGCCGCCGGAAGGTAGATCGTGATGGAGGGCTTGTCCACATCCTCGTTGCCCCGCGCGCCGGGCGCGCCGTCCGGCCAAAGCAGGCGTGTCTGCGGCTGCGCAAACGCGACCGAAGCCGCCAGCAAAGCGAACAATGAGTTCCGCATAGTCTTTTACTTTAACCGCGGGAAGGGCTAGGTGGTTACACCCGGTCGAGCGCCAGAAACTCGCAGATGTGAGGATCGTCGGACTGGTCGAGCTCGTCCGTCGTCCCCATGAACGTCACGCACCCGTCGTCGAGCATCACGACGCGGTCGGCCACGCGGCGCATCAGGTCGAGGTCGTGCGTCACTACCACCGACGTCAGGTTGAGCTGCTTTTTCAACCGCACCATCAGCTCCGCCATGTGGGTGGACATGATTGGATCCACCATCGTGGTCGGCTCGTCGTAGAGAATGCACTCGGGCTGCGCCGCCAGCGCGCGCGCAATGGCGACGGCCCGTTTGTACCCGGTCGAAATATCCGCCGGGTAGGCGTCCGCGTAATCCTCCAGATCGACCATCTTGAGCAGCCCCTGCACGACTTCCATCTTGTTCCGGTCGTTGTAATCGTCGCGCAGCTCGAGCGAGAACAGGATGTTCTCGGCGATGGTGAGCGAATCGAACAGCGCGCCCGACTGGAACACCATGGTCACCTTCTTGCGAATGCGGCGCAGCTCGGATTCTGAATAATCCGTGATGTCCTCGTGCGCGACGATGACGCGGCCGCTGTCCGGCTTCAGGAACCCCATGATGTGCTGGAGCGTGACGGATTTGCCCACACCGCTGCGCCCGATGATGGCCACCGTCTCGCCGGCGTCCACGTACAGACTGACATCGACTAAAACGGGGTGATCGAACGTCTTACTAACGTGGCGGAATTCGATGTAGTGCGGGTAGCTATCGGTCATGCTCCAAGTCTTGTGGGACATTGAGGTTACGGAAAAATCCCGCTTCGGCGGCGGGCCAGGTCGCCAGGCGCGGGCCGCGCACGGCCTCGCCGAGCGCCAGAAGATTCCGGTCGAGCGCGCCCTTCAGGCGCCCGAGCGCATCGCGGTGGTAGACGGCACACAGCGGTTCGAGCCGGCCCGAGGGCGAAACCGGCACAAGGCAGTCGCCGCCCGAACGCACCGCCGCTTCGATCAACATAGAGAGGAACTCCGCGGTCACGCCGGGCATGTCGCAGGCGACGATCAGGTTCCAGGGCGCATCGGTCGCGCTCAGCGCGGTCACGACGCCGCCGAGCGGACCGCGGGCGGGAACCAGGTCTTCGAAAACGGGATATCCGAGCCCGCGGTAGCGCTCGGGACGGCCGATAAGCGCCGCCGAACCCGCGGCCGCCGCCGCCTGGGCGGCGACGTGCTCGACCAGCGTCGAATTCCCGTAGGGCAGCAGCGCCTTGTCGCGGCCCATGCGGGAGCTTTCGCCGCCGGCGAGAACGAACCCCCGCGATCGCGGCGCGCCCATGCAAAAATGATAACATCGGTGAGTTGCCTGCTCGTGGCGGCTGTTTTCGGCATAAAATGGACTAAAACAGGGACATGCGTTTTTGTTTGATCGCAGCGCTGGCCGCCGCGGCTCTGGCGGAAAGCGGCGCACCCGTTGGGGCGGCGACGGTCGCGTCCATAGTTCGCGCCGATCCGAAGACCGGCCGCCTGGTGCGGTCGATCGAGCGCCCCGCCGCCCGCGCCGGCCGCAAAGCGCCCGCCGCCGCCTGGGCCGAGGCCGCGGGGGCTATCGACCAGTACGTCCGCGAAGCCGCCCAGCGCTACGACGTGGACCCCCTGCTCGTCCACTCGGTCATCCAGGTCGAAAGCAACGGCGACCCGTTCGCCCTCTCGCCCAAAGGCGCGCAGGGGTTGATGCAGTTGATGCCCCAGACCGCGCGCCAGCTCGCCGTGAAGAACAGCTTCAGCCCCGCCGAGAACATCGACGGCGGCGTGCGCTACCTGAAATACCTGCTCACGATGTTCGGCGATACCCCGTCGCCCGAGACTCTCGCGCTGGCCGCCTATAATGCCGGGCCCGGCGCGGTGATCAAGCACGGCGGCGTCCCGCCGTATAAAGAGACCGCGCAGTACGTGAAGAAGGTGGCGAGCAAGTGGGAGAACGCGCACGCCGCCGCTGGAACCACGCCGCGCCCGCTTCAGGCCGCCGCCCAGCCTGAAGACCCGCAGATCGAAGAGTTCGTCGATTCCATGGGCGTCGTCCACATCCAGACCCGTCGCGCGCCATGAGACTCGCCCGCCTCGCGGCCCTGTTCGCTGGAATTCTCTTCGCACAGTCCGCCCCGCCCCAAGCCGCCCAGCCCCAAGTCAGAGCCGTGCGCTTTTGGTCTCTGGGAGAGGTGACGCGGGTCGCCATCGAAACCGACGGCGAAGCCCGATACCACGCCGAACGCATCGATTCCCCGGATCGCCTGTTCATCGACCTGACAGGCGTGCGCCGGCCCCCGGGCACGCGCGGCGTGCAGGTGATTCCGGTCAACGACCGGCTGCTGAAGCAGATCCGCGTCGCCGTCTCGCAGCCCGGAACGACACGCGTCGTGCTCGACCTGGCCGCGCCCGCCGAATACTCAATCTCCCAACTCACCACGCCGGACCGCATCATCGTCGAGCTGCGCCTGCCCGGG
This sequence comes from Acidobacteriota bacterium, assembly GCA_050261515.1. Lineage (GTDB taxonomy): Bacteria > Acidobacteriota > Terriglobia > Bryobacterales > Bryobacteraceae > JBLNDJ01. The sequence continues at coordinate 46,586 of JBLNDJ010000059.1, read as the reverse complement.
CCCGGGCCTGCGGCGCCGCCGGTTCGCAGCGTAACCGGCAGCCAGTCGCTCGCCGGTCCCGAAACGTCCGAAGCGCCGAAGTCCGTGCCCGTTGTTCCTGCGGCGTCCGTCACGCCGGCCGCTTCCGCACCCGCGCCCGCACCGTTTATTCCGCCCGCCGTCACGGCGGCGAAGCGCGAGGCCGCGGCCGTTCCCGAGCCGCCGCGCATCCCTCCGAAGCGCGAGAAGCTCGACTCCGCTACGCCCTTTTCTTCCGCGCAAGCCGCGCGGCCCGACAGCAGCGGCAGCCGCTCGCTGATCCGCACGCTCGGCCTGAAGCTCGACCGCGTGGTGCTCGACCCCGGCCACGGCGGTCACGACACCGGCACCATTGGCCCGACCGGCCTTCAGGAAAAGGACCTGGTGCTCGACGTTACCCGACGCCTGGGCGGCCTCATCTCGAAGCGCCTCGGCAGCCAGGTGATCTACACGCGCGAGGACGACACCTTCATCCCGCTCGAAGATCGCACAAAGATCGCCACGGACCGCCAGGCCGACCTGTTCCTTTCGATCCACGCCAACTCGTCGCGTTCGCCGAAGATCTCGGGCTCGGAGACTTTTTACCTGAACTTCACCAGCTCGGCCGACGCGCTCGAAGTGGCCGCGCGCGAGAACGCCACGTCGCAGACCTCGGTCCACGACCTGCAAAACCTGGTGCAGAAGATCACGCTGAACGAGAAGGTGCAGGAGTCGCGCGAATTCGCTTCCATCATTCAAAAGTCGCTCTACAACGGGATTCCGCGGAACCGGCTTACAAGAAACCGGGGCGTCAAGAAGGCGCCGTTCGTAGTGCTGATTGGGGCGCAGATGCCTTCCGTGCTCGCCGAGATCGCCTTCCTGAGCAACCCGCGCGACGAGGCCCTCTTGAAAAAGCCCGAGTACCGGCAGCGGATCGCCGAAGCGCTCTATAAGGGCGTTTCGGAGTACGTAAACGCGCTCAGCCACTTCCGCGTCGCGCGGCAGCCGCAATCAGGTTCTCCAGGCCAGTAGCCGGTCCTTCGAGCGCGGCCCACTCGACCCGGTCCCTTCCGGTCTCCTTGGCGCGGTAGAGCGCCGAATCGGCAAGCCGGATCAGCGTCTCAGGCGATGCCGCCTGGCCCGCCTCGGTCGCCGTCACTCCCAGGCTCACCGTGATCGTAACCAGCAGGCTGCCGGCCCGGACCGGCGCTTCCGCGACCGCGCTCCGCAGGCGCACGGCAAGTTGCAGGGCGCGTTGCTTGGAGAACCCCGGCAGCACTACCAGGAACTCCTCGCCTCCGTAGCGGCCCAGGCGATCGTAGCTGCGAAGGCACGCCTGCATGCGGCGCGCGGCTTCGCGCAGCGCTGCGTCTCCGGCCGGGTGGCCGTGGCGGTCGTTAACCAGTTTGAAGTGATCGAGATCGGCCATAATGACCGCCAGCGCCGTCCCCTCGCGCGCCGCGCGGCTGGCTTCGTGGTGGAGCATTTCCAGAATCGCGCTCCGGTTCCAGACCGATGTAAGCTGGTCGCGCGTGGCCTGCTCGCGCAGCGCCTCCCGCGCCGCGACCAGCTCCGCTTCGAGCTCGAGAATCCGCCGTCCGGCCCGCAGCCGCACTTGCAGCTCCTGCTCGTCGAAAGGCTTGGTGAGATAATCGTCGGCCCCGGATTCGAGCCCCGCGACGACGTCTTCCTTGTCGGTGCGCGCGGTCAGCAGCAGGACATAGGTGTAGTGCTCGCGCCGCAGCTCGCGAAGCTGGCGGCACAGCGCCGGGCCGGTCAGCCCGGGCATCATCCAGTCGAGAATCGCGAGGCGCGGCGCATCCTGCCGCTCCAGGATCGCCCAGGCCGCCGCGCCATCGTCCGCCGCCAGAACCTGATACCCCCAGGAGGTCAGCTTGTTTGCAAGCATCCGCCTGGAAATGACATCGTCGTCGGCTATGAGTACCTGCATCCTCTCGGGGCTTATCGGCGAAAAGGGGGGAGTCTGTAGGGGGAAAGGGAGCCAACCGGAGGCGGTTTCGTATGATGTTCTCAATGCGCGTCATCGTTTTCCGCCATGTTTCCTTCGAATCCGCGGGCCTGATAGCTCCCGCGCTCGAAGCCCGCGGCCTGAAGCTCGAATACGCCGACCTGTTCGTCAACCCCGAGCCGCCGGCGGACTGGCGGTCGGCCGCGGCACTCGTTTTCATGGGCGGGCCGATGTCGGCCAACGACAATCTGCCGTTTATCCGGCGCGAGCTCGCCGTTCTTGAAGAGGCGCTCGGGCACGGCACCCCCGTCCTGGGCGTCTGTCTCGGGGCGCAGCTTCTGGCGCGCGCGGCCGGGGCGCGCGTTTACCGCAACCCGGTCAAGGAAATCGGCTGGGCTCCCGTTTTGTGGACCGAAGCCGCCAGGCGCGATCCGCTGTTTCGCGGTCTCGATGCGCCTGAGGTCCTGTTTCACTGGCACGGCGAGACGTTCGACCTCCCCCGGGGAGCGGAGTGGCTCGCATCCTCCGCGGTCTGCCGCAACCAGGCGTTCCGCATCAGCCAGGCTTCCTACGGCTTACAGTTCCACCTCGAAGTTACCCCCGCGATGATTGCGGGCTGGTGCTCGGAACACGCCAATGCGGGGGACGTCGCCGGGCTGCCCGGCCCGATCGACCCCAATGCGCACTCCGGGCGTCTTGCAGAAATAGCCGCTCTCGTTTTTGGCCGCTGGGCGGGGCTGTTCACGGGCTCCGAAAAGGCGTAGAATCAGCTATGCGATTCGGAAGACGTGTCTTCAAAAGTTGACCATGTGCTACACTTCAAGTGAGAAACTGGACAGGGCGCGGGTTTCGAATTCTGCAACGGCTCTCCAAAACGTAGCGTCTATCACGTGGAGAGCAGAGGCGCGACAGCTCTAGAGGAGCGCCCGAGTGACGAATATGGAAGGCTCAACGCAACTCCCTCAGCCGCCAAACGATTCGGGGCCGGCTCAACCGCCCCAACTGCTTGCCGACGATCATCTGAACCGGCTTCTGGCGGCGCAAGTCGAGGAGCCGTGGTATCGGAACCTCGCTGCGAATATCCGGGAGTGGATTCACCCGCCCAAGCTGCCGCCGCTCGAGGTCACCTCGAAGCCGGTCGCGGTCAAGGACATCTGGGGCGATTACCGCTACGGCAGGCAGGCGGGGGTTTCCTCGACCCTGATCCACATAGGGGCCGTCGCGCTGCTGTTCACGCTGGGCACAAATAAGACAGTGCAGACTGCCGTCAAGCAGACCGTCACGCTGGTTGCGCCCGATCTCGCTCCTTACATGGCGGATATGAAGCCGAAGCCGCAGGTGCAGCAGGGCGGCGGCGGCGGCGGCGACAGGTCTCCGCTTCCGGCCAGCAAGGGCCAGGCGCCGAAATTTGCTCCGCGCCAGTTCACGCCGCCGATGGCGGTGGTGCATAACCAGAATCCAAAGCTGGTGATGGAGCCTACGCTCATCGGTCCGACCGAGGCGAAGCTGCCGAACGTGAATATGCCGGTCTGGGGCGACCCGCTGGCGAAGGTTGGTCCGCCTTCGAACGGACCCGGCTCGGGCGGCGGCATCGGCTCCGGCTCGGGCGGCGGCATCGGGCCGGGCAAGGGCCCCGGATTCGGGCCCGGCGAAGGCGGCGGATTCGGCGGCGGCGTCTACCGCGTGGGCGGCGGCGTTTCCTCCCCGGTTCCGGTCTACAAAGTCGAGCCGGAATACTCCGAAGAGGCCCGCAAGGCGAAGTTCCAGGGCACGGTGGTTCTGTCGATCATCATCGACGAGCGCGGGACGCCGACGAACTTCAAGGTGGTCCGGCCGCTTGGTCTGGGTCTCGACGAGAAGGCCATCGAGGCCGTTCAGAAGTGGCGCTTCCGCCCCGGCATGAAGGAAGGCAAGCCGGTGGCGGTGCTGGCCACCGTCGAAGTGAACTTCCGGTTGCTGTAAGCCCTACGCCGCGGCGGACGTAAAATAGCCCGCCGCCAGCTCCGGCTTGGCTTCGAGCGCGCGGCGCCAGTGCTCGAGCGCTTCCTGTTCGCGCCCCATCAGCTTCAGCACGTGTCCCAGGTTCAGCGCGGCTTCGGCCAGGTCGGGTTTCGCCGCCAGCGCCTGCTCGTAGTAGCGCGCGGCCTCTTCGTTGTGCCCTTCTTTTTGTAACAGCAATCCCGTGTTGTAAAGGTCTTCGGGCGAGCGCTCGCCGAGATCGATCAGTCGGCGCTGCAACTCGAGCGCGTGTGCGTGGTCTTCCTGGAGCACGGCCAGCTCGGCCAGCGGACGGATCGCATCGACGCATTGCGGCTCGATCCGGAGCGCGTCTTCGAACGCGTGGTGGGCCGACTGGAGGTCGCCCATGCGGAAAAACGCGAAACCGAGGTTAAGCTCGGCTTGCAGCCATTCCGGACGCGCTTCGAGGCAGCTCCGGAACGCCTCGGCGCCTCCGGAGTAGTCGCCGCGCTTCAGCCGCAGGTACCCCAGGCGGAAAGACGCCTCGGCCCATGACGGGTCGCGCTCGAGCAGGTCCTTGTAGAGCCGCTCGGCTTCGCCGAGATTGCCTTCCTGCTCGAAAATCAGCGCCAGGTTCCAGCGCGAGGCGGAAGATTCGGGCGATAGCGCGATGGCCTTCTGATAGGCTCCCTTGGCGCTGTCGAGGTCGCCCTTGTCCTGGTAGGCCAGGCCGAGGTTGAACTGCACCTGTAGCGATTGCGGCTCCTGCGCGGCGGCCGCGGCATAGGCCTCGATCGCCTCATCGAGCCGGCCCAGCTTCTGGCAGGCCACCCCGAGGTTGAACCGGACTTCGAAGCTCTCGGGCGTAATGTGGATAAGCTCTTCAAGATACCGTGCGGCGGCCTCGAAGTCGCCTTTGGAGAAGGCGGAGGCGGCCAGTCCTTCGAGCGCGGTGCTCGAGCGCGGCTTGATGCGCAGCAGCCGCTCCCCATTGATCCAGACCATCTCGACATCCTTGCGCTGGATGCCGATGGCCATCAGGTTCGAGAGCGCTTCCTCCGACTCGGGGTTGGACTCGAGGACGGCGTTATACGCGGCCACCGCATCATCGAGCCGGCCGGCCAGCTGGTGCGCCACGGCAGTTCCGAACAGGGCTTCGCTGTGGGCCGGCGAACGCCGCAGGCACTCTGCAAACCGCCCCAGCGCTTCCTCGGGGCGCCCCAGATGCAGCAGGCAGACGCCGAGCCCGAGTTGCGCGTCCAGTTTGCCGGGCTCGGCTTGAAGGACCCCGGCGTAGAGTTCGCGCGACTCCTCCCAGCGGCCGAGGTGCTGGAGACACAGGGCCTGGTTGAACATGGTGGCCTTGTGTCCCGGCTGAAGCGCGGCGGCCCGCGTGTAGCACGCCAGGGCCGGCTCGTATTGCTTCAGCTCGAAATGAATAAGCCCCATGGCCGCCCGGATCTCCGGAAGGTCGGCCATCTCCGAGGCGCGGTTCAGCTCCGCGAGCGCCTCCTCCCGCTTGCCTTCAATGTGCAGCAAGACCGCGTTCGCCAGAAGCCTGTACGTCGCCTTATCGCTCATCGCATCCTCCACGGGTCCCGGGCGGGTCAGAGCATCGACCGCGTGCGGTATGCGCAGGCGGCGAGCCCCTCTCCTTTCGCCAGGACTTCAAGCGGCCGGGCGCCGGCGAGCGCCGCGATCCGCAACTCCGACTTCACGTATTGACCGGTAGCCACGGCGGCGGTCTCCTGTGCGGAGGCCGGTCCGGGCATCTGTATGTGCGCGCGGGGCCGCACTAAAACGGTAAGAGTTTCCACACGCAGGTCCGGAGCGTCCTGAATCCGCGTTTCGCGCTCCAGCCATGCGGCGCAGGCGCGGCTGGGCCAACTGGTCCCCGGGGCGGCCTGCGGCTCGCGTATCCGCAGCGCCGGATATACGGGCGGCACCGGCGGGCTGCTCAGGCCGGCCGGTTCCGGATCGCGCGCCAGCCAGACGGCCGCCGGAGGAAGGCCGTTCTGTGGCGCCGGCTCGGGCATCCGCGGCAACTCCACGGCGGCGGCCTCGGACTGCGGGCAGGCGGCGATCGCCTGTTCAGCGGGAAGTTCATGCGGCCGCTCGGTTCCACCGGGCATGCGGTCTGCGATCCGAATGCCCCGGCAGGCGGCTTGCGCGCCGGAGACCGGGAACACCGGCCGCGATTGCGTCAGCACCGGCGAACCGGCGCCCGGAGACGGCGCCGGCGGGGTTTCGAACGCAGCAATGCTCGGATTTAAAAAGCCCGCCTCCGCCAGCGACGGCGACGGCGCGGCTATATCGACCCGGATCAAAGGACCATCACCGGCCATAGATACCTCAGACGCGCGGAACACAGCCAGGCTCAACCGCGATGGGCGCACCGGCGGCGGACCGTTCTTTCCTCGCATGTCGCGAGGCGCGTATCCGCGCGGATGGAACGACCCGCACTTCACGCCGCATTCCGTGATTGACGCCAATGCTGCCATAGGTGTTGTCTACACTGTTTTCAAACCCCATGCAGGGGCAACCAGCTGGCGCTCTTGCGGGGATGAGAGACGCCGAAAGACCCACGGCCGAACCCGGGAGCCGCCACCGGAACAAACGGCTGCGGATCTGACCCGACTTCGGACCGCTTTGTACCTATTTCTACACGCCGGACCCCGTTTTTCAAGTATTCCGAAGCTCCGGCGGGCGAGTTTCGTACCACTGGCTCCAATGGCAGTACCGGACCTCAATCCATCCGGACAAGCCAGAAAGTTTGGTTATGGTTCGATATGGAACCTGAACGCACGAGGGGGTATTGTACCCCAACGGCGGGGCTACCGGCCGGAACACTCCGGACAGGGGCAGATACGCCTGAAATGCTCGAAAGAATAGATGCCCGTGCTGTGCCCGTCGCTCCACCGGAGCCGGAGCGCGTAGTTGCCGATAGGCTCGACTTCTTCGATCTTTAGCGACGGTGTGTACATCTGAAAGGGGGAAGCCTGAGGGGTTCCGTGCGCCCCCGTACAGGTGGCGCAGGGACAGTGGTCGCGCAGGTACTTCAGGCCGTATTCGCTATGGTGGCCATCCTTCCAGGCGATCTTAATTCCTTTCGACTTCGAGACAGTAATATGGTCAGGGTCGAGGTGGTCCATTCGTACTCCGAGTTCTGTGAGTAACCGAAAAAAGCACTTAGTACCCGGCCTCAAACGCGTTCGATGTCGCGGACGCCGGAGATCCGGCGCAGGGCGCCGACGATGCGCTCGAGCTGCTTCTTGTCGCGCACATCGACGGTCATATCGACGATGGCGCCTTCCTTCTCTATCTGCTTGGCCTCGAGGCTGCGGATGTTGCTGCTCTCGTGGAACAGCACCGCGGTCAGGTCGCTCAGCATGCCGGGGCGGTCGTTCGTATAGACCACGATCTTGACGGGGAAGGATTCCTCAACGGCGCGGGCCCACTCGACGTCTATGCGCCGTTCGGCCTCGTACATGAGGTTCTGGACGTTCGAGCAGTTGGTCGAGTGCACGGCGACGCCCTTGCCGCGCGTGACGTAGCCTACGATCGCCTCGCCGCGGATCGGGTTGCAGCATTTGGCGCGGTAGACCATGAGGTCATCCATGCCTTTGACGCGGATGACAAGGTCGCCCGGCGCGGCGCCGGGTTGCGCGCCGGCGGGCGGAGCGGCCGGCAGCGGGAGCTTCTGCTCCTCGGGCTCGGGCGCGACGGAGCCGGGCGCGAGCTTCGCCAGAATCTTGCGCGGCGAAAACTTCCCATAGCCGAGCGCCGCATAGAGGTCCTCCATCTTGGCGAAGCCGTACTCGGCGGCGACGCGCTCGAGATCGCTCTTGCCGGCCTTGATCTGGACGCTGGCGCGGCGCGCTTCCTTTTCGAGGTACTTCTGGCCGATTTCGATGGCCTTGGTACGCTCGTTCGCGTTGATGACGGCGCGGATTTTGTTGCGCGCGCGCGAGGTGTGGACCAGCGCGAGCCAATCCTTGCTCGGCGCGTGGCCGGGCTGCGTGAGGATCTCCACCACGTCGCCGTTGCGCAGCACGTATTTCAGCGGAACGATGCGGCCGTTGACCTTGGCTCCAACGCACGTGTGGCCGACGGCGGTGTGGATGGCGTAGGCGAAATCGAGCGGCGTGGATTCGCGCGGCAGCACGATCACCTTTCCTCGCGGCGTGAAGGTGTAAACCTCTTCGCGGTACAGGTCCACTTTGAGGGTGGACATGAACTCGCTCGAGTCGCGCATCTCCTGGATCCACTCCAGAAGATGGCGGAGCCAGGCGACGCGCTGATCCTCGTCTCCCGAGGCCTTCTTGCCTTCCTTGTACTTCCAGTGCGCGGCGATGCCCTGCTCCGCGATGCGGTGCATCTCCTCGGTGCGGATCTGCACCTCGAAGGTCTGGCCGTTGGGCCCCATGACGGAAGTGTGGAGCGACTGGTAGAGGTTCGGCCGCGGGATGGCGATGAAATCCTTGATGCGGCCGGGGATGGGCCGCCACTCGTTGTGGATCACGCCGAGAGCCGCGTAGCAGCTCTTCACGCTGTCGGTGACGATGCGGACGGCGAGCACGTCGTAGACCTGCTCGATGCCGATCTTCTGGCGCTTGAGCTTCTGCTGGATCGAGTAGGCGCGCTTGATGCGGCCTTCGATGCGCGCGGGGATGCCCTCGCGCTTGAGCACGGTCTCGATGTGGTCGCGGATCTGCTTGAGGAAGTCCTCGGTGGCCTGGCGGCGGGTCTCGATGGCGGTGCTGATTTCGCTGTAGGCTGCGGGGTCGAGATACTTGAAGGCGAGGTCTTCGAGCTCGCCGCGGATCTTGCCCATGCCGAGGCGGTGCGCGATGGGCGCGTAGATATCGAGGGTTTCCTGCGAGATCCGCTCGCGGCGCTCGGGCGAGAGGACGTCGAGGGTCCGCATGTTGTGAAGCCGGTCGGCCAGCTTGACGATGACCACGCGGACGTCGTCCACCATGGCGAGCAGCATTTTGCGGACGCTTTCGGCCTGCCGCTCCTCGCGCGAGTAGAACTTGACCTTGCTCAGCTTGGTGACGCCGTCCACGCAGCGCGCGACTTCCTCGCCGAACTGCTTGCGGATCTCGTCGAGAGTGACGCTGGTATCCTCGAGCAGGTCGTGCATGAGACCGGTCTCGAGGCAGACCATGTCCATGTTCATTTCCGCAAGGATCAGGGCAACGTGGAGGGGGTGGACGACGTAGGGCTCGCCGGAATCGCGGAACTGGCCCTGGTGACACACGGCGGCCAGCCGGTAGGCTTTTTCGAGCTGGGACAGATCTTCGCGAGGGCGCCCGGCCAGGATCCTGGCGGCCAGATCACGATAAAGCTGTTCGGCTGCGTCGCTTGCGGCGACTGCGCCAGGTTCGGAGCGCATAAAAAGAAAGAGGCGGCGTCAAACGCCGCCCTTCTTCGATTATAGCGGAAAAGACACCCTTTCCCAGGGAAAGGGTGTCTGTCCCCTTTTTGGCCCTTTCCGCGGCTTACTTCGCCTCGCCGGCAGTCGGAGTGGCCGGAAGTGCGCCGGCCTTCGCCTTGCGCGTGTCCAGAGTCTTCTGCAGCCAGTTGTCCGCCTGCTCGATGTCGGCCTTGTACTCTTCGGGGCTGTTGGCGAGATCGGCCCGCTCGCGGTAGAGCAGGTTGAGGTACGCCATCGCGTCGTCGTACTTGGGATCCACCTCGAGCGAGCGGTTCAGATTACTGATGCCCTCGTTGATCATATCCAGGTACTTGGCGCGCAGCTCTTCGCGAACCTTCTTGTCCTTCAGCGGACCCGGGTCTTCCGGCCGCATGTGCATGTCGGCGCGTGCCTTGCCGAGGATGGGATACCACTTGCCCCAGGTAATGACGCCGAGCGAGTAGAAGGCTTCCTTGTTCTTCGGGTCTACCTTGACCAGCCGCAGGTTCCAATCCCGAGCCTCGTCGAGTTTCTTGGCCTTGGCGTCGAGGTCGGAGATGCCCTGGGTCTCCTGGTAATTCAACTGGGCCATGGAGGCGATCGCGACGGTGTTGTTCGGCTCAACCTCGAGGACCTTGTTGAACTGCTCCTTGGCCGCCTTCACCATCTGGAGGTTCTCCGGGGATTCCGCGCCCGGGATGTACTGCTGGAAATACGCCATCGCGAGATACAGGCGCGCGGTCTGGAAGGTCGGGTCGAGGTCAACGGCCGTTTTGAACCGTTCGACAGCCTCTGTGTACTTGGCGTTGCGGAAGGCCTGCACGCCCTTGTTCAACTGGTCGCGCGCCCTCAGCTTCTGGCACCCTGTGCTGAAAACGACGGCCAGCGCCAGGGCAAGCGCAGCCAAAGAATAAGTCCATTTACGGTTCATGCTAGCTCCTGATCCACATCAAACAACTGCCGGGACTATTGCCCGCCTTCGACCTTCTCCGTCATCAGCCCGACCTTGTCGATGCCGGCGCCGTGAGCGATGTCGATGACATGCGCGACCGGCTGGTATTCCAGGTCCGGATCGCCTTTGACGAACACGACGCGTTCCGCGCGGGTCTTGAAAATGTCTTCGAGGCGGCCCTGGAGCGCAGCTTCCTGTATCGGCTCCTGGTTGATCATCAGGGAGCGGTCCCTGTTGATCGAGATGACGACGGTCCGCTGGTTGGAGTCGTCGGCCCTCTGGTTCGGCGGGGCCGGCTGCGGAACGAGTGCCTCGAGCCCTTTCGGCGTGACCGGCGCGATCACCATGAAGATGATCAGCAGCACAAGCAGCACGTCAATCAGCGGAGTGACGTTGATATCGGACTTAGTCCCGCCGCCGGGACCGCCCACTGCCATTGCCATAACAGTTCTCCTTAACGCAAATTCCAATCCTGCTACCGGACGGCTTCCGAGCCACCTGGCGCGTTACCGGGTTGGCTTCCGGGCCACCGGTGCTACCCTGCCCGGCGATTCCTGCGCCGCCCGAGCTGTGCCACCAGCCGGTTCCGGCCGCCTGGTGCCGTGCCACCGAATGGCTTCATGCCACCCGGTGCCGTGTGCCGCCGGCCGCTCCGGCCGCCTGGCGCCGTTTCCCCGTTCGGCTATGCCGGCCCGGGCTGGCACCGCCAGCGAACGCCTGAGCTGCCGGGCCGCCTGGCGCTGCACACCCGATCTACTACTGCGCCGCCTGGTGCTGCTGCTTCTCGTCGATCTGCTCGGTCATCAGGCCAAGCTGGTCCACGCCGGCCGCGCGCAAGTTATCAACGACCTCGACAATCCTGGCATACCGGGCCCGCTGGTCCGCCTTCACGTAGGTGGTTTTATCCAGGCGGTTGGACAGAAGATCGCGCACCTTGGGAGCGAGGTCTTCGGGCTTCATCGGGGTGGTGCCGAGGAACGTCTTGCCGTCACGCGTAACCGCAACCACAATGGCATCTTCCTTTTCCGCATTCGCCATGTTGATGGGGTTCTGCGTCCTCACCAGGTCCACGCTGATGCCCTTGGAGAGCATGGGCGTGATGACCATGAAGATGATGAGCATGACGAGCATGACGTCCACCATCGGGGTGACGTTGATGTCCGCTACCGGCGGCGGCATCTTCAATTTCTTCATTTCGGTATCCCCTTAACCTGAGCCAAGCCGCCGTTTGCGAGGGGCCTGGAGGGCCCCCCGGAACAACGGTTCAACTCGCTGGGTTGAATCTTCTCAAAGAACGCTTACTTCGCGACGCGCTGCGAGCGCTTCAGGAAGTAGTCGATCAACTCGGAGCTGGAGTTCCCCATCTCGACGTCGAACGCCTCCACCTTGTTGGTGAAGTAGTTGAACATCCAGACCGCGGGGATGGCCACGAACAGACCGACGGCGGTGGTCACGAGTGCTTCGGAAATACCGCCGGCGACGGCGCCGATTCCGGTGGACTTCTCAGCCGCCATGTTCTTGAACGCGTTAATGATGCCGACGACGGTGCCGAACAGGCCGACGAACGGGGCCGTCGAACCGATGGTCGCCAGGCTGCTGACGCCGCGCTTCAGCTCGGCATGCACGATGGCTTCAGCGCGCTCGAGAGCCCGCTTCGAGGCTTCGATTTCTTCACCGGGGATCTCCGAGGAGATCTGGTGCGCACGGAATTCCTGCAAACCGGCCACAACGACCTTGGCCAGGTGGCTCTTCTTGTAGCGGTCGGCAATCTTGATGGCTTCGTCGAGTTTGCCTTCCCGGAGCGCGCCGGCGACCGCCGGAGCGAACTGGCGGGACTGCTTGCGGGCCGCGCTATAGGCGATCAACCGGTCGATCATGACACCGATCGACCACGCCGACATCAGGAACAACGTGATAACGACCGCGCGGGCCAACCACCCCATCTGAGCCCACAGAGCGCGGGCATCCCAACCTACCGCACCCATGCCTTCGGCCTGGAGCAGCAACGCCCAAACTTGAAGTTGTAGAAACATTTTTCTCTTTTCTCCTGCGAGTTGAAATTGGCGAAGGCCCGGACGAGCCGGCCCCGCGCGCAAACTTTTATTGGTTCAACGTGAAGTTCACGTCGATCTGCGTAATGACCTCCACCGGCTCTCCGTTGAGGAGCGTCGGTTGATAGGCCCACTGCTTCACCGCATCCTGCGCCGCAGGCACGAGCAACGGGTGTCCACTGATCAGTTGCAGGTTGCGAATCGTGCCGTCGGTGCCGATCACGGCCGTGAATTTGACCGTACCCTGAATACGCGCCTGCTTGGCGAGCGGCGGGTAAACCGGCATCGGCCTGCGCAGCAGCTTGGCCTGTTGGACGTTTCCGCCCACGCGGATTCGCTGCACTTCCACCTTTTTCTGCTCGACCTTCGGAGGAGGAGGAGGAGGCGGCGCGGCCGTCGGGACCGAGCCGATGATACCTCCGATGACGCCGCCCACGCTGCCGCCGGGAACTCCACCCGGCACACCGCCGACTACGCCACCACCACCCGAAGACGGCGGCGGAAGCTCCTCTTCCTTGATCTCGAGGACCTTCTTCGGAATGCTCTTGGGGGCCATCAGCTTGCCGGCATCAAACTGCCGCGGAATGACCTTCACCACCTTGGGCATCACCGCCGCGGGGGGCGGAGGCGGTGGGGGAGGAGGAGGCGGCGCCTGCAAAAAGCTGGCCAACTGCGTCTTCGGAAGCTGCTCGTACGAAATCAGGGGGATCAGGACGGCCAGGCCGACCAGACCCATCTGGAGGAGGGTAGACGTCAGAATCGTCCAGGGCTTGTTGGTCTTTCCCCGTCCCTCGACGAATGATTGTTCGAACATGTCACAGTACCCCTTCGAAATCTGTCCTATTGCCGGCTTGCGCCGGACCCAACCACCACCATGCCTACTTCACCGTTTTGGCGGGCGTGCGCCGCCCGGCAGGCGTCGCAGGCTCAACGGGCCGCTGAGAACCCGGTTTCTGCCGCTTCTCGGCGAAATCATGCCACCACACCAGAATCGGACTCGCGATGAAGATGGACGAGTATGTGCCGATAATAATCCCAACTACAAGCGCAAAAGAAAATCCGTGCAGCACCTGTCCGCCGAACAGGTACAACGCCATCACGGTCAGGAACGTCAGGCCGGAGGTCAGAATCGTCCGGCTCAGCGTCTGATTGATGCTCATGTTAATGATCGACGGCAGCGACTCCCGCCGCAGCGTCTTCAAATTCTCGCGGATGCGGTCGAACACCACGATGGTGTCGTTCATCGAGTAGCCGACCAGCGTGAGCAGGGCCGCGATCACGGTCAGCGAAATCTCCTTGTCGAAGATGGAGAACAGGCCGACCGTAACGATCGTGTCGTGGGTGACCGCGATCACCGCCGCCAGGCCGTAGATCCATTCGAACCGGAAGGCGATGTAAACCAGCATGCCGCCCAGCGCGTAAAGCGTAGCCAGGATGGCCTGCGTCCTCAACTCGCCGCCCACCTTCGGACCCACGATCTCGACCCGCTTCACATTGAACGGGGCGAGATAGCACTCCTCTTTGAGGGTTTTGATGACCTGGGGGGTGACGCCGGGGACCGAGGCGAGCTGATCGAAGTTCTGGACCAGGCCCGAGCGGTCCTGGTCGCGGAAGGCGAGCATACGGGCACAAAGCTCCGAGAGTTGCTGGTCTGAAAAGCTGGCGCCGTTGCGCACCAAAGGATTGCGCAAGCGGTCCGCAAGGGCCGCTGATCCGGTGTTGCTGAAGTCCAGCTTGCCTTCGTTAGCGCCGGCCTGCGCGAACGTCTGCTCGAGCGTTCGAGTCATGGCCGACCGGGCAGCCTGAAGCTCGGAGTCGCTCTTAAGCTCGGTCCCGATCAGGACCTCGTTTGCCACTCCGCCCAGGTTCTGCACCGTGATTTCGCCCGAGATCGCCTTGGAGAGCGACGAGCGGATCTTCTCGACCGGGGGCGGGCCGGCAAACTTCACATCCATGATGGCGCCGCCGCGGAAGTCGATGCCGTATCTCGGTCCGCCTTTTATGATCAGGCTGGCAATGCTGATGCCGGTCAGGATCAGCGACACGATGATGAACGGCCACTTCCTGCCCAGAAAATCGAACTTCGTATTCTTAAAAATTTCCATGAAGCACGCCTGCCGGTGCCTAGATGATTTTGACACCGGCTCCGTTTTCTTAGTTCCCGCTACAGCGCTAAATACTGAGCGTAGTCACCTGCCGCCGGCGCCCCAGCTCCCAGTCGAACATCGTCCGGGACACGAACACCGCCGTGAACACATTAGCAAACAGGCCGATGACCAGTGTAACCGCAAATCCCTTAACCGGTCCGGTGCCGAACATGAACAAAAATGCACACGACACGATGGTGGTCACGTGGGTGTCGATGATGGTCACGAACGCCTTGCTGAAGCCGGTGTCGAGGGCGGCAAGGACACCCTTGCCGTTGCGCAATTCCTCGCGGATGCGCTCGAAAATCAGCACGTTCGAATCGACCGCCATGCCTATGGTCAGGACGACGCCGGCGATGCCGGGCAGCGTCAGGACCGCGCCGAAGTACCCGAGGGCGGCGATCAGCAGGATGGCGTTCAGGAACAGGGCCAGGACCGCGTTGATGCCCGCCTTGCGGTAGTAGATCAGCATCGCGATGATAACGGCGGCGAGGCCGACGGCGCCGGCCGTCAGTCCTTCGCGGATCGAATCGGCGCCGAGCGACGGCCCGACCGTGCGCTCCTCTTCATAGCCGACCGATGCCGGCAGCGAACCGGCGCGAAGCACCAGCGCCAGGTCCGAAGCGTCCTGCTGGCTGGAGGCGCCCGTGATGCGGCCGGAATCCTCGATGCGCGCCTGAATCGTCGGGGCGCTGCGGATCTGGTTATCGAGGACGATGGCCAGGCGGTTGCCGATGTTGGCTTCCGTGAAGCGGCCGAAGCGCGCGGCGCCCTGCTTGTTCAGCGTGAAATCGGTTTCCCACTTGCCCATCTCGTCCCGGCCGGGACGGGCGTTGCGCAGATCGCGGCCCGTGATGACGGGCGAGCGGTTCACCAGATACCAGGAGTCGGAGGACTCGCCGCCGCGCGCGGGCTGCTTAAGGAGCTTGGTGCCGAGAGGCAGCACGCCGCCGTGCTTGGCGCGCGCCGCATCCTCGCTCGAAAACGGGCCGTCTTTCACCTCGGTAAGTTCGAGCATCGCCGCGGTCTGCATGATCTGTTTCACGCGCGCCGGATCGTCCACGCCGGGCAACTGCACCAGGATTTCGTAGTTGGCCTCGGCGCGCCCGCGCTGCTGGATGGTCGGCTCGGTGAGGCCCAGGCCGTTGATGCGGTTCTCGATGGTCTGCATCGTCCGCTCGACGGTGTCCTTTTTGAGCGCGATCAGCTCGGTCGGCTTCATGTTGAGCCGGTAGTCGGTCGAGTTGACCGGGGTCAGGATCCAGCTGGTGTATTTATCGTTGATGAGCGTGCGGAGGTCGCCGGTCTTGACGGCCGGGACGCCGTGGATGTTGATCTGAATCGAATCGGTCTCCTCCACGGTCTGGGGATCGTTGCGATCGAGGCTGGCGTAATCGATGCCGGCTTTCCGCAGGTCCTCTTTGAGACCTTCGATCGTGCGATCCGCCTCGGCCTTCGCGGCATCCTGCACGTGAACCTGCAGGACGAGGTGGCTGCCGCCTTTCAGATCGAGTCCGAGCTTGATGTTGTTGCGGACGTTGGCCAGCAGCTCGTCCTTCGACTTCGGCAGGCCGATAATGCCGTAAACGGCCAGTAAAAGCACGCCCAAAATAACGAGGGCTCGCGTCCGTACGCCTTTGGTCATATCACCTTCTCGTTTCAGGAGAGATCACTTCTTCTTTGTGTCTCCCTGAACCAAACCGGACACCGCGCTGCGCGCGACCTGAAGCTTCACTCCGTCGGGCTTCACTCGCAGAACCAGCGTGTCGTCCTCTTTCAATTCCGTGATGGTCCCGATGATACCGCCAGTGGTGAGAACAACGTTTCCGTTCTCGAGCTCCCGGATCATCTTCTGCTGAGCCTTCTTCTGGCGCTGCATGGGAAGGAACAGCAAAACATAGAAGATACCGAAGATCAGGAGAATCGGCAAGAACCCCACCAGCGGATTGCCCGCCGGTGGCGCTGCGGAGGCCTGCAGCAGGAGGAGATTCGGAAGCAAGTTTCACCTCTCATCGCCCGTCCGGCCCGGTTCCCTATTCGGCGGCCCCGGCTCGCGCCTGCGCTGCAGATTGTTCAGTGGGAAAAAAGCCTAGGACGCAAATTCCAGGACCTATTCCTCTGGAACCGGCACGGAACGGACTGATTCCAAGTATTCGGGATACGTTCCTAATCTTATACACTGCCTGATCGCACGCATGGTGTCAAGGTAGAACCGCAGGTTGTGAATCGTTGCTAACGTTGCAAATAGAATTTCCCCGGCCTGGAACAAATGGCGAAGATAGGCTCGGGAAAAATTCATGCAGGTGTAACAGCGGCAGGCGGGGTCGAGGGGGCTCGAATCGTCCTTGTACCTGGCGTGTTTGATGATCACGCGTCCGCGCGACGTGAACAGGCAGCCGTTGCGCGCATTGCGCGAGGGCATGACGCAATCCATCATGTCCACGCCGCGCGCCACGTATTCGGGAAGCTCTTCGGGCATGCCCACGCCCATGACGTAGCGGGGGCGGTCGCGCGGAAGCAGCGGAGCGGTGGCGTCGACTATATCCATGCTGACGGCGCGCGGCTCGCCGACCGACAGGCCGCCGATGGCGTAGCCGTCCGCGTCGAGCTCGATCAGCTCGCGCGCGCACTGGCCGCGGAGATCCGGGTACATGCCGCCTTGCACGATGGGGAACAGCGCGCCGCGCGGCCCGGGCTGCGCGCAATAGTGTTTAAAGGCCGAGCGGGCCCAGGCGACGGTGCGGCGCATGGCATCGCGAGCGGTTTCGTGCGTGGCGGGATAGGCGATGCATTCGTCGAGCACCATCATGATGTCGCTGCCGAGCGCGAGCTGCACATCGACCGTCGATTCCGGCGTGAACAGGTGCTGATCGCCGTCGAGATGCGAGCGGAACAGGACGCCCTGGTCGGTGATCTTGCGGAGATCGGACAGGCTGAACACCTGGAAGCCGCCGGAGTCGGTCAGGATCGCGCGCGGCCAGGACATGAAGCCATGCAGGCCGCCCAAGCCGCGAATGGTTTCGTGCCCGGGCCTCAGGAACAGGTGATAGGTGTTGGCAAGGATGATGCGCGCATCGATGTCGTCTTCGAGGTCGCGCTGGGGGACGCCTTTGACGGTGGCCTGCGTGCCGACAGGCATGAAGACGGGCGTTTCAACGTCGCCGTGGGGCGTATGCAGGATTCCCGCGCGCGCGCCGGTGCGGGAGCACTCGGCGACGATTTCGAAGGATACGGCGCGCACTCTAAGCGACGGACTCGGCGGCGCCAGGCTCCACCTGCTCCACTTCGACCGGCGGGGGCGTGTAGAAGATGATCCGCCGGCAGCTCTCGCAGAACATCACCTTGTCGCCGCGGCGGAGGTCCTGGAAGAATTGCAGCCGCAGGGTCATGTTGCAGGCGTTGCAGCGGCCGTCGATGGCCTCGGCGACCGCGATTCCGTTGCGCCTGGTGCGAATGCGCTCGTAGGCGGCGTACACATCGGGCGTCATGGATTTGACGATCGCGCCCCGCTGCTGGCGCAGCTCGTCGAGCTGGTGCTTGTTCTCGGCGGTGCGCTCGCGCGCGCGGTTCTTCTCGGCCTCGACGGACTGCTTTTCCTTGGCCAGCGCCGCGTCGGCCGCACGGACGTTCTGCTCGAGGGCCTCGGACTCGGTCATGCGCTCGAGAATACGGTCCTCGTGCTTGCGAATTTCCTTTTCGCAGAACTCGATTTCGTTGCGGAACGCGGCGTACTGCTCGTTGGTCTTGGCCTGGAGCATCTGGTCGCGAAGCTTCGAGATTTTCTGTTCCTGGTCCTGGATGCCGCCTTCAAGCGTTTTCCTCTCGCGCTGGTTCGCGGCGAGAGCGGCCTTGTCGGCTTCGAGCCTGCGCAAGTGCGATTCGAGCGTCTTCTCGATGGCTGCGATGTGTTTGGGAAGCGAGGCGACTTCGTGCTGCAACTGACGGATTCGGCTATCCAGATCTTGCAGTTGGATAGCCTTCTTTAGATCAGACACCATTATTTTTCGAGTTTAGCATGGCGCCGCCGGGCAGCCTGACGATGCGTAGGGCGGCGTCGAGCTCGGGTACTTTCCAGGCGCGGCAGACGCACCAGAACACGGCGGCGCCGAGCGGGATGGAGACGGCGAGATCGGCCAGGCGCGCCGCGCGCGAGTCCCCGAGCCAGTTGCCCATCGCGCCGTTCGAGAGCGCAACCGCCGCCGCCATGACCAGCGAGGCGGCGCAGATCTTCCACGCGCTCGTAAACAGGCGCCTGCCGTAGATGCCTCCGGCGCGCGCGCGCAGCCGCAGGAACAGGGCCAGCGCGCCGAACAGCGAAACTCCCGAGGTCGCAAGCGCGAGTCCCGCGTGCCCGAGCCCCGCCCAGTGAATCATAGACCACGCCACGCCGTAGTTGATCAGGATGGAGACGGCGCTCACGACGGCCGGGGCGCGTGCGCTGCCGAGCGCGTAAAAGGCCGGGGCGAGCACTTTGATGGCGGCGTAGCCGGCCAGGCCCACGGCGAAGCAGGAGAGCGCGAGCGCGGTTTGCGTCGTGTCGTACGCTTCGAATCTGCCACGCTGGTAGATGGCCCCGATCATGGCGTCTCCGAGAATGACGAGGCCGACCGACGACGGCACGGTGAGCAGCAGCACCATGCCGAGCGAATCCGACAGAGTGCGGCGAAACTCGTCGAGACGGCCCGCGGCGGCGCTGCGTGAGATGGCGGGAAGCGTGGCCGAAGCGATCGCAACGCCGAACAGTCCGAGCGGAAATTGCATAAAGCGGAACGCGAACTGGAGCCAGCTCACGGGGCCGTTGACGCCGCGCACCGGATCGACGATGGAGGAGGCGAAGTTCGTATTTACCGCGACGTTGACCTGCACGGCGGCGGCGCCGACGATGGCCGGCGCCATGAGCCGCATGATGTTGCGCAGACCGGCATGCGACCAGCCGAGGCGCGGGCGGAACGAGAATCCGGCGCGGCGCATGGCGGGCAATTGCCAGGCGAGCTGGAGCGCGCCGCCAAACAGGACGCCGTACGCCATGCCCTCGATGGGCTCGATGCCCAACCGCGGCCCGAGCCATATGCCGAGCGCGACGCCGCAAACCACCGAGCCGACGTTGAACAGCGTAGAGGCGAGCGCGGGAACGCCGAATTTCCCGAGCGCGTTCAGCATGCCCATCGCCTGCGCGGCCAGCGCGACCAGCAGCAGGAACGGGAACATGATGCGCGTCATCCGTATGGCGAGCGCGAACTTGCCGGGGTCGGCCGCCTCCCATCCGGGCGCGAGCAGTCCGACCAGAAACGGGCTGAAGACGACGCCGAGGACGCAGAGGCCGCCGACGAGGATGAGGATCGCGGTTCCGACCAGGTTCGCCAGCAGCGCGGCATCGCGGCGGCCTTTGCCCGAAAGGTATTCGGAGAAGGTTGGAACGAAGGCCGACGAGAGCGCGCCTTCGGCGAACAAATCGCGGGCGAGATTCGGGATGCGAAAGCCGAGCGAGAAGGCATCGAAGACGCGGCCGGCGCCGAACAGATGCGCCATGACCATTTCGCGCACGAGGCCGCTGAGACGGCTGAGCAGCACGGCGCCGGAGACCAGGCTGGCCGACCGGTAGATCTCGTCCTGCGTCGCGTGCTCGCTCAAGGGAGATTCCATTATAGGGGCGGGCGGGAACAAGCCGGCGTCACGCCGCCGAGGTGAGGGCGTGCGAGCAGGCGAGCGTGAGGATGCGCTGCACTTCGCGTGCGTCGAAGGGTTGGGCGAGCATATCGTAGCAGCCCAGGTTGAGCACTTCGGCCCAGAAAACGTCGTCGGCGTCGCAGTGCGTCACGATGACGGCAGGCGCGGGGCCGAGGCCGCGGGCGGCGTCGAGCACGTCTTTCCAATCGCCGTCGGGAAGATAGGCCGCGGTGAGGATAGCCCCGTAGGGCTCCCGTGCAAGACGCGCGCGCGCATCCTCCAGGGAGGCTACGGTTTCGCAGCGTATGCTCACCGGCCCGAGCATGCGGGCAACCGTCTCGATATCGCCTGAATGCGGAGAGACGAAGAGCACGCGCGCATCCATCTCCACCAGCCCCCCAATCTTGGGCTGACCCAAGCGTAACTCCCCGGAGCGCGTGCGGCAACGGATTTAATCTACTGCGCCGCGCTCCGGCCGGGACGCCGCCGGAGAACCGTCAACTACGGCTTCATCACGGCGATGTAGCCGAGGTTGCGGTAGAGCTGGCGGTAGTCGAGGCCGCAGCCGATGACGAAGCGGTCGGGGATTTCGAAGCAGCGGAACTCGACCGGAATCTGCACGATGCGGCGCGAGGTGCGGTCGAGCAGCGTGCAGACCGAGAGCGAATTCGGTCCGCGCGCGGCGAGCGTTTGCAGCAAGTAGCGCGCCGTGAAGCCCGTATCGACGATGTCTTCGACCAGCAGCACGTCTTCGCCCTCGATGCTCTCGTCGAGGTCCTTGGCGATGCGCACCAGGCCGGGCGCGGTGGCCCTGGTCGAAAAACTCGAGATGGAGAGAAAGTCGATTTTGACCGGAATGTCGATGCACCGCGCGAGCGCCGTCAAGAAGAATACCGAGCCCTTCAGCACGCCGACGAGCTTCAGCTCACCGCCGCGATATTTGTTCGAGATCTCGGCGCCGATTTCGCCGATGCGCTCGCGCACCTGCTCTTCGGTGTAGAGGATGCGTTCGATTTCCGGAGCCGCGGGTCTCATCGGCTCACGATGTCAGTTGCCGCTCGTGCGGCGCGGAGCTGTTGCCGGCCGAAGGAAGCGGCCCTTCTCCCGAGCCGCGTTCCGCCAGCCCGTATTTGAAGATCAGGTTCTCGAAATCCTTCTGATAGAAAACCTGGATGTTCACCGACGGATAGACGGCGCGCAGAAGTTTCACCTTGCGGTTCTTTCTGGTCACGAGGGATTGCTTCATGGTGGTGAGCTCGACATAGAGGTCGAACTCGGGCAGATAAAAATCCGGCGTAAACGATTCGGTCACGCGGCCGTGTTTGTCCCACTGGATGGGGAAGCTGCGCGGCTCGTACTCCCAGGCGACGCGGTAAAAGTCGAGCAGGTTCGCGAAGACCTCTTCGCTCGGATGCACGAAGCCCTTGCTCTTCAGGGTCACGTGGCCCGGCGCCTGGATTCCGAACTTCGACAGCTTGAGCCGCACCTGGAATTGCAGATGCGCTTCGGCGGCCGGGGAGAGCAGGCCGAGCTCGGCGAGCCCACGCTGCCTGACGGCGCTCTCGATGAGCGAGGCGATGCCCTCGACTTCGAGCATTTCGGAATTGCACACGAGGTCGAAGGAATCCGGCGGCGACGAGGCGTGGCCGAATCTGCGGCGGCGCGCGGCGCGTTGCGCGGCTTCGAGACGGCGGAGCAGGTCGCGCGCCTGCCTGCGGTCGAGGCGGTGATCGAGCATGAGCGTGCCGGCGCAGCAGGCCTCGGGGGCGACGACGTAGACGCGCAGCAGGCCGGGAAAATCGTGGAAGAGGAGCTCGGCTCCGTCCGTGTCGAGCACCAGGTGGCGCTCGGCGGCCATGCGCGCAATGACAGAGACCGCCGCGGGTGCGAATGCTTTATCGGGGACGGCCCCGTCGCCTCCGAATTCCTGCGTGAAGATCGCGCGAAGACGGCCTTCGGTTATCAGCTCGAACCCGAGCAGCTGGGCGACGAGCCGCGCTATGTCCTCGTGCCGGCTTCCAGGGCGGCCGGATACGGTGATCAGCGCCATCTCACGCCACAATGATAGCGCACGGGGCGGAAAGAACCCTCGAAAGTCACCCGAACACGCGCTCGAGCCACATGGCGAGCGCGGAAAGGCCCTTGGGCGGCGGTTCGGGCGGGTTCAGCTCGATGCCCATGGCCCGGTAGTAATACGCCAGCAGTTCGTTTTCGTCGTAGTCGATCGCGCGGGCGTACTGGCGTATGTAGCTGGTCGAGTAAATGCCGCCCGGAAGCCTTTCAAACGCGCCTTCCTCGATGGACTGAAGGTAGGAGAGTCCGATCTTGGTGGATGCCTTGATGTCGTGAAGCGACACGCCTCGTTTGTTCCTCACGGTAAGCAGGTCGGGCGGCACGCGATACTGCGCAGACATGGGGGCCGGTGATGCATCTGGCCTGCCAAAGCGCATAAGCGGCCCTAAAAGGCAGTTTGGGGGGCAGAAAGGGAGTGTCGTGCAGATTCTACCCGGTAAAAGGTTCTTATTAACGTTATGGGAATGTCCGGTTTCCAGAAGCCGCGAGCGCTTTCCGGATCCGGATGTAGAACACGCGCAGCGTGGCGAGCACGGGCACAGAGAGGAATATACCCGGAATGCCCGCCAATTCCTCTCCGGCAAGCGCGCCGAGGATGATGAGCAGCGGGTGCATTTCGATGCCGGCGCCCATGAGCTTCGGGTTGAGAACGTAATCCTGGAAGATCCTGTAGACCGCCAGGAACACGATGATGACCAGGATGTGGCCGGCGCCCGAGACAGCCGCCACCGCGACGATGGTGACCGCCGCGGCGAGCGGCCCGACGACCGGGATGAACTCCAGCAACGCCGACCAGAACGCAAGCAGCGCTCCGTAAGGCACGCCGATGATCGTAAAAAACGTCGTGTAGACGAAAAAGGTCGCCGCCGAGAGGATCACCAGGGCGCGGATGAACTGGCCGAGCAGAACGTGCAGGTCCGTGAAAATGCCTTCCCACATGGGGCGGCGCGCTCCGGCGTACGAGAGCACGTGCTCGCGCAATTGCAGCCCGTCCTTCAGCAAAAAGAAACTGAGGATGGGGATGAGAACCACGTAAAAAGCGCTGCTCAGGAGCGTGACGATGCGCTCGGTGAGATTCGTAGGCAGTATGGACGCGCCGACGGTCAGGCCGCGCTCGTTGATCTGGTTGAGTATGTATTGCTTGAGGGGACGCAGCCACGCGGGATCAGGCGAGGCAAGCCTGTCCTTCAGGCCGGCGACGATTTTCGGATAGCTTTCGGCGAGCGTCTGCGCCTCCATCGTGACCTTCTGGCCGATCAGGAAGCCCGACGCGATGAGGATCGCGACCAGCAGCGCGTAGACGAGGGCGAGCGAGTAGCCGCGGGACCTGCGCCCCGTGATGAAGCGCGGCAGAACGCGGCCGAAGAAGTTCACGACCGGAGCGAGCATGTACGCGAACAGAACCGCGATGACGAAGACGAGGAGAACATTGCGGATGCGGAAGAGGACCGCAAGGACGAGTACAACGGCGATGACGGACCATGCAGCGCGGGCGGCGCGTGCGTCAAAGCCCATCATGTCCGTATCGTACCGTATGCTGTAGATGAACCGTGTCCGGGTCCGATCAGAACGCATCGCACATGCGCCGGCTGTTGGAGCGCCTGGAGAACATCGAGGCGCGGGTGCGCGAGGGCGGCGGCGCGAAGAAGATCGAGAAGCAGCATCGCGAGGGGAAGCTGACCGCGCGCGAGCGGATTGCGCATCTGGTCGATCCCGGGGCGATGTTCCTCGAAATCGGGCTGCTCATCGCCCATGACCGCTACGACGGGCAGGCGCCCGCGGCGGGCGTGGTCACGGGCATCGGGAAGATCGAGGCGCGCCCCGCGGTCATCGTCGCCAACGACGCAAGCGTGAAGGCGGGCGCATGGTGGCCCGAGACGATCACCAAGATTCTGCGCGCGCAGGAAATCGCGATGCGGAACCGCGTGCCGATCGTGTATCTGGTGGACTCGGCCGGCGTGAACCTGCCGTTTCAGGACGGCATCTTCCCGGGCCAGTACGGCGCGTCGCGCATCTTTTATTACAACTCGCTGATGCGGCGGAAACTGCGCGTGCCCCAGATCGCGGCAGTGATGGGGCCGTGCATCGCGGGCGGCGCGTATCTGCCTGCCCTGAGCGATTCCATCATCATGGTGGAGAAGACGAGCTTCATGGGCCTGGGCGGGCCGAACCTTGTCAAGGGCGCGACGGGCGAGGTGGTGGACGCCGAATCGCTCGGCGGCGCGCGCATGCACACGGTCGAAAGCGGCGTGGCGCATTACATGGCGCGCGACGACCGGCATTGTCTGGAGCTGATCCGGGAGAAGTTCCGCGAGCTGGCGCCGGCCGAGGCGGCGCCCGAAGGCGCGGAGCCAGCCAAGTCCGCCGGCGGCATCTACGACATTCTTCCCGCCAACCACCGGCTGCCCTACGATGTGGAGGAGATTGTCGCGCGCATTTTCGACGCCCGCGATTACCTGGAATTTCAGCCCGGCTACGCGCCCGAGATGCTGTGCGCCGAGGCGCGGCTGGAGGGGCGCGCGGTGGCTCTCATTGCGAACCGCCGCGGGTTTCTGAAGACCGCCGGCGGGCCGCGCATCGGCGGCATCGTGTACACCGAATCGGCCCGCAAGGTGGCGTACTTCGTCGAGAACGCCGAGCGCCTGGGGCTGCCGCTCATCTATTTGCAGGATGTTTCGGGGTTCATGGTCGGGACGGAGGCCGAAAGGGGCGGCATCATACGGGCCGGAGCCGAGATGGTGGAGTCGATGGCATGTGCGACGGTGCCGAAGATCGTTCTGACGCTGAACCACGCGAGCGGCGCGGGCTACTACGCCATGGCGGGCCAAGGCTTCGACCCGACCTTCACGTTCAGCTGGCCGACGGCGCGCATCGGCGTGATGGAGGGCGACGCTGCCGTGCAGGCGCTTCAGGGAGCGAGCCCCGAGGCTGTCGAAAAGACGCGCGCCGATTACGAGCGCTGGCTCGACGCGCTCTATGCGGCCGCGCGCGGGCACTGCGACGCCGTGATCGATCCGATCGAGTCGCGCGCGGTGCTCGGCTTTGCGCTCGAGATTGCGGCTTACGGGAAGCGCTCATGATTCGCATCGGGAACGGGCAGGGATTCTGGGGCGACTGGCTGGAGGCGCCCGTGCGGCTGGTGCGCGGCGGACCGCTCGATTACCTCACGCTCGACTACCTGGCCGAGGTCACGATGTCGGTGCTCCAGAAGCAGCGGCAGAAGAACCCGGCGCTGGGCTACGCGCGCGATTTTCCGCCCTTGATGGCGCGGCTGGCGGGCGATCTCGAGGAGCGCGGAGTTCGCGTGATCGCGAACGCAGGGGGCGTGAATCCGCTGGCGTGCGCGCGCGAGGTGCGGCGGGCCGCGCCCGGATTGAAGGTGGCGGCAGTGCTGGGGGACGACGTTCTCGGCCGCATCGACGTCTCCGCGGTCCCCGGGCCCGTGCTGAGCGCCAACGCGTACCTCGGGGCCTTCCCGATCGCCGAGGCCCTCGCGACGGGGGCCGACGTTGTGATCACCGGCCGCTGTGCGGACGCGGCCCTGGCGCTCGCTCCCATGATCCACAGCTTCGGCTGGCGCGAGGATGCCTGGGACCTGCTCGCCGCGGGCGTTGCGGCCGGACACATCGTCGAGTGCGGCGCGCAGTGTACCGGCGGGAATTGCCAGGCGGACTGGCAGAGCATCCCGGACCTGGCGAATATCGGATACCCGATCGTCGAGGCGGAGCCCGACGGAGTGTGTACGATCACGAAGCATGCCGGTACGGGAGGGCGCGTGAACATCGCGACGGTGGCCGAGCAGCTCGTCTACGAGGTCGGCGACCCGCGGCGGTATATCACGCCGGATGTGGTGGCGGATTTTACGTCGCTGCGGCTCGAAGACGCCGGGCCGGATCGCGTGCGGGTGAGCGGCGCGCGCGGGGCGCCGCGGACGGCGTCGCTGAAAGTCTCTGTCAACTACCCGGCGGGATGGAAGGCGACCGGCACGCTGGTCTACAGTTGGCCGCAGGCGCTCGAGAAGGCGCGCTGCGCGGACCGGATTGTGCGCGAGCGGCTGGCGGGGCTCGGATTGTGCTTCGATGCGATCGAGACCGAGTTTTTCGGCGTGAATGCGTGCCATGGGCCCGCGGCGGCGCCGGCGGATGACCCGCCCGAGGTGCAGTTGCGCATTGGGGTGCGCGGGCAGGATCGGGATGCGGTCGAGCGATTTACGCGCGAAGTCGTACCGCTGGTGTTGAGCGGCCCGCCGGGGGCGACGGGCTACGGCGAGGGGCGGCCGCAAGTGCGCGAGGTGGTCGCGTACTGGCCGGTGCTGATTCCCCGCGAGGAAGTGAAGCCGCGCGTGGAGGTGGTGGAGTGAAGGTTCCGCTGGCGAGGATTGCGCATTGCCGGTCGGGGGACAAGGGCGATGTTTCCAATATCGGCGTGATTGCGTATGACGCGCGGGATTACCCGGCGCTGGTGCGCGAGTTGACGGCCGCGCGCGTGAAGGAGTTTTTCGGGGCGCTGGTGAAGGGGCCTGTGGAGCGGCATGAGCTGCCGAATCTGGGTGCGCTGAATTTTGTGATGCAGGAGGCGCTCGGCGGGGGCGGGACGGTGACGCTGCGCGTGGATGCGCAGGGCAAGACGCTCGGCGCGGCGCTGCTGGGCATGGAGATAGAGGCCGGTGGAGATTAATCTCGAAGACCACGTGCTGCGCGTAACGCTGAACCGGCCGGAGAAGCGCAATGCGTTGAGCCTGGCCATGTGCGGCGAGCTGGCCGATGCGCTTGAACGCGCCGAGGCCGACGACTCCATCGGCTGCGTGCTGCTCGAGGCCAAAGGCAAGGTCTTTTGCGCGGGCATGGATCTCGACGAAGCCCTCGAGGGCGACGCCGCTGCGCACTCGGCCGCGCACGAGCGCGTGTTCACGTTCGGGTCGCGGCTCTCGGTGCCTGTGGTCGCGGCCGCGGGCGGGCCGGCGCTCGGGGGCGGGCTCGGTCTGCTCGCGAACGCGCACATCGTGGTCGCCGCGCAGGGGGCGAGCTTCGGCCTCACCGAGATCCGCCTCGGCATGTGGCCGTTTGTGGTGTATCGCGCCGTCGCTCGCGCGATCGGCGAGCGGCGCGCGGTCGAACTGGGGCTCACGGGCCGCATCTTCGGCACGCAGGAAGCTCTCGCGTGGGGGCTCGTCCAGCATGTGGTTCCCGCGTTCGAGTTGGACGACCGCGCCTGGCGGATCGCCTCTTCGATTGCGTCCTTCAGCCGCGACACCGTTCGCCGCGGCATGGCGTTCGTGAACGAATCGCGCGGGCTCGGCGCGGCCGAGGCGGGCGCGCTCGCCGCCCGCGCGCGCAAGCCGGTCTTCGAAGGCCCGGACTTCCGCGAAGGCGTCGAAGCGTTCCGCCAGAAGCGCCCGCCTAAGTGGAGTTGACCTTCCCAGGGACGTTGACAGCCGCCCGTATCCGGCTTATAAGTGCTTGAGGCTAGTCTGCGTAGGTTCAGGGGGGCTGTATGGATCGTGGGTTCAGAAGACTGCGAGCCGTTGGCCTTTTTTTTGCCACGGCGCTATGTGCCTGGTCCCAGGGCCAGGTAGGGACGCTCAACGGGACGGTCGTGGATTCGACGGGTGCGGTGGTGCCCGGCGCCGCGGTTTCCGTAAAAAATATCGCTACCGGAGTCGAGGAAAAGACCACCACCACGGCGGCCGGCGCTTACACGTTTCCGTACCTTCCGCAGGGCACGTACACCATCAGGGTGACGGCGCCCGGGTTCAAGGCGGCGCAGGCGGATAACGTCATCCTCCGCGTCGCCCAAACCCTCACCATGAACATGACGCTCACGGTGGGGGAGATCACCGAGCAGGTGACGATCAGTTCAACGCCCGAGCTTCTTGAGACAGGCTCGGCCGAGATGGGCCGCTACATCTCCACCGAGGAGTACAAGAGCTGGCCGATCCTGGTGGGCGACGGGCAACGGCAGATCCAGGAATTCATCTTCGACTCGCTGCCGGGCACCACGGGCGATACGTTTCAGGGCTCGATCAACGGCGGGCAGCAATACTCGCACGAGATCCTGATCGAGGGCATGCCGGTGGGCCGGTCGGATCTCTCGGGCGGCAACAACAACGAGTTCAGCCCGTCGGCCGAGGCGATCGGCGAGTTCAAGCTACAGGAAGGAGCCGTGGGGGCGCAGTACAACGGCGGCCAGACGGCGGTGGCGAACTTCAGCATCAAGTCCGGCACCAACGGCCTGCACGGGTCGGGCTTCTGGTACGTGCAGAACGAGGCGTTCGACGCGCTGTCGCTGGCGGATAAGACCGAAGGCAGCCCGAAGGCGAAGCACCGCGAGAACAACGAGGGCTACTCGCTCGGCGGGCCGGTCTACATTCCCAAGATCTACGACGGCCGGAACAAGACGTTCTTCTTCACCAACTTCGAGAAGGACCACTACAACAACCTGGTCTTCAACGGGTTCACGCAGGTGATCCCGAACGAATACCGGCGCGGCGATTTCTCGGGGCTGCTCGATCCGGCCTGGACGGGGAACCCCGACTCGGGCACGCAGATCGGCACGGACGCGCTGGGCCGCCCGGTGCTGCTGGGCCAGATCTTCGACCCGGCCACCACGCGCATCGTGAACGGCCAGGAGGTGCGCGACCCGTTCCCCGGCAACATGATTCCGCAGAGCCGGTTCAACACGGTGACGAACAACATCTTCAACATCGGCGTGGCCGAGCCGACGTTCGACACCATGGTGCGCAACATACAGCGAGTGGGAACGTGCTGCCCGTTCTTCGACCTGCACACGGTCGGAGTCAAAGGCGACCACAATTTCTCGGACCGGCACCACTTCTCGATGTACTACAACCGCAGCTACCGCTTCCGCAATAACAACGGGGGCCAGCGGTTCCTGCCGGTTCCGGGTCCGCCGACCAGCAGCTGGCAGGACCAGAAAACGCCGGGCCACATGGTTCGCGTGTCGCTCAACTCGACGCTGACGCCGCGTATCATCAACCGCATCGGCGCGGGGTATAACCGGTTCCTGAACGAGAACGGCGCTCCGCTGGCGACCATCAATCAGGACTGGGCGAGCCAGATCGGCATACAAAACACGTCCCCGGTCTTCTTCCCGCAGTTCAACTTCAGCGGGGCGGGCATCGCCGAGTGGCAGGGCGGAACGCTCGGCAAGCTCGGCGTGGGCTTCTTCGGCGCCGGAGCGAACGGGAGCTGGATCATCAACGACGACCTCACGTGGGTCGACGGCAAGCACAGCTTCCACTTCGGATACCAGTACATGAAGTATTACTACGACGAGCGGAACTTCAACGGCTCGGGCAACTTCAACTTCAGCCCGCGCTCGACGGGCATGCCGGGGTTCCTGAGCGATACGGGCAGCTCGGTGGCAAGCTTCATGCTGGGCGCGGTCGATACCGCAAACCGCGGCATCGTGACGCTGAACAGCGCGTTCCGGCAGCCGTACCACGCCTTCTACGTGGCGGACGACTGGAAGGTCACTCCGCGGCTGACGGTGAACGCCGGGTTCCGGTGGGAGATCATCCCGGCGTACTTCGAGAAGACCGGGCGTGAGTCGTTCATCGACCTGAGCGCGCCGAATCCCGAGGCCGGCGGGCGGTTGGGCGCGCTGGCGTTCGGGCGGCTGCCGGCCAAGACGTACTGGAAGGAGTTTGGGCCGAGGCTGGGCTTCGCCTACCAGGCGACGGACAAGATAGTCGTCCGGGCCGGGTATGCGATGCTGAACACGCCGCCGATCCGCAACGACTGGGGCTATGGCGGGTTCACCTACGGCTACAACGGGACCATCAATGTGAGGCAGGGCAGCGGGCCGACCGGGTTCGTCGAGGATCCGGCGATGTACCTCGATCAGCCGTTCCCGAACTTCGCCGGCACGCTGCCGAACACCGACCCGTCCTCGGGCAACTTTGACGCGTCGCAGACCACCGCGCCCGA
This sequence comes from Acidobacteriota bacterium, assembly GCA_050261515.1. Lineage (GTDB taxonomy): Bacteria > Acidobacteriota > Terriglobia > Bryobacterales > Bryobacteraceae > JBLNDJ01. The sequence goes on along the minus strand of JBLNDJ010000059.1, from coordinate 16,403 downwards.
CGCGAACCGGCCGGGGTACACACAGAACTGGAACTTCACGGTGCAATACCAGTTGCCGGGCGAGACCGTGATCGAGGCCGCCTACGTCGGCAATAAGGGCACGCGCCTGTGGGGCGGCTCGCAGGTTTTCGGCGAGATGAACGGCCTGCGGGCGAGCGAACTGGCGAAGGGCGACCTGCTGCTCGATCCTATCTCGGCCCATCCGGAACTGGCGCCGTTCGCCGGGTTCCCGGATTTCATGACCGTCGCGCAGGCACTGCGGCCGTACCCGCAGTACAACAGCGTGGCCGAGGCCTTCCCGTACAACACCAACTCGAACTACAACGCGCTGCAACTCACGGTGACGCGGCACCTTACGACGGGGCTGGGGTTCCTGGCGGCGTACACGTGGTCGAAGACCATCAGCCAGAACGACAGCAACGGCCCCTCCGGCAACTACGTCGGCTACTACGGCGCAAGCTCGGTTCAGGATTACTACAACCGCAAGCTCGAGCGCTCGATCGCGAGTTTCAACTTCCCGCACTTCTTCAAGTTGACGTGGGTGTGGGAGACTCCGTTCGGCAAGGGCCGGCACTGGGACCTGCACGCCCTGAACTACGTGCTGGGCGGATGGCAGCTCTCGGCCATACACAGCTACCGCTCGGGAGCGCCGCTGGATATCGCCGCCTCAGGCCTCACGCTGCCGGACGGCATCTCCGGCGGAATCCGCGCGGACGTCCTTTCAAGCAAAATGACGCTGCGAGGCGCGCCCAGCCACGCCGATTTTTCGAACCCGGTTCAGTATCTCGACCCGGCGGCGTTCGCGAACCCGCCCACGTCGCCGAGCGGCGTGCCGCTGCGCGTGGGGACCGCGCCGCGCTTCATGGACGGGCTGCGCGGGCCGAAGGCGTTCGGGGAGACCTTCCGGATGTCGAAGAAGTTTCCGATCAAGGAGCGTGTGAACATCGGCGCGGGAATGACGATGACGAACCCGTTCAACCGGCACGGGCCTTACATCGTGAGTACAACGGTGGGGGACTCCGGCTTCGGGCAACTGCTCGAAGGCGGGGGCGGAAGGACGATGCAGTTGGATGTGCGGGTGGAGTTTTGAATGGAGGGCGGGCTTTTGCCCGCCCTCATAGCCTAACCCTGCATCAGAACTCGATGCGGGCGTCTAGCTGAAGCGTGCGGCCGCCGCCGCCCTCTTTGAGCATTCCGAACTCGGAGTCTCCGAGCGTGGTGGAGACAATGTACGGCCCGTGCCGGTTCAGCGGATTGGTCATGGTCATACCAATCCCGACGGAGCGGTTCTCCATGAAGTAAAACTTCTTGCTCATGCGGAACGTTTCGCCGAGCTCGCGCGGCCCCCTCAGGCCGTCGATGACGCGCGGCGAGCTGCCCACGCGCGACGGCACGCCATTCGGAGTCGCCGGCTGCAACTGGAACGCGGCCGGATTGATGTACTGCGTTCCGATGTCGTAGTCAACATGGCTGGGCGCTCCGCCGACCGTGTACTGGCTGGAGACGAGGTCGGGCCGGAAATAGGGCGAGAACCCGTCCGGTCCGGTGAGGCCGCCCGCATACACCGTGACCGGCGAGCCGGACCGGTACTGGTGGATGCCCGCCACCTGCCACCCGCCGAGAACGTAGTTCAGCGCGTGCAGGTCCCACTTCCTGCCCTTGCCGAACGGCGTCTCGTAGGTCCACGTCAACTTGAAGAAGTGAGGATAGTTGAACGTGGTGATCGAGCGCTCCAGGCCGCGGTTGTAGTAGTCCTGCACCATCCCGTAGCCCCAAGAGCTGTTGTAGCTCATCGGGCCGTTCATGTCGGAATGTCCGATGGTCTTGGACCACGTGTAGGCCGCGAGGAACCCGAGGCCGCTGGTCAGGTGCTTGGTCGCCGTAACCTGCAGCGAGTTGTACAACGAGCCCGAGTTGTAGGGATAGAACTCGTTGATGCTGAAGTACTGCGGGTATTTCCGCAGTGCCTGCGCCACTGTGTAGCTGGTGTCGAAGCCCTGGAACGGAATGTACTCGGGATGCTTCGAAACCGGGTCGAGCAGGATATCGCCCATCGAGAGCATGCTCGCCGGGTTGCCGTTCATCTCCCGGAACGAGCCGTTGAACAGCCGCGTGCCCTTGTTGCCGACATAGGCCACTTCGAGCACGGTCTCTTTCGGCAGTTGATACTGGACGGTGAAGTTCCAGTTCTGCACGTATCCCGGCCGGTTCGCGTCCGGAGCGGAGGTCTGGTCAGCGGACCAGTTGCCGGACGACGGGTCCGTATTGGGCAGCGGAATGCCGGTGTAGTTCGGGAACGGCTGATCCAGGTACATCACCGGATCTTCGACGAAGCCGGTGGGACCCGTCCCTTCCCGCACGTTGATGCTGCCGTTGTAACCGTATGTGAACCCGCCGTAGCCCCAGTTGTTGGCGATGGGCGGCGTGTTCATCATGGCGTACCCGGCGCGGACAACGGTCTTGTTGTTGAGCTGGTAGGCCAGCCCCAGCCGCGGCCCGAACTCGCGCCAGTAGGTGGAGTTCGGCTTCTTTCCGAAGACCAGCGCGCCCGCACGCCCGCCCGCCTCGGGATTCGAAGCGTCCAGGTCGATGAAGGACACGCGCCCCGTCCGCTCGTACCATGGCGGAATGATCTCCCAGCGCAGCCCGAAGTTCATGGTGAGCCGCGGGGTGATCTTCCAGTCGTCGGAAGCGTAGAAAGCGTGATACGGCTGCCCGGTGCCCTGCGTCAGGGTCGGGACGCCGCGGTCCGCGTTGTTCACCGCTCCAAGCATGAAGCTGGCGACCGCGTTTCCGGTGCTCGCGAGGTACCCCGGCGCGCCCGTCGTGCGCGAGTTGAAACGGAAACTGCCGGCGCCCGGAAGCGAGACCGCGTTGAAGTAATACAGCATGTACTGGTAGCCGAAGTGGATGCTGTGCGCGCCCTTGATCCAGGTCAGGTCGTCGTTCAAGGCATAGGAGCCGGTCGGGTTCGGACCGTAGCCGCCGACGCCGAGCTTGTTGTACGCGCTGCCCTGCCACTGCGACGGAGCGTTGAAGTACATCGCCGGGAACCAGGAATCGGCGGTGTTCTGAATGCCGATCTTCTCCGCCCAGCCCGCGTGGACCGTGTCGAGCGGCGCGCCGTTCTGGTTCTGGAACCGGTTGTAGCCGGCCGCGATGCGGTTCACGATACGCGGCGTAATTGTGGAAGCGAGCGAGGCGCGCGCCATGCGCCCGGGCGTGTACTGGTCCTGCCACGCGGTCGTGACCGGTCCAGGCGCCGGCATGTAGCGGTTCCCGCCGTTGTTGTTGCGGAACCGGTACTCGTGGTTGTAGTAAACCGAGAGGTGGTGCCGGTCCGAAATGTTGTGGTCGATCTTGATGCCGATCGTGCGCTGCCAGAAGTACGGGCAGCAGGTGCCGACTCGATCGATATTGTTGATCATCTTGTCGTACGTCGGCCCGACGACGCCGCCCGTGATCGACGTGTCGAAGATGTTCTTCGTCACCGGGTTGAACCGCGCCTGCGGGATTATGTTGTTCGGGAACGGATCGCGAACTTCCTGGCCGTTCACCAGGCGCGTCGTGGCCGGGTCGTAGATCGCGCCATAGATCACCGGCCGGCCGAGCGCGTCCACCTGCGCCACGCCGTTGTCGTCGACGACCTGCTTGCCTGACAGGTCGTTGCCGGTCCAGGCCGGGTTCAGCAGACCGGAGAAGTCGCCGCTGCGGTACTCGTCCGGAATCACGTGCGTAAATCCGCTGAACACCAGGTTCGAGTAGTGGTCCCGCTCCCAGTTCACGAAGAAGAACGTCTTGTTCTTCCCGTTGTAGATCTTCGGAATGTAGACCGGCCCGCCCACCGCGAAGCCTTCGTTGTTCTCGCGGTGCCTCGACTTGCTCGTCTTGCCGGCGGACTTGTCGCCGAGCGACATCGCGTCGAAGCCCTCGTTCTGCAGGTACAAATACGCGCTGCCGTGCAGGTCGTTGGTGCCGGATTTGATGGCGTAGTTCGCCACCGCCGTCTGGCCGCCGTTATACTGCGCGCCCACGGCGCCCGCCTGCAGCTTGAATTCGCCGATCGCGTCGAGCGAAGGGCTGAACTCGTTGTTGTTGCCGCCCGAAAGATCGGAGCGGCCCACCGGGATTCCCTCGATCAGGATCTCGTGCGAGTACTGCTGCCCGCCGTTGATCGATCCCTGGAAGGTGCCGCCCGTGGTCCCCGGCAGGCTGCTGAAGATGAACTCCTGAATCTGGCGCTGGCCGTCGCCCACCAGAATGGGCCAGTCCTTGAATTCTTCCGTCGTGATGTAACGGCCGATCTCGGCGCTGCCGGTGTCGAGCAGTTCGGGAGTCGAACTGACCGTCACCTGCTCGTTGATCTGCCCGACCTCCAGCGTCACATTGATCGTCAAAGTCTGGGCTACGCGGAGAATGACGTTGTTGGCGTCGGACGCCTTGAAGCCCGGTCCGGTGACGCGGATGTTATAGGTTCCGGCCGGCAGGTACGGGAACGTGTACGCGCCAGCCGCTGTGGTCGTCGTCTTTTGCTCGACGCCCGTTTCTATGTTCTTGACCGACACGGTAGCGCCTGGCACTACCGCGCCCGTCGAGTCGACCACGGTTCCGTTTAGCGTGCCTACCGGACCCTGGCCCCACGCGACCGCGATCGACGCGATGGTAATGAGGAGGGCTAGACACACCCCCCGTATGCTCGTTTGCATGCAGAACCCCCTAAGCGACAGTCCACCCTGAATCGTTGCCTTGCCACCCACAGCCGCTGGCGTCACCCACGCCGCGACGCGGAAAAAACCCCTCCACTGGCTAGTAGACTCGTACTACCCCGAATCTGTAGCTCTTATAGTGCGAAAACGCAGCAAAGTCAAGACGGAAGTTCTTGACCCCTGGTGGGATTCCGGAGGTGGGCGGGGCGGCAAAGGAGCAATTTCGTTCTTTCTCCAAAAGTGAAAAGCAAAAATGAAACTTTATTTTCGTACCAACTGAATTGCGTCCCCTTTTTTATTCTTGACACTCTAATGGGAACAGACTATAAGTGCTAAAGGTCCGGCACGGCTTTGGGGTCGGGTGTGCGTGTCGAGTCCTTGAGAGGTCAGCCTCTCTGTTGATCATCGCGGCGATTGCGGGGTAGTGTAAGCAGCGCCGCTCCAAGGGGAAGGACGCCGGATTGGCCGTCTGTTACGTTCGCATTACGCCGGAGGTGAACGTGTGTGGTGTGGACAGCCTCTCGCCAGTAACACCCAAATCAAAATTGGAGGTCACATGTATCGAAGCTTATGCTCCGTAGCAGTCCTATTGTGTCTGCTCGGAGCGTCAGTTGGAGTTGTATGGGGACAGGGCGCGGTGGGCACCCTCACGGGCACGGTAGTGGATTCGACCGGCGCCGTAGTGCCTGGAGCGGCCATTGTTGCCACCAACGTCGAGACCGGAGTTGAGGTCAAATCGACCACAACGTCGGCCGGCGCATACACGTTCCCGTACTTGCAGTCGGGCACATATAAGATTTACGTCACGGCGCCCGGATTTCGTCCTGCCCAGCAGGACAACGTAATCCTGCGCGTGGCGCAGACCCAGTCGATAAACATCACGCTCGAGGTCGGGGCGGTCACCGAGCAGGTAACGGTGACGAGCCAGGCCGAAGCGCTCGAGACCGGCAGCGCCGAGATTGGGCGTTATATCACCACTGAAGAGTTCAAGACCTGGCCGATTTTCGTCAGCGACGGCCAGCGCCAGATTCAGAGCTTTATTTTCAGCAGCCTGCCCGGAACGACTGGTAGCACCTTCCAGGGTTCGATCAACGGCGGCCAGATGTACTCGCACGAAATTCTGATTGAAGGCATTCCGGTGGGCCGTGCGGATCTTGCCGGCGGCAACGCCGACGAGTTCAGCCCATCCGCCGAAGGCGTGGGAGAATTCAAGCTTCAGTCGGGCGCCATCGGCGCGCAATACAACGGCGGCCAGACCGCGGTCGCGAATTTCAGCATCAAATCCGGCACCAACGATCTGCATGGTTCGGGGTTCTTCTATCTGCAGAACGAGGCCCTCAACGCGTGGGACCTGGGTTCCAAATCGACCATGACAGCGGGCCAGAAGAAGGCGAAACACCGCCAGGACAACGAGGGTTTTTCGATCGGCGGTCCCGTGTACATCCCAAAGATCTATAACGGGAAGAACAAGACGTTCTTCTTTTTCGACTTCGAAAAGACCCACGAGAACAACCTGACGTTCGGCAACTTCAGCACGCTGGCGACTACAGACTTCAAAAAAGGCGATTTCTCGAGGCTCCTCGACCCGAATTACACCGGCAACGCTATGTCCGGCAAACAGATCGGGACCGACGCGCTTGGGCGTCCGATCATTTTCGGGCAGATTTACGATCCAAGGACAACCCGGACCGTCGACGGCCAGGTGGTTCGCGATCCGTTCGTCGGCAACATCATCCCGGAGAGCGCATTTGACCCCGTCGCGAAAAACATCCTCGCGATCGGGCTGGTCGATCCGACCCGCGACACGATGCTCAACAACATATCGCGGATCAGCACATCCAGCCCCTTCTTCGACCTGCACACGTTCGGGATCAAAGCCGACCACAATATCTCGGACAAGCACCACTTCTCCGCGTATTACAACCAGAGCTACCGCAACCGGCTAAACAACTCAGGCGGCGCCAATGGCCGGTACATGCCGGTTCCGGGCCCTGTGACGACGACCTGGAAAAACCAGTACACTCCTGGCCGCATGGTCCGGGCGTCTCTCAACTCCACGCTGACGAATAACATCGTCAACCGCGTTGCCGCCGGCTTCAACCGGTTCTTCAACAGCAACGGCGCGCGGCCGGACACGATCAACGCGGGCTGGGCGGAGAAACTGGGCATCCAGAACACCTCCGATGCTTTCTTCCCGACCTTCGCGTTCAGCGGCAATTCCTGGCAAGGCGGAACGATCGCCCAGATCGGCGCCGGCGGCCTGTATCCTGGAGCGAATGGGAGCTGGGTCCTCAACGACGATCTGACCTGGATCCACGGCAGGCACAGCGTCCACTTCGGATACCAGTATGCCCGCTATTACTACAACGAGCGGAATCCCGACGGCTCCGGCGCATTCTACTTCCACCCGACGCAGACCGACCTGAACGGCTACGCGAACGAGACCGGGAATGCGTTTGCCAGCTTCCTGCTCGGTGCGACGCAAAGGGCGTCCCGCGGCATCAATCCATTGAGCAGCGGGTTCCGGCAGCCGCAGCACGCGTTTTACGCCATGGACGACATAAAGATCACGCCCAAGCTGACCGTGAATGCCGGCTTGCGGTGGGAAATCATCCCGCCGTTCTTCGAGCGGACGGGACGAATGTCTTACATCGACCTGGATGCGCCGAACCCCGAGGCCGGCAACCTGCCCGGCGCGCTGGTGTTCGCCAAGACGCCGAGCACCACGTACTGGAGGGAATTCGGCCCGCGTCTCGGCTTCGCCTACCAGATGTCGAACAAGATGGTCATCCGCGGCGGTTACGCCATGACCAACACTCCGCCGATCGCCAACAGTTGGGGCTACGGCGGCTTCACTTACGGCTACAACGCCGCCGTCAACGTCAGGGCGGGCACGAGCCCGACCGGCTTCGTGGACGATCCGGCCATGTACTTGAGCCAGCCGTTCCCGAGTTTCAACGGCACACTTCCGGTCACCGACCCGTCGTCGGGCAACTGGGACGCCTACCAGACCACCGCGCCCGATGCGAACCGCCCGGGCTATACGCAGAACTGGAACTTCACGATCCAGTATCAACTGCCGGGCGAGACCGTTATCGAAGCGGCGTATGTCGGAAATAAAGGAACCCGTCTTTGGGGCGGGCAGGGCCAGAACGGTGAAATGAACGCTCTGCCGGCCAGTCTGTTGACAATGGGAGATACGCTGATCGACCATGCGTCCGATCATCCGGAGTTCATCCCGTATGCGGATTTCCCGGCTTCCGACTTCTCGGTTGCGCAGGCGATGCGCAGATTCCCGCAGTACGGCAGCATTCAGGAGGCGTTCCCCTACAACTCCAACGCCAACTTCAACTCGCTGCAAATCACGGCAACGCGCCACCTGACCAAGGGCTTGGGCTTCCTGGCCGCGTACACGTGGTCCAAGACCATGTCGTACGTGGACGCGATGGGGGCGGCACAATACTACGTGTCCTTCCAGGATTACTACAACCGCAAGCTCGAGCACTCTACGGCGTTTTTCAACTACCCCAGCAACCTAAAGTTGACGTGGGTCTATGAGACGCCTTTCGGCAAGGGCAGGAAGTGGGATCTGGGCCTGCTGAACTTCGCGCTCGGCGGCTGGCAGGCGTCGGCAATTCACAACTACCACTCCGGCGATCCCGTCCAGGTGTACTCGTCCGGGCTCTGGACCCCCGACGGCTTCTCCGGCTACATCCGGCCGGACATCATTTCGGGGGTGCCGCTCACGCTCAGCTCGCTGCCAAGCCACGTAGACTACTTCAACCCGACACCGTACCTGAATCCGGCGGCTTTCGAGAACGTCCCCATGACGGGTAACGGAGTGCCGCTCAGGGTTGGCACGGCGCCTCGCTACATCAACGGCCTTCGCGGGCCGCGGTATATCAGCGAGCAGTTCCGGCTGGCCAAGAAGTTTTACATAAAAGAGCGGGCGAACGTGGGGCTTGGCATGACCATGACGAACCCGTTCAACCGCACCGGCCGCTATATTGCGAACACGACAGTAGGAGATGCAGACTTCGGCATCCTGCGCGCAAACGGCGGAGGCCGGATCATGCAGCTCGATCTTCGGGTAGAGTTCTAACTCCCGCTTCGCATCCTTACTTTTGGCCCTGGCGGAAACGCCAGGGCCTTTTTTATGGAAAGCGCCTTCAGCCCGCGCGGGGCCTGAGCCCTGCCGGCCGCGCTATTCTGTAATGGCAAACTTGGTTTTCGGGTCGAGGTCAGGATGAATCGCCGGGTCCGATTGGGCTGTTGCTGCGCCGCTGCGATAGCCGCTTCTTTCGTCGCGTGCAAACCGAAGACGCCGCAAGCCGGCGCGAAGCTGCGTCCGCTGAATGTCGTCGTGGTGACGGTGGACACGCTCCGTGCCAGCCGCCTGCACTGCTACGGCAACGACAAGATCGAGACCCCCACGTTCGACCGCCTCGCGCAGAAGGGCGTCCTGTTTGAGAGCGCCGTGGCGCAGACGCCGCTCACTCCGCCCTCGCACGCCAGCATCTTCACCGGCCTTTATCCCAACGTCCACCAGGTGCGCAACACGGGCGGGTTCGCTCTCCAGCCGTCCTCGGTCACGCTCGCGACGCTGCTTCAGAAGCAGGGCTGGGACACCGCCGCGTTTATCGGCGCCTCCGTGCTCAAGAAGACGTTCGGCCTCAACCAGGGCTTCACGGTCTATGACGACCAGATGCCCAAGGCCGAGGAGAGCCGCGAGGAACGCGAGTATCCCGAGCGCAAGGCGGGCATTGTGGTCGATCACGCGCTCGCGTGGCTGAACGCGCAGTCGGGCAAGCCGTTCCTCCTCTGGGTGCACCTGTACGATCCGCACATGCCCTGGGAGCCGCCCTCGCCGTTCCGCGAGAAGTACAAAAACGACCTCTATGACGGCGAGGTGGCGTACACCGACCAGCAGCTCGGCCGCCTGCTCGATGGGGTGGCGAAGAAATCCCCGGCGGACAAGACGCTCGTGGTCGTGCTCGCCGACCACGGCGAGAGCCTCGGCGACCACGGCGAGTTCAGCCACGGCGTGTTCCTTTATGATGCGACCGTGCGGATTCCGTTCCTCATGAACGGCCCGGGCGTTCCCGCCGGCCTGCGCGTGAAGCATCAGGCGCGGACGGTAGACGTGCTCCCCACAGTGATGGATCTGCTCGGAGGCAAGGCTCCGGCGGCGGCGCAGGGGGTAAGCCTCGTCCCGGCGTTCTCCGGCAAAGACCCCGGCGCGACCTACTCCTACGAAGAGACGCTCTACTCGAAGATCAACATGGGCTGGGCGGAGCTGCGCGGCATACGCACCGCGCGCTGGAAATACATACGCGCGCCCAAGCCCGAGCTGTACGACCTCGCGCAGGACCCCGGCGAGAAGACCAACGTCATCGAGAGCCATCCGAAGGAATTCCGCGAGCTCGAATCACAGCTCAAGACGCTGAGCCGCACCGGGAAGGGCGACACCGAAAAGGTGACGGCGAACGTGATGGACAAACAGTCGATGGAGCAGCTCAAATCGCTCGGGTATCTTTCGGGCGTCGCGGGCCGCGAGTTCGAGCTGACGGGCAAGGGCGCGGATCCGAAGGACCGCCTGGCATCGCTCGAGGCCCTGCAACTGAGCATGGGCCCGGGCTCGGAGAAGACGCCGCCCGCGCGGAAGATCGCGCTGCTGAGGGGCGCGCTCGGGACGGACCCCGAGAACCCCTCGCTCTACTACCAGCTCGGCGCCGAGTACGAAAAGGGCGGCCGCTACGAGCAGGCCATGGGCGTGTACACGGAGGCGCAGCAGAAGGGCGTTCGTAACGGCAAGCTGCTCTCCCGCATGGGCGACCTGTACCTGCGCAGCGGCAGGAAGGACGAGGCCATCGGGGCGTACGAGCAGGCCGCGCAGTTCAATCCGTCGGACTACGAGAGCCAGACGAACCTCGCGACGGCATACCTCGAGAAGGGCCGCGTGGAGGATGCCGAGCGCGTATTCCGCTGGGTCCTGACGGTGGATCAGTACGCGCCCGCGTACAACGGCCTGGGCCTGATCGCGATCCAGCGGCGGAACATCCCGGAAGCGCGCACGCACTTCGAGCAGGCCGTCGCGCTCGATCCGGAGCTGATCGAGGCGCAACTGAACCTCGGGATCATCTATAAGATGGCGGGCGACATTCCGCGGGCGCGGACTTGCTTCGAGGCGTTCCTCGCCAAGGCGACGCGCGCGCGGTACGGCGAGGTCATCCCGAAGGTGAAGGACGAGCTCGCTTCGATGCGGTAGGCGCCCTATGCTGTCATTCGCGATTGCAGCCCTCGCTTTGTTTCAGGTCGCCGAGGCTCCCCCCTGCGACCTGTTGCGCAGCTCGACGGAACGGCGGAGCGGCCTCGACGCGCTCCAGAACAAGCAGTACGCCGCAGCGGCCGAGCGCCTGCGGGTGGCGTTCGACGCCTGCCCCGCGCAGCGGACCATCCTGCTCGAGCTGTCGATGGCGAACACGTACAAGCGCGACTTCCCGCAGGCCATCACCGCGGCGCGGCAATTCCTGGAGATGGAGCCCGGGTCAATGGAGGGTAGGCTCGCGCTCGCGAATGCGTATTTCATGGCGCAGCGCCTGCCGGACTCGCTCAGGGAAGCCGAGATGATTCTCAAGGCCGACCCGGGTCACGCCGCTGCGCTCAAGCTCAAGGGGAACATCGAGTACCTCTCGGGCCGCCTCGATGACGCGCTGAACGCGTTCTTCACGCTGCTCGAAAAGCATCCCGAGGACGAGGAAGGCGCCTACATGCTGGGACGCATTTACTACCAGGAAGGGCGCATCGACTACGCGATCGGCCAGTTCCAGCGCGTGCTGCGGCTCAACCCTAAGTCGTACAAGGCCTACGACAACCTCGGCCTGTGCTATGAGTCGCGCGGCGAAACGGAGATGGCGATCCGGCATTTCCTGACGGCGATCAAGCTGGTGGAGAAAGACCATCCGGATTACGACTGGCCCTACGCGAACCTGGCTAGCATTCTCGTGGATAAAGGCGACGCGAAGACGGCCTTCGACGCCGCAGCCAAGGCCGCCAACCGCAACCCCTATTCGGCGCGGAATTTCTACCTGGGCGGGAAGGCGCTCTGGAAACTCGGCAAGACCGAGCTGTGCCTGAACTGGCTGGAGCGCTCGGCCGCGCTCGACCCGAACTACCCGGAGCCGCTCTACCTGCTCGCGCGCGTCTACAGCCAGGTGGACCAGCCCGACAAAGCCAAAGCCGCGCTCGAAAAATTCCAGAAGCTCAAGGCTTCAGGCCCGCGCCAGCGGAAGTAATTGTGTGGGGCAAACCTCCAGGTTTGCGAGCCGGTTTCCAACCGGCTTAGCCGGCATGAATGCCGGCTCGCAAACCTGGAGGTTTGCCCCACCGGGTTTCCAGCAGCGCTTCGAGGTTCTTCGACAGGATCTTCTCCCGCTGCTCCTCCGTGAGGAAGGCGTGCTCGATGCGCGCGATCACCGTGCTCGGGTCGTTGATCGAGAAATCGGAGCCGAACAGCACGCGGTCCGGGCCGATGGTCTGGACGGCGTATTCGAGCATTCCGACGCGGTCGTGGCCGTATCCCGAAGTGTCCAGATAGCAGTTCTTGTGACTCGCGACGAGATCGATGCGCTTGTGTATGTGGCCGTATTCGTTGCCGTCGCCGAAGTGCGGGAAGACGATGGTCGCTTGCGGGAATTTCCCGATGATGTATTCCATCTCATCGAGTTCGGTGTGGACGTCGAGCACCATATTGAGCTTCGTGGCCTGCTCGACGAGCAGCTCGAATTCCTTGATGGTGTACTGATAAGGCACGGTGTAGTTGCACAGCTCGCCGACCCAGACCATTCCATATTGTTTGCGGCACTCCTCCATCTCGCGCAGCGCTTCGTCGATCAGCATCGGGTTCACGACGCAGGCCGGCACGAAGCGGCCTTTGTATTTCTCCGCATAGCGCGCGACCTCGCGGTTGCCCTCGATGAATCCGGCGGCGTCCTTGGCGAGCTGGCTCCGGACGGAGTTGATGATGCCGCGCTGGACCCCGGTGCGGTCCAGGTAAGCCGCGAACTCGGCGAATGTTTTCGTGACCGGATGCCATTGCCATACTTCGCCGTTGGCGCTCGGGCAGTGAAGGTGGGCGTCGAAGACTGTGCGCTTCGCTGAGCGGGCGTGCGGGGGCGGAGGGGGCGGGGCCGCCGGCGCCGGATGCTCGTGGGGCTCCGCGTGAGCCACCGTTGCGGGCGCGAACATGCCCAAAAAAACGAAATTCCGGCGTGAAAACGCGCGCCGGACGTGCGTGTGGAACCAGCTCATGTAACCCTCCCCGTCTTCGAACGCCTTAGTATACTTCTGAGGAGCCACAATGAAAGCATTCTTTCCTTTGCTTTGTTTGACGGCCGCCAGCGCGGCCTTCGCCCAGGACGTCGGCATGGGCACCCGCCAGGGCAGCGGCAAGCGGTTCGAGGAACCCTACACGCTCGCCATCGAGACGCCACACGTGAAGTGGGCGAAGCCGCTCGCCGGCGGTCCGATCCGGCTTCTCGCCGTTCCGACGGTGGGCGAGGGGCGCACGGTCGTCGAGCTGGCCCAGCGGCTCTCGCTCGATTTGACCACCGTCAGCATCGATCCCGATTGGGACGTGAACAAGTGGACGATGTCGTTCGGTAAGGACTACGGCGCCCGGGCCGAGAAGGGCGACCTGAAGCTCATCTACTCCTACCTCGAGCAGGAGCTGACCAGCGATAAGAAGTTCGACGCCATCCTGCTGCCTTTGAACCATGGGTGGGAACAGCTCACTCCGGCTTCGCGGGAGGCGCTGGCGCGGCGCGTGCGCGAGGGGTGCGGGCTGGTGATCGTCCGGCCGTTCGCGAGCGAGCTTTCCCCGCTGACGCCGGTCGATTTGAAGCCCGAGGACGGCGAGCTGATGGAGCCGCAGAAGAAAGGGAAGACGGAATCCTCTCCGTGGAAGCGCGTGGAGGACCACTACATCACGCGCGCAATCCCGGTCGAGAGCTTTCCCGCCGCCGATTTGCAGAACTTCATTTACCGGGCCGAGCCGGGCGCGAAAGTGCTCATCCGCACCGAGTCGGGCAACCCGATCCTCGCGGTGCGGCAGTTCGGCAAAGGGCGCGTGGTTGCGTTCGGGTATCGCAACGAGGGGCTGAGCTGGTACATGCCGATGGAGGCGCGCGGGCATTTCGTCGATCCCTATTGGGAGTATTTCTACGCGATGCTGAGCCGGTCGCTGATCTACGCGGCCGGGCGCGAGCCCGCGGCGGCGACGGATTGGACCAAGGTTTCTTCGACGTGGCGCGTAAAAGATGCTTTCGGCAAGACCGAGCTTTCCGGCAAGGGCGCGCCGCCGAAGCTGGCGAAGCTCGCTCCGGGGCGGCATTTCCTCGAGCAGCAGACGGCATCGGACTGGAACATCCGCGTGATTGATGTCGCGCAACCGGACAAGATCGAAAACCTCAAGGCGCCGGAGGTCATCGCGCAGGGCGACTCCGTTCAGGTGACGTGGACTTCCACAAAGCCCGCGCGCATTGAACTGATCGACGGCCTCGGCCGCGTGATCGCTCGCGGCCAGGGCACGGGCACCGCCAGCCTGACCGCCGGGCGCCCGCTGACGCATTCCGGCTTCGTGCGCGCGACGTGCGGCACGGCCGTGGCCCAGACGCCGGTGAAGTTCGCCGCGGCGTCGCGCGAGTGGGACGACTACGAGGTGATGCTGCCGTGGTACGGCCCGCGCACGTATCAGCCGTGGATTCCACAGGTGGACGAGCAGTTGCGCAAGATCGGCGTGACGGCGCTTGCCACCCCCGAACGCAATTTCAAGATGATGGTGAGCGCGCACCTTCCCGGGTTCGGCATCTACTGGTACCGGCGCGATGGGTACGTGAACCGCAAGGCCGAGTTCGCCAAGACGAAGGACAAGAAGTACCTCGTGCGCGAAGTGACGCTGCAATCGCCCGCATTCGAGGCGGGGCTGCGCGCGCAGCTCGAAAAGAGCCTGCGCCCGTTGGCGCCGCTGAAGCCGATGGCGGTTTATCTCGCGGATGAATCCTCGCTGACGTTCTACGCCGACGCCTTCGACGTGGACTTTGCGCCCGAGGCGCTGGCCGGGTTCCGCCAGTGGCTGCGCAAGGAGTACCCGAGCCTCGATGCGCTGAACGCGTCCTGGGGCACGTCGTTCCAGTCGTGGGACGCCGTCATGCCGATGACCACCGAGGAGGCGCAGGCGCACGGTAACTTCGCCCCCTGGGCCGACCACCGCGCTTATATGGAACAGGAGTTCGTGAAGGCGTTCGGCAAGGCGCGCGACCTGGTGCACGAGATCGACCCCGGCATCCTGGCGTCGATTTCCGGCACGCAGATCCCGACCGCGCACAACGGGTGCAACTGGTACGAGATCGATCAGCAGATCGACTACCTCCAGCCCTACTCCGGCGGCGAACAGGACGCGATGCACTACCTGTTCCGGCCCGGGATGAAGATCACGGGGTTCACGGGATACGGCAAGGTGGGCGGCGACGCGCAGTACGAGCAGTGGCACCGGCTGTTCTACGGCCACACAGGCGCGTCGATCTTCTGGTATTACACGCTGTTCAATCCGGACCTCACATTGAGCGAACAGGGCAAGGCGCTCGCCGAGGCGTTCGGGAAGCTGCAAGGCGGTATCGGGCGCGTGTTCATGAACTCGACCGTGCGCGAGGATGGCGTGGCGATGCACTTCTCGATGGCGAGCATCCGCGGGTCGTGGATCACCGATGGCAAGATCTCCGAGGGGCTCGGCAACTCCAACGGCACCTCGAAGAACTTTCGCGAGCTGATGAAGCGGCGCAGCGCGTGGGCGAAGGAACTCGAGCGGCAGGGTGTGCAGTTCCGGTTCCTGGCGACTCCGCAGATCGAGGCCGGCGCGCTCGATAAGTATCGCGTGCTGATCTTGCCGTACTCGATCGCGATCTCCGATAAGGAAGCGCGCGAGATCGAGAAGTTCATGGACCGCGGCGGCATCGTCTACGGCGACGACCAGACTGGGCGCATGGACGAGCGCTGCCACTGGCGCAAGGAGCCGCTGTGGGCGGCGGCGCGCAAGGGCTTCGAGCGCACCGGACCGCGCGAGGTCGGCGTAAAGCACGATTTCGGCGGCGAGTACCTGGTGACGATCCGGGACTTCGGGAAGTCGAAGCTGACGGGCGTGCTGCCGAAGAAAGGCGCCGCGACCGTGCGCGCTCCCGAGGGCGCCTATGATCTGCTGCGCGGCGGACTGGCAAAGGCCGAGGTGGAGGCGTCCCCCGAGCGGCCGGCCCTGTTCATCGAGCGGCCGACGCGGATTGCGAAGCTGTCGCTCGATCCGAAGCTGAACGTGAAGCTGGCGGATGAGGCAGGCGCTCCGGTGGATCTCTCAGTCGTGCGGCTCGAGGTGTTCGATCCGGCGGGGCGGCTCGTTCAGGTGTACTCGGGCAACGTGACGGTGCGGGACGGGAAGGCTTCGTTTCAGGTTCCGTTCGCGCTGAACGATGCGGCGGGCACCTGGCGCGTGAAGGCGCGGGACGTGGTCAGCGGGTTGACCGCGGAAGTGGCGTTGAAGCGGTAGGGGTTGTGGGGGCGGGCCCACGGGGCCCCCCCCCCACACATCACGAAAGATGCGCGCGGGCGCTGTCGATATGGGCGTAGGTCAGGGCGGCGCGGCCGGCGCCC
>JBLNDJ010000058.1:0-181322 GCA_050261515.1 Acidobacteriota bacterium | reverse complement strand
TTCTCGCAGTAGACGTCCTTGCCGGCGCGGAGCGCGTCGATGGTGATGGCCGAGTGCCAGTGGTCGGGGGTGGCGACGATGACGGCATCGACGTCCTTGCGGGCGAGGATGTCGCGGTAGTCGCGCGAAGTGAACAGGTCGCTGCCCCAGAGTTCCTTGGCGCGCGCCATGCGCCCGTCGTAGATGTCGGAGACGGCGACGAGCTTGTTGCCCGGGATGGACAGCGCGTAGCGCGTGTCGCCCATGCCCATGCCGCCTGCGCCGATGAGTGCGAACTGGATGCGGTCGTTGGCGGAGCCGGGGGGCGCCTGGCCCGGCAGACCTGCCGCGAGATTGCTGGAAGGCATAAGCTTCAGTGTATGCCGAAATTTTTGCTTTTTCTTGTAGCGGGGATGGTCCTGGCGAGCCCGCTCTCGCTCCATCCGGACAATCCGCATTACTTCCTGTTTCGCGGGAAACCCACCATTCTGCTGACGTCGGGCGAGCACTACGGCGCGGTCATTAATCGGGATTTCGACTATGTGAAGTATCTCGACACGCTTGCCAAGCACGGTTTCAATATGACGCGCACGTGGGCGGGGTCGTATGTCGAGGTTCCCGGCTCGTTCAACATCACGGGGAACACGCTCGCTCCGGCGACCGACCGGTTCGTTGCCGCTTGGCCGCGCGTGAACGGCAAGTACGATCTGACGAAGTGGAACGACGCCCTGTTCGCGCGGCTGGAGAATTTCGTGCGCGAGGCGGGCAAGCGCGGGATCGTGGTCGAGGTGAACCTGTTCTGTCCGATGTACGAGGACAATTTGTGGGAAGTCAATCCCATGAACGCGCGGAACAACGTGAACGGAATCGGGAACGTGAAGCGGACCGAACTGCTGGCGCTCGCCGACGAGCGGCTGACGGCGGTGCAGGTGGCTTACACGCGGCGCGTGGTCGAGACGCTGCGCGATTACGACAACGTCTTCTATGAAGTCTGCAACGAGCCCTACTTCGGCGGGGTCACGCGCGAGTGGCAGCGGCTCATCGCGAAGACGATCGCGGAGGCCGAGGCGGGGTTTCCGGCGCGGCACCTGATCTCGGAGAATTTCGCGAACGGGTCGAAGAAGATCGACGACCCCGACCCGCGGATTTCGATCTTCAATTTCCATTACTCGTTTCCCGCCGATAGCGTTGCCATGAACTACGGGCTCAAGCGCGTAATCGGGAACAACGAGACGGGGTTCGACGGCACGGGCGATGCGATCTACCGCGTGCAGGGGTGGGATTTCCTGATGGCCGGCGGCGGGCTGTTCAATCACCTGGACTACTCGTTCACGGTGGGGCATGAGGACGGAACATTCGGCCCGCTGCCGGAAAAACAGCCGGGCGGCGGGACTCCGGCGCTGCGGGCGCAGTACCGGATTCTGCGGGATTTTCTGAACGGGCTGGAGTTCGTCCGCATGGCTCCGGCGCCGGAGGTGGTGAACGGTATCGGGTCCGCGACGGCTTCCGCGCGCGTGCTGGCCGAGCCGGGCAAGAGCTACGCGGTGTACGTGCATCACGCCTTGGAGAAAAAGCGTGAGGGGGATGGCCGGAAGTTCGACATTGCGGCGGGCGAGCAGCGCGTGACGCTGCTGCTCGACTTGCCGGCGGGATCCTATGCGGCGGCGTGGGTGGATACGAAGACCGGGAGGGAAACGAAGGCGAAGTTCCGCCATGCGGGCGGGGCGCGGACACTGAAGTCGCCCGCGCATGTGGGCGACATCGCGCTGCGGATCAGCGCTTTGTGAACTTCCGCGCTCCGAGCTCGAGGCCTTGCGGAGCGTGCGAACGCGCCTGGATGGGCGCTGCCGGGGTGTGTTGGGGTATGGTTCCTGCTATCTATTAAGTAAGCAGGCGCCATGGCGAAGAAGATCGGGTTGATCGCTGTGCTGATTGCCGCCGCGTTCCTGGGCGGTTTCGTTCCTCAGTATTGCAGCCGCACGAAGCTCGAGTCGGAATTGACGGGCGCGCAGTTGCGGGACCTGGCGGCGCTCGCTTATATACAGGCCGCGCAGAAGAACTACGGGCTGGCGGCTCAGACGTGCGCGCAGTTCTTTGCACAATTGCAGCGCGCCGGAGCTGAGGCTCCGGAGTACAGGCCGGCATTCGACGAGATTCTTCAGTCTCGCGATAAGATCATCGGCGGGCTGGCGAAGGGCGATCCGGGCGTGCTCGGGGACCTTCAGGCCGCCTATCAGAAGACACGCGCGGCGACTTCGGAAAAATAATGCGCCAAGCCGAATGGGTGGTGGCCGGGTACTTTGTCTACACGGCCGCGCTTGCCCTGATCCTTCCGCTGCGCCCGCCGATACCGGTTGTGACGATCGCTTTGAACACGGTCGTCATCGGGGGGCTCGTTCTTCTCGCGTGGGCCGAATCGCTGCGGCACGTGGAGTTCCTGCGGGTGCTGCGGGACTGGTATCCGCTGTCTCTGTTCCTGCTGGCGTATAGGGAAATGGGGTGGTTTGCGCCGTCGCGGCATACCTACCGGCTCGAGAACCTCTTCGAAGGCTGGGATAAGGCGCTGCTGAACGATCTCGGGTTGAAGCGCCTGATCGAGGTGGCCGGGCCGGTGTTTCCTTCCGTGCTCGAATTGGCCTACTGCCTGGTGTACGCGGTTCCGGCGTTTTCGCTTGCAATGTTGTATGTGTACCGCAAGTCCGCGCGGTCGCAGGCGCTGCTGTTGCGCGCGGCGTTGGGCGTGCTGCTGGTTTACGCGATGTTTCCGTATTTTCCGTCCGAGCCGCCGCGCACGGTTTTCCCGGGGCAGGATTTTCCCGCCTATGACACGCTGATCCGCCGGTTCAACTGGTGGCTGCTCGGCGGCTACGGGATACACACGAGCGTGTTCCCGAGCGCACACGTGTCGGGCGCGTTCTCGTGCGCCTTCGCGATGATCGGCGCGCTGCCGGAGCACCCGTGGGTGGGGAGGTTCCTGGTGGCGCTGGCGACCCTGATCGCTACGGCGACGGTCTACGGGCGGTATCACTACCTGGCGGATGCGCTGGCTGGTTTCGGAGTCGGCGTTCTGGCCCAGGCGATTGCGGCCGCTTGCGAACGCGGCCGGCGCTAGCTCTTGGGCGCGGACTCGGCGGTCGCGGCCGGTTTCGACTCGGACTTCGTCTCCGTCTTGGTTTCGTCGTGGTTCGAAGCGGCGCTGTCGGACTTGGTGCTCGCGGCGCTGCTTCCGTTCTTCTTGGCGTAGTCCGTGATGTACCAACCGCTTCCCTTGAAGTGGAAAGCAGGCGCTGACAGGAGCCGCTCGACGCCGCCACCACATCCGGTGTGGATTTTGAGCGGCGCGTCCGAGAATTTCTGCATAACCTCGAACACCTGCCCGCACTTATGGCATTCGTATTCGTAGAGTGGCATATTTTCTTACAAGACTCTTAGTACATTATAGCGCCGGCAGGGCCGGCCAGAGAGCCGGCCGCGGGTTTGACAACCGCCCCGAAGGGTTAGTGCTGCGGGGCGGGGACGTGCGAAGGCGTATTGGGCGGCATCATGTGGACCGGCGGCGGCTCGTTGTTCTTCGGAGCCGACTGCGCGGCAGTGCCGGCCGGGACGCCTTTGGCGAGCACCTCGAGACCCTTCTTCAGGATCGGGTCTTCGCCCGGTTTTTCGGGCGAGGGCTCCGGAGCGACCGCTTCGGGCTCCTCTTCGTCTCCGCCGTCCTCGAGATCCGCGACGGGCTCGGCCTCGGCGACCTGCACGGTCGGGGTCACGCCCACATCCTGGATGGCCTTGCCGCTCGGCGAATAATACTTCGCCACCGAGAGGATGATCGCTCCGCCGTCGTCCATCGTGATGGCCTGGCGGATGGCCGCGTCTCCATAGCTGCGCTCGCCGACGACTTCGGCGCGCTTGGAATCGAGCAGCGCGGCGGCGGCGATCTCGGCGCCGCCCGCAGTGCCGCGGTTGGTCAGAACCACGACGGGCAGCTTCGTGACGGCCTTCGCGGGATCGGCCTTGAAATCCTTGCGCTGATAGCGCTGGCCCTGGACGTAGGTGACCAGCCCTTCGTCCTGGAACAGGTTCGCGAGCGCGATGCCTTCCTCAGGCGTTCCCGTGCCGCAGTAGCGCAGGTCGAGCAGCAGTTTCTTCGCGCCCTGCCCTTCGAGGCTCTTGACGGTGCTCGCGACTTCCGCAGCGGTGCCGGAGACGATGGCGGGCACCTGGATATAGCCGACGTCACCCTGCATGATCTTCCCCGAGACGCGCGGATACTGCACAACGGTGCGGGTGAGGGTTATCTTCTTCGGCTCGGGATGGCGCATGGCGAGCACCGAGATTTCGACGGACGTTCCGGGCTTGCCTTCGAGCAGCATGCCGGCGTAGGCGAGCGGCATGTCGCGCGTGGCGATGCCGCGGATGCTCTCGATCATGTCGCCGGTGGTGAGGCCGGCCTTCGCGGCGGGCGAGCCGGGGACGACATCCACGACGCCCACGTATCCGAAACGCTTCGACAGCACGAGGCCGACGCCGCCTTTGTAAGCGTCCTTATTCTTGAGATATTCCTTGTACTGGTCGGCGTTGAGGTAGCTCGCAAAGGGGTCCACCGATTCGAGCAAACCGTTAATGGCGCCTAGCGTGACGCTCTTGAGATCGGGCTCCTCGACGTAGTCGCTCTTGATGCGCGCGAGAACGTCGGTGTAGACGCCGAGCTGGCGGTACGCGGCGTCGTTGTTGTTGTTATTCCGGGCCAACACCGCGCCCATCAGAAGGACGGCGGCGATCAGCGTGGATAGCGTAATGACGAGCGTTCGGACACGGCTGCTCATAGGGGTGGTACTTGAGCCTATTGTAACGCAGGTCACTCCGCCCGCAGCGCGGCGGCGGGGTCGATGGCGAGGCGCGCCTGGATGCGCCCGAGCCGCGCGCGCGTGTAGCGCTGAAGCAGGATGGGATACACGTTGAACGGCACGTTGCCGCAGAGCACGTAGGCCCCGAGCCAGTGCTCGCCGGCGTGGAACGCCGCCCAGACGGCCGGGAGCGAGCCCGCGAGCCACGCCCAGTGGATGCGCTCGGTCACGCGCGTCCAAAGCATCCAGCGCTCGAGGCGCTCGGGCGTGTAGGGGAACGGGCGCGACCAGCCGAGGCCGGCGAGCGCGCGGTTCATGAGATCGCCGAAGACGACCACCGTCTTGAAGCGGCGGACCCCGAGGCGTTCGCAGGCGCGTGTGGTGCGTGCGGCATCCCGTGTGCGCAGCCACCGGCGCGGGAAGAACGCTCCGGCGGCGAGGCCGGCGGCTGCGGACGCCGCGACGGGCGCGGTCCAGAAATCGGCCGCGGTGAGGGGCGCGATCCAGGCCGCCAGCGTCAGGCTCGACCACGCCGCGGCGAGCACATCGGTCCGCAAAGAACGCACTTCGCCGATTGTAGCGTGACCCTTTGCTATGGTGAAAGAAATGACACCGGACGGGGACTCGCGAGATCGTCTCACCGCGTTACGGAACGGGCTGCTGCGGCTGCACTCGGCGCTGCTCGCCAGCGAGCGGAGCCAGTATGAGCGCGACATCGAGCGCATTCCTTCTCAAGGCCGCTTCCTCGAGCTTTTGCTGAACGACCCGGCGTTCACCTGGCTGCGCGAGTTGTCGCAGCTCGTCGTGTTCATCGACGAGCGCCTGGAAGCCGAGGATCCGCCGGACCGCGCCGAGGCCGACCGCCTGGTGGCGCGCGCCAGGCAAATGCTCACCCCCGGCCAGACCGGCACGGCATTCGAAACGCGCTACCTGGAGGCACTCCAGCGCGACCCGAACGTGGTTATGGCGCACTCGACGGCATTGACCCTGCTGCGCGGGCTCGGATGATTCCATCAAAAAGGGGACTGTCCCCTTTTTTAGTTATTGCTGCGCCAGAATCTTCCTGATCAGGTCCTTGTCGCCGGGCAGCAGGCCCGCGGCGGGCAGGCGCGTGAGAAGTTCCTTCCACTGGGGCTCTTTCGCGAAAACGCTGCGGAACAGCGGCAGCGCCCGGTCCGCCTTCCCCGCCGTCGCGAGCGTCACGGCGTGCCAGAAGACGACTTCGGCGTTGCCCGGCAGCATGCGCTCCGCCGCGCCGTACTCGCGCTCGGCGCAGGCCCAGTCCTGCTTCGTCGAGCAGGCGTCGCCCGCGTCCATGTGGTCGTAGGCGCGCTTGACGCGGAGCAAGCGCTTCAGCTCGGCGATGGGGTCCGCGTGGTCTTCGACGCGCAGATCGACCACGCGGTCCGCCCAGGGGCGTCCGCTTGATTGCCCTTTCACGATCAGGATCGCCGCCGACTGCCTCCCGCGCAGGTCGCCGCCTTCGCGCTGGGCGGCGTCGAGCGCGGCGATCAGGCGGTCCGCCAGGTCGCCGGGCGCGGATTCGAAGGCGCGCGCCATCGCGGGCCACACGGACGGCTTCCCCATCATGTTGGCCTGCACGGAGTAGTTCGCGCCGACGTGCTGCCCGGCCGCGGCGATGCATCTGGCGCCGGTGTGCGCGTTCACGCGCCCGTGGGCGTCGATCATGGCGACCTGCCGCACGTCGCGGTCCTCGTCGGCCGCGAGCAGCGCCTTCAGAGCCTCGGGCGCGCTCTTGCCGCCGCGCATCAGGCCGAGCCCGAGCGGCCCGTAGGCCGGCTCGACGAACGACTGCGTCGCCACCGCGCCCACGCCCGCCTCGGCCCACACGACCGTCGAACCCACCGAGAACCAGTGCGATTGCACCGCCACGCCGAGTTCGCCCGTCGCCGGGTCGCGCGCCACGATCGAGAACGTGTGAACGGGCCGCTCGACCGCCGGCGCGGCGAGCGCGCAGGCGAGCAGCAAACCGGAGAAGCGCATCGTCATTTCTCGATGATAGCGGGCGTCACGCTACACTGTTCGAATGCTGATTGTGATGCGCGCGCAGGCGAGCGAGCAGGACGTCGCCCGCGTCTGCGAGAGAATCGAAAGCCTCGGGTTCCGCCCGCACATCGTGCCTGGCGCGCAGCGAATCGCGATCGGCATCACGGGCAATCGGGGCCCCATCGACGCCTGCGAGTTCGAACACCTGCCCGGCGTGGCCGAGGCCATCCCGGTTTCGAAGGCGTACAAGCTCGTCAGCCGCGAGGTGAAGCCGGATAACACAGTCGTCGAGATCGCGGGCGCGCGCATCGGGGGACCGGACCTGGTCCTGTGCGCCGGGCCGTGCTCGGTCGAAAGCCGCGAGCAGATCCTGACGGCTGCCCGCGCGGTCAAGGCCGCCGGCGCGCAACTGCTCCGCGGCGGCGCCTACAAGCCGCGCACCTCGCCCTACGCGTTCCAGGGCCTGGCCGAGGAAGGGCTCAAGCTGCTTGCCGAAGCGCGGGCGGAAACCGGGCTCGGCATCGTCACCGAAGCGATCGACGTCGAGACGTTCGACCGCGTCGAGCAATACGCCGACTGCGTGCAGATCGGCGCGCGCAACATGCAGAATTTTTCGCTGCTGCGGCGCGCAGGCCGCGGGAAGCTGCCGGTGCTGCTGAAGCGCGGCATCGCGGCCACGCTCGATGAGTTCCTGATGGCGGCGGAGTACGTCATGTCGGAAGGGAACTACAAGGTGGTGCTGTGCGAGCGCGGCGTTCGCACGTTCGCCGACCATACGCGAAACACGCTCGATTTGAGCGTGGTACCGGCCGTCGAGCGCGTGAGCCACCTGCCCATCGTCGTGGACCCGAGCCACGGCACGGGCAAGCGCGACAAGGTCCACCCGATGGGGCTGGCCGCGATCGCGGCCGGCGCGGCGGGCCTGATCGTCGAAGTGCACCCGAATCCCGAACGCGCGCTTTCGGACGGCGCGCAGTCGCTCTATCCCGAGCAGTTCGCGGAACTGGCCGACGAAGCACGCGCGATCTGGTCGCTGCTGGCGAAGCGGCGCATGCTACACTGATATTCTCCACGCTTGCGGTGGGTGTAGCTCAGTTGGTAGAGCGTCGGATTGTGGTTCCGAATGTCGCGGGTTCAAATCCCGTCACCCACCCCAAATTTTTGACCCAGGCTCGCGGCTCTAGTCGCTAACTCAGATCGAGGGTGCGAACGACGGGGTCCGGCGTGTCCTCGAAATCCAGAGAGAGCATGATACCCACCTCGCGCTCCCGCCAGCGCGCCAGCGTCCGGCACGCCACAACGGCGAGGCCGAAGAATACCACCGCGCGAAGGGGCGCTTCCGCAAGCCATCCCTCCAGGCCGGACATCGTGTAGCTGTATGTCGTGAAGCCGTAAAGGTACAGCACGGAGAGCCAGACCAGGTTCACCTTGCCCGGAAAATAGGAGCATGTGAACGGCACCTTGCGGAAGGTGAAAAACATGATCTGCATCAGCACTACGGAGAGCGTGATGCCGAAGGCGAGGTGAAACAGCGCGGTGGTCCATGGGAACGCCGCGAACTCCACGGGAGCGACGAGCGCGAACAGCGGCAGGATGCCGCAGATGACGATCCACTTGCGCGTTGCCGCGAGGCACTCGGTGCGGTCCTCGCGGTCCGTGACCTGGAAAACCCAGTTGGCGCGCAGTTCCGACGGGAAATTGAATGCCGCGCGCAAACCGGAGACGAGGAAGAAGGAGAGCGTGAGCGGCAGCGGCAGCAGGCCCGAGCGGCCGGAACCAAGGCTGCTCGCCGCGATCGCCGCGCCGAATCCTCCGTAGGTCGCCAGGAACAGCCGGTGCTTCAAGCTGCGCGCGATGGTCTGGCTGATAAAGTGAAAGGCCGCACGCTGGAGCGGGTGGGTCAGGACGGTGCGGTCGAGCAGCGCGCTTGCCGCCTTCATGAGCCGGCCAGGACCCGCAGGATTCGTCTCGACGGTGTCGGCCGCCCGCCGGGAATGACGCCGATACCCCGCGACATAGGTGAACAGGAACGTGGCTGCTGCGATCGCAAGCGCCTGGACGGCCCTCAGACTCAGGTCGCCGAGCGCGACCGGAGTCGGGCCCGCCGGGTAGATCCACTCATACAAGCCGAGGAACCAGAACGGCGGGAACCAGGCCAGCGCGGGGCTCGAGCGCTCGACGAGCGACCGCAGGTGGCTCACGATGAACGGGTGGAGAAAGAGCGTCATCACGAGTAGCCCCATTAAAAGCGCCTGCAACGCAGACGAAACGCGGCGGAACATCTTGTCGCTGAGGAAGGCGATGAGGATTCCCTGGATCGCCGCGGCCGCCAGCGCCATGAACAGCGTACCGGCGAGCACGGCCACAACGTGCGCCAGCAGTGCGTTGCGATAATCCGGGGCGCCGGAGATCCCCGGAAAGAGCAGGATTCCGAAAATGTTCACATCTACGGCGAAGAGCGCGAGAAAGATGCAAAGCGCCGCGAGCTTCGCGCCGAAGATCGCCGACAGGCGGATGGGAAGCGGCGTGAGAATGAGGTAGTCGCGGCGGTCGGGGAACAGAGCGTCCCACTCGAACACCATCGCGAAGCCCATCATGATCATCGGGTACGACACGAAGAAATACCGCTCGGCGATGAGCGGCCACCCGGTGATGGGCGCGCGGGGCAGGATCCAGAACGCAATAAACAGCCCGGGAACTGCGAGCAGAGACAGGATCTGAATGAGGTTAGTTTCCGTCTCGCCCTGGGGCGAGAGGGACTCTTTGTCGAAGAACCGGCCGAAGAAGTGACGCACCAGCTCGCTGAAGGAGGTCATGGGCTCAGACCCTCATGACAGACACGATGTCCTTGGCCACGGACTCCAGATCGCGATGCTCGACCATCTGCGAGAAGATCTCTTCGAGCGAGGGCAGGTGCTTGAGGTCGCGCAATCTGTCCACCGAATCGTCCGCCATGATCCGCCCGCGATAAATGATCATGACCCGCGCGCAGACCTTTTCGACCACTTCGAGCACGTGCGAGATGTAGAGGATCATCTTGCCCTCGCGCGCGAGCTGAGCGAGCAGGTGCTTGAACAGGAGCGCCGAGGTGACGTCGATCCCGGAAAGCGGCTCGTCCAGGATCAGCACATCGGGGTTGTGCAGCAGCGCGGCGGCAATCAGGACGCGCTGCTTCATGCCCTTCGAATACGCCGAAATCGCGGCGTAACGGTGCGGGTGAAGCGAGAACAGCTCCAGCAGGCCGTTGGCTTTGCGGTTCACCACCGGCTCGGGCAGGCCCCGCAGGCGCCCGATGAGCTGAAGGTATTCGAGCCCCGTGAGGTACGAGTACACGAACGCTTCCTCGGGCACGTACCCGAGCCTGCGCTTGAAGGCGGTCAGGTTATGCCGAATATTCTGGGCGTCGAGGTACACGTTGCCCGCGCTCGGCTCGAGCAGGCCGGTAATCATCTTGACGGTTGTGGATTTACCCGAACCGTTCGGCCCGAGATATCCGGTCACCTCGCCGGGCCGCACGGTGAAGCTGACGTCGTCGACGACCGGCGTGCTCCGGTAGTATTTGGTCAGGCCCTTCACCTCGAGCATGGTTCCCCCACCGGGTTTTGCACCCGGTGCTCGTCCTCGAAACCGGAAATGAGGATGCCGTCCCGGGTTTTCCGGGTTTTCATACCACTCTGACACCGTCGTATGAAGATTTGTTCCGGGAAGTGTTCAGCTTGCCAGCGTGAGGTTGGCCGAAGCGGCCAGCGTCATATCCGCGAATTCGCCGCGCTGGAATTTCGGGAACGCCGCAGCCGCGATCATGGCGGCGTTGTCGGTCGAAAGACCGGGGGCGGGGAAGTGGACCGGGCATGGAAGGTTCGCGGCGCGCCGTAATCCCGCATTGCAAGCCACACCGCCCGAGACGATTACCGCGCGCGCGCCGATTTCTTCAGCCGCAGCCGCGGCGCGCCGCAGCAGTTCGTCGATTACGGTTTTCTGGAACGACGCCACCAGGTCGAGCGTCGCCTGCGGCGTCACACAGAGCCATTCCTCCAGGGAAGGCCGCGGCCGCTCGCGCACGAGCGCGCGCCGCGCCTCGATCTCGCCCGTCATATCGTGTTGCTCGACCCACCGCAGGACCGCCGTTTTGAGGCCGCTAAAGCTGAAGTCGAGCGTGTTGCCCTTCATCTTCGCGAGCGTGAATTTCACCGCGCCGGGATTGCCGTGCGGGGCAAGCGCGTCGATCACCGGCCCTCCGGGATACCCGAACCCGAGCAGCTTGCCGACCTTGTCGAAGGCCTCGCCCGCGGCGTCGTCGCGCGTGCGGCCGAGCAAGCGGTAGCGCTCGCCCTCCTCGACTTCGAACAGGTGCGTGTGGCCGCCGCTGACCACCAGCGCGAGGGCGGGGAACTCGACCACGTTCTGCGAGATCACCGCGTGGATGTGCCCTTCGATGTGGTTCACGGCAATCAACGGCAGGCCCCGCGCGAAGCTCAGCGCCTTGGCATACGTGACCCCGACCAGCAGCGAGCCGACCAGCCCCGGTCCCGATGTCACCGCGGCCGCCGCGACGCCGTCGAGCCCCGTCCCGGCGCGCTCGAGCGCTTCCCGCACCACGGGCACGATCGCCCGCAGGTGCTCGCGGGAGGCCAGTTCCGGCACCACGCCGCCGTACTTGCCGTGTGTATCGAGCTGCGAGGCAACCACCGAAGACACGATGCGCGTACCGCCTTCGACCACTGCCGCGGCCGTTTCGTCGCACGAGCTTTCGATTCCCAGGATTCGCGCGCTGCTATCCTCGGTAGGACGCGTATTCAATGCAACTCTCCGACTTCGATTATCGCCTCCCGGAGGAACTGATCGCACAGCGGCCGCTTGAAGACCGCGCGGCCTCGCGCATGCTCGTGCTCTACCGCGGCGAGCAGCGCTGGGAAGACCGCATGTTCCGCGAGTTGCCCGCGTTCCTGCACCCCGGCGATTGCCTCGTGCTGAACGACTCGAAGGTTTTCCGCTCGCGCCTCTACGGGCACCGCGTGAACCACACAGGAACCGTCCAGGTCTTTTTGGTGCGCCCCCACGCGGGCGACCCCACGCTCTGGCAGGCGCTCGTGCACCCGGGTCGCAAGATGCGCACGGGCGAGCGCGTTCGTTTCGACGGCGGGCTTGAAGCCGAGATCACCGCGCGCGCCTCCTTCGGCGAGCGCACGCTTCGGTTCGACTACTCAGGCGACCTGATCGAGAAGTTCAACGAGATCGGCCACGTGCCGCTGCCGCCCTACATACGGCGGCCGGACGAGTCAGCCGACCGCGACCGCTACCAGACCGTCTTCGCCTCGCATCCCGGCTCGGTCGCCGCCCCCACCGCGGGCCTGCATTTCACGCCGGAAATCCTCGCCCAATCGCGCGCCGCGGGCGCCTCAATCGCCCATGTGACACTGCACGTCGGCCTCGGCACGTTCCAGCCCATCCGCACCGAGGAAGTGGAAGCGCACCGGATCCACTCCGAGTCTTTCGAGATCACCGAAGAGAACGCCCGGCGCATTCGAGAGGCTTCGCGCGTGGTCGCCGTCGGAACCACAAGCGTACGAAGCATCGAAAGCGCCGCGCGCGGAACCAGCTCGGGCGACACGGATATCTACATCTATCCCGGCTTCGAGTTCCGGGCCACCGGCGCGATGCTCACCAACTTCCACCTGCCGCGCTCGAGCCTGCTCCTGCTCGTCAGCGCCTTTGCGGGCCGCGACTTCGTGCTTGCCGCCTACCGCCATGCAGTAGAATCCGGATACCGGTTCTACTCCTACGGAGACTGCATGCTGATCTTATGAACTTCGAGTGGCACGATATCGCCGACCCGTTCGACCCGGAGCTCGACCGCCTCGCCGAGCGCTACGGCCTGCACCCGCTGCACATCGAGGACTGCCGTCACCGCGACCAGAGCGCGAAGCTCGAGGAAAACGGCTACATCTTCGCCGTGCTCAAGCCCGTCGTGGCCAAGGAAGGGTGCGAGCTTGAGATCGACGACCTGGACGTGTTCCTCGGCCCGGGTTACCTGATTACGGTGCGTGAAGGGCTTCATGCGACGGTCGGGCCGATCATCGATCGCGTGCGCGCCAGCGCCGCGGCAGGGCGCGGCGACCAGGCCTTCTACCGGATCGTGGACGAGGTGGTGGATTGCTACCTCCCGGTCATCGATGCGTTCAGCGATGCGATCGACGGCCTGGAAGACGCGGTGCTCGAAAACCCCGATCCCGCCACGCTCGAACGGATCTTCGACCTGAAGCGCGGCCTGGCGAAGCTGCGGCGCGTGCTCGGCAACACGCGCGACGTGGCGGGTCATTTGCAGCGCACCGAATCGCCGCTGATCGCGCGCGACATGTGGCCGTTTCTGCGCGACATCTACGATCATGTGGCGCGCAACCTCGACCGGATCGAGTCGCAGCGCGACGTGCTGAACGGCTCGCTCGACATTTATCTTTCGAGCGTGGCGAACCGCACAAACCAGGTCATGAAGGTGCTGACGGTGCTCAGCACCGTCGCGCTGCCCGCGCTGGTCATCTCGGGGATCTACGGGATGAACATCCGCGGCCTGCCGTGGGCGGAACACCCGCACGGGATCGTGCTGGTGAGCCTGGCCATGCTGGCATCGACGCTCTGTCTGCTGCTCATGCTCCGGATGATGAAGTGGTTCTAGCGCAGAAAACGAAGCGCGCCCCGGCCCGGCGGAGGCGCGGTTCGAGGAAGCGGGGCCGCCGCATCCTGTTCCGCCTGTGGCTCATCGGGCTGATGCTGGCGGCCGCCGGCGCGGGCGTGGTCTCCTGGGCGCGGCACTACTACACCTTCACGCTGCGATTCCCCCTGCGCGTGGGCTTTCAATCGCCGCTGCTCATCGAGCCGAGGACGGCGGACGAATACCCGGCCGAAGGCGACCAGGCGGGCCGCCGGCTGACGCCCTACCAGGCGTACGCCTGCCGCAAGTTCGGCCCGGCGTGCCGCGTGGCGCTGGCCATCCAGCGCGCGGAAAATCCAAAGGGCGACTGCGAGATCTACCATTACAATTCCAACGGCACGCTCGACTGGGGCTATTTCCAGATCAACACCGTGCACCTGCAACGCCCCGGGCTCAACCTGCGCGACCTGCTGAGCTGCAAAGCGAACATCGACTTTGCCTACCAGCTCTACCTCGAGCGAGGGTTCCAGCCCTGGAGCACCTACAACTCCGGGGCTTATCGCAAGTTCCTGCGCGAGTAACGGCCTGCGCGAAAAGGCGCGAAAAGGGGACAGACGCCTTTTTCTGAAAGGCTGAAAAAGGCGTCTGTC
Organism: Acidobacteriota bacterium; assembly: GCA_050261515.1. Classification (GTDB taxonomy): domain Bacteria; phylum Acidobacteriota; class Terriglobia; order Bryobacterales; family Bryobacteraceae; genus JBLNDJ01. The sequence continues at coordinate 167,196 of JBLNDJ010000058.1, read as the reverse complement.
CCCTTTTCGCTGAAAAAGGCGTCTGTCCCCTTTTCGGGCTTCCGGCGGGCACCTTACAAATCGCTTATAATGTAAGAACTGCCGAGTAACCGGTAGTGTGTTCCGGAACGATCCCCACGGATCATGTTTGAGAATCTATCCGATAAGCTCCAGCGTGTCTTCAAGAACCTGCGTGGCGAGGGCAAACTGTCCGCCGCCAACATGGAGCAGGCTCTGCGCGAAATCCGCATCGCGCTGCTCGAAGCCGACGTCCACTTTCGGGTAGTCAAGCAACTCATTGAGAACATTAAGCAGAAAGCGATGGGCGAGGAAGTCCTTACCGCGCTTTCCCCCACCCAGCAGGTCGTCAAAATCGTCAACGACGAGCTGGTCCGCATCCTCGGCAGCCACCAGTCGAGGCTGCGTTTTGCCAACGAACCGCCCACCGTCATCTTCATTGTGGGCTTGCAGGGCTCGGGCAAAACCACGACCACCGGGAAGCTGGCCCGCTGGCTCTCGAAGAACGGGCATTCTCCGCAGATGGTATCGGTGGACGTCTACCGCCCCGCCGCGCGCGAGCAGTTGAGCGTCATCGGCCGTGACCTGAGACTGCCGGTCTACGCCGGCACGCCCGAGGAAACCAAGCCCGCCGAGCTGGCCCGTTCGGCCCGCCGCGAAGCCGTGAACTCCGGGCGCGACGTCGTGCTGGTCGATACCGCCGGCCGCCTCCACATCGACGAGCAGCTCATGGCCGAGCTCCAGGAGCTGAAGACACTCCTCGAGCCGACCGAGATCCTGTTCGTCGCCGACGCCATGACCGGCCAGGACGCGGTCAAATCAGCCGAAGAGTTCCACAAGCGCCTGGGCATCACGGGCGTCATCCTCACAAAGATGGACGGCGACGCACGCGGCGGCGCGGCGCTCTCGATTCGCACGGTGACGAACCAGTCGGTGAAGTTCGTCGGCGTGGGCGAGAAGTTCGACGCGCTCGAGCCGTTCCACCCCGACCGCGTCGCCTCGCGCATTCTCGGCATGGGCGACGTGCTCTCGATCGTCGAGAAAGTCCAGGAGCAGATCGATTCCAAACAAGCCGAGGAGATGCAGCGGAAGCTCATCGACAACGACTTCACGCTCGAAGACTTCCGCGACCAGATCCGCCAGCTTCGCAAGCTGGGCCCGCTCGAATCGATCCTGTCCATGATGCCGCAGGTCGGCATTATGAAGGACCTCAAGAACGTCAAGGTGGACGAAGGCGAGATCACGCGCGTGGTGGCCATCATCGATTCGATGACGCCGCGCGAGCGCGCCAATCACATGCTCATCAACGGTTCCCGGCGCCGCCGCATAGCGCGCGGCTCGGGCACGACCGTTCAGGAAGTCAACAATCTGCTGAAGCAGTACACGCAGATGCGCAAGATGATGAAGAGTTTTTCGGGCGGGTTCCTTGGGAAGAAGCTCGGCAAGCTGAAGCTGCCGGATATTCTCAACCAGCGCCCGTAAATGTTACCCTGCTAGAGAGTTTCAGGAGCGAAAGTACGCAATATGCTGATGATTCGGTTGGCGCGATTTGGCGCAAAGAAGAAGCCATCCTACCGCGTCGTGGTGATCGATAAGGAGCGCGCGCGCGACAGCCGCGCCGTGGAAGTGGTGGGTTATTACAATCCGGTGACTCAACCGCCGACGGTCAACCTGAAGCACGACCGCGTCGAGCACTGGCTGAAGGTCGGCGCCAAGCCCTCCGACACCGTGGCGCGCCTGATTGCCAAGAACCCCGCCCCCGCTGCCGAGCCAGTGGCCCAGTAGGGTTACGCTGCAACCCAAAACAGACTAAGGCCCGTCTCCATATCATTACAAGAGAGGACGTTCCTCATTAAAGGAATGTTATGATCGGGCCATGGAGGCGCTGGGATGTCAGGGATGAAAGAACTCGTGGAGGATATTGCGAAAGCTCTGGTCGACATCCCCGACCAAGTTGCCGTTCGTGAAGTGCAAGGTGAACAGGTCACCGTACTGGAATTGAGGGTGGCGCCCAGTGACTTGGGAAAAGTGATCGGGAAACAGGGACGCACCGCACGCTCGATCCGCACGATTCTTGGAGCCGCCGGCATGAAGCTGAACCGGCGGTTCACGTTGGAGATTTTGGAATAGGTTTGGAAGCGCGGCGCGAAGGCGATTGGGTCGCTCTGGCCCTGCTTGGGAAAACGTGGGGCAGGCGGGGCGAGTTGATCGCTGTTTCCCTGACCAGCGGCCCGGAACGCTTCGACGGGCTCGAGCATGTTTATTTATTTGGAGCCGGCGACGACGGCCGGCGGGTAGAGCTCGAGTCGGTGTGGGAGCACCGCGGGCAACTGGTGTTCAAATTTAGGGGTATCGACTCCATTTCGGATGCCGAGCATCTGGAAGGGGCCGAGGTTCGCGTTCCGCGCGCCGAGCGGGCGGAGTTGCCCGAAGGCGAATACTACCAGTCCGATTTAGTCGGTTGCGAGGTTGTCGAACGCGCGAACGGAGAACGGTTGGGAACGGTCACGGCGCTCCAGGACTCGGGCGGCCCGTTGCTGCTTGAAGTCGCTGGAGCGGCCGGGGCCGAGCCGCTGCTCGTTCCGTTCGCCCGGGCCATTTGCGTGGAAATCGACGTGGCCGCCCGGCGCATCGTAGTGGATTTGCCCGAAGGCTTGAAGGAACTGAACGTCCGATGATCTTTGACGTGCTCACGATTTTCCCGGAGTTTTTCCGGGGGCCGTTCGAGCACGGCGTGGTCGCGCGGGCGCGCGAAGCCGGCGTGCTCGATATACGGGTCCACGACCTGAGGAACTGGACGCACGACCGGCACCGCACGGTGGACGACAGGCCGTTCGGCGGCGGAGAGGGAATGCTGCTCAAGCCGGAGCCGCTGTTTTCGGCGGCCGAGTCGATCTGGCCCGAGCGCAGCCCCGAGCGGAAAATTGTCCTGCTCTCGGCGCAAGGAAAGTTGTTCACGCAGGAAACGGCGCGGCGTTACGCGACGCTCTCCGGGCTGCTGCTCATCTGCGGCCGCTACGAGGGCGTCGATGAGCGCGTGGCCGAGCACCTGGCCGACGAGGAAATCTCGATCGGCGGCTACGTGCTGAGCGGCGGCGAGCTTGCCGCGGCGGTGGTGGTCGATACGGTGGCGCGCCTGTTGCCGGGAGTTTTGGGCAATGAAGCTTCCTCGGTCAACGAATCGTTCAGCGCGATAGAGCATAATGGAGAGACGGCCCTCCTCGACTGGCCTCAGTACACGCGACCCGCGGATTTTCGCGGCTGGCGCGTGCCCGAGGTTTTGTTGAGCGGGCATCATGAAGAAATTCGCCGCTGGCGCAGGCAGGCGGCGATCGAGAAGATGCGGCGGCTGCGTCCGGACTTGCTGGAGCGCGCCGGAAACGGGAACAGTCATGAATAACCAGTTATTAGCGAAGTACGTCGGCGCCAGAAAGCGCTCGGATGTGCCTCAGTTTCGCCCCGGCGACACCGTCCGGGTCCACGTGAAGATCAAGGAAGGCGACAAGGAGCGCGTGCAGGCATTCGAAGGCACGCTCATCGCGCGCAACAACAGCGGTATGGGCGAGACCATCACGGTCCGCAAGGTGAGCTTCGGCCAGGGCGTCGAGCGCATCTTCCCGGTGAACGCTCCGGTGATCGACAAAATCGACGTGGTCCGGACGGGCAAGGTCCGGCGCGCGAAGCTTTACTACCTGCGTGGATTGAAGGGGAAGGCAGCTCGTCTTAAAGAACGCGAGTGATCCTTGGCCGCCGCGGCGAAGCGAAATTTCCGGTGCGTGGGAACCATGGAGCGCCGGTTGCGCGCGAGCGGATTTTCGCGGATCGCCGGCGCCGATGAGGCGGGGCGCGGCTCGCTGTTCGGGCCCGTCTACGCCGCGGCCGTGGTGCTGTCGCCCGCGCGCGCGATCCGCGGCCTGCGCGACAGCAAGAAACTCGACCGCGAGCGCCGAGAGGAGCTGGCGGCCGAGATCCGTGAGCGCGCAGACGCGTGGGCCGTGGCCCACGTGGACGCTTTCCTCATCGACCGCATCAACATCTACCAGGCTTCGTGCCTGGCGATGAAGCGCGCCATCGAGCAGCTCGCGCCGGCGCCGGACTGCCTGCTGCTCGACGCCGTGCGCGTGGACGTGCCCCTGCCGCAGACGCCGGTCATTCACGGTGACGCAAGGTGCCAGGCAATCGCCGCGGCGTCCATCCTCGCCAAGACCGCGCGGGATGCCTGCATGCGCCAGTGGGACGAGGTGTTTCCGCAGTACGGCCTGAGGCGGCACAAGGGCTACACGACGGCCGAGCACGTCGCGGCGCTCGCCGTCTACGGCCCGACGATGCATCACCGCTTCAGCTTCGAGCCGGTCCGCGAGGCCTGCCCGCGCGCCCTCAGGGCGGAACGGTTCCATTTCCGCTGGGAGCCAGCCCGGACGTTCCCCGAGTTCACCCGCGAGGCCCAATGGCAGTAGAACAGTTCGAGGAAGCGTGGCCCGCCAGCGGCGAGCAGGCCGTGCGGTACCACTGGTATCAGAAATTCGCGGCCATCCTATACGTGTTCTTCTGCTTCGAGATCGGCGTGTTTCTGTTCCTGTTTCCGTGGCTCGAGTTGTGGGACCGGAACTACTTCGCGGGGCTGAGCCCGGCGTGGAGCGAGGTTTGGAACAATCCCTATTTCCGCGGCGCGGTGAGCGGCGTGGGGCTGATCGACATCGGCATCTCATTCGCCGAGCTGTTCCGCCTGCGGCGTTTCGCGCGGCGGCAGTAAAATAGGCGGTCAGGAGAGTTAGTTGGAAGACAAATCGACAGTGACCGAGCAGGTTCCCGAAAAGACGGGCCGCACACGCGACATCGCGCGCGGCACGATCGCCGAGTGGACCGTCACCATCATTCTTTTGCTGTTCGGCACCACGACGCTCGTGCAAGCCTTCGTGATCCCGACCGGATCGATGGAGGACACGCTGCTCATCGGCGATCACCTGCTGGTGGACAAGCTGGCCTACGCGCCGGCAGGCAGCGTCGGCAAGCACCTGCTGCCGTACTCCGACGTCAAGCGGGGCGACATCATCGTCTTCCGCTACCCCGTGGACATCCGCCAGACGTTCGTCAAACGCGTGATCGGCGTGCCGGGCGACCGCATCCGCCTGGTCCACAAAGATGTGTACCGCAACGGCCAGAAGATCGTTGAACCCTACAAGTTCAACAAGTCGGATTACCTGGAGCCCTACCGCGACGACTTCCCCGCCGCGCCGCCGAACGCGCAGGTGCTTGACCGCGGCATGGCGATGATCGAGCACGACGTCGTGAACGGAGAAGTCGTGGTGCCGCCCGGCAACTACTTCGCGATGGGCGACAACCGCGATTCTTCGCTGGACAGCCGCTACTGGGGCTTCGTGCCGCGCGAGAACATCATCGGCAAGCCGCTGATCATTTACTGGTCGTACAATGCTTCGACCGAGGCGCTTTCGGGACCGACGATCAGCATCGATCATTTCTTCGATCTGCTCGAAAACTTCTTCTCGAAGACACGCTGGCGCCGCACGTTTATGCTCGTGCACGGATACGCGGGCTGACGCGCCCATGGAGACAGCCGCCGAGGTTCCGCAGGCAGAAGCCGCTGAGCGGCAAGCCGATCCTCGCCGCTCGAGCGTCGCCGAGTGGGCGGCGCAGATCGTCCTGCTGCTGTTCGCGATCGCGGTGCTGTTCCAGCCGTTCGTGATCCCGACGGTGTCGATGGAGGACACGCTGCTGCGCGGCGACCACCTGCTGGTCGATAAACTCGCCTACGCCCCCGCCGGACCCGTGAGCCGGCATCTGCTGCCCTACCGCGACGTGCGGCGCGGCGACATTATCGTCTTCCGCTACCCGGTGAACATCCGCGAGAATTACGTCAAGCGGGTGATCGGCATTCCGGGCGACCGGCTGCGCATCGTGAACAAACAGGTCTATCTGAACGGGAAGCCGCTCCACGAACCTTACAAGTTCCACAAGACGGCGTACTTCGATTCCTACCGCGACAATTTCCCCGGGGAGCCGAACGTGCGGCTGCCCGAGCGCGCGCTCAGCATGCTCGAGCACAACGTGAAAAACGGCGATCTGGTAGTGCCCGAGGGCATGTATTTCGTGATGGGCGACAACCGCGACAACTCGCTCGACAGCCGCTACTGGGGTTTCGTCCCGCGCGCGAACATCATTGGGATGCCGCTGGTGATCTGGTGGTCTTACGACGCGCCCACCGAGCGGCTGGCCGATCCGAACATCATCAACATCCCCCACATCCTCGATCTGGCGCGGAATTTCTTCAGCAAAACGCGCTGGAACCGTACGCTGCGTTTCGTGCACCCGCGCCCGATTCCGTAGCGCGGTCTGCTACGCTTTCTAACGTGCCCAAACGCAACTATTACGCCATGATCATGGCCGGAGGCCGCGGCACGCGCTTCTGGCCGCGCAGCCGCCGCCGCCACGCCAAGCAGGTCCTCAGCGTGTCGGGCCCCCGCACGCTCATCCAGGAAACCTTTGACCGCCTGCGGCCGTTCCTGCCGCCTGAACGCATGTGGGTGGTCACGAACGAGTATCTGCGGGACGAGATCGTGCGCCAGTTGCCCGAGGTGCCGAAGCGGCAGATCCTGGCCGAGCCCGCGCAGCGCAACACCGCTCCCTGCAACGCGCTCGCGGCACACATCCTGGCCTCGATCGACCGGGACGCCGTGATCGGGGTCTTCCCGGCGGACCACATCGTAGGCAAGCCCGCGCGCTACCGGCGCCTGCTCGCCCCGGCTTACCGCGCGGCCGATCAGGGCAAGCTGGTCGTGCTCGGCATCGAGCCCCGCTGGCCCGAAACCGGCTACGGCTACCTGGAATTCCCGAAAGGAACGAAGGCGGGCGGACTCGAACCCGTGCGCGTGATCCGCTTTCGCGAAAAGCCCGACGCCGCGGCCGCCCGGCGCTATCTCCGGGCCGGCAATTACTACTGGAACGCCGGAGTCTTCTTCTGGCGCGCGGACGTGTTCCTCGAAGCGGTCCGCCGCTACATGCCGAAGACCGCCACGCTGCTCGCGGCCGTGCCCCCCTTCCTGAGCCGCAACTTCGCCGGCGTCCTGGCGAAGACCTACCCGCTCTGCGAGAACATCTCGGTGGACTACGCCATCATGGAAAAGGCAGACAACGTCGTGGGTCTCCCGGCGGGAGGCGACCTCGAATGGAACGACGTAGGGAGCTGGAACGCCGTCTACGAACTGCTCGCACATGACGCCGATGGAAATGCCGCGCGCGCGGCCGAGATCCTCTCACGCGCCAGCGCGAGGAACTACGTCGATGCGGAAGGCAAGCTCGTAGCCCTGCTGGGTGTCGAAGACCTGATCGTAGTGGACACCAAGGACGCACTCCTGGTCGGAACCCGGGCCCGAGCGCAGGAGGTTGGAGCGATCGTCAAGGAACTCGAGCGCCGCAAACGAGACGACCTGCTCTAGCCGCCCTGGCGGCTCAAAAATCGATCGACGCCAGAATCTCCGACGGCCTTTTATCGAACGCCTGGCAAATCGCCAGAAAGCTTTCGATGCTCGGCAGATGCGTTCCCCGCTCGATCGAACTGATCTGCGACACGCTCAGCTTAGCCGAGCCCGCCAGGTCCTTCAGCGACCATTTCCGCTCCACTCGCAGCATCTTGATCCGATGCCCCAATCGCTCGCGGAGCAGGTCCGGCGGAGTCCGGCCCAGGCCGAACGCCGCCACCGCATTCTCGAGCGTCTGCCGAAGCTGCGCGAGAGAGAACGGCTTCGCCAGGTAGTCGAACACCTTCAGCTTGAACGTCGCCCGCATGTCCTCGAGCGACGGGTAGCCGGTCACGACGATCACGCAAACGCCCGGAAACCGCGCCTGCAACTGCTCGAGTACCTGCTCGCCCCTGAACTCGCCCATCTTCATGTCGAGCAGCACGACATGGGGCGGCTTGCGCTCAACGTCCACAAAGAGGTCGTCGGGATGCGCGAAGGCGCGGACGGAGTAGCGCCCCTCGTCCTTCAGGAAATCCTCGATGTAGTGCAGGAAGTCGAGATCGTCGTCGAGGACCGCGACGTCGATCATTCGTTCCCCCTGGCGGCCTCGGGCAGCCGCACCTCGATGCGCGCGCCCCCGCCCGGCCGGTTGCACGCCGCGATCGTTCCCCCGTGCTGCTGGACGATTCCCTTGGCGACCGTCAATCCGAGCCCCGTCCCGCGTGCGTCGAGCCGGCTCGTGACGAATGCCTCGAAGATCTGCGGCAGCACGTCCGCCGGGATGCCGGGGCCGTCATCGTCAACATCCATGGCGATCCAGGGCTCGCCGCCGGTTGTGAATCGCTGTGAGTGCACAACGATCTTTCCCGACGATTTTACCGCATTCAACGCATTTCTCAATAAGTTGACAAATACCTGGACTAACCGGTTCGCATTTCCGATTACTAAGCTATCCGCCGGAGTTTCGTTCCGAAACTCGACCGACGCGGCCTTCTCGTCGATACTCACCAGCAGCCACGCCTCCTCTACGATCCGGCGCAGCTCCACCGGCTCCACCGGCTGCTTGCCGGCCCGAGCGAAATCGAGCAGGCTTTCGCTGATGGTCCGGAGGCGTTCGGTCACGCGCAGCATGCGCGCCAGCCGTTGCTGCGCGGCCGGCTCATCGACGGTTTCGATCAGCTTCTCGATCGATCCATGCAACACCGCCAGCGGCGTGTTCAGTTCGTGCGTGACGCTCGCGCTCAGCAGGCCGAGCGATACCAGGCGGTCCTGATCGGCGAGTTGTTCGTTTTTCTTTCTCAGCGCGACGATGGCGGCGTTCCGCGAGCGCATGATCTGGCCGAGCTCATCGCCCGGAATGAGCTCCGGGTCGATCAGTTCGCGCTCCGTATCGCCCGCCCGTGCGGCCTCATCGGCCTCGAGCATCAGGCGCAGCGGCCGGTAGACGTAAGTCGGCATGATCACCAGTTCGAGCAGCAAAACGGCCAGCACATAGACCAGGACAAGTGCACCCGCAACGCTCCATCTGGTGACTCCGGCGTACACCGACAGCGACAGAACCAGGAAAAACAGGTTATGGAGCACCATCAGCTTCGGCCGCAGCTTCAGGTCGCCGAACGCCTTTCCCAAGCCCCTCAGCGGTTTACGCTCTCCAATCATATTCTTGTGCAGGCTGAATCCTGCCGCGGCTCCCCGCATCTAAGAGGATGATGCGGGTTCTTACTGCGAAGCAGGAAAAATTGCTGCCATTGCGGATTTTCTCGGGGGCTGGTAGAACAGATCAAAGTAAGTAACAACTGGGATGACTCCTATCTTTCCACGGACAACCGACAAGTATTTCAGGATTGGATTATCCGCAATCTTACTCGCCGTTCTCGGCGTAGTTACTCTCTCAGCGTATCTCTTCCGTCCCGAACGCGCGGACGTGGGCTACGAGCCCGTGCAGCCGGTTCCCTATAGCCACAAGCTGCACGCGGGCAACCTGGGGATGGACTGCCGCTACTGCCACTCGACCGTCGAGACGTCGAACTACGCCGCCATTCCGGCGGCCGAGACCTGCATGAACTGCCACACGCGCGTGAAGCCAAAGAGCGAGTTGCTCGAACCGGTGCGCGAGAGTTACGCGAGCGGGAAGCCGGTCCCGTGGGTGCGCATCCACAAGCTGCCGGACTACGTGTATTTCAGCCACCAGGCGCACGTCGGGGCGGGCGTGAGCTGCGTAAGCTGTCACGGCCGGGTCGATCAGATGGCCGAAGTCCGGCAGGTGAAGCCGCTCAGTATGGCGTGGTGCCTCGAATGCCATCGCGACCCGGCGGCGAACATACGGCCGCGCGACCAGGTGACGAACCTCGCCTGGAAACCCACGCGCGACCCCGCCGAAATCGGCAGGGAGCTGATGGCGAAGAACAAGATCCACCCGCCCACCAATTGTTCGGGGTGCCACCGATGAGCGACACCGGAAAGCGATACTGGCGCGGCCTGCAGGCGGCGCTGCCCACGGGCGACGAGTTCGCCGAGCACGCCTCCACGCTCGACCCGGCCTCGCGCCGCACGCTTCTGAAATTGATGGCCGCATCGTTCGGCCTGGCCGGGCTGACGGCGTGCAGCCGCCCGGTCGAAAAGATCCTGCCCGCGTCGAAGGGGGTCGAAGACCAGATCCCCGGCAACCCGCTGTTCTACGCCACCGCGATGCCGCATGCCGGCTTCGGCACGGGCCTGCTGGTGGAGGCGCACGACGGCCGCCCGACCAAGATCGAGGGCAACCCGGAGCACGCATTGAGCCGCGGCGCGGCTTCCGCGTTCCATCAGGCGTCGATTCTCGGCCTCTACGATCCGGACCGCCAGGGCAAGCCCGCAAGATGGGATGAGTTCGCGCAGTTCGCGGCGCGGCACTTCGCCGCCGAGCCGGGGGACCGCGTCCGGTTCCTGTCGGGGACAGTCAACTCGCCGTCTCTCGAAGCGGTCCGTACCCACGCCCTCTCCCGCTTCAAGGGAGCGCAGTGGATCGAATACGAGCCCATCTCGGACGACAACGCGCTCGCCGGAGCGGAACTCGCTTTCGGGACGCCCGTGCAGCCGCTGTACCACTTCGATCAGGCCGGCGTGATCCTCGCGCTCGACGCCGATTTCCTGGGCCTCGACTCGCCCACCGTCGCCTACACGAAGGATTTCTCCCGCCGCCGCCCCAACAACCGGCTCTACGCTGTGGAGAGCCAGTTCTCGATCACGGGAGCCGCCGCCGATCACCGGCTGCGCCAGCGCGCGAGCGAAATCGCCGGGCTCGCCGCCGAGTTGATCGCCGCTCTTGACGGCAAGCCGGCAGGTAAGTGGCTCGCCGCCGTCGCGCGCGACCTGAGGAAGAACGCGGGCCGCTCGCTGGTCCTCGCGGGGCCGCGCCAGCCCGCCGCCGTCCACGCCGCCGCACACTGGATCAACCACACGCTCGGCAACGCGGGCAAAACCGTGACGTACATCGAAACGCCGCGCCGCCCGCAGCTTCCCGCCTTGCGGCAACTCGCGGAGGACCTGAAAGCGGGCCGCGCCGGCACGCTCGTCATCCTCGGCGGAAACCCCGCCTACGACGCTCCGGCCGATCTCGACTTCGCCGCCGCCATCCAGAAGGCGCCCGTCACGATTCACCTCACCCCCGAGCCCAACGAAACCGCCGCGCTCGTCAAATGGACGCTCCCCGAGGCGCACTACCTCGAATCCTGGGGCGACATCCGCGCGCTCGACGGCACCGTTTCCATCCAGCAGCCCCTCATCCAGCCGCTGTTCAACGGCAAGACAGCCGCCGAACTCGTCGCGCTCCTTTCCGGCTACAAAGACCAGCGCGGCTACGACATCGTCCGCAACCTCTGGCAGAAATCCGGCGAAAAGGCCTGGCGCAAGTCCCTGCATGACGGCATAGTGCCCGGCACGGCCTCGCCCGCCCTCACCCCCACGCCCGACGCGAAACGCATCGCCGCCGCTCTCGCCGGGACCAAACCCGTCGACGGTCTCGAGGTCGCGTTCTACCCCAGTTCGTCCACCTGGGACGGCCGCTTCGCCAACAACGGCTGGCTTCAGGAGGCGCCCGACCCGATGACCAAGCTCACCTGGGACAACGCCGCGCTTCTCAGCCCCGCGACCGCGCGTCAGCTCGGCGTCGCCAACGGAGACCTGATCTCGATCGCGTCCGCCGGCCGCAACACGGAAATGCCCGTCTGGATCCAGCCCGGCCACGCCGACAACGCAGTCTCGGTCGCGCTCGGCTACGGGCGCACGAAGTGCGGGCGCGTCGGCCGCGGCGCCGGCCATAACGCCTACCGGATCCGCACCAGCGCCTCGCTCCACGCCGCCACGGCGACGATCGCGAAGACCGGCCGCACCTACCCGCTCTCCGCGACGCAGGACCACCACTCCATGGAAGGGCGCCCCATCATCCGCGAGGCGACAGTCGAGGAGTACCGCAAACACCCCGAATTCGCCAAGCAGCACGACGAGCACTTCCAGCTCTACCCCGGATTCAACTACAGCGAAGGCAACCAGTGGGGGATGGCGATCGACCTCACATCCTGCATCGGCTGCAACGCGTGCGTGCTCGCCTGCCAGGCCGAGAACAACATTCCCATCGTCGGCAAGGAGCAAGTGGCGCGCGGCCGCGAGATGCACTGGATCCGCCTCGATCGCTACTACAGCGGCCCGGAGGACAACCCTGAAGCGCTCACGCAGCCGATGGCCTGCCAGCAGTGCGAGAACGCTCCGTGCGAATCGGTGTGCCCCGTCGCGGCGACCAATCACAGCCCGGAAGGCCTGAACGACATGGCCTATAACCGCTGCGTGGGGACGCGCTACTGCGCCAATAACTGCCCGTACAAGGTGCGCCGCTTCAACTTTCTGGACTACCACAAGGACCTCACCGAAACCGGCAAGATGGCCTTCAACCCGGACGTCACCGTACGCATGAGGGGCGTCATGGAGAAGTGCACCTACTGCGTGCAGCGCATCGAGGAAAAGAAGATTCAGGCCAAGGCGGAAGGACGGCGCGCGCTGCGCGACGGCGAGATTCTCACCGCATGCCAGCAGACCTGTCCGGCCGAGGCCATCGCGTTCGGCAACATCAACGATCCGTCGAGCCGCGTGTCGCAGCTCCGCAAGCAGCAGCGCAACTACGGAGTCCTCACGGAACTGAACACGCGCCCGCGCACCAGCTATCTGGCGAAGCTGCGCAATCCCAATCCGGAGCTGGCCTGAACATGGCAGACCTGGCCCTATCGCAAGAAATCAATCCCGCGCTCGTCGCAGGCGAGCCGACTTACGCGGACGTCACCGAAAAAGTCGCGGGCATCGCGGAGCGGAAGACGCCGCGCGCCTGGTACATCGCGATCGCATGCACCGGCACGCTGGCGCTCGTGCTCCTCGCGATGCTCGGCTACCTTGTCTTTACCGGCATCGGCGTGTGGGGCAACAACTCGCCCGTCGGCTGGGCGTGGGACATTACGAACTTCGTGTTCTGGGTCGGCATCGGCCATGCCGGCACGCTGATCTCGGCCATCCTGTTCCTGTTCCGCCAGCGCTGGCGCACCTCGATCAACCGCTTCGCCGAAGCGATGACGCTGTTCGCCGTCGCCTGCGCCGGCATCTTCCCGCTGTTCCACACCGGACGCCCGTGGCGCGCGCTCTACTGGCTGTTCCCGCTTCCGAACCCCGCGCTGAACTTGTGGCAGAACTTCCGCAGCCCGCTGATGTGGGACGTCTTCGCGGTCTCGACCTACGCAACGGTCTCGGCGATGTTCTGGTACGTCGGCATGGTGCCCGATCTGGCGACGTTCCGCGATCGCGCCACCACGCCCCTTCGCCGCGTCATTTTCGGAATCCTGAGCCTCGGCTGGCGCGGTTCGGCCCGCCACTGGAAGCACTACGAAATGGCGTACCTGCTGCTCGCGGGCCTCTCGACGCCGCTCGTGCTCTCGGTCCACACCATCGTCAGCTTCGACTTCGCGGTATCGGTTGTGCCCGGCTGGCACACCACGATCTTCCCGCCCTACTTCGTCGCGGGCGCGATTTTCTCGGGTTTCGCGATGGTGGTGACGCTTATGGTGATCGCGCGCCAGGTCTTCGGCCTACAGCAGCTCGTGACCATGAAGCACCTGGAGAACATGAACAAGGTGATGCTGGCCACGGGGTCGATGGTCGGCTTCGCCTACGCCACCGAGTTCTTCATCGCCTGGTACAGCGGCAACCAGTACGAGCGCTTCGTGTTCCTCAACCGAGCCTTCGGCCCTTACTGGTGGGCCTACTGGACGATGGTTTCCTGCAACGTTTTCATCCCGCAATTGTTCTGGTTCAAGCGCGTGCGCACCAGTGTACCGGCCATGTTCGTCATTTCGATCCTGATCAACGTCGGGATGTGGTTCGAGCGCTTCGTCATCATCGTGACCTCGCTGCACCGCGACTTTCTGCCCTCGAGCTGGGGCTACTTCAAGCCCACGCCCGTGGACATGCTGACGCTGGCCGGAAGCTTCGGGCTGTTCCTGACGCTGTTCCTGCTGTTCGTGCGCTTCCTGCCGATGATTTCGATGGCGGAAGTGAAGGGCATGATGGCCGCCACGCGCGAGCATCCGCACAGGCTCTACGACAAGGAAGCCGCGGTCCACTTCGGAGACATGAGAGGCTGACATGGCTCAACCCGAATCCATCTACGGCGCCGTCGGCGAGTTCGCATCGCCCAGGCAACTGCTCGCGGCGATCCAGGGCGCGAAGGAGCGCGGCTACCGCAAGCTAGACGCCTTCACCCCCTTCGCCGCGCACGGCATCGACGAAGCGCTCGACCGCCGCCGCTCGCCGCTCGGCTATATCGTTTTCGCCATGGGCGCGCTCGGCGCGGCCGCGGCGCTCGTGCTTCAGTGGTGGACCGGCGCGGTGGACTACCCGCTCGTCATCGCCGGCAAGCCGCTGTTCGCCCTCGAATTCTCGCTGCCGATCATCTTCGAACTCACCGTGCTGTTCGCGGCTTTCGGCGCCGTGCTCGGCATGTTCGCGCTGAACGGCCTGCCGCGCCTGTATCACCCGATCTTCAAATACTCGCGCTACCAGGGCGTGACGAACGATGCGTTTCTGCTCGCCATCGAAGCCGACTCGAAGGACTTCGACGCGGAGCAGGCAGCCGACACCCTGAAGTCCCTCGGCGGGAAGTACGTGGAGGTGATCGCCGGATGATTCGCGCAACCGCACTTGCCGTTGCCGCGCTCGCGCTGGCCGGCTGCACCTCGAAGCGCACGCCGCCCATACAGGTCTTTCCGGACATGAAGGATCAACCGAAGTACCTGCCGCAATCCGGGAGCGCTTTCTTCGCCGACGGCCGCGCGGAGCGCCGCCCCGTGCCCGGCACCGTGGCACGCGGCTTCCTCAAGGAAGACGACGCGTTCTACACCGGCAAGCAGGACGGGGCCTTCGTGAACAACCCGCTGCCCATCACGCGCGACACGCTCGCGCGCGGCCAGGAGCGCTTCAACATCTACTGCGCGCCGTGCCACGACCAGACCGGCTCGGGGCAGGGCATCGTGGCCCAGCGCGCTACATGGCCCGTGTTCAACATCACCGAACCCCGAATCGTCGAGATGAAAGACGGAGAGATCTTCGACACCATCACGCACGGCAAGCGCACCATGCCCGGCTACCGTTTCCAGGTCGCCGAGCGCGACCGCTGGGCCATTGTCGCCTACGTGCGCGCGTTGCAGCGAGCGGCCAGGGGCACGGTCGCCGACGTCCCGCCGGAGCTGAGGAGCGAGCTGCGATGATCATCGATTCCTACACCCTGCCTGACGGCGTTCACGCGAAGGGCCGCCTCGCGCTCGCGGCGCTCGCGGCCGCCGGATGGGCCGGCTCCGGGCTTGCCTGGGCCACCGGCCCCACGCGCTTCGCCGCGTCCTACCTGACCGGCTACGCCTTCTTCGTCACGCTCGTTCTGGGCGCGCTGTTCTTCGTCATGTTGCAGCACTTGACGGGCGCGGCCTGGAGCGTCACTATGCGCCGCATCGCTGAGAACGTCGCCTGGACGGTCCCGGCCGCCGCCGTGCTTTTCCTGCCCATTGCGTTCAACCTGGGCCGGCTCTACGAATGGGCGCGCCCGGAAGCCGTCGCGCACGACCCCATCCTGCAAGGGAAAGCCGCGTTCCTGAATCCGCAGTTCTTCCTGCTCCGCGCCGCGGTCTACTTCGCCATCTGGATCTTCTGGGCCTGGAAGCTGCACCGCAACTCGGCCGCGCACGATGAAGCCCCGTCGCTCGCCGCCGCGCATTCCTCCGAACGCTGGAGCGCCCCCGGCATGCTGCTCCTCACCGTCACCGTCGCCCTGGCCGCCTTCGACTGGCTCATGTCGCTCGACCCGCACTGGTACTCGACCATGTTCGGCATCTACGTCTACTCGGGTGCGGCGCTAGGCTTCACCGCGGCGCTCACGCTGATGCTCCTCGCCTTCCGCCGCGCGGGCGTCCTGCGCTATTCCGTCAACCACGAGCACTACCACGACCTCGGCAAGTGGATCTTCGGCCTCACCGTCTTCTGGGCCTACATCGCCTTCTCGCAATACATGCTGATCTGGTACGCCAACCTTCCGGAAGAGACGGTGTGGTTCCGCGACCGTCTGGCAGGAAGCTGGCGCGCCGTGGCCGCCCTGCTGATCGTGGGCCACTTCCTGGCGCCCTTCCTGGTGCTGGTCTCCAGAGCCGCCAAGCGCCGTCTAAGCGTGCTCGGAGCGGCAGCGGCCTGGATCGTCCTGATGCACTACATCGACCTCTACTGGATCGCGATGCCCGTGTTCTCGAAACACGGGGCCACGCCAAGCTGGATCGACCTCGCCGCCCTGGCAGCCGTAGGCGGCACCCTGGGCCTGGTCTTCTGGCAGCGGTTGAGGCAGCACGCCATCGCCCCCACCGGCGATATCCGCTTCGAAAAATCTTTGGAGTTCACGAATGTCTTCTGAAGGCTTCGAAAGATCCGAACCGAGAGCCGGCTTCATCGCCGCCATCGGAGGAGCCATCATGGTCCTGCTGGTTCTCGTGGTCCTGGGCGTCCAGACTTACTACGACCACGTCCGCGACCAGCAAATCTTCGTCAAACAACTGGAGCCCGTCTCGGAAGATCTCAAAGCCCTGCGAGCGAGGGAAGCGGAGCAACTTCACTCTTACCGCTACATCGATCGCGCAAAGGGAACGGTCCGCCTCCCCATCGAAAGAGCCATGGACCTGGTGGTAGAGGAGGCCCATGCAAAGAAGTAGTTTTTCCCTGCGTTCTCTGCGTCTCTGTGGTGTGCTTTTCTGCCTCAGCCTCGCGCTGAGAGCCGACCAGTCCCTGCCCCCCGAACTCCAGGGCGTCGGTGTAGACGAACACCTCGACCGGCAGATCGACCTCAACCTCACCTTCACCGGTGAAAACGGCTATCCCGTCGCGCTCAAGCAGTTCTTCCACAAAGGCCGCCCCGTCATTCTGAACCTCGTTTACTACTCCTGCCCGATGCTCTGCAACATGATCCTGAATGGCCAGACGGCCGCCCTGAAGCAGATCTCCGGCACACCCGGGAAAGAATTCGAAATCGTCACCATCTCCATCGACCCGTCGGAAACCTTCAACCTCGCCCAGCAGAAGCGCGCCGTCTACCTCGAGCACTACGGCCGCGAAACCACAGGCTGGCACTTCCTCACCGACGACCAAGGCAACGTCAAGAAGCTGGCCGGCCAAGTCGGTTTTCACTACCGCTACGACGAGAAGCAGAGCCAGTACGCCCACCCCGCCGTCATCACTCTGCTGACGCCCGAAGGCAAAATCTCCCGCTACCTGTACGGAATCAAATTCAACCCTCGCGACTTGCGCCTGGCCCTCGCCGAAGCCTCCGAATCGAAGTTCGGCCTCAGCGTCGATCGCGTGCTGCTCTACTGCTTTCACTACGACCCGCAAGCCCGCGGCTACGTCCTGTTCGCCTCGAACCTGATGCGCGCCGGCGGCGCCGTCACGGTCCTGATCATCATGCTCGTCCTGCTCCGCTACTGGCGGCGCGAACGGGAGGCACTCGCTCAATGAACGCTTGGATCCGCTCCATCATCGTGCCCGTCCAGGGCACAGCCTATGCCGGACAGGTGGACAGCCTTTACCTGTTCCTCATCTGGGTAACCATCTTCTTCTTCCTGCTCGTCGCGGGTCTCATCGCCGTGTTCGTGCTGAAGTACCGGCGCCGCGCCGCCGGCGGCCTCACGCCCGACATCTCGCACAACACGGCGCTCGAAGTCGTCTGGACCGTCATCCCGCTCGCCCTCGTCATCGTCATCTTCTTCTGGGGCTTCCGCAGCTACATGGAAGCGCAGGTCGCACCGGCCGACGCGCTGGAAATTCAGGTCTCCGCCAAGAAATGGGTCTGGGTCTTCGAATATCCCGACGGCACGCGCTCGCTCAACGAAATGCACGTCCCGCTCGGCAAGCCCGTCAAGCTCGTCATGAACTCGGAGGACGTCATCCACAGCTTCTACGTCCCCACCTTCCGCATCAAGCAGGACGTCGTGCCGAACCGCTACACCACGCTCTGGTTCGACGCCACCGAGCCCGGCATGCACCGCCTTCTGTGCGCCGAATACTGCGGACGCGGCCACTCAGACATGGGCGGCAAGATCTTCGTGGACGACGAAGCGAAGTACAGGGACTGGCTCGAGAACGGAGGCGACGCGGGCAAGAACATGCCGCTTGCCCAGTTCGGCGCAATGCTCTACCAGAGCCGCGGCTGCGAGACCTGCCACTCGCTCGACGGCTCGCGCGCCGAGGGGCCGAGCTTCAAAGGCGTCTTTGGACACGAGGTGCGACTGGCGGACGGCAAGTCCGTCCTGGCCGACGAGAACTACATCCGCGAATCGATCCTTCAACCGCAGGCCAAGGTCGTCGCGGGCTTCCAGCCCGTCATGCCGACCTTCCAGGGCATGCTGCGCGAGCGCGAGATCAACGCGCTGGTCGAATTCATCAAGGAGCAGAAGTGATGAGCGCACAGGGCTCGTACCTGAACACCCCGTCCGGCTGGAAAAGCTGGCTGACCACGGTCGATCACAAGCGGATCGGAGTGATGTATCTCTGGTCGATCCTGTTCGCCTTCTTTCTGGGCGGCATGTTCGCCATCCTGATCCGCCTCGAGCTGCTCACGCCCGGCCGCACTCTGATGGGCGCCGACACCTACAACCGCGTCTTCACGCTGCACGGCGCCATCATGACGTTCCTGTTCATCATCCCGTCGATTCCCGCCGCGCTCGGCAACTTCGTCCTCCCGCTGATGCTCGGCGCCAAGGACGTCGCTTTCCCGCGCCTCAACCTGGCCAGCTACTACGTCTACGTGGCCGGCGCGCTGCTCGCGATCGGTTCCATGGTCACCGGCGGGGTCGATACCGGCTGGACGTTCTACACGCCCTACTCCACCAGCACCAACGGAAGCGTCGGCCTCATGACGCTGGCGGCGTTCGTGCTCGGCTTCTCGTCCATCTTCACCGGCATCAACTTCATCGCGACCATTCACAAGCTCCGCGCCCCCGGCATGACCTGGTTCAACATGCCGCTGTTCGCCTGGGGCATGTATGCCACCGCCATCATTCAGATCCTCGCCACGCCCGTGCTCGGCATCACGCTGCTGCTGATTCTGATGGAGCGCGTCTTCAGCATCGGCATCTTCAACCCCCAACTCGGCGGCGATCCGATCCTGTTCCAGCACTTCTTCTGGTTCTACTCGCACCCGGCCGTCTACATCATGATCCTGCCGGGCATGGCGATCATCTCGGAAATCATCCCGGTCTTCTCGCGCAAGAAAATCTTCGGCTACAAAGCGATCGCGTATTCGAGCATCGCGATCGCGGGCGTCAGCTTCCTGGTGTGGGGACACCATATGTTCGTCAGCGGCCAGTCCCAGCTTGCCGGAGCGATCTTCTCGTTCCTTACGTTCCTGGTCGCGATCCCCTCGGGTATCAAAGTCTTCAACTGGCTCGCGACCATGTACAAGGGCTCGATCTCGCTTGAAGCGCCGATGCTCTACGCCATCTCGTTCCTGCTGCTGTTCGCGATCGGCGGCCTCACCGGCCTGTTCCTCGGCGCGCTCGCCGTGGACGTGCACGTGCACGACACCTACTTCGTCGTGGCGCACTTCCACTTCGTCATGGTCGGCGGCACGACGATCGCCTTCATCGGCGGCCTGCATTACTGGTGGCCGAAAATCTTCGGCCGCATGTACTCGGAAAAGTGGGCGCGCGTGGCGGCCGCGCTCATCTTCATCGGCTTCAACGTGACGTTCCTCAGCCAGTTCGTCCTGGGCAGCCGCGGCATGCCGCGCCGCTATTACAACTATCTGGACCAGTTCCAGCCGCTGCACGTATTCTCGACCGTCGGTTCCTGGATTCTCGCGCTGGGCTTCTTCATCATGGCCGCCTATCTCTGGGAATCGCTGCGGCGCCCCGTCACCGCGCCCGCGGACCCATGGAACGCCGTCGGTCTCGAATGGCAGACCGCCTCGCCCCCGCCCGAGCACAATTTCGAATACGTCCCGAAGGTCACGCACGGACCCTACGACTACTCGGCGCCCGTACCGGCGCTTGAACCCGAGGAGGCCGAAGTATGAGCGCCGCCGCCGAACCCTATCTCCAGCACCACTTCACCACCGCCGAGCAACAATCCGACGCCGGCAAGATCGGCATGTGGCTTTTCCTGGTCACCGAAATCCTCCTGTTTGGAGGCCTTTTCGTGGGCTTCGCCATCATGCAGTCCGCGCACCGCGAAGCCTTCGTCGCCGCGCATCACCATCTCGACCGCACGCTCGGCTTCGTCAACACCCTCGTCCTGCTCTGCTCCAGCTACACCATGGTCATGGCCGTCTGGAGCGCGCAAAACGAGAAGCGCAAGAAGGTGATCGTCTATCTCGTTCTTACCATCCTGTTCGCCTGCGCCTTCCTCGGCATCAAGTACTTCGAGTACTCGCACAAGTTCCACGAAGGCCTGCTCCCCGGCCGTTTCTACCATCACCAGGGCGACGCAGTCCCCGGCCAGTTCATGTTCTTCAGCTTCTATTTCATGATGACCGGACTGCACGGCCTCCACATCCTGGGCGGCATCGGAGCCATCGCCTGGGTGCTGCGCCGCGCCATCCGCGGCGACTTTTCGCGCAAATACTACGCGCCCGTCGATCTGGTCGGCCTCTACTGGCACCTGGTAGACATGATCTGGATCTACCTGTTCCCGCTGCTGTATCTGATCGCATAGGAGGCACTCATGGAATCGACATCGCCGGCCATCTACAAAAAAATCCTGGGCGCGTTGCTTGTTCTGACGGTGGTGACCGTACTCGCCGCGGGCGTCAACTTCGGCGCGGGCAACGTCGTGATCGCGCTCGCCATCGCGAGCGTCAAAGCGTCGCTCGTGGCGCTCTACTTCATGCACCTGCGCCACGACAAGCCGATGAGCGCCATCATCCTGCTCAGCGGAGTGGCGATGCTGGGCGTCTTCCTGATGTTCTCGATTCTCGACACGGATGCGCGCGTCCGCGTGCGCCCCTCGCGCGCGGCGTTCGCTACGGTCCCCGCGGCCGCCGCGGCCCCCGCCCAAGCGCCTGTGCGATGATCGCAGTGTGCGCCCACTTCTGCTTGCGCTAGTCTCCGTGACCATTGCTGCCGCTTCCGACTTCTCGAAATTCGTAGACGATTACTTCGATGCCCGCTTCGAGTTCAGGCCCGCCGACGCCACAGCCTCGGGCTTCCACCAATACGACGCGCATCTCGGCGACCTCTCCGCCCCCGCCATCCAGAAGCGCATCGCCACACTCAAGCGGCAGCAGACGCGGCTCGCCGCGCTGCGCGCCGCCGCGCTACCGCCTGCCGACGCCATCGACGCGGAATTCCTCGACGGCCAGATCCGCTCCGAGCTGCTCGATCTGGAAACCCTAAAGCTCTGGCGCACCAACCCCATGCTGTACGTCCAGGTTCCCGGCGCCGCCATCGACGGCCTCATGAAGCGCAACTTCGCGCCCGCGCCCGAACGCCTTCGCTCGGCAACAGCGCGTCTAAAGGCCGTCCCCGCTCTGGTCGCCGCCATGCGCGCGAACATCGAGAATCCGCCGAAGGAGTTCACCAGCCTTGCGATCGAAATCGCTTCCGGCACCGCCGGCTACCTGCGCGGAGCCGTGGCGGAATGGGGACGGGGCGCGGCCGGCCCGGACGGCGCCTTGCGCGCGGATTTCGAGCGCGCCAACACCGCGGCCGCGGCAGCCATGGAGAACGCCGTTGCCTGGCTCAAATCCGACCTGCTTCCCCGCTCAAAGGGAACCTACGCGATCGGGGCCGAAAACTACCGCCGCAAGCTCCTCTACGACGACATGGTCGATATCCCGCTCGACCGCCTCCTCGCCATCGGCGAGGCCAACCTCGAGAAGGACCGCCAGGCGTTCATCGAGACCGCCCGCCGGATCGATCCGAATAAGTCGCCGCTCGAAGTCGTCGATCTCATCTCGAAGGACCACCCCACCGCCGCGAACCTCGTCCCTTTCACACGCGAAACCATCGAAAGCACGCGCCGTTTCCTGATCGATCGCCGCATCGTGACCATCCCCTCCGAGGTGCGCCCGACCATCGAAGAGACGCCCCCCTACGCCCGCGCCGGCAGCTTCGCCTCCATGGACACGCCCGGAGCGTATGAAACCCGCGCCACCGAAGCGTTCTACTACGTCACGCCGCCCGACGAATCCTGGACGCCCGCCCAGAAAGAGGAGCACCTGCGCTCGTTCAACCGCAGCGGCCTCGCGCTCATCACCATTCACGAAGCCTTCCCCGGCCACTACACGCAGTTCCTCTATGCCAAACAGTTCCCGACCAAAACCCGCAAGCTCGCCTTTTGCAGCACCAACGCCGAAGGCTGGGCGCACTACGCCGAGCAGATGATGGTCGATGAAGGTTATGGCAACGGAGACCCGAAGATCCGCCTCGGCCAGTTGCACGAAGCGCTCCTGCGCGACTGCCGTTATGTCGTCGGCATCAAGCTCCACACCGCCGGAATGACGGTAGCCGAAGGAGCGAAGGTCTTCGAAGAGCGCGGCTTCCGCGAGCCCCAAGTCGGATTCGAAGAAGCCCGCCGGGGAACCTTCGACCCGACTTACCTCTACTACACCCTGGGCAAGCTCGAAATCTACAAACTGCGGGCGGATTACCAGAAGGCCCGCGGCGCATCTTATACGCTCGAGCAGTTCCACAACGATTTCGTGAAGCAGGGCGGACTCCCCATCCCCCTGATCCGCCGCATTCTCCTTGGAGGCGCGGCATCCCCGGGCTTGTAATCTACTTAGCCTGTGTGCACCGCAACCCAAGCTTAATCGTCGAACCCAGCGTCGGACGGCACCCGCGTTCGCAATCGGACCGCACCGCGTACGACTTCCCATCCACGTCGCACGTCCAGCAGTTAGCGCTCTTGATACCCGCCAGATTCCTGTTGAGATAAGCGATCTCGGCCGTGTATCCCGAGATCTCTTCCTTCCAAGCCTCGATAATTGTCATCGAGCCCCGATACGCGCGCCCGGCCGCCTTCATCGCGTTGCACGAACTGGCGTGCACGTTTTCATGCGTCTGCCCGGACGCCTTCATGCAAGCGGTAGCGGCCTTCACAATCGTCGTGCAATCCGTGCGCGTATCGCCCGAAACCTTGTTTGTCCCGCGCCGCGTAGCCGCATTGATGGCTAACTGCACATTTTCCTGTTCCGCCTGATACAAAGCATCGCTGTACTTCGTATCCGGCCGCGCCGCGAACTCTCCGATCGCAGTCTGATACTCCCCGATGGCGGCCTTCGCCTCCGCCAGCCGGTTCTGAATGTCCGCGCTATCGTCGCATGTGCACGCCTGCGCCGGCACGGCTTCGACGGACTTCGACATCTGTCTCCAAAGCGCCAGCCCGCCGAGCAGCAGCAGGAGAGCCCCGGCTACAAGGAGGATCGGCAGCAACACAATTCCCCGGCGCGCGTTGTTCATGGGCAAGAATTCTATCACCGAACTGGAAGATAGATTTGTCGCCGCCGCTGCCTGCACTTCCGGGAGCACTTACAGCGCAACCCATGCCGCGCGATCGGACAGAATCCGACAGTTCCGACGACGTTTCTCAGAACGTCAACGAAAACATCGCCGCGATCTCGTCCCGCCGGCTCTTCGTCGAAAGCGAATCGAACGTCGAGGCCAGCCACCGCGTGTACCGCACTTCCGGCACCACGCGAATCCCCACCGGGTCGATGAACTGCACGCCGAACCCGGCTACCATGCCGCGCACGTTCTTGTGCGCCGGCTCCGTCGGCGTGTAGTCGTAGGTGGGCGATCCCGACCCCACCGTGGTGACGGTCGTCGACCGCCAGTGCGAAACGCGGCGGAACGCCGCGCCGCCTTCGACGAACCAGCGCGGGCCTGGCTCGTAGCGGTCCTTGCCGTAGAACCGCAGCACCACCGGGAGGTCGTACAGCCGGGCACGCGTATCCTCGTTCGCGACCGTAAACACCCGTTCGTCTTCAGGCGTCGAGGCGACGTCCGTGCCCGAGATGATATCGCTGTTCATCTGGTAGCCGGTGTGGCGCACCAGGATGCTTGCGTTCACCGCGAACCGGTCCGTGATCAGCACCTGCGCCGTGCCGCCCCACCCGATCCGCGGTGACGCGTTGGTGGTCGAGTACAGCGCGTCCACGTGCGGGTTCTCCGTGATCGGGTTGATCGTGTTCGGCTTGAACTGTGTCAGTCCCAGGACGCTCAGCGTCGCGCCCACCGAAACGCGCCGCACGTATGTCTCGGCCTTCAGTTCCTCGGGGGCGGGGGATTGGGGCGCAGGGGCCTGGGCAGCGGGAGCATTAGCGCCGGCCGGAGCGGGCGCTGGCGCGGGCGCCTGGCCAAAAAGCGCGCTGCCGCACATCAGCGTAAGGGCGACGATAACTTGTTTTCTCATCTTGAAGGATCTTAGAAGACGTGTAGTCCGGCTCGCAAGGGTACAGCGATTAGAAACACTCAATCTACCGCGAATCCGCGGCCTTGTGCCTTGAGACACCCGGTTGCTCTATGATAGCTTCTCCGGCCTCTGGAGACACAATCGAGTATGAAGCTGAACGCGTACCTGTTGAAGAGCACCGTCGTCGCCGCGCTTGGCGGCTTGCTGTTCGGATTCGACACGGCCGTCATCGCGGGCACCACCACGGCCCTCACCGCCGCCTACGGGCTCTCGCCCACCTCGCTCGGCTTCACCGTCGCAAGCGCCCTCATCGGCACCGTGCTCGGCGCCATGCTGGCGGGCATCCCCGGGGACCGCATCGGCCGCCGCGACAGCCTGCGCCTGATGGCGGTCCTTTACCTCGCCTCCGCCCTCGGCTGCGCCTTCGCCTGGGACTGGTACTCGCTCGTCTTCTTCCGCTTCATCGGAGGCCTCGGCATCGGCGGCTCCTCCGTGCTCGGCCCCATGTACATTGCCGAAATCGCCCCCGCCAAGTGGCGCGGCCGCCTGGTCGGCTTCTTCCAGTTCAATGTCGTCTTCGGAATCCTGATGGCGTACTTTTCGAACTACGTCATTGGAACCGCCGGGTTCGGCGATCTCGAATGGCGCTGGAAACTCGGCGTCTCGGGCATTCCAGCGCTGCTGTTCCTCCTCATGCTGTTCTCGATTCCTCGCAGCCCGCGCTGGCTCGCCGGCAAGAGCCGCCTCGCCGAAGCCCGCGAAGTGCTTCGCATGACCGGCGAAGAAAACGTCGAGCGCGACCTTGCCGAGATCGTCGAATCGATCGACGCCGAACACGGCCACGCCCACGAATCGCTCTTCTCGCGCACCTACGCTTTCCCGATTTTCCTCGCCGTCTCGATCGCGATGTTCAACCAGCTCTCCGGCATCAACGCGATCCTCTATTACCTGAACGACATCTTCGCCCGCGCGGGCTTCAGCAAGATGTCGGCCGACTTACAGGCCGTGGCGATCGGAGCCACGAACCTCGCCGCCACCATCATCGCCATGTCGGTGATCGACCGCTTCGGCCGGAAGAAACTCCTGCTCATCGGCTCGGTCGGGACGGCCGCCGCGCTCGCCGGCGTCTCCTATATCTTCTTCACCGGAAGCCACGGCGAGATGCTCGTCTGGCTGCTGGTCGGCTACATCGCCTTCTTCGCCTTCTCGCAGGGCGCGGTCATCTGGGTCTACCTCAGCGAAGTCTTCCCCAACCGCGTCCGCGCCCGCGGCCAGAGTCTCGGCAGCTTCACGCACTGGATCATGAACGCCGCCATCTCGTTCACATTCCCCATGCTGGCCCAAAGCTCCGGCGCCTACCCGTTCATGTTTTTCGCGGCTATGATGGCTGTGCAGTTCTTCGTCGTACTGTTCTTCTATCCCGAAACCAAGGGCGTCTCGCTCGAGCAGATGCAGAAAAGGATGGCGATCCAGTGATTGAATCGAAGGCAGTCAAACACAGCAGCGCGCTGCCGGTGTTTCTTGCGTTTCTGACCATGGGCTTCGCCGACGCGGCCGGCCCCTTCGTCAGTCTCGCCCGCGAACAGTTCCGCCTCTCGAACTTCGTCGCGCAGTTGATCCCGTTCGTTGGCTTCCTGATGTTCGGCGTCCTTTCGGTCCCCATGGGAGTCTTCCAGGACAAGAAGGGCAAAAAGTTCATCCTGCTGCTCGGCCTCGCGATCATGCTGGCGGGCGTTTTAATTCCCACGCTGGCGGGCCTTTCCACGTTCCCGGTGTTCCTGCTGACGGTGCTCGCACTCGGCGCCGGCGCGACCACGCTGCAAGTCGCCGGCAACCCGATCATGCGCGACGTCTCCCCGGAGGGCAAGTACGCCCGCAACCTCTCGCTCGGCCAGTTCGTCAAAGCCATCGGGTCGCTCTCGGGTCCGCTCATCCCCGTGATCGCCGCGCGCGCGTTCGGCGCCGGCTGGAATGTCATCTTCCCGATCTACAGCGCCGCCGTGTTCATCACGATGCTCTCGGTGATGACGCTCAAAGTGGACGAGCGCCGCGCGCCCGGCCACAAGCCCGCCACGTTCGGTTCCTCGCTCGCGCTGCTCCGCCATCCCTTCGTCGCCATGATGGTGCTCGCCCTGTTCCTTTACGTCGGCGCCGAGGTCTGCGTCAGCTCCGGAATCCCGCTCTACCTGAAGGACCGCTTCGGCGTGGACATCAACAGAATCGGACTGCTCGGTACCGGCCTGTTCTTTTTGGCGCTCACCATCGGACGCTTTTCGGGCGGCGTGATTCTGAACTGGATGAAGCCGCGCACGTTCTTCGTCCTCACCTCGATCCTCTCGGTCGCGGGCCTGCTCGGCATTTTCGTCCCGAGCCGCGCGGTCGCGATGGCGAGCTTCCTCCTTATCGGATTCGGCTTCGCCAACATCTTCCCGCTGATCTTCTCGATCGTCGTGGAGAGCATGCCCGAGCACGCCAACGCCCTCTCGGGCCTCATGGTGATGGCGATCGTCGGCGCGGCCTTCGTCCCGCCCGTTATGGGACTCGTTGCCGACCGGCTCGGCTCCGTGCAGTTGTCGTTCCTGGTGCCGCTCGCCGCGATCCTCTACGTCACCTGGACCGCCACCGCCAACCTGAAGCGCTAAGGAGAGACTCATGCCTGCCCAATACGAAACCGACCCGCGCATCGTCATGACGCTCGACGCGGGCGGAACGAACCTGAAGTTCTCCGCCATCCGCGCGAACCAGCTTCTTGTGGGCCCGATCAGCGTGCCGTCTGAAGCGGAAAACCTCGAGCGCTGCCTCGCGAACATCGTGAAGGGCTTCGAGTGCGTGAAGCAGGCCCTGCCCGCGCCGCCAGCCGCCATCAGCTTCGCTTTTCCGGCGCCCGCCGACTACCCGCGCGGCATCATCGGCGATCTCCTGAACATGCCCGGTTTCCGCGGAGGCGTGCCGCTCGGTCCCATCCTCGAAGAGAAGTTCGGCGTCCCGGTCTTCATCAACAACGACGGCGACCTGTTCGCCTATGGCGAAGCCATCGCGGGCTTTCTTCCCTACGTGAACGGCCTGCTCGCGGCGGCGGGCAGCCCGAAGCGCTACAGGAATCTGTTCGGAGTGACGTTGGGGACCGGCTTCGGCGGAGGCATCGTGCGAGGCGCCGAGCTTTTCACCGGAGACAACTCGATGGCCGCGGAAGCCTGGCTCCTGCGCAACAAGCTCGACCCGAGGATGAACGTCGAAGAAGGAGCCTCGATCCGCGCCGTGCGCCGCGTCTACGCGGAGCAGGCAGGAATCGCGTTCGAAGCCGCGCCCGAACCGAAGGTCATCTTCGAAATCGGAACCGGCAAAGCCGAAGGAAACCGCGCCGCCGCGATCGAAGCCTACCGCCGCCTTGGAGAAGTCGCCGGAGACGCCATCGCCCAGGCCCTCACGCTGGTGGACGGCTGCGCGGTGATCGGAGGCGGAGTCTCCGGAGCCGCGCCGCTCTTCCTGCCGGCGCTGGTGGACGCGATCAACGGTGTCTACGAGCGCGACGGCAATCCCCTCCGCCGCCTGATCGCCAAAGCCTACAACCTCGAAGACCCAATCGAGCGCGAGCAATTCCTGAGGGGAGACCTCCGCGAAGTAACGGTGCCCGGCTCGGGAAGAAAGATCCCCTACGACCCGCTCCCCCGGGTCGCCGTCGGCCTCTCGCGCCTCGGCACCAGCGAAGCCGTCGCAGTAGGCGCCTACGCCTTCGCCCTGAGCAAGCTCGCTACACCCGCCTGACCTTCACGCCGGCCTCGGCGAACAGCACTTCGACCAGCCCGAAGTGCTGGTCATAGTATTCGCTGGAGTATTGCGACATGCGGGCGTCCGAGACCACGACCTCGGAAATGCCCGCCTGCACGATCGCTCGGGCGCAATCCATGCACGGCATGATCTCGACGTAGATCGTGCACTTCTCCGTCGCCGTGCCCGCGCGCGCCGCGTTGCAGATCGCGTTGCGCTCGGCGTGCTCGATCCACAGATACTTCGCCGGGCGCTCGTGCCGCTCGGGCACATCGTCGCGGATGCCGCGCGGAAACGAGTTGTATCCGGTCGAGCGGATCTCGTGCGCCGGGCCCACGATGATGCAGCCTAGCTGCGTGTTCGGGTCCTTGCTGCGCGACCCCACGACCTTGCAGATCTCCAGATAATACGTGTCCCAGCTAGGCACCTGTCGCATCAGGCCGATGCTAGCAGATCAGGCGGGCTTCCGCAGCAGGTAGAGGCGCCGGTGCGTGCCTTCGATGGCGCGGCTGCGCACGATGTCGAAGTGAGGCCGGCACGCCGCTTCGAACGCCTCGGGCGTCAGATCCTTGTGCAACTCCCCGCGCCCGCGCACCAGGCGCCGGAACATCGAATCCCCGGGACCGATGAACTCGATCACCGCGATGTCCGTCGTCAGCTCCGCGGCGAGCGCCAGAATGTCGGGCAGCGGCACGCGCTCCGTCACCAGCATGTGATGGATCACCGCCAGCATCAGGATTCCGTCGAACGCGCCCCGTGCGCGCTCCAGGAACGGCGGGCACTCGCGGTTGCGCCACCCTATGCCGGGGCTCGGGCGTGTCAGATTTACCGTGAGCGGCAGAATGTCGAGCCCGCTCGCGCGCGCCGCGCGCCACACGTCGCCGAGCACCACCGGGTCGTAGTCGATCGCGACCACCTTCGCCCCGGCCCGCGCCGCGAGCGCCGAGAAGTGCCCCGTGTTGCAGCCCGCGTCGAGCACGCGACGGGGCTGAAACTCGTCGAGCGCCTCGCGCACGAACGTTTCCTTCTCGGAAAACGAGCCGGCGGTGTAATTGTTATTCGTGGTCATGTAATCCGACCACGTGGAGCTGCGGCCCGCGTTCGGCTTCAACCGCGCCAGCGTGCGCTCGAGACCGCGAAGCAGCGAATCGAGAATGAACTGCGCCTTCTCGGGATTGCCCGCCGAGCGCTTTTTATAAATGCCTGCGTCGTCCTTGTCGTGCCGCGCGGCGAGCCACGCGGGCATCGACACCAGCGAGAGGTACGGGGGCCGCAATCGCTCGAAGGGGCCGAGCCACCGGTATACTTCCTCCGGCTCCAAACCGTCGCGCCGCGTGGTGAGGATCTGCTCGATCGAGAGTCCGAAGCGCTTGTTCGCCGCAAGCGGCAGCAGGAAAGTGCGGACGAACTGCGCGTAGGGCAGCCAGGTCGGATCGTCCGCATCGCGCCGCTCGAAGGAGAGCGCGTCGATGAACACCGGCTCTGGTCCGCGGAACAGCACGTTGTACGGAGTGGCGTCTTTGAGCCCTATGCCGCCGGGGAGCAGGCCGCGCGCCAGCTCGAGCGTCAATCCGGCCGCGGCATGAAGCATCTCGGGCGGCCACTCGTAGGGGAAGCTCGGAAACCAGATGCGCTCGTGCTCGACCACCAGCGCCGCGCCGCGCGCGTCATAGAGGGCGCGAAACTCCGGCTCTTCGAGCAGCTCCGCAATCTCGCCGGCATCGAGAACGCGCGCCGAAACGACGCGCCCGGACTCGACGAACCGCGCGGATTGCTTAGAGGCGAGAAAGGCCGCGAGATCCTCCGCGCCCGTCGGAGTGACGATGCGGAGTATCCGCCCCTTCAGCGCGACCAGACTTCCCGCGGGGTCGCGAAAGGAGGCGGCGGCCAGTCCGGGGGACGCGCTCAATCCTTGGTTTCCTTTTTCCTGCTCCGGAACCAGGAGCCGAACTTCCTCAGGTAGAACATGAGGCCCACGAAGCCTGCCGCAACCATCTGCCAGATAAGCGCCCCGCTGCCGGGATCGGTATAGGCGCTGGCTTGTTGTTCGGTCGCAATCAGCAGAACGACAATGAATGGCAGTACCTGCAATGCGTCACACAAACACCTAATGAGGGTGCCCTGCTTGCGTCCGCTCTTAGTCATGTCCTTCCATATCATAGCTCTGCGATGCCCCCTGATTGCGGCGAAAAATTGCGTTCCACCCGGAAATTGCTAAATGAATTGTAATATGAAGTTGACAAAATGGTCAATGTGATCGCGCGCTACACGGAAGACTGCGCTCCCGCGGTGCGGGAGTTCAACGCGCGTCTGGCGGCGGACGGGGCCGCCGAGTTTCAATTGCCGGAGACGCCCTCGGAGCGCTGCGACGGACGGCGTCTCGCCGAGGAGTGCTTCCTCGCCCTCGAGGGCTGCGCGGTGCGCGGCGGATACATCCTCAACCACCAGGACTTTTCGCTTCGCGGCAAGACGATCCGCGCGGCGCACTACCGGCTGGGCGTGTCGGAAGGAGTCGTGAACCGCGCTTATGCCGGAGTGGGATTGCAGATGCTGCGCGCGGCGTTGAACCGCGAGCCGATGCTGTTCGCTCTCGGCATGGGAGGCGAAGAACGTCCGCTGCCGCGCATGCTGAAGGCCATGGGATGGCGGCTGGAGAGTGTGCCTTTCTACTTCAAGATGGTCCGCCCGGCGCGTGTGCTCGGCGAGTTGCGCATGCTGCAATCGACCCCGGCGCGCCGCGCGGCGGCCGCGGCGGCGCGGTTCACCGGCGCGGGATGGCTCGCAGTCCATGCCGCGCAGACGTGGAAGGGCCGCGCGGCTCCCGCTGCCGCCGCCGAGCCGGTGCCCGCCTTCGAACAATGGGCGGATGCGCTGTGGGAACGCGCGAACGCCGGCTACGCGCTGGTCGCGGCGCGCGACGCCGCGTCGCTGAACGCGTTGTACCCTCCCGGCGAGGCGCGCTACATCCGGCTTCGTGTGCCGCAGGGCTGGGCGCTCGTGCTCGATACCCGGATGCGCGGGCACAAGCAGTTCGGCGACCTGCGCGTGGGCACGATCGCCGATTGCCTCGCGCTGCCCCAAGATGCAGAAGCGGTCACGGCCGCGGCCGCCGGCTGGCTCAGCGCGCGCGGCGTAGACCTGATCGTCTCGAACCAGTCGCATGCAGCCTGGGGCCGCGCGCTCGAGCGCTCGGGCTTTCTTCGCGGCCCGTCGAATTATGTCTTTGCGGCATCCAGGAAGTTGGCGGAAGCGCTCGGAGGCTTCGAGGAAATGCACATCAATCGAGGAGACGGCGATGGCCCCATCCACCTGTAGCTGCCTGGCCCTGATGTATCACGAGGTGCTCCCCGGCGTGCCGCCCAAGGGCGCGGATATATACAAGCTCGGCGAAGCCGACTTCCGCGCGCACATCGCCGCGATCCGCGAGGCGATCGGCGCGAAGCCTGTGGGCCGTGTGGATGCGCCGGATGCCTGGCGCGAACCCCGCCCGGTTTTCCTCACCTTCGACGACGGCGAACAGAGCGCCTACACGATCGTCGCGGACCTGCTCGAATCGCACGGCTGGCGCGGCCATTTCTTCATCGTCACGGATCTGACCGGCGGGCCCGGCTACCTGAGCGCCGCGCAGATCCGCGAACTCGACCGCCGCGGCCACGTGATCGGCAGCCACACCTGCTCGCATCCGGTGCCGATCTCGATCTGCCCGCCCGAGGAGATCGCGCGGCAGTGGAGAGAGAGTGTGAAGCTGCTCGAGGACGTCGTGGGCCACGCCGTGCCGGCCGCCTCGGTCCCGGGCGGCTACTTCTCGCGCCGGGTGGCAGACGCGGCGATCGGCGCGGGCATCCGGTATCTGTTCAACTCGGAGCCGCGCGCTTCGACCTGGAGGCTGGGCGAGTGCCTGGTCCTGGGCCGCTACGCACTGCGCAGGGGAATGGGGCCGCAGACGGCGGCGGGGTTCGCTTCCGGACGCATCCTGCCGCGATGGCGCCAGGCCGCGCTGTGGAACGCGAAGAAGCTGCTCAAGCGCGCAAACGTCAGGGCTTACGAGCGCGCGCGCCAGGCGATCTTAGGCGCCTGAGGGCGAACAGGACCACAACCGCGCCGGCTCCAAGCGCCCAGGTCGCGGGCTCGGGATTGGCGACCGTCACGGTGTTCGTGATGCCGCCCACAATACGCGGCCCTTCGCCCGTGACATCCGTGATCGACACCGCGTTGCGGACCGTGTAGCCCGGTCCGATGCCGACGACGAACTGCGGGCCCAGGTTCTCAATCACGAGGCGCGCCGACATCCCCGGTCCGAACAGCGCCTCATCGAGCCTGGCGGACCCATGGATCACGCCCACGGCGATCTGCGGCGCACCCGCCGAGTTGAACACGCCGGGCAGCAGTGTGAGGCTTGTGAGCGGCACGTACACGGAGCCGTCGAGCGATTCGATGCGCCCCGCCAGCCGGTATTCGCCCTCGCCCAGGGCTTCGGTGACGATGTTGACGCTGAGGGAGGTGGGGTAGGGCGAGAATCCGGCGTTGTTCGCGCCATAGTTCCACACGCTGAAATCGACGATCAGGTTCGCGCCGGAATGCACCTGGGCGAAGGTCTGAGTGGTGACGTCGATCCTGCCCGCGACGAGCGGGAGCGCGCAAGCCAGAACCAGCCCGAGGCGTTTCATCCCTCACCGATTATGGCTGCCCGGCCGGCGAGAAGGAATCAAACTTCGGTCCCAGGACTCCGGGTTTTGGGACCTAGTACCGCGTGGGGCTTACGCCTGGCGCGCTCCGGTTGAAGACTGCCCGGCGATGCGGACGCCTTCGACCGGGCCGTCCGCGCCCGCTCCGGCCGAGTAGCTGCCCTTTATGTGGTCGCCGTCGAGCTTCAGGGTCACTGTCACGTCGGCGTCCTCGTAGTCAACCCGGAACGTCAGGACGTCCTCCTTCACCAGGACGCTGCGCAGCGGAGCGGTTCCTTCGGGCCCTTCGAGCGAGCCGGACCACGCGCCGTCCTTTTCGACGAGCGTGATGCGGCCTTTGACTTCGACGCCGTTCGGATCGGTGGCCGAGAGTTCCCACTTGCCGGCGAAACCGTCCGCGGCGAAGAGCCCGCAAGCGATGCTGAGTAAGAGTGTGGCCAGGCGCATTGTGCTAGTTCCTTTCTGATGGACCAAGATATCGCATTGCGCCTTTATTGCGCGACCCGGCGGTCGAGGGCGGATTGGATAGCTTTGACCGAGATCAGGGCGGGGATTTCGTCGGCTTCGAAGGTAAAGCCGAAGCGTTCTTCGATGGCCAGGATGAGGTTGAGGTGGCGGACGGAGTCCCAGGATTCGATGGTTTCGACCGAGTCGGTTTCGGCGATGGAATCCACATCGAGGACGTCGAGGAATACTTCTTTCAGCTCTGGGCGCATAAGGTAATCCATTCGGGACAAGCGGTGCGTGCTGTGCGGAGGTCTTTGGTCCAGAGAGAGCCGCCTCCGTTGGTGAAACCGTGTTGTCCGTAGAAGCCGGCGGCGGGGGTGTTCTTTGTGGTGGGGAGGTACTCGCCCTGGATCGCGGAGGCTCCGCGCGCCAGGGCGCGGCACTCGAGAAAGTGCAGGATTGCCGTTTCGATGGTCCGGCCGATTACGCGGCAGCTCATCAGAAGCGTGTCGATGGTGGCGACGGCTTTGTCGAAATCGAGAAGCGCGACGGCGATAATGCCGTGGTCTCCGTGGACGTCGGCGGCGCGGAAGGCCCACAGCTCGGAGCCGCTCGCGAGGCGCGCCGTGAAGGCCGCCTTGTCGTGCCGGCGGGTGGTGAGGTTGAACTGGTTCGTCTTGCCGGTGAGCTGGACGATGCGGTCGAAGTTTGCGGGGCCGGCGGGCTCGGCGGTGACAGTGGTCTGGAGCGAGCGGTAGAAAGATTCGAGATCGGTCGCGACGGCGGCCATATCCGCCTGCTTCTTGCGGAGTTCGTAGAGTTCGGCGCGGCGGAGGTCCTCGGCGGAGATTTCGAGCTGGTCGAAGTCTTCGAGTTGTGAAAGGAATTCGACAAATTGCTCGGGGCGCGGCGGCAACCGGTAGGCGCGCACTTCGGGGAGCGCCATTTTCATGAGATCGATTTCGGCCGGGTTGTCGTCGAGGAAGACGAGGCTGTCGAGGCCGATGTTGAGGCGGGCGGCGATGCGCTGGAGCGACTCGGGCTTCGGGCCCCAATGCACTTCCCAATCCGAGATGTGCTCGCGGCGGAGCGGCATGTTCGCTCGGGTGCGGAAGGCTTCTTCGACCAGCGGCTCGTCGTTCTTGCTGGCGACGGCGAGCAGGATGCCGCGCGCGCGGAGCGCCAGGACGGCGCGCTGGAAATCGGCATAGGCGTTGGCGGGGTAGTCGGTGTCGGCGCACAGGATTCCGGCGGGGCCGGCTTCGCCGAGGACTCCGCCCCAGAGCGTGTTGTCGAGATCGAGCACGAGGCACTTGGCGGCCGGGCGGCGGAGCGCGGCGAAAGAGCGCGCGATGCGGGCCGCGAGTACGGGGAACTTTTTCGGGTTGATGCCGGCTCGCGCGAGATACCACAGGCGTGCGTCGCGCCAGGCGGGGAGATCGGAGCTTGCCGCGAGGGCGGCGGCGCCGATTCTGTAGACCGATCCGATGGAGGCGGCCATGCGGGCGAGCGAGGCGTTGATCTGCGCGGTCCAGTCGAACAGGCTCTCATTCGGCGGGATGAAGTCGAGCAGGAAGACAGGCGCGGCGCTGCGTGCGCGAAAGGTCTGGAGCGCGGCTTCGGTCGAGGCGAGCCAGTCGGAGGGGTCCGGTAGTTCGGGCGCCGTTGTGATGGCGGGGAAGGCGCTTTCAAGGTGCAGCGAGATCAGGACGGCGTCGGGGTGGAAAGCGTCGAGACCGCTATGCGGGTCGAGGAGTTCCTGGCGGACCTGGTCGTAGCCGGCCTGGTAGAAGGTTGCTCCGAGACCGCGGCGGGCACACTCGACGCCGAGAGTCGTTTCGATGTCGAAGGTGTGGTTTGCGAGGATGGCGGCGCGGAATTCGGGGAGCGGCTCGAGTTGCCTCAATTTGCGTGCCGCGGCGGCGTAGGCTGCGAGGGATCGGTCCTTGTCGAGGCCGGACAGGATTTCTCCCAGTTGGCTCATGCGAGGGTCTGAGGAAATCTTAACATGGTAGTCGCGGGTGCGGCGGGCCGCCGGCGCGGGGCTGGGGCTGGAGGGGAGGGCGTGTGGGGCTGAGCTTTCTGGCGACTTCTCCGGATGAACTGGCGGAGCTGGCGAAGTTTCTCACCGAAGCTTTCGGGCTGCCGGCAGAGGCCCCCTTCGCGGGGCGGCGGCTGCTGGAGTGGAAGTGCTTCGCTCCGCATCCATATTGGCAAGGCGCGCGGAGCTATGTGCTGCGCGACGGGGCGCGGTACGCGGCGCATGGGTGCGCGCATCCGGCCTCGTTTCTCACGGCGGCGGGCGAGGTTCGGGCGACTCGCGTGATCGATTGGGCGGGGAGCGCGGCTGTGCCCGGCGCGGGCGTGCTGCTGTTCCGGAAGTTCGCGGGGCTGGCGCAGGTGCTGCTGGCGGTGGGCGGGTCGGAGGATACGCGGAGCATCCTGCCGAAGATCGGGTTCCGGCAGGCGGGGGAGATGTCGCTCTATGCGCGTCCGGTGCGGGTGTGGCGCCAGTTTGCGAAGCGCGGATCGCCGGGGCGGCTGGTCCGGAATGCTGTGTGGAGTTGGGCTCCGCCGGCGCGCGTGCCGGCCGGCGTGGAGGCGGTCCGGGTAGAGAAGTTCGAGCGCGTGCCGGCGCCCGCAGCGTCGGCTGAGATGACTCCGGTGCGGCGCGGGGCGGACGTGCTGAATTACATGCTGGCGTGCCCGGGTGCGGCGTTTTCCGGATATGTGATCCGGGAGCGCGGGGCCGTGTGCGGCTACTTCGTGCTGAGCCGTGTGGGCGGGCAGGCGCGCGTCGCCGATCTATGGACCGAGGAGGATTGGGACGCGGCTTACACGCTGGCCGTGCGGGCGGCGATGCGCGATCCGGAGACGTGCGAGGTGGCGGCGGCGGCTTCGGTGGACAGGCTGCGGCGCGCGGCGGCCGGCGTGTTCCAGCCGCGCGGGACGGAGCCGGTTTTTGTGTACGACCCTAAGGGGATGCTCGCCGGCGCCCCGCCGCTGCACGTGCAGTTGCTCGATGGGGACGAGTGCTATCTGAACAATCCCCCGTATGAGTTTTGGACCTGACGTTCACTCCCAGCGCAGAGCGGCCATTGGGTCGGCTTTCGATGCGCGGCGCGCGGGGATGTAGGCCGCGGCGAGCGCGACCGCAGCGAGCAGGGCCGAGACCGCGATGTAGGTGACGGGGTCGGTGGGCTCGACCGCGTAGACCAGCAAGCGGATGATTCGCGTGAGGGCAAGCGAGCCGGCGAGGCCGAGCGCGAGGCCCGAGCCGATGAGGATTGCGTTCTGGCGCAGCGTCATCTTGAGCAGATCGCGCGGCTCCGCGCCGAGGGCCGTCCGCAGCCCCATTTCCCGCGTGCGTTGCGCGGTCGAGTACGCGACCACTCCGTAGACGCCCAGGGCCGCCAGAATCAGGCCGGCGATGGCGAACGAGGCGAGTGTCCAGGCTTGCGTGCGCGAGCTTGCGATCGAGGCCGAGGCGATCTGCTGCATGGTCTGGACGTCGGTCACGGGCACGTTCCGGTCCGCCGCGCGAACGGCGGCGCGAACCGCGGCGGCGAGCGAGGCCGGATCGCGATCGGTGCGCAGGGCCAGGACTCCGCCGGGCTCGGTCCACTGCGCCCGCGGAGCGAAGATCTGCGCGTGAGCGTTGTCGTTGCCGAGCGAGCCGACCTTGACATCGGCGACGACGCCGGCGATTTCCCAATCGGTGTCGGGAGCAGGTGCGCGGCTGAGCAGGAGGCGCTCGCCGAGCGGATCTTTGTCCGGCAGAAAGCGCTTGACGAAGGTCTCATTGACGATTACGACGCGCGGTGCGGATTCGTTGTCGCGGCCGGTGAAGAAGCGACCTTTGCGGAGGCGGACGCCGAGCGTTTCGAAGTAGCCGTCGCTCATCGACCAGAAAGCCGCTTCGGGCTTGTCGGCGTTGGCGACGGGGTGCGAGGCGAACTGGAAGCGCATGGGGGCGGCGAGTCCCTGGAGCGGCATGTGGGAGGCCAGGGCGGCGGCGCGCACACCGGGCAGCGCCTTCACGTTTTCGAGCAGCAGGCGCTCGAAGGCGCGGACGCGCGCGGGCTCGGCGTATTGCGCTTCGGGCATGGTGAGGCTCATGGTGAGGATGTGATCGGTGCGGAAGCCGGGGTCGCGCGAGTAGAGAGCGGACATGCTGCGGGCCATCAGGCCGGCGCCGGCAAGCAGGATGAGAGATAGCGCGAGTTCGGCGACGACGAGAGCGTTGCGGAAGCGCGCGGCGGGGCGGCCGCTCGAGGAGCCGCGCGCGCCTTTCAGCTCGCTTTCGAGATCGGCCTTCGAGGCGCGCCAGGCCGGGACCGCGCCGAACAGCAGTCCGGTGAGGATGGATAGAAGCATGGTGAAGGCAAGGACGCGGCCATCGATCGAGATCGCGGGGATCGCTTCGAGAATGGGGGCGCTGATGAGCTTCGAAACCATGCCGGTGAGCCAGAGCGAGAG
The DNA here is from genome assembly GCA_050261515.1 of Acidobacteriota bacterium. GTDB lineage: Bacteria > Acidobacteriota > Terriglobia > Bryobacterales > Bryobacteraceae > JBLNDJ01. Next base: position 129,389 of record JBLNDJ010000058.1, on the reverse strand, counting down.
CAGAACGCCGGCGGCGCCGCCCATGGCCGAGAGCAGAATGCTTTCGGTGAGAACCTGGCGCATGAGGCGGAGGCGTCCGGCGCCGAGGGCGGAGCGCACGGCGAGCTCGCGGCGGCGCGCGGCGCCCTGCGCCAGAAGCAGATTGGCGACGTTGGCGCAGGCGATCAGGAGCACGAATCCGACGGCGCCGAACAGCACGAGCGTGCGTTGGCGGTCCGAGCCGGCGAGCCATTCGCGCCAGGGCGTCAGGCGGACGCTCCAGCCCTTGAGCAGGTGCGGGTAAGCTCGCGCGAGATTGCTCGCGATGCCTTCGAGTTCGGCGCGCGCCTGCGCCGGCGCGACTCCGGGTTTGATTTTGCCGAAGGCGAACAGGGCGTGGAAGTCGCGCGGAGCGGCGGCGGGATCGATCGCGAGAGGCATCAGCAACTCGGGTCCGAACGCGAAGCGGAAGCCCCGCGGAAGGACGCCGATTACGGTGGCGCGGCGGCCATCGACGGTGAGGGCCTGGCCGAGGATGCGGCGGTCGCCCCCGAATCTGCCCTGCCAGGCGCCGTATCCGAGGATGGCGACCGGCGGCGCGCCGGGGCTGTCGTCGCCTGGGGCGAAGCCGCGCCCGAGGAGGGGGTTTACGCCGAGGGCATCGAGGAAACCGGCGGTGACCTTGAAGCCGGAGAGGCGCTCGGCCGCGCCCCGGATTGTTACGTTGTAGTCGGCTTGCATGCCGGCGGCCATGCGCTCGAGGACGCGGTTCTGATCGCGATAGTCGAGGAAATTGGCGGGCGAGAGGCCGAAAATGGCGTCGCCGGGAGGCTTCGACCAGACGAACGTCAGGCGGTCGGAGTCGCGATAGGGCATGGGCCGGACGAGGAGGCAATCGACGACGCTGAACAGGGCGGTGTTGGCTCCGATGCCGATGGCGAGCGTGAGGATTGCGACGAGGGTGAAACCGGGGTGCTGGCGGAAGATCCGGAGAGCGTAGCGTAGGTCGTGCATGATGGCTCCGGCGCGGAGGATGCAGTTTCGGGGCCATTGTAAATGACTGGAAACCCGTGCAGCGCGATGGGCGGGGTGTTCGATATCGGGATCGGGTTGTCCGTGGGCGCGACTGGGCGTTGCGTCTGCGGCTCCGTTTGCTGCCGGGCTCAGTCGATCTCCGGGAACGCCGCTTCACGACCGCTTGTCGGACTTCGCGTCTGAACAAACGAGCGACGCAAGGAACTGGAGTGTCAGGGTGCTTCCGGCTGCCAAGGACCCGTCGATTGACTGGGAGACCGTCAGCCTGCCATCCGGCTCAAGTGTTCGTTTGATCCCGCGCCGTTCCGGCCCAAAGTTGGCGAAAGACCCTTCTGCGCAGATGCCGCCAGCCGAATCGCGTACGGCCAGCGCAGTCCGCTTTCTCCGTCGCCTCAGAAACCGGCTGTTCTAGATGCACCGGCACACAGCACTGCAACTCTCGTGCTGGTGCGGTTCTAGCGAGAGACGGCGGAATTTCTGGCAATCGCGCAAAAACGCCGTTACGTCATTGAGCGACTCCCCCCGCTGCCGGGACGGTCGATCTCCGGTAACGCCACTTCGCGTTCATTCGGCCGCGGTATGCGCTATTCGCGACGAAGTGCTACGGCACACTCCTTCCTGTAGAAGTGGGCGCGGAGAAACAGCAGTTCGGTCCATTTCATTGACATGTCTGACTGGGTGTAGTGAACAAGCTCTTGGATATCCTCATCGGTCCACACGTGGTAATGGATGCTGTAGTTCTGATCCATCAAATCGTCCGTTTCCACCCGCAGCGCCTCGCTGCCAGGTTCACGATTGCCGACATATTGGACCCAGTCTTCGAAATGGGCGCGTGGGTCGAAACTATCAGGATCGAGATGTTCGGTAACTAAATGGTGGAGGGAGGTTCGGCGTCGCCTCGCGTCGAACGTATAGCGTTTATCAGGTATCTTTAGCAGGAGGACACCTCCTGGCCGCAGCGCGGCGTACCAGTCCGCCAAGGCTGCAAGTGGAAAGGGCAGGTGTTCGAGGACGTGGCTGGCGATCACAAAATCAAGGCTTGCCTCGGCGAAAGGCAAAGATGCGGCGTCGGCCAGTACATCGGGCAAAACAACGTTGCTCACTTCCGGGTACTGCCGTCGTAATGTGCCGCAATCACATCGGTCGACGTGCCAGACATGCACGCCGGAACGTACTGGAAACGGCCGCCCTAAGGCTCCTATCTCGACGCCGCACCCGTGAAGGTGCCGCGCGAGCATCTTGTTTTCTATCCAGCGGAGTATTGCGCCTTTGCCCATGGAGGGGGAGGTGAACATCGATCTCGCACTTACGTTTATCAAATGGCGTTGGGGGCTACAAGACGCGAGGCAGGTTAACAACCCGCCGCAGGTTTGGCAACCTGCCCCACATGGAGTCAGCGGACGCGGACGCCGGCGAGGTATTCGGCGAAGAAACGGTCGGTGTAGGCAGGGTCGGCGGGGATGCGCCTTAGGTGGAAGGGGTCGGCGCCGGGGAAGTTGAAGCCCTCTTCGCTGACGACGGCGGTTTCATAACCCGCCGCGCGGACGCAGGCGCGCGCGCGGGGGCCGATGTCTTCGGGGCGGCCGTTGGGGTAGCAGAAGTGGAGGACGGGGCGGCCGGTTTCCTGTTGGATGCGGAGCTTGGATCCTTCGATTTCGTCGCGCAGGGCGGCTTCGTCTTCGACTCGCGAGAGGATCGGGTGGGTGCGGGTGTGGGCTCCGAATTCGATGCCGTTCGCCGCCATTTCGCGGACCGAGTCCCAGGTGAGCGGGGCGTATTCGGGCGGCGGGGCGGCGGGGAATTCGAGCGTCTCCAGGAGGCGGCGGCGTTGGCGGTCGGGGAGGAGCTTGGCTTGGTCGGCGAGGTGCTCGGCGTTGGCGTAGCGGAGCTGGTCGGTCCAGAGCCAGAGTTTGCCGTCCATGAAATCGGTGACGAGGTAGACGGTGGCGGGGATTTTGTGCGCGGCGAAGATCGGGTAGGCGATTTCGTAGAAGTCGCGGTAGCCGTCATCGACGGTGATAGCGACGGCGTTGGCGGGCAGGCGCGCGCCGGTGCGCCAGGCGTGGGCGGCTTCGGTGAGCGAGACGGGGTGGTAGGAGCGATTCAGGTATTCGCAGCGGCGGGCGAGGGTTTCGCGCAGTCCGGGGCGCTCGGGCAGGAAGCTGTGGAACATCAGAATGCGGAGGCTCGAGCGGTGGAGCGAGCGGATGATGTGCAGCAGGCCCGCGTTGTGCAGTGCCGATCGCGCGAGCCGCTCGAGCACGGCTACCAGTCCCTCGCGTAAATGTTGCCCATGACGCGGGCCGAGGCGGCGAGGGAGAACTCGGCGTGCATGCGGCGGCGGCCGGCTTCGGCGATGCGGCGGCGGAAGTCGTCCTTCTCAGCGAGAGTGCGGATGGCGGCGGCGAGGGCGCGGGCGTCTCCGGGTTCGAACAGCAGACCGGTTTCGTTGTGAGTGACGAGCTCGGGGTTGCCTCCGGTGCGCGAGGCCACGGCCGCGCAGCCGCAGGCCATGGCTTCCATGAGCGAGTTCGAGAGGGCTTCGGAGCGCGACGGGAGCACGAAAATATCGATGCAGCGGAGCCATTCGGCGACGCGGTTTGTGGCGGGCTCGAAGTGGCAGGCGTCGCCGAGGGCGAGGTCGCGGGCAAGAGCTTCGAGGCGCGGCTTTTCGGGTCCGCCGCCGACGATTGCGAGTTTCATGCCGGGCCGGGCGTCGCGGGCGAGAGCGAAGGCGCGGACTAGCGTGGGGAGGTCCTTTTCGGGGCGGAGCGCGCAGACGACTCCGACGACGGTGCAGGCGCCTTCGAGCGCGGCCGGGCGCGGGCCGGGGAGCGGGCGGAAGATGGCGGTGTCGATGCCGTTGTAGCAGATGTGAATGCGGGCGGGGGAAAGGCGGTCCTCTTCAATGAGCTCGCGGCGGACGGAGAGGCAGTTGACGACGACGGCGTCGGCGATCTGGTCGGTGAGGCGCAGCAGGTGGCGCCGGAAGCCGGGGGTGAGGCTGCGGTGCGCGCGCTGGCTCGACAGGACGCGCTGGGCTCCGAACAGGCGCGCGGCGGGGACTCCGAACAGGTTCATGGGGACGTCGAAGGTGTGAACGATCTGGATAGCGTGGCCGCGAATGTAAGCGCCGAGGGCGCGCGCGGCGCGGGCCACGTCGGGCGAGAGGAACGAATCGGCCGGGAAGCGGACGACGGGGATGCCGGCGGCGCGCAGTTCTTCGCCGCGCAGTCCTTCGGGGCGCAAGCAGCCGACGTGCGCTTCGAACCGGTCGCGGTCGAGGGCACGGGCGATTTCGGCCAACTGGCGTTCGGTTCCGCCGAGATTGAGCTCGCGGGCCATCAGGAGCACGGGGATGGGTTTCATGCGCGGGTTTCCTTCCACAGAATTCCGCGGGGCAGGAAGAAAACGGAGATTGCGCAGAGGGCTGCGAGCATGAGGACGGTGAAGGTGCGGACCGGCGAAGTCATGCGCTTGAGCGCGAGGCGTTCGGGGAGGAGGGCGTCGAGGAGGGCGAGTCCGTAGAAGGCCGCCTGGGCGGCGAGGGCGATGGTGCGGAGGGGCTCGGAGAGCGTGAAGCTGGCCGCGAGCAGCGTAAGGAGCGCCCAGGGGAGGAGCAGGCGCCCGAGCTTGTGCGAGACGAAGTGCAGCCACATGCGGTTGCGCGGGCCGAGCAGGGCGGGGAAGTGCCCGCACGTCTGGTAGACGCCGGCGAGGGTGCGCACTTTCCGGCGGAATTCGGTGCGGAGCGAGGCGGGGTAGTCGTAGGCGCGCGCGGTTTCGTCGAAGATGACGCGGTAGCCGCGGAAGAAAGCGCCGAGCGGGAGATCGACGTCGTCGAGGATGGTATCGGGCGCGAGTTTCGTGGCCAGGGTGGCTCGCATGGCGTAGATGCAGCCGGTGGCTCCGAGGACCGAGTCGATGCGGCTGAGGCGCCTGCGAATCCACTTTTCGTATTTCCAGTAGAGGCCGGTGTTGGCTTCTTCGTGCGTGCGGCCGTCGCGAATGATGAGCTCGCCCGAGGCGACGCCCACGGCCGGATCGGCGAAGCAGGCGACCAGGTTGCGGAGGCTTCGCGGGTCGAGTTCCTGGCGGACGTCGGTAAAGAAGAGGATTTCGCCGGTGGCGCGCTCGATGGCGGCATTGAGGGCGAGGGCCTTGCCTCCGCGCGGGATGGCGATGATGTGGAGATTGGGGAGCGTTGAGGCACGCGCGATGGCTTCGGTGGCGTCGGTAGAGCCGTCGGAAACGACGATGACCTCGACGCGATCGCTCGGGTAGTCGAGGGCTCGGATCGTTTCGAGCTTGCGGGCGATCCAGCGCTCGCCGTTGCGGACGGGCAGCAGGATCGAGACAGTGGGGAAGCCGTCGAGGCGCTTCGAAACCGGCCGGGCGCCGCGCCGCGCGAGAAACGCGAGCAGGAGCGGATAGCCGAGCAGGACATAGACGACGCAGATTGCGCTCAACGCGAACAGAACCGGCATCGCGGCTCCCCGGTGTCTTAGAGGATCGTCGCCCTGGTGATGTAGTCGAGCTTTGGGAAATCGCGCTCGAGATAGGCGTTGCCTTCGCTCTGGATGCGGCCCTGGTCGGGTCCGCGGCCGTGCGGGGCGCCTTCGCCGTATCCGCTGTGAAACTGGCCGACGATATCCATGCCTTCGGTGATGCGGCCGAAGGGAGCGAAGCCCATGCCGTCCAGGTTGGCGTTGTTGGCGAGGTTGATGAAGACCTGCGTGGTGCGGGTGTTGGGACCGGCGGTGGCAAAGGTGACGCTGGCGGTGGCGTTCGATTGAGTTACGGGATCGTCGGCGATGCGGGCGGCGCGCCAGGCGCGGGCGACAGAGGGGTCGCCGGGGATTCCGAACTGGACGACGAAGCCGGGAAGCACGCGGAAGAAGCGCGCGCCGTCGTAGAAGCCGCTCTTGATGAGGTTATAGAAGCGGTCGGCTCCGAGCGGGGCCCAGGCCCGCGTTACTTCGATGGTGAAGATGCCCTTGGTCGTTTCGAATTGCGCCTGGTAGGTTTCGGGCGCGGTCGCGTTGTGTTCTGCGGGATTCATAGGCCTATTGTGGCAGAAGCTGGAAGCTGGGAGCTGGAAGGTCCGGTAAGATGTATTGGTATGCGCATGCGATTGGCGGCGGTTCCGGTGATTTTGGCGGCGCTCGCGATGGCCGCGGATAAGAAGCCTGGGGATGCGGCTAAGGGGAAGGCGGTGTTCGCGCAGCAGTGTTTGATGTGCCATAACGCGACCACGTCGGAGAAGAAGATGGGGCCGGGGTTGAAGGGGTTGTTTAAGAAAGACAAGATGGCCAATGGGAAGAAGGCGACCGAGGAGAATATTCGGGCGCAGATCGATAATGGCGGGAATGGAATGCCGGCGTATAAGGATATGCTGTCGGAGCAGGAACGCAACGACATGATTGCGTATTTGAAGACGCTGTAGTTAGAGGGCCTCCCCGCGCACGCCCGCTCAGAAGCTGTAGCGCAGGGTTAGCGTCGCGTGGGAGTTGCGGTGGTATTGGCCCAGGAAGTCGTCTGCGCTGCCGCGAATCAGGGTGAGGGCGGCGGTTGCTCTCCAGTGTTGGCCTAGCGCTTGGGAATACTCTGCTTTCAGCCAGAGGCCTTTTCCGTTTTGTCTCAGAGCGGTTTCGAAGGCGATGGTCCGGTTGACGTCGATGGTGTAGGCCGCCCGGCCCAGGAAGGCTCTCGCCAGGCCCCGGTCGTAGGCGAAGCCCGGGGCGCCGGCTTCGCGTGTCACGGCTTCTCCGGCGTAACCTCCGACTAGCGTCCATTCTCCGGTCTGTTTTTCGAGTTGGATAACGCAGAGGGCGTAGTTTGCCGCTTCAGGCGTGGATGAGGTGAAGTAGCCGGCTTCGGCTTTAATCGTGAAGGGGCGCAGCGGGAGAGCGGCGTCGGCTCCGTACATGCGCATCCTCGGATAGAAACGCTGGAAGGACCGGGTGTCGATCAGGGGGAGATAGTCGAAGCCGTTGTAGAAGGAGAGCGAGTATTCGAAGACGGCTCCGATGTGGTTCCAGCGCGTGCCATATTCGGACCCTCCGGGGTAGCGCGCTCCGATGTCGATGGCGGGTGTGCCGGGCGGGAGGACGACCCAGCGCTGGCCGGGGAACGGGGTGCGGGCGGGCGTGAAGCGGGGCTGCCAGACGAGGTCGAGTGTGTCGTTGTTGCGCTCGTAGGTGAGGCGGGCGGCGGGGACGGACAGGAAGTCGTTGTCCACGACGCTGAGGAAGTCACGGGGGGCAAAGCGGTCCGTGGGATTGAGGATGTCGGCCTTGCCCCAGCGGATGAATTGCTTGCCCAGCTCGGCGGTGAGGGGCCCCCGGTGGTAGGAGGCGCTCAGGCGGCGGATGGCGAAGGCCGGGCGCCGGGTTTCCCGATCCCACCAGGAGAGGTGCAGCGCGCGCTCGTCCTGGCGGTGGGTGTCGGTGCGGGCGTCGATCGCTCCGGCGAAGCGCCAATTTGCGTGCTTGTAGAAAGCCTCGTAGCGGAGAAGGGCTTCTCCGACAGCGCGGCCCCTATCGTTCGGGGCGGTTTGCGGGTAGCCGATGAATTGCGTCTCCAGGAATCCGCGCTGGGAGAAATCCTGCGCAGCGGCGGCGAATGCCAGCGCGGATAGCAGGGCTACGATTCGCGGCGCAAAGCCTGAAGTGTGAACGAGTCCTCCTTCACCGGTTGGTTGTATTGAAGTTTTTCGAGGGCGAGGATGGTGCGGCTGTTGGCGGGCAGATCCGCCATTTCGATGGTTCGCGCGGTCCAGATGCCCTGGATGTTCTCGAGATCGCGATAGGTTGCGCGGCGGATGAGTTTGTCCCGGGAGTAGTTCTCGATGCGCCAGGCGACGTAGTGGTCTTTGCGGATCCAAAGGATCGAGCGGTCGTACTGGGAACTCCTGGTTTGTTTGGGGCGCGATTCGATTTTCCAGCAGGGGAGGTTGTCGAGCGCGTCGTCGCCCAGGAGCTTGTAATCGTATTGATCGACGTCTCGTTCTTCAAGGTCTTCGAAGCTGAAGTCGGTGCCGAAGAAGCGGGTGCGGCGGTCCTGGAGAGCGATGCGGCGGTCGCGCTCGAGGGCCGGAGTCCACATCCACTGGTCGGAGGCTCGATCGGGGTGGTTCACGATGAGGAGCGCGACTCCTTTGACTTCGGCGGGCGCAGTGAAGCGGAGGACGGCTTTGCTGTTTCCGTGGGAGCCGATGCGGTCGTAGCGCCAGCGCTTCTCGGTCACCTTGTTCTTCGCGTTGATGACCCGGAGATAGCCTTCGTAGCGCTCGGACGTGGTGCGGGCGCGGTCTTGCGTCTCCTGGATGATTTGGCGGGCGTCCTGGGCGTGGGCGAGGGAGAGGAAGAAAAGCACACCGCAGAGACGCAGAGAAAAGCTATTCATATTCGAGAGCCTCCAGGAGGGAGCCTCGGACGGCGGATTCGGCGGGGGCGAGGGCGGCGACCCAGGCGACCCCTAAGATGAGCGGGAGGAGGGCGGCGGCGATGGCCGCGGGGTAGATGTAATCCAGGCGAATGCCGGCGAAATCGCGTTGCGTGAGGCCTAGTGTGTAGTAGAGATTTACGGCTCCCAGTGACAGGCCGAGGATGAGGCCGACGATGCCGATGGCCAGCGCTTCCATCCAGACGGTGTGGCGGATTTGTTTGCGGAGGCCTCCGACGGCCTGGAGGACGCCGAGCTCGCGGCGGCGGTCGGTGATCGAGACCGTCAGCGTGTTGACGATGCCGAGCACGGCGACCAGAAGGGCCACGGCGATCTGGTTGTAGGTCATGGCGAACCATTCGTCGGTGAGGCGGAGAATGTATTTGCGGACGTCGGCGTTGGTGAGCACGAAGAGGCGCCGGCTTGCGAAGCGGTCGAGTATGGCGCGCTTGACGGCTCCGGCTCCGGCGCCGGGCTCGAGGTAGACGCGGATCAGGCTGACCTGGTCGTCGTTCCACCACCGCCGGAAGACGGCCCGATCGATGAGGACACTGCCTTCGTCGTCGCTGAAGTCGCGGGTGATTCCGGCGACGGGGAGGCGCAGCATTCCGCCCGGCGTAGGGAGTTCGATGGTGTCTCCGAGCCGGACTCCGCGCAGGCCGGCGAAGCTGTCCGAGATCATGACTCCTTTTCCGGCCGCGGCCTGGCGGTACATTTCGCGGAGATCGCCGGCGATCGGCTTGCGGTGGACCTTTTGCGCGAGCTTCGAGACTTCGGCGGCGACGACGGTGACCGGGACTCCGCGAAAAAGCGTGCGCGCGCTGCGCACCATTTGAGTCTGGGCGACGCCGGGGATTTTCTGGATTTCGGCCGCGAGGGTGGGCGGGAAGGCAAAGGCGCGGTTCGCGAGGTCGCCGGTGGGAGAGACAAAGAAGTCGGGGTTGAGGGCGGTGTCGAGCCACTCGGTGACGGAGGCGTAAACGGAGCGCGTAATGCCCCCGAAGCCGATCACCATGGCGAGCGAGAGCATGAGCGCCGAGACGGTGGCCGAGGTGCGGCGCGGGGCCTGGATGAGGCTGTCGGCGGCGAGGGCGCCTTCGACCGGGCGTATAAAGGCCAGCACGGGGCGGAGCATTCGCGTGAGCGTGAGGGCGAGCGCGGGGGCGAGGAGCAGGGCTGTGAGGATGGCGAGCACATATCCGATGTAGAAGAAGATGCCCGCGCCGCCGAACACGAGGCAGGCCGCCGCGCCCACGGCGGCCAGCGCCGCGCCGTAGACGCGCAGGCGGTTCTCGCCTTCCGAGAGCACCTGGTAGCGGCCCTTCTGGAGCGCCTGCACCGGATCGACGCGGGCGGCGTTGCGCGCGGGGATCCAGGCGGCGAACATGCTGGTGGCGATTCCGATGGCCACGGCCGCGGCGATGAGCCAGGGCTCGACGGAGACGTCCTCGACGTTCTGCGCGACTCCGTAGACCTGCTCCATGAAGACGCCCATCTCGCGCGAGATGCCGCGGGCGAGCAGGACGCCGAGCGCGGCTCCGGCGGCCGAGCCGATGAGGCCGGCGGCGGCGCTTTCGGCGAGAAAGAGCGTGCGGACCTGCCGGCGCGTGGCACCGAGCGCGCGCAGGATTCCGATCTCGCCGCGGCGCTGCGTGACCGCGATGGCGAATGCGTTGTAGATGATGAACATCCCGATCACGAGCGCGAACAGGCTGGAGATTTTCATGGTCAGCGAGTAGCTGCGCATGATCGATTCGAAGTGTTTCCCACGCGCCGAGGGCGGCTCGATTTCGAAGCCGGGGCCGAGGGTTCTGCGGAGCGCGGCCTGGCATTGCGCGAGGGGGACGCCTTCGTTGACGGCGAGGTCGATGCGGTCGAATTTGCGGCCGCGTCCAAACATTTTCTGCGCGGCGTAGATGTCCATGACGGCGACGTTGCCGCCGAAGGCCTGGGCAAGGCCGCCCGCGCTCATGATGCCCCGGATGGTGAACTGCTTCGGGCTCTCCATGGTGCGGAGCGCTAGGCGGCTGCCGATGGCGAGGCCGGTGCGGGCCGCGAATTCCTTGCTGACCATGAGCGAGTCGGGTTGCGCGAGAAAGACGAGCGGGTCATCGATCACCGCTTCGTCGCCGCTTTCGAGATCGTAGTCGCGGAGGCTGCGGTCGCCGGTCATGTCGGTGCCGAGGATGAGGAGGCTTCCCTCGCCTTTGAGGCCGGTGTCGAGGGCGGCCTGAATCACGGGCACGGCGACGCGCACTTCGGGGACGGCTTGCACGCGCTCGAGCACGTCTTCGTCGAAGCCGAAATCGCCGGCCCAGACCTGCAACTGCGTCTTGCCGGCGATGCGGTCCACGGTCTGGTTGAACGAGGCCAGTACGGATTGATTCGCCGAACGCGTGGCGACCAGGACGGCGACGCCGAGGACGATGCCGGCGATGGTGAAGGTCCAGCGCAGGACGTGCTTGCGGAGGTAGGGCCAGCTCAGGAGGCGCAGCAGGATCATCGGCGATCGTCTCCGGCAATGCGGCCGTCGCAGAGGCGGATGGTGCGGGGGCAACTGCGGGCTACGTTCGGGTCGTGCGTGACGATGAGGACCGTGGAGCCGAGGCGGTCGTGCAGGTCGTGGATGAGGTTCAGGATTTCGGCGCCGGTGTGGGTGTCGAGGTTTCCGGTGGGTTCGTCGGCGAGCAGGACGGGCGGGTAGATGGAGAGCGCGCGGGCGATGGCGACGCGCTGGCGCTCGCCTCCGGAGAGCTCCTCGGGCGTGTGTTCGACCCGGCGGCCGAGCCGCACGAGGTCGAGAAGCTCGCGGGCGCGGGCGTCGGCGTCCTTGCGGGGCCAGCCGCGCAGGTGCAGCGGGAGCGCGACGTTTTCCAGGCAGCTCAGCGTGGGGAGCAGGTTGAAGAACTGAAAGACGAAGCCGATTTTGTCGCGGCGGATGCGGGTGAGGCCGTCGTCGGTGAGGCCGCCGAGGGCTTCCCCGTCGATGCGGATTTCGCCGGCCGTGGGCTGGTCGAGGCCTCCGATGAGGTTCAGAAGCGTGGATTTTCCGGAGCCGGAGGGGCCGACGATGGAGACCATTTCGGCGCGGGCGATGGAGAGGTTCACGTCTTCGAGGGCGGTGACCTTTCTCTTGCCGTTGAAGATCTTGGAAACGCCAGCCAGGTGGACCAAGCTGACTTTATGATGCCAGATGGGCGGCCGGGGGGCGGCGGCCGGGGGCCGGGCGGCTTCGGCGAAGGGGACCGGCGCGGAACAGGGGGGCCGCCCCACCATATAATCGGGGGCATGGTTCAGGGTTTGGTCGAGCCGGCGATTGTGTTTGCGGTTGCGTTCGCGGCGCTGATGGCGGTGCGGCAGGTTGGGCTAGGGCTGATAAGGCGGCGGGCGAAGGGGCCGGAATCGAACGCGGCGGTTCTCGCGGACGCCATCTCGGTACCGTCGCTGCTGTGGGCGCTGGCGGCGGCGATCAGCATCACGCTCCACTACGTCACGCTTTCGCCCAAGTGGGCCGAGCGCGCGGACCAGTGGATCGGCGCGTTTATCATCGTGAGCCTGACGCTGGTCGCGATGTCCGCCGCGATCCGGATGGCGAAGCTGTACGGCGAGCGGCAGGGCATGCCGTTTGCGGTGGCGGGCCTGTCGCGGACGCTGATCCGGCTGGTGGTGGGCTCGATCGGGGTCGTGCTTCTTCTGTCGAATTTCGGCAGGCAGCTTACTCCAATTCTCACTGCCCTGGGCGTCGGCGGCATTGCGGTCGCTCTCGCGTTGCAGGATACGCTTGCGAATTTCTTTGCCGGGATTCACATTCTGGTGGAGCGGCCGATCTTCGTGGGTGACATGATCCGGCTCGAGAACGGGCAGGAGGGCGTGGTTTCGGACATCGGGTGGCGGACGACGCGCGTGCGCACGGGCGCGAACGACACGGTGGTCATTCCGAACACGAAGATTACGTCGGGCATTCTGTTGAATTACAGCCTGCCGGCGAAGCGGTCGGTGATCGAGGTGACGGTGCTGGCGGGGCGCGAGGCGGATGCCGAGCAGGTGTGCCGCATTGCGGTGGAAGAGGCGCGGCGTACGGCCGGCGTGCTCGAGGAGCCTGCGCCGTTGTGCCTGTTCGACCCGGGCGTGATGCCGACGCACCTTCAGTTCAAGCTGCTGGTGAACGTGGAGAGCCGCGCCGCGGCGGGCGCGGTGGCGTCCGAGGTCCGGATGCGCGTGCTGAAGCGGTTCCGCGCCGAGGGGGTGCCGCTGCCGGAGATCGAAGTGCGCGGCGCTACTCCGATCGCATGAAGCGAGTCAGAAGTCAGAAGCCCGGAGCCAGAAGGAAGAGGGCCGTGGCGGCGAATCCGGATGCCAGGACCAGGGCTCCCAGGCGGCGCTTGGTTTTGAGGCGGTACCACATCCAGATGCTTCCGAGCGCCATGAGAGCCAGGCCTGCGGCTACGGCGTCCATTGAAGCGCTCCAGAGGTAGGTGAAGAGCCAGTCCCGATGGTTGTCGGGGTCTGTTGTCCGGACTCCCGTGAACGTATGGAGCATGTGTACGATGCCCCAGGTGTTGGTTTGAATGCGCTTTACGGTGGCGGTGCCGCGGTCGAGGTCGGTTTTGATTTCGAGGAGCGTTCCGGGGCGCGAGACGCGGAAGTCGAAGCGGTTTGAGCTCGGGTGGGTGGTGGTCCAGTCGATTTCGCCGGAGACGCCGAGTTGGCGCATGAGGTCGCGGGCTTTTTCGAGATCGGTTGCTCCTGCCGGCTTGGCGACGGGGCGCTCGAACGCGACTTCGTGGCGCGTGGGCCAGAATTCGGCGAAGGTCCACTTGGGGTGATTCAGGATCAGGCCGGTGAAAGCGAACAGGGCCAGGAAGGGCAGCAGGAGCAGGCCGGCGTAGTAGTGCAGGCGGCGGTTCCAGGCTTCGGCGGTCTTAAGCGGCGAGCGCATAGAGCAACCCCGTGAAGATGGCGAATCCGGCGCCGAGCAGCAGCAGGCCCGCGCGGCGTTCGGCTCGCAGCACGGCCCAGAGATAGATGCCGCTCAGGCTCAGGAACAGGAGCAGGCAGACGGTGCCGTCGGCGAAGGGCCGCCAGAGTTCGGTCCACAGCCAGTTGCCTCGGATGTTCACGAGGTGCGGGCCGGGCATTTTGTGGAGATAAACGAGCGCGCCGGCGAGGCCCGAGCTTGTGCGGCGGACGGTGGCCGTGCGCGTCTTGAGGTCGAGTTCCAGCGTGGACGTTTCGCCGGGCTTGGCGAGGGGAACGATCATGCGGGATTCCCGCGGGAGATAGGTGATCCATTCGACTTCGCCCGAGACGCCGGCCTGCCGCAGCACGGGCTGGAGGGCTCGAATGCGCTCCATTCCTTCGAGACGTTCGAGGCCGGCGGGGATCGCGATGCCTGCGACGGCGCGCTCGGTGCTTCGCGATTCGGAGGCGAGGCCCGGATGGTTCAAGATCACGGTGCTGACGGCGAACACCAGAACGAAGGGACAAAGGAACAACCCGAAGTACAGGTGCAGATCCCGAGTCCACACGTAGAAGCTTTTGCGCATCGATTCGGTTCTCGAATGGTAGCAGACATCACACGCGTTACGATGAAGTATGCCCGCACCGGCGAGGATCGTGGCCCTGGTCTCGATGCTGGCGCTGGCCGCGGTGGGCCCGTCCGGTACGGGCAGTGAGGCGCTGACGCGGCCGTCGATGATCGTCGCCGATCCGCCGGCGGGGAAGCTCTACTTCGGCGTGTTTCCCGGCTCGCGCGACGGAATGGGGAGCGACGTTTCGGCGTCGGATGTGGCGGCCTTCGAGCGCGCGGCGGGCAAGCGGCCGACTTGGGTTTACTTCTGCCACAACTGGTACGAGAGTCCGAAGTTCCCCCTGGATACGGCGGCCGCGATCCGCGCCAACGGCAGCATTCCCTACATACGGCTCATGATGCTGAGCGGGCGGACGATCCGGTGTCCCGAGCCGGTCTACACGCTGGAAAATATACTGCGCGGGCGGTTCGACGACGAATTGCGCGCGTGGATGCGCGATGCGCGGGCCTTCGGGACGCCGCTGCTCGCGGAGTACGGCGTGGAGGTGAACGGGTTCTGGTTCCCGTGGAACGGGCTGTGGAACCACGCGGGCGGGCCGTACGAGGACGGCGTCGCACGGTTCCGCGAGGCGTACAGGCACATCATACGCATGGCTCGCGAGGAGGGCGCGTTCAATGTGCGGTGGGTGTTTCACGCGGACCCGTACGACCAGCCTTTGGATGAGTGGAACCGGTTCGAGCGCTACTATCCGGGCGACGCGTGGATCGATTGGGTTGGATTGAGCGTGTACGGGCGGCAGGCGCCGAGCGACGAATATTACCCGTCGTTCCGCGAGCAGATGGATGGCGCATACCGGCGCCTCGTGAAGCTTACGAGTAAGCCCGTGATCGTTTGCGAGTTCGGCACGATTGCCGATGCGGGGCAGGCGCGGTGGGCGCGCGCGGCGCTTGACGATCTGGTCGGAAACCGGTGGCCTCGCGTGATCGGGTTTTCGTGGTGGAACGCGTCGTTCTTCAACGACGCGATGAATCCGGATGGGGAGTCGGACATGCGCGTGCAGGCGAATCCGGCGCTGGCGGGTGTGTTCCGCGAGAAGGTGGGCGCGGGCGCGCGCGTGTTGAGCGAGCCCGCCCTAGGGGAGAGATTTGGGGTGTTTTAGTAATGCACGTGGCGGCTTTGCTCACGCAGGGTTGTGCCGAAGGAGCGCGGGCCGACGGTGATCCCGTTGACGACGCGGCCTTTCACGCTCACGCTTGTTCCCGTGCGCGGCGGGCCGCCGTTCGAGAGCACGTAGATTTTGCCGGTGCCGTCCCCGACTTCGTAGACGCCTGTGACGAGGGCGCCGAAGGAGCGGTCCACGGTTCCCTTCACGGTGACCGTGCGGTTCTGGTAGCGCGCCGGCTCGTCCAGAATCCTGCCGATTTTGACCGCGCCACAGCCGGTGAGCAGGAGCGCCGCGGCGAGCGGAA
This sequence comes from Acidobacteriota bacterium, assembly GCA_050261515.1. Taxonomy (GTDB): domain Bacteria; phylum Acidobacteriota; class Terriglobia; order Bryobacterales; family Bryobacteraceae; genus JBLNDJ01. The sequence continues at coordinate 113,929 of JBLNDJ010000058.1, read as the reverse complement.
GGAGTTTTTTCATCCCATCATCGAGACGCGCCGGAGGGCTCGCCGGGTTTCATCGTTTGCCGCGAGATGGCGCGGACGAGTTTGCGGTAGGGGATGTGACCTAGATCGGGGAAGGGAACCCACTCGCCGTCGCTCCAGCTCGAGTAATGCCAGCGGGCGAGCAGGGCGAGGTGCTCCTGGCGCGTTTGCAGGGCGGGGCGGCGGGGCTCGAACGAGGCCGCGATGTCGCGCAGGCGGTGATCGAGCGAGACGGTTTTTCCGTCCACGATGAGGGAGCCGAAGCGCACGGGATCCTGCCAGCAGCCGGCGAGCACGAAGCGCAGCTCGACGGCGCCGGGCTCGATGGAGCGGCTGACGGCGAGCCCGTTCAGATGGTCGATGTCGCAGACCAGATCATCGCGCAGCTTGAGCACTTCCTGGACGCGCTCGATCTGGCGGTGCTCGCGTGCGGCGTCCTCGTAACGCAGTTCCTGGCTGAGGCGGTCGCGCGCGGCTTCGAGCGGCTCGAGCGACGAGCGCCCGGCGGTTTGGAGGAACGCGACGACGCGACCGGCCTCGGCGCGGTATTCCTCCGCGCTGACGGCGGCCTGGCAGGGGCGCAAGCACTTGTTCATCTCGCCGTAGATGCAGCCGGGGTGATCGGGCGCGGGCACGAGGTCCTCCTGGCAGCGGCGTATCTGGAACAGGTCGAGCATCTGGGTTTCGAACAGCTCGGCGGCGGCGCGCGTGCGGAACGGGCCGTAGTAGAGGCCGCGGCCGCCGGCCAGGCGCGTGGTGACAAGGGTCCGCGGAAACGGGTTCGCGAGCGTGAGCTTCACGTAGGGCGGCATGCGCAGCTTCAGCATCTCGAGATAGGTCTCGGGAAAATGCCGCGCGGCGACCTGATAGTGCAGCAGCGATGCTTCGAGGCGCGAGCCGGCTATCCAGTATTCGATGCGCGCGGCGACGAGCCGCAGGTTGAGGAGCCGGGAGGCGCCGGCACGCTCGCCCAGCAGACGCTTCAGGCGGCGCCGCAGCAGGTTCGTGCGCGCGAGATACGGCGCGCCCTCGCGCGGATGAATCAGGAAGACGGCGGCGCAGTCGGGGACCGCGTCGAGCTGCGCGTCGAGCCCGCGCGGACCGCCCGTTTCAATCACTTCCGGTTCAGGAAATGGCACCTTGACACCGCATGCGGCTTGAATAAAATAAGGGGTAACTTCTGTCGTTTTATGGAACCCATCTGCGAGCATAACCGAACGGAGGTCATCGCTCGCCGCGACGGCGTCGATTACGTCCGGTGTGTGAATTGCGGACAGATATTCGAGGCTGAAGACCTCGACTCTGTGCCGGTTTACGACGACGAGGAACCGAAGGCATAGCCCGCCTGTACTCCCTTGCAAACCGCGTTCGTATCTGCTAGAAGTCTACTTGTTCCATAGCGACTATGGCTACCACTTCGCGGCGGAAGGCGGCGCCCCAAAAGAAGTCCGCCCCGAGCGCCGGGCCTGAAATGGCGCCGGCGGCTGCGCCTCAAGTGAATGCACGCGAGCAGACCGAAGCGTTTGATCGCGCGATCGCGCTGTTTCACGCGCGGCAGTACGCCGCGGCGCGCGAGCTGTTCGAGACTGCCGCAAGCGGGCCGGGGCGCGAGATGGCCCACAGCGCGCGGCTGCGCGCGCAGATGTGCGCGCGGCGAACGGAGAAGCACGAGCCCGAGCTGCGCACTCCGGAAGAGCACTACAACTACGCCGTCGCCTTGATCAACGCGCGCAAGCTCCAGGAGGCGGAGCGGCATCTGCAGCACGCCGTCGTGCGCGCGCCGGGCGCCGATCATATTCACTATGCGCTGGCGCTTTGCCGCGGGCTGGCGGGCGATCCGCACGGCGCGAGCCACCACCTGCGGCGCGCGATTGAGATCCACAGCCGCAATCGCGTCACCGCGCGAAACGATCCCGACTTCGCATCCTTCGTCCGGCTTTCGCCGGTTTTTGAGCTTCTGTATCCTGAAAGAGCAATCTCCGGATAACCGCTGGGAACGGAAGCGAGGACGATGACGGAAATACCAACGCCGCTGCGGATCGTTCTGATCGGCGGCGGGTCGGGCCTTTCCACCCTGCTGCACGGATTGAAGCCATACGCGCGCGCGGAGCCCGCGCCGCTCGCCGATATCACGGCCGTGGTGACGGTGGCCGACGACGGCGGCAGTTCGGGCCGCCTGCGCCGCGACTTCAAGGTGCTGGCGCCGGGTGACATACGGAACTGCCTGGTGGCGCTGTCGGAGGATGAGGCGCTGCTCTCGCGCCTGTTCCAGTACCGCTTCGCGAGCGGGCACGGCCTGAAGGGCCACAGCTTCGGCAACCTGTTCCTGACCGCGCTCACGAAGGTGACCGGAGATTTCGCGCAGGCGGTGAAGGTGTCGTCGGAAGTGCTGGCGATCGCGGGGCGGATCTATCCTTCGACCGCGGCCAACGTGGCGCTCGAGGCCGTGCTCGAGGACGGGAGGCGCGTGCTCGGCGAGACGCGGATCAGCAAGGCGCGTTCGCGCATACGGCGGATCGAGCTGAAGCCGGCGCGCTGCATGCCTCTCGAGGAGACGCTCGGCGCGATCGCCGAGGCGGACCTGATTTCCTTCGGGCCGGGGTCGCTGTTCACCAGCGTGATCCCGAACATTCTGGTGGAGGGGATTCCGCACGCCATCGCGAACTCACCCGCGGTGAAGGCGTGCTTTGTGAACCTGATGTGGCAGCCGGGCGAGACGATCGACTTTACGGCAGCCGATCATGTGACGGCGCTGGCAGAGCACGCCGGGATGAACCTGCTCGATTACGTGGTCGTGAACACGCGCCCGGTGAGCCCCGCGCTGCTTGAGAAATACGAGCGCGAGAGAGCGCGCCCGGTGGAGAACGACCTGGAGCGGCTGGAGGGGATGGGGGTCCGGATCGTAAGCCGCGACTTGCTCGAGGAGGGAGAGAAGATCCGGCACAACCCGGCTGCTTCGGCCGCGGTCGCACTGGAGTTGGCGGAGGAGGGGCGCAAGCGGCGCGCGATGCGGAACGTGAGTGTGGTTCAGAAGCTGGAAGCTGGAAGCTCCTAGCGTTCGGGCGTACACTCTATTCGGGACACAGTGATCCGCCGGATCTGCTTTGCTCTCGTCGCCGCCGCGGCCCTGCGCGGCCAGCAAGAGGCTTCACCGGAAGCCGCACAGCTTCTCGTGCCGCACGCGGGCGAACAGAGGCTCTCGTGCCAGATCCACCCGCTCGCGCCTGCGCTGACGTACCGGCTCGTCTACAGCGTTGGGTACTCCATCAAGATCCCGGTGGAACAGTTGTTAGCGGGCGCGCGCACGCTCGAGATCGTGACGCGTGTCACTCCGGCGGGCGGCGGCGGAAAGCCGCTTGTGCTGCGCGACGAGCAGACTCTTCCCGGCGAAGCCGGCGAGCAGGACAACGACGCCTCGAAATTCGACGCGGAGATTGCGGGCTCCTTCTACGCCGGCGAGGGCGCGTACCGCATCGAGCTGGCGGCGGCGAGCGGCGCGCGCGTCTGCCGCAAGCAGTGGGATGTCGAGGTGAAGCCGCGCAAGGGCGCGAGCCCCGCGCTTGGGCCGGGCCAGGTGACCTCGTGGTCCGGGATGGCGCTGCCGCGCCTGGGCCAACGCGCGGGCGGCGTCACCATCTTCCTGCATGCGGCGGACGAAAACCGCAACGCGATCCTGCTGCAAGTGGTTGGGGCCGTTCTCGACAGCCTGCCGTTCCAGCGAGTGCAGGTGGTCGCCTTCAGCCTGGCGCAGCACAAAGAGTTGGTGCGGGAGGAGGTCTCGGGCAGGAAGGAGTTCGAGCGCCTCGCCGATAGCCTGATGGCTTACAACCCCGGCACGGTCTCCTACGACGTTCTCCAGGACCCGGCGGGCCACCGCGATTTTCTCTGGAAGCTGCTGGCGAAGGAAGGACTGCGCACCCCGCCGGACGATCTGGTGGTGTTTGCGGGTTTCCAGTCGCTGGACGATTCGCGCGTGTTCGCGCCGCCCGGGTGCGCCGGGGGCAAAACGGCGTACGCGTATCTGGAATTCGCGCTGCCGGCCGGGCGGCGGGCTCGCACATACGGCGATCCGCGCAGGAGCTTGAGCAGACGGGGAATCCCTCTCCCGCAGCCCGTGATGCCGGACGCGATCGCTCGCGTGATGCGCGCCTGTTCGGGCAAGGTTTTTCCGATTTATTCGTCCGCGGATCTGGCCGAAGCGCTTCAGAAGCTACACTGAAATCGATGGACAATTTGACGGTCGTCATCCTCGCCGCAGGCCTGGGCACGCGCATGAAATCGAAAAAGGCAAAGGTGTTGCACGAGGCGGGCGGCATGCCGCTGGTGGAGCACGTGGTCGCGGCCGCAAGCGAACTGGCGCCGCCCGGCCGCATTTTCGTGGTTGTGGGCCACCAGGCGGAGCGGGTCGAAGCCGCGCTCGCCGCGCGCGGGGTCGGGTTCGTGTTGCAGGCGCAGCAGGCGGGCACGGGCCACGCGCTCAGGGAGTGCCGGAACCGCATCGCACCGCTCGGCGGCGACGTGATGGTGCTCTACGGGGATTGCCCGCTGCTTTCGCCTGCGACGCTGCGCCGGCTCGTCGAGGTACAGCGCGGCGAAAACACGGCCGCCGCCGTGATCACGACCGTGCTGGACGATCCCACCGGATACGGGCGCATCCTGCGCGGGCCGGATGGCGCGGTGCGCGCGATCGTCGAGCAGAAAGCCGGCACGCCCGAGGAACTGGCGGTGCGGGAGATCAATTCCGGAATCTACTGCTTCCGCGGGGACCTGCTGTGGAAGTACCTGGCGGAGATAACTCCGAATCCGGCATCGGGCGAGGTCTATCTGACGGATATGGTCGAGCTGCTGCGCAAGGCGGGCTACGCCACCGTTCCGTTGCTGCTCGAAGACCCGACCGAGGTGCTGGGCATCAACTCGCGCGCCGATCTGGCGGTGGTGGACGCGGTATTCCGCAGGCGAAAGACCATGCAACTCATGCTCTCCGGCGTGACGATCGAGAAGCCTGAAACGGTCACGATCGATAGCGGAGTGCAAATCGGCATCGATACCGTTGTCGAGCCGTTCGCCCGCATTCTCGGCAAGACGACGATTGGCGAGGATTGCAGGATCGGGGCGTGCTCGATCGTTCGCGATTCCGAGCTTGGCGATGAAGTGGAGGTACGGCCGTTCAGCATGATCGATGCGAGCCGTATCGAGCGCGGGGTGGTGGCGGGACCGTACGCGCGGCTTCGCATGAACGCCGTGGTGAAGGCCGGCGCGCAGGTGGGAAACTTCGTCGAGGTGAAGAACAGCCAGGTCGGCCCGGGCGCGAAGGCGATGCACCTGGCGTACCTGGGCGATTCCACGGTCGGAGCCAAGGTCAACATCGGGGCCGGGACGATCACGTGCAACTACGACGGCGTGCGCAAGAATCACACGGAGATCGGCGAGGGCGCGTTCGTGGGCAGCAACTCGACGCTGGTGGCGCCGGTGGAGATCGGCGCGAATGCCTATGTGGGGGCGGGGTCGGTGGTGACCGAGCCGGTGCCCGCCGAATCGCTCGCGCTCGGGCGCGCGCGGCAGACGGTCAAAGAGGGCTGGGTCAGGAAGCGCCTTACAACACCAAAATAGGGTGATACAGGTTCGGCAGCCGCGCTTCGCCGATGGCGATCAGCTCTCCGTGCTGGCCCACGGCCTTCACGTATTTTGAGCCGGGCCGCACCTGGAACGGCGAGACGCGGAAATCGCGTCCCTGGCGGATGAAGGTCGCCGTCAGAGTGTCTACGAATTCGGTGGGCCACTGCGGGAGCATTTCGGCGGCGGGGACCAGGGCTTCGATGAGGCGGTCCTCGGCGACGAGTTGTTCGAGCTGCTCGATGGTGCGCGCCTGCTCGATGGTGAAATCCCCCGAACGTGTGCGCGTGAGTTTCGTGAGGAACGCGCCGCAGCCGAGCAGTTTCCCGAGATCGTGCGCCAGCGCGCGCAGATAGGTTCCGGCCGAGCACTGGACGATCATGCGCGCCTCCGCGCCGCTGCACTGGAGGAGTTCGAGCGAGGAGATGGTGACTTCGACGGGCTTCAACTCCACCTGCGCCTTTTTGCGCGCGAGCTTGTAGGCGGGGACGCCGGCGATTTTTTTCGCCGAGACGGGCGGGGGCGTCTGGAGAAACGTGCCGCGGAAGCGAGCGAGCAGCGGCTCGATCTCGTCGCGGGTGACGGTGGGCTCGGTGACGGGCGAGGTGGGCTCGCCGTCGCGGTCGTAGCTGTCGGTGGAATAGCCGAAGCGGACGACGGCGTCGTAGACCTTTTCGCTCTTGACGTAGAACTGCGCCAGGCGGGTGGCTCCGTCGAGGACGAGGGGGAGCACGCCGGTCGCCATCGGGTCGAGCGTGCCGAGGTGGCCGACGCGCCGGGTGCCGGCGAGCTTGCGGACTTTGTTCACCGCGTCGTGCGAAGTCCAGCCCTCGGGCTTGTTGACGATGATGGCGCCGTTCATTCCTACCCAATGTAACAGCCCCGGCTGGAACACATTCACCGCAGAGACGCAGAGGACGCAGAGGAAAGCAACACAAAGAAATTCCGGGATTTTCTCTGCGCTCTCTGCGTCTTGAGGCCGCGCAGCGGCCGGGCGGTGAGTTTCTTAGGTGGGAGGGGGCTCACTGCTATCCTGTAACTGGTGGAAGAGGAGATCCTTGGCAAGGCATATGACAGCCGGTTGATGGGCCGGCTGTTCCGCTATCTGTGGCCTTACCGGAAGGTCGTCGCGCTGTCGCTGGTGCTGCTCCTGATCCAGTCGGTGCTTCAGGTGCTGGGGCCGCTGCTCACCAAGATCGCGGTGGACCGCTACCTCGCCCCCACGCCGGCCGGCAGCGGCGGTTTCCTTGGCCCGTACCTGGCGAACGATCCATGGACGGGGATTACGCAGCTCTCGGTCCTCTACCTAATCGTCCTCGTGGGTTCGTTCGCGATGGAGTTCGCTGGATCGTACTGCATGCAGTGGACGGGCCAGCAGGTGATGCTCGACCTGCGGCGCGAGTTGATGAGGCGCCTTCAGCGCCTCGACCTCGGCTTCTACGACCGCACGCCGCTCGGGCGGCTGCTGACGCGCGTCACTACAGACGTCGATGCCCTCAACGAACTGCTCGCTTCGGGCCTGGTGACGATTCTGGGCGACCTGCTGATGCTCGGCTTCGTGGTGCTGATCCTGCTGAAGCTGAACGTGGTGATGACGCTGCTGCTGCTGGCCGTGATGCCGGGCGTGCTGGTGGCGACGATCGTGTTCCGCCGCAGCGCTACCCAGAGCTACCGCCGCATACGCGTCGCGATCGCGCGCATCAATTCGTACCTCCAGGAACACCTGACCGGTATCGGTGTGCTGCAACTGTTCAACCGCGAGCAGGCGAGCCGCGAGGAGTTCGAGCGCATCAACCGCCGCCACATGGAGGCGTTCAAGGACGCCATCGTCGCCTACGGGTGGTTCTACCCTGTGGTCGAGTTCCTGGGCATGCTGGCGCTTGCGATGCTTCTGGCTTACGGCGGCCGCAGTGTGGCCGGCGGAGTTGTGGAGATCGGCGTGCTGGTGGCCTTCTTCCAGTACGGGATGCGGTTCTTCCGGCCGATTCAGGACCTGAGCGAAAAGTACAACATTCTGCAGGCGGCCATGGCCGCGGCCGAGCGCATTTTCGGCTTGCTGGACACGCCGGTTGCGATCGAGGCCCCGGCCGCCTCGAAGCCCTTCCCGGCCGGCGGCGCGCGCATTGAGTTCGACCACGTGTGGTTCGCCTACAAGGGTGAGGATTGGGTGCTTCAGGACGTCAGCTTCACGATCGAGCCCGGCGAAACCATCGCGGTGGTGGGGCACACGGGGGCGGGCAAGACCACCATCATCAGCCTGATCCTGCGGTTTTACGACGTGCAGCGCGGCAGCATACGGATCGGCGGCACGGATCTGCGCGAGTTCGACCCGCGCGACCTGCGGCGGCATTTCGGCGTGGTGCTTCAGGACCCGCATCTGTTCTCCGGCACCATCGGGGGCAACATACGCCTGGGAACGGAGTGGATCACGCGCGACGGCCTGGTGGCCGCGGCCGAGCAGGTGAACCTGCTGGAATTCATCGAGTCGCTGCCCGACGGGTTCTCGCAGACCGTGCGCGAACGGGGCGACGGACTCTCGACGGGTCAGAAACAGCTCATCAGTTTCGCGCGCGCGCTGGCGCACAACCCGCGCTACCTGATTCTGGATGAGGCGACATCGAGCGTCGATACGGAGACGGAATACCGGGTGCGCGAGGCGTTGAGCCGGCTGGTGGAGGGGCGTACGTCGATCGTGATCGCGCACCGGCTCTCGACAATCCAGCGCGCCGACCGGATTCTCGTCCTGCACAAGGGGCGGGTGCGAGAGACGGGAACGCACCAGGAGTTGCTCGCCGTGCGAGGGATCTACTGGAAGCTGTATCAGTTGCAGTACAAGGACCAGGAGACGGAAGGCAGAAGCCGGAAGCCCGAAGACAGCAGTCAGAAGACAGAAGTTAGAAGCTAGAAGCTCGTCACCCAGCCGCCAGAAAAGATTGCAAACGCGCGGCGTCCACTTGCATCTATAGGTGTGTACACAACAGCGCTCTTCGCGCCGGAGCGGCGTGGCGCTCCGGGCCGCCATTCGGGTCTGCCTTTCCCACGTCAAGGAACAAAGAGGAGGGGTTTTCGATGTTCCATTTTCTGTGGATGTGCCTGATTGGGCTAATCATCGGCGCGCTTGCCAAGCTGATTATGCCCGGGCGGGATCCCGGCGGCATCATCGTCACGATGTTGCTGGGCATCGCGGGGTCTTTGCTGGGCGGATACATCGGCAGGGCGTTCGGCTGGTACCAGGCAGGGCAAGGGGCCGGGTTCATCATGTCGCTGGTCGGGGCCCTCGTGCTCCTGTTCATTTACCGCTTGATCGTCCGCAACCGAAGTACACGAACCGCAACGCGAGTTTGAAGCGCGGGGTGGTAACCGCAGTCCGGGACGCGCGGGTGTCTTGCTGCGGTTACCTGCGCCCGCACGGGTCAGGAACCGGTGAGGCTTCGAAGCCTGAGCGCGTCGGTCGCGGCGTGCCCGGCCTGATCGTTATCGAAGTAACAGTAGACGTCCTTGCCGCCGGTACTCCAGGCGGCGATGCGGCGGGCCCATTCCTTGAGCGCGGGAGTTCCGTAGCTCCCGGCGTACTTGCCTTCCGGGCCGTGCAGCCGCACATAGACGAAATCCGCTGTGACGGTCGCGGGCGACTGCCGCCGGTCGAAATCGTAAACGCAGAATGCGGCCCGGTGCTTTCGCAGGATGGCCTCGATCTCCGGATTGAACCAGGATGGGTCGCGCAGTTCGAAGGCGTAGCGCAGCCGCCGCGGCAGGCCGCTCAGAAATTCGTCGAGGCGCGAGGGGTCCGGTCCCCAGTGCGGAGGCAACTGGAAGAGGATCGGGCCCAGCTTCTTCCCCAGCACGGCGGCGGCGTCGAAGAACTTCCGGAAGCTGTCCCCGGCGTCCTTGAGCTTCTTCATGTGGGTGATGTAGCGGCTCGCCTTCATGGCGAACAAGAAGCCGGCAGGGACGGTGGCCTTCCACTCTTCGAGAGCCTTTTCTGTGGGTAGGCGGTAGAAGGAGTTGTTGATTTCGACCGTGTCGAAGTGCCTGGCGTAGAATTCGAGCATTTTTGCGGCGGGGAGCTTTTCGGGGTAGAACGGCCCGCGCCAGTGGTTGTAATGCCAGCCGGAGGTTCCGACGCGGATCATTCTGCGACCATCGTAGCCCTTGCCGCGACCGAAAAGGTCCGAGATTGCAGGACTTGCGGACCGAACCAGTCGTATATCGCGCAACCTCATCAAAACGCGCTACTTTGTGATTTGACAGGGGTGCGCGCGAGGAGTAAATTGGATTACGGACTCGTTTGGTCCGATATGCTGAAGCTCACCAAGAAGGCCGACTACGGGCTGATCGCGCTGCGGCACCTGGCGCTCAATCACGGCTGCGCCAGCGCGAAGGAAATCGCCGCGAGCTACGGCATCCCGCTGCCTCTGCTGGCGAAGGTCTTGCAGAAACTGGCGCGCGGCGGGCTGCTGGTTGCGGCGCACGGGACCAACGGCGGCTACCGCCTGGCGCGGGAGCCGCGCGAGATCAGCGCGCTCGAGGCGATCCGCACCATCGATGGGCCCATCATTCTGACTTCGTGCTTCACGCAGCACGGGAAGTGCTACCAGTCGGGGACGTGCAGCGTGCGGGAGCCGCTGCGGAGAATCCACGAAGGCATTCTGAACCTGCTCGAGAACATCAGCATTTTGGAAATCGCGCAGGATGCGGCTGCGCAGCCGGGCGAGCTAACCATTCTGAAAACGCTATGAAGAAGCCGATTTACATGGACTACCACGCCACCACGCCGGTGGATCCGCGCGTGCTCGAGGCGATGCTGCCGTACTTCGGCGAGAAGTTCGGCAATGCGGCGAGCCGCAACCACGCTTACGGATGGGATGCCGAGCATGCGGTCGAGCGGGCGCGCAAGCAGATTGCGTCTTTGATCGGCGCGACGCAGAAGGAGATCGTGTTCACGAGCGGCGCGACCGAATCCGACAACCTGGCCATCAAAGGCGTGGCGGAGATGTACGCCGAGCGCGGCAACCACATCATCACGGTTGCCACCGAACACAAGGCCGTGCTCGATACCTGCAAGAAGCTCCAGAAGCGCGGGTACGACATTACTTACACGCCGATCGGGAAGGACGGGCTGGTAGACCTGGAGGCGCTGCGCGCGGCCATCACGCCGAAGACGATCCTGATCAGCGTCATGCTGGCGAACAACGAGATCGGCGTGCTCCAGCCGGTCCGGGAGATAGGGCGGATTGCGCGGGAGCGCGGCGTGCTGTTCCACACCGACGCGACGCAGGCGGTGGGCAAGGTGCCGGTGAATGTCGATGCCGACAACATCGACCTGATGTCGATCAGCGCGCACAAAATGTACGGGCCCAAGGGCATCGGCGCGCTCTATGTGAGGCGGAAGAATCCGCGCGTGCAGCTTACGGCGCAGATGGACGGCGGCGGGCACGAGCGCGGGATGCGCTCGGGCACGCTGAACGTGCCGGGCATCGTGGGGCTGGGCGAAGCCTGCGCTATTTGCGAGCGCGAGATGGCGGAGGAGGCCGTGCGCCTGGCGGGCCTGCGCGACCGCCTGAAAGACCGCCTGCTGGCCGAACTGGACGAAGTCTACATCAACGGTTCGATGGAGCACAGGCTTCCGGGCAACCTGAACATGAGCTTCGCGTACGTCGAGGGCGAGTCGCTGCTGATGGGTATCAGCGACGTTGCGGTGTCGAGCGGCTCGGCCTGCACGTCGGCCACGCTCGAGCCGAGCTATGTGCTCAAGGCGCTCGGCGTGGGCGACGACCTTGCGCATACGTCGATCCGCTTCGGCCTGGGCCGCTTCACCACGCAAGAGGAAGTCGATTACGTGGCGGCGCGGGTAATCGAGGTGGTGCGGAAGCTGCGCGAGCTGTCGCCGCTGTACGAGATGGCGAAGGAAGGCATCGATCTCAAGAAAGTCGAGTGGGTGAAGGAGTAGGAATGTATTCCGAGAAGTTGATCGATCACTACGCGAACCCCCGAAACGCGGGCTCGCTCGACAAGTCCGACCCGAGCGTCGGCACGGGCATGGTGGGGGCGCCTGAGTGCGGCGATGTGATGAAGCTGCAGATCAAGGTGAACGACGACACCGGCGTCATCGAAGAGGCCAAGTTCAAGACGTTCGGATGCGGCAGCGCGATCGCCAGCTCGTCGCTTGCGACCGAGTGGGTGAAGGGCAAGACGATCGATGAGGCGCTCCAGATCCGCAACGTGGACATTGTGAACGAGCTGAGCCTGCCGCCGGTGAAGATTCACTGCTCGGTGCTGGCGGAGGACGCGATCCGGGCGGCGATTGAGGATTATCGTAGGAAGAAGAGATGATCAACGTCACTCCCAAAGCGGTCCTTAAGATCAAGGAGCAGTTCGCGAAACATGGTGTGGCGGAGGGGGGCCTCCGGCTCGGCGTGCAGGGCGGCGGCTGCTCGGGCCTCAGCTACCTTTTCAAGCTGGAGACGCAGCAGCGCCCGAAGGACAAGGTTTTCGAATACGACGGCGTGAAGGTGTTTATCGATCCCAAGAGCCTGATCTACCTCGACGGCATGACGCTCGACTACCGCGAGTCGCTCATACACTCCGGCTTCGTGTTCGATAACCCGAACGCGAAAAAGAGCTGCGGGTGCGGCACGTCGTTTTCCGCGTGATGAAAACGCCGGATTATTTCACGTTGTTCGGGCTCGAGCCCAGGCTGTCGCTCGACGCCTTCGATCTCGAGCAGCGGTTTTACACACTCAGCCGCAAGCTGCATCCGGACAGATTTGTGCGCGCGACGCCGGCCGAGCGCGAGCAGTCCGTTCAGGCGTCGGCGGTGCTGAACGAGGCGTACCGGACGCTGTCGAATCCGATCGCTCGCGTGGAGTATGTGCTGAGGCGCGAGGGCATCGCGGATCCGGAATCGAACGACGTTCCGCCCGATCTGCTCAGTGAGGTTTTCGAGCTGAACGAGGCGCTCGACGAAGTGAAGGCCGGGCACGAGGAAGCGCGTCCGCAGCTCGAGGCCGCGTGGCGCCGGTTTCTGACGCTGCTGACCGAGGCCGATGCGGATATCGACACGCTCTCGATGCGGTACGACCGGGGCGATCGGACCGCGCTCGGCGAGCTGCGCGCGCTGCTCACGCGCCGGCGGTTTCTGGCGAAGACGCTGTCGCAGATGGACGGCGTCCTGGTGCCGTAATCCCATGCCTGAGTTCCTGGATATCGATTTCGGCGCGCAAGCCGCCCCCGTGGTCGGGATCGACCTCGGCACGACGAACAGCCTGGCCGCGTTCATGGACCTGACGGGGCCGCGCGTGATCCCGGACGCCGCCGGCGAGAAGCTCGTGCCGAGCGTCGTTTACCGGTCGCCGGAGGGCGAGATGGTCGTGGGCGCCTCGGCGCGGCGCATGCTGATCGACGACCCGTCGCGCGCGGTCTACTCCGTGAAGCGCCTCATGGGCCGAGGCGCGGCGGATGTTGAAGAGGAGCGCAAGCTGTTCCCGTTCAACATCGCTCCGGGGAGCGAATCCGTGATCCGGCTCGAGCTGGGCGGCCGCGCGTTCACGCCGCCCGAAATTTCCGCATTCATTCTCGTGCAGCTCAAGAAGAACGCCGAGGCGCATCTGGGGAAGCCGGTAACGCAGGCCGTCATCACGGTGCCCGCGTATTTCAACGACGCGCAGCGGCAGGCGACCAAGGACGCCGGGCGCATCGCGGGGCTCGAGGTGCTGCGGTTGGTGAATGAGCCGACCGCGGCGGCGCTCGCTTACGGGCTCGACAAGCGCGAAAACGGGGTCGTGGCGGTATATGACCTGGGCGGCGGCACGTTCGATATCTCGATTCTGAAGCTGCGTGAGGGCATCTTCGAGGTGCTCGCCACCAACGGCGACACGCACCTGGGCGGGGACGATATCGACAACCGGCTGCTCCGGATCGCGCTTGAAGACGTCGCGACGGAGTGGGGCATCGACCCGGCGGGGGACGGGTCGCTTGTCCAGACCCTGCGCCGCGCCGTGATCGACGCCAAGGAGCGGCTGTCGTTCGCTCCGGCAACATCAATCGGGGTCTCTTACCGGGGCCGCAAATATCAGCGCGAGATCACGCGCGAGCAGTTCGAGGGGTTGATCCGCGACATCGTGGACCGCACGTTGCAGCCGTGCCGCAACTGCCTCAAGGATGCGGGCGTGACGCCGGAGCAGATCGACGAGGTCGTGCTCGTGGGCGGCTCGACGCGCATTCCGCTGGTGCGGCAGGCGGTCGAGGCGCTGTTCCGCGCGCGGCCGCACACGGAGCTGAATCCGGACGAGGTGGTCGCGCTCGGCGCCGCGGTGCAGGCGGGGATTCTGACCGGCGCGGTCGAGGACAAGCTGCTGCTCGACGTGACGCCGCTGTCGCTGGGGATCGAGATCATGGGCGGGATCGTTTCGACGCTGATTCCGCGCAACTCGACCATTCCGGCCGCGGCGAGCGAGGTGTTCACGACCGCGGTGGACGGGCAGCGCAACGTTTTGATCCACGTGCTTCAGGGCGAGCGCGAACTGGCTAAGGATTGCCGGAGCCTGGCGCGGTTCGACCTGAAGGACATCGAACCGCTTCCGGCCGGGGCGGCGCGCATCGAGGTAAAGTTCCTGATTGACGCCAACGGGATTCTGAGCGTCACGGCGCGCGACGTGCGGACCGGTAGGGAGCATTCGGTCGAGGTGAAGCCGTCCTACGGGTTGACGGACGAGCAGGTCGAGGCGATGATCCAGGAGTCGTACGATCTGGCGGAGGAGGACGTCCGCGAGCGGCAGGTAAGGGAGGCGCGGACGGAGGCCGATACGATCCTCGGCGCGGTCGAAAAAGCGAAGCGGCACGAGGCCTGGGGCGAGATCACGCCCGGGGAGCAGGCCGCGATCGACCAGGCGCTCAACGAACTGCTCATGGTCTACCACGCCGACGACCACGCGCTGATTCGCGCCCATATCGACAAGCTGAACCAGGCGACGACGCGGCTGGCCGAACTGATGATGAACACGGCCCTGCGGACTGCGCTCAAAGGGACGAAGCTGTGACCTGGGAGGACGCCGAGGACATCGCGCTGGCGCTGTTCGAGAAGTACCCGGACGAGGACCCGCTGCGCGTGAGGTTCACGGATCTGCATAAGAAGGTCACCGGGCTGAAGGGCTTTGACGGCGACCCGGCGGGCTCGACCGAGGGCAAGCTCGAAGCGATCCAGATGGCGTGGTGGGAGGAATGGAAGGACGCGCGAAGCGAGTAGCGTTTCGCGAGATGCGCCTCAGGCGGCCGACAGCTTTGCCACGATCAGGCCGGCCAGAATGAGCGCGGCGGCAACGACTCGGCCCATCGTCAGAGGCTCGCCGAGGACGACTACACCGACAACAAAGGCGCCGACCGTGCCGATACCCGTCCAGACCGCATAAGCCGTGCCGAGCGGCAACGTCTTCATGGACATCGACAGCAGGCCAAAGCTCGCCAGCATAGTGACTATCGTCAAGACCGCCGGCCAGACGCGCGTGAAGCCTTCGGAGAGCTTCATCGTGAACGCCCAGACGACCTCCAGTAAGCCGGCGGTAAGCAGGAACACCCAAGCCATATCGGCCCTCCTCGCGATGAAAGGACCGGGCCGTCCCGGATGTCGTCCCCGGGGTGGGTGAAGGGCGTGGCCTTCAGATGACGATAATTCGATTATCCCATCGCGCCCGCTGTCCCTGAAAAGCGGCCGCGCTCTGCTATACTATGAAAGTTCCCAGGCAGTAGATGTCTGTCCGAACGAATTCCAGGAAAACCCATGCCGAAACTGAAATCGCATAGGGGCGCGGCCAAGCGCTTCAAGAAAACCGGGACGGGGAAACTCGTCCGCCATCATGCGTTTGCCCGCCACATCCTGACGTCGAAGGCGCGGTCGCGGAAACGCAAGCTCGTCAAAAGCGTTGTGGTCGATCCGGCCGACGCGCCAGGCGTGAAGGAAATGCTCCCCTATTAAGGGAAAAACCCGAGCGCGAACGGAGTGCGGGGCACGTACCCGTTTCGCCTCACTGGCCCCTGAGGGCCGCCACTAGACAAGGAGGAAAACGTGCCTAGAGTTAAACGAGGTCCCAAGCGCAAGCAATACAGGACCAAGACCCTCAAAGCCGCATCCGGCTACTTTCTTACTAAGAGCAAGCTGAACCGGTCTGCGCAGGAAGCCGTCGAAAAAGCCGGTGTCTATGCGTACGTCGGCCGGAGGCAGAAGAAACGGGATTTCCGTGCGCTGTGGATCACGCGTATCAACGCCGCGTGCCGCGAGTCCGGGATTTCCTACAGCAAGTTCATCGACGGGCTGAAAAAGGGCGGCATCGACCTGAACCGGAAGATGCTCGCCATCGTGGCCGTCGATGACCAGGCCGGCTTCCGGCAGCTCGTCGAGCAGTCGAAGGCAGCGCTCGCGAAAGGCTGATCCCATGGAACTCCTCGAAGACCAGGTCGATTCGTTGGCCACGCTCGAGGAACGCATCCGCCAGGCGATCGATCTGGTGGAGCGCCTGCGCCGCGAGAAGGACGCTGCGGCGGCCGAGCGCGACCGGGCGGTGGCCGATGCGGCTTCCGCGCGCGAGGAGGCAGCGCAGCTCTCGCGCGAGCTCGAATCCGTGCGCGCCGAGCGCAAGCAGGTGCGCAGCCGGATCGAGAAGCTTCTCACTCAAATCGATTCGCTCAGCGCCGGCTAGCGGGCTGCACCGTGGACCAAAAACAGTCCGTTCAGGTCACGATCTTCCACCAGACCTACACTCTTCGTACGGCCGGCAACGAGCGTGAAGTTCAGGAACTGGCGGACAGCGTCGATGAACTCATGAATGCCATCGCGGCGCGGTCCGCCAGCGCCGACTCGCTACGGGTCGCGGTGCTGGCGTGTCTGCATCTGGCGGACAGGCTGCGCGGGCTGGAAGGGGAGCTGAGCCAGCTCAAGCAACGCGTCGAGGCGAAGAGCCAGGAGTTCCGGTTGCTGCTGGATCAGGCGATTCAGGAGCCGTAACAACCCTAGTTAGTCCGGCCGGCGGACCGGGGTGTCCGCCCGACCCGTTTCTTCAGGTGGTTGTCGGCGAAGGTCAGGTAGCGATCCCAGTCGTATTCCGTGATGTCGTGCTTGCCGGGCCTTACATGGTAGCCGATGGAGGCTCCCAGTCCGCCGGCTCCCAGGAGCTTGTAGACGGGTTCGGCGGCCTTCGCAGCCAGGAACTCTCCCTTCGGATCGGCCCATAAATCCTCAGCCGCGCTGGCGATGTAAACGGGACGTGGTGCGATGAGCGCGATGAGTTCGTGCTGATCGACAGGAAGCGCGTTCACGTCGTTACTGAACTTCCTGTAGTTCGCGCAGAACCAGTGGGGGAAGGATGTGTTGAGCGCCTTGACGGTTTCGCCGAACCAGCGGCGGCTGAGAGCGGCGCCGCCTTCGCCGGAGTCGTTCGAGACGACGAGCGCGAAGCGCTGGTCCTGCGCGCCGGCCCAGAGCGCGGTTTTGCCGAGCCGCGAATGGCCGATGACGGCGACACGCTTCGGGTCCACGTCCCGGTCGGTTTCGAGATAGTCGAGCGCGCGGCTCAGGCCCCAGGCCCAAGCTCCGATCGCGCCCCACTCATCGGCATCCGGGCGGGTCTGGCCGCGGCGGTAGAACAACGGGTGGACGCCGTTGGCGAAGCCGTCGTCGTAGTCCGGGTCGAGGTCGCCGTAGTAGGCGGTCGCGACGGCATAGCCGCGGTCGAGGATCTTTTCGATGGGCCAGCGGCCGGCCGCGGAGCCGCGCGTGGCTTCGGTGGCGCGGTGATCGGTTACGCCGGGCCCGTCTCGCATCCAGGCTTCGCTCATCGTGATGCCGGGGTCGTTCGCGACGGTCTGGTTGCCTCCGAAGTTCAAGCCGAGGAACACGGGGACGGGTTTCGGCGCGGCCTTGGGCACGTAGAGGAGCAGGTCCATGCGCGGGCCCGCGTCGTCGTCGGAGAAGTAGATGGAAACTTCTTTGCGGATGGCCTTTGCGTTGAAGGCGTGGACGTCGGCTGAGGTGACCTTCGAACGCATTCCGCCCGCGCGGCGCGGGCTGCGGCCGTAGACGTTCGTTTCAAACAGGCGGAGGATCTCCGGACGGCGGTTCTCGAACCAGGCGCGGGCGTTGGTCACCCGTTCGCCGTTCGCCATGAGGAGCGGGTCGGGGAGCGTGTATGGCGGGACTTTCGCTTCGTCGTAATTCACGTCCGCCTGCTGGGCCGCGCAAGCCGAGGCGGCCAATAGAATCAGCCATCGCATGCAATCCACGATACCTCGGTCCGGAGCGTAGGATGAAGGACGTGAGGCTTTGGAAGCGGATTGCGGCGGCGGTGATCGTGGCCGCCGGGGCTTTGTACGTGGGGGACTACGTGTCGATCCGGTACCGGCTTCCGGGAAACCGCGAGCAGTTCTCAGACGTGGCGGTGCAGCGGTATTACGCTGTCACGCTGAAGAACCGGAAGACGGAGTATATGTACGACGACCCTGGGACGCGGAAGTGCTCCCATTCGCTGTTTCCGCAGCTCGGGGCCGTGCCTTGCTGGTATGCCGTGCGTCACAAGTGGGAGCGGGTCGATGTGGTCTCGGGGAGGCCTTCGGATTTCTGAGTCGCGGGGCAGGCCGGGCCTGCCCCGCTCACTTCGCGTTACTTTTGCGCGATCTCGACTTCGAGCGGGCGGGCCGGGCGACCGGTGTCCGCCCCCGGCTTCCGCATGTGCAGCGCTCCCCAGACGATGGCCGCGGTGATCGGCACGACGCCGAGCGCGATGAACACGGTGTCCGGGATGATGCGCAGCCACAGCAGGCGGTTCACCGCCGGCTGCTGGTAGAACTCCCACGCCCGCGCCGACCAGAAGCCGTTGCGGAACGATTCGACGGCCTGCATCACGCCGACCGGGACGAGCGTCAGGGCGATCATCCCGACCAGGCCGATGTTCAGCGCCCAGAAGCCCACCATGATCCACTTCTCTTTCCAGTGGCGCGGTTCGACCAGGTCGCGCAGCGAGTAGAGCGCGAGCGCGATGGCCAGCATTCCGTAGACTCCCATCAGCGCGCCGTGACCGTGCGCGGCCGTCAGGAACGAGCCGTGCTCGAAGTAGCTCACGAACGGCAGGTTGATGAGGAACCCGAGCACGCCCGCGCCGAACAGGTTCCAGAACGCGGTGGCGACCAGGAACCAGAAGGACGCCTTGTAGGGGAACTCGATGCCGCCCTCGCGGATGACGCGGTATTGGCCGTAGGCCTCTACCATCAGGAGCGACAGCGGGATCACTTCGAGCGCGGAGAAGACGGCGCCGAGCGCGATCCAGGCTTCGTTGGCGCCGATCCAGTAGTAGTGATGCCCGGTGCCGATGATGCCGCTGCCGAGCAGGATGATCAGCTGGAAGTACGTGGCCCGCAGCGTGGAGCGCGCCGTGAGCAGGCCGAGTTTCACCATCAGAAAGCCGATCACCACGACGGCGAAGACCTCGAACATTCCCTCGACCCACAGGTGGATCAGCCACCAGCGCCAGTAGTCGGCCATGGTGAGGTGCGAGCCGCGGTTGACCATCAGGCCGAAGCAGTAGAACACCGGGATTGCGGCGGAGGAGTAGAGGAGCAGGTGCGTGAGGCCGCCGCGGTCGGTCTCAGCTTTAAGAGCGGCGCGCAGGCCGCGGAACACGATGAACAGCCATATGCCCATGCCCGCGATGAGCAGGACCATCCAGAGGCGGCCGAGCTCGAGGTACTCCCAGCCCTGCGTCCCGAGCCACCACCAGAGGTTCCCGAGGTAGCCTTTGACGGACAGCCACTCGCCGGCGAGGCTGCCGGTGACCACGATCAGGAGCGCGCCGAACAGAATGTTGACCAGGTGCTTCTGGCCGCGCGGCTCACGGCCGCTGACCAGGGGCGCGATGAAGATGCCCATGCCGAGCCACGCCGTGGCGATCCAGAAGATGGCGAGTTGCAGGTGCCAGGTGCGCGCGAGGTTGAACGGCAGCAGGGTCGAGATGGAGAGGCCGAAGAAGCTGCCGGGGTCGGCGTAGTCGTGCGCCATCTTGCCGCCGAGCAGGCTTTGGACCAGGAAGAGCAGTGCGGCGACGGCGAAGAATTTGGCCGTTGCGCGCTGGGAGGGCGTCGGAGCGGGGCGCGCGGCGGCCCAACTCATACGGCCGCCTTCGACGCCGTCCGCCGTGAGCCGGTAACGGTGCTGCACGTAGAGGACGAGGGCCAGGAAGAGCAGGAGCCCGGAGACACTGGCGGCGGACCACATCATCGACGAGGCTGTTACGCCGTTGCCCGCGGCTTTGTCGAAGGGCCAGTTGTTCGTATAGGAGTGCTCCTCACCGGGGCGGTTGGCGGCGGAGAGCCACGCCGTCCAGGTGAAGAATGCAGCGAGCTGGCGGGCGGCGTTCGCATCGAGTTGCGCCTGGCCGCCGCCTTCGGTCTCGGGCAGCAGCGCGCCCTTATTGAGCGCGCGGCTTCCGTCGGCTCCGGAGAACACGGCGTTGTAGTGCCGCACGACGGCGTTCCAGCCTTCGGTCTGGCCTTCGGTGAACGCGAGGACGCCTCCGGCCTCCTGGTAGCGGTTCTGTTTCAGTTCGGCGGCGACTTCGGCGTCGATGGCGGCCTTTGCGCCGGCGCCGAGTGTCGCATAGGCGCCGCCGCTGCGGTGGGCCCGCATGGCTTCGGTCATGACGTGCAGTGCGTCGGCCGTGTAGTCGGGGCCCAGGTAGGCGCCATGGCCGAGCACGGAGCCGTAGTTCATGAGATCGCGCTTGCGGAACAGGTCCTGTCCGGCCTGTATATCGTCAGAGGTGAATAGAACGCGGCCGGTAGGGCCGGTCACGGCGCGCGGCACGGGCGCTTTGCTGCGCCACATTGCCATGCCGCCGGTGATCATGACCGTGAAGCCGAACAGCAGCGTAAGCAATAAGCCGTGCTTCCAGAATCCAGAGTGAGAATGTTTGTCCGCCATACCTCTCCCAGGTTAAGGAAGGCGGCCGGGAAGCAATATGACTTTGGTCACACTGCTCGGCCGGCAGGGAAAGAAAGTCCCGCCGGGGCGGAGTAAGCTGGGGAACTGACATGGCACAGCATCGGGTCTGTCCGTGGTGGCTGGGGTACGTGCTTGCCAGCCCGGTGCGGCGGTGGTTCGACGATTCGTTCGAAACAGTTGTTTCCTACGCTCGCGAGGGGATGACGGTGGTCGAGCCGGGCCCGGGTATGGGGTTTTACACGCTGGAACTCGCGCGGCGGGTGGGGCCGTCGGGCCGCGTGGTGGCGTCCGATGTGCAGCGGCGGATGCTCGACCGGTTGAAACGGCGCGCGGAAAAGGCGGGCCTGGGCGGGCGCATCGAAACCCGGCTGGCGCGGACGGATTCGCTCGCGCTCGATGACCTGGCCGGCCAGGCCGATCTCGCGATTGCGTGCGCCGTGGTGCACGAAGTCCCGGATCCTGGAGCTTTCTTCATGGATCTGGCGCGCGCGCTGAAGCCGGGGGGCCGCGTGGTGTTCCTCGAGCCCAAGGGGCATGTCGGCGATGCCGCGTTTCAGGCCGAGCTCGATGCGGCCGCCGGGGCCGGGCTCAATCCCGTGGAGCGGCCCGGGTTCAGGCGGTATCATACGGCGGTCCTCACGAACATTGGTCCGATTTGAGCCGGGCGAGGGGCCGGCCGCGGACCAGGGGGTCCGCCCTACGCCGGACGGTTGCTTTCGCGGGATAATCCCCTGAGAGCGTGCCGATGAGACTCCTCCTCGTTCTACTCGCCGCAGCAACCTTTTCCCATGCCGCTACCGGGCCGCTGGCCACGCGCGGGAAATCCGTGTACTCCATCTGCGTCTCCGCGCAGGCTTCGCCTTCGGAGCGGCGCGCCGCCGCCGAATTGCAGAGTTTCCTCGAAAAGATTTCGGGCGCTCGCCTGCCCGTTGTCACCGACGATAAAGCCGGGCGCGGGCCGCTGATTCTGGTGGGGCGCAGCCGGGAGCTCGACCGCCGCCGCGCGGGCATCGACTTCGCGCAGCTCGGGCCCGAGGGGTTCGCGCTGAAGACGCTGGGGCGCGATCTGGCGATCGCCGGCGGCCGCGAGCGCGGCACGATGTACGGCGTCTACGCGTTTCTTGAAAAGCTCGGCTGCCGCTGGTTCACGCCGGAGGTGAGTCGCATCCCGAGGCTCGACGACGTTCCGCTTCCGCAACTTGACGAAACACAGAAGCCGTCGTTCGAGTACCGCGAGCCGTATTTCAGCGAAGCCTGGGACACAGACTGGGCCGCGCGGAACCGGCAGAACGGGAACTTCATGCGGCTGGACGAATCGGCCGGCGGGCGCATGGCGTATTACCCGTTCGTGCATTCGTTCTACGAGATGGTGCCGCCGGAGAAATACTTCGCGCAGCATCCCGAGTACTTTTCGCTCATCGACGGCGAGCGCCGCGTTGGGCGCGGGCAGCTCTGCCTGACGAATCCCGACGTGCTGCGCGTGTCGGTCGATTCGGTGGAGAAGTGGATCGAGACGCATCCCGAGGCCGGCATCTTTTCCGTTTCGCAAAACGACTGGACGGGCTGGTGCGAGTGCGACCGCTGCCGCCGCGTGGAGGAAGAAGAAGGCGGCGCGCACTCGGGGCCGGTGCTGCGCTTCGTCAACGCGCTTGCGGCGGAGATCGAAAAGAAGCACCCGGGCAAGCTCATCGACACGCTGGCCTACTGGTATACG
This sequence comes from Acidobacteriota bacterium, assembly GCA_050261515.1. Taxonomy (GTDB): domain Bacteria; phylum Acidobacteriota; class Terriglobia; order Bryobacterales; family Bryobacteraceae; genus JBLNDJ01. The sequence goes on along the minus strand of JBLNDJ010000058.1, from coordinate 91,604 downwards.
GAAGACCCGCCCGCGCAGGCGCGGCCGCGCCCGAACGTGCGCATACGGCTGTGCCCGATCGGCGTGTGCGAGGCGCACCCGTACGAGAGCTGTCCGCGCAGCGCGTATTTCATGCGGAATCTCGAGGCCTGGTCGAAGATCACGAACCAGCTCTACATCTGGCACTACAACACGAACTTTGCGCACTACCTGTCGCCGTTCCCCGATTTCGAGGAACTGGCGGCCGACCTGCCCATGTATCACCGCCGCGGCGTGGTCGGGGTCTTTCTCGAGGGCGCCTATCCGCCGGGCGGCGGTGGCGAAATGTCCGAGCTGCGCGCCTACGTTTCGGCGCGGCTGCTGTGGGACGTGAAGGCGAACGCCAACCACGCGGTGGATGAATTCCTACAGGGCGTTTACGGGAAGGCGGCGCCGGCGCTGCGCGAATACTACGACCTGCTGCACAGGCAGGTCCGCGAACAGCACCTGTATATCTTCGCGCCGCCGGGGCGCATCTACAGCGCCGCGTTCGTAAGTGAAGCCGAGGGCCTGCTGGACACGGCCGAGCGCGCCGCCGAGGACGACGCCACGCGCCGGCGCGTGCGGAAGGTGCGGCTGTCGCTCGATTATTTGAAGCTCGAGCGTGCAAAGACGTTCGATGTGCGCGACGGCGTTTACGCGCCTGCCGGGCTCGACGCCGTGAAACGGCAGTTCGCGGAGTTCGTGGGCGCCCTGCGGGGCTTCGGCATACAGTCGATCCGCGAAGGCGTCAAACTGGACAAGGACGAAGCCGATTTCGAGCGGCACGTGCGCGCGTGGCCGGTCCGGACGCTCGAAAGCGACCGCCTGCGCGTGGATGTCGCGCCCGGAGTGGGCGGCCGCGTCGTGCGGCTGGTCCTGAAGTCGAGGGGCGCGGACCTGCTGTTCCACACCAGCGCGGCGTCGCCCGGCTATCCGGACCACGGCGGCCTCGTGCTGCGCGCGTGGCCGGAAGCGCATGCGCGCGAGCCGTATGCGGTCGAGTGGACCGCCGCGGAAGGCACGGAAGGCGAGTTGACGCTGGCCGGGCGCGCGGAGAACGGGCTGCGGCTGAAGCGGACTCTGCGGCTCGCGGAGAACGTGCTCTCGACCCGCACTGAGGCGGTGAACGAGGGCGCGGCGCCGCTCGACGTGCAGCTTCAGGCTTCGACCGGGATCGATCCCGGCATGATGGACACGCCCGACGTCACGGTGGAGTTTCTCTCGCAGGCCAGGCAGGAGGTCAAGCGGACGCTCTGGCCGGCCGGCGAGCAGCCCGAGGGCGGGGAAGTGTTCCAATCGACGGCGATGCCGGCGGGCGCGTGGAGCATCGTCAATCGCCGCAACGGACTGGTGGTGAAGAATTCGTTCGACCCCGCGCAGGCCGCGCGCTGCGCGCTGCACTGGTCGCAGCGGGGGGAGAGTGAAGTTACGCAGGACGTCTGGTCGCATCCGCGGCGGCTCGCGCCGGGGGAGAAGCTGGAACTTCAGTTGGACCTGATGGTGGAGCCGCTGCGCTGATATTCTCATAAGTTATGCGCATCCCTCCATTCGCCAGCGTTCTTCTGGCAGCCGCCGTCGCGGCGGTGCCTGCGTGCAGGAAAGCATCTCCGCCGCCCGCGGCGAGCATCGACGTGGCGGGCATGGACAAGTCCGTCGCGCCCGGCGACGATTTCAGCGCGTACGCCAATGGCGGATGGGCGAAGGCCACACCGATTCCCGCCGATAAGCCCGTTTACGGCGCGTTCAGCATCCTGGCCGACGAGACGCGGAAGCGCACGCTGAAGCTGATCGAGGAGCCCGGCACGAGCGCCGCCGGGCGCAAGGCTGGCGATTTCTACGCGAGCTTCATGGACGAAGCCGCGATCGAGGCGAAGGGGACCGCTCCGCTGAAGCCGCAGTTCGACGCGATCGCTGGCATTGCGAACCGGCACGACCTGGCGCGCGCGATCGGCAGCCGGCTGCGCGCGGATGTCGATCCGCTGAACGCCACCAACTTCGAGACCGAGAATCTGTTCGGCGTATGGATCGCGCAGGGCTTGAACGACCCGTCGCACAACGTTCCCTACCTGCTACAGGGCGGGCTCGGGCTGCCGGATCGCGATTACTACCTCTCCAAGAGCCCGCACTTGGCCGATGTGCGGAAGCAGTATCAGGCCCACATCGCGGCGATATTCAAGCTGGCGGGCTTCGACAATCCCGAGGCGCGCGCGGCGCGCGTGTTCGCGCTTGAGACGAAAATGGCGGCTGCGCATGCGACGCGGCTTGAATCGGAAGACGTGCACGGCGTGGTTTCCTGGAAGCGCGAGGAACTGGCCGCGAAGGCTCCCGGGCTCGACTGGCCGGCGCTGCTCGGCGCGGCGGGGCTCGGCGACGAGCCGGTCTTCCAGGTCTGGCATCCGAAGGCGATCCCCGGACTTGCAGCGCTTGCGGCGAAGGAGCCGCTCGATGCGTGGAAGGACTGGCTGCTGTTCCACGCCGCCGAACGCTACGGCAGCTTTCTTCCGAAGGCGTTTGTCGAAGAGCGCTTCAACTTCTACGGCAAGGCGCTCACCGGAACCCCCCAGCAGCGGCCACGCTGGCAGCGGGGCGTGGATCTCACGAACGCGTTCCTGGGCGACGCGGTGGGACGGATGTACGTGGAACGCTACTTCCCGCCCGAGACCAAGGCGAAGGTCGAAGCGATGGTCGCCGATCTGGTGAAGGCGTTCGGCAAACGGATCGATGCGCTCGCGTGGATGGCGCCCGAGACCAAGGCGAAGGCGAAACGGAAGCTTGAAACGCTCAAGGTCGGGGTCGGGTATCCGGGTGAGTGGCGGGACTACACGGCGCTCGAGATCGTTAAAGGTGACGCCTACGGCAACGCCGAGCGCGCCGAGCTTTATGAATACCGGCATCAGCTCGCGAAGCTTCGCCAGCCGGTGCGGCGCGACGAGTGGTGGATGACACCCCAGACCGTGAACGCGGTCAATCTCCCGCTACAGAACGCGCTGAACTTTCCGGCGGCGATTTTGCAGCCGCCGTACTTCGACGCCAACGCCGATGCCGCGCACAATTACGGATCGATGGGCGCGATTATCGGCCATGAAATCAGCCACAGCTTCGACGACCAGGGGAGCAAGTTCGACGCCGAGGGCCGGCTCGCCAACTGGTGGACGCCCGCCGATTTCGAGCATTTCAAGGCCGCGGGTGAAGCGCTCGCCGCGCAGTACGACGCCTACAAGCCGTTCCCGGACCTGGCTCTGAACGGGCATCAGGTTCTGGGCGAAAACATCGCCGACGTGGCGGGGTTGCTGGCGGCTTACGATGCGTACCGGCTTTCGCTCGGCGGCAAGCCCGATGCGGTGAAGGACGGCTTCACGGGCGACCAGCGGTTCTTCATCGCGTACGGCCAGAGCTGGCGGTCGAAGGCCCGCGAGGCGGCGCTGCGGCGGCAGATCGTGACGGACGGCCACGCTCCGGCAGAGTATCGTGCGGACACGGTGCGGAACCTGGATGCGTGGTACGACGCGTTCCAGGTGCAGCCGGGGCAGAAGCTGTTCCTGGCGCCGAAGGACCGCGTGCGGATCTGGTAGGGTGGAGCCCACGTCCCGTTTGTGGCGTTCTTCAGGCGGTTGCGTGGCGGGGCGGGGAAACGGGAGACGGTTGCGGGACAGTGAGCGTCAACCCGTGAAGTTGGTCAGAGTGCCATGGAGGCGCGGGTGGGAGTCGAACCCACGCATAAAGGTTTTGCAGACCTCTGCCTTACCACCTTGGCTACCGCGCCCGGCAGCTTATATTCTATCCCAGCGGCTGCGAACGCACAATCGGCAGCACGATTCGCGAGGGGCGCAGGCGATCGTGATAGACGCGCTGCGTGGCGCGGCGCAGTTCACGCTCGTCGGCCACCCGGCGGCCGGTGTTCGGGTTCCGGTCGAAGCGCGGGAAATTGCTGCTCGAGATTTCGACCCGGATGCGGTGGCCGCGCGCGAACTCGTTGCTGGTTACGCCGGAGTCGATCTCGATTTCGTAGATCTCGCCCGGCTTGGATTTCGAGGGCCGCTCGATCGATTGGCGGTAGCGCAGGCGCAGAATCCCGTCGGTCAGGTTGCGCGCTTCTCCGTCCGGGAATACGTCCACCAGCTTGGCCGTGAAGTCGGTGTCGGGCGCGGAGGTCGAAACGTAGAGAACCGCCTGCACACGGCCGGTCACCTCGACCGGTTCCTCGAGCGGTCCGCTGGTGTAGACGAGCACGTCGCGGCGTTTCTCGATTGGGCGCTGGTCGAGCGGCCCCCACGGAATCAGCTTCGGGTTGCAGCACACGGCGCCGCCGGCCGTCGGGACCGGGTCGCGCGGGTCGTAGACGAACTCGTCGAAAGCGTCGTGGCGCGGCGCGTGGCGCGCGAGGCGCCCGTCGCCCGCTGCCGTGTTCGCGCGCCCATGCCCGCCTAAGTAGAACGAAACCGGCTCAGCGCGCTTGAGCGGCCACTCGTCCTCGTCGCGCCAGCGATTGGCGCCCATCACGAAGATGCGCACCGGCGGACCGGGCATTGGTTCTTCATGAACGCCGGGCTTTTTGAGCCAGTGATCGAACCACTCGAACTGCAATTTTCGCAGCCCCACTCTCGAGCCCGGGCCGAAATCCACGCGCTCGAAGCGCTGCGAGAAGTTGTGCGGCCACGGCCCGACGACGATACGCGCCGGCCGGCCCCGTTCGCGCAGCATCCGGAACGCCTCCAGGTCGCTTTCGACGAAGTTGTCGTACCAGCCGCTGGCCACGAACACGGGCACGCGCACGCGCCCAATGTGCTGCCGGGTGCTGATCGACTTCCAGTAGGCGTCGTAGGCCGGGTGATCGAGCGCTCTCTGGAAGAAGCCGATGGTGTGGCCGGTGGCTGCGCGGTCGGCCGTGCGCAGCGGCAGGTGTTTTATGAAACGCAGGAACTCGGGCTTTTGCTTCGGCGCCCGGAGATTCTCCGACATCCACTCGAGTCGGTGCGCGAGCTTCATCGCGCCGCCCGGAGAATAGAAGCGGTCCAGGTAATCGTCGGAGCCGGCCACGGCGGGAAAGATCGCCTTCAGATACGGGCTCGCCGAAAGCGCCGCCTTCCACTGGACGATCCCGAGGTAGGAGCCGCCGATCATCCCGACGCGGCGGTTCGACCATTCCTGGCCGGCGATCCACGCCAGCGTGTCCTCGCCGTCGGCGACTTCCTGCTCGAGCGGGTCGAACACGCCCTCGGACTCGTAGCGCCCGCGCACATCCTCGACCACTACTGCGTAGCCGTGCTCGACGAACGCGCGGTAGCCCGGGCTCAGCGCCGAGCCCTTGCCGTAGGCGGTGCGCACCAGGATCGCCGGCACGGGTTCTTCGGCCGGAGGAAGGAACACGTTGGCCGAAAGCGCGATGCCGTCGCGCATCTCGATACGGACGCCAAGCTCCTGCCGGATGGTGGTGGTGCGGGGGGCAGTCGCGAGCGCCGCCGCCGCGGCGAGCAGGACGGCCGCCCACGGTTTCACGGCTTGACTCTGCGGCCGAACAGCGCCGTGCCGACGCGCACCATCGTCGCGCCTTCCTCGATCGCGGTCTCGAGATCGTGCGACATGCCCATAGAGATTTGCGCGAGCCCATGCGCGTCCGCGAGCGAACGCAGGCGGCGGAAATACGGCCGCGAAGCCTCCGGATCGTCCGACCACGGCGGCATCGTCATCAGCCCCGTGAGCCGCAGGTTCGGGCACGCGCGGATGGCGTCGATGAGCGCCGGCAAATCCTCCGGCGCGGCGCCGCTCTTGGTTTGCTCTTCGGAAAGCTTGACCTCGATGAGCGTCTCGAGCGGATTGGCGCGGCGCACCGGTGCGTCGTTCAGCCGCCGCGCAAGCTTCGCCGAATCCACCGTCTGGATCACATCGAACAGTTCCGCCGCGCGGCCGCTCTTGTTCGACTGGAGGTGCCCGATGAGGTGGAAACGCGCGCCCTCGAGACCGGAGACCGCGGGCGACTTGCCCTCGAACTCCTGGACGTAGTTTTCGCCGAACTCGCGCAGCCCGAGCGCGTGCGCCTCGCACAAGACGGAGGCGGGAAACACCTTCGTCACCGCGATCAAGGTTACTTCCTCGCGGCGCCTGCCCCCCCGTGCGCACGAGCCCTGTATGCGCGCTTCAACCGCCTCGATCCGCTCCCGCAACATGTCTTCTCATGATACTGAGCGGGGAGGGCGCTTATCACGCCGATACGCGCCGCCGCCAGGCGGTACACGTGCCCGAAAACAGTCACTGAGGAACCGGCGAGACCATAACCCCGGCCTCCCGAACGGCCTCGCGTTCGGGCTTGCCGCTCCTCACGAGAATGCGGTGAAAATTGCGGCGATCCAGGATCCTTGAATTGCTATTCCTTTTTCGCGAGCGCCTCGGCCCGGACCCCCAAAATGCCCAACGTCGGCGCCCACAGGCCGATCATGATCGCGATTGCGTGCGCGCTGTCCCGGTCGTAACCCAGGCGGGGCGCCGCGACGAACACGAACACCGAGAACATGATGCAGAGCACCATTACGATGTACCAGCGCTTAGGATTCGATTTCGAATTTGCCATAAACACCTCGCGGTGGAGTCGACTTCCCGCCGATTATATCCGCAATTGACCTTGGGGAGCTATCGAATTTAGCGAGAAAGGCGGGGGCCGAGAGCCGCCGGAATCGTGGTGCAACTTTTCTGAGAAACGCGCCGCCGCTCCGCACCACCATACTGAATGCCCACGAACGGTCCGGCAGCGGCGGAAAGCTCTGTCCGGCGCTTTCTCGCCGCGGCGCGGCATCCGGTGCTGCTCGAGCCGGGCGAAGAGCAGTTTCCGCTGGCTGATTCCACCTACTCGATCGAGTGGCGCGGTTCGCGCCTGCTGTTGCAGGTTTGGGATGACACGCGCAATCTGGCCCGCCGGATTACGGGGCTGCGTGAGGAACGCCCGGGCAGGCTCGAACTTGCCGTCGAGCGCTTCGGCGGCCGGCCAGGACGCGTGTTTCTGCTCGACCTGGGCCGCGTCAGTCCCGCCGAGGAGCGCAAGGGAGAACGCCTGGTCTGGCGCGAGGAGTTTCGCCGCTCGCTCCACAGGCAGTTCCCGGACTGGCGCCTGGCGGAACTGAGCGCCGAAGCGAATCTCGAAGAGAGCCTCTCGCCGGCGTATCCACGCGCGCTGATCCGCAAGGGCGCGGCGGGGTGGGCCGCCCTGTGGTCGCCGCCCGAGCAAGGCGCCGCCTCCGGCGCCCTCACCTTCGGGTTGATCTGGCTCGATTACCTGCGCCGCCGCGAGAGCCGCCTCACCATCGAGGGCCTGGCGCTGTTTCTTCCGCAGGCAGAAGCGCGCGCGGCGTGCCTCCGGCTGCCGTTCCTCAACCCGCGCGCCGCGCGCTTCCAGGTCTTCGTCTACACCCCCGAAGGCTACGAAGATACGCTCGACCCCGCCGATTACGGCAATCTCGAAACGAAGCTCGACACCGCCGCCGCAACGATGCAGCTCGATCCAGCCTACGCGAGCATCGCCGCGCTGCCTTTCGTCGAAAGCGTCGCGTGCGGCGGCGGTGGGATCAGCCTGCGCGTCCGCGGCCTCGAATTCGCGCGCGTTTCGGGCAAAGGGCTGTCGTTCGGGCTCGACCGCAAGACTGCCGGGCGCCCCGGAAGCCTGCCCGAGATCGAAGCGCTCGCGCGGGAAATCGCGCGCCAGCGATCGCCCGGCACGGCCGACCGCGCCAACCCGATCTGGAGCCGCCAGCCCGAAGCCTGGCTCGAATCGCAGGTTCGCCGGCGCCTCGCCGCCGTCGACGCGTCGCTGCTTGAAGCGCCCATCTACGGCCAGGTGCCGGCGGTCGCGGGCGGCGACCGCCGGGTCATCGACCTGGTTGCCGCCGGCCGCGACGGCCGTCTCGCGGTGCTCGAGTTGAAGGCGTCGGAGGACATACACCTGCCGCTTCAGGCGCTCGATTACTGGATGCGAGTCCGCTGGCACGCCGAACGCGGCGAGTTCTCGCGGAAGGGATACTTCCCGGGGGTCGAATTGCTGACCCGCTGGCCGCGGCTTCTGCTGGTGGCTCCGGCGCTGAGTTTTCACCCGAAGACGGAGACCATCCTGCGATACTTCGATCCGTCCATCGAGGTCGAGCGCATCGGCCTCGGGGTAGAATGGCGTCAGGGGCTGCGGGTGATGTTTCGCGTCAAGGGAGCCCGGCGGCCCATCTAGCTATGGCCAGTCACATCTACGGTCAGATCCGGAAGGCGCTCAAGAATTTGAACCCGCGCGACGTTCGGGCGATGGCGGACCGTCCCATCAGCGTTGGCCTCATGGCTTCGAGCAATGAAGGCTTCGCGGCCATGGAGGAGTTGCTTGTGCCGGCCTCGCTATCGCGGACCCGGCGGTTCGAGACGGCCCGCGTCCTGCACCGCGTGGGCGAATCGGCTCCGAGCCGGGAATTCGACCTTGTGCTATGCGAACACGAGCTGTTGTGCCCGCCGGGTGCGTTCCGCTTCGACGCGGCGCGCCCCGAGCGCACGATCCGCCGCATCGTCGAGCGCCGCGAAGACCTGAGCCTCGCGCTCGCGCGCAATTTTCTGCCGTTCCGCAAGCCTGTGATCGACCGCATCGTGCGCTCGATCGCGAAGGAAAACGCGACCTTCTCGGCGGTGACCGCGCTGCCGGACATCATCCCGAGCTTGATTGAGCTGCCATGGGCCGTGGGAGAGTTTGCCTCCGACACGGCGTTCCTCACGATGAACCAGGTGCGCATGGCGTTCCTTCTCGCGGGCGCGAGCGACCAGGATGTCGGCTACAAAGAACAGCGCGTGCAAATCGCCGGAATTGTGGCGGGCGCGTTCGGATGGCGCGCGCTGGCGCGCGAGCTGGTCGGCAAGATCCCCTTCGGCGGCGGGCTCATTCCGAAGGCGGCCATCGCCTACGCCGGAACCTTCACGGTGGGCACGGGACTGGAGCGTTTCTACCGCATCGGCTACGGCCTGTCGCGCGAGGAGCGCAACCAGATTTACGAACGGGCTCTCGAGCGCGGGCGTTCCATCGTGGCCGAAATCGTCGATGCCGCGCGCGTCGGCGGGCGCGTCGCGGCAGAGAAATAGTGGGGCGGCGCGGTCCGGGAGCCCGCCCCGCAAGGCAACTATCTCCCTCCCGTTTTCGTCATTGATTAAGATGGGAGATCTGAGGTACATCAACATGGGAACCAGGATGTTGTGGTGCGCCGTCTTCGCGCTGTCGATGGCGCAGGCCGACACGCTCGTGTTGCACGACGGCAGGACGATCCAGGGGCAGTACCTGGGCGGCAGCGCCCGCCAGGTCCGGATGGCCGTCGGCGGCAACGTGCAGACCTTCGATGTGACCGAGATTTCGAGCCTCCAGTTCGAGGGAGCGAAGCCGGCCGCTGCCGCGGCGGAAGCCCCGGCGCCCGCGCCTGCTCCCGCTCCGGCGCCTCCCGCTCCAGCGCCTGCTGCTCCAGTAGTCGCGGCGGCCCCGGCCCCGGCGCCCCAGCCTGCCGCGCCCGTCCTGCGCGAGCCCGATACGGCGCCCGCGCCCGTGGTCACCGGAGTTGAAATTCCCGCCGGATCCGCCATCACGGTTCGAATGATCGACGCGGTCGATTCGAAGACAGCCCGCCCGGGCCAGACCTTCAAAGCGAGCGTGGACGAGCCGCTCACCGTGGGCAGCCAGACCGTCGTGCCTCGCGGCGCGGATGTCGTCACGCGCCTGGTTGAATCGAAAGACCCGAACAAGCTCTCCGGCGGCGGACAGCTCACGCTCGGTCTCGACTCCATCGTGATCAACGGCCATCCGGTCAGCGTCTCGAGCGGATCGGTCACGACCACGGGCGAGTCGCGCACCGGCGATAGCGCCAAGGTCATCGGCGGCACTGCCGCGCTCGGCGCCATCATCGGAGCCATCGCCGGAGGCGGCAAAGGCGCCGCCATCGGAGCCGCGTCGGGCGCCGGAGCCGGCACTGCGGTGCGCGTGCTCACCTCGGGGGCGGAAGTGAAAATCCCGTCCGAAACGCGCCTGACGTTCACCCTGCAATCCCCGGTCAAATTATGAGGTTCGGACTTCTCGCGGCGCTCGTTCCCGTTTTGGCGCTGGGGGCGGGCGGCCGCCTGGTCGAAGGCAACCCGGAAAGCCCGGTGCGCGTGCTGATCTTCGAAGACCTGCAATGCCCGGACTGCGCCGCGTTTCGTAACCTGATGGACGAAAAGCTGCTGCCGAAGTACGGCGGCACGGTTGCATTCGAGCATCGCGATTTCCCGCTCGCGAAACACGCGTGGGCGCGGCAGGCCGCGGTCGCCGCGCGCTTCTTCCAGGAGAAGAGCCCCGAACTCGCGCTGAAATACCGGCGCGAGACGATGCGCTCCATCAAGCAGACGACGCCCGAGAATTTCAAGGACCGGCTCGCCGCCTTCGCCAAAGCCGGGGGGGTGGATCCGGCGGGTGCGCTCGCGGCCCTCGACGACCAGCGCCTCGACGCCCTCGTCGAGAAGGATTTTCAGGACGGCGTGGCGCGTGGCGTATCTCACACGCCGACCGCATTTGTGAACGGAGTTCCTTTCGTGGAGACCATTACGCTCGAAGAGATTTCGAAAGCCCTGGATGCCGCTCTTCAAGGGGCCGCGAAGTGAAGCCCGTCGCCATCGTCACGGGAGCGAGCCGTGGGATCGGCCGGGGAGTCGCGACAGAACTCGCGCGCACCCACGACGTCATTGCGACCTATCGCGGCCGGCTGGACGCCGCCGAGTCCATGCGCGCCGAAACCGGCGTCGAGATTTTGCGCTGCGACATCGGCTCGCGGGAAGACCGCGAGGCTCTCATCGCGTTCGCGAAGGAGCGCTTCGGACGGATCGATCTGCTCGTCAACAATGCGGGCATGGCGCCGCGTGAGCGCCGCGACATTCTCGAAGCCACCGAGGAAAGCTTCGATGAGCTGATCGCGACCAACCTCAAGGGTCCCTACTTCCTGACGCAGCTTGCCGCGCGCGACATGGCGAACCGCGGCGAAGGCCGCATCGTCTTCGTGACGTCGATTTCGGCCTACACGGCTTCGGTGAACCGGGGGGAATACTGCATTTCGAAGGCGGGACTCAGCATGGCGGTCGCGTTGTGGGCCGAGCGCCTGGCCGCGTGCGGTGTGAAGGTTTTTGAAATTCGCCCCGGCATCATCCGCACGGATATGATCGCCAAAGTCGAAAAGGCTTACGACGAAAAGATCGGCGCCGGTTTGCTCCCGCAACGCCGCATGGGCGAACCGCGCGACATCGCGCTTGCGGTGCGCGCTATTGCGGACGGCTTTCTCGACTACTCCACCGGCCAGGTCCTGAACGTGGACGGAGGCTTCCACCTGAGAAGCTTGTAGGACCCGGCCGGAACTACCTCACCGCGGAGATGCAAGAGGACGCTTTTTCGTCTCCTCCTGCATTACAATAGGCACTTCATGTCCTCCTTAGAATCTACTTCCAAGCGCGCGGCGCCGCCCGTCGACCAAGGTCCGTGGTACGCGGGACTCACGCGCTATCACTGGTTAGTTCTGGTGGTTTCGTCGCTCGGCTGGATGTTCGACACGATGAACCAGCAGCTGTTCAACCTGGCGCGCCGGCCGGCGATTCTCGAACTGCTCGGCGCGCGGGCGAATGACGCTTCCATGGCAAGCGCCGTCGCCGAATACGCCGGCTACTCGACCATGATCTTCATGATCGGCTGGGCCTCGGGCGGCGTGCTGTTCGGCATCCTGGGCGACCGCATCGGCCGCGTGAAGACGATGATCCTCACCATCCTCTTCTATTCCATCTTCACCGGCTTGAGCGTGTTCTCGACCAACGTTTGGGATTTCTCGATCTACCGCGCGCTCACCGGCCTCGGCGTGGGCGGGCAGTTCGCGGTCGGCGTGGCGCTTGTCGCCGAGACGATGCCCGACCGAGCGCGCCCCTTCGCGCTCGGCTGGCTGCAAGCGCTCTCGGCCATCGGCAACATGATCGCCGCCCTGCTCGCCATCGTGCTCGGCCAGCTCGAACAAGGCGGCTCGATCGCAAGCTCCTGGCGCCCGATGTTCGCCTTTGGCGCGCTGCCCGCGCTGCTGGCGATCTTCATCTTCCGCAAGCTTCAGGAACCCGAGCAGTGGCGCAAGGCCAAGGCGGAAAAGAAGAAGCTCGGTTCGATGAGCGAGCTGCTGACCGACCCGCGCTGGCGCCGCAACACCATAATCGGCATGCTGCTGGCGTTCGCGGGTGTGGTCGGGCTGTGGGGCATCGGCTTCTTCAGCTTCGACCTGCTCTCGAGCGTGCTCGACAAGACTTTCCGCGCGCAGGGGCTCCCGGAAAATTTGATCGCGGGCAAGAAGACGTTCTGGGTCGGCATTACGTCGCTGTTGCAGAACGCGGGCGCTTTCTTCGGCGTCTACGTCTTCACGCGCGTCACGAGCCGCATGGGGAGGCGCAAGGCGTTCGCGATTTCGTTCGTGGCCGCGATGGCCGTCACGGCGTTCACGTTCTGGAACTTGCGCACGTTCGTGGACATTTTCTGGATGATTCCGCTGATGGGCTTCTGCCAGCTCGCGCTGTTCGGCGGCTACGCGATCTACCTGCCGGAGTTGTTCCCGACGCGCCTTCGCAGCACCGGCACATCGTTCTGCTACAACGTGGGACGTTTCGTGGCGGCGCTCGGCCCGCTTACGCTTGGCTTGCTCACCAGCCGCGTCTATAGCGGCTATTCCGAGCCGATGCGCTATGCCGGAGTTACCATGTGCCTGGTATTTCTGATCGGCCTTGCGGCGCTGCCGTTCGCGCCGGAAACGAAAGGAAAGCCGCTGCCGGAGTAGGCAGCGGCCCTCCTCGCATCCCCCAGGTCTAGGAGTGCATGAGCGGTCCGGTCTGTACGCTTGCGCGCACGCGCGTGAAGCGCAGCACGGCGAGGTGCAGGCCGAGCAGAAGCAGCGCGCCGGCCAGCGCCGGATAGAACGCGCGCATCGCAAAACCGGGAATTACCAGCGCCGTCAGGCGGAACAGGAACGCGTCCGCAAGGACCAGCAGAATCGAGGCGATCACCAACCCGGCCTGCGAATTCATCCTCTTCAGCAGCGCCGAGGTTGCGCCGCTGATGAGAGCCACGATGCTCGTGGCCAGCAGCGCCGACTCGAACTCTGTGACACGGAAGCCGGGAAAAATGTTCGCCAGCAGTGCCAAAGCGAACCATCCTAATACCCAATTAACGATAAGGGCTCCCATTTCTAGTCCTCCGCAAAGCGGTCCCCGAGCATCGCTTCCTGCACGCGCCGTGCCAGCCCGCATTTAGGTTCCTTCAGAACCGATTAGAAAGAAACGAAAGAACTTCTTTGTCGCGTTTCTTCCATGCCGCTTCCAAACCTGGTACAAACGGCGTGTACAATTCATCCGTGGCTTGTAAGTTCTGCGAGATCGCCTCGGGCCGCGCCGAGGCGGAAATCGTCTTCGAAGACGCCCGGACCCTCGCCTTCCTCGACGCACGTCCGCTGTTCCCCGGTCATACGCTTCTCATCCCTCGCGATCACCATGAGACCTTCACAGACCTGCCGGCTGCGCTCCTCGGTCCCTTGTTTGGTAACGCGCAGCTTATAACCCGCGCGGTTCAGGAAGCTTTTGGGGCCGAAGGTTCGTTCGTGGCGATCAACAATCGCGTAAGCCAAAGCGTGCCGCACCTTCACGTCCACATCGTGCCGCGCCGCCCGAAGGACGGGCTTCGCGGATTCTTCTGGCCGCGCAGCACCTATAAAGAAGGCGAAATGCGAGAGGCCGGCGACAAGCTTCGGGCTGCGCTCGGAAAGCTCACAATGTGACCCGATTATCGAGCAACATCACGGCCCCCGCAAAATCTGCATAATGAAGTCAAAGGCGCGGCGGCGTGCTGGGACTGGCGCCGGGGCGCAGAGGGGCCGCGATCGGGATGCCGCAAATTTTCCATCGCAGCAGTAATGTCGTCTCGAAGTTAAGTCTCATTCTCGCCGTCATCCTTCTCTCAGTTGGGCTCTGGGCCGCCTACGTCATCTGGGATTCGCCGTACTTCAACCGGGTCGGCGTGATCCGCGAGCAGCCCGTCCAGTTCAGCCATAAGCATCACGTCGGCGACGACGGCATCGACTGCCGCTACTGCCACACCTCGGTTGAGACCTCCGCTTTTGCCGGCATCCCGTCCACGCACATCTGCATGAGCTGCCATTCGCAGCTATGGTCCGACAGCCCGTATCTGCAGCCCGTGCGCGAAAGCTGGGCGAACAACAAGCCCATCGAGTGGGTGCGCGTGCACGACCTGCCCGACTTCGTCTACTTCAACCACAGCATCCATGTGAACAAGGGCGTGGCCTGCATCATGTGCCACGGCCGCGTGGATGAAATGCCTCTGGTGCGGCGTGAAAAATCGCTGCAAATGCAGTGGTGCCTTTCATGCCACCGTTCGCCCGAACTGTTCGTCCGCCCGCGCGAGCACGTCTTCGACATGACCTGGAGACCCACGGAGGATCAGCTCACGATGGGCCGGCGCCTGGTGAAGGAATACCGGATTCAAAAACTGACGGATTGCTACACGTGCCACAGATGAAACCGCTTTGGTCGAATCCCGATGAAATCGGCCGCGCGCCGGCGGCGGAGGCGGACGCGCCTCCCGGCCTCGAAGGCATGGACCGCCGCGAGTTCTGGCGCGTAATGGGCGCGGCCGTGGCGATGGCGGGCTTCACGGGCTGTGTGCGCCAGCCGCCCGAAAAGATCGTGCCGTACGTGAATCAGCCGGCGGACATCGTGCAGGGCGAGCCGATCTACTTCGCCACCACAATGCCGCTTCAGGGCGAAGCGCTCGGCCTGCTGGTCAAGAGCCACATGGGGCACCCGGTGAAGGTGGAGGGCAACCCGCGGCATCCGGCAAGCCTCGGCGCGACCGATGCGTTTGCGCAGGCCTCGCTGATGACACTGTACGACCCCGACCGGTCGCAGGCCGTGTTGCACAGCGGGCGCATCAGCGACTGGACTCAGTTCCTGGCGGCGCTGCCGCAAAGCGCGCGGCTGCGGCTGCTCACCGATACGGTGATCTCGCCCACGCTCGGAAGGCAGATCCGCGCGCTGCTGTCGAAGTATCCCGGCTCGAAGTGGCATCAATGGGAGGCGGCCGGACGCGACAATGCGCGCGCCGGAGCGCAGATGGCGTTTGGGAGCGCGGTGAATCCCGTCTACCGCTTCGACCGCGCGGACGTCGTCTTCTCGCTCGACGCCGATTTTCTGTGCCGCGGACTGGCGGGCGTGCGGAACGCGCACGATTTTGCCGCGCGCCGCGGCTCGCGCTCGAGCAACGTCAACCGGCTCTATGTGGCCGAGGCGGCATACACGAACACCGGAGCGAGCGCCGACCACAGGTTTCGCGTGAAGCCGGGCGAGATGGGACCGGTGCTGCGCGCTCTCGCCGGAGGGCCGCCGCCGGCGGAGCACGCGAAGTGGCTCGCTGCCGTGAACAGAGATCTGCAGGCGCACCGCGGCGCGAGTCTCGTCCTCGTGGGAGACCAGCAGCCGCCCGAGCTGCACGCGCTCGCGCATTCGATCAACGCGTCGCTCGGCAATGCGGGGAACACGGTCGTCTACCTGCCGTCGAATGAGGTCGAGCCGGTGGATCAGCTTGACTCCCTGCGCACGCTGATCGCCGACATGCGCGCCGGCAACGTGGACCTGCTCATTATGAGCGGCGTGAACCCGGCCTACGATGCGCCCGCGGATCTCGACTTCGCCGGCGCGCTCCGCCGCGTGGCGACGAAGGTGCACCACGGCTTGTACGACGACGAGACCGCGGTTCTGTGCGACTGGCACATCCCGGCGACGACATACCTCGAAGAGTGGAGCGACGCGGTGGCCTACGATGGCACGGCATCGATCATACAGCCGCTTATCGCGCCGCTCTACCGCGGCCGCTCGAAGCACGAACTGCTCGCCGCGCTGCTGGGCGAGCCGGACCGCTCGCCGTACGCCATCGTGCAAGAGACCTGGCGCCGTCCGGATTTCGAAACGTTCTGGCGGACGGCTCTGCACGACGGCTTCATCGCCGGTGCGTCCGAGCCGGTGGCCGTGACTCCGCGAGCCGGCGTTTCGGCGCAGCCCGCCGCCGCGCATGGTGCCTACGAAATTCAATTCCGCCCGGATGCGACCATCCTCGACGGCCGCTTCGCCAACAATCCCTATCTTCAGGAGCTGCCGAAGACCCCGTCCATGCTCACGTGGGACAGCGTTGCCATGGTCAGTCCGGCGACGGCGAAGCGCCTCAACCTTCAGAACGGCGCGCTCATCCAGCTCGACCACCGCGGGCGCAAAACCGAATTCCCGCTCTGGGTGCAGCCGGGCCACGCCGACGACACCGCTACGGTAACGCTCGGCTACGGCCGCAAGCGCGCCGGCCGCGCGGGCAATTGCGGCTTCGACATTTATCCGCTGCGCACCTCGGACGCGCTCTGGCAGAGCGCGGGCGTGAAGATTTCCCAGACCGGCAGGGCTTATGAACTCGCCGCGACGCAGCAGAACTACGGATCCGCGGGCCGCTTCCCCGTCCGCCTCGGCTCGCTCGAGACTTACCGCCGCGACCCGCACTTCGCACACAAGGAACCGTTCGAGGAGGCGCCGCCGCGCGATTTCACTCTCTACCCCGAGTGGCGTCACGACGGCTACCAGTGGGGAGCCTCGGTCGATCTCAACGCCTGCGTCGGCTGCAACGCGTGCATCGCGGCCTGCGACTCCGAGAACAACATCGCCACCGTCGGCAAGCACCAGGTCTATCGCGGCCGCATAATGCACTGGCTCCGCATCGACCGCTACTACGAGGGCGAGCCCGACGCCCCGCGCGCGCTGCTTCAGCCCAACTTTTGTATGCACTGCGAGAACGCGCCGTGTGAGCTGGTGTGCCCGACCAATGCGACGAACCACAGCTCCGAAGGGCTGAACCAGATGGTCTACAACCGCTGCGTCGGCACGCGCTACTGCTCGAACAACTGCCCTTATAAGGTGCGCCGGTTCAACTTCTATCTCTACACGGATTGGGCGACTCCCAGCTATCAGCTCATGCGCAATCCCGAAGTGACGCCCCGTAGCCGCGGCGTGATGGAGAAGTGCACCTACTGCGTGCAGCGTATCGAAGCCGCCAAGATCAAGGCGGAGATCGAGGACCGCACCGTGCGGGACGGCGAGATCCGGACCGCGTGCCAGCAGGCCTGCCCCACCGGGGCGATCGTTTTCGGAGATTTGAACGACCGCAACAGCCGCGTGGCACAACTCAAGCGGCAGCCGCTCGACTATGCGCTTCTGGGTGAGTTGAACACACGCCCGCGCACGACCTACCTCGCGCGCGTGCTGAACCCGAATCCGGAACTCGACAGGGAGAGTCTCTGATGCCCGACCTGCGCCGCGACATCACCCTCGATCCCGTGATCGCCCCGGGCACCACGCCCGAAGGCCTGACCGACCAGGTTTCGCACATCGCGATCAAACACCCGCAAACGAAAGTCTGGCTCCCGATCTTCGGTCTCGCGACGCTGCTGCTGGTCGGCCTCCTCGGAGGCCTGTTCGTCCTCCTGCTCAAAGGAGTCGGCGTCTGGGGCATTGACATCCCGGTCGCCTGGGGAATCGCCATCGCGAGCTTCGTCTGGTGGATTGGAATCGGCCACGCGGGCACTCTCATCTCCGCCATCCTCCTGCTGCTCCACCAGGAGTGGCGCAACTCGATCAACCGCATCGCTGAGGCCATGACCCTGTTCGCCGTCGTGTGCGCGGGCATGTATCCGCTCGCGCACCTGGGCCGCCCCTGGCTGTTCTACTGGCTGCTGCCGATTCCGAACACGATGTCGGTCTGGCCGCAGTTCCGCAGCCCGCTCATCTGGGACGTCTTCGCGGTGTCCACCTACTTCACCGTCTCGCTCATCTTCTGGTACGCGGCACTCATCCCCGACCTCGCCACGATGCGCGACCGCACGAGCAGCCCGCTCGGCCAGAAGACCTACGGCATCCTCTCGCTGGGCTGGCGCGGCTCGGCGCAACACTGGCATCGGTTTCAAGACGCCTACCTCCTGCTCGCGGGCCTCGCGACCCCGCTCGTTGTCTCGGTCCACACCGTTGTGAGTTTCGACTTCGCGGTGGCAATCCTCCCCGGCTGGCACAGCACCATTTTTCCGCCCTACTTCGTCGCGGGGGCCATCTTTTCGGGCTTCGCCATGGTCATCATGCTCGCGATCCCGATCCGCCGCATCTGGGGACTCGAAAATCTCATCACTGTGCGGCATCTCGACAACATGGCGAAAATCATGCTCGCCACTGGCCTGATCGTCGCGTACGCCTACGTCGTCGAGTGGTTCATGTCGTGGTACAGCGCCGACACCTACGAATCGTTCCTCGCCTACAACCGCGCCAAGGGGCCGTACGCGCCGGTGTACTGGGCCACCGTGTTATGCAACGTCGCTTCGATCCAGACGCTCTGGTTCAGGCGCGTGCGCCGCAATCCGCTGGCGCTGTTCCTGGCCGCCCTGATGGTCCAGACCGGCATGTGGTTCGAGCGCTACATGATCGTGATCGTCAGCCTGCACCGCGATTTTCTGCCGCGCTCCTGGGGCATGTACGCCGGAATGCCGCTCGACTGGATCATCTTCGTCGGCACGTGGGGGCTGTTCCTGACGTTCTTCCTCCTGTTCCTGCGCTACCTCCCGATGATCACGATGTTCGAGTTGCGCGATACCGCGCGCAAGGCCGCCGCCGGAGGGCATGAATGAACGCGGCGTATCCCATCTACGGCGTGATGGCCGAGTTCGACGAGCCGGAGCGCTTCCTCGACGCGGTGCGCAGCACGCGCGGCGCCGGATACCGCCGCATGGACGCCTATTCGCCGAGTCCTGTCGAAGGCCTCTCGGACGCGATGGACCTCCACGATACGCGCGTGCCCTTCGCCGTGCTGCTCGGCGGCCTCGCGGGCGCGATCACGGGCTTCTTCTTCCAGTACTACGCCAACGGCATCGACTACCCGATCAACATCGGAGGCCGCCCGCTGCTGAGCTGGGTGTCGTTCATCCCGATCACATTCGAAATCGCCGTGCTCGGTGGATCGCTTACGGCGCTGATCTACGGCATCATGGTCTCGAACGGCCTGCCCACGCCGTACCACCCTGTGTTCAACGTGCCCGAGTTTGTGCGCGCCTCCCGCGACCGCTACTTCGTCTGCGTCGAAGCCGCCGACCCGAACTACGACTCCGAGAAAACGAAGCGCTTCCTCGAAGGCCTGAATCCCGTGGGGGTGTACGATGTGCCGGAGTAAAGCCCTGCTCCTCCTGCTTGCTCTCGCCCTCCCCGCCTGCCGCTACGACATGCAGGACACCCCCAAAGCCAAAACCCTCCGCGCCTCGCCCTTCTACGATGACGGCCTCTCGGCGCGCCCGCTCGTGGCCGGCACCGTCCCGCAGAGTTCGCTCGCGCAGGACGAAATCCGCTACAGCGCCCGCGTGAACGGCCGCCTCGTCACGGCTTTCCCGTTCCCCATCACGCGCGAAGTCCTCGCCCGCGGGCAGCAGCGCTTCAACATCTTCTGCGCACCCTGCCACGGCCGGCTCGGCGACGGCAACGGAATCGTCGCGCAGCGCGGCTTCCGCACGCCGCGCTCGTTCCATATCTACCGCCTCAGGAACGCGCCAGCGGGCCATTTCTACGACGTCATCACGCACGGCTTCGCCGCCATGTACGACTACGGCGACCGCATCCCGCCGCGCGACCGCTGGGCGATCGTCGCCTACATACGCGCGCTGCAGTTCAGCCAGAACGCCGCGGCCGCGGACCTGCCCCCACAGGACCGCGCCCAACTTCCGGGAGCAGCCCAATGAAGACCGCCCTCATCGCTGGAGCCCTCGGCCTGGCCGCCTGCGCGATCGGCGCAGTCTTCGAGCCCACGCAGGTCCTCCGCTCGTACCTGTGGGCCTACTGGTTCTGGATCGGCGCGGCTGTCGGCTGCGGCCAGTTGCTCATGCTCTATTACCTGGTCGGAGGCGCCTGGGGCTTCGTCATCCAGCGCATCCTCGAAGCGGCCTTGCGCACGCTGCCCTACATGTTCGCGCTCGCGATCCCGCTCGTGCTCGGCATCCCGCGCTTGTACACCTACGCAGACGCGCACGCCGTCTCGCTCGACCGCGCGCTCGCCCACAAGATCGTCTATCTCAACACGCCCTTCGTAATAACACGGCTGCTAATCTATTTCCTGATCTGGGGAGTTATCGGCTACTTGCTAAATACCTGGTCGCGCCGCCAGGACGAAACCGGCGATTTTCGCTATCAAAGCCTCCGCGCGAAGCTCAGCGGCCCGGGCATCATTCTTTATTCGTTCGCCACGACCTTCGCCGTCGTCGACTGGATCATGGCGCTCGAAGCCGACTGGTATTCCACCATGTTCCCCGGGTTCTACCTGGTCGGCCAGGTCCTCACGGTACTCGGCGTCGCCATCTTTGCTCTGCGCTACGTCTCGCGCCGCGCCCCGCTTCGGGACCTCGTCTCGTATAAGGAGTATCAGGATCTCGGCAACCTGCTTTGGACCTTCGTCATCCTCTGGGCCTACGTCGAAGTGTCGCAGCTCATCATCACCTGGTCGGGCAACCTGCCGAAAGAGATCGTATGGTACCTCCATCGCACGCGCGGCAACTGGGCGTGGATCACCGTCGTGGTGGCTATCTTCCACTTCGGGGTTCCGTTCTTCATCCTGCTCGGGAGGCGCAACAAGCGCCGCGCGGACCGCATCGCGACCATCGCGGCGTTCGTCGTCATCGTCCACTTGATCGAGCAGTACTGGAACGTCGAGCCCGCTTTCCACCCGGACCGCATCTTCGTTTCGTGGCTCGACTTCGCTGCCCCCATAGGACTGGGCGGCATCTGGATCGCGCTGCTGTTGTGGCAGCTCGGCAAGCGCCCCCTCGTGCCGTTGCACGATCCGCGCCTGGAGGAATCATGGCAGAAAGCATGACCCCCGCGGGGGCCTTCGAACACAAGGACGTCAACCCCACCGGGGTCTACATCTTCCTCGGTAGCCTGCTTCTGGGGGTCGCTCTCAGCCTCGTCTTCCTCTGGTGGTTGTACGGCACCTTCGCCGCGCGGACGCCACCGGCCGCCTCCGCCGAGCTGACACAGGTCCCGCCCGCGCCGCGCATTCAGGCGAAGCCGCAGTTCGACATCTACAACCTGCGCCGGCACGAAGACGCCGTGCTCGGAAGCTATGGCTGGGTGGACCAGCCGGGGGGAGTCGCCCGCATTCCGATCAACCGCGCGATGGACCTGCTCGCTATGCGCGGCCTGCCGACGCAAGGCGCGCAGCCCGCGACGGTCCCCGACACCGGCCCGGAATCCGGCGGGCCGCAGACCGGAGCGCCCGTACCGCGTTTCAACCGCCCGCCTGATCTCGAGCCTAGCAAGCCGCTCCCGGGAGCTTCGCGATGAGACTGGCACTCGCGTTTGCGCTCGTCGCCGTCGCCTCTCACGCCCAGGACATCGTCCCCTGGATCGAACGCAAAGCGCCGCGTCCCGACCTCCTCAAGAAAGTCGCCTTCGACCAGAAGCTCAACGCGCAAGTCCCGCTCGATGTACCCTTCCGCGACGAAGCCGGCCGCGCCGTCGCGCTCGCAACTTACTTCCGCAACAAGCCGGTGGTCCTCACGCTGGCCTACTACGAATGCCCCATGCTCTGCACGCTCGCGCTGAACGGCGAGCTGCGCGCCTTCCGCGCGCTCGGCTTCACGGCGGGCAACGAATTCGAGGCCGTCGTCATCAGCATAAATCCGAAGGAAGGCCCTGTCCTGGCGGCCGCAAAAAAAGCGAACTATCTCGAAAAGTACCGCCGCCGGGGAGCCGACTGGCACTTTCTCACCGGAACCGAACCCGCCATCCGCGCCGTCGCTGATGCCGTCGGCTTCCGCTACGAGTACGACCCCGAGAGCAGGCAATACGCTCACGCCGCCGGTATCGTCGTCCTCACACCCGAGGGACGCGTCGCCCGCTATCAGTACGGAGTCGAGTACTCCGCCGAAGACCTGCGGCTCGCGCTCCTCGATGCGTCGTCGAACCGTATCGGCCGGCCCGTCGATAAGATCCTGCTGTACTGTTTCCACTACGACCCCGCCACGGGCAAGTACAGCCTGGCGATTCTCAACCTCGTGCGAGCCGGTGCCGTCGCGACGTTCATCGGCGTATTCGCGTTGATCGTCGCGGCCCAGCGCCGCCGCCGCGCCAGGGGAGCACGCGCATGACCGCCATGCCGCTGTGGCCCACCGCCGCCTCCGCGCAAGCGCGCAATGTGGACGCCCTGTTCGCCTTCGAGCTCGCCTCCGCCGCGCTCGTGACGCTCCTCATCTTCGGCCTCATCCTGTTTTTCGGAATCCGCTATCGCCGCCGCGCGCCCGGCGAGCGCCCGCGTGCCATCCGCGGTAATATCGGGCTTGAAACGCTCTGGTCGGCCCTCCCGCTCGTGATCTTCCTGATTTTCTTCTTCTGGGGCGCGAGCATCTTCTACGCCAACGGCAATCCGCCGAAAGACTCCACGCAAATCTACGTGGTCGGCAAGCAATGGATGTGGTACGTGCAACACCCCAGCGGCCGGCGCGAGATCAACGAAGTCCACATCCCCGCCGGGCGCAACGTGCAGTTCATCCTCACCTCGCAGGACGTCATCCACAGCTTCTTCATGCCCGCGTTCCGCATCAAGAAAGACGCCGTGCCCGGTATGTACACCACCGAATGGGTGCGCGCCACCAAGACCGGCGCCTTCCACCTTTTCTGCGCGGAATACTGCGGCACGAGCCACTCGCGCATGAGGGGCACGGTCTACGTTATGAATCCCGCGGATTACGAGCACTGGCTCAACGGCGGCGCGGGCGAGACGATGGCGCAGGCAGGCGCGGAACTCTACCGGCGCCTCGGCTGCGTCAACTGCCACGGAGTGCTCGCGCCGAACTTGAACGGCCTCTACATGAAGGGAGTGGGACTCGCCGACGGCCGCGTCGCGATCGCCGACGAAGCCTATCTCCGCGAATCCATCGTCGATCCCGGCGCAAAGATCGTCGCCGGATACCCCAACCTCATGCCGAGCTTCCAGGGCGAAGTCAGCGAGGACGGCATCCTCCAGTTGATCGCCTACATCAAGTCGCTCGGAACCCCTGCGCTCGCCCGGCCGGGCGCGGGCATTGGTTCCGGACAGGGCGAGGGGCGCGCGGAGCAGGAACCGGAGACCGAATAGCATGGCCGCATCCATCGAACCCGCAGGCATCGGGCGCACAACGAACTACCTGAACGCCTCCCACACCGTGCGCTCGTGGCTCCTCACCACGGATCACAAGCGCATCGCGATTCTCTACCTGGTGAGCATCACGCTGATGTTCTTCGTCGGCGCGCTCTTCGCGGGCCTCGTCCGCCTCGAATTGCTCACACCGCCGGGCGACCTCGTCTCGTCCGACACGTACAACCGCTCCTTCACCATGCACGGCATCGTGATGGTGTTCTTCTTCCTGATCCCGTCGATCCCGGCCACGCTCGGCAATTTCCTGGTGCCGATGATGATCGGCGCGCGCGATCTCGCCTTCCCGCGCGTCAACCTGCTGAGCTGGTATCTCTACATCGGCGGCGCTATCCTTACGCTCACCGCGCTCATCAGCGGCGGCGTCGATACCGGCTGGACGTTCTATACCCCGTTCAGCTCGTCCTTCTCGACCACGCATGTCGTCCTCGCCATCGTCGGCATCTTCATCAACGGCTTCTCCTCCATCCTCACCGGACTCAACTTCATCGTGACCATCCACACCATGCGCGCTCCCGGCATGACGTGGATGCGCCTGCCGCTGTTTCTCTGGTCGAACTACGCGACCGCCGTTATCATGGTGCTCGGAACGCCGGTGGTCGCGATCACGCTGCTGCTGGTCGCCATCGAGCGCGTTTTCCGCCTCGGCATCTTCGACCCCGCTCTCGGCGGCGACCCGATCCTGTTCCAGCACATGTTCTGGTTCTACTCGCACCCGGCCGTCTACATCATGATCCTGCCCGGCATGGGCGTCGTAAGCGAGCTGGTGGCATGCTTCACGCGCAAGCGCGTCTTCGGGTACGGCTTCGTCGCCTTCGCCAGCCTCGCTATCGCCATCCTTGGCTTCCTGGTTTGGGGACACCACATGTTCATCGCGGGGCAATCGATCTATGCGGGCATGGCCTTTTCGTTTCTGAGCTACGCGGTCGCCGTGCCCTCGGCCATCAAAGTCTTCAACTGGACGGCCACCATGTACAAAGGCTCCCTTCAGTTCGACACGCCGTTTCTTTACGCGATAGGATTCATCGGCCTTTTCACGATGGGCGGCCTCACAGGCCTGATGGTGGCTTCGCTTGGCGTGGATGCGCACGTGCACGACACCTACTTCGTCGTCGCGCACTTCCACTACATCATGGTGGGCGGCATGATCATGGCCTACATTGGCGGCATCCATTTCTGGTGGCCGAAGATCACCGGCCGCCTGTATCCGGAAGGCTGGGCGCGCATGGCGGCCGTCATCACCTTCATCGGATTCAACCTGACGTTCTTCCCGCAATTCGTGCTCGGCTACCTGGGCATGCCGCGCCGTTATCATGCCTATCCGCCCGAGTTCCAGGTCTACAACGTGCTTTCGACTGCGGGCGCCTCCATCCTGGCCGTCGGCTACCTGTTGCCGCTCGCCTACATGCTCTGGTCGCTGCGGTACGGCCTGCCGGCGGGCCCGAATCCGTGGGGCGCGACCGGGCTCGAATGGAAGACGCCTTCGCCGCCGCCCACGGAAAACTTTGACGAGCCGCCGCTGGTTTTCGAGGAAGCCTATCACTACGACCAGGAGCCCCCGCGTGCGTGAACTCGACCAGCTCCAGAGCCCGCTCGAGCACCAGTTCGAAACGCTGCCGCAGCAGCATCACGCCGACACGCTCGGCATGTGGGTCTTCCTCGCCACCGAAGTTCTGTTCTTCGGCGCGATCATCACGGCGTACACGATGTACCGCGTGTCGTACCCGGAGGCCTTCGGCGAGGCCAGCCGCACGCTCGACATCGTTTCGGGTACCGTCATGACCCTCGTGCTGCTCGGCAGCAGCTTCACGATGGCGCTCGCCGTCCACGCGGCCCAGGCCGGTCATCGCCGGAGCGTCGTCGTGTTTCTGTTGACCACCATCGCGCTCGGCGCGGTGTTCCTCGCGCTCAAATTCGCGGAGTACTACCACAAGTGGCTCGAGCATCACGTGCCCGGCCCCGGCTGGCACTGGGAGGGCCAACATTCGCGCCTCGCCGAGCTGTTCATCTATTTCTATTTCACCCTCACCGGACTGCACGCGCTCCACATGATCATCGGCATCGCCATCCTGAGCGTGCTCGTGTGGCGGGCCGGGAGGCGCACGCTCAGGAGCAACACCGTCGAGATGTGCGGCCTCTACTGGCACTTCGTCGATATCGTCTGGATTTTTCTGTACCCGTTGCTCTACCTGGTGGACAGGCACAAATGACCCGAACCTACGTTGTCGTCTTCATCGCGCTGCTGGCCCTGGCGCTCGCCACCACGGGGATCGCGTTTTTCGATCTGGGGAGGATGAACACGGTGCTCGCCATGACCATCGCGATCGTGAAGGCCGTGCTCGTCATCTTGTTTTTCATGCACGTGAGGTACGAGGGTAAGCTGACGCTGGTCTTCGCCATCGCGGGCTTCTGCTGGCTGGCCATCATGCTGATGCTCACCGCGAGCGACTATATGACGCGCGGCTGGTTGCCATGAGCGCCCCCATAAGCAACCCGCAGAAAGTCATCTTCCCCGGCGAAGGCATCGCCAAAGGCGAGCTGATTGAGTACTATCGCCGAATCGCGCCGCGCATACTGCCCTACCTGCGCGGGAGGCCGCTCTCCCTCGAGCGCTTTCCCTCCGGGATCGGCGCGCGCGGCTTCTTCCAGCAGCACGCCCCGGAACACTTCCCGGACTGGATAAAGACCGTTACCGTCCCCAAGGAAGGCGGCACCGTCCGCCACGTCATTTGCGACGACGAAAGAACGCTCGTCTATCTCGCCAACCTGGCCATGGTCACGCCGCACGCCTGGCTTAGCCGCGTCGGCCGGCTCGAGAACCCCGACCAGCTCGTCTTCGACCTCGACCCTTCGGGGGCCGTGTTCCCGGAGGTAAAAGCCGCGGCACAGAGCTTGCGCAGCCTGCTCGACGCACAGCGCCGCCGCGCCTTCGTCAAGACCACTGGAAAGACCGGCCTGCACGTCGCCGTCCCGCTCGACCGCAAGCAGGAATTCGGCGCCGTCCGCGCCTTCGCACGCGCCGTCGCTGAGGAACTCGTCAAAAACGGCCCGGATCGCTGGACGCTCGAGCAGCGCAAAGACAAGCGCCACGGGCGAGTCTTCATCGATACGAACCGGAACGCCTACGGCCAGACGGTCGCTCCCGCCTACGCGGTGCGCGCCCGCGCGGGCGCTCCCATCTCGATGCCCCTTGCCTGGGAGGAACTCGACCGCCCCGATCTGCGGCCGGACGAATGGACCATCCGCAACGCCTTCGAGACGCTCGATGCGCGCAAGGATCCGTGGCACGATTTTTTCAGGTAATGCCGCTCGAAGAATATCGCCGCAAGCGCAAATTCGAGAAGACGCCCGAGCCGCCGCCCGTCGCCGCCCCCGCCGGGGGCAACAGCTTCGTCGTTCAAAAGCACGACGCCACGCGCCTCCACTACGATTTCCGGCTCGAGATCGACGGCGTGCTCGTCTCCTGGGCGGTGCCGAAAGGGCCGTCGCTCGACCCGAAGGACAAGCGCCTCGCCGTCCGGACCGAGGACCATCCGCTGGCCTACGGCGGCTTCGAAGGCGTCATCCCGGAGGGCTACGGCGCCGGTCCGGTCGAGCTCTGGGACAGCGGAACTTACGAAATGGAAGGCCCGCTTTCCGCCGCCGATCAGCTCGCGCGCGGCGAGCTGAAGTTCACCCTGCACGGAAAGAAGCTGCGCGGCAGTTTCGTGCTGGTCCACACCGGCAAACGTTCGCGGGACCCGAAGCAGCAGAAGAACTGGCTCATGATCAAGCACGCCGACGGCGCCGTTGAGCCGGACTGGGATATCGAGCGCCACGACGGCTCCGTCCTTAGCGGGCGCACCATCGGAGAAATCGAAGCGGGCCTCACGCTGGGCGCGGGCAAGCCGGGCGACCTCCCCGGCGCGCGCAAAGCCGCCATGC
This sequence comes from Acidobacteriota bacterium, assembly GCA_050261515.1. Classification (GTDB taxonomy): domain Bacteria; phylum Acidobacteriota; class Terriglobia; order Bryobacterales; family Bryobacteraceae; genus JBLNDJ01. The sequence continues at coordinate 64,381 of JBLNDJ010000058.1, read as the reverse complement.
CCGCCGCCATCGAGCCCACCCTCGCCACCCTGATCGAGAAGCCGTTCACCGACCCCGCGTGGCTTTTCGAGATCAAGTGGGATGGCATGCGCGTCGTCGCTTTCATTCGTAATGGCAAGGTGGAACTGCGCTCGCGCCGCAACCGCGAGGTGACTTCGCAGTTCCCCGAACTGGCCGCGATAGCGGAGCGCCTCCGCGCGAAAGCAGCCATCGTCGATGGCGAAGCCGTCGTCCTCGACTCCGAGGGCCGCCCGGACTTCTCGCTCATGCAGCAGCGCATGAACGTCCTCAAACCGCCGGGCGCCCTGGTCGCCGCGGTGCCCGTCATCTATTACGCGTTCGACCTGCTTTACTGCGACGGCTATGACTTGCGCGACGTCCCGCTCATCGAGCGCAAGAACTTCCTGAAGCGCATCCTCGACGCAGCGGACCCGGTGCGTTACTCGGGCCACGTCGCCGGCGAGGGCGAGCGGCTCTACAGGCTGGCGCGCGACAGGGGGGTCGAAGGCATCGTCGGCAAGCAGGCGCAGAGCCGCTACGGCGCGGGCCGCGGCACGCAGTGGGTCAAGCTCAAGACGACCTCCGAGATCGACGCCGTGATCGGAGGATTCACCGCGCCCCGCGGCAGCCGCGATCACTTCGGAGCCATCCTGCTCGGGCTTTACGACGGCTCGAAGCTGCGTTTTATCGGGGGCGCGGGCAGCGGCTTCAACGAGAAAAGCGCGCAGGACATGTGGGAGCGCCTCCAGCCCCTCGCCACCAAGGAAATGCCCTTCGCCGAGCGCCCGGAGACGCGCGAGAAGGCCACCTGGGTCAAGCCCAAGCTCATCGCCCGCGTGAAATTCAGCGAGTGGACGCGCGACAAGCACCTGCGCGCGCCCGTGTTCATCGGCCTGCGGGACGACATCGACCCCCAGGAGTGCCGCTTCAGTGCCGAAGCGCCCGCGCCCGAGCGCTCCTATGCCGGCGAGATCCTCGCAAGCAAAGCGGAAAACCTCACGCTCGATGTCGAGGGCCGCACCCTGAAGCTCACGCACCTTAACAAAGTGTGGTTCCCCGAAGTCAACGTCACCAAGCGTGAAGTGCTGGCCTACTACGCGAGCGTGGCCGGCCTGATCCTGCCCTTTCTGCGGGACCGCCCGCTCGTGCTGCACCGCATGCCCGACGGACTCGTCGGCGGCGCGTTCTACCAGAAGGACATCGAAGGCGGCTTCCCGATTTCCATGGAGGGCAAGCAAGTCCGCCACGCCGTCTGCAACGATGTGGCAACGCTTCTGTGGCTCGCGCAGCTCGGCTGCATCGACCACAACCCCTGGGCGAGCCGCACCGGCGACCTCGACCACCCCGACTACGTTTTCCTCGACCTGGACCCGACCAAAGGCACGCCGTTCTCGACCGTCGTCGAAGTTGCGCGCGAGGTCTGCGCCGTGCTCGAAGAAGCGGGCATGAAGCCGTTCCCGAAGACCTCGGGTGCGTCCGGCTTCCACGTCTTTGTCCCGATCGAGAGCGGCTACACCTACGAGCAGGCCGCCACCTTCGCCGAAATCGTGATGCGCATTGTGAGCGCGCGCGTGCCGGAGAAGGTCACCTTCCAGCGCATTGTCGCCAAGCGCCCGTCCGGCACGGTGCTTCTCGATTACCAGCAACTCGCCTGGGGCCGGTCGCTCGCTTCGGTCTACAGCGTTCGCCCGGAGCCGCACGCGACGGTCTCGGCGCCTGTCGCGGTCTCCGAACTGAAGCCGTCGCTCACGGCCGAGCGCTTTACGCTGAGAACGATGGCCGCGCGAATCGCAAAAGCCGGCGATCTGTGGAGCGATTTCTGGCGTTCGCGCCACCGGCTGGAACCGGCGCTGGAGAAGCTGAAAGGTCGCGGCGCGGCATCATAACCACGCGGCCGCGCAACTCCTCGAGGGCATCGAGCGCGCGGTCCACGTTGCGGTGCACCCGGCGTTCCAGGAGCAGGGCATCGATCAGCTCTTTGACAAGCTCGGCTTCGAGTGGGGACATCAGAATCTCCTGAGAGAGGATAAGCACGCCGCCGCAAGCGAAAATACAGGCGGCCGCCGTAAGTAGCGGACAACGCGGAGGAAATTTTCCCGCGAACGTTGCGACCGGATACCATGGTCTGTGCGCCATGAAGATTGCCACGTGGAACGTCAACTCGATTCGCAAACGCGCGCCGCTCGTTGTCGACTGGCTCGGCCGCAACCGTCCCGACGCGCTCTGCCTTCAGGAGACGAAGGTCGAGGACGCCTGTTTCCCCCTCGATGCGCTGCAATCGACCGGCTATCACGTCACTTTTCGCGGCCGTAAGGGGTACAACGGCGTCGCGACCCTGACGCTCGAGCCGCCGGAATCGGTTCTTCACGGCCTCCACGAAGGTCCCGACAGCGAAGACGACCGCGTCCTGCTGACCGTCGTTCAGGGAATCCCAATCCTCAACACCTACGTGCCGCAAGGCTTCAAGATCGGCACGGAGAAGTACGCGTTCAAGCTGGAGTGGTTCCGCCGTATCCGCCGCTACTTCGACGAGCACCTCGACCCGGCCAAACCCGCCGTCTGGCTCGGCGATCTGAACGTCGCTCCCGAACCGATTGATGTCTACCACCCCGACCGCCGCGTCAACGACGTCGATTTCCACATCGACGCGCGCAACGCCTACAAAGAGGCCGTGGCATGGGGCTTCACAGACGTGTTCCGCAAGCTTTACCCAGACCGCGTGCAATACACCTACTGGGACTACTTCCGGAACGCGTTTCAGAACAACTGGGGCTGGCGGATCGACCACATCCTGGCGACCGCGCCGCTCGCCGCCCGCTGCGTAAGAGCCGAAGCCGACCTCACCCCGCGCCAGGCCGAAGGCGCGTCGGACCACACCGTGTTCTGGGCGGAATTCGAGTAAAGCAACCGGGGTACTCCGGTTTTGCAGCGTATAATTGTGGGCAAAGGAGGGGGGCAATGTCCAACCATTTCACTGGGCTCAGCCTAGGGCCGCCGATGGGGGACCAACGGCTCGATCTCTGCGACCTGTTCGCGTTCCAGTCGCCGGGCGGCAACAACAGGATCGCGATCATCTTCAATGCGAATCCCAACGCGGACGCGCTCCATCCGGATGCAATTTATCGCCTCAATATCGATAACGACGGCGATTACCTGACCGACATCGCGTTCAGCTACGTGTACTCGAAACCTCAGAACGGCAGGCAGACCGTGAACGTGTTCATCGCCAGGGGGGAGGAGGCACGCTCGCCGGAAGCCGCCGGGACCAAGATCATCTCCGACGGCGAGGTCTCCTTCGGACCGGCGCCCAACGTCATGACCGCGGGCAGCATCAAGTTCTTCGCCGGAAGCCGCAGCGACCCGTTCTTCTTCGACTACGATGGGATCAAAAATCTGTTCGACACACGCGGCAAGCGGAACTTCACAGAGCCTCACCTCGGCGGCAAGTCCCCCTGGACCGGTGTGGACTCGAATACGCAAGCGAACGTGTTCTCGACCGTGATTGAACTGCCGGCGAGCGAACTCGATCCCAAACCTGAGCTGCACATCTGGGGGCGATGCAGCCTGAGACGCGAGGGCAAGCTGGTCCACGTCGATCGCGCCGGCCATCCCAGCGTGTGCAGCTTCTTCAACACCGACGACACCAAGGAAGAGTACAACGCGAGCGAGCCGGTGAACGACCGCAAACGGTGGCTCGATCAGTTCGTGCATCTGATGGGGCACACCGGCAACTACACCCGCGAGGAGGCGATTGCCGCGATTGACAGAGAGCGCACGCTTCCCGACGTGCTGAGTTTCGATCCGTCGAAGCCCGCGAAGTATCCCAACGGGCGCGTCTTCACCGACGACGTGATCGATTACCGGATAGCATTTCTGACGAAGAATCAGTGCCCGCCCACGGGGCTTCGCCCCCACACCGACATCCTGAGTGAGTTCCCGTACATCGGCACGCCGCACACGCAAAAGTCTGCGGCTGGATGAAGCCTCGAGCTACGCTTTGCCCGGCGGGCGCTTGCCTGGCAGGCCCGCCGGGTTTTCGTGCGTGCGCTCGCGCCAGGAGTGCTTGACGGCGCTGCCGAGCGAGATGGCGGATTCGCCGAATTTGTCCCGCATTCGGTCGGCGGCTTCGAGTGCCTTGCGCCAGCGGCCGGTGCGATCGGAGTCCATCAGGGTCATCTGGCCTTCGCTCCGCTCGAGCGAGCCCGCGTGGACGCCGAGCAGCCGCACGGGCGCTCCCGGCTTCCAGTTGCGGCGGAACAGGAGGCGCGCGATGTCGAGCAGTTCGATGTCGAGCTGCGTCGCGTGGTCGAGCGTCTGGGCGCGCGTGATGGTGGTGAAGTCTTTGTAGCGGAGCTTCAACTGGACGGTGCGCGCGTACAGGCCGTGCTCGCGCAGGCGGCGCCCCACCATGACCGAAAGCTGGGCCAGCGTGGATTCGAGCTTGCCGGGCTCGGCGGTATCGACGTCGAAGGTGTGCTCGTGGCTGATCGATTTCGGGTCTTCGAAGGCCGCGATATCGGAATCGAACCAGCCGCCCGCGTCGAGGCCCTTCGATTTGCCCGCGAGCGCGAGGCCCCACTTGCCGAACTTTTCTTCGAGGAAGCGCTCGTCGAGCTTCGCCAGGTCGCCGACCTTGCGGATGCCGAACGAGTGAAGGCGCTGCTCGGTGACCTTGCCGACGCCGGGAATCCGGCGGACATCGAGTGGCGCGAGGAATCCGGCCTCGCTGCCCGGCACGACCCACAGGACGCCGTTCGGCTTGGCCTGGTCGGAGGCGACCTTCGCCACCATACGAGCCGCGGCGATGCCGATCGAGCAGTTCAGCGCGGTCTCGCGCTTCACGCGGTCGTGCAGCAGATGCGCCGCCTTGAGCGGCGGACCGTACAGCCGTGCCGTGCCTGTCATGTCGAGGTAGGCTTCGTCGATCGACGCCATTTCGACCTGCGGGGAGAAGGCGCTCAGTATGCGGAAGACTTTTTCGGAATAGTCGCGGTAGCGCTCGGGATGCCCATCGACGAAGATCGCCTGCGGGCACTTCTGGTAGGCGGTGCGAAGCGGCATGGCGGAATGCACGCCGAACTTGCGGACGGCGTAGGAGGCGGCCGAGACCACTCCGCGTTCGTTGGGCCGCCCTCCCACGACGACCGGCTTGCCCTTGAGCGACGGGTCGTAGAGTTCCTCCACCGAGACGAAGAAGGCGTCCATGTCGACGTGAAAGATGGTTTTCATCGCGCATGAGCGGCCTAAGAGGCCGCCGCCCCACAGGTGAACCTCGCGGCGAGCACGCGGGGGAAGCCTGCCAGGTCGGAGACGGCTTCGAGTTCGCTCCAGGCCGGGCCGAACATCGCGCGGATGGCGTCGATCTGGCGGTAGCCCAGTTCCATGATGAGGCGGCCCCCCGGGGCGAGCACGCGCGCGGCGTCGGCGATCAGGCGGCTGTAGGCGTCCAGTCCCTCGGGCCCGGCGTAGAGCGCCGCGCGCGGTTCGTAGTCGCGCACTTCGCGCTGTAGGCCCTCCTCTTCCGCCAACGGGATGTAGGGCGGATTCGAGACGATCAGGTCCATGCTTCCGTCCGCGACCGCGGAGATCAGGTCGCAGTTGATGAACTCGACCGCCGCGCCGAGCCGGCACGCATTCTCCCTGGCGGCGGCGATCGCATCGAGCGAAATGTCGGTGGCCAGGACCATGCGGCGCATCTCCAGCGACAAGGTTACGGCGATCGCTCCCGAGCCGCAACCGACGTCGACGACCGTGCGCGCGTCCGGCGCCAGGCGCAGCGCGGTCTCAACAATGTGCTCCGTCTCGGGGCGGGGAATGAACACCGCCGGCGTGACTCGAAACTCGCGCCCGTAGAATTCCTGGCGCTTCGTGATGTATTGCGTCGGGGTGCCGTTCAGGCGCTCGTGCAGGTAGCGGCCGTAATGCAGCCACGTGGTCTGCTCGAGCTCCTGCTCGGGGTGGCCGTAGAGGTACGAGCGCTCGCAGTGGAGCGCGTGGCAGAGAAGAACTTCCGCGGTCAGGCGGGGCGCTGCAACGCCCGCGTCCTCAAGAAGCCGTGACCCCTGTCGCAGCGCCGTCTGAATCGTCATCGTTTTGCTGCTTCATTTTCTCGGCCTGGTAGTGCGTGACGAGGGCGTCGATCACCTGATCGAGCCGGCCGTCCATGATCAGGTCGAGCTGGTACAGGGTGAGGCCGATCCGGTGGTCCGTCAGGCGGTTCTGCGGGAAGTTGTAGGTGCGGATCTTCTCGCTGCGGTCGCCGCTCCCGACCATGCTGCGGCGCTCGGCGCCGATTTCCGCGTTGCGCTTTTCGATCTCGAGCTCGTAAAGCCGCGAGCGAAGAACGCGCATCGCCTTCGCGCGATTCTTGATCTGCGATTTCTCGTCCTGCTGGGAGACTACCAGGCCGGTGGGAAGGTGCGTGATGCGAACCGCGGAGTAGGTGGTGTTCACCGACTGGCCGCCGGGGCCCGACGAACAGAACGTGTCGATGCGGAGGTCCTTGGGATCCACCTGCACTTCGACCTCGTCGGCCTCGGGCAGCACCGCGACCGTAATCGCGGAAGTGTGGACGCGCCCTTGCTGCTCGGTGACAGGAACGCGCTGCACGCGGTGCACGCCGCTCTCGTATTTGAGCTTGCTGTAGACCTTCTCGCCGCTGACGAGCGCGATCACTTCCTTGAGCCCGCCCACGGAGGATTCGCTGATCGACGAGATCTCGACTTTCCAGCGCTGCGCTTCGGCATAACGCGTGTACATGCGGAAGATCTCGGCCGCGAACAGCGTGGCTTCGTCGCCTCCGGTTCCGGCGCGGATTTCAAGCACGACGTTCTTCTCGTCGTTGGGGTCCTTGGGCAGCAGGAGAATCTTGAGTTCCTGCTCGATCGAGGCAAGCTCGGGCTCCAGTCGCGCGACCTCTTCGGCGGCCATGGCGCGCAGGTCCTCGTCGGTTTCTTCCAGCATGGCGCGGGCGCCGGTGAGATTCTGGCTTACGCGCTTCCACTCGCGGTACTTGGAGACGAGTTCTTCAAGGTCCCGTTGAGCTTTGGCGACCTTGCGGTAGCGCTCGGCGTCGCCGATGACTTCGGGGTCGGCCATCTGGCGCGAGAGATCTTCGTAGCGCGCCTCGGTTTGTTCAAGCCTTGTAACGTATTCCATTAGGATTAGGCGATAACCAGTTGGCCGCCTTGGGCTTTTTCGAGTTCCATCGCACGGTCGAGCGCGCGGATCGCCACCTCGGTCTGGTCGTCCGACGGCGGCTGCGTCGTGATGCGCTGGAGCCAAAGCCCGGGGGCGGTGATGGCGGCGAGCAGTCCGGAGCGGTGCCTGGCGGCGTAGCGGATCGCTTCGTAGCTGATGCCCGCGATGAGCGGAAGCAGCGCGATGCGGCCCACCAGTTTCAGCAGGAACGAATCGAACGGCAACAGCGTGTAGACGGCGATCGAAACCAGCATGACCACGAGCAGGAAGCTCGTGCCGCAGCGCGGGTGCAGCGTCGAGAACGTCCTGGCGTTTTCTATGGTCACCGGCTTGCCGGATTCGAAGTTGAATACCACGCGATGCTCGGCGCCGTGATATTCGAAAACGCGGTGTATGTCCTTCCAGCGGGAAATCAGGGCCAGGAAGCCGACGAAAATCGCCATGCGGATGATGCCGTCGGCGAGGTTGAACGGGATGCGGAGCTGGAAGAACGGGAGCCACTTGCCGAGCGCAGTGGCAAGGTAGAGCGGGACGAACTTATAGAGAAAGATGAAGAATGCGAGCGAAAAGATCAGATTTGCCGCGAGCATCCAGGAGGTGAGTTCCTGCTTCCGCTTGGCCGCCTCGCCCTCATCGAGGGCGGCATTGGCCGAGAAGCGCAGCGCCTTGATGCCGAGCGTCATGGCCTGCCCGAGGGTGCCCACACCGCGGAAGACCGGCAGCTTGAAGATGGGGTACTTCTCCGACACCTTCGGGAGCGGTTGTTCCTGCGTGACCATCTCGCCCGAGGGCTTGCGGACCGCCACACAGTAACTATGCGGCGCGCGCATCATGACGCCCTCGAGCACCGCCTGGCCGCCGACGAGGGTCTCCTCGCCGCTTTCAAGCACAGGCAGCAGTTGCACGTGCGCACTCAGGCGCAGAAATTCCCGCAAAGACGACACTAGGGCTCCTGAGTGTGATTATAGCGGAACTTAGGGCCGCGACCCCGTGAGGCCGCGGCCCTGAATCAAGGCTTAGCCAGCGGTTCTGAAAAGCGCGGGAGCGGAATGATGTTTCAGCGTTGAATCAAGAATCCACTGGATGTGACTGGTTTCAAATGGTGCAGCGCAATAGTCCGATGCGCCGGCTTCGATGGCGTCGAGCCATTCCGAGACTTCCGGGGTCCGGCTCACGACCACGACCGGGAGGTCCGGTCTGAACTGGGCGATCGCTTCAAGGAGCGCGAGGTAGCGCTCGCGTTCCGAGGAACAGAAGATCAGGTCAGCGCCGATCCGGTCTACAACGCGCAGGCAACCGGGTGGAGGGACAAAGGGCTCCGAATAAACCGATTGCTGCTGGTTCGTAAGCACTCCCCGCAGCTCGGAACCCAGGCCTTCATCTAGTCCAAACAAGAGAATCCTGGCGGCGATTCCTTCTTTCGGCATGTGACTCCCCTCGTACGAAAGGGACCGACTTCTCGGGTGGGAAAGAGCCCTGGTCAGAGCGGCCAGAAAGTGCGGGGCCTCGAGAAAACGCCCTCTTCACCCAGAATACAAGGTGAACGTCCGTTAAGTCAAATGCGGCGGTTGCGGTGTCCGGTGCGGTGAAGCGCGAAGCGCGGCGCTTGGGAGCGGTGGTGTAGCTCTCAGCGGTCGAGCTCGGCGATCCACGCCTCGATTTGCGCTCGCTTGTCGGCGGGCGCGCTCGCGAGATATCCCTTCAACTCTTCCGCCGCTTGCTTTTTGTAGCCTTGCCGGGCGAACAGTTCGGCCGCGGCGATGCGGACGTTGGGGAACTCTTGCTCGGCCGCGCGGATATACCCGATCGCCTCGTCCCGCTGCTTGTTCTGCGCCAGCAGGGTAAGGCCGAGCATCATGCGTGCGCGCACGTTCGTTACGTCGTCCTTCAAGGCTTCGCGGGCGGAGCGCTCTGCTTCGGGGATGCGGCCCTGGTTGTACAGAACGACGCTCAGGTTGCACAACGCCGGCGAGAGCGAGGGGGCCAGCTCCACGGCCTTCTCGAACTGCTCGCGCGCGGGATCGAGCTGGTTCTGCTTGAGGTACTGAACTCCAAGATTATTGTGCGCCTCGGCGTAATCGGGTTCGATCTCGATGGCTTTCTTCAGGTGCTCGATGGCTTGGTCGGGTTGATCGGATTGTTGAGCCTTCTTGACTTCCTTCACTGCTTTGGACGGAATCTTGCGCTGCAACTGCTCGACGGAAACGGTTCCGGAGGGCGGCCGCTCCTGTTTGATTTCGGGGAGCCGTACTATAACCGTATTGCCGGCGGGGCTGATGTGGATGAGCTGGTGCTGGATCACTTGCCGGTCACCGGCGAGGACTTGCAGCTCGTAGTCTCCCGGGGCGATGTCCTCCATCTGAAAATCGCCGGAAAGCGAGACCGAGGCGCGGCGGGCGGGCCAGTGGTCCTGCCCGGTCAGCTCGATGGTGAGGCCGGGATCGAAGCGGCCGCCATCGGAAATGACTTCTCCGGACAGGTAGCCGCTGGGGCGCCCTGGCTCCTGCGCTCTGCCCAAAGCGGCCAGCGCGATAAGTGCGGCCGCCAAGAGGGTACTGCGGAACTTCATTCGGTGTCCTCCTCTGAGTTCCTGCAGAACGGTGTGCAATCGTTCGCCCGCCGGGGCAAGTGGTTCTCGTAGCGGCCAGGGCTCCCTTGGAGGGGCATGGAGCAAACTACGCGGGGTGAAAATTCTTCCATGTACCGGGCAAGGAGGCGGCCCACGGTACAATAAGGCATTCGGAGGGCTTGAATGGCTTTGCAGCCGCGCCGCAAGACTGTGGCGGCCGATGTCGGAGGCGTGAAGGTCGGGTCGGATTATCCGGTGGTCGTACAGTCGATGACGAACACCGATACGGCCGACGTCGCCTCGACGGTGGAGCAGGTGAACGCGCTGGCCCGCGCCGGGTCGGAGTTGGTCCGCGTCACCGTCAACAACGAAGAGGCGGCGAAGGCGGTGCCGGAGATCGTGTCACGCGTGGACGTGCCGGTGATCGGCGACTTCCACTACAACGGGCACCTCCTCCTCAAGAGATTTCCTGAGTGCGCGCGGGCGCTGGCCAAGTACCGCATCAATCCGGGCAACGTGAACATCGGACGGAAGCACGATGACAACTTCCGTACGATGGTCGAAACGGCGGTGGAGTACGGGCGGCCGGTGCGCATCGGCGTGAATTGGGGATCGCTCGATCAGACCTTGCTTGCGCGGTTGATGGACGAGAACGCGCGGCGCGCGGAGCCGAAGGATGCGCGTGGAGTGATGCTCGAGGCGATCGTCGCGAGCGCGCTCGAATCGGCCGAGGCAGCCGAGCGCTACGGGCTCGCGCACAATGCGATTATCCTGAGCGCGAAAGTGAGCGGGGTTGGAGATCTGGTGGATGTCTACCGCGCCCTCGCCGCACGGTGCGATTATCCGCTGCATCTCGGGTTGACCGAGGCCGGGATGGGATCGAAGGGCATCGTCGGCACCGCGGCGGCGCTTTCGATTCTGCTCGAGGAGGGCATCGGCGACACGATTCGCGCGTCGCTGACTCCGGCGCCGAACGGCGACCGCACGGAAGAGGTTGTGGTTTCGCAGCAGATTTTGCAGGCGCTCGGCATACGCAGTTTCACGCCGCAGGTGACCGCGTGCCCGGGCTGCGGGCGCACGACGAGCACGTTCTTCCAGGAGATGGCCGGGCAGATCCAGGATTACCTGCGCGAACAGATGCCCGCGTGGCGCGGTTGCTATCCAGGTGTGGAGGAGATGCGCGTCGCCGTGATGGGGTGCATCGTGAACGGCCCCGGCGAATCGAAGCACGCCGATATAGGGATCTCGCTGCCGGGCACGTTCGAGGAACCGAAGGCGCCGGTGTTCGTCGATGGGAGGCTCATGACGACTTTAAAGGGCGACCGCATCGTTCCCGAGTTCATCGGCATTTTGCAGGACTACGTTTCGAACCGCTACCGGCGGAGTTAGGGTGCCACGCTACTTCACACTCGAGCAGGCCCAGGCGGCGCTTCCGCGCGCGGAGGAATTTCTGCGGAAGGCGATGGAGCTCAAAGCGGCGCTCGAGGAAGCCGAAGGGGATTGGCGTGTCGAATCCGAGCGCATACGCATGAGCGGAGGAGCGCTCGTGCAGCGGGAAAGGCTGGTCGGAATCGTGAAGCGGCGCGAGTCGGCCGCGGCGCAGCTTCGCAACGCGCTGGCGCTGGCGCAGGAGCCGGGCTGTTTGGTGAAGGACCTCGACACGGGCCTGCTCGACTTCCCCACGCTGTTTCGCGGCGAGGAAGTCTACATGTGCTGGAAGCTCGGCGAGCCCGCGATCGCGTTCTGGCACGGGGCGGGCGAGGGCTTTCGCGGGCGCAAGCCGATCGACCGCGACTTCCTCGAGAATCACCAGGGCGCGGAGTGACGTAGTACACTAACGTAGAGTTACGTTGCGCGCCGCGCGGCGCTTCTGCCGAATGCTATTAGCCAGGGAATTTGTCACTTATTTATCCCGCGAGTTGGTGAAGAAACTGACCCCCGCGATGGTTGAGACCGTGGAGCCGCAGGCCGTCTCCGAGCTGCTGAACGACATCATCAGCGAAGAACTGCAGGTGGAGGACCGGCTCAACGACGAAGTGCGCGACATCCTGAGCCAGTACGCGCAGTACATGCGCGAAAACAACGTCAGCTACCAGGAGATGTTCCGCCGCATCAAGAACACCCTCATCACGCAGCGGAAAGTGATCCGCGCGGCGGGGCGCGACACGGGCGACAACATGAAGCTGTCGCGCGACAAGATCATCGAGCTATCGCACAAGATCGTTTCGGCGCTCAGAAAGGCCCGGCAGGTTCGGCTGAAGAAGCAGCAGAACGAGGTGCGGCTCGAGATCGTGAAGCAGATCACGGACCTGCTCCAGACCGAGGAGAAAGTGGACCGCGCGGCCCGCACAAAGATCCGCTCGCAGAAGCGCGAGATCCCGGAAGGCAGCGAGGAGTGGGATCTGCTGATGCGGCGGTATTACGCCGAAGAGCTCAAGAAATTCGGCATCGACCTCTCCAGATGAACCCCGTTTCCGATCCGCCGGCGCTGGTGGTTATCGGCAGCCTGAACATGGATTTCGTAGTGCGCGTGGAGCGCCTGCCCGCGCCGGGCGAGACCGTGCTCGGCGGAAACTTCCAGATGATTCCGGGCGGCAAGGGCGCCAACCAGGCATGCGCGGCGGGCAAGCTCGCGGGCCCGCGCGTGAAGGTTCGGATGGCGGGACGCGTGGGGTACGACCTGTTCGCCGATCATTTGAAGGCGAGTCTGGCGGCGGCGGGCGTGGATGTGAGCGCGGTTTGCGGCACGCAGGCGCAGCCGACGGGCGTGGCTCTGATTTGGGTGGATGCGGCGGGGCAGAACTCGATCGTCGTGGCGTCGGGCGCGAACCACGAGTTTCGGGCGGCGGAGGTCGAGGGGCTGCGGAGCGCGGTGCGCGGGGCGCGGGCGGTTCTGTTTCAGCTTGAGACGCCGCTCGACGCGGTGGCCGCGGCGCTGGCGCTCGCGCGGAGCGAGGGCGCGCAGACGGTGCTCGATCCGGCTCCGGCGCAGGCGCTATCGCGGGAGATGCTGTCGCTGGTGGATATCCTGACGCCTAACGAGAGCGAGGCTCTGATACTGCTCGGGCGGCCTCCGGCGCGCGTGGCGGTGGAGGATGCTCCGGCGCTGGCGCGGGCTCTGCGGGAGTTGGGCGCGAAGACGGTCGTGCTGAAAATGGGCGACCAGGGCGCCTACTTCGATGACGGGACTACGGCGGTGCACCAGCCGGCGTTCCGGGTCGAGGTGAAGGATTCGACGGCGGCGGGGGATGTGTTTAATGCCGGGTTCGCGGTGGGGCTGACCGAGGGAATGCCGGTTGCCGAGGCGCTGCGGTTTGCGAGCGCGGCGGCGGCGATTTCAGTGACGCGCCCGGGCGCGCAGGCGTCGGTGCCGGCGCGGCGCGAGGTGGCGGAGTTTCTTCGAGCGAACGCGTAGGGGCGCCACCCCAGTTCACTCATAGCGGAGCGCCTCCAGGGGATCGACTTTCGTGGCGCGGCGGGCGGGCAGGTAGCTGGCCAGGGAAGCCGCGGCGATGAGCATCAGGCAGACGGCGGCGTAGGTCGTCACGTCCGCGGCGTCGACTCCATAGAGGAAGCTCGAGAGCACACGGGTGAGGGCGAGGGCGCCGGCCAGTCCGATGACGACTCCGGCGAGCGCGACGCGGAGGCCCTCGCTCATCACCATGTGGAGAACGTCGCGCCGCTGCGCGCCGAGGGCGATGCGAATGCCGATTTCGTGCGTCCGGCGCGTAACCGAGTAGGCCATGACGGCGTAGACGCCGACGGCGGCGATCAGGAGCGCAACGCCGGCGAAGATGCCGAGCAGGAGCGCTCTTTGGCGGCGCTCCGCCAGCGAGTTCGACAGGCGGTCTTCGAGGGATTCGACGCCGAAGACCGGCTGGTTGCGGTCGATGGACTGCACGGCTTTGCGGATCGCGGGCGCAAGGACCGAGGGCGGCGCGGCGCTGCGGACCACGAGCGTCATCCAGGGCGAGGGCGCCTGTTCGTAGGGCTGGAAGAGTTCAGCCCAGATGACGTCGTCGAGGGCGCGATGGCGGAAGTCCGCGACCACCCCGACGACCGTGAGCATGGCTTCCCCCGGGCCGGAGATGCGCGCGCCGATCGGGTCGCGATCTTTGAAGAGAGCCCGTGCGAGCGACTGGTTGAGGATGGCAACGCGGCGCGCTCCATCGCGGTCGCCTTCGTTGAAGAGGCGGCCTTTGAGCAGGGGAATGCGCAGCGCGCGGAAATAGGCGGCGTTGGCCGAGGTGATGCAGACCACTTCTTCCGATTCGGGCTGCCCTTCCGCATGGAGGCCGGACGCCACGTTGTTGTACTCCACGAGCGGGCTTTCGCTCGTGATCGCCGCGTGTTCGACGCCGGGGATTGTCTGGATAGCGTCGACGCCGCGGTGGAAGAAATCCGCGCTGCGGGCGGGGCTGTAGAGTTCGAGCGGCGCGAGAGAGACGCTCGCCATCAGGACGTTTCGGGGGTCGAAGCCGGGGGTCGTGCCGACCAGGAGCAGGAACGTTCGCGTCAGCAGACCCGCGCCGATCAGGAGAATCAGCGAGAGCGCGAGTTGCACCACGACAAGGCCGCCTCGCAGGCGCGAGCGGCTGGGGCGGACGTTTGTCTTCGAGGCCGCGAGTGCGGGAACCATGCCGAACAGGAGAACGGTTGCCATCGAGCAGGCGAGAGCGAAGCCGAGCACGGTCGAATCGATGGGGATGTTTGCGGCGAGGGCCGCGGGCGCCAGGAACCGGAGCGCGGGAACGCCCCAGTGCAGAAGCACTACGCCGAGCGACCCTCCGAGAGTGCCGAGGACGAGACCTTCGACGAGCAGCAGGCGGGCCAGGCGGGCGCGCGATGCGCCGATTGCCGCGCGGATCGCGATCTCCCTTTCGCGCGCGACCGAGCGCGCCAGGAACAGGTTCGCCACGTTGGCGCAGACGATCAGGAGAATGAACGCGACCGCGCCCATCAGGACAAGGATTGCTGTACGCGAGCCGCTGGCCATGTGCTCCTGAAGAGGCATGACGCGGGCCTTGGCGGCGGCGTGGTAGCCGGACCAGGGCCGGGGATACTGGCTGTCCATGCTCCGGGCGATGACTTCGAGGTTCGCTTGCGCCTGCTCAGGAGAAACGCCGGGTTTCAGGCGGCCGATGACACCGGTCAGGAACGCCATGGACATGCCCGGCGCGGATTGCGAAGCGGGCGCCGCGTCCGGCAGCCAGACGCCGGTTTCGAGGGCGCCTGGGCAGCGAAAGCCCGCGGGCAGCACGCCCAGAACGGTGTGCGAAGCGCCATCGAGCTTGATGGTTTTGCCGGGAATTTGCGGGTCGGCGTGGAAGTAGGTCCGCCAGAGCGTGTCGCTCAATATGGCGACGCCGGCGCTGTTCTCGCCGGGCGCGAAGCCGCGGCCGAGCTGCGGCTGAACGCCGAACATCGTGAAGAAATCCGGCGTGACGTGAGAGACCTGCACGCGCTCGGCGGACCGGTTGGGGGCGGTCAGGTTCTCGCCGAGCGTAAATCCGAGGGCGGCCAGGTGCTCGAAGGCTTTGGCCTCGCGCTTCCAGGCGGCGTATTCCGGCGTGAACACCATCGACCTGTTGAACCTGGGGTAGTATTCGGTGGCCCAGACAAGGCGCTCGGGATTCGGGTAGGGAAGGGGGCGCAGGAAGACTGCGTTCGCGATGCTGAAGATCGCCGTGTTCGCGCCGATGCCGAGCGCGAGCAGAGCGATGGCGGCGAGGGCGAAGCCGGGGTTCTTGCGGAGCATGCGGGCGGCGTAGCGTAGGTCTTGCGCCAGTTCGTCGAGGAGGCGCCAGGTCCACGTCTCGCGAGCGGTTTCGTGCAGCAGCGTGGCGTTGCCGAAGGCGCGGCGGGCGGCGTAACGGGCTTCGTCGGCGGCGGCTCCGTTCTCGCGTTCTTCTTCGGCTCGCATGGCGAGGTGGAACTGCATCTCTTCTTCGAGGTCGCGGTCGAAGCGGGTGCGGCGGAACAGGAAACGCAGGCGTTGCCACATTACGAGTTCTCTGGGAGAGCGGGCTGGATGACTCGCGTGATGGCTTCCATGATCCGCGTGAATTCGGAGACCTCGGCCGTGAGCTGCTTGCGGCCCGCGGGTGTGAGCTGGTAGTAGCGGGCGCGGCGGTTCGTCTCCGATTGCCTCCACTCCGCCTTGAGCCAGCCCTTGATGAGCATGCGCTGGAGGGCGGGGTAAAGGGAGCCTTCCTCTACCTGGAGGACGTCGCCCGTGGCCCGGCGAATGTGGAGGGCGATCCCGTAGCCGTGCATGGGGGTGCGGGAGAGGGTCTGGAGGATCAGCATGTCGAGCGTCCCGGGCGGAATGTCCGCCCGGGGGCGTGCGCTTGGTCTACCCATAGAGTGACTATGGATAGAATGACTCGGGTTGGACTGCCTGTCAAGCCCGGACTGCTTCGACGATCGAGACGAGGGATCCGGTCGGATAGACTTCGGTCAGCCTCAACCCGGCTTTCGAGAGCAGGGCGCGGAACTCGGCGGCGCGGCGCTCGCGGCCTCCGGTCATGACGAGCATGTTCAAATCCATGAGCGCGGCGAAGCCGGGCGTGTTGGCCTCAGGCAGCACGTGTTCGAGGATCAGCACGCGCGCGTTGGGCGCCATGGCGCGGCGCACGTTGGCGAGAATCTGCTCCGCTTCGGGGTCGGCCCAGTCGTGGAGGATCATCTTGAGCGTGTAGAGATCGCCGCCTTCGGGGACGCTGTCGAAGAAATCGCCGGGAGCCAGTTCGATTCTGGCGGCTTCCGGACGCCCGGCGAGCGCACGGTGCGCGTCTTCGACGACCGGCGCGCGGTCGAAGAGGACTCCGCGGGCTTCGGCGTTGGCGGCGAGAATGCCGGCGAGCATGCGGCCGCGGCCTCCTCCGATATCGACGATCTTGCGGTACGGCGTGAAGTCGTAGACCCTGGCGATGGCGGACAGCGCGGCCTCGGTGAGGTTCGTCATGGCGTCGTTAAAGACGGCGGCCATCTCGGGGTTGCCTTCGAGATACTCCCACGGGCCCATGCCGAAGACCTGGTTGAACGCAGGGTCGCCGGTGCGCACGCTGTCGATCAGGCTGCCCCAGGCCTGGTAGTGCATCAGGCCGAGTTCCATTTGGGCGACGGACCGCAAGGAGCCCGGGATCTGTTTTCGCAGCAGGCCGCACAGGGCCGTGGGCGCGAAGCGATGCCCGTCCTCTTCGCGCAGGACGGCGAACGACGCCAGTGCCCGCAGCAGCCGGTACAAGGACCCGGTGTCGGTAGACGTTTCCGCGGCGAGTTCCGCGGCGGTTTTCGGTCGCGCTGCGATGAGATCGGGGATCCCGAGCGTCACGGCCACCTGGACGGCCCGCGAAAGCCAGAAGCCGGAGACGATGCCGATAAGCTGCTGGGCGGCCTCGGCTTGTTCCCGCTGTTCCAGTGCGATTGCAGTTCCCATTTTGCCCCTCCATTGCTAGACGCGCAGGAGGGGCGAAAAAAGCTCACCGCAGAGACGCAGAGGACGCAGAGAAAGACCTACAAAGAATTTCTTTGCGTTCTCGGCGTCTCTGCGGTGGATTTATTGCTTTGCCTTTTTGAGGACTTGGCCGAGGGTCTTAATGGCCCGATCGATTTCCTTTTCGGTGATGATGTACGGCGGCAAAAAGCGCAGGACGGTGTCGTGGGTGCAGTTGATGAGCAGGCCCTGGGCCATCGCGTCGAGCACGATCTGCTTGCCGGGGATGTCGAGCTCCATGCCGATCATGAGGCCGAAGCCGCGCACCTCTTTGATGAAGCCGTGGCGGGTGGCGAGTTGCGAGAGCTCCGCGCGGAACTGCGCGCCCAGGCGGTCGATTTCGGGGAGCATGCCGTCGAGGATGTCGAGGAACTCGAGCGCGACGCGGCAGGCCAGCGCTCCTCCCCCGAACGTGGTTCCGTGCATGCCCGGGCCGATCGTCGCCGCGGCTTTCTCGTTCGCCATCACGGCTCCGAGCGGGATGCCGCAGGCGAGCGGTTTGGCTGCCACGGCGATATCGGGGACGATGGCGGGGTCCGCGAGCTGGTAGGCGAAATACCTGCCGGGGCGGCCGACTCCGCATTGGATCTCGTCGAAGACCAGCAGCGCGTTGTGGCGCGTGGCGAGCTCACGGGCGCGCGCGGCGTACTCGTGGGTCAGCGGGCAGATTCCCCCCTCGCCCTGAATCCATTCGAGGACGATGCCGGCGGTGCGGTCCGTGACCGCGGCTTCGAGCGCGGCGACATCGTTGGCTGGAACGAAGCGCACGCCGGGGATCAGCGGCTCGAAATCCGTCCGGTATTTCTGCTGGCCGGTGATGGCGAGCGCTCCGGTGGAGCGGCCGTGGAAGGAATTGTCGAGCGAGATGATTTCGTATTTTTCCGGGCTCAGCTTGCGGCCGTGCGAGCGGATCATCTTGATCGCGGCTTCGTTGGCCTCGGTTCCCGAGTTGCAGAAGAAGCTGCGCGCGAGGCCGCTGATTTCCGCGAGGCGTTTTGCGAGCGGGCCCTGGTATTCGTGATAGTACAGATTCGAGCTGTGGATGAGCAGCGCGGCCTGCTCGCGGATCGTTTTGACGATGCGCGGGTGCGCGTGGCCAAGCGCGTTCACGCCGATGCCGGCGATCAGGTCGAGATAGCGCTTCCCTCCGGTGTCGTAGACCCAGCAACCCTTCCCCCGGTGCAGCAGCAGCGGATAGCGGGCGTAGTTCTGAAGCAGATACTCCCGCTCGAGTTCGATGATGTTGTGGAGCGCGGGTGCCGCGCCGGGTTCAGTCGCCATCTATCCATCATACAAACGGCGGAGTGCTAACATCGCTGTCAGGATGAGGTGCGGAAGGCTGGCAACTTATGTTTTGTGCGCGGCTGCGGCCGCGCAAGCCGTCGTTGTTCCGGCCGGAACCGCGCTCGAGGTGCGGCTGAAAACGCGCGTGGCGAGCAACGCTTCGAAGGCGCAGGACCCGGTGGAGGCCGTGCTGATCCGGCCCGTGTGGGCGGACGGCGCGATCGCGCTTCCGAACGGGACGGTAATCAAGGGCATCGTGAAGGAAGCGATGCCGGTGAAGAACGCGACCGACCGCGCGCTGGTCGCGCTGGAATTCACAAGCGCCGCGCTGCCCTCCGGACAGAACGTCGCGATCGCGGCGCGCGTGAAGCAGGTGGACAACGCGCGCGAGTCGGTGGATCAGACCGGGCGCATCGTCGGGATACTGAGCTCGGAGACGCTCGCTTCGCGCATCAACACGGGTGTGAAGAGCGTTTCGGAGAGGCATACCGGGCTCGGGGACTTTCTGGGTACGGTGACCTCGAGCGTCCTGAAGGAGCCGCAGCCGGAGATCGACTACGAGCCCGGCGTGGAGATGACGATCGAGACGACGAAGCCGGTCGAGGTCGCGGCCGAGCCCGCGGCGGGGCCGGCGCTCGGGCCGGTGATGCCGGAGCAGACGATCTACGACCTCGTCAACTCGCAGCCGTTCCAGACCACGACGGAGGGACAGCAGAGCATTCCTTCCGACCTGACGAACCTCATGTTCCTCGGTTCGCGCGACCAGCTGGACGCGGCCTTCACGGCGGCGGGCTGGGCGAGCGCGGCGAAGCTGAGCACGGCGAGCGGGCTCGAAGTGTTCCGCGCCGTGGCCGAGGGGCGCGGGTACAAGGAAGCTCCGATGTCGATCCTGCTACTGGACGGCGAGAAGCCCGATGTGGTGTTCCAGAAGCAGAACACCACGTTCGCCATGCGGCACCATTTGCGGATCTGGAAGCGCCCGGGGGAGTTCGAGGGGCACACGGTCTGGGTGTGCGCGGCCACGCACGATATCGGGATCGAGTTCTCGCCCGACAAGCGCAACTTCATCCACAAGATCGATTCCGAGATCGACCGCGAGCGTGCGAAAGTGGTCAGCGATCTGCTGTTCACGGGGCGCGTGAAGGCGCTCTCGCTGGTTGAGCGCCCTCAAACGCCGAAACAGAGCCAGAACGCCACCGGCGACAAGCTCGAAACCGACGGCCGTATGGCGGTGCTGCTGCTCGAATAGCGCTCAGCTTTTGACAACGCGCAGATTGTTCGTCACCGAGAAAACTCCCGGCACGCCGTTGGCGCGTATGTTGGCGAGGTTCTTGTCGTTGTCGCTATCGACGACACCTTCGAGCGTGACGCGCCCGCCGTTCACGATGATGTGTATGCTCGGGACGGCGGAGAGGCCGTAGCGCTGGAGCGCGGGGTCGCCGTAAATGGCGCGGAAGACGGCGCGGCGTATGCGGTCGTCCATCGGCGACGGCGGCAGCACTTCGATCTGATTCACCACCTGCTCGACGCCTTCGATGTTCTTCACGACTCCCTCGGCATCGCTCTTGAGCGTCGGGCGCGTGACCTGGCCCATCAGGGTCACGGTTCCGCCGTTGACCTTGTAGGCCAGGTTGTCGAACACCGTGTAGTACGGCAGCATGATCAGCTCGTGGCGGACTTCCCTGGCGATCCGCGCCTCGCCCTTTTCGGAAAGCTCCCTTTGCTGCGCGGCGACCGGCGCGGAAACGGCTGCGAACGCGGCGCCCACGGCGATTGCCAACAACTTGTTGCGCATCTGCATGATCTTCGCCCCCTGATGGAATGATGCCGCCTGGAACGCGAGGTTTCAATGACGGGAGGGGGGCATTAGTATAATCGGGATGTGACTCTCCGGCATTTTCTCCTCTTGTTGGCGGGCTTGGTGATGGCGGGGTGCGGCAATCGCGCCGCGCAAAACGAAGCCGCGGTGCGGCAGGGCGTCATCGACTATCTTGCGCAGCGCTCGGACCTGAACCTCTCGACCATGCAGGTGGACGTCACGTCGGTGTCCTTCCGGCAGAACGAGGCGGACGCGACGGTGTCGTTCCGTCCCAAGGGCAGCGGCGGCGCGGCGAGCGGGATGTCGATGCGGTACACGCTCGAGCGCAAGGGAAGCAAGTGGGTCGTGAAGGGCCGGGGCCGGAGCGGGATGGCGGGCCAGGCTCCGCACGGTGCGGGCGGGATGCCGCAGCAGGAAGATTCGAAGCTGCCGCCGGGCCATCCGCAGATCGGGCGGCCGCCCGCGGGCACGCCCGCTCCCGCGAAGTAAGGCGGCGCTAATCTCCGCGTACCATCGGCACGAAGCGCACCGGAAGAACAGCCCGCCGCGTGACGCTGCCGTCGCGCGCTTTTTCCACCACGACGAGTTGCTGGTCGAAAGGCGAATTGCCTTCGGGCGCGATCAGCCGGCCGCCGGGTGCGAGCTGATCGATCAGCGATTGCGGGATCTCGGGCGGTGCGGCGGTGACGATGATGCGGTCGAAGGGCGCTTGTTCGGGCCAGCCGCGGTAACCGTCGCCGTGGCGCACCTTCACGTTGCCGTAGCCGAGTTCTGCGAGCGTCGCGGCGGAGGATCGTGCCAGTTCGGGCACGATCTCGATCGTGTAAACTTCCTTGACCAGCAGCGAGAGCACCGCCGCCTGGTAGCCCGAGCCGGTTCCGATTTCGAGCACGCGGTGGCCGCGTTCGGGGCGCAGCGTTTCCGTCATGAAGCCCACGATGTAAGGTTGTGAAATCGTCTGGCCCCGGCCGATGGAGACGGGGTGGTCGCCATACGCCGCCGGGCGCGCGGCCTCGGGCACGAAGAGATGCCGCGGCACGCTGAGCATCGCGCGCAGCACGTTCGCATCGCGCACGCCGCGCCGCTCGATCTGGGTCCGGACCATTTCTTCGCGCGGCGCGGTCCACTGATCCGCGGGGGCGGCGAGGCTCAAAGAACATAGCAGAAAAACAACCGGCCCCATAATTCCCAATGTACAATGAGAGCCAAAGTGGCCGAAAAGACGAACACCGCGAAACGCCCCATTCTGGAAAATACCAAGCCCGCCACCCTGCTGCGCCAACTCGGAATCGTGAGCGCCACGGCGCTGGTGATTTCGAACATGATCGGCACCGGCATCTTCACGACGACCGGTTTTCTGGCGGGTGATCTCGGCAGCCCGAAAGTCGTTCTCGGCATTTGGATCGCGGGCGCGCTGTTCGCGCTGGCGGGCGCGTTCTGTTACTCCGAACTCGGCATCAACTTTCCCAGCTCCGGCGGCGAGTATGTCTACCTGACGCGCGCTTACGGCCCCACGTGGGGCTTCGTCACCGGGTGGGTTTCGTTCTTTGCGGGATTCTCGGCGCCCATCGCCGCGGCGGCGCTCGCCTTCTCCGACTACCTCGGGTACTTCTTTCCGGCGCTCAAGCAGAGCCAGACGGCGGTTACGCTGGGGCACGGGACGTTCTCGTTGAAACTCGGCGGGGCGCAGATCGCGGCGTCGGGACTGATTGTGGTGCTGACGCTGGTGAACTTCATCGGGATGAGCCGCGTCGCCAAAATCCAGAACCTGCTCACCGCGGCGAAGCTGGCCGTGCTGTTCGCCTTCATCGGGCTCGGGTTGCTGGCGGGAACCGGGAATTGGGACCACTTCTCGATGCCCGCGGTCCGGACCTCGACGGTGCCGGTGGCGCAGCAATTCGCGATCAGCCTGTTCTGGATCTTCGTCTGCTACAGCGGATGGAACGCGGCGACCTACGTGGCCGAGGAACTGAAGCGGCCGGAGCGGACGCTGCCGGTGGCCCTCGCCTGCGGCACGGGCCTGGTGGCGGCGCTGTACCTGGCGCTGAACATCGTATTCATATACGCCGCGCCGCTCGAGAGCATGAAGGGCGTGATCGCGATCGGGTCTTTCGCGGCGACGAACATGTTCGGGCCGGAGACGGCGGGCGCCTTCAGCGCGCTGATGGCGCTGTCGCTGGTGGCGACCGTGAACGCGATGGTGACCATCGGGCCGCGCGTGTATTACGCCATGGCGAAGAACCGCGCGTTCTTCCAGTGGGCGGCGCGGATCCATCCGAAGTGGCGGACGCCGGTGGCGGCGATCGTCTGCCAGGGCGTCTGCTCGGTGCTGATGTCGCTGACGCCGTTTCCGTCGCTGGTGGTCTACATCGGCTTCACACTGACGGCGACGGCGGTGCTGTCGGTGGCATCGCTGTTCATTTTCAGGCGGCGGCCCAACTGGCAGCGCGTGCGCGTGGTGAGCTTCGCCTGGCCGCTCGCGCCGGTGGCGTTTATTCTGGTGGGGCTGTGGACGATCGTGGTGGGCGCGGCGCTCCAGCCGAAGATTTCGGCAGCGGCGGTTTTGACGATCGCGACCGGCGCGGCTGTGTACCACTTCTGGCTGCGGCACAAGTTCGATGCGGTACCGAGGCACGGCGGCGAGTAAGCCCGCCAAGGGGCCGGCCGCGGACTACGGGGTCCGCCCCACGCTAACCTGCTAATCTTTTTACTGAATGCCCCGGATTCTGGACGGAAACAAAATACGTGACGAGATTCTGAGCGAGAGCAAGTCTCGCGTGACGGCCCTCAACGCCGCTCGCGACTTGCCCGGGCTGGCTGTGGTACTGGCGGGACACAATCCGGCTTCCGAGATCTATGTCCGCAACAAGATCAAAGCCTGCCAGGCGCTCGGCATTTACAGCGAGAAGATCACGCCGCCGGATACCGTTACCACAAATGAAGTTCTCGACATCGTCGGGGCACTGAACCAGCGGCGCGAGATCGACGGCATCCTCGTGCAGTTGCCGCTGCCTTCCAAGGTGGACGCCAAGAGGGTCCTGTGCGCGGTGTCGCCCGATAAAGACGTGGACGGCTTCCATCCGCTGAATCTGGGCAAGCTGGTGACAAACACGCCCGGGCCGCGGCCTTGCACGCCCGCGGGAATCCTCGAACTGCTGCGGCGCTACGACATTCCGATCGCAGGCAAGCACGCCGTGGTGGTGGGGCGCAGCGACATTGTCGGCAAGCCGATGGCGATGCTGCTGCTGCACCAGCACGCGACTGTCACGATCTGCCACTCGCACACCGCGAATCTCCCGGAGATCTGCGCGGAGGCGGACATCCTGGTCGCCGCGATGGGACGACCGGCGTTCCTGACGGGCAAGTTCATCAAGCCGGGCGCGGTGGTGATCGACGTCGGGACGAACCGCATCGACAGCCGCGAGGAAGTCGCGCGGATTTTCCGGAACTCGAAGGAGCGGCTGGAGGCGTTCGACCGCAAGGGCAGCGTGCTGGTGGGCGATGTGGATCCGGTGGACGTCGTCGAACTGGCGTCGGCGTACACGCCGGTTCCGGGGGGTGTGGGGCCGTTGACGATCGCGATGCTGATGGTGAACACGATCGAGGCGGCGGAACGAAGACTCGGCGCGGCATGCTCCGCGTAGGGTTGACCGGGGGGCTCGCCTCGGGCAAGAGCTTCGTCGGCGAGGAGTTGAGGCGGCTCGGATGCCATCTCGTACAGGCCGATGAGCTGGGGCACGAGGTTCTGCTTCCCGCGGGCGAGGCGTACGAAGGCGTGGTTCGCGAGTTCGGCCGGGGCATTCTGGGCGCCGGGGGCGAGATCGACCGCCAGAAGCTCGCGAACGAGGTTTTCGGGCGGCCGGAGCGGCTGCGCGTGCTGAACGGGCTCGTGCATCCGCCGGTGATCCGCCGCGAGGAGGAGCTGCTGCGCGCCATCGAAGCGCGCGACCCGGGGGGCATCGCCGTGATGGAAGCCGCGATCCTGATCGAGACGGGCAGCCACGAGCGGTTCGACAAGATCGTGCTGGCCGTGTGCACGCGCGAGCAGCAGATCGAGCGCGCTCTCGAGCGCGGTCTCACGCGCGAGGAAGTGCTGGCTCGCCTCGAACGGCAGATGCCGCTCGAAGAGAAACGGAAGTTTGCGGACTACGTCGTCGATACTTCGGGCAATAAAGAGGAAACGTTGCGGCAGACGGCGGAGGTTTACAGCCGCCTGCGGAGCATCCGGCAATGAAACTGCGCACACTTTTCATGGCCGCGCTGTTGGTCGCGGCATTCGTCGGGGTTACGTCACTTACGAGGTGGGGCACGCTGAAGGTGCTGCACCGCGGGGAAGTAAGCTCGTCGGGGCGGCTTTGGAGCGGGCCCGACACGGCGCAATCGGCGTCGCTCAGCGCGGACGAAAACAACAATATCGAGGTCTACAGGAGTGCGCACACCGCCGTGGTCAACATCACGAGCACGGTGTACCGGCAGAACTGGTTCTTCGAGATCATCCCGCAGCAGGGCATGGGCTCGGGGTTCCTGGTGGACGACAGCGGGCGCATCCTCACGAACAACCACGTGATTTCCGGTGCGCGCGAGGTCGAAGTCACGCTGTTGCCGGACCAGTCGAGCTACCGCGCCAGGGTGCTGGCGAGGGACACCGCCAACGACATCGCGCTCCTCAAGATCAACCCGCGGAAGAAGCTCTCGTTCCTGCGCCTCGGCGATTCCGACCCGCTGCTGGTGGGCCAGAAAGTGCTCGCCATCGGCAACCCGTTCCGCCTGGAGGGAACGCTGACGACGGGCATCATCAGCTCGCTCGGCCGCAGCCTCAAGGATGAGACCGGGCGGACACTCGAGAACATGATCCAGACGGATGCGGCGATCAACCCGGGCAATAGCGGCGGGCCGCTGCTCGATTCGCACGGCAATGTGATCGGGATCAACACGGCGATCTACGGCCCCGGTTCGAACATCGGGATCGGGTTCGCGCTGCCGATCAACCGCGCCAAGATCATGCTGAACGAGTACGCCGAGAAAGGGCGGTTCGAGCCGCCGCGCCTCGGCGTTTCGGTGCTTTACGTGGCGGGCGACCTGGCCGATGCGCTGAGCCTTCCGGCCGAGGGCGGGCTGCTGATCGTCGAGGTCGAGCGCGGCTCGGCGGCCGAAGCGGCCGGCCTGCGCGGCGCGCGCCGCACAGTCGTGATCGGCAACTACGAGATCCCGGTCGGCGGCGACCTGATCATGAACATCGACGGCCGCGCGGTCGAAAGCCGCGACGCGCTCAGCCGCGCGATGAACCGGAAGCGTCCCGGCGACATGATGGAACTGACCGTGTTCCGCGGCGGACGCACGCAGAAGGTGCGGGTGAAGCTGGGCGAGGGACAGTCGGATGGGACGAGTATGTAGGGGGGAGCAGGGCTGGAAGCTGGAAGCCGGAAGCCGGCCGGAGTTACACTAAAAGTAATCCATGCTTTCGGTCGTGATCCCCGTTCACAATGAAGAGCCTGCGTTACTGCCTCTTTACGACAGGCTGACGGCGGTGCTGGCGGCAGTCGGGCGGCCTTACGAGATCATTTTCGTTGACGACGCTTCGACGGACCGCAGCTTCGAGTTGCTGGCGAACTTGTCCGAGACCGACGCTCACCTGAAAGTCGTCCGGCTACGGCGCAACTTCGGCCAGACGCCGGCGCTTGCGGCGGGATTCAACGAGGCCGCCGGCGAGGTCGTCATTTCGATGGATGGCGACCTTCAGCACGCCCCCGAGGACATCCCGGCACTCCTCGAGAAGATCGACGAGGGCTACGACATCGCGAGCGGCTGGCGCAAAGTCCGGGTGGACAATGCGATCACACGCAAGCTGCCGTCGCGCATCGCCAATTGGCTGATGGCGAAGCTGTCGGGCGTCGAGCTGCACGACTTCGGCACCACGTTCAAGGCCTACCGCGCCGAGGTTCTCAAAGACATCAACCTCTACGGCGAGCTGCACCGGTTCATTCCGGCGCTGGCGAGTTTCTATGGCGCGCGCATCGCCGAGGTGCCGATCCAGAACGTGCCGCGCGTGGCAGGCGGGTCACACTACGGCCTCGGCCGCACGATCCATGTGCTGTTCGACATCGTCACGATCAAGTTTCTGCTGAGCTACCTGACGCGGCCGATGCACTTTTTCGGCAAGCTGGGGCTGGTCAGCACAACGCTCGGCGGCGGTACGCTCCTCGTGCTCGGCTTAGACAAGATCTTCGTCGGGCACGACCTGGTGATTCGCCACGGGCCGCTGATGCTGACCGGAGGGCTGCTGCTGATCGTGGGCCTCATGATGTTCACCACGGGCCTGCTGGGCGAGATGCTCATGCGCGTCTACTTCGAGAGCCAGGGCCGGCGCATCTACGCGGTGCGCGAGATCCGCGGCGGCCGCGAAGCGCGCATGCAGGGCGAAACGCGCGGGAACTAAGTGTTCCGGCTCGCTCTGATTCTGCTCGCATCCCTTCCGCTCGCGGCGCAGTCGCCGCTGGACGGCATCGACTCTCTGATCGCTTCGGCCATGAAGGACTGGGGCGTCCCCGGGGCGGCGGTGGCCGTGGTTCGGGGCACCGAAGTGATTTATTTGAAGGCTTTCGGGCCTGTCACGCCGCAGACGCCGTTCGATACCGGCTCGGTCACCAAGCCTTTCACCGCGCTTGCGCTCGGGACGCTCGCCGACGAGGGAAAGCTCGACTGGGACGCGCCCATCCGCAGCTACATTCCCGCCTTCCGGATGCGCGATCCCTGGGCGGCGGAGCGCGCGACGATGCGCGATCTGCTCACGCACCGCGCCGGACTTCCGGCCGAGGGCGCCCCCGAGTTCGAGCGGCTGAAAGATCTCGAAGCGGCGGCGGACTTCCGCAGCGAGTTCCGCTACAGCAATCTCGGGTATGTTGTCGCCGGGCGCATAGCGGGCGCGCTGGCCGGGACGAGTTGGGAGGATCTGGTGCGCCGGCGGATCTTCGGGCCGCTCGGCATGAAGAACTCGGGTTTCTCGCCCGAGGGAGAGGTTCGCTCGAGTGCCGGGGACCTGGCACAGTTCCTGCTGGCTGAACTCGGGGCCGGGAAGGCGGTTGTCTCTGCAAAGACCCTGGCCGAGATGCAGCGGCCGCAGGTGGTCAGCGGCAGCGGGTCCGAGTTCCCGGAGCTAGCCGGAACCAACGCCTATGGGCTCGGCTGGGGTATCCTGCACTACCGCGGCAACAAGATGGCCGAGCACGGTTCAGGCGCCCGAGCGGGCTTTGAGGCGCTGGTTAGCCTTCTGCCGGACAAGAAGATCGGCGTAGCAGTCCTGACCACGAGCGGCCGGCACCCTGTGTGCACGATCGTTGCGCTCAATGTCTACGACCGTCTTCTCGGGCTCGATCAGAAGCCCTGGAACGAGCGGTTTCTGCGTATCCGGGAAGGCGCCCGCCGGCGGTAGCGATTTTCTGGAACCTTTTTGCCCCCTCGCGCGAACTATCTCTGAGACTGCCTGATGCAAGATGTGAGCGACCATGAACTGCTCCGGCTGACGATGGACGGCGATGCCGGGGCGTTCACCGCTCTGTACCGGCGGCGGCAGGCAGGCGTCTACCGGTATGCGTTGCAAATGAGCGGGGCGGCATCGACGGCGGAGGATGTCGTGCAGGATACGTTCCTGACCCTGATATGCGATGGCGGGAGCTACGATCCGGCGCGCGGCTCGGTGGCGGCGTTTCTTTACGGGATCGCGCGGAACCACGTGCTGCGCCGCCTGGACCGGCGCCGGCTCGCGGGCGAGGAGGAGGCCGCTGGGGCGGTCGCGGCGGATCATCCCGAGTCCGAACTGGCGCGCAGCGAGACGGTGGCACGCGTGAGGGCGGCGGTGCTGGCATTGCCTGTGCACTATCGCGAGGCCGTGGTGCTGTGCGATCTGGAGGAGTTGGATCACGCCGAAGCTGCCGCGGCGCTCGGCTGCGCGGTGGGGACAGTGAAGTCGCGGCTGCACAGGGCGCGGCAGATGCTGGCCGAACGGCTCCAGGCGCCGGCCGCGAGGTGTTCGCTATGAACGAGGTCGAGACCGCTCTCCGGGCGCTGGCCGAAAGCGCGCGGGACTGCCGCGCGCCCGAGCGGGTGGAGCGCGCGCTGCTGGCCGCTTTCGCGCAGCGCCGCCGCCGGCGCGCCGTTTCCCCGTGGTGGGGCTTGGCGGCGGCCGGACTTGCCGCATGCGCGGCGCTCGCGGTGTGGCTGCGCGCGCCGGAGCGGGTCGAAGCTCCGGCGCCGGTCGCCGTGAAGCCCGTCGTCGCCGCCGCGCCGGTTAGTGCGCCGCCGCCGGTGGTGAAGCAGGCCGCCACACGCCGCCCGCCGCCGCGCGCGCCTCGCAAGCGGCGCGAGGTGACGACGCGCTTCTATCCGTTGCAGTACGCGGACGCTGCCGCGGACTTGGCGAAGGGGCCGATCGTGCGTGTCGAGGTCCCGCGCACGGCGCTGGCGGCGTTCGGGCTGCCGTACGACCAGGACCGCGCCGATCCCGTCCAGGCCGATGTGGCCCTCGATACAGAGACAGGCATGGCCCGCGCGATCCGGTTCGTGCGGGTAGAGAACTGATTCAGGAGACAAATCATGATGACGCGATTTGGAATTGTGCTCTGCGCCGCGGCACTGGCCGCGTCGGCGCAGGAACCGCCGCCGCCTCCGCCCGAGGGCGGGATTGCGGTGTTTCACACGCAGGTCGGGCCGCCCGAAGGCGCCGGCATCGGCGGCGACGTGATGTTCGTCCGCGCCGAGTTGGGCGGAGGCGGCAAAGTCGTGAAGGGCGCGCCATATTCGGCGCAGGTGATCACCGAGCACACGCAGACGCTCGCCGACGGCAACACCATCAGGAACAAGCAGACCGGGAACTTCTATCGCGACAGCGAAGGCAGGACGCGCCGCGAGCAGCCGCTCGGGCCCATCGGCCTGCTTCCGGCGCCGCCGATGGGAACGAGCCCGGTGTTCATCAACGACCCGGTGGCCGGGGTCAGCTACGTTCTCAACAGCAGCGACAAGACGGCCCAGAAGATGCCCATGCCGAAGTTCGAGGAGGGGGCAATCGCCACGGCGCCGCGGCCGGCTTTTGTGTCTGTCAAGCGGAGCGCCCACCAGGTGACTAACGAGCCGCTGGGGACGAAGGTGATTGAGGGAGTATCGGCCGAGGGAACGCGCACCGTCGTGACGATCGCGGCCGGAGAGATCGGAAACGAGAAGCCGATCCAGACGGTCTCCGAGCGTTGGTATTCGCCGCAGTTGCAGACCGTGGTGATGAGCCACTCCAGCGATCCGCGGATGGGCGAGACCATCTACCGGCTCACGAACATCAGCCTGACCGAGCCCGCCGCCGCGCTGTTCCAGGTGCCGGCGGACTACACCGTGACCGAAGGGCCGCAAAAGGGAGTGCGCGTCCTGATGCACCGCGAGTTCAAGGAACCACCGAAGTAAAAAATCGGGAATTGAGTATACTGTCCCGGGTTTAATGCTCCGGTGGTATGCTACAGCGGACATGTCCCGAAACGTGACGTTGTGCTTCGTTGTGGCGTGCGCGGCCGCGTGCGCCCAGGATCTGATGCCCGTGCCGTCGTCCATGACGCGCGGCACGGGCAAACTGGCGATCGGCTCGGGCTTCCGCGTGGCGGTTGAGGGGTATCGCGAGCCGCGGCTCGACATGGCTGCACGGCGGCTCCTCAGGCGGCTCTCGCGCCAGACGGGCATACCGTTGACAGGCGCGCGCTCGGCCGCTCCCACCCTCGTCATCGAGTGCAAGGGGCCCGGCGAGAAAGTCCAGTCGCCGCGCGAGGTGGAATCCTACACGCTCGACGTCACGCCCCAGCAGGCTCGCATCGTGGCCGCGACCCCCGTCGGCGCGATGCACGGCATCGAAACCTTCCTGCAACTCGCAATGCCGGACAAGGACGGCTTCGCGGTGCCGGTGGTCCGGATCGACGACAAGCCGCGCTTCCCCTGGCGCGGGCTCATGATCGATTCGGCGCGCCACTTCCATCCGATCGACGTCATCGAACGCAACCTCGACGCCATGGCCGCCGTGAAGCTGAACGTGTTTCACTGGCACCTGTCGGACAACCAGGGGTTCCGCGTTGAATCGAAGCTGCTTCCGGAGCTGCACCAGTCGGGCTCCGACGGCCTGTTCTACACGCAGGCGCAGGTGCGCTACATCGTCAATTACGCGCGCGAGCGCGGCATCCGCGTGGTTCCCGAGTTCGACATGCCGGGCCACACGACGGCGTGGTTCGTGGGCTATCCGCAGCTTGCCAGCGGGCCCGGGCCGTACAAAATCGAACGCAGCTTCGGCATTTTCGATCCGGCGATCGACCCCACTCGCGACGAGGTCTATGAGTTCCTCGACAAGCTCATCGGCGAGATGGCGGCGCTGTTTCCCGACCCGTACTTCCACGTCGGCGGCGACGAGGTGAACGGCAAGGAGTGGGACGCCAACCCGCGCATCCAGGAATTCAAACGCGCGCACGGCATCAAGACGAACGAGGAGTTGCAGGCTTACTTCAACCGGCGTCTGTTCCCGCTCGTGGTCAAGCACGGCAAGAAGATGATCGGATGGGACGAAGTGCTCGACCCGAGCCTGCCGAAGGAAATCATGGTGCAGTCGTGGCGCGGCCAGAAGGCGCTGGCCGACGCGGCGAGGCAGGGCTTTGAAGGGATTCTCTCGAACGGATACTACCTCGACCTGATGTTCCACGCCTCGGATCACTACCTGAACGATCCGCTCGGCCAGGCCGCGGCCGGATTGAACGACGCCGAGAAAGCGCGCATCCTGGGCGGCGAGGCGTGCTGGTGGACCGAGCTTGCCGACTCCGAACTCATGGAGTCGCGCATCTGGCCGCGCATGATCCCGATCGCCGAGCGGTTCTGGTCGCCGCAGGAGGTGCGCGATCTCGATTCGATGTACCGGCGCATGGAGATTCAGAGCACGCGCCTGGAGTGGCTCGGGCTGCGGCACAACGAGCAGCGGCGGATGGCGCAGGAGCGGATCGCCGGCTACAGGCCCGCGGGCCCCGTGGCGGCGCTCGCGACCGCGCTCGAGCCGGTGAAGGAGTATGCCCGGACCAACGGCCCGCGGCCGTACACCGTCTTCACGCCGCTGAACCGCATGGTGGATGCGACCCCGCCCGAGAGCGTCGCGGCGCGCGCGTTCTCGAAGGCCGTCGATGCGCTGCTTGCCGGCGACGCGTCGCAGCGCGACGCCATCCGGCGGCAGGCGGCCGCGTGGCGCGATCAGTACAGCGATCTGAAGCAGGCTTTCGCTGAGTCGTACCTTGCCGCAGAGGTAGAGCCCGTGTCGCGCGACGTCGCCGCGCTCGGCACCGCGGCGCTCGAAGCGGTGGAGGTCTACCTGGCGACGGGCAAGCCCGCGCCGCAGTCCTGGGCGGCGGAGCAGGCGAAGCTGCTCGAGCGG
Organism: Acidobacteriota bacterium; assembly: GCA_050261515.1. GTDB lineage: Bacteria > Acidobacteriota > Terriglobia > Bryobacterales > Bryobacteraceae > JBLNDJ01. Next base: position 32,580 of record JBLNDJ010000058.1, on the reverse strand, counting down.
GTGAAGACTCCTCGGGCGGAGCTGCTGGTCGTTATCGCAGAGCCGGCGGCGAAGCTGGTAAAGGCCGCGGCCCGCTAGAGCCACGGCTCATTTTCGGAGCGCCCGGTCCCGTGTAAAATGGGTGACTCCATGCCGCTTTGCTTCTTTGCCGCAACACCGGACCGGCTGATGTCGGTCGGCGCCGTTGACATCATCATCATCGGTCTTTATTTCGCGCTGGTGCTCGCGATCGGCTTCTACCTGAAGCGATTCGCGAACACCGGCGAAGACTTCTTCATGGCCGGCCGCGAGATGACGGCCTGGATCGCGGGCCTCAGCTTCATTTCGGCGAACCTCGGGTCGCTCGAAATGATGGGCTACGCGGCCGCCACCTATCAGTACGGCATCCTGGTCGCGCACGCCTACTGGATCGCGGCCGTCCCGGCGATTCTGTTCCTCGCGCTGGTGATGCTGCCGTTCTATTACATCTGCAAAACTCACTCGGTGCCGGGCTACCTCAAGCTGCGCTTCGGCGAAGGGTCGCGGTCGCTGTCGGCCATCTCCTTCGCCGTGATGACCATTCTCATGAGCGGCATCAATATGTATTCGATGGCGGTCATCATGAAGGTCATTCTCGGCTGGGACATACACTTCAGCATCTGGGTGTCGTCGCTCACGGTCGCCATCTACGTGGTCGCGGGCGGGCTGCTTTCGGCGATTTTCAACGAAGTGCTTCAGTTCTTTCTGATCTGGCTCGGCTGCCTGGTGATCCCCATCGTCGGCCTGATCGAGACCGGCGGCTGGAGCGGCATGGTCGCCCGCATCGCGAAGAACTTTCCGGGCCAGGATTTCACGCACATGTGGAGCACCGTCGGTTCGTTCACGGACAACCCGATGGGCATACACTGGACGGGCATCGTCTTCGGGTGGGGCCTGGCGATTTCCTTCGGCTACTGGACGACGGATTTCCTGGTTGTGCAGCGCGTGATGGCCGCCAAGGACCTGCGCTCGGCGAAGCTCGGGACCATCATCGGGTCGTTCTTCAAGATGATGGTGCCGCTCATCGTGATCCTGCCCGGACTGCTTGGGCTCGCGGTGCTGCCGTTCAAGCTGGTGCCGGAAACGCAGGCGGCGCCCGGCCTGCACACGTACAACGAAGTGCTGCCGCTGATGCTGGCGCGCTACTGCGGGCCGGGGCTGCTCGGGCTCGGCGTGACGGCTCTCATCGCGGGCTTCATGTCCGGCATGGCGGGCAACGTGAGCGCGTTCGCGACCGTCTGGACCTACGACATCTACCGCCCGCTCATCAGGAAGACCGCTTCCGACGCGCACTACGTCAAAATGGGCCGCTGGTGCTCGCTGCTCGGCGTGTTCATCAGCATCGGGACGGCGTATCTCGTGATGCAGTTCTCGAGCATCATCGTCTATGCGCAGGTGATCTTCGTGTTCTTCATCGTGCCGATGTTCGGGACCGTGATCCTCGGCATGCTGTGGAAGCGCACGACGCCGGCCGCCGGATTCTGGGGACTGCTGGCGGGAATCCTGACGTCGTTCCTGCTGTGGCTGTGGGTGAAACTCGATCCGGGCGCGGTGGTTTACGTGGCGTTCTCTCACAACGCGAAGGACATGGCGGAGAACATTTACCGTGCCATGTGGTCTCTCATCGCGAACGTGGGCGTAACGGTGATCGTGACTCTGTTCACGAAGCCCAAGCCCGCGCACGAGCTAAAAGGCCTGGTGTACGGCATGACGGAGCTGCCGTCGGAAGGCGCATTCCCGCTGTTCAAACGCCCGGTTTTCTGGGCCGCGGCGGTCGGGGCGGCCTTCGTCGCGCTGAATATTCTGTTCTGGTAGATCAGGCGAGGCTTGCGGCGGGGATCCGCCGCACGAGGTCCTCGAACTCGCTTCGATTCTCGCTGCCGATCGTGAAACAATCGATGCAGTCGAGCGCGAGCGCGTACCGAAGCGCTTCGTCCGGGCGCCGGCGCAAGCCGCCCGCGCCCAGAATCTTCATCCCGATTACACCCTTGCCCGCGGCTTTCATCCCGCGAAGTACGCCGGTCACGGTCTTCGGGTCGGCGTCCATGTGCAACTGCGCGGGGTTGATGCGCGCCAGATCCACCTGCACCCAGGGGCTTGCCGCCGCCGCCTTCAGCGCGCCGAGCGTGTGGCAGGACGTCCCGTGCGTTTTTACGATGCCGCGCTCGCGCGCCTCGGAGATGACGGCCATGGCGCCCTTTTTGCGTTCGGGCCAGTCGTCCTCCTCCATGTCGTGCAGCAGCAGAATGTCGATGTAGTCCGTGCCCAGCTCGCGCCGGAAGCGGTCGAGGTCCGCGCGCATTTCCTTCTCGGTGGAGGCGTGCGTCTTGCTCAGGATCGTAACCTTCTCGCGCGGGATGCCGCGTTTGAGCGCCGCGCGAAGATGCGGGTGGGTGCCGTACTGATCGGCCGAATCCCAGAACGTCACGCCCTGGTCGTAAGCGGCGTGCAGCAGGTCGGCGAGGCCGTTCAGCCCGAGCTTTCGCGTCTGGTTCGAACTGCCGCCGACGCCGTTGGTTCCCGTGCCCATGGCGAGACGGCTTACCTCGACCTTCATGGGGCCGAGCTTCACGCGGTCGGTTGCCAGTTTCTTCGCCGGACTGGCGTGCGCCAGAACTGCCGCCGCGCCTCCGAGCAGAAATTCACGCCGGTTCATTAAAACCCCCTTGTTGAGACAACAGTAGCATAGGCCTGAAACAGGACCTCCGGCTCTGCTAAGCTCGTCGATTCGATGCCTGTTCCGGTCCTTGTTCTGGTCGGCGGATTTCTCGGGGCGGGGAAGACGACCCTGCTGCTGGCGGCGGCGGAGCGCCTCAAGCTCGCCGGCAAGCGCGTTGCCGTGATTCTGAACGACCAGGGCGGCGATCTGGTGGACACGCACACGGCGCGCAGCACGGGCCTGGCTGCCGAGGAGGTCGCAGGCGGCTGCTTCTGTTGCCGGCTGTCGGACTTCCTGGCGTGCTCGGACCGGCTGCTTGCCTCTTCGGACCCTGAGATCATCCTGGCCGAGCCTGTGGGAAGCTGCACGGACCTCGCGGCTACGGTCGTGCGGCCGATCCGGCGGTTCTACGGCGACCGGTTCCGCACGGCGCCGCTGACTGTGCTGGTCGAGCCCGCGCGCGCGGCCGAGCTGCTCGCGCCGGAAGCCGATCCGAATCTCGCGTATCTGTTTCAGAAGCAGATCGCCGAAGCCGACATCGTCTGCTTCAGCAAGACGGACGGCGGCGCGCCGGTTCCCTCGCTTCCCGGAGTCGCCGCGCGGCGGCTCAGTGCGCACACGGGCGAGGGCGTCGCGGGGTGGCTCGATGAAGTGCTGAACGCGCCGGGCGAAGCGGGCGCGCGGCCGCTCGAGATCGACTACGAGCGCTACGCCGAAGCCGAAGCCGCGCTTGGCTGGCTGAACTGGACCGCGGACCTGCGCGCCTCGCGCGCCCTCACCCCCGCGGCTGTCGCGGGACCGTTTCTGCGCGACCTCGACCGCGGGCTCACCGCGGCGGGCGCGTCCATCGCACACCTGAAAGTCTTTGTGGAAGCTGCGGGCGGATGGCTGAAGGCCAGCGTCTGCCGGAACGGCGAGGAACCGGCGGTCGAAGGCGCGCTCGATGCGCCGCCTTCGCTTTCGCACCGGATCGTGCTCAACCTCAGGGCGGCGGGCGCGCCCGAGACGCTCTCGGAGGCGGTGTCCGCGGCGGCGCGGAGCCTGCCCGGACGCGTGCGCGTGAAGCATTACGAATCGTTCCGGCCGTCGCCGCCGAGGCCGGAAAAGCGGGTTACGGAGATCGCATGAAGATGACCAGAAGGCAGTTGATGATGACGGCTGCGGCCGCTCCCGCGCTGAACGCGCAGAAAGCGGGCAGCCCGGCTTTGAAACCGGCGGGGCCGGTCCCGGCGCGCAAGTACCGCGGCGAGGCCCTGCGCGAGATCGCTTTCCCTCTCGGAGGGATCGGCACCGGCACGGTTTCGCTGAGCGGATTCGGCAGCCTGCGCGATTGGGAGATCTTCAACCGGCCGAACAAGGGCGCCACCATGCCGTTCACCTTCGCGGCGCTGCGCCTGGCGGGCGGCGGGCTGGCGAAGCCGCTCGTGCGCGTGGTCGAGCGCCAGCCGCTTCCTCCCTTCAGCGGCGAATCCGGCGTGCGGCGGGACACCGGCCTCGGCCTGCCGCGCTTCCGCGACGCCGTCTTCACGGGCGCGTACCCGCTGGCGCGCATCGATTTCCGCGACGCGAAACTCCCGGTCGAGGTGTCGCTCGAGGCGTTCAACCCGATGATCCCGCTGGCGACGGAAGATTCGAGCCTCCCGGTCGCCGTCCTCGCCTACAAGGTGACGTCGCGCGCGCCGTCCGCCATCGATGCCGCGCTGGCGTTCTCAATGATGAACCCTGTGGGCTACGACGGCGTGTCGAAGCTCGGCGGCCGCGGCGCGTCCTTCTTCGGGCAGAACGTGAACGAGTTCCGCTCCGAGGCGGGCGTGCGCGGCATCTTCATGCGGTCTGAGAAGTACGCGAAGGATTCGACGCGCTTCGGCAGCGTGGCGCTCGCGACCGCCGCCGGCGATGTCTCCTACCGCCTCACCTGGGAGCACGGCGACTGGTGGGACGACTTTCAGAAGTGGTGGGACGAGTACCTCGCCAAGGGCCGCTTCGCGGGCGCGCCCGCCAAGCCCTCCGACGACCGCAGTACCGAATACGCCACGCTCGCCGCGCACTTCACCCTGAAGCCGGGCGAGACGCGGACGATTCCGTTCGTGCTCGCGTGGCACTTCCCGAACACCGAGAACTACTGGTCCGGCGAGGCGCACAAAGGCGAGGTGGTGCGGAACGAATACGGCACGCGCTGGCCTTCGGCATGGGAGCCCGCTTTCCGCATGCTGCGCGACCTCGAGCCGCTCAAACGGCGCTCCGAACAGTATCGGGACGCGCTCTACTCCTCGACGCTGCCCGAGCCGGTGATCGACGCCGTCTCGAGCCAGGCCTCCATCCTGCGCACGAACACCGTGATGGTCATGGAAGGCAAGCGCACGCTGGCGTTCGAGGGCTGCAACGACAACTCCGGCTGCTGCCCGATGAACTGCACGCACGTGTACAACTACGAACAAGCCATCGCGCATCTGTACCCCGACCTCGAGCGCAGCATGCGCGAGACGGACTTCTTCGTCAACATGCGGCCGGACGGTTCGATGAGCTTCCGCACGCCTGTGCCGCTCAAGCAGGGCGGCAACGATTTCCGTCCCGCCGCCGACGGGCAGATGGGCTGCGTCATGAAGACCTACCGCGAGTGGAGGCTCTCGGGCGACGACGAGTGGCTGCGCAAGCTCTGGCCGAATGTGAAGCGCGCGCTCGAGTATGCCTGGACGCAGTGGGACGCCGACCGCGACGGCGTGATGGAAGGCGAGCAGCACAACACCTACGACATCGAGTTCTACGGCCCGAATTCGTTCGTCAGCTCGCTGTACCTGGGGGCGCTTGCGGCCGCGGTCAAAATGGCGCGGCACCTCGGCGACGGCGCCGCGGCCGAGGCCTACGAGAAGGTCCTGCGCGACGGCGCGGCCAACCTCGACCGCGAGCTGTGGAACGGCGAATTCTACGTCCAGAAGATCGACGAGAAGCCGCAGAAGGCGGGCAAGTATCAGTACGGCGGCGGATGCCTTTCGGACCAGTTGCTCGGCCAGTGGTTCGCCGAGGTGGTCGATCTCGGCAAGCTGCTCCCGCACGAGCACGTGAAAAGCACACTGGCGGCTATTTACAAGCACAATTTCCGAACAAGCTTCGACGATTTCCCGAACACCCAGCGCATTTACGCCCTCAACGACGAGTCCGGGCTCCTGCTGTGCAGCTGGCCGCGCGGCGGGCGGCCCGCGATTCCGTTCCCCTACTCCGACGAGGTCTGGACCGGCATCGAATACCAGGTGGCGGCGCACCTGATGTACGAAGGAATGGTCGCCGAGGGGCTCGCGATCGTCAAAGGCGCGCGGGCACGGTACGACGGCGCGCGGCGCAACCCCTGGAACGAGGTCGAGTGCGGCCACCACTACGCCCGCGCGATGGCGAGCTGGTCTCTGCTGACGGCGCTTTCCGGGTTCGCCTACTCGGCGCCCGAGCGCGACCTGCGGTTCCGGCCGCGCGTGAACGCGGGCGCGTTCCGCTGCCTGTTCTCGACGGGAACGTCGTGGGGCGTTTACAGCCAGCAGGGCGGCAAGACCGAGATCCGTGTGCACGGCGGCGCGCTCGAGCTTTCCACTCTGCGGGTGCCGTTTGCAGGGGCATCCGCCAAAGTGAAATCGGCGCGGCCCGCGACCGTCACGGTGTCGGGCGGCGAGGCGTCGGTCCGGTTCACGTCGCCGGTAAAGGTGGCCCCCGGCGAGACGCTCACGGTTTCGCTGGCATAGGGCGAAGACCCTCATCGGGCCCCCTGGCCCGGCCAGTCCGGCCAGGGGGGCCGCCCGACTATGAAAATACCCATCTACCAGATCGATGCCTTCGCGGCCCGCCTGTTCGCAGGTAACCCGGCCGCGGTCTGCCCTCTGAACGAGTGGCTCGACGACGCCCTCATGCAGTCCATCGCGGCTGAGAACAATCTCTCCGAGACGGCGTTCTTCGTGCGCCGGGGCGAGGGCCGCTACCACCTCCGCTGGTTCACGCCGGTCTCCGAAATAGACCTCTGCGGTCATGCCACGCTAGCCTCCGCGTACGTGGTCTTGAACTACCTGGAGTCGGCTGCCCGCCTCGTGCGCTTCGAAACGCGCAGCGGCGAGCTGCGGGTCGAGCGCCAGGGCGACCTGCTCTCGATGGACTTCCCGGCGCGGCCTCCGCAACCCTGCCCGCCCAATCCGGCGCTCGCGGCGGCGCTCGGAATGGCACCGAAGGAACTCTGGACCTCGCGCGACGCGCTGGCCGTCTACGAATCCGAGGACGACATTCGCGCCCTCTCCCCCGACATGAGGGCGCTTGCCGCCACCGGCCTGTTCGCCATCATCGTGACCGCTCCAGGGCGCGAGGCGGACTTCGTCTCCCGCTTCTTCGCCCCGGGCAGCGGCATAGACGAGGACCCGGTCACCGGCTCGGCGCACTGCACGCTCGTCCCTTACTGGTCGAAGCGCCTGGGCAGGACGGAACTGCGGGCCTGGCAGGTCTCCGCGCGCTCGGGCGAGCTCTTCTGCCGCGACCTCGGCGGGCGCGTCTCAATCGCGGGACGGGCCGTCCCATACCTCGAAGGCTTCATTAATCTCTAGGCGGCGGGGCTGGACTCCGAAATTCCAGTTGCTTTTTCCCTTCCGATCTTTGAAGATAAAAGAGTATTGAAGTAGCTCTGGGAGGGGGAACCGAAATACCATGATTTACTCTCGATCCACGGAGTATGCTATCCGCGCGTTCGTGAACCTGGCGCAAGTGCAGGAAGGCAAATACGCCATGGTGAAGCAGATCGCCGAGCAGGAGGGCATTCCAGCTCATTTCCTGGCGAAGATTCTGCAACAACTGGCAAGAAAAGGCCTGCTGCGGTCGAGCAAGGGCCCGACCGGCGGCTTCAGCCTGCGCACGCCGCCGAAGGATATCAGCCTCATCCAGCTCGTCGAGGCCCTCGACGGTCTCACCGACTACCAGAAGTGCGTCAGCGGCCTTTCCGAATGCACCGACGATGCCCCGTGCGGGATGCACGATTCGTGGAAGGCGCTGCGCTCGCGTATCATGGAATACTTAGAGAAGACCACGATCGCGGATTTGGCCGCAGCCCTCGAACAAAAGCGCCGGGCGCTCGAAAAGCCGCGCAAGGCGAAAAAGGTGGCGGCGGCCGGTAGCAAAAAGAGCTGATTCAGGTCCGCCAGGACCGTCGGAGGAAACCCGGATGGGCAATTCCGTTCTTGTCCCCATGGTTGTCGAACAGACTTCCCGGGGCGAACGAGCTTACGATATCTACTCGCGGCTGCTGAAAGAGAACATCATTTTTTTGGGCACGCCGATCGACGATACGGTCGCGAACCTCGTGATCGCGCAGATGCTGTTCCTGGCCGCGGAAGATCCTCAGAGGGACATCTCGATTTATATCAATTCCCCGGGTGGATCGATCTCGGCCGGGCTCGCGATTCTCGATACGATGCGTTTCGTCGAGCCGGACATCGTGACGATCTGCGTGGGCCAGGCGGCGTCGATGGCCGCCGTGCTGCTGGCCGCCGGAGCCAAGGGCAAGCGGTACAGCCTCCCGCACTCGCGCATCCTGATTCACCAGCCTTCGATGAGCGGGCTGGCCGGCCAGGCCGCCGATATTGACATCTACGCCAAGGAAATCCTGCGCATGCGGGAAATGCTGAACGACATCCTGGCGGAATCGACCGGCCAGACCGTCGAGCGCATCGCGCGCGATGTGGATCGCGATTACATCATGGACGCCGAACAGGCGGTCGAGTACGGGATGATCGACCGCGTAATCACCAGCCGCGACCTGACCCCGGCTGTAAAGGTTTAGACTTTAGCGGAACAGGAACGGCGCGAACTCGCGGAGGGCGCGCCGCCACGTCTGCCATTCGTGTCCGGTGCCTTCGGAGGCATAGAACCGGCTGCGGATACCCGCGCGCTCCAAGGCTTCGTGCGCCGCTTTGGCGGAATCGTACATCCTCTTCTCAGCCGTGCCGGCGCTGAACCACAGCAGGCGGACCTTCTCGTTGAACGCGGCCGGCTCGCCGAAGGCCTTCACATCGAAGGCGCGCATGGCCCCACTGAACACGCCGATGTGGGAGAACTTGTCCAGGTGCTTGAGGGTGATCGCCAGCGTCTGGCCGCCGCCCATCGAGAGACCCGCCATGGCCCGGTGATCGCGGCCGGCGAGCGTGCGGTACGTGCCATCGATCATCGGGATGAGGTCGTTCACCACCACGTCTTCGAATGACGAGGCGTAGCCCTTTTCCATGACCACGATCATGGGCTTCGCTTTCTTCTCCGCCAGAAGATTGTCGAGGATGAAATTGGCGGCGGATGTTGCGCCCAGCAGAGACCGGCGGCCAGGATCGCCAAGGCCGGAAGCCGGCGCATCAGCCCTTCCTCAGCTCGCAGAACTTGCGATAGGCGGCGTCCCAGTCTGCCTCGGGTTTCGGCTCGACGGTGGTCAGCGGGAACGACCGGCGGATCAACCCGCGCGCTTCGGCGAGGCTCGCCACCGCTCCCGACCCGATCGCCTGCACCATGATGTTCCCGGCGGCGGTCGCCTCGGTAGGTCCGGCGACGACGGTGCGGCCGGTGGCGTCCGCCACGAACTGATTCAGCACCTGGTTGCGCGACCCGCCGCCCACGATGTGGATCACGCTCAGCTTGCGGCCGAGCAGGGATTCGATTCCTTCGAGCACCTGTCTGTAGCGCAGCGCGAGGCTTTCGAGGATCGCACGGCTGAGCGCGGCCGGGTCTTCGAGACACGGCTGGCCGTGCTTGCGGCACCAGCCGGCGATCCGGGCGGGCATACCGCCCGGTTCGAGAAAGGCGTCCGGGTCGATGATTGTAGGGAAAGGCTTCGCTTCCGCCGCCATGCGCGCCAGTGTGGCGTAGTCGTACTCGGCGCCGTCAAGCGCCCAGGCGCGGCGGCATTCCTGCAACAGCCATAGCCCGGCGATGTTTTTCAAGAGGCGTATCGAGCCGCCGAATCCGACCTCGTTGGTGAGGTTCATTTCGAGCGAGCATTCGTTGATGACGGGCGCCTCGATTTCCACGCCCATCAACGACCAGGTGCCCGAACTGATGTAGCACCACCCGTCGCCCTGCGCGGGCACGGCCGCGACCGCCGAAGCCGTGTCGTGCCCGCAGGTCGCATAGACCGGCGCGTTCCTGAGCGCGGTCGCCTCGGCCACGTGCGGAAGGAGCGCCCCGAGCTTCGTTCCCGGCTTCACGATTTCCGGCAGGATGCGCGAGGGCAGGCCGAGCGCGTCGAACAGCTCCGTCGCCCAGCGCCTCTCGATGGGATTGTAGAACTGCGACGTGCTCGCGATGCTCAACTCGGCCGCGCGCTCGCCCGTGAGGAAGTAGTTGAACAGGTCCGGCATGAACAGCAGCGTCGCGGCGGAGTCGAGCGCGGGCGCTCCACCCAGCTTCATGGCGTAAAGCTGGAAGAGCGTGTTGAACTGCATGAACTGGATTCCGGTCTGGGCGAAAATCTTCTCGCGCGGCAGGGCGGCGAACGTCTTCTCGAAGATGCCGTTCGTGCGCGCGTCGCGATAGTGGCGCGGGTTGCCGGTGAGAGCGCCGTCGCCTCCGAGCAGGCCGAAATCGACGCCCCACGTGTCTATCCCAATTCCCTCCACCGCGGCCTTGCGCTCGCGCCCGGCGATGCACAGCCCCTGCTGCATTTCGTGGAAGAGGCGCAGCGTGTCCCAATAGAGGCCGGTGGGGAGCCGGACGGGCGTGTTCGCGAAACGGTGGAGTTCCTCGAGCATCAGGGCGCCGTCCGAAACCGAGCCCAGCATCACGCGGCCGGACTCCGCGCCGAGGTCGATCGCAATGTAGTTCCTCATCGGAAATGTGCAGTATACTACTCCCCAATGGTGACGGTCCTGCACGCGGTCGAGTGGCCGTTGGCGTGTGCATGGGGATGGGCGACCGGCGCGATCTCGCGCAAGCGCGGCCTGTCCTGGATGGAAGCCTACGCGCTGGCGCTTGCGCCCGGACTCATCATCGCGATTGCGGCTCTGGTGCTCGGCCCGGCTCCGGCGGCCAGCAACGAACAGCCCTGGCAGGGGCTGATCATCTGGGCGGCCTGGTCGGCGCTGGGCGTTTCGATCGGCGTGCGCAAGGCACGCAGGGTGAAGACGACGCTGAACGTGCCCGGCCGCGCGCAGGAATAGGCGGTTCGGCAATGAGGTCCTGTCTCGCGGTCCTCTTCCTCGGGGCGGTCTTGCAGGCCCAGGACGGACGGCTGCTTCGGCTTGAACGAGCCATCCCCATGCCCAATGTCGAGGGCAGGATCGATCACCTCGCCGTGGATGTGAAGGGGCGGCGGCTGTTCGTGGCCGCGCTCGGGAATCACACCATCGAGGTCATCGATTTAGCCGGCGGCAAGGTGACGCACAGCATCAAGGGACTTGGCGAGCCGCAGGGCCTGTATTATCTCGCGTCGAAGAACGAGCTGTTCGCGGCCGATGTCGCCGATGGGACCTGCCGCATCTATGACGCGGCGAGCTGCCGGTTGCTGAACACCGTGAAGTTGAACGCCGACGCGGACAACATCCGCTACGACGCGGCGAAGAACGAAGTTTGGGTCGGCTATGGCGAAGGGGCTCTCGGCGCTCTCGATGCGGCGGGGAAGCGCGCCGCGGACGTGGCGTTCAAAGGCCATCCGGAATCGTTCCAGTTGGAGCGGTCCGGAACGCGGATCTTCGTGAACGTGCCGGACGCCGGACGCATCCTGGTAATCGACCGTGTGAAGCGGAGTGTCATCGCGGCCTGGCCTGTGGCGCATGCGGCCGCGAATTTTCCAATGGCGCTCGATGACGCCGGGCGCAGGCTGTTCACGGGATGCCGCAAGCCCTCGGCCGCCCTGGTTTTTGACACCGCCGCGGGCAGGCAGGTGTCGAGTCTCGAAATCTGCGGCGATACGGACGATCTATTCTTCGACGCCCGGCGCGGGCGGCTGTACATCTCGTGCGGCGAAGGGTTCCTTGACGTGGTCGATACCGGTTCGTACAAGCGGCTCGAGAGAATCGCGACCGCGCCGGGGGCCAGGACATCCCTGTTCGTTCCGGAACTCGACCGGCTGTACCTCGCAGTCCGGCGGCACGACGGCCACGCGGCGGAGATTCGCGTTTACAGCGTCCGCGACTGACTACACCCGCAGCTCGTAACCTTGTTCGCGCATGCCGCCGATAACCTGCTGGCGGATGGCGGTCAGTTCGTCGGCGGTGAGGGTGTGGTCCGGCGCGGCGACCGTCAGCTTGAACGAGACGCTTTGCATGCCCTCGGGAATCGGCGGGCCGGAGTAGCGCTTCAGGAACTCGATTGAAACGAGGCGGTCGCCCGCGAGCGCGGCCAGGCGCTTCTGGAGGTCTCCGACCAAGTCGCGCTCGCGCGCGATTACCGAGAGATCGAAGGGGCTCGCCGGGTAGCGCTGGATCTGTTTGTACTTCACTTCGCGCGGGCGGATGCGGCGCATGAGGTCGAGATCGACATCGAGGACCGCGGCGCGGCCTGCGATCAGCGCCGGGTGGAACTCGAACAGGCGGCCTACCACGCTGCTTTGCCAGAGAACCTCGGCAGTGCGCGCGGGGTGCTCAAACTGGCGCGGTTCGGCCGGACGCACTTCCGCGCCGCGCATGAGGCACTCGGCCACGCGCTTCAGCTCGAACAGGTTCGCCTCGCCGTTTTCGCGCGAGTACATCGCGGCGGCGGCGTGCGGGATCTCTTTCGGCAGTCCCTCGGGCTGCTTGTGAATCTCGCGTCCGATCTCGAACAGGCGGAACGAATCGAAGTGCCGGCTGTTTTCCCGAAGGTTCTTGTAGATGCCGGGCAGGAGGCTCAGGCGCATGAGGCCCTGGTCCACCGCAATCGGGTTGGCCACGGCGACGTGGGCGCCGGGGTCGAAGCCGAGCGCGCGCGCCTGGTCCTCGCTGATGAACGAGTAGTTCGAGACTTCGGTGAAACCCTGGGCCGCCAGCATCGCGCGCACGCCGCGGAGGAACAGGCGCTCCTCGTCCGACGGCGGCACGGTGACCGGCAGCAGCGGAGCCTTCGGGGTAATCGAGCGGTAGCCGATCATGCGGCCGACTTCCTCGACCAGATCGTCCTTGATTGCGACGTCCTTGGTCGCGCGCCAGCTCGGCACAGTGACGGAGAACACTCGCGGCTCGGGCTCGGAAACGCCGAACTCCAGCCGCTCGAGAATTTCGCGCACCGCCGCGGGCTCGATTGAGCGGCCGAGCTTGCGCTCGAGCCAGTCCATTTGCAGGCGGATCGGCGGAGGCGCGGGGATGTCGCGCATCTCGTCGCCGAGGCCGCCGGCCAGCCGGATTCCGGGCGAGACTTCGTGCAGAAGCTCGACGGCGCGGGCAAGTCCGCGGAGCGTGTTGACCGGGTCCTGCGCCTTCTCGAAGCGCATGGAGGCGTCCGTGCGCAGCTTGAGCCGCGAGGACGTCTTGCGGATGCTGGACGCCTGGAAGCACGCGCTCTCGAGCACGATGCGCGAGGTGCGGCCGCCGATCGCGCTGTCGAGGCCGCCGATAACGCCCGCGATCGCGATAGGCCCGTTCGCGTCGGCGATCACGAGATCCGCCGCGCTCAGCTTGTACATCTGCTCGTTGAGCGCGACCGACATTTCGCCGGAGCGCGCGCGCCGGATGAAGATCGTATCGCCATGGAGCAGGTCGCGGTCGAAGGCATGCATCGGCTGCGCCAGCTCCGCCATGACGAAATTCGTCACGTCGACGATGTTGTTGATCGGGTTGAGGCCGATGGATTCGAGGCGGTACTGAAGCCAGAGCGGCGAGGGCCGCACCGTCACGTTCTCGAAGACCAGCGCGCTGTAACGGGGACAGAGGGTGTAGTCCTCGATCGCGATCCCGATGGGCGCGGGGCCTGGCGGGACGAGGCCGGGCTTCACCGGATCGCGCAGCGGCTTGCCGGTGATGGCCGCCACCTCGCGCGCCAGCCCGAAATGCCCCCACAGGTCCGGCCGGTGCGTGATGGACTTGTTGTCGATCTCGATAATGCTATCCGGCGCCACGCCCGGCAGGGGCGCGCCAGGCTCGACTCCCGCGAGTTCGAGGATTCCCTCGTTGTCGCGGTTGAGCCCCAGTTCCGCGCCGCTCGCGAGCATGCCGTCGCTCTCGACGCCCTCAATCACGGCCTTGTCGATGCGCCGCCCGTCGAGATCCGTGCCCGAAGGAACGTACGCCGTGACGACACCCGCGCGGCAGTTGGGCGCGCCGCAGACGACGGTCTTCGTCCCATAGCGGCCCGTCTCGACCACGGCGACCACGTTGTGCGAGCTGCCCGCGATGGACTCGACCTTCACGACGCGGGCCGCACACACGCGGTCCAGATACGCCGCGCGCGGGTGCACGCCCTCGCTCTCGGCGGTCTTCATCGTGATGAGACGGGCCAGTTCCGCCGGGCCCGCCTCCAGACCTTCGACAAGTTCCTTCAGCCAGTTGTATGAGAAGTCCATCGCGCTAGAACTGTTTCAAGAATCGCAGATCGCCGCTTTGCAGCAGCCGGATGTCGTCAATGCCGTACCGCATCATGGCCAGGCGCGTCAGGCCGAGGCCGAAGGCGAAGCCGTTCCACTCGTCCGGATCGATGCCGCTCATGCGCAGCACGTTCGGGTTCACCAGCCCGCACGGCAGCAACTCCACCCATCCGCCGTACTTGCAGACCGGGCAGCCCGTGCCGCCGCAAATGAGGCACTCTATGTCGAGCTCGAAGCCCGGCTCGACGAACGGGAAGAACCCCGGCCGCAGCCGCACCGTGACCTCGCGGCCGAAGATGTGGCTGAGCAGCGTCTTCATGAAGTAGATGAGGTGGGCGACCGAGACGTCCCGGTCGATCATCATGCCTTCGAGCTGATAGAACGTGTGCTCGTGCGAGGCGTCCACCTCTTCGTTGCGGAACACGCGGCCGGGCGCGATCATCCGCAGCGGCGGGCCCAAACGCTCCATGCCGCGCACCTGAACCGGCGAGGTATGCGTGCGGAGCAGGTTGCCGTCTTTAAGCCAGAACGTGTCCTGCGCATCGCGCGCCGGATGATCGGCCGGGATGTTGAGCGCGTCGAAGTTGTGATACTCGGTCTCGACCTCGGGCCCGCTCAGCACGGCGAACCCCATGGACGTGAACAGGTCTTCGATCTCCATCTGGACCTGCGTGATCGGATGCAAACTGCCGGGCCGCGGGCCGGGCGCGGGCAGGGTAAGATCGATCCACTCGGAATTCAGCCGCGCCGCGAGCGCTTGCCGGTCGAACTCGGCCTTGCGCGCCTCAAACGCCGCCTCGAGCGATTCCTTGGCCGAATTGAGCAGCTTGCCAAGCCGCGCGCGGTCCTCGGGAGCGAGTTTGCCGAACTGCTTGCTGATCTGCGCCAGCACCCCTTTGCGGCCAAGCACCTCGACCCGGACGGCTTCGAGCGCATCGGGAGCCCCGGCGGCCGCGATGCGCTCCTTAGCCTGCGCCTCGATGCCGGTGAGAGTGGATTCCGTCGATTCCTGCATGTTGGGAACTTTTTAGTGTAGCGCGTGCCGCACACGCAGACTCGGGAACCGGGAAAACTCGCTGGGCGAGTCGCCCTACGCCGCCGGCGTAAACGTCTCTTCGGCCTTGCCGAGTTCCCACGCCAGATGGTTGAGATACAGCCGCAGCACCGGCTCCGGCGCCGTTCCGTGGAACCTGTCGTAAACCCGCTGCTGCCAGCCCTCGGTCAGGTATTTCGAGGCGTCGAGGTTCTTGTCGAAGAAGCCGTCCTGGTTCGGGATCTCGAGGAAATCGAGGATATTCTTGATCATATCCAGGTGCGAGATCAGAATCGCCTGCGCCAGCTCCCGCGCAAATTCGTCTTCATGCGCGCCGAGGCGGGCCCAGAAGCGCGGCGTTCCCTTGCGCAGGTTCTCCGTGTTGACCTTTGAGAGGTGGGCATGCGTGCGGAAGCCTTCGTAGAGCTGGTACGTCTTGAGTTTCCCGATGGAAATCTGCCGGACCAGTTGCCCGAACGTGTCCTCGCCAAGCGACAAAAAGACCTCGGAAAGCGTCATCCACGCCAGCGTAACATACCGCTACCGCCGTTCGAGCGGAATCGCCGCGCGGCCCGCTGCGCCGATCGCAGTCGAGCATCCGGGCGCTCAGCCATGCACGGGGCGCGTTCAGCGTTTTGCGTCCGCAGCGGGTGGTTGAACACCGCCAGCGGGCTCCTTCACCGCCAGGAACTGGTCCGCCTTCACGCCGGTCAACTTCTGCACCGTGCCGCGGGGCCAGCGGATCTCGATCGTGCTCGCTCCCGCCTCGGCCCCCAGGCCGAAATGCACGCGCGGGTCGCTCGACGACATGAACCCCACGCTGACGGAGACGTGGTTGTAAAGCACGCGGCCGGACGCCGTCGTCAGCTTGATCGTGGCCCCGATCGCGTCGCGGCAACTGTACGTGCCCGTCAGGCTCAGGACCAGCCAGTGGTTTCCGCTGTCGGCCGAGTTCAGCATGATGCGCGGGCGCTCGTTGAGCGATGTGACAACAAGATCCAGCGCCCCGTCGTTGTTCAAATCGCCGAACGCCGACCCGCGCTGGAACCCGGAACGTAGAAAATCCTCGCCCAGTTCCGCGGAAACGTCCGCGAACTGCTTGCCATCGACGTTCTCGAACATCGTGTCGTGCTGCTTCGCGTTGGGCGAGACGTAATCGACGTCTCCATTGGCCGAGTAGATGTCCTTCCAGCCGTCGTTGTTGTAATCGATGAAACCGTTGCTCCAGCCTGAGTACGGGGCGCTGAGCTTCCTGACGCGCGACAGCGGGGAGTAGTAGCGGAACGAATCGCCCTGGTTGCGGAACAGCGCCCAGATCTGCCCCATCAGGTTGTTGTAGAAGACGTCGATCTTGCCGTCGTTGTCGAAGTCCTTCGCGTCGCAGCCCATCGAAGAAACCGTGGCGGCGTTGTCGTCGTAGGCGACGCCGAGCCGCAGGCCCTGCTCCTCGAACTTGCCCTTGCCCTTGTTGACGAACAGCGAGTTCGGGTCGGTGTCGTTGGCGATGAAGACGTCGAGCAGGCCGTCGCCGTTGAAGTCGGCGATCGAGATCCCCATGCCTTTGCCGGGCGCGTCCTTAAAGCCCGAAACGTCGGTCACGTCCTCGAACTTGCCGCCGCCCAGGTTGTGATAGAGCCTGTGCGGCACGCTCGGGTACCGGCGCGGATCGCAGTAAAACTCCTTGCCGCCGACCACGCAGCGTATGTCGAGCTGCGGGGTCCAGAAGGTGTAATTCGAGACGACCAGGTCGGGCAAACCGTCGTTGTCGTAATCGAACCACGCGCCGGCGACGCTGAGCGTGTCCTTGGGCTTGACGCCGATGCCGGACTTGTCGGTCACATCGGTAAACGTGCCGTCGCCGTTGTTGTGGTAGAGCGTGTTCTTGCCCGCATTGGCGATGAACAGGTCCTCGAAGCCATCGTTGTCGTAATCGCCCGCCGCCACGCCGAAGCTGAAATCCGCCGCAGCGCCGTCCAGGCCGGACTTCCCGGTGACGTCCTCGAACGTGCCGTCCCCTTTGTTGCGCAGCAGGCAGTTGTAGAAGGAGGCATCGGTCCGCTTCATCTCCGGCAGCTTCGCGCCGTTGGTGAAGAAGATGTCCATCTTGCCGTCGTTGTCGTAGTCGAAAATCGCCACGCCGCCGCACATGGGCTGCGGGAAGAACTTGCGGCTGCCGTCCGTGTAGCTGTTATTCGAGACGTAGGAGAACTTCGAGCGCGAGGCGATGTCGACGAAGCGGGGACGCTTCGAGGCGGCGTGGGCGCTCCCGATGGCGCAGGCTACGGCGAGGGTTAATAGGACGCGGACCTTCGGCAACCTACGTATTATACAGGGGGCGGACTGGGCAGCCCGCCCCCTTGGGGTCAAACAGCTAGAAGTCCAGCCGCAGCCCCAACTGCGCCTCGCGGTGCCCGTCGTCGATTCCGGTCACCTGGCCGAACGTCGGGTTGGCCGGCCACGTGTCGGGATTCCAGAACTGATGGCGGTTGAAGGCGTTGAGGAAGTCGGCGCGGAACTGCACTTTGAACCTCTCCAGAATCGAGAAGTTCTTCTGCACCCCGATATCCTCGTTGTAGCCGGCGAAGCCGCGGATCTGAGAGATGAACGGCGCGGAATTCCCCAGCGTGAATCGCTCGGGATCGGAGATGAGCGACGTGTTGACGTACTTGTTCGAGTTCGGCAGGTTGGCGTTCGAAAGGTCCCACGCCGAAGGGCTGAAGCTGGCGTAGAGCGACTGGCCGTTCGGGTTGTTGATGTTGGCCCGGTTGACAGCACCGTTCCACCCGCCCGTGCCGTTGCCGCCAAAGGAAAGCGGCACGCCGCTCGAGTAGTTGCCGATGTAGCTGACCTGCCAGCCGCCCACCACGGCGTTGATATACCGGTTCTGCGGAGCGACCGGCTTGCCCTTGCCGATCGGCAGCTCGTAGGTAAAGCCCATCTTCACGATGTGGGTCCTATCCCAGCTCTCGACGGACTTCTCGAGTGCCAGGTTGTAGTAATCAAGCGGGTGGCCGTAGTTGGTCCAGCTCTGGAACGCCGACCCCACGTTGCTGATCTGCTTCGAGAACGTGTAATTGGCGATCCAGCTCAGCCCGTGCGAGTACTGCTTGTTCACCGAGACCTGCAGCGAGTTGTACGTGTTGAAGCCGAGCGGAGCGTTGTAGGCCATAACAGTGCTCCAGTTCGGAATCTGCGGGAACGGCTGCAGCGCCTGTGAGACGGGCATCCAGGTCCCGGGTTCTTTGAACGGGTAGATCGCGCCCATGGCCTTGGCCGCCGCGGGGATGTCGGAATCGCGGTCGATCCACGTGTTGAGCGTATCGCCCAGAGCAAGCACCTTCGGATCCATCTGGTTGGCCTGCTTCAACTGGTTGGCGATGATTCCGGTCCCCTTGCTGCCGACGTAGCCCAGGTCGAGGACGATGCGGCCGGGCAGCTCGTATTGGATGTTGGCGTTCCACTGCTGTGTGTAGCCGTTCTTGCCGCCGTTGGGGTCCCAGGATGCCACGCCCCACCAATACTGAGCGCCGGACGGGTCCTTGGTCGCGGGGACTTCCACACCCGGATAGCCGCCGTCCCAATTGAACGCAGCCTGGTTGTTGCCGGGGTCATTCACCTGGTTGGTTCCGGCGAAGCCGAACTTCTCGCTGTAGGGACTGCCGGACCAGTCGTTCGGAATGCGGCCGAGATAGTAGATGCCGTACCCGGCGCGGAACGCCGTCTTTTCGTTTACCTGATAGGCGATGCCGACGCGCGGGCCGAAATCCGTGTGATGGTTCGGGAAGAACGTGCGCTGGTCGCCTTCGAGCCATTGCATCGCGCCGGGCACCCCGATGGTATTCGGGTCGATGCACGTCGTGCAGAAGTTGAAATAGCGGTTGTACTTCTCCACCTGCTGCGGCTGGTAATCCCAGCGCAGCCCGAGGTTCAAGGTCAGCCGCGATGTTGCTTTGAAATCGTCCTGGAAGAACAGGGCGTAGTCGCGGAACTTCGAGCCTGTCGGGGTGTCCACCTTGATGCTGGCGCTTGAGACGAGCCCGAGCATCATCTGCGCGAACGGGTGGCCGGTCTGGCTGTAGCCGGGTAGCCCCGTGAGGCCGCCGCCGAAATTGAACGAACCCGGGCCCGCATTGTCGCGCGAGTTCAGGCTGTTGGTCCGGTAATCGAAGCCGAACTTCATTGAGTGGCGGCTTTTGATCCAGGACACGGTGTTGCCCACCTGCCAGGACATTCCGCCAAGGATGTCGTTCGACTGATAGCCGAGCATCGGCAGGTTGACGCGATCCCCGCCCTGCACGTCGATCTCCGGGTAATTTCCGTTCTGGTCGATGCCGGTGATGCCGAGTATCCCGCCGCCGCCGTCGTTGACATGCAGCGATGTGCTCGGGTTCGCCTGCCGGTTGACCGCGGCGAAGAAGTGGTTCAGCAGGTTCGGACGCACCGTGTAGTCGTGCGCGAACCGGCCCATGCTCGTCTTCACGTTCTGTGAGCGCGCGCGGGAAAGCGGCCCGCCGTCGGCTTCGTTGATGTTCCAGGGCCCGCCCGAATCGATGAGCCAGCGCGGCCGGTAGTTGTACGAGTACGAGGCTGACACTTTCTGGCGATCCGAGAGGTTCTGGTCGATCTTTGCGGTGAGTTGCTGCTGCGAGTACTGCGGCTGGTTCGCAACCGGGAAGAACGCGTTGTTGATCATGGCGTACTGCCCGTCGGCCTGTTTGACCACCGGCGTGTAGTACTGCTTCATGATCGCCGCGAGGTTCTGAGAGACCTTCGAGATGCGGTTCGCCGGGATGATGTTGCCCGGGAACATCTGCTTCACCGTCTTCCCGTCGATCGTCTGCGTCGTGCTGGGATCGTAGATCGCGCCGCGCATGATCGGGTTGCCGAGCGCGTCGGTTCCGAGCGACTCGTTGGTAAGATAGCGGCTGAAGTCGCCGTCGTACCACTCCGGCAGCGGCAGTGTGAGGTTCGGGCTGCCGAAGCCCTTGTTCGTCTCCGTGTACTTTTCATACGCGAAGAAGAAAAACGTCTTGTCCTTGCCGTTGTAAAGCTTCGGCAGGTACACGGGGCCGCCGAGGGAGAACGCGTAGTCGTGCTTGCGGTCCTTCAGGCGGTCGCGGCCGTAGAAATTGTTCGAGAACGTGTTGGCGTCGAGCGCCTCGTTCTTGAGCAGCCCCACCGCGCTGCCGTGCAACTGGTTCGTGCCGGACTTCATGACGAAGTTGAACACGCCGCCGCCGGTGCGCCCGAACTCGGCGCTCAGGCCGCTGGTCTGCACCTTGAATTCCTCGACGGCTTCGAGCGAGACGTTCTGCTCGCCGTAGTGTCCGCCGATGTAGACGACGACGGAAGCGCCGTCGAGCGTGACTTCCTTCGAGAAGTTGGGGCTGCCGTTGATGCTGTTCGTCCAGCTATCGCCGGTGACGCCCGGCGTCAGCTTGTAGGCAAACACCTCGTTGTCGCGGCCTCCGGCGAAGCTCAGCGGAAGGTCGAGCACCTTGCGGTTGTCGAGCACGGTGCCGACGTCGGGGCTCTCGGTGGTGAGCAGCGGGACCTCGGCCTTCACCTCGATTGTCTCGGCCGTCGCGCCGACCTCGAGCGTCATATCGAGACGCGCGATCTGGTTGACCTGGAGCGTCATGCCTTCGCGGACGGCTTTCTTGAACCCCGAAGCTTCGAACGTAGCCCGGTAGTTGCCGATTGGAAGATTCGGCACGCGGTACTGTCCGACGTCGTTTGTCTTGGAGTTGTAAACGGCGTTGGTTTCCGTGTTCTGGATCGTGATGTTGACGTTGGGCACGACCGATCCGGTCGGATCGGTTACAGTGCCGGTGATCGTAGCGCGGTCCTGCTGTGCCGCCAGGGGAATCGCGAGCAACAGGAAAGGCAACGCGCGCAACATGGCGCGGTGAAACGACATGGTTTTTCCTCCCTGGGGAACGGTTACCCCCCCAACCTTCTGAAGCGCTTCACAGCATATTGCGAGTTGGCTGCCGGGTCAAGCGGCTATTCTGGGGATATAAACTCATGCCTACGACACAGCACATCGAAAAGCATTTCACCGCGACAGCGGCCGTGCGCGATGTCGTGATCGGGATGTCGGACGGCCTGACGGTCCCCTTCGCCCTGGCGGCGGGGCTTTCGGGCGCCGTGGCTTCTACCCGGCTGGTTATCGTCGCCGGCCTGGCGGAGATCGCCGCCGGGTCGATCGCAATGGGCCTGGGCGGATACCTCGCCGCTCGCACCGACCGCGAGCACTACCGCGCCGAGGAAGAGCGCGAGTACCGCGAGATCCGCGAGCTGCCTGAAGAGGAGGAGCGCGAGGTCGCCGATGTGTTCGAGACATACGGCTTGACGTCCGAGCAGGCCGCGCCGGTGGTCGCCGCCATTCGCTCCGACCCGAAGCGCTGGGTGGATTTCATGATGCGCTACGAGTTGGGCCTCGAAGCGCCAGACCCCGGCCGCGCCCTCCGCAGCGCGGCCACCATCGCCGGGTCGTACGTGATCGGCGGCATGATTCCGCTTTCGCCCTACATGGCGGTGGACACCGTGACCTCGGGGCTGTGGATTTCGGCCGCCGTCACGCTCATCGCGCTGTTCTGTTTCGGCTACGTCAAGGGCAAGCTGACCGGGATTCACCCGCTGCGCGGCGGCGCGCAGACGGTTGTCATCGGCGGGCTCGCCGCAGCCGCGGCCTTCGCCCTTGCCCGCGCGATCGGTTGATCACCCCACGATCGCCTCGATCGTGCCCGGCGCGTTGCCTTCGAACCTGTTGTTCACGAAAACGAAAGCCGCCCGCTGATCGCGCGCGGCCCACTCCATCAGCTCGCGGATCGCCTGGCGCCCCTCGGCGTACGGCTCCTGGATCGTCTCGTAAGGCTTGAACATCCTCACGGCGTCTTCGTACGCGCGCCCGGGCCTCAGCAGCGCGCGGCACACGGTGAAGTCCGCCGGGAACGCATCGGCGCGGCGTATCTGCGCGGCCAGCGGAGGCATGCGCGTCCAGGAATTGAAAACGTGCGCCGCGCCGTGCCGCGCCAGGCATTCGAAGTAATCCGGTCCCAGGAACTCCGGGTTGCGGATCTCCACCGCATACCGGAACCCGCGCGGCAGCGCCCGGAGGAAGCGGTCGAGCCCGGCCGTGAACTCCCGTACGTGCGCGTACGACTTCTGCGAAAAGGTTCCGAACTCGATGATGAGCGCGGCCACCTGCGCGCGATACGGATCGAGCGGCCGCAGGAAGCTCTCCTCGAGCAGCGCGGCGTCGAGAAAGGAGCTGTTCACGGTCCCGCCCCGCGCGCCGTAGCGCGGATGCGTGGGAAATATCTTCGCCGTGATCTGTTCGGGAACCTTGAACGCGAACCCGAGCGCCGCGGGAGCCGAAGCGAACAGCCTCCGCCACTGCTGTTCGGAGGGGAACTGGTAGAACGTGAAATCGCCGCACACCACCGGGAACGTGGAGGCGTACTCGGCCAGGCACTCCGCCTCGAACCGCTTCAGCGAAAATCCCCCGTGCGTGAGATACCGGTCGCGCGTGTAAATCTGGCCCGCCCACCCCGGGTACTTCCACGAACTCGTCCCGACGAAGATGCCCCGCTCGGCAAGCGCGCGCAGACGGCCGGCGAGCCGCTCGCGGTCGAACGGCGGCCGCTCGTCGAAAAGTGGCGCGATGCTCAAGCCACCATTGTTTCAAAGTCGGGGGCCGGCGCCTATTCGCAGCGCACCGCGGTTACCGGGCCGAAGCTCGCGTGCGGTACTCTGGCATGCAAGGGGGATTCCGATGAGCGACATACACGATCTGCTCGAACGCTATCGCAGAGGGCCGGAGCTGATCGCCACCGTCATGACCGGCGCGGCCGGCGCCGAGCTGGACTTCAAATCAGCTCCGGACAAATGGACCGTGCGGGAGATCGTCGCGCACCTGGCCGATTCCGAGATCGTGGCCGCGGACCGCTTCCGCCGCATCGTCGCCGAGGAAAACCCGACCCTGATCGGCTACGACCAGAACGCCTGGACTGCGAACCTCAACTACGCCAGGCGCAAATCGTCGGAGTCGGTGGACCTGTTCCGCCGCCTGCGCGCCGATTCTTACGAATTGCTGAAAGACCTGCCGCCCGAGGCCTTCGAGCGCAGGGGCAACCACAGCGAGCGCGGCGCCATTACGCTGCGCCAGTTCGTGCAGACCATGGCGGAACACGCCGAAGCCCACGCGCACCAGATCCGCCGGGCGCGCGAATCCTACAAGCAGGCCCGCCAGGCGCACGCCTAGCCGGCTATACGGCTCATAGAAACTTCGATCGGCCGCCCCCATTCCGCTTTGCATAAGCCCGGAGACGAGCGCAACGATTTGCGCTCCGATTTCTCTTTCTGCGACACTCGAAATTCATGTTGCGGCTGCGTGTCGAGGCACTCGCGGGAGCGCTGCTCGCGGCGCTGTCCGCCGTCGCGCAAGCGCCCTCTCCACAGAACGGCGCTGCGCAGGGACTCCCGGAACACGAAGTCCTCTCCTTCACCGCCGAGTGGCGCTTCATCCATGCGGGCAACGCGCGGCTGACCTGGGCGCCGTCGAAATCGGGCGGCGAGGGCGGCTGGTCGGCGCTGCTGCACCTCGAATCAGCCGGTCTGGTATCGCGCCTCATGAAGGTCGATAACGAGTACTCCACGCTGATGAACGAGCGGCTGTGCGCCGTAAGCTCGCTGCTCAAAGCGAACGAGGGCAGCCGCCGCCGCGAGACCAGCGTGACTTACGACGGCGCGCGGAAGAAGGCCGCCTACGTGGAGCGCGACCTCGTCAAGAACACCACCGTCAAGCAGGAAATCGATATCCACACCTGCTCCCACGACGTCATCGGCGCGCTCTACAGCCTGCGCGCGCAGCGCCTCGAGCCGGGCCGCGTCATCGAGATCCCCGTCAGCGACGGCAAGAAAGCCGTGATGGCCAGGGTCGAAGCGCAGGAGCGCGAGACCGTCAAGACCGACTTCGGAACCTACAAAACCATCCGCTACGAAGCGTTCCTCTTCAACAACGTCCTGTACCGCCGCCGTGGCCGGCTGTTCATCTGGCTCACCGATGACGCGCGCCGGCTGCCGGTGCAGATCCGCGTGCGCCTGCCGTTCTATATCGGCACGGTGACGCTTCAACTGGAGAAAGAAGGCAAGGCATGAAATGTTCGTTCGCGCGGCTGCTTGTGGCCGCGCTTCTGTGCGCAGTTGCGGCCGCGGCCCAGCAGCGCGGTCCGCTTTCGAATAAGAATGCGTTTGAGCTCTACACGCGCGCCGTGCAGCTGATGGGCTCGACGGCGCTCGCCGTGCCGGAACTCTCGCGGGCCGGCGCTCCCATCGCGGAAAACGCGCGCGCCTCCGTCGATACCATGCGCTCGCTCGGCCGCCAGCACGCCGGCGTCACCTACACGTTCCTGACCAACGCCCGCGCGTATCTGCTGCTCGCCGACTCGCTCCCCAAGCCGGATGCCTTCCCCGCCGAGGGCGCGCGCCAGCTTGCCGAGCTTCGCGACATCATCGATCGCGCCGAGGCGAACTTCCGCGCGCTGCTCGATGCGAAGGAATCGCAGCTCCGCAACCCGGACCGCGACGAACTGGCCCGCTACGCCGAAGCAAACGCGAAGCTGCCGCCGCCCGTTCCCGGCCGCCCGCGCGTCGTCTTCCTCGGCGACTCGATCACCGACGGCTGGCGCCTGAACGAATATTTCACCGACCGCGACTTCGTCAACCGCGGCATCAGCGGACAGACCACCGGCGAGAT
Organism: Acidobacteriota bacterium; assembly: GCA_050261515.1. GTDB lineage: Bacteria > Acidobacteriota > Terriglobia > Bryobacterales > Bryobacteraceae > JBLNDJ01. The sequence continues at coordinate 7,613 of JBLNDJ010000058.1, read as the reverse complement.
GCTCGGCCGGATGCAAGCCGACGTCATCGCACTCAGGCCCGATGCGATGCTGATTCTGGCGGGCACGAACGACATCGCGCGAAACGTGCCGCTCAAGATCATCGAGGACAACCTCTCGATGATCGCCGACATCGCCGACCACCACAAAGTGAAGCTGCTCGTCGCCTCCGTGCTGCCCATCAGCGATTACCACAAGGACAAGAACCCGGCTTACGAGATGTCGCGCGTGCGGCCGCCCGCGTCCATTCGCGCGCTCAACGATTGGATTCAGGACTTCTGCCGCCGGCGCAACTACGTCTACGTCGATTACTTCACCCCATTGGCGGACGCCAGGGGATTTCTTAAGGCCGAGCTTGCCGACGACGGCCTGCATCCGAACGCGGCGGGCTATCGCATCATGGCGCCGGTCGCGCTTGCTGCGATCGACAAGGTAATCCCGCCTCCGGGCGCCGGGAAATCTAAGCGCGGGAAGTAATCCATTCGAGGATGGCTTCATCGGCCCACAGGCGCGGCGCGTGCCGCGCCAGGAAGCCGATGTGGCCGCCGTGTTCCGGCGCCACCAGTTCGATCGCCGGATTGCGCGCCACCTCGGGCCGCGAGAAGATCCCGAACGGAATCACCGGGTCGTCCTTGGCCTGAATCATCAGCACGGGCACGCGAATCGCCTCCAGCACGCGCAGCGAGGACTGCGTCACGTAGTAATCCTCTGCGTCGCGGAAGCCGAACCAGCGCGCCGTGAAGCGGTCGTCGAAGGCGCGTATGCTGCGGACGGCGTCGAGCCCGTCGATCGAAAATCGCCCCGGGTGCAGGTGCGCCAGCGCGCGAACGCGCCGCTTCAGCCGCTTCACGAAACGCATCTCGTAGAGGCGGTTTTCGGGCTTCTCGATCGACCTGGTGCAGGCCGAAAGATCGATCGGCGTCGAGATCGCGCAGAAGCCCGCCGCCAGCCCGCGCGCCGCCTCGCCCAGTTCGCCCGCAAGCTTCAGCGCGACGTTACCGCCGAGCGAGAAGCCCGCGACGTACACCGGCCCGCGGCCCTCCCTGGCAAGTTGCTTCACCAAGGCAAGCAGATCCGCGGTCACGCCCGAGTGATACGGAGTCGCCGAATACGCCTCCGTGCCGCCGCATGTCCGCAGGTTCAACCGGTGCGCGCCGTATCCGGCTTCGAGCGCGCGGCGCGCGAGCGTCAGCATATAGCCCGCGCGGCTCGAGCCCTCGAGCCCATGCACCATCACGATTTCGCCCGCCGCACGGCCCTCCGGCCGCTGCGATTCGACGAGCACCTTCACGCCCGGCTCCGAGGCGACCAGGCGCCGCTCTACCGGGAAGCGCCGCTCGTCGAGCCCGGCCGGCCAGAAATGCGCGAGCACCGTCAGCAGGTGGGGATTGCGGACCAGAGGAACGAAGGGCTGCAAGCAACCAGTGTAGCCCGCTACAATTCATCCATGCGTCGCATTGTGCTGGCGGCAACCATGAGTCTTCTGATGATCGCAGAGTGTTCCGGGCAGGACCGTTCTCAAGCGCGTTCGATGGTGATCTCGCGGCAGGGTATCGTCGCGACCAGCCAGACCCTCGCCTCGCAGGCCGGCGCGCAGGTGCTTGCGCGCGGCGGCTCCGCCGTCGACGCGGCCATCGCGGCCAATGCCGTCATGGGAGTCGTCGAGCCGATGAGCAACGGCATGGGCGGCGACCTCTTCGCCATCTACTGGAACGCGAAGACCGGCGAGCTCACCGGCATGAACGCCAGCGGCTGGGCCCCCAAAGCCCTCACCATCGATTACCTCAAGGGCAAAGGCGCGGAGGAAATGCCGGCGCTCGGAATCGACACGGTGACCGTCCCCGGCTGCGTTGAAGGCTGGGCGAAGCTGCACAAGCGCTACGGCCGCCTGCCGTGGGCCGAGCTGTTCCGCCCCGCGATTTACTTCGCTCAAAACGGATTCCCCGTCACCGAGATCATCCACGAATACTGGAAAGGCGGCGTAAAGAAACTCGCCTCGGACGAAAATGCCGCGCAGGTATATCTCGTCAACGGCGCCGAGCCCGCTACCGGACAGGTCTTCCGCAACCCGCAACTCGCCCGCGCGCTCGAGCTTGTCGCGAAGGAAGGCGAAGGTGCGTTCTACCGCGGCGCGATCGCGCAGGCCATCCTCAAGACTGTCGAAAAGCACCAGGGCGTCATGACTGCCGCCGACCTCGCCGAATTCTCCGCCGAATGGGTCGTGCCCATCTCGACCACTTACCGCGGCTGGAAAGTCTACGAGCTGCCGCCGAACGGGCAGGGCATCGCGACGCTCGAAATGCTGAACATGATGGAGCGGTTCCCCATCGCCGATTTCGAGCCCCTGAGCCCCGAGGCGTTCCACGTGAAGATCGAAGCGCAGAAGCTCGCCTATCAGGATCTGAAGCGTTTCGTCGCCGACATGCGCTTCTCGAAGGTGCCCGTCGAAGGCATGCTCTCGAAGGAATACGCGCGCGAGCGCGCCGCGCTGATCTCGCCCGACCGCGCGCGCTGCGACGTGACGCCCGGCGATCCGCCCAAGGCCAAGGGAGACACCATCTACCTGAGCGTGGTGGATCGCGACGGCAACATCGTTTCCCTGATCCAGAGCCTCTATATGGGCTTCGGCTCGGGCGTCCTGGTGGAGGGCATGGGCTTTCACCTGCAAAACCGCGGCGCGCTGTTCGAGCTCGACGCCCGGCACCCGAACGCGCTCGCGCCGCGCAAGCGCCCGTTCCATACGATCATCCCCGGCTTCATGGAGAAGGGCGATACGCGGATCGGCTTCGGCATCATGGGTGGGCTGAACCAGGCGCAGGCGCACGCGCAGTTCGTCTCGAACGTGGTCGATCACGGCATGAACATCCAGGCGGCGCTCGAAGCCCCGCGCTTCACTAAGCCGACCTTCGGCGGCTGCGACGTCCAGATCGAAGGCCGGGTCCCGGCGGAAACGCGCGAGCAGCTCGCCAGAAAGGGCCACGAACTCGAGGTTCGCGGAGATTACTCGGGAGCGATGGGCGGCGGACAGGCCGTGATTCACGACGCCGCCGCACGAGTGAACTACGGAGCCTCCTCGCCGAGGAAGGACGGCGCCGCCGTCCCCGAGCCCGCCCCGTATTTCTGACGCGCCAAGCCTACTGTGCCAGCTTCGGCGTGATCAACCACGCCAGCACTCCTTGCGGTGTCTTCGCCGGAGCCTCAATCGAAATCCGCGCCAGCGCGCCCTTCTTGAGCTCGACGACCGTCCGGCCCGACCCCACCAGAAAACTCACAGTCGCGCTCAGCAGCGGCTCGTGCCCGGCCACCAGGAGCGCCTTCTCCTTCGCGTGACTCCGTATCTCCGCCCAAACCGCCTCGGGCGACGAGTCCGGCGCGAGCGCGTCGCTCTTCACGATGCGTTTCTTGTACCCGAGTTCCTTCGCCGCAATCTCCGCGGTCTGAACGGCCCGCACGTAAGGGCTCGTCAGGATCAGCGACGGGGCCGCCTTCGCCGCCCGCGCCCGCTCCAGTACCGCGCGAAGCTTCGTGCGGCCGTCCTCGGTCAGCGCCCGCGTCTCGTCGCGGCCGTCCTGCGCGTGCGGCTCCGCGATCCCATGCCGCAGAATGTAGATGTCCATTGCGCCTCTACTTTTCTCTGTTCGCGCAGAGGAGTCCCACGCGCCGAACGCCACCGGTAGCTTTGCGGCCGCAGCCGTTGGCTCGCTTTCGCGGAGCCGTCGCTGCCCCCTCGAATGTCGTGCCTATTATAGCTGTATATGCCCCGCTACGCGGCGATCGACATAGGCAGCAACTCGATCCGCATGGAAGCCGCGGAAGTCGTGCCCGGGAGCCCGCCGCGCATCCTCGCTTCCGAACGCGACGTCACGCGGCTCGGCCAGAGCGTCTTCCGCGCCGGCCGCATCACGCAGGATGCGATGGATCTGACCTGCTCGGTGCTGGCGCGCATGGCGGAGCAATACAAAGGCCTCGGCGTCGTGGGCGTGCGCGCCGTCGGCACCAGCGGTGTGCGAGATGCGCGCAACCAGGCGGAGTTCATCGCGCGCGCCTCCGAGGCGCTCGGGACGCAGGTCGAGGTCATCAGCGGCCGCGAAGAAGCGCGGCTGATTCAGCTGGGCGTCGAGAGCCGCTGGCCGCATCCGCGCCGGCGCGTGCTCATTATCGACATCGGCGGCGGCAGCGCCGAGATCATCGCCGCCGAAGACGGCCACATGCGCGACGCAGTCTCGAAACCGCTCGGCGCCATACGCCTGCGCGAGATCTTCCTTGCCAACGACCCGCCCGCCCCCGGCGAGCTCCACAACATGCACGACTACATCCGGGAGCGCCTGGCCGGCGTCGCGCACCGCTTCGGCGCGGGCGGCTGGGACCGCGTCATCGCGACCTCCGGGACCGCCGCCGCCGTCATGAGCGCTGTCGGCGGAGTGCCGCGCGCCAAGCGCGAGCGGGCCGACCGCCTCCGCGCCACCACTGCTTCAATCCGCCGCCTGTACAAGCGAATCAGCGTCCTTGGGCTCGCCGGCCGGCGCAAGATCACCGGCATCGGCCCGCGGCGCGCCGAGATCATCGTGCCCGGCACTGCCGTGCTGCTCAGCATCCTCGAGCACTTCCAGTCGCCCTCGGCCAGCTACTCGGCGGCCGGCGTGCGCGACGGCATCATCGCCGATCTGGTCTCACGCGGCGTCGGGCGCGAGCTCGCGCAGCTCAGCCGCGACCAGCGCAAGGAAGTCGAGCGGCTCTGCAAACGTTACTCGGTTCCCGTGAAGCACGCCCGCAAGGTCGCCGCGCTGGCGGCCGCGCTGTTCGAATCATTCCAGCCGCTGCACGGCCTGGCGCCCGCTTACGGCAAGCTGCTTCAGGCCGCCGCGTACCTTCACGACGCGGGCCACTACGTCAACGACCTCGGCCATCACAAACACTCCTACTATCTGGTGTCGAACTCCGATATGAGCGGCTTCACCAGCCGCGAGCGCGAGTTCATCGCCAACCTGTGCCGCTATCACCGCAAGGCGCTCCCATCGCCCGACCACGACAACCAGCGCATTTTGGACGCCGAGGAACGCCGCGCGCTGCTGCTGCTGATTCCCCTGCTGCGCCTCGCCGATAGTCTGGACCGCAGCGGCGACCAGCGCGTCGAATCCATCGAAATCCGCGTCCGGAACGGACAGGCGCAGATTGAGCTCAGGTCGTCGGCTGACATCGAGCTCGAGCAGTGGGCCGCGGGACGCGCCGGAGAGATCTTCCGCCAGATCTACGGGCGGCCCATCGAGATCGTCAAGGCTTCATCGTGAAAGAACAATCCGTTTCGATCCGCTGCCATGCCGAGCGGCAGACGGCGACGCTGTTGAGGCGTATGGCCGACCAGGCCGGGCGGGCCGCCAGCTCGGACGACGCGGATACGGTGCACGACTTGCGCGTCTCCATCCGCCGCTTCTCGCAAGCGCTTCGCATCTTCCGCCAGTTCTTCCCGCACGGCGCGGCGAAGAAGATCCGGCGCCGCCTGAAACGCCTGATGGCGGCCGCTTCCGAAGTGAGGAACCGCGATATCGCGCTCGAGTTGCTCGAGCAGGCGGGCGAACCCCGGAACGAGCGCCTCGTCGAGGAGCGTCGAAGAGCCGGAAAGGATTTGCGCGCCGCGTTGAAGCGCTGGAGCCGCCGCAACACGCAGCAACGCTGGCGCGCGAGGCTGGGAGTCTGACATGGCGCGCCGCCGGTGGGACCCTTCGCTCAGCGCCGCCGAAAACGCACGCCTCCACCTGCCCGCGCTCGCACAGAAGTACTTCGAAACCGGGCGCGCCGTGATCGAGGCCGGCCCTTCGCCCGCCACGCTCCACAAATTTCGTCTCGCGACGAAGCGTTTCCGCTACACGCTCGAAATGTTCAGCAAGTATTACGGCCCGCGCCTTGACGAGTTCCTGGAGCGGCTCCGCAAGATTCAGGACTTGCTCGGCTCGGTCAACGACGACGCGACCACAAGGACGCTGATGGAAGGCCGCCTGCCGGGCGCCCGGCGCATCCGGTTCGAGCGTTTCCTGGAGGCCCGCATGCGCGAAAGCGTCTCCGCCTTCCACGCTTTCTGGAAACAGACCTTCGATGGGCCGGGTGAAGAGGAGCGCTGGGTGAGGCATCTCGCCGCCTCGCCGGGCGCACAGCGAGATGAGTAACGGGTTGGAATAACGTCCGTACTCTTACTGCGGCGCGCGCACGTAAACCACCATCCGCGCGGCCGGGGCGTAGGCCGGCTGGCCGCAGAAGACCCCGTCTCCCTGGCTCACGTTTACCGGATCGTTCGCGCCCTCGTGCAGCATCACGTCGGTCCAGCGTTTCGAGGTCGAGGTCTGGCGCTCGGTCGCCACGCGCGTGTCGCCGTACACGCGCTCCCAGCCGCGGACGCGCTCGAGCGCGGCCTTGTCCTCGGCCCGCGATTCGTCCGGCGTGAGCCAGCGTATCTTCTTGTCGGCGAGCGTCAGAAACCCGACCATGTTGTTGTCGTCCGCCGTCAGCAGCAGCCGCCCGTCAGGCGCAAATCCGGCCAGCTTCGTGATGCTGTCGAGTTGGAAGACGTCTTCGGGAGCGCCGCCTGAAAGGGAGATGCGAACGATCACGTCGTCCCGGATCGCGTAGACGGCGTCGCCCGATGGAGCGAACACCGGCGAGCGGAACCCCTGGCTCGCGATCGGCCTGCGCGTGTTCAATTTGAGGTCCACGAGCCAGAGTTCGCCGGTGTCGATCTCGTCGTCGGGGTCCGTTGCGGCGCCCGAACCGGGTGCCATTCCCGCCACTCGCAGCACCTGTGCAGCGAATGGTTCGTTCTGCGCGGCGCACGCCGGCATGACAGCCAGGACCGCGGCCGCAAACCAGAACCGCATGATCGCCTCCTGTGGCAGCATTATATACGGCTCCCGCGGAGGCGTGGTTCTTTACGCGGCGGCGGCCGTGATCGGCGTCACCTCGCGCCGCTGCTTACGCCGCTCCGGCCCGGTGTGTATGGCTGTCGGCGTCGCAATGAAGTCGGGGATGGGTTCCTGCGTCCTGTGATACCGCGGGCCGTCGAAGCTCACCTTCGATTCCCGTTCCATGCCGCAGTCCAGGCAGACCTGCATGTCTTTGTTGCCCCTCTTCCGGGGCCAGCTCCAGTTGTGATTGAACAAACACTTCATGATCTCGAGCCCTCCTCGTGAGATGCTGACCGGCACCGCCGGGAACCCGGCAAATGCGACGCTAGCGATTAATAAATATTAACTTGCGGATTACCGAAATTCAAGACGGAAAATTACGCGCTTTCGCCGAGTTAGTACCAGTACTTTGGTTTCGCGAACGCAGTCGGGCATGCCCCGCGGGCCTTATGGTACAATTCGATCTCTGTCCCAAGAACGGGCCCGTAGCTCAGTTGGTTAGAGCGCTACCTTGACACGGTAGAGGTCTGGCGTTCGAGTCGCCACGGGCCCACCACCTTGCTTCCCACTAAAAGCACAGTCCTCCAGAGCGGCTCTAGGCGGCTCTACGCCAATTCCGGGGGCAGACCCCAATCCAAGGCTTTCTAAGAACATAACACCTGCACACGCTGGCGGTAATTTTCGAAGTTGCGGAAGCCGTACGCCTGTCTGCTGATCGTCTC
>JBLNDJ010000057.1:0-90623 GCA_050261515.1 Acidobacteriota bacterium | reverse complement strand
TACAAGAACCTTCGTTACCTGCTCCTGAAGGCCCAGCGGATGGCGGCGACCAAAACCGAATTCCTCGTCCTTCAAAAAGCCGCATGAAATGGCCGCCCTGTCGAATTCCTGCTCAGAGCCCAAAATAGTACGACTACTGTCGCGGCGCATGCAAATGCCAAATCATATCTGATGTCCTGGCGCGTAAACCCAAGTATCCGCCTGCGGAAAATCATCACAATGAACGCAAGCGTAAATGAGGCCAGCAACAATGGAGAGATGCCATACGCACGGTCAACATTTCGGTAGTTCTCCGAGCGAGAGAGGAGCTTCCCCCAGACTACATTCCAAGAACTCACATTTATCGAGTCTCTCAGCGTCAGCGAACGGCTATATACTTCAGTGGCCGATCTACCCTGGCCGCGCGCGATCGCGGGACCGTAAGTCAACACAAAGGGAATGAATAGCAGAACAAGCAAGATGATCGCCAGCAAAGCCAGGCGGAAATGCCGGCGACAACGATAAATCGTGAAGCGAGCTAAACGTGGCCGGCTCAGGGACAACACTATCATCACACCTGCAGCAAACAGGACAAAGAACCAGCCCGTGTAGAATTCCGAAAACAACAGCAGCGGCACAAGCATTAACGCGGCGAGACCGCAAACAATTGACCGAATCGGATGCCCCTGCCGATCGCCAAGCGCCACGGCCAGCAAATACAAGACTGCAGGCACAATCATCACGTGATAAATGTGCGGTGTAAGGAGCCACACGTAGTTTATGTTCGAAAAGGCAAAAAGGGCACCACCGGCCAGGCTGAACCAGGCACCCACACCGAGAAAACGATACAACAGCAGCGCCGTGAAGACGAAGCCAATGAACGAAAAGCTCATTAGCATCAGCTCAAAGGAAACGAACGGATCGAAAGAAAGGGAGCGGAAAATGCAGTAGGGCAGAGCCTCAATGAAGGCTGTAACGGAATAACCCAATATACCTTTTTCTGGATAGAAGAACGGCGGAGACAACCAGATCTCTGCGCCTTGGAATGCGCGGTTCCAATGCTCCAGTAAGTAGATGACTAGACGGGCGTCACCGAAGTTTCCAGCGATTTTGTCGAAGCGTGAAACTACAAATGCGCGAAAGATAAAGGCGACACCGGCCAGACCGGCGAGGGTCCAAACGAGACAAAGACGTGGCTGGCATGCCTGGGAAAAGGCGGCGGCGTGGAGCGCGGACGCGTCGACCGCTTCATCGGGAGGCAAGTCACGCATCGCCCCAGGCTGGAGTACGCGGGCTGCCCGGGTGCGTTTCCGCTTTCTGCTGACAGGCATGGTTGGAACAATGGCCGAACGGACATTATACTCACAGGGAGCCCGCATTCCAAATATGAGGGAGCCGGGCAGTTGTCTAAACCGCCCCACTCCGGCGAAAGCGGCTCCCTACTGAGCAGCGCAGGCGATCGTCCGTCCAGTGCCCGACAGGTTAACGTTCGTCTGGTTGACTCTCACTGATATTACGTGCGGGCGTCCGTCCTTCAGCGTTTGTGGTGTAGCGTAGTAGTATGCGTGTCGCCCATTGCCGATTCCAGCACTTTGAAGGTCAGGCCGATATCCGTTTGCCGAAAGCGTCGCGATGAGGGTAGCCCCGTCGAAGATGTCGACCGATACGGTTGCTGCTGGATTACTACGGTCCACGCCCATCCAGCGAAATATGAGCAGCTCGATGTATCGTCCACCCCTTCTAGCCCTGCACAGGTTAAGGTTTTGCCTGTGTTGGTTAGTGTCACTGCTGTGCCAGCCACTCGAGCAGTGATTGTTCTCGGCTTTCCATCTTTCCAGAGTGGCGGTACTTGGTAGAAGTACGCGTGATAACCATTGCCGATGCCGGCAGCTGCGAGGTCTGGACGGTACCCGTTGGCTAGAACGGTGGCCAGCAAACTGTCTCCTTGAAATAGGTCCACACCGACGGTTGAAGACGGTGTGCTTCGGTCCCACGCCCAGCCTGCTAAGTAGGAGCAGGTGGCCGTGTCGTCAACTCCTTCAGGTCCCGTGCAGGTCAAGCTGTGTGGTGAGGAGATGAGTGAGCTTCCATCGGCCGCGAACCGAACGTCAAGCAAATGCGGCAAGCCATCTTTCAGGCGGGGTGGCACCGGGAACGAGAATGCATGACGGCCGTCCCCGACTCCAGCTGCGAGCAGGTCAGGCCGAAATCCGCTCGCGCTCAATCTCGCGAGGAGCACGCCGAGTAGATCGCGAGATCCATGGGAGTTGACGGCCTGTTGGTGTCCCAGGCCCACCCCGCAAGGGCATCACATGCAACCACATCAATGACTCCGACGTACTTGGGCGGCGCTGTGAAGCGCACAACAAAGCTGTCGGACATACCGGCCGAGGCTGCCTGTGTGGGGTTTTTCACTGGGAAATTCGTCGAAGCCGTCTGACCGGCAACGTACGTATCGCCGGTGGCGACCACGATCGCGTTGGCCGAATCGCTCCCGGAACCGCCAAAATAGGTGTTCTGGAGGATGGTCCGGCCGTCCGGGGAAAACTGGGTGACGAAGGCGTCGTATGAACCGCCGTTCGCGGCCTGCACGGCGCTCTTTACCGGCAGATCGGTCGAGGCGGTATATCCGGCTACCCAAGCGGAGCCGGCGGCATCGATCGCGATCGCAGTGGCATAGTCAACGCTGCTTCCGCCAAGGTAGGTGCTATACATCAACGCGTTGCCCGAGGAGTTGAGCCTGGCCACAAAGGCATCGGTGACTCCACCTGCCGGCCGGGACTGCACTGCATTCAGAATGGGGAAATTGCCCGAACTTGTCACACCCGCGACGTACGCGTTTCCCGCCGCGTCTACCGCGATTGCCGCACCGCTTTCGGGCAGCCCGGCAGTGCCGCCGCTGCCCCCAAGATAGGTCGAGTACATCACGTTGCCCCCGGCGCTCAACTTCAGCACGAATGCATCCTGGCCGCCTCCGGATGAGGACTGGAGCGCACCTACCGAGGGGAAGTCGGAAGACGAAGTCTCTCCCGTGATATAGGCGTTCCCCGCGCCATCGGCAGCGATCGCGCGCGCGCGGTCGTCGAGCGCTCCGCCGAGGAAGGTAGCGTACAACAGGTTGCCCGCCGACCCGAACTTCGCCACGAATGCGTCCGAGCCGCCCCGGTTGATCGCCTGCCAGGGATACTGAACCGGCAACGCCGGCGAGGTCGTTTCCCCCGCGACGTAGACGTTGCCGGCGCTATCGACGGCAATGCCGTTCGCCGCATCGTTCTGCGCGCCGCCAAAGAACGTGCTGTACGCCGTAGTCCCATCGGGATTGAGTTTCACGACGAAGGCATCGCGGCCACCCGACTTAACGTTTTGGTACGCGCCTTTTACAGGAAAATTCTGGGAGCTCGTCCAACCAGCAACGTAGACCGCGCCCGCCGGGTCGCTGGCAATCGCCGAAGCCCGGTCGTCGCCATTGCCTCCGAGAAAAACCCGCCAGGCGACCGTCTTTCCATCCGGGCTGAGCTTCGTAACCGTCGCGTCAACGCCGCCGGCAACACCCGATTCCGTCCACCCGGCAACGTACACATAACCATTGCTGTCCACGGCAATGCCGGTAGCGTTATCCGTACCCGCGGCGCCCAGGTAGGTCGAGAAAGAGAGGTCGGCCCCGGCGGCCAGCCAGAGCGTTCCGAAAAAAAGTCCCAAAATGCGGCAGAGGCGTGTCATCATTGCTCCCCGCATATATTCGGCACGAGACGGGCCGGACTATAGACGTTAGGTTATCTGATATGCTGGCGTGCGCTACGCATGGCTCCTCGGAAATACATTTTCAATCACATCCCGAAGACCGGCGGCACGTCGTTGATGTCGGTTTTCCGGCTCCACCTGCAGGACTCGGAAATCAGCCCGCATCTCAACGATCATGAGCTATGGCCGGCGCGCAAGGGGCCTCTCGAACGCTACCGGCTGATTGCAGGGCACTTCGGCCTGCTGGCGCAATCGGGGTTCTCTCGGAGCCGTTACAGCCTCACCCTGGTCCGCCACCCAATTCAGACGATTCTGTCGCATTACTCGTTCTGGCGGGGAGTTCCCATAGTGAACCCCGTAACGCGCGTCGCCAAAGAATTATCCTTCCCCGAATTCGTGCGCTATTTCGCGGATTCCCCCGAACTGATCAATAACCGGTTCACTCACCATTTCGCGGCTCTGCATCGGGACACTCCGGGCGAACCTGTGGACCGCAAGCTTCTGCTTGCTATTGCAAAGCACAATCTGGCGGCATTCGATTTTGTGGGCATTTGCGAGCATTACGCGGACACATTGCGCCTTTTATGCCGGGAACTCGGCTGGCGCGAGCCCGAGCAGCTTCCGCATGAGAACCGGTCAGGATCCGAGTCGCTGGCTAGTGAAATCGATCGAAAGCTGATGGACTACCTCGTATCGAGGAACCGCCTGGATATGGAGTTGTACGATTTCGCAAAGGAGCTGTTCTTCGACCGCCTGAAATCCGCGGCTAAGCGAAATGGCGCCGGCGGGACTGAGTACGAGGACGCGCGGCCCCATATCCGGCTGAAGGCTCTTCCGCACATCAAACAAGTCGAGAGGAACCGGTTTATTCCGTTTCCTGCGACACACCTCCCGCCCCGAGAGGCTGCCATCGAGTTCGTGTCCGCAACCTGGCTGCCCGGCCGGCAGCACACGCTTGAACTGGCGATCGGGTTTCGCCCGGTGCGGCGAATGGAGGACTTGATCGCAGGATTCATGTTCACCGATGCGGAAGGCAACGTCGTGTACGGCGCGAACACGCTCCTGATCGGGCAGGAAGTGAAAACGGAAGCCGGCAGGGAGTGCCGCGCAGTGTTCCTGCTGGACTGCCACTTGTCACCTGGCAGGTATTTTGTCACAGCAGCCTTGAGCCGCAACCGGACGATGGGCTATCACTTCCACTGGCTCGACCGGGCAACGGCTTTTGAAGCAACCGGGGCTTGTTCGAACGCCACGGCGAGCGTTTCCCTCATCGGCTTTGAATCAACAATCGGCCCGTATCGCGCGCCCGGCGCCTGAGGCCGCGCCAATCCTGGTTCGGTCTCGGAAGCACGCTATAATTGTGCGTTTTGACAAGTGTTTATGCTCAGCGCACGGAAAAGCGAACGACTGCCGGCCGGTTTTCCCCCACGCTCCGATGGAGATGCGACTGCGTCCCCGTCGACTCGCGGTAGGCTGCGTGCCAGCGTGGCTGTCGGGCTGCTCTGCCTGCTCGTTTACACAGCCAACTTCCGATCGATCAGCGCCGGAGATACATACCCGGCACGCTACCTCCCTTTCGCGATCTGGCGCTGGCACACCGTGCTGTTGGATCCGATCACCAGCATTACCGCCCAAGGGCGGCCGCTTCGCGCAACAGCGCACAGCAGCCAATCCGGACCTGCCTTCTGGATCGTTCCAGTTCAGGGAGGTCATGTTGTGTCGCTTTACCCGCTGCTGGTTCCGGTGCTTGTGTCGCCGCTGTACCTGCCGGCGGTGGCTTACCTTTACGCGACAGGATGGCAACAGCATCAATTCGACCGGGTCGCGCGAATCATGGAGAAGGTTTCCGCATCGCTGCTGACGGCGGTCTCGGCCGCGCTCTTCTATCTGCTGTTGCGCCGGCGAACCGGTCCACGTTCCGCACTGCTGTTGACGTTCGCGTATGCTTTCGGCAGCACGACCTGGGTCATTAGCAGTCAGGCGCTATGGCAGCACGGGGTCGCTGAACTGCTTGTCGTGTGCGCATTGCTGCTGCTTGCCGGGCAATGCTCCCGAGGCAGGGCCGTCGCGGCCGGCGTGGTCCTGGGCCTCGTTGTGTGCAACCGGCCGCCGGATTCGCTGATCGCCGCAGCACTCGGGACTTACGGGCTCTGGTGGGCCAGACGATTTGCGCCGCTGCTTGTGGCCGCCGCCCTGGTGCCGGCAGTTCCGCTGCTCGTCTACAACCTGGGAACTGTCGGCCACTTCGCCGGCGCTTACGGGCTTGTCGGCAAATCGGCTTTCTTCCAGCACGACCTGTTGTCAGGCCTTGCGGGCCTGCTGTTTAGTCCGGCGAGAGGGCTTTTTGTCTTCTCCCCGTTCCTTTTGTTCGTACCATTTTGCCTGCCGCGGATCCTTCGCGACAACCGTACCGGCGGCCTTGCAATGGCGGCTCTCGCCGCGGTCATCCTACAACTGCTGCTATATGCCAAGGCGGACTGGAGACAGGGCTTTTGCTGGGGACCGCGCTGGCTGACGGAACTCGTCCCGCTATTGCTATGGATGCTGGCACCGGCGTTGGCAGGGATGAGCAGGCTGGCCCGTGGAGTCTTCGTCCTGGCCGTTGGAGCGGCCATCGCCATTGAGACAGTTGGCGCTTTCTGGTACACGGGCGCAAGCGATACCGCTATCTATGCGGCTTCTAGCGGGCCGAATCCGATGGGGGGTGCGTGGAAAATCCAAAACACTCCGTTCATCGCCGAGTTACGCCACGCTCACGCACCGTTCGAGTTGACCACCGAAGTGCGGGGCTTTCTGGACATAATGACGACAGGCTACGGTGCAGAAGGCCGGCAGATCGAGCTTACCGGATGGGCGCTTGCCGGCGGGCACTCGCCGCACGAAGTCATCGCGCTGCTCGACGGCCGACCGGTCACATCAACAACCACCTTCTCCCCGCGCCCGGACGTGACGAGCACTCTGGGCGCTAAGGGCCCGAGCGGTTGGAGTCTGGCGATTCCCGCGAGCCATCTGAAGCCAGGCGAGCATGTGGTTGCCATACTTGCCCGCGCGTATCAGGGCGGCGATACACGCTTGTTGACCGATCGACGTTTCACTACTGGGAAACCGGACCTCGCTTCCAGTGCCCGTCGCGCCGCAGAGCTCGTCGCCGCACGGCAGCAGCCGCCCGGATACTGGCTCACTTCTCACACGACTCAACCTCGTTTTGAACATCCCAAGGTTGAAATGAACACATATCTCCCGGCTGTAATTGTGGATGTTCTGAGCCCGGTGGCGAAGAAGGCGGGCCTCCAAGGAAACCTGGAATCCGCACGGCATTTTCTGACCAGGCAAATTGAGAGCAATGGACTCGTCCGCTATCACGGCCTGCCCGATGCGCCAACAATCGGAACGCTCGGTTGCGCCATCACACCGGATGTCGACGATACTGCCCTCGCCTGGAGGATCGCCCCCGCCGCTCGCGAGGAACTCCTGCGGGGTGCGCTCAGAACCTTCGCCGCGTATCGAACTGCGGACGGGCTCTACCGTACCTGGCTCGCACCCAGAGAACGGTATCGATGCATCAACTCCGGCGCAGATCCCGACCCGGCGGACATTGGCATCCAGATGCACGTATTCATGCTGCTGTCCAAAGCAGATCCGCCGGCGGCGAGCGCGCTCTGCAGTGCACTCAAGCGAGCGGTGGATGACGACCGAATCTGGGTCTACTATAAGGCCGCCCCTCTGATTCCCCTACTGCGCCAGGCCGATTTGCGGCAGTCCGGTTGTCCACTGCAACTGCCGGCGTCGCGCCGACAAACCGCCATCGAGGGGCAGGACCTGTGGATCTCCGCCACTCGCGCGCTGCAACGCGCAGGGGACGTCGGTCCGCATTTCGCGGCAGCCGACATTCGCGAGTTGCTGGAAAGGATTGCTGAAGACGACTTCCTCTTTCTTCGGCGCTCTCCGCCGCTCCTGTATCACAACGATCAAACCGCGTCGGTCTCCCGGTTCTACTGGTCGGAGGAGTTCGGTTACGCACTTTGGCTGCGGCTGTATTTCGAGCTTGACGAGCAAGCGGCTGGCGGTGCGAAATAATGCCGGCAGTCCAGGAAACTGCGATTAGCGCTCATCGGAGGAGGAAGTGGTGGTTTCTTCATCCGCTATCCTGCATTCGGCTCGGTGAAGTGCTGGTCTTGCAGGGCACACCTTTGTTCGGCGCGCTGTTCTCAATGGGCTCCATCACAAGAGGGAAACTCCTGGACCTTCTCATGTTCGCCGCCGCCAGTTTCTGTCTCGTTGCTCACGTCTTTGTGCTCAATGATTGGTGCGGGGCGAGCACGGACCTTCGAGATCCCAACCGGGCCGCCCGTGTCTTCACGGCGAGAGGCATAGGGCGGCGGGAAGCAGGCTGCGTTTGCGTTCTGCTGCTCGCGTTAAGCCTCCTGCTGCTGGTTCCGTTCGGCCCGACGCCTCTATTGATTGCGCTCGCTCTAGCCATTCTCAGTGCGCTCTATTCGGCTCCCCTGTTTCCGATTAAGGGCGTGCCGCTACTCAGTTCGGTCCTACACTTGATTGGCGGCCTTCTTCATTTCCTGCTGGGCTATTCATTGTTCCACGCGTTGGATTGGCGCAGTATCGAGATCGGAAGCTTTTTCGCACTCACGTTCGTGGCCGGCCACCTGACCCAAGAGGTTCGAGACTACGAGAGCGATTTCGGCAATCAAATTCGGACCAACGCCGTCAAGTTCGGTCCGGCTCGGTGTTTCGCCGCGGCGTTCCTCGTCTTCACGCTTGCCGACGTTCTGCTAGTGGTGATGGCTACCCGTGGTGTTGTGCCTCGCACCCTTGTACTCGCCGGCGGGTTGTACCCGCTCCATCTCTGGTGGTCGCTGCGAACTTCAGTCGCGGGATTCACGTTCAAGAACATCCGGCAGCTTCAGGTGCGATATCGGACTCTTTACGCGATCATCGGCCTGACAATGATCGCGATGGTGGTCCAAGGTGGGTGACCACCAGCTAAGTGGGAAAAAGGCATTTTACAGAACCGTGCAGTTGACCCAAGAAGCGTCATCCTGAACTACAAGGCTGTTCGCAGTGCGTCGCAGCTGAAAGTTGGCAAAAGGAAGCGACGCAACAGGTCACAGGCTTCGCACCTGAACGCGTGTACCGCGCTCGCCGGTCGAGCCGCGTTATAATTTGCCAATGCGCCGCGCGCTCATGACCGGAATCACCGGCCGAGATGGATTATATTTGGCCGAATTTCCACTCGAAAAGTGGCAGGAGGCCGGGCAGGGAGCGGCCGATGAGTTACGGGGCCGATTTACGACCTCAACTCCGATCCATTGAGATTCATGACCAACACAAGCCTGCTCCAAGGCGGCTCCCTCCTAGTCGCGTGTTCCGATCGAAATCGCACGGGGCCTGTACTGTTTCGACGGCTCGTCCCTCGAGCGCATCGACGGGATCAACTGCAACAGCCTGACGCTGGCGGGTGGCCGTCTGCTGCGGCTGATCTGGTCCTTGCCGGGCACGGACGCGCATCTGCTGGTTTACAACGAAGGCGGGCTCGACCGCCATTACGCTCTCCCGAAATACGGCGACGCGCACCACGTCGCGTTCGATGGCACGGACTATCTCGTCACATCGACATCGACGAACAGCATTGTCCGGCTTTCCCCGAATGGAGAAATCCGGGAATGGAGGGCCGACGGAAAGGGCGACGCCTGGCACCTCAATGGCGTGTTCGTCCGCGATGGGTCCGTCTATGCCTGCGCGTTCGGGAGGTTCTCCGAAGACCTTGGCTGGAAGCCCCACGCGCGCAACGGAACCGGCGTAGTTTTCGACATCCGCACCGGCGAGGACGTTCTGCGCGGTCTCCGTTGCCCGCATCACCCCGTTTGGATCAATGGATCATGGCTGGTCTGCAACTCGGCGGAACACGAATTGCTCGATATGGACGAGAAAGGCGGCGTGCGCCGCAGGCTGCGTCTCGGCGGGTGGACGCGCGGAATCGCCGTTTACGGAGATCTCGTCTTTGCCGGCATCAGCGCGCCCAGGCACGATGCTAATAACCTGAACACGTCAGCGAGCTTCGCGATCGTCTCTCTCAGCAGCTGGGAGTTGCTCGATCAAGTGCCGGTCCCGAGTGTCGAGATCGGAGACCTCGAGGTCGTCCCGGCCAGCCTGGTAGATGCCGTCCGCCGTGCGGGCCCATGCGTCGACAAATTGAATCTGCAGATGCTGCCGCTCGCTCCCATCGAAAACGGCTCGATCCGGCTCGAAGCGTTGGAAATTCCGCGTGCCGTCGGCGCTGGCTCGCACTTTGAATGTCGCGTCCGCCTGGAGAATCTCACTCCGCATGTACTTCAGAGCATCCAGCCGAATCCGGTGCACTTGAGCTATCACTGGGCCGACCGCGGAAGCGGCGAGGTAATCGTGTTCGACGGCGAGCGGACGCGACTGACTTTTGCAGTAGCGGGCGGCAGCGTCACATTCCATACGCTGAACGTGCAGGCACCCGCGTCCCCCGGCGACCGCTTGCTCCAGCTCACGCTGGTTCAGGAGGCGGTGCGCTGGTTCGACGCACCACCCACCTATATGCGTGCCGAAGTCCCGGTGCTTGTTACGCCCTAAAACGTGTACGCGCTATAATCTGCCCTATGCGCCGCGCGCTCATCACCGGAATTACCGGCCAGGACGGTTCCTATTTGGCCGAATTTTTGCTAGAGAAAGGCTACGAGGTGCACGGAATGGTACGCCGTGTCGCCCTGGAGGACCCCGCTCACCGGCTCTCCCGCATCTCCGATGCCATCCGCCAGAGAGTGCACCTCCACGCGGGCTCGATCGAAAGCTACGCCAGCGTTTACCAGACCGTCGCCGCCGTCGCGCCGCATGAGTGCTATCACCTCGCCGCGCAAAGCTACGTCAGCTATTCCTTCGACGACGAATTTTCCACCTTCAACGTCAACATCAATGGCACCCATTTCCTCCTCGGCGCGCTGCGCAATCTCGCGCCGCATTGCCGGTTCTATTTCGCCGGGTCGAGCGAGATGTTCGGCAAGGCCGAGCAGGTGCCGCAGAACGAGTCCACTCCGTTTCATCCCCGCTCGAGCTACGGGATCAGCAAAGTCTGCGGCTTCGAGCTCACGCGCAATTACCGCGAAGCTTATGGAATGCATGCGAGCAACGGCATCCTGTTCAATCACGAATCGCCGCGGCGCGGCTTCGAGTTCGTGACACGCAAAATCAGCTCCGCCATCGCGAATATCCTGGCCGGCAAGCAGAAGGAAGTCCGCTTGGGCAACCTCGAAGCCAAGCGCGATTGGGGCCACGCGCGCGAATACGTAGAGGCTATGTGGCTCATGCTCCAGCAGCCGGAGCCGGACGACTACGTCATTGCCACGGGTGAAACGCACAGCGTGCAGGAATTCGCGGAGCTTGCCTTTGCGACCGCCGGGCTCGATTACCGCGAATATGTCCGCGCCGACCCCGACTTGTTCCGCCCCGCCGAAGTGAACCTTCTGCTCGGCGACGCCACGAAGGCCGCGCAGAAACTGGGCTTCAAGCCCCGCACCTCGTTCCGCGATCTGGTCCGGGAAATGGTGGAGGCCGACTGCCGCGCTCTCGGGGTGGAGTTCCAGAGTGCAGTCCGCGGTTGACCGGCGCCGCGCCCTCGCCGCTGCCGGCATCGCCACTCTGCTCGTCACCATGTGGTACGCGCTGGCAGCGAACTTCCTCTACGGCGGCAACTGGACCGGGCTCTACTGCAACGGCGCGGAGACCGCCTTCCCGCAAGACATCGTGCGCGAAGGCCTGTTCCAGGGCCCGAGCAAGGGCGGCTACGACGGGCAGTTTTACCACCTGATCGCGCACGATCCCCTGCTCCAGACTGACTACTCGCGTTACATGTTCCTGCCGCGAATCCGCTATCAGCGCATCCTGATTCCGGGCCTCGCGTGGCTCGCGGCGTTCGGACACCCCCGCCTGATCGACCCGATGTTCGTCGCCGTCATGGTCGGGTTCCTCGCGCTCGGAGTGTGGTGGTGCGCCCGGCTGTGCGGCGAGATCGGGCGGAACCCGTATTTCGGACTTCT
This sequence comes from Acidobacteriota bacterium, assembly GCA_050261515.1. GTDB lineage: Bacteria > Acidobacteriota > Terriglobia > Bryobacterales > Bryobacteraceae > JBLNDJ01. Next base: position 78,828 of record JBLNDJ010000057.1, on the reverse strand, counting down.
CTTCCTGTTGCTGCCCGGGGCGCTGATCACGCTCGACCGTTTCAACGTCGACATACCCCTGTGTGCGTTCGCCGCCGGCTTCGCATATTACTGGCGGAAGCGCGCCACCGGACCGCTGATCGCCATTGCGGCCGCCGCCCCGCTCGCGCGCGAGACCGGCTTCGTATTCCCGCTGGCTCTGGCGGCATATTTTCTGGCGGAGAAGCGATGGCGCCCGTTGCTCGCCGCGTGCGCGGCGGCGCTTCCCGCACTCATATGGTTCGCTTTCGTCGCGCAAAGAACACCCCACGAAGAAATCACCGTATGGCGGGACACGTTCCCGCTCGGATGGGCATTTCACGCGCTGGCGCACCCGCAAGCGTATCCGGGGCCGGGATGGATTTCCGGCGTCGCCACCACGCTCGACCGCGCCGCCCTGGTGGGAACGCTGCTCTGCCTCGTGCTGGCGGCCAGGCCCGGCCGCGACGGCTGGAAGAGCCCGGTGTATTTCCTCAACGCTCTGTTCGCGTGCGCGGCGGCCGCCATCGCGACGGTCTCCTCGCTCGACACCTGGCAGGACGTCTTCGGTTACGGGCGCTACGTCTCGCCGCTCATCCTGCTGGCCGCGCTAAGGACCCTCGAAACGGGCGGCGCCGCAGGATTCCTCCCGTGGATTCCGATGGCGGCGCGCGCGGGAATCCCCCTCGCTTCGCAGTTCTTGACGATGCTTCGCAGGGGCGTATGATGAACGGATGACCCGGCGCGACCTTCTCAAGCGTGCAGCCGCCGCGGCGGCGTTTCCCGCAATCGTTCCTCAGAGCGCGCGCGGCGCCAACGACCGCATACAGGTCGGCGTGATCGGCATCGGTTTCCGCGCGAACCTCCTGATCGACCAGCTTCCCGAGCCCGGCCGCATCGTCGCGCTCGCCGACTGTCTGCTCGCGCGCGCCGAGGAAGCCAAGGCCAGGCGCAATAAGCAGTGGGACGTCTACCAGGACTACCGGCGCATTCTCGACCGCAAGGACATCGACGCCGTCATCGTCGCCACGCAGGATTTCGACCGCGTCATCCCGTCGATCCACGCCTGCCAGGCCGGCAAGGACGTCTACGCCGAAAAGCCGCTCACGCTCTACCCCGGTGAAGGACGCGCGCTGGTCAAAGCGGCCCGCAAGCACAAGACGGTCTTCCAGGTGGGCACGCAGCAGCGCTCGATGGAGATGGACCAGATCGCCTGCAAGCTCGTCCGCACCGGCGGGCTCGGCAAGATCAAGCTCGTTCAGGCGATGAACTATCCCGATGCGAAGCCCTTCGCCGGCCTCGCGGAGGAACCGAAACCGGACAACGTCGCCTGGGATGTCTGGACCGGACAGGCGCCCATGCGCCCCTACAGCGCAAAGCTCGTCTCGAGCTGGGCCGCCTATCAGGATTACGCCGGGGGCGAGACGACCAACTGGGGCGCGCACGGGCTCGACATGGTCCAGATGGCGCTCGGGATGGACACGTCCGGCCCAGTGGAATTCTGGCCGCTGGCCGAGCCCGCCGGCGGCGCCGCGTTCCGCTACGCCAACGGAGTGGAGGTACGGCTCGAAGTGCCCTACGGCAAGGACAACGAGTACCTGCTCGGCGGCGCACGGTTCCTGTGCGAGCGCGGCTCGATCGAAATCTGGCGCAACAACTTCAGAATCGACGCGCCGGGCGTGACCCTCGACCTGCCGCCCCAGGAGGACATCGACAAGTGGCGCGACCAGCGCGCCCTCTGGCAGGCGCAGTATCACATGGGCTTCTGGCTCGAGTGCATTCCATCGCGCCGCCGGCCGAACGCGGATGTCGAGACCGGCCATCGCTCGGTCACCGTCTGCCACCTGGCGAACCTCGCGCGCCGCCTGAACCGCACGCTGCGCTGGGACCCGAAGGAGGAGCAGGTGATCGGGGATAAAGAAGCGAACGCGCTCGCGCTCGCCCGTCCGCGCCGCAAGGGTTGGGAGCTGCCGAAAATCTAGTATGAACCGACGCGAACTGCTGAAGAGCGGCGCCGCGCTGCTCGGCGCTCCGCGCCTGGGAGCCGCGCCCGCGCCGCTTCCATCGCAACCGCCCGCGCGCCATCCCCTGCCCGACCTGCAACCGGCACAGTGGCTCTGGTATCCCTCCGAGCGCACGCTGCCGAACACGTTCATCCTCTTCCGCCGCCGGCTGCATCTCGACGCACGCCCGCGCCGCGCCACCGGCTGGATTCACGCCGAGAGCCGCTATCAGCTCGAGGTGAACGGCAAGCGCGTGCAGTGGGGGCCAGCGCCCTCGGATCCGCGCTGGCCCGAAGCCGATCCGATCGACCTCACCAACGCGCTCGAGGCCGGCCCGAACGCCATCGGCGCGCAGGTGCTCTTCTACGGATTCGGCGACGGCACGTGGCCCATCGGTAAGCCGGGCTTCCTGTTCCGGCTGGAGATCGAAGGCGAGGACGGCGCGCGCCAACTCGTCGTCTCGGACGCGGCCTGGCAGTCCTTTCTCGCGCGCGCCTGGGAGCCCGGGCACTACAAGCGCTGGTATCTGCGTGCGCTTCAGGAAGAATTCGACGCGCGGCTGTTCCCCTACGGCTGGAGCGAGCCCGGCTTTGCGCCCGGCCCGGACTGGATCGCCCCGATGACGCTCGACGCCGCGCCCAACCAGCCCGCGCTCGCCTCGAGCTATCACTCCTACGACCTCGACTTCCGCGAGCCCGGCGGCGCCACCGGGCTGCGCGCGCGCAGCATTCCGCTCGTGCGCGAGAATCTGCACCAGGCGCGGCTGGTCGAATCGTGCCGGATTCGCTGGAAGCGCCCGCCGCGCGAGTATTTCGAGCTGCGCCCGCCCAATGCGTTCGAACCCGATCGCACACCCTCGGCGCGCGCCGCCGGCGATGCGGCCTGGGAAGTGGAACTCGACGGAACGCACGGCGCGGCCCTTACCTTCGATCTTCCCGAACAGATGGCGGGATGGCCGCACTTCACGATCGAAGCGCCGGCCGGGACGGAAATCGAGCTGATGATTCAGGAATCGCACGAGCCCGGCGGCCCGCCGCTGCTCAACACGCACCACCATTCCTGGAGCCGCTTCACCTGCCGCGACGGCGTGAACCGTTTCGAGCCGTTCGATTGGGAATGCTGCCGCTGGATACAGCTTCACATCCACGGCGCTCGCGGCCGTGTGGTAGTGCGCGACGTGGGCTTTCGCCGCCGTCTCTACGACTGGCCGCACAGCCCCGTCATCCGCACCTCGGATGCGGCGCTCGATCGCCTGTTCCAGGCCTCGCTCAACACGCTGCGCAACTCGGCGATCGAGACCTGCATGGACGGAGCGGGCCGCGAGCGCCAGCAGTACAGCGGCGACTGCGGCCACCAGATGCACGCCGCCCGGCTCACGATGGGCGACCAGCGCCTCGCCGCGCGCTACCTGGCGACCTACAGCCAGGGCCTCATGCTCGACGGTTACTTCGCCGATTCCTGGCCCGCCTACGACCGCCTCGCGCGGCTCGCCGAGCGCCAGATCGGGCTCACGAAGTGGGGGCCGATCCTCGATCACAGCATCGGCCTGAACTTCGATTGCTGGCACCACTATCTCTACACCGGCGACGCGGACGCGCTGCGCGAGCCGTATCCGCGCCTGCTGCGATTCGCGCAGTATCTCGCTTCGATCGTCGCGCCCGACGGCTTGCTGCCCGTGGAGAATCTCGGTCCGCCGAGCGTCTGGATCGACCACGACGCGTACCGGAAGCAGCGCCACAAGCAGTGCGCGTTCAACCTTTACGCCGCCGCGATGCTCACCCACGCGCTCGCGCCCATGTGCCGCCTGTTCGGAGACGGCGCGCGCGCCGATGCGGCCGCCGCGCTCGGCGCGAAGATCGAAGCCGCCGTGCGGAGGCGTTTCTGGGACCGCGAACGCCGCGTGTTCGTCAACAACCTGCCATGGCTGGCGGAAGAGCCCGGCCCGCGTCTGTGCGACCGGTCGCTGGCGACCGCGATCCTGTTCGGGCAATGCCCGGAGGGAGACACGGCGCGTGCCGTCGAAGCGCTGGCGAACTGCCCGCCCGAGATGGGGATTTCCTATCCCGCCAACGCGTGCTGGCGCTACTGGGCGCTCGCGAAAGCCGGCCGCGCGGACGTCATCCTGAAAGACTGGCGCGAGCGCTGGGCGACGATGGCTTCGGTTCGCCTGAACAACGCGCTCCAGGAGAACTGGACCGCGCCCGCCGATTCCACCGCCGAGTGGAGCCACTGCCCGGTGGCGCCGCTGTTCGTCACGCACATGAGCCTGGCCGGGATCACGCCGCTCGAGCCCGGTTTCAGGCGCTACGAGATCCGGCCGCAGCTCGCGGACCTGGCCGACCTGGATCTGGTCACGCACACGCCCGTGGGCCCGATCGAGCTGCACGCGAGCAGGAACGCGATTGGGATCAAAGCGCCGGCGGCGGGAGTGGGGGAACTCGTGTTTGGCGGAGTTCGCCATCGCCTGCAGGCGGGCGGAACGTTGAAGGTCGCGCGGTAGGGCCTACCTGTATTGCCGCGAGATGCCGTATTTCCGCATGCGCGATTGCAGCGTCGTCCGCTTCAGCCCGAGCCTCGCCGCCGCGCCGTTCGGTCCGCCGACGATCCCGTTCGACTCGCGCAGCGCGCGCAGGATCCGCTCGCGCTCGGCCGTTTGCGATTGAGCCTGGATCGCGCTGCGGCCCTGCGGCGCGACGCTCCCGGGCATCGCGACCGCCAGCACGCTGCCGTGCGTCAGGATGACGGACCGCTCGATCACGTTCTGCAATTCACGAATGTTGCCCGGCCAGTCGTAGCGGCTCAGCGCCTCGAGCGCCGCCGCCGGGATGCTGTCGATCGGCCGCTTCATCCTCTGCGCGTATTTCTGCACGAAGTATTTCGCCAGCAGCGGGATGTCCTCGCGCCGCTCGCGCAGCGGGGGCACGCTGAGCGGGAATACATGCAGACGGTAGTAGAGGTCCGCGCGAAAACGGTTGTCGTCCACCATCGCCTTTAAATCGCGGTTGGTCGCCACGATGAACCGCACGTCCACGCGGATGGTGCGCGTGCCGCCGACGCGTTCGAACTCCTGGTCCTGAATCGCGCGCAGCAGCTTCGGTTGCAGCTCGAGCGGCATCTCGCCGATTTCGTCGAGAAACAGCGTGCCGCGGTCGGCCAGCTCGAAGCGCCCGATTTTCTGTCCCACCGCGTCCGTGAACGCGCCCTTCTCGTGGCCGAACAGCTCGCTTTCGAGCAGGTTCGACGGAATCGCCGCGCAGTTCACCTTCACGAAACTCGCCCGCGAGCGGCCGCTCAGCGCGTGGATCGCGCGGGCCACGAGTTCCTTCCCCGTGCCGGTCTCGCCCAGAATGAGCACGGTGGCGGGAGTCGGCGCGACAATCTGCACGCTCCGCAGCACGGACTGGAACGCCGGCCCCTCTCCAATCATGTTCCCGATATTCCGGTCGGAGCACAGCTCGTCTTCGAGGTAGAGCTTCTCGGTGGCGAGCTTCTCCTTCACCTCGGCCAGTTCCTGATAAGCGATGGAATTCTCAACCGCGATGGCGATCTGGCGCGCGGCCTGCACGAGAAGATCGACGTCGTCCTCGTTCCATCCCTCATCGCTCAAGCGCGCGATCTCGAGCGTGCCGAGCGTGCGGTTCGGCGTCACCAGCGGAATCGAACAGGACGATCCGAATCCCAGCTCCGCAAACTTGCGAATGTCCTCCGACGGGTAGCGGCCGAAATCCGCTCGCGTCAGGACGACGGGCTTGCCGGTCGCCAGCGCCTCGCCCGACGGCATGCCCTCCGGATCGATCGACGTCTTCTTCAGTTGAAACAGCGGCGCGCCGGTGAAGTGCAGTGCGTTGAGGTCGAGGAGGCCGGTGTTTTCGTTTCGCAGCGTAAGCACGGCGAAATCGTGCCGGATCACGCGCGAGAGCTGCTCGGAAATCGCGGTGAGCAGCTTGTCGGGGGCGAGCTTCGAGACCAGCGCGTTGGTGATGTCGAACAGCGTCCGCACGCGGTCGCGCTCGCGCATGAGTTGCCGCTTGGCGATGTGGGCCTCGACGGCGACGGCGAACTCACTCGCCACGCGCTCGAGAAACGCAAGCTCGGCCGGGTTCGGATCGAACGGCTGCAAACAGCCGAAACCGAGCGTCCCGAGCCGGTTCTTGCCGGCGGTGAGCGGCACGAACACGATGGCGTGCAGGCCCGCGTTCAGCATCCGCCGTGTCAAGCCGGGCCACCGCGTTTCCTCCTCGACGCGCGAGATCACCATCGGCTGCTGCGTCCGCCACACCAAGCCGGCGGGATGCTCGTCGGGGCACAGCGGCGGATGCTTGTCCATCTCGATGGGCCCCTCGGCGCCGAGCACATACGTCCGCACGCGCTCGCCCCCGGACTCGTGCAGCGTCATCATCAGGTATTCGAAATCGACGACGCGCCGCAGCGCCTCGCCCACGCCCGACAGAAGGCTCTCCAGGTCGTCGTGGCCGGCGATGGCCCGCGACAGAGCGAGCACGGCTTCGTAGATCTCGTCCGTCGATGCTCCCGCACCCCGCATCAGGCCCCTCCGCCGAGCACCTTGTACAGCGTGACGAGATTGGACAGGCGCGCAAGGCGAAGCCCGACCAGGCCCTGCTCGGCGGCGTACAGCGAACGCTGCGCGACCAGCACGCTCAGGTAGCTGTCGATGCCGGCCTTGTAGCGCGCCTCCGAGAGGCGGTGCGTTTCGGCCAGCGACGCGACCAGCGCCTCCTGCGCCCGCTGCTCTTCCATCAGCTGCGTCCGCAGCGCCAGCGAGTCGTTGACCTCGCGGAAGGCGGCCTGGATCGCGCGCTCGTACCCGGCGATCGCGGAATCGCGATCCACTTCGGCGACCTTCAGGTTCGCCCTGCGCGCGCCGGCGTCGAAGATAGGCAGCGCGGCCTGCGGCGCGAAGTTCCAGGTTCCGGATCCGGCCTTGTAGAGCTGGGTGATGTCGCCGCTCATCAGGCCCGTGGCCGCGGTAAGCGAGATGCGCGGAAAAAACGCCGCGCGCGCCGCGCCGATGTTGGCGTAGGCGGCCTTTAGCTGATGCTCCGCCGCCAGAATGTCGGGGCGCCGGAGCAGCACGCTCGAGGGCAGGCCGGGGGAAAGCTCCTTGAGCGCGCTCGCGGTCCCAAGCTCGGACGGCAGCAGCGATGCCGGAACCGGCGCGCCCGCCAGCAGCTCGAGCGCATTTACGTCCACCTCCGCCAGGCCGGTGTAGCGCGCGATGTCGGCGCGCGCGACCTCCACCTGGCTCTCCGCCTGGCGCAGGTCGAGGTCGGAGGCGATGCCCGCGTCGCGCGAGCGCTTGATCAGATCGTAGGACGCCTTCTGGCTGTCGAACGTAGCCTGGGCGATCTTCAGATTCTCGCGGTCCGCGGCCAGGGCGAGATAAGTGTTCGCGACCGCCGCCACCAGCGAGATCTGCGCCGCCGAGCGAGCCTGTTCGCTCGCCAGGTATTGTTCGAGCGCGGCCGCTTTCAGGCTGCGTATGCGCCCGAACAGGTCCAGTTCCCAGGAGGCCGCCCCGACGTTGAGGCCGTACTGCTCCGCCGTGTATGCCTCGCCCACCGGCGACATCTTCCGCGGCATGCGATACAGGTCGGCGGTGCGCGATACGTTGACGCCCGGGTACTGCCCGGAGCGCTGTATGCGGTAGAGTTGCTGGACGCGCTCGACGTTGAGCGCGGACATCCGCAGGTCGCGGTTATTGGCGAGCGCGAGGCCGATCACCTCGCGCAGCTTTGCGTCCGAGAAGAACTCCTGCCACTTGAGGGAGGCCGCCTCGGGCGCGGCGGAAGCGACATCCGCGTCCGCCTTCCACCCGCTCGGAACCGGCGGCTTCGGCCGGTTGTACTTCGGACCCATCGCGCAGCCGGTGAGCAAGACCGCCGCGGCGGCCAGAATGCTTGTTGCGGGCTTCATATCAGTTCCCCTCCGAAGCGGCCGGCCGGCGCTTTCTGAACCATTGCGACACGAGCACGAAAAACATCGGAATGAAAATCAGGTCGATGAAGGTGGCCGAGAGCATGCCGCCCGTGACCGCGGTTCCGATGCCCTTCATCGCGCCCGCGCCCGCGCCGGTCGCAATCGCCAAAGGCAGCGTGCCGAAGAAGAACGCCAGCGAGGTCATCATGACCGGCCGGAACCGGATGCGCACCGCCGCCAGCGTCGCCTCGATCAGGCCGTCGCCGCGCCGCATCTGCTCCTTGATGAACTGAATGATCAGAATTGCGTTCTTGGTCGAAAGCCCGAGCGTGGTCAGAAAGCCGATCTGGAAGTACACATCGTTGGGCAGTCCGCGGATTGTGGTCGCTGCGAGCGCGCCGAGCACGCCGAGCGGCAGCATCAGCAGGTTGACGAACGGGATGGTCCAGCTTTCGTAGAGGGCCGCCACGCACAGGAAGATCACGAGGATCGAGAAGGCGTAGAGCAGCGGCCCCTGCGAGGTCGCCATGCGCTCCTGATACGAGAGCCCGTTCCAGTCGTAGCCGAGCCCGTCGGGGAGCTTGGCGGTGATTTCCTGCATCGCCTGCATCGCTTCGCCGGTGCTGTGGCCCGGGGCGGGCTCGCCCCAGATATTCAGGGACGGGAACCCGTTGAAGCGCTCCAGGCGCGGAGAGCCGCTGATCCAATGTCCTGACGCGAAGGCCGAGAACGGGGCCACCTTGCCCGCCACGTTGCGCACGTAAAGTTTTTCGAGGTCGCCGGGCAGCATGCGGTACGGCGCGTCGGCTTGCGCGAAGACGCGCTTCACGCGCCCCCCCTGGATGAAGTCGTTGACGTAAGCGCCGCCAAAGGCTCCCGAGATGTTGCTGTTGATGGTCGTGATCGGGATGCCGAGCGCGCCGGCCTTCTCCCAATCCACGTCGATGCGGTATTGCGGCACGTCTTCAAGACCGTTGGGGCGGACGCGCGCCAGCCGCGGGTCCTTCATCGCCATTCCGAGAAGCTGGTTGCGGGCCTCCATCAGTTTCGCGTGGCCCACCCCGGCGAAGTCGATCAGCTCGAAATCGAAGCCGGTCGCGTTGCCGAGTTCGCTGACGGGCGGCGGCATGAACGCATAGACCGTGCCGCCGCGGATCTTCGGGAACGCGCGCATCGCCCGCTCGGCGACCGCCTTCGCGGTCAGATCGGGGCGGTCGCGCAGGTGCCAGTCCTTGAGCCGCACGAACACCATGCCGTTATTCTGCGCGCGGCCGGAGAAGCCGGCGCCGGCGATGGACATGCACGACTCCACCGCCTCTTTTTCGTTGGCCCGAAAATAGGCCTGGACCTTGTTCGCCACCGCCTTGGTCTGCTCGAGCGTCGACCCGGTGGGCATTAGGATCTGCGCGAGCAGAATGCCCTGGTCCTCCTCCGGCAGGTAGCTGGTGGGCAGGCGGACGAACAGGTAGCCGATCGCGGCGACCAGCAGGACATACACCGCCACGTAGCGCAGCTTCTTGAACAGGGAGTGCTTTACCACATTCACGTAGCGGTCGCGCACCCAGTAGAACATGCGGTCGAACCACAGCAGAAACGGCCGCACCAGGCGCGGCGCGCTCTCGGCGGGCTCGTGCCCGGCCGGCACCGGCTTCAGCAGCGAGGCGCACAGCACCGGAGTCAGGATCAGGGCCACCACCACCGACAGCATCATCGACGCGATGATCGTCACCGAGAACTGCCGGTAGATCACGCCGGTCGAACCGGCGAAAAATGCCATGGGGCCGAACACCGCCGAAAGCACCAGGCCGATGCCGATGAGCGCGCTGGTGATCTGGTCCATCGATTTCGCCGTGGCCTCGCGCGGAGAGAGGCCCTCCTCGCTCATGATGCGTTCCACGTTTTCGACAACGACGATGGCATCGTCCACCAGAAGGCCGATCGCCAGCACCATGGCGAACATGGTCAGCATGTTGATCGAGTAGCCGAAGGCTCCCAGCACGGCGAAGGTGCCGAGCAACACGACGGGCACCGCGATCGTCGGGATCAGCGTGGCGCGCATGTTCCCCATAAAGATCAGCATGACGAAGAACACGAGCACGATCGCCTCGATCAGCGTCTTGACGACTTCGTTGATCGCCACCGTCGTGAACGGCGTGGTGTCGTAGGGATACACCACCTTCATGCCGTGCGGGAAGTAGCGGCTCAGCTCTTGGAGCCGCGCGCGGATCCGGTTGGCGGTTTCAAGCGCATTGGCTCCGGCGGCCTGCCGGATCGCGAGGGCGCTCGAGGGGCGCCCGTCATGATACGCCTCAATGTCGTAAAGCTCGGTTCCGAGCTCCGTGCGTGCGACGTCCCGCACGCGCACCACCGACCCGTCGGGATTCGTGCGAATCGGAATCGCCGCGAACTCTTCCGGAGTCTTGAGCAGGTTCTGGACGATGATGGCCGCGTTCAGGCGCTGCCCGGGCACTGCGGGCGCGCCGCCGAACTGCCCGGCCGAAACCTCGACGTTGTAAGCGCGCAGCGACGTCGTTACGTCGTCGACCGTCAGGCCGTAGTTGGTCAGCTTGTCCGGGTTGAGCCAGATGCGCATCGAATACTGCGAGCCGAAGACCTCGACCTCGCCGACGCCCGGCACGCGCGACAGCACCTTTTCGAGGTTCGACTGTGCGTAGTCACGCAGGTCGTTGCCGTCCATGCTGCCGTCTTCGGAAATCAGGCCGACGATGATCAGGTAGTTGCGCGTCGATTTGCTCACGCGTATGCCGTAGCGCTGCACCACTTCGGGCAGGCTGGCCGTGGCGAGTTGCAGCTTGTTCTGCACCTGCGCCCAGGCGAGATCGGGGTCGGTGCCCGGAGCGAACGTCAGCTCGATGCGCGCCGAGCCCGAAGAGTCGCTGGTCGCCGACAGGTACAGCATCTTGTCAAAGCCGGTCATCTTCTGCTCGATGATCTGCGTGACGCTGTTTTCCACAGTTTCGGCCGAGGCGCCCGGGTAGAACGCCGTGATGGAGATCGACGGCGGCGCAATGGCCGGGTACTGCGAGATGGGCAGGTTGTAAATGGCCAGCCCGCCCAGGACCATGATCGCGATCGCGATCACCCACGCGAAAACCGGGCGATCGAGGAAAAACCTAGACAGCATGGTTTCCCCCGTTGGCGGGCTCGGCCGTGTAGGGCGTCGCGCGCACCTTGGCGCCCGGCCGGACCTTCTCCGCCCCTTCGACAATCAACTGGTCGCCTTCGGCGAGCCCCTTCGTCACGAGCCATTTATTGCCGATCGCGCGGTCTAGCTCGAGCATCCGTTGCTCGACCGTGCCTTGCTTGCTCACCACGAGCGCGACCGGGTTGCCCTTCGGGTTGCGGGTGACACTCTGCTGCGGGACCAGGATCGCCTGCTCGCGCACGCCCTCCTCGACCACCGCCTGCACGAACATGCCGGGCAGCAGCACTTCCTTCGGGTTCCGGAACACCATGCGCAGGGTGACCGAGCCCGTCGACGGATCGACCGTAACATCGCGGAATTGCAGCGTGCCCTCGATCGGGTACGGCGTGCCGTCCTCGAGAATCAGTCGCACTTTGTTCTGGAGCGATCCGTTGGGCTTCAACCGCCCGCTTTCGAGGTGCCGCCGTAACCGCAGCAGGTCGGCGTTGGCCTGCACGACATCGACGTAGATCGGGTCGAGTTGCTGCACGACGGCGAGCGGCTGTTGCTGATAGGCCGTTGCCAGCGCTCCCACCGTGATGTTCGATTTGCCGATGCGGCCCGAAATGGGCGCTTTGATGGGCGTGTAGCCGACATTGATGCGCGCGCTTTCGACCGCGGCCCGGTTCACCTCGACGGCGGTCTTGCGCGCCGCGACGTTGGCTTCGGCCTGGCGCAGCGCGGCGCTGGCGTCGTCGAAATCCTGCTGGCCGACGGCGTGGATTGCGACCAGCTCCTTGAAGCGCTCGGCGCGGGACCGGATGGCCGGCAGGTTCGCCTCGGCCGTCACGAGCTCCGCCTCCGCAGTCGCCAGCGCGGCTTTCGCCTGGTTGTACGCGGCTTCGTAAGGCGCCGGATCGATCTGATACAGCAGTTCGCCCGCCTTGACGAACGCGCCCTCCTGGAACTTCCGGCTCTGAATGAGCCCGTTCACCTGCGGCCGTATTTCGGCGACCAGGTAGGCGGCCGTGCGTCCGGGCAACTGCGTGGTTAGGACGATCCTTTCAGGCCGGACCGTGATGACCCCGACCTGGGCCAGCCCCGCGGGAGCAGCCTCAACCTTTTTTCTGCACCCCGATAGCGACAGGATTGCGACCACCAAGCCGCCGATGATCGAGTACTTAAGCCATTGGATAGACGACATGTGTCCTCGCGCGGACGAAGGCAATTGAGCCCCCATACGTATTGCTATTTGAAATCAGTAATTTATGAGTGTACCACAGGCTGCCGCCCTGACGAATCGGCACTTGCCGACGGCAGATGCCGTTCGGCAGGGCCGAAAAACGGCCGTTCCGATTACCAACCACCCTTCCCCGGGAGATTACCCGACGAGATCGCCGTCACTCGGATCTCACAGCGTGTGCGAGGATGGAAGCTCCTATGACTCGTGCGATTCTTCCCCTGGTTTTTGCGCTCGGCGCGAACCTGGTTCCGGACTCGGCTTCGGCCTGGCGCGCGTGGTCCCCGCGGCCGGAACTCGCGCCGCGCCAGACCGTCGAAAGCGGCGGGCGGCTCGCGATCCACGCGTCGGCGTTTCCGCAATACGGCATGTGGCACACGGTGGTCAAGGGGATCAGGCCCGGGGCGTATTACCGCTTCGATGCGCTGCACCAGGCCGAGCGCGTGGAAGACGAGAACGTCAGCGTTGCCGCCATGCTGAGCTGGTGCGCGAACGACTGCACCGAGGACGCCTTGCAGCGCGACTACGCGGATAACGTCGCCGCCGAAGGCGCGTGGCGCCGCACGTTCCGAACGCTGCGGTCTCCGGATGGCGCACGGGCCGTGAAGATCGAGCTGGTTTTGCGCTGGACGGCCGGCGGGTCCGTCGTCTGGAAGGACGTCTCGCTGGTCGAGACGGCTCCTCCGAAGCCGCGCCTGGTCCGTGTGGCTGCCACTCACATCACGCCGGGCGTTCCGTCCTCGATCGAGGCGAACCTGAAGCTCATGGGCGAGATGCTCGACCGCGCGGGCCGCGAGAAGGCCGACGTGGTGTGTCTGTCGGAAAACGTCGTAGGGCGAGGCGTGAACCTGCCCGCGCCCGAGCGCGCGAAGGCCGTTGCCGCCCCCACGCTGAAGCTGCTCGCCGAAAAGGCGCGGCAATACCGCATGTACGTGCTCACTACGTTCGAAGAATTTTCGGAAGGCGCGGTTTACAACACGGCGTTTTTCTTCGATCGCGAGGGCAGGCTGGCCGCGAAGTACCGCAAAATCCACCTGCCGCTGGCCGAGGCGGAGATGGGCTACACGCCGGGCGGCGAATACAAGGTGGTGGATACGGATTTCGGCCGCGTCGGCCTGCTGATCTGCTGGGACAACTGGTTCCCCGAGACCGCACGCATCCTGCGCATGAAGGGCGCCGAGTTGCTGCTCCAGCCGCTGGCGGGCGATGTGGAAGCACATTGGGACGCAGTAACCAAAGCCCGTGCCATGGAGAACGGGGTGTACCTGGTGGCCTCGGGCCTTGTACCGGCGAGCGCGAGCCGCATCGTCGATCCCGCGGGCGAAGTGCTGGCCGAAGTTTCGGGCGATTTCAGCCTGGCCGTGCGGGAGATCGATCTCAATAAGGAATTCCGCACGCCCTGGCTCTCCATCGGCCCCGGCCTGGGCGAAGGACGTAGCCTCTATATCAAGGAGCGGCGGTCGGACACCTACGCGCCGCTTGCCCACTAAGGGTACAGCTTCAGGATCAGTTCGCCGAACATCGTGTTGGCCCACGCGAACCACTTTCGCGTGTATTGCGCCGGATCGTCCTTGTGAAAGGATTCGTGCATGAAGCCCGTCCCGGCGTGGGTCGCCTTCAGCATGGCCAGGCAGGCATTGATTTCCCGATCGTCGTCGCTGGTGATTGCCTGGAGGATGAGACCCAACGGCCAGATCATATCGAGACCGCTGTGCGGCCCGCCCAGCCCTCTGGCGGCCTTGCCATTGTAGAAGTACATGTCGTCCTCGCTGAGGGCGAACCGGCGCGTATTCCGGTAGACGGGGTCGCCGGGTTGCACGCACCCGATATAAGAAAGCGACATGAGGCTTGGCGCGTTGGCGTCGTCCATCAGCACGCGCCCGCCGTAACCGTCCACCTCATAGGCATAGATCCGGCCATAGACGGGGTGATCGGCGAGACAGTGCCTGGCGATGGCTTCGCGCAGTTCCTGGGCGAACGCGGCGCACTCGCGCGCCGTTGCCTGATCGCCGAGAACCGTGGCGTGGATCTCGCCGAGCTGCTCCAGGGAATGCTGCGCGAACAGATTGGACGGCACCAGGTAGGGAAAGATGCAGGCGTCGTCCGACGGCCGGAACCCGGAATGGATGAGACCGCACGGGCGCCCGGGATTGCCGTAGCCGCCGTTCGGGAGTGAATCCGAAGCCACGGCGGAAATCCGTTGAAACTTGTACGGGCCCCGATCTTTCAGGCGCTGTTGTTCCCGAAACGTCCGGAGGATGAGCGCAGCGGCCCTGCGCCAGTCCCGGTCGAAGCAGGATGCGTCTCCCGTGGCCTGCCAGTAGCCGTGAGCCAGCCGGATCGGAAAACACAGCGAGTCGATCTCCCACTTGCGCTCGTGCAATTCGGGCTTCATGGCGGTCAGGTCTTTGGACCAGGGACTGTCCGCCGGGCCGTCGTTGAACGCGTTCGCGTAGGGGTCGATCAGGATGCACTTCGTCTGCCGCCGCACCACGCCGGCCAGAAGCCGCTTCAGGCGTGGATCGTCTTTCGCAAGCGGCAGGTAAGGCCACACCTGGGCGCTCGAATCGCGCAGCCACATGGCGGGGATATCGCCCGTGATGACGAACGTATCCGGCTGGCCGCCGGGCTCGCGGTAGCGGACCGTGGTGTCGAGCGTGTTGGGGAAGCAGTTCTCGAACATCCACGCCAGCTCCGGATCGGCGATGCGGCGCTTTACCGAGACGATGGCCGCCTCGACCGCGTCGCTCCGGAACGCGCGCCGCTGCGGATCCGGACGATTGCTGGTGAAGGTTTGCGCCGGAGATGACGCGGCAGCAGCCGCCGAGGCGAGAAAGGTCCTTCGGGAGAGCATCCCCATATTATTGGCGATGGCGCGGTGGTTCACGAGGGGTGGTGGCCGAGGTCGGACTTGAACCGACACGGGGAGTGATCCCCGGCAGATTTTGAGTCTGCTGCGTCTGCCAATTTCGCCACTCGGCCCGGGCGAAGAGACTTCAGTATAGCAACGTCAGACCACGAGCACGCGGTGGTCCAGGCAGTCGAGCGTGAGGCGGTCGCCGAGCTTTCCAATCAGGTCCAGGCCGTGGCGGGCAAGGAACGGCAGGATCGAATAGAGCCGCTCCTGCAGATGCTTTTCCGGGAAGACGAGGCCGTTCAGGTACGCCGCAGCGGCTGTGGCGCGCTCGTCGCGGCGGAAAGCTTCCCGCGCGGCTTTCCGGCCGGTCTTGGCGAGCTGGTAGTCGATCTTGCGGCGGCTCTTTTGAAACGCGGCCTCGAGCGTCGGGTCGAATTCGGCGAGGGCGCGTTCGAGCCGGTCGAGCAGCTTGCCGGTTTCCGTGCGCGCATCCGAGATCTCGCGCTCGAGCCCGGCCGGGACCAGCCTGGCCGCGATCCTCTCGCGCACGCCGCCGGAGCCGTGGAAAAAATCCGCCAGCGACAGATCGTAGCGCTCGAACAGCTTGCCCGCGCGCGCGTCCAGCAGGGTCGCGCTCTGGCGCGGCATGGCGAGCGGCATGCGGCCGAGCAGCGTCTGGTAGAGCACCTGGCTCTGCGAAAGGTACGCGAGTTCCGCCGGCCCGCCCACGTAGGCCGCGGTGGGGAACATCGAATCCTGCACGACGGGCCTGAGCAGCGCGTTGGGCGACAGGTTTTCGGCGCGCGCCGCCAGTTCCTCCGCCTGAAAGCGCCGGCCGTTGGCGGCGTATTCGTTGCCGTCACGGCGCAGCGTGAGCCGGCGTGCGCCGTCGAGCAGGAACACGAACGACGTCTTCGGCTCTACGTGCACCTGGACGTGATAGCCGGCCTCCGTCAGCTCGCGGTTCCGTTCGAGAACGCGCGCCGTCAGCTCGGGCCCCCTGCGAGCCGCTTCCGCCAGCAGGGGCGCGGCCAGGCGACGCGACGCGGGATGCATCGGATCGAAGAACAGCATCCCCTCGCCGGCGAGCAGGCGCGCAAGCAGCTTCGCGAACGCCGCCCCCATGGTCGCGCCGGGCGTGTACGCTTCCTCGACCAGCGCCGTGACTTCTTCGCCGAACGGCAGACCCTCCAGCGCGCGCCGGAGCGCCTCGATGGGCGGCGCATCGATCGCGATGCCGCCCACGGGACGGTGCTCGCCGTTCGGGGCTTCGACCGCCAGCCGCACAGGCTCGTTCGAGGCGTTGAAGACCCAGGCGTGGTTGACCTCGGCGAAGTCGTGGTCCTCCGTGGCGAGCCAGAAAACGGGCACGGCAGGAACCCCGGCTTCCGTCAGCCTGCGCGCGAGGCGCGCCGCGGTCAGGGCTTTGTAAATCGTGTAGCAGGGGCCCGAAAACAGCCCCACCTGCTGGCCGGTCAGGACGGCGGCCGTTCCGGGCTGCGCGATGCGATCCAGCGCCTCGCCGGGGGCGTTCTGTTCCCGAAGCGCGGCGGCCAGCGCGGAGCGGCGATCCTCTGGAAAATCGATCGCGGCAGCCGCCCTCCGGAACGATTCGAGATTGTAAGGATCGCCCGCATAGAACCGGGCCACGCGATCGAAATGATAGACATAGTCCGCAAAGAGCTTGGATGTATTCGGCAGTGCGGTGTAGCGGACGCAGTCGTAGTCCATTTTAAGAGTCCAAGATTAACAGATGATCCGAAGCGCATGGAAGTGACACCGTACAATAGAATTTGGCGGGTGTTTACCTATCTTTCCCGTTCTGCGCGCAGAAGTGCACATTCTGCAACTTCGGTTCCGGAGTGTTCGCGCACGAGCTCGAAACGCGCTATTTGAGCGCGTTGCATGCCGAAATTTCGGCGTTTCGCTGGCCTTGGACGCCTGAAACCGTATACCTCGGGGGAGGGTCGCCGAACCGCATTCCATCCGGCCGGGTCGCGGAACTGCTGGCGGCTATCCCGGGGCGCGACTGGCGCGAGGCCACCATCGAGGCGACTCCGGGGGCGATCACCGCCGAGCTGGCGCGCGGATGGCGCGAAGCGGGCATCGGCCGCGTGAGCCTCGGCGTGCAGTCGTTCGTTCGCGACGAGATCCGCCGCACGGGCCGGAAGCACACGGCGGAAATCGTGGCGGCGGATGTCGCCCTGCTCCGCGCCGCCGGGATCCGCAACTTCAATATCGATCTGATCGCCGGCCTGCCAGGGCAGACCGCCGCGAGCTGGCGCGAATCGCTCGACCACGTAGAGCGGCTGGAGGCGCCGCACGTTTCCGTCTACATGCTCGAAGTGGACGAGGACAGCCGCCTCGGCGCCGAAATCCTGCGCGGCGGGACCCGCTACGGGGCGGCGGAGGCTCCGGACGGCGACCTTGCCGCGGAGCTCTACGAGATCGCGGTGGAGCGCCTCGCGGCCGCGGGCATCCCCCGTTACGAAATCTCGAACTTCGCGCGGCCCGGAAGCGAATCGCTGCACAATCTCAAATACTGGACGCTCGCTCCCTACGCCGGCTTCGGCGCCGGCGCGCATTCCTACGACGGCGCGCTGCGGCCGCGCAACGTGGAAACGCCCCAGGAGTACGTGGAACGCATCGAGCGCGGCGAATCCGCCTGCGAAGCGACCGAGCCCGCCCATCCCGCCCAGGAGCGGTTCTTTCTCGGGCTGCGCCTGCGCGCCGGTGTGCGTCCAGCCCCGGACGAGTGGCGCCGTTTCGAAGAACCCATCGCGCGGCTCGCGGCGGAGGGCCTGCTCGAAACCGCTGGCGGCGTGCTGCGCCTGACAGACCGCGGCGTTTTGTTGTCCAATGAGGTTTTCCGGGAGTTCGTGACCTAAATGGAATTCATCGATCTGCGCAGCGACACGGTGACGCGGCCCACGCCCGCGATGCGCCGGGCCATGGCCGAGGCGGAAGTCGGCGACGACGTGTACGGCGAGGACCCGACGGTCAACCGCCTCGAACAGCGGGCCGCCGAGCTCTTCGGCAAAGAGGCGGGACTGTTCGTTCCCACCGGAACGATGGGGAACACGATCGGCATCAAGCTTCACACAGAGCACGGGCAGGAGGTGATCTGCGAAGCGCGCGCGCACATATTCAACTACGAGCTGTCGATGATGGCCTGGTTCGCGGGCTGCGTCGCGCGGCCCATCGCGGCGGCCAACGGCATTCTGCGCTGGCCGCAGGTGCTCGCGGAGTACCGCCCGCTTGGGCCGCACTCGGCGCCCACGGGGCTGGTCGAGCTCGAGAACACGAACAACCTGGCCGGCGGCTCGGTTTATCCGCCTGAGGTATTCGACGCGATCTGCGACGGCGCGCACGAACTCGGGCTGAAGGTCCACCTCGACGGCGCGCGCGTTTTCAATGCGGCGACATACCTGCACCGCCCGGTCAGCGAGATCACGGCGAAGGCGGATACTGTGATGTTCTGTCTGTCGAAGGGCCTCGGCGCCCCGGCGGGGTCGATGCTGGTAGGGCGCGCGGATGCGATCGCGCGCGGGCGGCTCTATCGCAAGCGCCTCGGCGGCGGGATGCGGCAGGTGGGTGTTCTGGCCGCGGCGGGCCTGATCGCGCTCGAGGAAATGCCCGCGCGGCTGTGCGAGGACCACGAGAACGCACGGTTTCTGGCCGACGCGCTCGGGCGTATTCCGGGCGTCAAGGTCGCGCACGAAGTGCAGACGAACATCGTGATCTTCGACATTGGCGCGACGGGCCTGGCGGCGCCGGAGGTGAGCGCACGGCTGAAGGCGCGCGGGGTGCTGATCAATCCGGTTTCGGAAACGTCGATGCGGCTGGTGACGCACCTCGACGTGGACCGCGCGGCGTGCGAGCGGGCCGCGGAGGCGCTGGCGGAGGTCACGCGCTAGAGCCGGTGTGCCGCTCGAGCACGGCGAGTTGCGGGCGGTCGAGCGTGAAATTCTCGCGCGGCTGTACCGAGAGCGGATAGTCGCCCCACCATTCCCCGGCCGCCCAGCAGGCGCCGCCGAGCGCCGCTTCGTCGAGCGCGTCCAGAAAATCGTCGAGCACGGCGAGCCAGCGCGGGTCGTTGTCCGGGACGCCGTACTCGCCCAGAAACCCGCGCACGCCGTTTGCCGCGCACCAATCGGTGAAGGGTCGCAGGCGCGCGCGGCCGATCGACGGGAGGCCGGAATCGCGGGCGAGCTCCTCGTCGTAGCTGAGCGCATAGGAGCCGCTGTGATCCGCGTCGAAATACTCGTGCGCTTCGTAGGCGAAGTTGCCGGAGGGGTCGGCGATCCAGCCCCGCGGCCCATGCACTTCGGGCCAGCGCTCCGAACTCGACCAACTGTCGCCCGGCACCAGGACCAGCGTGGAGTCTCCGTTGTCGCGGATCGCCGCGAGCGCGGTCTGCGAGACCGTCTTCCAATCGGCCTCGCCCAAGTCGTGCGGCTCGCACATCAAGCCGTAGGCGTAGACGCCCGGCTCGCCCCGGAACTCGGCCGAGAGGCGCGTCCAGAGGTCCGCGAAATCGCGCGTCGAGACGCGCATCCGCGCGTCGTACAGATTGTCGATCGCGAAATTCCCATACCGGCCGAAGTTGTGTATGTCGATGATGACCTGGCCGCCGTATTTGTGCGCCCACTCGATGTTCTGCCGCAGGCAGCCGGTGTGGCCGGGATCGAGCGGGCCCCGCAGCTCGGGCTGAAGCCGTTCCCACCGCAGGCAGACTCGGAACAGGTTCAGGCCCTTCGCGCAGAAATAGCGGAAGGTGTCCTCGCTGTTGTACGTGAAGTCGCGGCCGTGCACGCCCGGCAGGTGATCTTCGCCGAACTCCGCGCCGGCGATATTCACGCCGCGCCGGTACGCAGTCACTGAGGACTCTCGCGGATGGTCAGCTCGGCCGGTCCCGCCACGCGCGTGTCGATCATGAGCCGCGTAATCCGCAGATACGGCGCGCCGTTCCGGATCGATGTGTCGCGCAGGACCTCGATCCGCCGCAGGAATACGGACGGGCTCTTGACCATCCGGCCGTATTCCCGCACGGCGATGCCGGTGGCGACATCGATCCAGATCTGGCCCTCCATAAGCCCCACGCGCTTCTTGCGGGGAACGATATCGAAGACGTATGAAAGCGTGCCGCCGCTCTCGACCGAGCCAACCAGCCGGAACTTGTAATTGTCCGGAGTGACCGCGACGGCCGATGCCTCCATCGCTCCGCCCCGCGCCGCCGCCGCGAGATACCGCGCAATCACCTGCCGCTTCACGGTCTGGTCGCCCTCGCTGCGAATGACATCGTATGATGCCGCGCCGTGCCGGATGGCTAGCACGCGCCCGCGCTCCGCCCGGTGGGGCAGCGACGCTTCGATCTCGACCTCGACCACTCCGGCCGGCGCCCGCCGGCCCGCCTCGCCCGCAGTGTAACGCGCCAGCACCGCGTCGGGCGCGAACCCCGCCGGAGAAATCAGAAGAGCAAGAAGCACGGCCAGCATGGCGGCCTCCTCACTCTCTGTACGCGCAACCGGCCCGCACTTCGGCTCAGCGGCCCGGACGGGGGGGGGGGTCAGATCACATCCGCAAAGTTCTTACGCAGCTTGTAGAACCAGGCGTGGCCCGCGACGAAGAACGCGAGCGAGACCACCCACAGCTTCCACAGCGGTCCCCACGCGGGCGGCCGCGCTTCGAGGAACAGGTCCCGGTAGCCCTGGACCAGTACGAACATAGGGTTCTTCGACAGCACCGCGAGCGCCTCGCGCGGCAGCGATTCGGCCGGGTAGCAGATCGGCGTCAGGAAGAACCATAGCGTGAGCAGGAAGCCGTTGATCTGGCCGAGATCGCGCATGTAGGCGCCGAGCGCCGCCAGAAACCAGACGACGCCCAGGGTGAACAGCAGTTGCGGAATCACGAGCGCGGGCAGCCACAGCGCCGCCGCGGGGACGCTCCCGCGCACGGCGTAGAGCAGCGTCACGAAGATGAGCAGCGCGAATGCCTCGATCACCAGCCCCGCCGCGCCCAGGTTCACCGGCAGCGTCTCGAGCGGGAACACGAGCTTCTTGACGAAGTTTCTGTGCTCCAGGATGACGAACGGCGCGCGCCCGGCCGCTTCGCTGAACGCGAGCCACGGCAGCATGCCGCACAGGAAGTAGAGCACGAAGCCCGTGCGGCTGGGATCGTTACCCAAGCGCGCGCGCAGTACGATGCCGAACACGAAGAAGTACGTCGCCATCAGCAGCAGCGGGTTCAGGATGGTCCAGAACGCGCCGCCGAACGAGCCGCGGTAGCGGCCCACGATGTCGCGCCGCACCATGGAGCGGATCAGGCTCCGGTTCCTCCACATCGAGAGCAACGGATAGCTGCACGCACGGCCCGCGGCGCGCCACAGGTTCCGCCGGCGCAGCGCGCGCATGGTCGTGACCTGGCTTGACACTGCTCCGCCCGCGAACTCAACCACCACGAATGGCATCCCGCGCTCGTAGAACCAGAACGCGTGCTCGCGCATGCCGGAGACGAATGCGCGGTAGCGGCCAGGCTCGGGTGGAAACTCGACCGGCACGTCGATCTCGATTGCCTCTCCGGGATGCAACTCGCCCGGCAGGGGCGTGCGCGGCCCGTCGATCACCAGCGTTTCCGACTCGGTGTCGAACACCTGGTATGACACGGCATAGCCGTCGCGCGGCGTCCATACCTCCGCCGAGGCGTTCTCGACTCGAAGCCGCACGCGCGCCTGCGTCATGCGTAGAGCCAATCGGGATAGCGCCCGCCGCGCACCGGCCCCGCCTTGCGGCCCACGGCGTATATCCCTTCATCGCGCAAGCTGGTGTCGAAATGGAAATTCCGCAGCAGGCGCTCCACCCACGCGAGTTCCGGCCGCGGCTGCTCGCGGAACGGCCCGGTCTCGAGGCGCACGACGTCGAAGCCCGAGTCTTCGAGCAGCCGCCGGATCTCGCGAGGCGTGTATTCGCGGTTGTGGCGCGGGTCCACGACGCCCTCCTTCGACGGCTTGATGTACTGCGGAAACAGCCCCGGATGGTAGCCCTGGAGAATCGCCGAGATCGCGCGCAGCGAGGCGAGGTTGGGCGTGGTCAGGACCAGGTGCCCGCCGTCGCGCAGAATGCGGTGGATCTCGATCATCATGTGCATCGGGTCTTCGAACAGGTGTTCGAGCAGTTCGCAGCAGAGCACGGTGGCGAAGTGGCCGTCGGGGTAGGGGAACGGGTCTTTCTCGGCGTCGAACAGGTCCACTTCGCATTCGAAGCGCTCGCCCCCGGCCGATACAGCCGAGCGCCGCTCGGTGTGGCCCGATTCGCCGTAGTAGCAGCCGCGCACTTCTCCGTAGCCAAGCTCGGAGTGGAGCGCCGGGGTGATTTGCAGGTAGGCGCCCATTTCGAGGATTCGGTCGCAGGGACCCCCGGGCGGGATAATTTCGAGGGTCTTAGTCAGGCGGGTGAGGTGCGCATCGACGTAGCCCCGGAACGCGGAGTGCCGGGGCGCCCACTCGCGTACCGTCTCCGGCGCGATCGCATTGCCGGGCGCGGCATCGCGCGCGGGTACGGGGAGGTCGCTCCACGGGGCGTTGTGTGCCACGGCCTTCAGGAACCGCGCGTAGCGTTCCGCCACGCGGGCCCAGGGGCACTCGGCCGCTACCCAGGCTCGGGCTCGCGCGCCGAGCGCGGCGGCCAGCTCGGGACGCGAGACCAGCGTGTTCAGATGCTCGAAGATTTCGTCCTCTTCCCCGGCGCCCACACGAACCTTCAGGCAGACGTCATCGGGCAGATCGCGGAAGGCGCCGACATCGGAAACCAGCACGGGCTTGCCCAGCCCGAGCGCCCGCAGCAGGCTTCCCGAAGTCTCGCCGACGGTCGGGTAGCGCAGATTCAGCACCACGTCGCACGCCGCCATGTAGCCGGTGAAATCGCCGATATCGAGATACCCCAGCACGCGCACCGCGCCGCTCAACCCGAGCGAGCGGATCATGGATTCCACCGGCAGATCGGGATGCGGCTCGCCGGCGAGAATCATCTTCGCGCGCGGCTCCACGCGCAGAAGCCTGGCGAAGGCCCGCAGCGACTCGGCGATGCGCTTGTAGGGTTTGAGAAAGCCGAACGCGCCGATGAGCGGCGCGGCTTCCCCGATGCCGAGCCGCTCGCGGAATCCCTGCCGGTCGGCATAGCACAGCCAGGCGCCGTGCGGGATGCGCGCCACGGGCCCCGCGTAGCCGGCCGCGCGCACGTGCTCGAGCACCGCGTTGCTGTGCACGATGATGCCGCGCGCGCTTTCGATGAGCCGGCGCGTCATCGCGATCCCGAGGTAATCCGGCCCAACCTCGAGAGCGCGCGCCCGCCGCGCGTGAGCCATCGCCTGCGGTCCCGCGTTGTACTCGACTTCCCGCAGGTAGGCGTCCCAGTCGCCGCGGCGGATCGTCAGATCCGCCATCAAGTAGTGCAGGTTCGCCTCGTGCAACACCACGACGCCCGGATGCCGCATCGCCGCCTCATACACGAACTCGTGATACGGATTATTGCCGACCTGGTAGACCGCGACGTCGAACCGGGCCGGATCGAACGCCTCGGCGGCCGAATCGAATACGCGCAGATCCGCCAGCCGCCCGAGCGGCTCCACCAGCGCCGCGGAGTAATCGGCAATGCCGCTTTTGGCCGGCGGCATGGGCGAGAAAAAAGCGACGCGCATACGTCAGCGGACGAGTTCCATGGTGAACTTTCCGGCCGCGAGCGGAACCCGCACCACGAGCGGCGTACGCGCCCGGTCGAGCGCGAAGAACAGCTCGACGGTGGTTTGCGACGCCGGCCCCTTCAGCGACGCGACGATGCGCTCTGCGTTCTCGGGGCGGTCGTTCACATTCACGCGCTCGCGCCCGCCGAACTCCAGCCGCACCTGGTAGGGCGCGCCGAAATACACCGTCTGCGGCCCGGGCAGGCGCCCGTCGGCCAGCTCGCGCCGCACGTAGTAGAGGAACGACAACGCGTCCCGCGGGCACGCCGGAATCTGCACCTCCGACTGGCCGCCCTTCAGCGTTTGCCGCACGGCCTTTCCCGCCTGTGCGTCGAATGTGGTCGTCTCGTCGCCCCTGCGCTTGCCGTGTGTGAAGCGCTTGTTCAGCTCGGTGGAACAGAAATCACCCGCGGCGACGGATGAGTAGGTGTCGCTGGCGGCAAAGCCCGGCACAGCGGCGTCCAGTGAAAAGGCGAAGCTCCACTGCGCGTCCTTGCGCGAGGCCTGCATCTGCGCCTCGCCCAAACTCAGCCCGCTTGGCCAGTTCACCGTGTAGTGCAGCGATTCGTCCCGGAACGGAACCGCGGGCTCCGCGGCCGGCTTTTGCGCGCTTGCGGCGGAGGCGGCCAGCAGGACCGCAATCGAACAGAATGCTTTCATCTTCTCCAAGGAGATGATAGCGAAGCCGTGACGCTCTGGTTGCACAGCGACAGCCAGCCATGCGCGGCGAGGCGGCGGCAGAAATCCAGATCGACGCGGACGGGCCCGGCCTCCTGGGCTCCGGCGAACAGTCCGGCCTCGAGCGCCGCATTGCGCCGGACGACGAGGCAGACCCACGGCAGCGCGTCGATTTCGAGCCAGTCGGGCTCGACGTGGCAGCAGACCGCGTGATCGGAATTCCAGTGCGGCGGCGCACCGGGCGCGGCGAGGCCCCCGCGGATCATCCCATCGGCGGCCGCGCCGGCGATCTGCGGCCCCACCTGCCCCGTGCGCTCGTCGAAGGTCTTGAGCAGCCTTTCGAGCCAGTCCTCTTCGCTCATGCTGCACCGGGAATCGAACAGGCAGATGAAGTCCGCGTGGCTGCTCCGGACCGCGGCGTTGATTTTCCCGGCGACGTCGCGCGGGCGGCCCACGTTGTCGATGCGCGCCGCCAGCCGCATGTTCGCCACGGGCAGCGGCACTTCCGGCTTCGAATCGAGATAGATCAGGTCCACGCTCGGCCGCGGCCGCCGCGCAAACTTCGCGCGGACGAGGCTCGCAATACGCACACGGCCGAGCGTCCACGCGCCTGCGGCCAGGCGCAGCGAGTATAGAACCAGGTGCATGAGGCGCGCGGGCGGATTGCTCCCCGCCGTTCCAGTCAGAATCTTGAAGGTCAGCCGGTCGCGCAGCCTCCAGGCGATATGCCGGCCGAGGATGCGCAGGTCGCGCGCGGAGAAGGCGTCCGCCAGTTCGTTGTAGATCTGCCTGGGCCCGAACGGCAGCAGGAACGCGAGCAGCTTCATGCCGGCGTACGGCTCTTCCGTACACGGCACCATCCAGTATTGGTGCGTCCTGCGCAGCGCGCGCCACACCTGAAGCACGCCCGCCGGGCCGGGATTCAAAACGGTGACGGTGTCGAAGAGGCCGCCGGCCGGCTCCACCAGCCGCCGCGGCAGCAGCCCGTGAATAGGGACACCGGGGAACCGCGCGCGCACGTCCGCGACGATCGTCTTCAGGTAGAATCCCGACGCCGAGCCGATCACGCCGACCGCGCGGCGCCCGCGCGCAAGGCGCATCCGCCACCGCCAGTGCCGCGCCAGAGCGAGCGCGCTCCGGCCTGAGAACACGTCGAGGTTTTCGTTATAGACCTCCACGCGTCTCACGGGAAGCAGCCACCCCAGCGCCTTGAGCGCGCCGTAGCCTTCTCGCGTGCACGCGAGAACAATGGCCCGGAACCGTTCCCTGCCCCAGCAGCGCCGCAGCAGGCCGAAGTACGCGCGCAGCCAGGGCCGCGCCCCGGCCGCCACTTCGAGGGGAACATCCGGATAGCGCGCCCGCAAGTTCGACACGATTTGTTCCAGCCGCGCCGCCGAAGCCGAGCCGATGACGCAGATCGCGCCCTTGGGCGCGGCGGCGGCCCTCAGCAGGTGCAAGCGGCCGCGCGACCGGCGGGCGCCGGCCGCGTCCGAAAAAACCAGGTTCCCGGACAGGCTCCACGCGAGGAATTTCAACCAGCGGAACCGGCCCGGGGACCGGAAGCAGACGACTTCCACCTCCCGCGTCCGCCTCAGGAGCGCGCGGAGCCGCAGCCACGCGAAGACGGCCGCGAGCGCCGTGTAAACGGGGGCGCCCCCACAGTTCAGTTGCGCCGCCGCGCCTCGCGGAGACACCACGCACAGCAGCCTGCCGCGCAGCCTCTCCAGTTCCGCATTGACTTCGGCCGGATCGCCTGTGGCGAAATAGAGGACCGTGCTCATACGGTCTCTTCCAGAAATTGGCGGTAGCGCGCCTGGATTCGCGGTCCCACGGTCCGCAGGCTGAACGAGTTCTCCACCAGCAGCCGCGCCGACCCGCTCAAGTAGCGCCAGTATTCGTCGTCGCGGAACAGCCGCAGAATGGCCGCGGCCGATTCCTCCGGCGTGTCGCAAACCAGCAGGTGCTGGCCCGGCATCAGGCCCAGCCCCATCGGCGCGAACGAGTTCGAAACCACCGGCACGCCCGCCGCCATCGCCTCGACAATCTTGGTGCGTATACCGCCGCCGCTCGTCACCGGCGCGACGTATACCCGCGCCTCCCGGTAGACGTCGCCGATCGCCTCCACGTATCCGCGGTACTCCACGCCGCTGTCGTGCATCAGGCCCTTCAGTGCGTTCGATGCGCCCTCACCAACTACAGTCAGCGTGGCGCGGGGCTCTTCTCTGCGAATCAGCGGAAGTTCGCGCCGGATGAAGTACTCGAGCGCCTCCGAGTTCGGCGAGTGGGGCAAAAACCCCACAAAAAGCATCCGGGGCTCCTTCGGAGGCGCAGCGGGAGGCTCGAACCGGTCGCAGTCCACAAGCATGAACGGCAAGGCCTCGGCCCGGACATTGGGCACGAGTTCGATCGCCCGCCGCCGCTCTTCTTCCGAGGTCACCAGCACCCAGTCGAAGCTTTCGAGCGTGCGCCGGTTGTGCCGGATCGAATCCACCGACCAGAACAGGTGCTGAAGCCGCGTGCGAAGCCCGCGCGTCCGCCGCCAGTTCAGGTAGTAATGCCACCACTCCTGGACGTGAGCGCGGACGATCCGCCGGCAGCGCGCGCCCTCGGCGTACTCCGCCATGCCGAGATACTCCACCTGCACGACGTCGGGAGATTCTTCCTCCAGGACGCGGTCCACGGCCCTGTGCATCTCATCGCTCTGGAGATTCGAGAACAGGAACGGGGTGCGCGAGAAAGCGTCGAGCTTCCGCGCGGGCGGCGCCGGAAACAGCATCGCACGGCTGCAAAGCGTGTTGAGCCCCTCCTGCGCCTGCGCGAGAAACCGCTCCGGGCAGAAGCCCGCGAACGTGATGTCGAACACGTCGCGCAGCGCCCGGATATAGCCATAGATCGCGCTCCCGGCTCCGTGATGGACAGGGTACGGAGTCACGGGCGAAATCATGAGCATGCGGGGTTTGACGCGCGGAATTGTCAACTTTCTTCTCAGTATACCCGGCGGGGGCCGCGCCCTAAGGTTTGCGCAACCGGTCCAGTTCGAACTCTCGATCGCGGTAATTCCGGTCGTAATAGCTCTGGTACGCGCCGGATTTCACGCGCTCCACCCATCCCCTGTGCTCCTGGTACCAGGAGACGGTGGACGCCAGGCCCTCCTCGAATCCGGTGCGCGGCCGCCAGCCCGTCTCGCGCTCCGTTTTCTCGCTCGTGATGGCGTAACGTTTGTCGTGCCCCGGGCGGTCGCGAACGAATTCGATGGCGTTTTCGCCGCGCCCCGTGGCGCGCAGTATCTTGCGGACGATCTCGATATTCGGCAGCGCGCGGCTGCCGCCGATGTTATAGATCTCGCCCTCGCGCCCGCGTTCGAGCACCGCCGCGAGCGCGCGGCAATGGTCTTCGACGTACAGCCAGTCGCGCACGTTCGTGCCGTCTCCATAAACCGGCAGTTTCTTTCCGTCGAGTGCGTTCGAAATCATCAGCGGGATGAGCTTCTCCGGGAACTGGTACGGGCCGTAGTTGTTCGATGCGCGTGTCACCACGACTGGTACGCGATAAGTGGTGAAGTAAGAGAGCGCAAGCAGGTCGGAGCCGGCCTTCGCCGCCGAGTACGGGCTGCTCGGATTCAACGGATAGCTTTCATCGGCGACCGCCGGAGCCGCCACGCTGCCGTAGACTTCATCGGTCGAAACGTGCAGGAAGCGCGGCGTGCGATGCGCGCGCGCCGCTTCGAGCAGCGTGAACGTGCCGCGCAGGTTCGTCTCGAAGACCACCTGCGGCGCCAGGATGCTGCGGTCCACGTGCGACTCGGCCGCGAAGTGCACGATGGCCTCCGCCGCGAACTCGTCGAGCACGGAGTTGACCAGGTCGGCGTCGCAGATATCGCCCCGCACGAACCGGTAGCGCGGGTTCGCCGCCACCGGCTCCAGGTTCTCGAGGTTCCCCGCGTAGGTGAGCTTATCGAGGTTGACGATCTCGGCCGAAGGGGCCTCGGTAAGCAGCAGCCGCACAAACGCCGAGCCGATGAACCCGGCCCCGCCCGTAACCAGAATCTTCACTTGTGCTGCGTCTCCCAGTCGTAGTTGATGCGCGGATCGTTGTAAGGGAGCCGCCCTTCGTCGGCCGGATCGTAGAAGCAGTCCGTCGCGTACACCAGCATCGCGGGTTCCGTGCCGATCACCTTGTAGCCGTGCGCGACACCGGGCGGAATCAGGATCTGCCACGGCCGCAGCGTGCCCACGTAGAGCGTGTTGCGCACGCCGAAGGTCGGCGACCCGCTCCGCAAATCGACCAGCGCGGCCTGGAACATGCCGCCCGCCGGAGTCCACAAGTCGCTCTGGCGCTCGTGATAGTGGAACGCCTTGATGGTCCCGGGATAGCTCTGCGCGGCTGAAATCTGCGTCGTCTGTGCGGGGAACGCGCCCGCCGCGCCCTGGCCCATGCGCAGCACTTCGAGGAAGTAGCCGCGGTCGTCCGGCCACAGCGCGTACGGCTCGACGCGCACGCCTTCGATCAGGTGGGGCGAATCCGGAGCCTGAATCACGGCGCCGATGCCCTTTTCGCACTGAGGAACGTTCACTTCCGCGCGGCCTCCGCTTTGCGCGACGTCGCCGCGACCAGGTTCCCCGCGCGCAACAGCGAATCGAACGTGCCCGCGTCGGTCCACCAGCCCTCCAGATGCGAAAAAGTCATCGTGCCTTCCCGGATGTATGCGTTGTTGACGTCGGTGATTTCGAGCTCGCCGCGCTCGGACGGCGCCAGCTTACGGATCTTGTCGAAAACGGTTTCGTCGTATAGATAGATGCCCGTCACGGCGTAGTCCGACTTCGGATGCTTGGGCTTTTCCTCAATGCCCGCGATGCGGTCGCCCGCGATCTCCGCCACGCCGAAGCGTCCGGCATCCGGCACCCGCTTGAGCAGGATGCGCGCGCCCGCCGGCTGCGCGCAGAAGCCCTCGACGGCGGAGCGGATCGAGCCCTCGATGATGTTGTCGCCGAGGATCACGCAGATCCGGTCGCCGTCGGCGAAGTGCTCGGCGAGCCCCAGCGCCTCGGCTATGCCGCCCTCGCCCTCCTGGTAGGCATAGTTCAGGTGCGCCATCCCGAACTCTTTCCCGTTGCCGAGCAGCCGGAGAAAATCGCCCGCGTTCCTGCCTCCGGTGACGATCAGGATGTCGCGAATCCCGGCATCGACGAGCGTCTGGATGGGGTAATACACCATCGGCTTGTCGTAGACCGGCAGCAGGTGCTTGTTCGTTATCTTCGTGAGCGGAAACAGGCGGCTCCCGGTCCCACCGGCCAGCACAACGCCCTTCATCGGTCACCTCCGGCACAACAAACAATATGATACTGCGGCCCCGAAACAGAAACACATTTCACCGCGGAGGACGCAGCGAAGCGGCGGCCGGGCGGTGAGTGCCTGCCTAGTGCAGCACGCGCCGCTGCCGGAGGTACGCCGGAGTGTCCAGGTCGTCGAGGTCTTCGGGCTCGGGGATTGGCTCGGGTTCGGGTTCGGGTTCAGGCTCGGGCTCGACGGCTTCTTTCTCCGCCTTGAGCGCGGGCGGCTGCGCGGGTTCGTCGTTCGACAGCCACACTCCCTGGCTCGCCGGCGCGGGCGCGGGCTCCGCGGCACTGGCGGCAAACCCGCTCGCGATCACGGTGACCTTCACCGCGTCTGCCATCGCTTCGTTCATCACGAGTCCGAAGTTCAACTGCACGTCTTCGGACTCGGTCGCCTCCCGGATCATCCGGCACGCGTCGTTGACTTCGTGCAGCCCCAACCGGCTCGACCCGGTCAGATTCATGAGCACGTTGCGCGCGCCGCGAATCCCGGTCTTCTCCATCAGCGGGCACGCGATCGCCTGCTTGGCCGCCTCGAGCGCGGCGTTGTCCCCCCGCGCCGTCGCGGTCCCGAGCACCGCCTGGCCCATGCCCAGCAGCGTGGTGCGAATATCGGAAAAATCGCGGTTGATGAACCCGGGCGTGGTCACGATCTCGACGATATCCTGCACCGTCTGCCGCAGGAAATCGTGCCCGAGGCGGAACGCCTCGAGAATGCTGGTGCCGCGCGGCGCAAGTCCCAGCAGCCGCTCGTTCGGAATCGTGATGACCGTATCGACGCTCCCTGCGAGCTGCGCGAGCCCCTGCTCGGCCTGCCGGATCCGCCGCGCGCCCTCGAAGGCGAACGGCGACGTCACCACGGCGACTGTCAGCGCATTCAACTCCTTCGCGATCGAGGCCACCACCGGAGTCGCGCCCGTCCCCGTGCCGCTGCCCATCCCCGCCGTGACGAACACCAGGTCGGCGCCTTGCAGGATCTCGACGATCCGCTCGGTGTCTTCGAAGGCGGCCTGCCTGCCGATCTCGGGGTCGGCGCCCGCGCCGCGCCCGTGCGTCACCTTGCAGCCGATGGCCAGCTTGTTCGGAACCGGCGATGCGCGCAGCGCCTGCACGTCGGTATTGAGGATGTAAAACTCGACGTCGGCGAGTCCGCTCGCCATGATGTGCGCGACCGCGTTCGAGCCGCCGCCGCCGACCCCCACCACCTTCACACGCGCGGTGGGCCGGTTTTCGTCCTGCATCTCGTACTTTAAGTTGTCGATCTTGGGATCGAGCAGTGTCATCTTGCGCCTACTTGAATATTCCAGAGAAGAGCCCCGTCTTGCGGCGGTCCAGATCCGCGCGCAGCTTCAGCCGCGCCGAATACATCGCGAGTCCCGCCGCGGTGGTCCACTCGGGGGATTCCAGGTCCTCCGGCCAATCCAGAATTCCCGCGGGCAGGCCGTTGCGCGCCTGGCAGCGCAGCACACGCTCAGCCACGTCGCACATGCCCGGCAGCCGCGCGCCGCCGCCGGTGAGCACGGCGCCGCCGAGCACCTCGCTCATGCCGATCCGCTCCAGGTCCTTGGCGACGAAATCGAACAGCTCGAACGCGCGCGCTTCGAGAATCGTGTTCAGCTCGCGGCAGCTTGTCTCGCGCGGCCCGCGGCCCGCCGACGACGGCAGCTCGATCAGGCTGTTGTCGGCCGTCATTCCCACCATCGCGCAGCCGTGCTGTTCCTTGATCCACTCGGCGTCCTCGCGGCTCACCAGCAGCCCGCGCGCCACGTCTCCCGTGAAGTGATCGCCGCACACCGGAAGACTCGACGAGAACAGCAGAGCTTCGCCGTAGTAGACCGCGACTTCGGTCGAGTGAGCGCCGATGTCGATCAGCACCACGCCGTCCTCGCGCCCTTCGTCCGGAATGGCCGCATAGGCCGCCGCGACCGGCTCGAAAACGGTCTCCTCCACCACCAGGTGCGCCTGGTTCGCCGCGCCCACCAGGCTGTGGTGATCGTGCGACGAAGCCGTTACCAGGTGCACGAACACCTCCAGCCGCGAGCCGATCATGCCGCGCGGATTGCGGTGCCCCGCGCGCCCGTCCACCGTGAAATCCTGCGGGAACAGGTGCAGCACCATCTCGTCTTCCTGAAGCTGCACGTGCGAGGCGCGCTCAACGACGCGGATGATGTCGTTCTGGTCGATCTGCCGCGGGAAGCCCATCTCGTAGCCGCCGCGCGCGTTCGAGCTCGCGACGCCGCCCCCGCCGACGCCGAACACGGCCGATTCCACCGTGGCCTCCGCCGCCGCCTCGGCCTGCTTGACCGCCTGCGAGATGGATTCCGAAACCGCGTTCTGGTCCGTGATGCGCCCGCGCTTCCAGCCCTGCGACCGAGCCTCGCCCACGCCGAGCAGCCGGACGCTGGCGTCTTCAAGCAGCAGGACCGCGCACCGCGTGCGTGCGCTCCCGGGGTCCACACCAACGGCGATCACCGGCTTACCGGGCATCGGAGCCTCCATCCTGCGCCGTGATGTGATCGTCCATGCGCAAATCGAACGTGCGCGCGTTCGGCAGGCGCTTGCTGATATCGGGATAGTGGCTCAAGAAATTACTCAACCTCGGCAGATAATTCCGGTTTCCCAAACGAAGCTTCAGCGGACGCCCCTGCGCGACCTGTGTCACGACCACGTTCTCCGGGTCGCTCACGTCGATCTCGGAAATCTGCGCCGCGTAGGACTGCACCTCGCGGATCAGATCGACGGCCTGCCGCACCCGCGCGCGCCGCGTCTCGGCGGCATCCTCGCGCGAAACCCCGAACAGCGCCGGAAGGCTGAACCGCGCCTTCGCCGGAGGCCGCAGGATGATGCCGTCTTCGTCGATGAGCGCCGCCTCCGAGATCGCCCACCGCCCCGCGATCATGCGCGGCAGCATCGCGAACGCCACCGGTTTGCGCTCCACGATCCGGACCGCGATCGAGTTCGGCCACCGCCGCGCGACCGAGGCCTCCTTGATCCAATCGATCGCCAGCAACTGCCGCCGGCGCTCGCCGAGCGGCGTCAGGTACACGCTGCTGCCGAAATCCCGCGCGAACACGCGCAGAATCTCGTCGTGGCTCGTGTAAGTCGCGCCCTCGATCGTGAAGTTCGGATTCGGCTTGCCCGCCGGAACCGCGGGCAGAATGAAGCGGGCGTTGCTCGCCAGGAACTCGTCGATCTGGTAGGCGCCCACCACCGCGCCGAGCACCGCCGCGCCCGCGCCCGTCCAGATCAACA
The DNA here is from genome assembly GCA_050261515.1 of Acidobacteriota bacterium. Classification (GTDB taxonomy): domain Bacteria; phylum Acidobacteriota; class Terriglobia; order Bryobacterales; family Bryobacteraceae; genus JBLNDJ01. The sequence goes on along the minus strand of JBLNDJ010000057.1, from coordinate 45,650 downwards.
CGCGGCGGATCTTCGAGCGCCACCCGGCCGGGCGGCTCTCCCCGGCCCGCGCGCGCGTCCGCCGCGGAGCCTGCGGCTCGGGACGTTCCTCGACCGGCTCGTCGTCCGGCATTTCCAGTTCGAGCTGCGCTCCCTGTCTCCGGCCCATAGCTTCAGACCCCCGCGCGCAGGCGGTCCAGAATGCGCTCGCCTGCCTGCCAGACATTTCCCGCGCCCTGCGTGATGATCAGGTCGCCTTCCTCGGCCACGCCCAGCGCGGCTTCAACGGCGCGATCGATGGTCCCCACGTACTCCACCGACCGGTGGCCGTACGCGCGAATCCGCTCCGCCAGCGCCTCGCCGCTCACGCCCTCGATCGGCTTTTCCGACGCCGCGTAGATATCGAGCACGAACACGGAATCGGCGTGGTAGAAGCACCGCGCGAAATCGTCCATCAGGTGCACCGTGCGCGAGTAGCGGTGCGGCTGAAAAATCGCGTGGATGCGCTTGTAGCGGCACTGCCGCGCGGCCGCGAGCGTGGCGCGGATCTCGGTCGGGTGGTGCCCGTAGTCGTCCACCACCGTGATCCCGCGCTCCTGGCCGCGGATCTGGAAGCGCCGCTCGGGACCCGCGAAATCGGCCAGCGCCTGCCGCGCCGCATCGAGCGGCACGCCCAGCTCTCGCGCCACTGTGATCGCGGCCGTCGCGTTCAGAATGTTGTGCGCGCCCGGCACGTGCAACTCGAAGCGGCCCAGGTCTTCGCCGCGCGCGTGCAGCCGGAACGAGTTCGCCAGGTGCGTCGATTTCCACTCGCTCACGTTGACGTCCGCCTGCGCCCGCGTCCCGTAGGTGATCGTGCGCCGGTTCACCTCGGGCAGAATGCGCTGCACGTTTTCATCGTCCAGGCACAGCACCGCCGCGCCGTAGAACGGAACTTTGTTGACGAACTCGGTGAACGCCGCGCGGATTTCATCGATCGATTTGTAGTGGTCCAGGTGCTCGCGGTCGATGTTCGTCACGATGGCGTAAATCGGCGAGAGCTTCAAAAACGAGCCGTCGCTTTCGTCCGATTCGACCACCAGAAAATCGCTCTGCCCCAGCCGCGCGTTCGATCCGCCGATGGCTTTCAATCGCCCGCCCACGACAACCGTCGGGTCCTGCCCCGCGTGGCTCAGAATCGCCGCCAGCATCGACGTGGTCGTGGTCTTCCCGTGGCTGCCCGCGACCGCGATCCCGAGCTTCAGCCGCATCAGTTCGGCCAGCAGCTCGCCGCGCGGGATGACCGGGATCTGGAGCCTCCGCGCCTCCTGTACCTCGGGGTTGTCTTCGCCCACGGCGGAGCTGATGACGATGGCCTTCGCCGTCCCCACGTTCGAAGCGGCGTGGCCTTCGTAGACCGTGGCGCCGCGCGCCGTGAGGTGCTCGGTGATGGGTGTCAGGCGAACGTCCGACCCCGTGATCCTGAAGCCGAGTTCGAGCAGGACTTCGGCGATCCCGCTCATGCCGATGCCCCCTATGCCCACGAAATGCAGGTGCTGGGGCTTGAGAAACATCTTAGGGCCGCCTCCAGGTAAAAATCATTTATTTATGCTATTGTTTCGGCTTCCAAACGCTCTGTCAACCTAAACTTTCGAGAATATCCGCGGCGCGCTCTGCCGCGCCCGGCCGCGCGAACCGGCGCGCCTCGCAGCCCATCTTCTCGAGCGTCTCCGGCGCCAGTCCGCTCACTTCCTCGAACAACCGCCTCCCGGTGAACTCACGATCGGCCACCATGCGGGCCGCGCCTGCCGCAGCCAGAACCTCGGCGTTCCGCGTCTGGTGATCGTCCGCCGCGAACGGAAAAGGAACGAACACCGCCGCTTTCCCTGCCGCCGCGACCTCGGCCACCGCCCCGGCGCCGGACCGGCAGATCACAAGATCCGCCGCCGCAAACGCCGCCGGCATATCGTCGATGAACGGCACGACCTCGCCCTCGATCCCGCTCGCGGCAAACTCCCGCGCAAGCCCGGCATGCTCCGCCGCGCCCGTCTGGTGCACCAGCCGCACCGCCGAGCCCGCCTCGCGGAACAGCGGCCAGCTCTCGCGCGCGGCATTGTTCAGAGTCCGCGAGCCGCGGCTCCCGCCGGTGATCAGCACGCTCAGCCGCGGGCCGCGCGGCTTCGGAGCCAGCGCGAAGAACTCCGGCCGCACCGGAACGCCCGTCACCTCCGCCTTGCCGCGCGGGAAGTATCGCGCCGTCTCCTCGAAATTCACCAGCGCGCGCGCCGCGAACCGGCCCATGTGCCGGTTCGTGAATCCCGGCACCGCGTTCGGCTCCATCAGCACCATCGGCACGCGCCGCACGCAAGCAGCCAGCATCACCGGACCCGCCGCATACCCGCCCATCGAAAACACCGCCGCGGGCCTCCACCGGCCGAGCGCCGCCGCCATGTGCGCCGTCGCCAGCGGCAGTTGCGCCAGCGTCCGCGCAATGCGAGCCGCGCCCACGCGATTCAGCCCGCCGATCTCGATGAACTCGATGGGGAACCCCGCCGCCGGAACCAGCTTCGCTTCCAGGCCCTCCCGCGTCCCGACAAAGAACGGCTCATGCCCGCGCCGCTTCAGTTCGCGCGCCACCGCGAGCCCCGGGATGACGTGCCCCCCCGTGCCTCCGCCCGCCATCAGGAACCTCATCGCGACTGCTCGCTTACGCTCAGCAGCATCCCCATCGACGCCAGCGTGCTCAACAGCGAACTGCCGCCGTAGCTGATCATCGGCAGCGGGATGCCTTTCGTCGGGCCGAGCGCGAGCACCACGCTCATGTTCATGAGCGCCTGCACCACAACCATCGACGTCACGCCCAGCGCCAGGTAGCGGCCGAACTCGTCCGGCGCCGCGCGCACAAGCTGAAGCCCGCGCCACAGCAGCACCATGAACAGCGCCAGCACACCGGCGCTCCCAATCAACCCGAGCTCCTCGCCCACCACGGCGTAGATGAAATCCGTATGCGCCTCGGGCAGGTAGAGCAGTTTCTGCTTGCCCTGCATCAGCCCCAGCCCCGCGATCCCGCCGCTCCCTACGGCAATCTTCGATTGCCGCACGTGATACCCCGGGTCGCGGTTGTACGACGACTGCTGCAGGTAGACCTTGACCTTCTGGCCCCACGCGAACCGGTCGAGCGTCGAATAGTCCGGATCGAAGAAACCGAACACGCGGACCAGGCGGTACGGCTTCGCCGCTATCGCGCCCATCACGCCGAGCACCCCGAGCGCGATCGCGATGCGGATGTACTTCTTGTCGAGTCCCGCGACGTAGAATACGACCGCCGCCGTGATCACGAGCACCGCCGCCGTCCCCAAGTCGGCTACGACGACGCAAACCGCCAGCAGCCCGACCGTCAGGAACGCGCCGAGCAGCGTCCGCCGGTTGTTGATCTTCTTCGCGCGGTCCGCGATGAAGTAGGCAAGAAACAGGATGAGCGCGGGTTTGGCGAACTCGGAGGGTTGTATCCCGACCGGCCCGAGCCGCAGCCACCTGTGCGCGCGCCCGTCCATGAAGTACACCAGAACCAGCAGCGGCAGCACGGCCATGATCGAAGCGAAAGCCCATGACGCGCTGTTCAGCTTGCGGTAGTCCATGCGCTTCAGCGCCATCATGACGATGAACCCGAGCACGCCCCAGATGAGCTGCCGCTTGAGGTAATAGAAACTCGAACCGAACTTTTGGAGCGCGATCACCGACGAAGCGCTATACACCATCACCAGGCCGAAGCAGACGGTTGCCACCACGACCCAGAACAGCACCCAATCGGTCTTTACGCGCTGCGCCACTTAGAGTGCCCTCACCAACTCCTTGAACACCCTCCCCCGCTGCTCGTACCCGTCGAACTGATCGAAGCTCGCGCAAGCCGGGGCGAGCAGCACCGTGTCCCCCGCCTTCGCCTCCTTCGACGCTGCCTCGACCGCCCGCGCGATCGTCCCCGCTTCGATCAGCCGCACCGCATCGCCCAGCTGCGCCTTGATCTTTCCGGCCGCCGCGCCGACCAGCAGCGCCGCGCGCGCTTTCTGCCGGAGCGGCTCGCGCAGAACCGTATAGTCGCTGCCCTTGTCCTTGCCGCCGAGGATGATCCACAGCCCGCCCGAGAACGCATCGATGGCCTTCATCGTCGCGTCCACGTTTGTCGCCTTCGAGTCGTTGTAGTAATCGACCCCGCCCAGCGTGCGCACGAACTCGATCCGGTGCTCGACGCCCGGAAACGTCTTCACCGCGGCCGCGATCGCCTCGAGCGGCACGCCCGCCAGGTGCGCCGCCGCGGCCGCCGCCATCGTGTTCTCGACGTTGTGCCGCCCGCGCAGCGGGATATCCGCGATCGCGAGAAACGGCTTGCCGTCGAACGACACCGCGCGCCCGTCCGCCGTCATGCGCCCGCACCCGGCGCGGAAGCTGAACCAGACCGTCTCGGCGCGCGTCCGCTTCCCGAACGACGCCGTCGTCTCATCGTCGGCGTTCAGCACGGCAAAATCGCCCGCGCCCTGCGTCTCGAACAGCCGCGCCTTCGCGTTGGCGTAATTCTCGAAGGTGTGGTGCCGGTCGAGATGGTCCGGTGTGACATTCAAACACACGCCGATATGCGCCCGGAACCGCTCGATCGTCTCGAGCTGAAAGCTCGAAAGCTCGATCACGTTCCACTGCCCGGGCCGCGACGCCGCGATCATCGCCGTCACCGGGGTCCCGATATTTCCGCCCACCTGCACCGGAACGCCGGCCTGCTTGAGAATATGGCCCACCAGCGCCGTGGTCGTCGTTTTCCCGTTCGCGCCCGTGATGCCGATCGTTTTGCCTCGAAGGAACTCGCCCGCCAGTTCTACCTCGCCCACCACGGGCACGCCGCGCCCGCGCGGCGTTCCAAGCTCCGGCAAGTCCGCCGGAACGCCCGGGGAGATCACGATCAGGTCCGCGCCTTCGAACGCCGCGGGCGATTGCAGCGCGAACTCCACGCCCTGCGGCAGCGGCGCGGCCAGGGGCTTGGCATCCACGGCCCGCACCCGCGCGCCCTTTGCCGCCAAAAACGCCACTACTGCGAGCCCCGACCGGCCCATCCCGGCCACCACGACACTTCTGTCCCGCAATTCCAACTCGCCTACCTCAGCTTCAACGTCGTCAGCGCGAACAGCGCCATCACCAGGCCCGCGATCCAGAAGCGCACGATGATTTTCGATTCCGTCCACCCCAGCGCCTCGAAATGATGGTGCAGCGGCGCCATCTTGAACACGCGCTTTCCGCGCAGCTTGTAACTCACCACCTGGATGATCACCGACAGCGCCTCCAGCACGAACACGCCGCCGATGAACGCCAGCAGCACTTCCTGCTTGATCAGCACCGCGACCACGCCCATGCTGCCGCCGAGCGCGAGCGACCCTACATCGCCCATGAAAATCTCAGCCGGATGCGCGTTGTACCAGAGGAACCCGAGCGCCGCCCCCGTCATCGCGCCGCAGAACACAGTCAGCTCACCCGCGCCCGGCAGCCGCACCAGGTCGAGGTACTTGGCGAACTCCGCGTGCCCGCTCGTGTACGTGAGCACCGTCATCGCGCCCGCCGCGATGATCATGAGCCCGATCGCCAGGCCGTCGAGACCGTCCGTCAGGTTCACCGCGTTCGAGCTGCCCACGATGATGAACGCGATGAACAGGAAGAAGAACGTGAACCCGAAAGCCCACGTGAACGGGCTTCCGAGCAGGCTGTCGATGATCAGGCTCGGCTTGAACCACTTGAAGAACGGCACGTTCATCGCGGTCGAGTATTCGCCGTGCGCGCGCAGCACCAGCAGGCTCGCGCCCACCATGAGGGCCACGATGCACTGCGCGAGAAACTTGCGCCGCCCCGTCAGCCCGAGGTTGGCCTTGTGCCGGATTTTCGAAAGATCGTCCCAGAATCCGATGGCGCCGAACGCAAGGATCGAGAACATCGCGATCCACACGTACGCGTTCGCCAGGTTCGCCCACAGCAGCGTCGGTATCACGATCGAGATGACAATCAGGACGCCGCCCATCGTCGGCGTGCCCGCCTTCTTCTGGTGCGACTTCGGACCTTCCTCGCGGATGTGCTGGCCGATCTGGAACTGCCGCAGCTTCGCGATCAGCCACGGGCCCAGCACCAGGCACAGGAACAGCGCCGTCAGGCTCGCAAACGCCGTGCGGAACGTGATGAACCGGAACACCCGGAACGGGCTGAACACCTGGTAAAGCTGCTCGTATAGAAGCCAGTAAAGCATCAGGAACTCTCTCGAAACCGCTCCAGCGCCAGTTCCACGCGAGTGCCGCGCGAGCCTTTGAACAACACGGCATCGCCCGCGCTCGCCAGGCCGCGCAACATCGCGCCCGCCTCGGCCGGGTCTTCAAAGAAATGGACTGCGCTTGGCGGCAGTCCCGCTCGCACGGCCTCCTCGGTCATCGCGCGAGCCGCCCCGTGAACCCCGACCAGCACATCCACGCCCGACTGCGCGGCATACCGCCCCACCTCGCGATGCAGGGCCTCCGACCACCGGCCCAGCTCCAGCATCTCCCCGAGCACTGCGATGTGCCTCTGCGCCGGAACGGTTCCCAGCACATCCAGCATCGAGCGCGCAGCCTCCGGATTCGAGTTATAGCAGTCGTTCAGGATCGTGATTCCGTTGTGGACGAACCGCTCGCCGCGCATCTTCCCCGGCGCGAGCGCGCGCACGGCCTCAGTCAAGCCCGCGGGCGCGATCCCGAAGGATCGCGCCACCGCGAGCCCCGCGAGGAGGTTCAACACGCCATGCCGTCCCTGAAATGCGCTTTCGAACCGCACGCCATCGACGCGGAACCGCACGCCGTCCGCGCCGAGTTCCACGTCCTCCGCCCGCACATCGGCCGGCTGAGCGATTCCGAACGTGATCGTGCGCCCCGCGTGCACGTCGCGGAACCGCGCCACGCGCGGGTCGTCGGCATTCAGCACCGCGACGCCCTCCGCGGGCAGCGACTCGATCAGCTCGCGCTTGGCGAGCGCCACGCCGTCGGCGGAATCGAAGAACTCCGCGTGCGCGAATCCCACGTTCGTCACCACGCCCACGGTGGGCCGCGCCATCGCCGCCAGCCGCCGGATCTCGCCCGGGTGATTCATCCCGATCTCGATCACCGCCGCCCCGGCATCGTCCGGCAGCCGCAAGAGCGACAGCGGAACGCCGAGATGGTTGTTCAGATTTCCTTGTGTCTTGCCGACCTTCATCACGACGCCGAGCAGCCCGGCAACGGCCTCTTTCGTCGTGGTCTTGCCCGCGCTGCCCGTGATCGCGACCATCGCGCCCGTCCACCGCCCGCGCGCCCACACGGCCAGCCGCTCGAGCGCGGCCTGCGCATCCGGCACAACGAACTCGGGACCGCCCGCGCCCGTCGCATGTTCGACCACCGCCGCCACCGCGCCCTTGGCGAACGCGGTCCCTACATAGCAGTGCCCGTCGTGATTCGGCCCGCGCAGCGCGAAAAACAAATCGCCCGGCCCCACCGTGCGCGAGTCGATGCTCCACCCGGTCACGAAAAGGGGACAGGCACCTTTTTCCGTGGAAAAGGTGCCTGTCCCCTTTTCGAGAACGCCGGCAATCGCGCCCAGCTCCGCCTTCATCGCTTCGGCGCTCCGTATCCCATGTCGCGCAGCACCCTCCGCGCCACCTCGCGGTCGTCGAAAGCAATCGTCCGGTCCTTCAACACCTGATACGTCTCGTGCCCTTTGCCCGCCAGGATCACGATGTCCCCCGGCTGGGCCTGCGAGATCGCAAGCCGGATCGCCTTCTCGCGATCGGGCTCCTCGATATGCGGGGTATCGTGTCGCCACAGCCCCACCAGCGCATCGTTGATAATCGCGAGCGGATCCTCCGACCGCGGATTATCCGATGTCAGCACCACGGAATCGCTCAGCTCCGCCGCCGCGTCGCCCATCAGCGGGCGCTTCACGCGATCGCGGTCCCCGCCGCACCCGAACAGCGTCACAATGCGCTTCGGATTCAACCCGCGCGCCACCGAGATCACGTTCCGCAACGCATCGTCCGTATGCGCGTAATCGACCACCACCAGGAACGGCTGCCCCTCGTCCACGCGCTCGAACCGCCCCGGGACCGCCTGGCACGCCGCCACGCCGCGCGCCAGCGTCTCCGGATCGATGCCGTAGCTCCGCCCCGCGCACCATGCCGCCAGGATGTTGTATACGTTCATCCGGCCCGGCAGCGGCGACGCCAGCGGGAACCGGTCTTTCCCAAAAGCCACGTCGAAGTGCAGCCCGTCGAACCCCGACCGCACATTCACGGCCCGCGCCGCCGCGCCCTCCTCGACGCCGTAAGATACAACCTCGCTCACGCTCGACGCCTCGAGCAAACGGCCGTAGGGATCGTCGTGGTTCACCACCGCGACCAGCGGCGGAGGCGCCCCCGCGCCCTCGAACAGAAGGCGCTTGGCCCCGAAATACTGCTCCATCGTGTGATGGTAGTCCAGGTGATCTCTGGTCAAATTCGTAAATACCGCGGTGTGAAAGCGGATCCCGTACACCCGCCCGAGCGCGAGCGCGTGGGATGAGACTTCCATTGTCGCATGCGTCCCGCCCGCCTTCTCCAGGTCCGCGAAGAACCGTACCAGGTCGAGCGACTCGGGCGTCGTATTCACCGCCGCCGCCGCGCGCCCCGCCAGCCGGTATTCGATCGTGCCGAGCACGCCCGTTGTCTTCCCGGCCGCCCGCAGGATCGCATCGGCGATATAGGACGTGGTGGTCTTCCCGTTCGTCCCCGTGATGCCCGTGATCGCGACGCGCTCATCCGGCCGCCCGAAGAAGTTCCGCGCCGCGACCGCCAGCGCCCGCCGCCCGTGCTCCACCTGAATCCACGGGCCGTCGAAACCCTCCGGACGCGCCAGTTCGCTCGCCACCGCCACCGCGCCCCGCGCCATCGCCTGGGCCGCGAACGCGCGCCCGTCCACGTGCTTGCCCGGAAAAGCAAAGAACACGAACCCCGGCTCGACTTTCCGCGAATCGTACGCGAGCCCGGCCGCCTGAGCATTACGAACCGCTTCGGGCAACTCCGCCTTCACCGCCACGCCCGCAAGAATTTTCCCGACCGTCGCCACGCCCGGCCTCCTGTCCCCTGTCTCCTGACTCCCGTCTCCTCCCCCACTCATTGAAACTGTACCCTCACCCTCTCGCCCGGATTCAACACAGCCCCCGCCGCGGGAGCCTGCTGCCGTGCGATTCCACTGCCGATCACATCAACCGGAACGCCGAGCGCGAGCGATTGCTCGAGCACCGCGCGCACTGTCTTCCCTGTAAAGCTCGGCGCCACCGGACCCGCCACCCGCACCAGAACCGCCGGCGCTGCGGGCGCAAGCAGCGGCGCGGCCGGACCAGCCGGCGGAGGCGCCTGCGGCATCTGCTCCAAGTCCTCCGGCGGAATGCTCAAATCCGCAATCGCCACATCATTCGCTTCCTCGGGATCCACTTCCGGCTCCGGCTCGACGGCCTCGGGCACGTCCTTGGGAACCCCCAGCAGACGCAGCGTCTCCTGCGTCACAGCCTTGAACACCGGCCCCGCCACCACGCCGCCGAACAGCTTCACCCCGTTCAGCGTCACCGACACCACCACCGCCGGATTCGTCGCGGGCGCGAACCCCACGAACGACCCGTTGTACATATGTGTGTACCGCTTCGTGGCCAGATCGAAAATCTGCGCCGACCCCGTCTTCCCGCCCGAACTGTACCCGTTCAGCCGTGTGCTCCTGCCCGTGCCGTGCGGGCTGATCACCACGCCTTCCATCATCCGCCGCATCGTGATGGCGTTTTCGGCGCGGATCACGCGCTCGGGTTTTTCCACCGGCTCCGGCACGGCCTTCTCGCCCGGCTTCTGCCGGCTCAGAATCAGCCGCGGCTTCACGAACACCCCGCCGTTGGCGATGATCGAGCACGCCTGCGCCAGTTGCAGCGCCGTCGCGCTCACCTCGTGGCCCATCGCGACCGATCCGATCGATGTCTTCCGCCAGTACTTCAAGTCCCGCACCATGCCGCTCGATTCGGCCGGAAGCGGAATCCCCGTCCGCCGCCCGAACCCGAACTTGCGCACGTAATCGAGCAGGTTCTTCTCGCCAACCTTCAGTCCGACCTGGATCGCCCCGATGTTGCTCGAACGCGCCAGCACGTCCGCCATCGACAGCGTCCCGTACCCGTGCTTGGCTTCATGAATCACGCGCCCGTACAGATTGAACGTTCCGCTGCCGCAGTTGATCAGCGTTTCAGGGCGCAGCCGCGTCGTCTCGAGCGCCGCCGTCAGGGTCACGATCTTGAACACCGACCCCGGCTCGAACGCCACCGACACCGGATGATTAAACCGCACCGAAGCGGGCTCGCCGGGCTTCGGAGGCTCGTTGGGATCGAACGTCGGGTAGCTCGCCATCGCCAGGATCTCGCCCGTCTGCGGATTCATCACCACCGCGCTCCCGCTCGCCGCGTGATGCTTCTCGCACGCCGCGCGCAGCTCGCGCTCGACCACGAATTGAATCCGCTCGTCCAAAGTGAGCGTGATGTTCCGTCCCGGCTCAGCCGCCGCCGAAACGCGCGACTCGATGCCTCGCTGGAGCACGTCCTGGAGCATCGTCACCTGCCCGGCGCGCCCGCCAAGCTCGGGATCGAGCTTCTGCTCCAGCCCCAGATTGCCCCTCTCCTGAAAATCCACGGCACCGATGACGTGGCTCGCCAGCATCCCGTCCGGATAATACCGGTGCGGCTCCTTTTGGAATTCCACCCAGTCGAGCTTCATGCTGCGCAGAGCTTCGGATTCCGCCGGAGTGATCTTGCGCTTCACCCACAGGAACCCCGTGCCCCGCGGCCTGCGCTTCTCCTCGAGCGCGCGCTTGTGTTCCTCGACGGCGCGGTCCATCTTCTCGAGCAGTTCGCGGCCGTCGATTCCAAGCACGCGCGCCAGGATCTCGGCCGCCAGCGGCCTGTCCGGCACGCGCAGAGGATTGACCGAGACGCTGTCCGAGAGCACGCTCATCGCGAGCGCGTGGCCCGAGCGGTCGAAGATCGTCCCGCGCGGCGCCTCCACGCGCACCGTGCGCTGCTGCTGCCGCTCGGCCTGGTCCTTATAGAATGTGTGGGAAACGACCTGAAAGTGGACGAGGCGGCATAGAACCACCACCGCCCACAGGAACCCGACCGCCGCGAGGCCGATCAGGCGGTTGTCCGGGTGCGCGCCTTCGCGCCCCGGCGCGGTATCTGTCCCGCTTCGCCATGCCAGCACGGTTTTCTACTGCGTTACGTTCAAGGCCAACGCGCTGTCGACCTTCGGGTTCAGCGTCACGACGCGTTTCGGGTCGGGATTGACGAGTTGCAGTTCGCGCGCAAGCTGCTCCAGGCGGTCCGGGCTCAGCAGCCGCGCCTCTTCGAGCTCGAGCACCATTTTCTCGTTGGCGAGCTTTTCGTGCTCGCGCGCAAGCTGGTGCACCTGGTAGCCCGCCACCAGGCCGAGCGCCTTCGGCATAAGCAGCAGGATCAGCACCGCCGCCACCGCCACACCCTTGATGCCGGCCTTCCACTGCTTGCGCCGCGCCGCCGGGTCCGCCTCGCGCACCACCCGGCTGTTATCGATCTTCTTGGAGAAGAAGTAGACGTCCTCGCCCGGGAGTGGCCGCAGCCGGAAAGTATCCACCGGCTGGCTCCATTCACCGCTCATGGCTGGCGCCATCGCCGCCGTTCTCCGGAAATATGCCGCTACAGTCGCCATAAAAATCTCTCCCCTACTTCATCTCCACGGCCCGCAGCTTGGCGCTCCTCGCTGCCGGGTTCGCTCGTGTCTCGTCCTCGCTTGGTTTGATGACGTGCTTGGTAAGCAGCCGGGCGCGTCCCTGCTGCGAAAGCCGCCGGAATGCTTCCTTCACCTGCCGGTCCTCGAGAGACATGAACGTGATAACCGCCATCCGTCCGCCGCTCCGGAGCAAGCCCGGCGCGTTCTCGAGCAGGCTGTCCAACTCCTCGGTCTCCCGGTTCACGGCGCGCCTGAGCGCCATGAACGTTTTGGTCGCGGGATGCAAACGGCCCGTCCGGGGCATGGCCGCTTCGACGACTTGCGCAAGATGCAGCGTGTCTCGAATCGGCCGCGCCCGAACGATTGCTCTGGCTATTTGCCGCGACCTCCCTTCTTCGCCGAGGTGATAGATGAGATCGGCGAGTTCCTTCTCGCTCATCGTGTTGGTCAATTCGGCCGCCGTCACCGCCTCGCTGCGATCCATCCGCATGTCGAGCGGCCCGGCTGCCGCCAACGAAAACCCGCGCTCCGGCTCGGTCAACTGATACCGGCTCACGCCGAGATCGGCCAGAATCCCGTCCACCGTTTCGAGGCCCCACGCCGCCAGCGCCTGCCGCAGTTCCGAAAAGCGCGCCTGCCCGAACCGTATGCGTTCGCTCCAGGCGGCCGTGTTCTGCTTCGCCATCGCGAGCGATTCCGCGTCCCGGTCGAGCGCAACCACGAAGCCGGTCTCCAGCCGCGACGCGATCGCGCCCGTGTGCCCGCCCAGGCCCGCCGTCGCATCCACGTACACGCCGTCCGGCCGGATCGCCAGCTGCTCCAGGGATTCGTTCAACATCACCGGTATATGCATACACGGCTATTTGAGCCCCCTCTTCCGCAGCCCGGGCAGCGCCGTCGGCAGCAGTTCCGCCGCGCGCTGCATACGCCGCTCGGATTCAGCCTCGCTGTACAGTTCCACCGCGCCCTTGTAAAACCGGACGAAAACTTTCTGGTCCTCGACGCCAATCTTCCGCCTCAGCTCCGGCGGAACCAGGATGCGCCCCTGCCCGTCCACCGTCGAGACACCGCCGTAGTGGTCCGCAAAGAAGCGGATGGATTCGGCGGCGTCGGGGTCCTCATCGTATTCCTCAAAAACTTTTTCGTTATCCCGCCAGGTCTGGATCGGGTATATTCGACCTATGCTCCCGTCGAGCGTCGTGACGAAGAACTCGGGCTCCGGAAAGGTCTTCAGGAACTCCTCGAACTCCTTGGGCAGGCGCACCCGGCCTTTGTCGTCGCAGCGCGACGAGTATATGCCGAGAGGCGGTCTGACCTGGTCTGAGGATCCTGACACCACTTTTTGGCCCCAATCTCACCACAAAACGGCCACAAGTCGATTGTAGGGCCCACTTTCCGGCTTTTCAATACGTTCCGGGGCAGGTAAGTAAATATTTAGGCGAATATAAGGCGAACCGGAGGAATTGCCATCTTTCCCTCGATGGCAACAAGCCTGTTTGTGCGGCGGACACACCGGGCCGGGCGCCCGCCCCGCCTGCTACCGTGAAATCAACGATGCCCCACAGAGTCGTCATCGTCGGAGCCGGCTTCGGAGGTCTGCAAGCCGCAAAGAAACTCGGCCAGGCGCCCGTGGACCTCACAATCCTCGATCGCCGCAACTACCACCTCTTCCAGCCGCTGCTCTACCAGGTCGCCACCGGAGGCCTCTCGCCCGGAGACATCGCCGCCCCTGTGCGGGCCGTCCTCCGCAAGCAGGACAACACCGAAGTCCTCCTGGGAGAAGCCGTCGATTTCGACCTCGCCGGCCGGCGCGTCATGCTCAGCGACGGCGAGGTCTCCTACGACACGCTCATTCTCGCCACGGGCTCCGAGCCCTCTTACTTCGGACACCCCGATTGGGAGCGTCTCGCCCCGCCGCTCAAGAGCGTTGAAGACGCCACCGAGATCCGCCGCCGCATGCTGGTCGCATTCGAAGCCGCCGAACGCGAGCCCGACGCCGAGCGCCGCCGCGCATGGCTGACCTTCGTGCTCGTGGGAGCGGGCCCGACAGGAGTCGAGCTCGCCGGAGCCTTCGCCGAAATCGCGCGAGACACGCTCAAAGGCCACTTCCGCGTGATCGATCCCGGAGAAGCGCGCATTTTCTTGATCGAGAACGCGCCGCACGTGCTGCCGCAATACCCCGTGGATCTCTCGGCGAAGGCGGAGCGCGACCTGGTCCGCCTGGGAGTCCGCCCCCTGCTCGGTTGCATGGTCACCGAAATCGACGAAGCGGGCGTCACCTGCGTTCCCAATAGCGGCCTGCCCATGCGCATCCAGGCCCGCACCGCGATCTGGGCCGCGGGAGTACGATCGTCGTCGCTAGGCCGCATCCTGGCCCAACGAGCCGGAGCGGAACTCGACCGTGGAGGCCGCATCGTGGTCGCCCCGGACCTCACCCTCCCCAATCACCCGGAACTCTTTGTAGTGGGCGACCTCGCGCACGCCGAGCAGGACGGCGCCGCGCTGCCCGGCCTCGCACCGGTCGCCATGCAGCAAGGCCGCTACGTCGCAAGAGTCATCGAAGCCCGCCTCGACGGAAAGCCGGCACCCCCGCCCTTCCGCTACTTCGATAAAGGCTCACTCGCCACCATCGGACGCGCGAAAGCCGTCGGCCAGTTCGGCCGTCTCCACTTCAGCGGCTGGATCGCCTGGATCACCTGGCTGTTCGTCCACCTGGCGTACCTGATCGGATTCGAGAACCGGCTGCTGGTGCTCATCCAGTGGTCGTTCTCATACTTTACTTTCAACCGCCGCGCCCGTCTGATCACCGGCCCGAGCCCGCTGCCCTTTGCGAGGCGGAAAAGTCAGAGTTCCTCAAACAGCGCCAGTTGATTCTCGTCGAACTCCGCCTCCGGCTCCGGCCGGAAGCACCCGTCGAGCAGCGCGGCCGCGTCCTCGCGCGACGCCGCCGGCTCGACCGCCGTCCCCTCCTCGCCCGGAACCATCAGCAGGACCTCCTCGGGCGCGATGCGCTCGTCCGCCAGCAGTTCCTTCGAGTGCGTCGCGATCAGCATCTGCCGCTCGGAGCGCCGCCCGAGCGCTCGCACCATTGGCATCAGCTCGCGCGCGGCCGCCGGATCGAGCGACTGCTCCGGCTCCTCCGCCAGCAGCGGACCGGTCCCATCGAGCGCCGCCCACAACAGCGCGATCAGCCGCAGTGTTCCGTCGGAAAGCTGTTCCTCGCCCTGCCATGCCCCGAACTGCCGCCAGTGCCCGTACCGCGCCCGCAGGTGCGGCGCCCCGCGCGAATCCCGCCGGATTTCGAGGCCTTCCAGGTGCGGCATCACGCTTTGGAGCGCGTCCCGGATCCGCCGCAGCCGCGCGGCCTGTATATTTTCCGCCGTGCCCGCGATCTGCTCGAGCAAATTGCCGCCGAACGGATCGTCGCTCCGCCCCACGGACCGTTCCGGATTCCGGATCAACTCCGGCACGGCGTTCACATAGCGAATCGACGCGAAGAACTCGGCCAGCTCACGAAACTCGCGGTTCGAATGCGCATTCTCGAGCGCGGTCCCGGTCAGCCGGTGCGGATCCTCCTGGTCGCGTTCGTCCGGACGCAGCAGCACGTCCTCGCCCGCGCGCGTCACGCGCTCGCGCAGAATCGCCGGCCGCTTCAGATTTTCCTGCGTGAACTGTAGCTCATATTCCCAGTCGGGCCCGTCCTCGTCAGGCCCCGCCTGCACCGATACGAGCACGTCGGGATGCTGCCGCGCCGCCAGGCACCGCAGCCGGGGAATGCCCCCGCGCCTCCGCACGGCTTCCTGAAACCCGCCCGGCTGCACCAAGTCCCGAAGGAACCGCAGCGCGTCCAGCAGATTCGTTTTGCCGCAGGCGTTCGGTCCGGCGATGAGGGTCCGGCGCCGCAGATCCGCCTCCACCCGCGTGAAGTTCTTCCAGTTCTCCAGGTAGAGATGGGTGAAGGCAAACGGCCGCGCCGGTTTCGTCACTGATCCCGCTCAGGCGTCGATATGGTCCATGAAGAAGCGATCGATCGAAGCCTTGTAATTCGTCGCCAGTTCGGTCGAAAGCTGCCGCATCTCCTCGGCGGGCATCGGCTTGAAGTTCCGCGCCACTTCGATGTTCGCGTCGAGGAACTCGACCTTCGGCATCCCGACCACCGCGGTCGTCACCGGCAGCGACATCGAGTACCGAAGCAGCTTTTCGAACGGCGCTTTGCCCGCCAGGTGATCCTGTGCGAACACTTTCATCGCGATGACGCCCATGTTCTTGCGCCGCGCCACGGGCAGCGCCACGTGCTCGAAGCTGGTCGGAGCGAACGGAGGCTTGCGGTCGTTCTGTATGTCGCCCATACCCACCAGGCAGGCGTTCAGAGCCATCTGCGTGCAGTCGAAATCGTTGTGCTCGAGCGCCATCTTGAGCACGGCGGGATCGGCGTGGCACGTGATCCCGATCGCGCGAGCGACCTTCTGGTCCCGCAGTTTGTAGAGGACCTTGAGCACGCCGTCCGGCGCCTCGATCGCGGCCAGGTCTTTCGCATCCGCGAGAGCATGCGCGTGCAACAAATCGACGTGATCGGTCTGAAGCCGTTTCAGGCTTCCCTCGATCTGGCGCATCGCCTCGTCGGCGCCCCGCACGTTGCACTTGGTGGCGAGAAACACCTCCTTGCGGCGCGTCTTCATGACCTTGCCGACGCGCTCCTCACTCTTGCCGTCGCCGTACCCGTAGGCCGTATCGACGTAAGTAATGCCCCGGTCGATGGCCCGGTTCAGGACCTCGAGCGCCTTATCGTCGTCGTAGCTGAGGAACCGGCTCCCGGACCCGAACGCCAGTATCGAAACCCTCGCCCCGGTGCGTCCCAGGGTGCGCGTCGGCAGCTTGCCCTTTTCCCCGGCAATGCCGGAGGAAGCGACAACGCCGCCTAGAGCGGCCGTTTCAATGAATTCGCGTCTTGAGATGCCCATTCGTGCTCCTTCCCGCACAAGATAGCACGATATAAGGCAGGCCATCGGCGGTTGGCCGTCAGACCTTCATCGCCGGCAAATACAAACTCACCAACGTCCCCTGCCCCGGGGCGCTCGTGATCTTCACCTCGCCCCCGAACTGTTTGACCATGCCGTAAATCATTGCGAGGCCGGTGCCCTTCCCCACGCCCTTGGTCGTGAAGAACGGCTCGAACAGATGCTTCTTGGTCTCGGCGTCGATGCCTTCCCCGTTGTCCTCGACCGCGATCACAATATAGTGGCCCGAACGCAGCGCGCCGGCGGGCGGCCCCGGCTCTTCGCCCACAGTCATGGCGGAGGTGCGAATCGTGATCCGCCCTCCTTTCGGCATGGCCTCACGCGCGTTCGCCATCAGGTCGCGCAGCGCCTGCTCCAGGTACGCGCGGTCGGCGTAAACCGGCGCGAGTCCGCCGGCCAGCTCGGTGGCAACCTCGATGTTCGACGGCAGCCCCGCGCACACTGCCGGCACGGCCGCCGTCAGCAGTGCATTGACATCCAGCCGTTCCGGCGCCCCGAACCGCCGCCGGCTGAACGTCAGCAGCTTGTTGCTCAGCGCCGCCGCACGGTCCGCCGCCGCCCCGATCTCGTCCGCATAAATGCGCAGCGGGTCGGTTTCCTCGATGCTCGCGCTCAGAAGCTGGCTATAGCCGGTCACGATCGTCAGCAGGTTGTTGAATCCGTGCGCGGCGCCTCCCGCCAGCCGGCTCACCGCCTCCATTTTCTCGGCGTGGCGCAACTGCTCCTCGAACTCCTTGATGGCAGTCACGTCGGTCAGGGTCGAGATCCGGAACCGCGCCCCGTCTTCGGAAACGAACCGCGCCGAGGTGAGATGTATGTCGACCAGCATCCCGTCCCTGCGCCGGATCTGCCATTCCGAAGGCCCGCGCTTCTCGGACTCGATGAAGGCGCTGTGCGCCCGCAGCGCCTCGTCTCGCAGCCCGGCCGGCAGCACGAGCGTGAAGTGGTGTCCGATCAGCTCCTCACGCGGATAACCCGTCAGCCTGCAATATTCCGGGTTCACGTCCACGAACCAGCCGTCCTCGCCCGTGATCGTGACCCCGAGCGCGGCCGAATTGAAAGCCGCCGCCCACAGCCCCGGCCGCAACCGCTGTTGCTCCGCGTAGTCGACGGACTCCCGTGTTTCCAGGCGCAGCTCCATTTCATCCATGACGATCGACGCCAGTCCTTCGAGAACCCGCAGCGCCGCCTGGTCGAACACTCGCGGGCGCGTGTCCATCGCGCACAACGACCCGACTCGGAACCCTTCGACCGTCTTCAGCGGCGCGCCCGCATAAGCACGAATTCCCGGCTCGCGCGCCACCAGCGGATGCTCAGCGAACCGCCCGTCCTCCCGCGCGTCCTCCACGGCCAGAACCCGGTCGCCGAGGATGACCTCCGCGGTGAAGGAACCTGCGCGCTCCATCTCCACCAGCTCGACCCCCCGGCGCGATTTGCACCATGCCCTGTCCCGGTCAGCGAACACGATCGCCGAAAACGGAACCCGTAGCAACTCGGCCGCGAGGCGCGTCACGTGGTCGAAAGCGGTTTCAGGCGGGGTGTCGAGGATGCGATACCTGCGTAGCGCCTCGACTCGCTCCGGTTCTTCCGGCAAGGACGCTGTCATAGCGACTCCAGTCCTGCTCTGCGTCCCCAAAGCGGGGAAAGGCGCCGGCAGCAATTTTGAGGACGCGAACGCCCGGCTGCCCACAGTCTGTCACCGAACTTTTAAAAACGCAAGGGAGTTTAAAGTGCTGATTATCCTGAATTGTTTATCCCTAATTGCGCCTGCCCTTAATCGCCTATTAGGTGTAGAACTACACTACGCTCGTGCGTCCTCGCCCGGTGCTCGAAAACATAGATGCCCTGCCACATTCCGAGCGCCAGCCGCGCTCCGATCAGGGGAATCGACACATTGCTTTGGGTGAGCGCCGCCCGTATATGCGCCGGCATGTCGTCCGGCCCCTCGTCGTTGTGGCGATAGCGTGGATCGCCCTCCGGCGCCAGCCGCCCCAGAAAGTCGTCCAGGTCGCGCACCACGTCCGGATCGGCGTTTTCCTGGATCACCAGCGATGCCGACGTGTGCTGGATGAACGCGGTCAACAGCCCGGTCGGGACCGGCTGCTTTCCCGCCCAGGCTTCGATTTCGCGCGTGATCTCGTACAGGCCTTTCCCGCGCGTCGGAACGCGCAATTCCCCGGTAAACTGTCTCATCGAACCTGGTTCCGCCAGAGACCGCTCCCGCGCGCCGCGCAGCTGAACTGCGCGCGCGGGCGGTGGCGGCTTTACTCCACCGTGACGCTCTTGGCCAGGTTGCGCGGCTGGTCCACGTCGCAGCCCAACCGTACGGCGATATGATACGCCAGCAGTTGCAGCGGCACGATTTCTAGAATCGGCGCCGCCAGCTCGTTCGCGGCGGGAATCTCGATGATATGGTCGGCCATCTTCCGCACCTCCCGGTCGCCCTCGCTCACCACCGCCACCACGATGCCTTCGCGCGCCTTGACTTCCTGAATGTTCGAGAGCGTCTTCTCGTAGAGGAAGCGGCTCGACTCGGAAGCCTCGTCGCGCGTGGCCAGAACCACCACCGGCAGGTCTTCATCGATCAGGGCGTTCGGGCCGTGTTTCATCTCGCCCGCCGGGTATCCCTCCGCGTGAATGTAAGAGATTTCTTTCAGCTTCAGCGCGCCTTCGAGCGCGATCGGGAAGTGGATTCCCCGCCCCAGGAACAGAAAATCGCTCGCGCGAAACAATCGCCGGGCCAGCTCCTCGTATTGCGCGTCCTGCGAAAGCACGGTCTCGAGCTTGCCCGGCACCCGCAGCAACTCCTGCACGAAACACTTCGACTCCTCCTCGCCGAGCGTCTCGCGCACCTGCCCGAGATACATCGCCAGAATGAACAGCGCCGTGAGCTGCGAGGTGAACGCCTTGGTCGAGGCGACGCCGATCTCGGGCCCGGCGTGCGTCAACAGCGTGCCGGCGGCCTCGCGCGTCACCATCGAGCCGATTACGTTGCAAATCGCGATTGTCTTTGAGCCTTTTTGTTTCGCCTCGCGCTGCGCCGCCAGCGTATCGGCCGTCTCGCCCGATTGCGAAATCACGATGGTCAACACCTCGCCCGACACGATCGGGTCGCGATAGCGGAACTCGCTCCCGTAATCCACTTCCACCGGAATCCGCGCCAGCTTTTCGATCATGAACTTGCCGGCCAGCGCCGCGTGCCAGCTCGTGCCGCACGCCACGATCCGGACCGACCGGAACGCGCGGAACTCCCGCGGCTGTATGTCCATCTCGTCCAGGAAAATGCGGCCCGATTCCTGCCCCACGCGCCCCAGCACAGTCTCGCGCACCGCCCGCGGCTGCTCGTAAATCTCCTTGAGCATGAAATGCTTGTAGCCGCCCTTTTCCGCCATGATCGGGTCCCACAGGATGCGCGAGACCTGCCGCTTGATGGGCCGGCCTTCGAAATCGCTCAGTCGAACGCCCTCGGGCGTCAGCACGGCGATGTCGCCGTCGGCCAGGAAGAAGACATCGCGCGTGTGGTTCAGGATCGCCGGAACGTCGGAGGCCACGAAGTATTCCCCGTCTCCCAGGCCGATCACCACCGGAGGCCCGGAACGCACGGCCACGATCTTGTTCGCGTCCGAGCGCGACACCACCGCCAGCGCGGTCACGCCCGTTATTTCCTTGATCGCCTCGCGGACGGCCGTCTCGAGGTTCCCGTCAAAGTGCTTCTCGATGAGATGCGCGATCACCTCGGTGTCGGTCTCGGTCCGGAACGAGTGGCCTTCGGCCTCGAGCTGGTGCTTGAGCGCGATGTAGTTCTCGACGATGCCGTTGTGGACGACGACGATGTCGCCCTTGCAGTCGGCATGCGGGTGTGCGTTTTCCTCCGTCGGGCGGCCGTGCGTGGCCCAGCGCGTGTGGCCGATTCCGTAGTCGCCATCGACCGGGTTCATCCGGATCGCGTCTTCCAGATTGCGCAGCTTCCCCGACGCGCGACGGACCGCCAGCCCGTCCTCACCCCCGCAATAAACGGCCAGCCCCGCGGAATCGTAACCGCGGTACTCCAGCCGGTGCAGGCCATCCAAGATGATCGGAACAGCCCGCCGGTTCCCTATGTAACCTACGATTCCGCACATATATTCATTGTAGGAGGGGTTACAAGGGCCTCGATGTTAGCAAAAGTTAACACATCCTTTACCCGGAAATGAGGGGGCGCCGTAATGGTATGCGGATCGGAAAACTACCTGCAGGGTATTTTTTTTGATTCAAGGACTTGTGCAGCCGAAATTGTGATATAGTGTATTCAAGCTATACACATAGCATCCCGGCGACGAGGCCCAGCTCGTCGCCAGCCCCTCTGAGTGAAGCCCCGGGCACCCAGCCCGGGGCTTCTGAATTATGGGGCTCGTGAACACACCTAATAGGCCGCCGAACTTACTTTAGCGGCTGCGAAATTCACCCCACGGGCTGCCGCAGAATCGTCTTCAGCCGCTCCGGCGCCACCCGCCCCGGGTCCGACAGGTAGATCTCGTGATGCGGCCCGCGCGGCGCCAGCCCCTTGGCCGTGGCGAACGCCGCCATCCGTTCCGCCGTTTCGCCTTCCTGGTCGTACGGCCCCACGTGCAGCGCCTGGACGCACCGGCCCTCTTTGATCGACTCGATCCGCACCTTCTCCACCGGGCCGCCCTTGCCTTTCTCGATGCACTTCGCCACCGCGGCTTTCAAATCGGCGGCCGTGATGAAATCCGGGATCCGGATCATGAGCTTCCAGCGCCACTCCGCCTTCGGCAGCGCGGCGAAACACTTCTCGGGGTCGTCGCTCCACCACTGGGCCTCGAGCGTGCACACTTTGTAATCCCGGCCCGCGAACTTCTTGGTCATCTTGATGGTGTAGGCAGCCTGGTACAGCGCGCCGACCGACGACTGGAATGCCTCGCCGCCAGGCTCGCCCCGCCCCTCCACCGTCAAGTACTTCGCCGTCTTGATTTCGACAAACGCGGGCTCTTTCGAGGCCGCGTAATCGGCTTTGTGCAACTTATACAAATCTACTTTCTCCGCTACCGCCGTCTTCGGCATGGTCCGCTCCTTATTCAGCCAATGGAAGGTGTATGTCGGTAATCAGTTCGCCCGGCCGCGTGGTGCCGGGCATGTTCCTGTAGATTTCGAACGACGGCGCGCCGGCCGCCTCGCGGCCGCTGGCCGGAAGCCATTCGCCGCAGAGTCGCACGTACGTGTCGCTAAGCGTCTCGTACGGTCCTTTGTGGGTCGTGACGGCGTACTCGCAGGCGGGCAATTCCTGAATGCCCGCCTCGCCCCCGGGCTGGACGAGATGGTTGACCGCGATCGCCGCATCGTACCGCAGCCGCTCGGCCGGGGTGATCTCGGGGTCGTCCTGAATCACGCCGACCAGCTTGACCCCGGGCCCGAGCAGCCCGTTCCGCCCGGCCCAGCCGTACAGCTTCTGCCAGGCGATCCCGACCCGGTCGAACGGGCCGGTGTGCCGGACATAGGCCAGCCGCATGCGCCCGATCCGCTCGATGCGAACGTCGAGCGGATCGCGCGGCCCTGCCCGCATCGCGCCCTGCCCGGCGCGCAGTTCGCGCCGGTTCTCGCGGAAGCTCGACGGCGGCTCGCCGAACATCGCCCGGAACGCCCGAGTGAACGACTCGTGCGTCTGGTAGCCCGCCCGGAATGCGAGTTCGGTGACGGGCTCCGAGCCGTCCCGCAGCCTCTTCGCCGCGCGCTCGAGCCGCAGCCGCCGCACGTGCTCTTTCACCGACTCCCCCACCATTCCGCGAAAGATCCGGTGGAAGTGGAACGGCGAAAAGTTCGCCACCGCGGCCAACTCGTCGAGCGGCAGCGGCGCGTCAAGGCGCACCGCAATGTGCGCCAGCACCCGGTTGATGCGTTCCTGATAGGATTCCGCCGTTCCCGCCCGCATGACTCTCAGGAGAATTGTAGTCGCGCACGCGGCCGGGCGCTTGATTTCTTTTGCGGAATTTGGCGGCCCGGGCATTCGGCCGGCACCCGCGATATAATCCCAATTTCCTATGAGAAAGCTCGCTGTGCTGTTCTTCTCCGTGTTGGTTGCCGCGGCGCTGGCCCAGCAGCCCAAGATCCAGACCCTGATCATCACCGGCCAGAACGTGCACGACTGGCGCGGCGTGGAGGAGCCGCTCCGCAAGGCCCTCGAAAGCACCGGAAGGTTCGAGGTCCGCATCGTCGAGGAGTTCCGCGGCGCGGGGCCCGAGACGCTTGCTCCCTACGACCTGGTCGTCCTCAACTACTACGACCGCCGCAACCCCGCTCTCCGCTGGGGCGCACGCGCCGATTCCGCCCTGCTCGACTACGTCCGGTCGGGCAAGGGGCTCGTCGTCTACCACTTCGCGCTGGCCGCCTTCGACGGCTGGCAGGAATATGAGAAGATCTGCGCCGGCAACTGGCGGCCCAAC
Source organism: Acidobacteriota bacterium (assembly GCA_050261515.1). Taxonomy (GTDB): domain Bacteria; phylum Acidobacteriota; class Terriglobia; order Bryobacterales; family Bryobacteraceae; genus JBLNDJ01. The sequence continues at coordinate 22,443 of JBLNDJ010000057.1, read as the reverse complement.
AACGGGCACCACTCAGCCGCGCACGACTTCACGGTCACGATCAAGGACCCCGACCACCCCATCACCCGCGGCCTGAAGAAATCCTTCACGCAGCCGAAGGATGAGCTTTACGCGAACCTGAAATGGCAGCCCGCCGGAAGCTACCGCCTGCTCGCCACGGCCTACGACGACCACTCGCTTTACAAGGACCCGAAGCAGCCGACTCCCGGCGCCGGCATCGACCAGCCCATGCTCTGGACCACCGAATACGGCAAGGGCCGCGTGTTCGTGACCGCGCTCGGCCACGACGGGCCCGCCAGCAGCACGCCGGCGTTTGTCACCACCTTCGCGCGCGGCGCCGAGTGGGCCGCGACCGGAGCGGTGACGATCGCCCCGCCGCCCGAACTGGCGCAGTAATCAGCGCTCGAGCACGCCGGCCTTGTCCCATTTCGCGATCGTATCGGCGACAAGGCCGGTCATCTTGTCTACGACGGCATTGAAGTACTCGCCGGCCTTCGCCTGGTCGAACTTCACATATCCCTGGCCCGGTTGATACAGGATGATCGACGACGGGAAGGGGTACGCCGACCACGCCCCCGCCGGCGGCCGCGGCGTCGCGAGCGAATCGCTGTAGCGCTCCGGGTGGACGAGCTTCGGATCGATCGACTGGATGAACGCCGTTTCGTTCCACCCGGCATGCCCGCCGTCCTCGCCGAACACCTTCAGCGTGACGTCCGAGCAGTAGCTCCACCAGTTGACCACCAGCGTGCGCACACGGTGCGCGCGCCCCGTCGTCTCGGCCAGCTCGTTGAGGATCGCCGTCTGCGGGCCGCCGTGCCCGTTCACGACGATGATGTTCTTGAACCTCATCTTCGCGAGCCCCGCAAGCACATCGCTCATATAGGCGCGGTACGCCGCTTCGGAGATCGTGAACCCGCCCGCGTACGCGTCGAGCGAACCCGTCACGCCGTAAGGCACGACGGGCGCGACCAGCGCGTTCACCCTCGGCGCCATCTCGCGCGCGATCGCCACCGGGGCGGTGTTGTCGGCGCCGTTGTTCGCGACGCCGTGGCCCTCCATTGTGCCCGTGGGCAGCAGGACGGTCGGCACGCGCGCCGGAACCAGCTCGCGGAATTCCATCCAGTTGAGGTCGTTCATCTCGCGAGTGGAGGGTTGCTGGGCAACCAGCGTTGGGGCGGCCGCCAAAGCCGCCGCGAACATCAGATATCGCATTCGCATGGCGGTAGCTTAGCATTGGAGGAAGAGGGGGGAACCGGATGCCAACCAAGAGAACCATCGAACGCGCCCGCAAAGATGCGCGCGAAGGGAAATCGGCCTCCACGCAGGCGGGCGAGTTTGTCCGCGAGGAGATGGAGCACGCCAAAGAAGGCCGCCACAGCAAGGGCAACCGCAAACAGGCGATCGCCATCGGGCTCTCAAAAGCGCGCCGCGCCGGAGTGAAGCTCGCGCCGCCGAAGAAAGGCAAAACGTCGGCCGCGACCCGGAAAAAGGCCCAGCGCGACTATGCTCGCGGGCAGGGAGCGGCTAAGAAGACGACCGGGAAGAAGACCGCGACCCGCCGTCGCGCTGCTTAGCAACACTTCGGGCGGACGTAGCGCGCTCTGAGGCGCTCGTCGCTGAAGCGCCTCCACTCGCCCGGCGAGTGCTCGCGGCCGTGCGCGGCCAGGTGCCGGCGGTAAGCGTTCTCGTCCGCCAGTTCGCGCAGCAGCGCGAGGATCAACTGCCCGGCGCGCTTCAGCTTTTTCATACCTCGCCCGCCTTGAGCGCCGAGGCGACGAAGGGCGCCTCGTTGACGCGCGCCTCGCGCGTGCCGCGGAGGATGCCAACCCAGACGCGGATCGAATCCACCAGGATCGTCGCCACCAGCACCAGGAAGATGCCGCAGAGCGCCGCGTCCAGCCGGTCGTTGAAGATCAGGCGCGCGGTCTCGGCCGTGCGGGGCAGCCGCTCGAGTTCCGCCGCGTGCGCCAGGAAGCCGAGGCGCGGCTGGTCCGAGAAGATCTTCAACCACGCGCCCGTGAACGTCACGATCACCAGCCAGACCAGCGGCACGGCCGTGATCCACATGTACCGCGCGCGATGCATCTTGATCAGGATCGTCGTCGCCACGCATAGCGCCACCGCCGCCAGCAACTGGTTCGCGATGCCGAACAGCGGCCACAGCGAGTTGATGCCGCCGAGCGGGTCGCGCACGCCCTGATAGAGAAAGTATCCCCACGCGAGCACGATCGCGGCGCTCGTCGCCGTCACGCCCGGCATCCAGCTCGTGCGCCCGAGGGGCTTCCACACGTGGCCGAGCAGGTCCTGGAGCATGAAGCGGCCCACGCGCGTCCCGGCGTCTATGATCGTCAGGATGAACAGCGCCTCGAACATGATCGCGAAGTGATACCAGAAGGCGAGAATCGCCTGCCCGCCGCCGCTTCGCGCGAAGATGTGCGCCATGCCGAGCGCGAGCGAGGGCGCGCCTCCGGTGCGCGCGAACAGCGACTTTTCTCCGACGTCCGCCGCGAGCGTTTCCATGTCGTGCACCGTCACCGGGAAACCCCACGACGACACTGTCGCGACCGCGGCCTCGGGCGTCGCGCCCGCGATTCCGGCCGGCGAATTCACCGCGAAGTACACGCCCGGTTGCAGCACGCATGCCGCGATCATCGCCATGATCGCCACGAACCCTTCGAGCAGCATCGACCCGTAGCCGACCGGCCAGGCGTGCCACTCCTTCGCGATCATCTTCGGCGTGGTGCCCGAAGAAATCAGCGAGTGGAACCCCGAGACCGCGCCGCAGGCGATCGTGATGAAGCAGAACGGAAAGATCTTGCCCGCGAAGATCGGGCCCGTGCCGTCGGTGAAGCGCGTGAACGCGGGCAGCTCGAGATCCGGCCGCACGAACAAAATGCCGATCGCGAGCATGAGCACCACGCCGAGCTTCACGAACGTGCTCAGGTAATCGCGCGGCGCCAGCAGCAGCCACACCGGAAGCGCGCTCGCCGCGAACCCGTAAACAATGACGCAGAACGCGAGCGCCAGCCCCGACAGCGTGAACAGCGGCCCGAGCGTGGACGAGTGCGCCACCGCCTGCCCGCCGAAGATCGCCGCGACCACAAGCGCGAACCCGATCACCGAGCACTCGAGCACCTTGCCCGGCCGCAGGTAACGCAGGTAGATCCCCATGAACACCGCGATCGGCATGGTCGCGGCGATCGTGAACGTCCCCCACGGGCTGCCTTTGAGCGCGTTCACCACCACGAGCGCGATGACGGCCAGCAGGATGACCATGATGAACAGTACGGTCAACAATGCCGTGAATCCGCCGACGCGGCCGATCTCTTCGCGCGCCATTTCGCCGAGCGATTTGCCGTCGCGGCGCATGGAGGCGAACAGGATCACGAAATCCTGCACCGCGCCGCCGAGCACCGCCCCGGCGACGATCCACAGCGTCCCCGGCAGGTAGCCGAACTGCGCGGCGAGCACGGGACCGACCAGCGGCCCCGGGCCCGCGATCGCGGCGAAGTGGTGGCCGAACAAAATCCACTTGTTGGTGGGCTCGAAGTCGTGCCCGTTGCGCAGGCGCTCGGCGGGCGTGGCGCGTGTGTCGTCGAGCGCCATGACGCGCGTGGCGATGAACTTGGCGTAGAAGCGAAACCCGATCGCGTACGTGCAGCCGGCCGCCAGCACGAGCCAGGTGCTGTTGACCGGTTCCCCGCGCGTGAGCGCGACCGTGGCAAGAGCGAGAGCGGCGATCAGCGCAACGGCCGCCCAAAATGTATGAACAAGGATTCGGCGCATGATTCAGAAACGTGGCAAGGCCCGCAGCATCGACGCCGTATCGCCGTGCCCGGGCAGGTCCACGTAATGAATCACGCGCCAGTTGCGGTCCAGGGCGCCGATGTAGTGAGCGTCGTTGCGGTCCGGCCCGAGCAGGACGATGTAGTAGGAACGCCGCGGATACCAGAGCACGCGGTACTGGAGCGCGCCGGTCTCGGAACGCCAGCGGTCCTCGCCCGGGGGGCCGAGCTTCCGCACCACGGCGAAGTAGTCGTCGTAGCGCGAGAGCGAGAGGAAATCCTGGTCCGCCGCCGTGAAGTGAACGGGACGCATCGACCCAAGGCGTAGGACCCCAAACACGAGCAGGCACGCCGCGAGAAGGCCGCCGAGGCTGTAGGCGATCAGACGGCCTATGCGCGACTCGGTCGAGCTCGCGTACCTGGTGCGGCTCGAGGGCGGTGCGGCGGCAGACCCCGCGGCGGGCGCAGGGTCTCCAGGCATGCGCGGCATTTCGAGCACGCGGCGCTCGTGCGGCCAGACCGTGCCCGCTTTGTATTCGAGTTCTTTGTGAAGGCCGACAATGACAACCGGCTCGTCCACCTTCGAGATCGCGCCGAGCACGCGCCGCGGAACCCAAACCTCGATCCCGCTTTTCGTGTTGGCCACCAGGATCTCGGACCAGGTGTCCTTCAGGAACCGCCATTCGTTGTGCTCGATATTCAGGATCGGCGGATAGAAGGCAAACGCGCGATTGGCGAGCAGTTCGATATCGGGCGCCGGCGGTTGCGCGGCCATAGAGTCTCCCATCTTAACGCGGCTACAGCAATCCGAGAGTTTCCGCGATCAGGTCAAGATCGGCGCGTCGCACGCGGATGGGCGCGCGCATCTGGTCCGGCCCGGCGCGCTCGTCGAACGCCTGCGCGAGCGCGATCTTCGCCACGGCGTAGCGCTCGACCAGGGTCAGCTCGCGCGACCGGTCGCGCTGCCACTGGTCGAGGACGGCGTCCTCGATCAATACGACGGCGGGGAAGTGCGTCTTGCGGTCGGCCGTGACTTCGAAGACGTACTCGGCTTCGTGGCGTCCCGCGAAGACGTACTGATAGACGTAGCCGCTCTGGGCCGAGTAGGTCTTGGTACGCCGGACCGGCGGCGCGCCCGTGAGCGGCACGGGCTGCCTGCGGCCGAACAAGCGCAACCAGTCGATCACGACACCAGTGTAAAATTTGGATGCGATGCAAAAAAGGGGACAGACACCTTTTTCGGCGAAAAAGGTGTCTGTCCCCTTTTTTGCTTTGCTGATGGCGGCGGCAGTCTGGGCGCAGACGCCGGGGCGCGTGACGTTCACGTGCACCGAGGACGACCTGCGCGCCTCCGGGCTCACCTGCCCGCCCGAGCATCCCTGCCCCGTGTACCTCGAGCTTTCAGGTCTCGAGGTGGTGGGGGACAAGCTGTTCGTGACGGGCAACCTGCACGCCGAGAACGCCACGTTGTCATCGATCCTGCTCGCAAGCGCCGACGGCGGCAAAAGCTGGAACGAGCCGCACCCGCGCATCCCGTCGGCGGGGCTCGAAATGGTCCAGTTCCTCGATTTCTCCACCGGATGGGCCGCGGGCGAGTCGCTCGGCGCCGTGCCGCGCGATCCGTTCCTGCTGCTGACCACCGACGGCGGCAAGACGTGGCGCAGGCGGCCGGTTACCGGCGAGGGGCGCGCGGGCTCGATCGACTACTTCCGCTTCGATTCGAAGACGCACGGGACGCTGTGGCTCGACCGCTCGCAGTCGGGCGAGCCCGAGAGCCGCTACGAGGTCTACGAATCGGAGACCGGCGGCGAGAGCTGGGCGATTCGCCAGACGAGCGGGCAACCGCTGCGAAAAGGGCCGCGCCCGGCCGGGCCGGACGGCTGGCGGCTGCGCGCGGACTCCGCGACGAAGTCCTATCGCATCGAGCGGCGGGCCGCGTCGGGATGGACGCCGGCGGCCGCCTTCGCGGTCCACGCGGGGGACTGCCGCGAACCTGAGCCAAAGTTCGAGGAGCCACCGGCGGAGCCCACGCCACCGTAAGCTATCATGTAACACGTGCCCGAACACAAAGCCATGTCGCGGGAGCAGTCGGTCGCGCTCGTATTCGCGTGCACGCTGCTTGGCGCGGCGGGGCAGATCCTGATCAAGCTCGGCGCCAACAGCCTGTCGCGCTCGCATCCGTGGGCGATGCTGACCAACGTGCCGCTGGTCGCGGGATACAGCCTGTACGGCATCATGACCGTGCTGTTCATCTACGCGCTGCGCGACGAGGAACTGTCGTTCGTCTACCCGATCATCTCGCTGACCTACGTGTGGGTGACGGGCCTCTCGATGTACTTCTTCCACGAGGTCATCAACGCCTTCAAGGTGGCCGGCGTAGTCGCCATCGTGGCGGGCGTGGCCGTGCTCGGCAAGGGTGGACGCAAGTGAAGACCCCCGTGCATTCGATGCTGCTGGTGCTGGTGGCCTCGTTCATCGGCTCGTTCGGCGCGGTGTTCCTGAAGGCCGGCTCGGCGAAGCTGCGGCTGGGAATGCGCTACCTGGTGTTCAACTACAACCTGGCGCTCGGCGTGGCGCTGTTCCTGGCATCGTCATACTTCTTCGTGCTCGGCGTGAAGCGGGGCGAGCTGAGCGTGCTCTATCCGCTGGTGTCGCTGAGCTACATCTGGGCGCTGCTGTGGTCTCGGATCTTCTTCAAGGAGCCGTTCTCGAAGCGCAAGTTCTACGGCCTGGCGCTGATCCTGGCGGGGATCGCGTGCATCGGGCTGGGGAACCGCTAGGCGTCTTGCAGCATCCCGGGTTTTGCAGTACATTCGGGGTGGACTTCCTCTGACCGGCGGGCCCCTCGGCCCGCGCAACATCAGGAGGAGTCGTATGCCAATTCTGCCGCAATTACAGGAATTCCTGGATCAGAATCAAATCCGTTACACCCATACGGTCCATCCTCTGGCATACACAGCGAAAGAAGTCGCCTCGGCGGAGCGAGTGCCGGCTCGCGAGGTGGCCAAGACGGTCGTGTTCCTGAGCGAGAACGGATACGGGATGGCGGTCCTGCCGGCCGACAGCGTCGTCGATCTGGAGCAACTCCGGCAGGACCTCGGGCTGTCGAGGCTGCGGCTGGCAACCGAGGCGGAGCTGGCCGAGCTATTCCCGTCGTGCGAACTCGGGGCGATGCCGCCGTTCGGCAACCTGTTCAGTCTGCCGGTCTATGTAGACGCCCGGCTGGCGGGCGAGGATATGATCGCGTTCAACGCCGGGACGCACCGCGACGTGATTCACATGCACTTCCGCGACTTCAACGCGCTGGTGAACCCGGCGATTGTTCCGTTCGCGCGGCGGTTTATGACCGCGTAGGGGCCATGGCAAGCCCGAACTCGTAGCCCTTTTCGAAGGCCTTCAGGTTCAGTTCGCGTGTGGCCGGCGGGACCGAGTCGGCCACCGCCTTCTTGAGCGAGCCGGGCGAGATGAGCCCGGTGACGGCTCCGAAGAAGCCTGTCATGACGATGTTCAGTACCATGCGCTTGCCGAGTTCTTCGGCAATGCGCGTGGCCGGAACCCCGTAGACCCGCACTCCGGTCTTCAACTTCGCAAGACGCACCAGGTCTTCTTCGACGATCAGAATCCCGTCGTCCTTCAACTCGGGGCTGAACTTCGTGAAGGCCTCCTGCGACATCACGACCAGGATGTCCGGCTGCGTGATGTAGGGGTACAGAACCGGCTGGTCGGAGAGGATGACCTGGGCGCTCGAAGCGCCGCCGCGGGCCTCGGGCCCGAAGCTCTGGGTGAGCGTCGCGTAGCCGCCTTCGAAGATCGAAGCGGCCTTTCCGATCACCATAGCCGAAAGGATGACTCCCTGGCCGCCGAAGCCCGCGATACGGATCTCGGTTAGCTGCATAGCAGGTTCTCCACTTCCACGTAACGCTCGCCAAGCTGCGTCGAGAGCCGGCCGCGCATGAGCTCCATGTAGTCGGGGCGTTCGCGGTCCACGAACTTGCCGACGATGATTTCGCCGTCCTTGTCGATCGGGGCGTCGCTGGCTTTGGCACCGGGCTTGATCTTGCTCGCTTCCTTGTAATACTTCATGGCGTCGAGACCGTCGCCCATCTTGTTGCGGCGCTGGTAGAGCGTCGGGCAGGGCGAGATCACTTCGATGAAGCAGAAGCCGCGCCGGTTCATGACCTCGGACATCGACTTGGTCAACTGGCGCACATGGTAGGTCGTCCAGCGTGCGACGTAGGAGGCCCCGGCCGCTTCGGCGAGCGCCGGCAGGTTGAACGTCGGGTCGTAGGCGCCGTAGGGGGCCGTGGTGGTGATGGCCGTCGCGGGCGTGGTCGGGGCGGTCTGGCCGCCGGTCATCGCGTATATAAGGTTGTTGACGCAGATCACCTTTATGTCGATGTTGCGGCGGGCGGCGTGGATCAGGTGGTTGCCGCCGATGGCCGACAGATCGCCGTCGCCCGAATAAACGACGACGTCGAGCGAGGGGTTCGCGAGCTTGAGTCCGGTGGCGAAGGGGATCGCGCGGCCGTGCGTGGTGTGGAACGAATCGAGGTCCACATAGCCGGCGACCCGGCCCGTGCAGCCGATTCCGGAGACGACGGCGACGCGGTCGAGATCCCGCTTCGTTTCGAGCAGCGCGCGGGCGAAGCAGTTCACCGTGGTGCCGATGCCGCAGCCGGGGCACCAGATGTGCGGGATGCGTTCGGACCGGAGGAACGGCTCGACCGGGTTCGTTACGGGCGCAGCGACGGTTGTCATTTCACTGCCTCCAGAATGGCGTCGAGAATCTGTTCGGGGCGGTGCACGCTGCCTCCGGCGTGCGGAACCGCGACGGTGCGGGCCTGGCGGCCGACGGCGCGCTCGACTTCGCGCGAGATCTGGCCGAGGTTGAGCTCGGGCACGACGAACGACTTGATGCGCCCGGCGAGCTTCTGGAGATGCCGGTCGGGGAACGGCCAGACTCCGATGAGGCGGCAGCGTCCGGCTTTGATGCCGCGCGCGCGCGCCATGTCGATGGCTCGCTGCGCCACTCGCGAAGTGATTCCGTAGGAGACGACGGCGACTTCCGCGTCCTCGAGTCCGGCTTCGTCCACGAAGGTGAGCTTGTCTTCGGCGGCTCGGATCTTCTGCTGGAGGCGGCGGATGAGCTTGTCCTGGGTCGGAACGGTCATCGACGGGTAGCCGCGCTCATCGTGCGTGAGGCCCGTGACGTGGAAGTGGTATCCCTCGCCGGCGTGCGCCATGGCGGGGACGAGGTCCGCGGCGGGCTCGAAGGCTTTGTACTCGCCGGGCCGTTTGGTGGTGTGGCGGCGGGGGTAGACTTCGATCGCTTCCGGCTTCGGGATGACGACCTTCTCGGTCATATGGCCCACGCACTCATCCATCATGAACATGACCGGCGTGCGGTATTGCTCGGAGAGGTTGAAGGCCCGGATGGTGAGATCGAAGCACTCCTGCGGCGAGTTGGGGCAGAGGGCGATGATTTCGTAGTCGCCGTGGGAGCCGTAGCGGCACTGCATCATATCGGCCTGGGCGGGCAGCGTGGGGAGGCCGGTGGAGGGGCCGCCGCGCTGCACGTCCACGAAGACGCAGGGCGTTTCGGTCATGGCAGCGTAGCCGATGTGCTCCATCATTAATGAGAAGCCGGGGCCGGAGGTGACGGTGAAGGCCTTGGCTCCGCCCCAGACCGCGCCGATGATCGTGATCGAGGCGGCGAGCTCGTCTTCCATCTGGATGAAAGCGCCGCCGATGGTGGGGATGCGAGCGGCGAAGCGCTCGACGACCTCGGTGGAGGGGGTGATGGGGTATCCTGCGGCAAATCGCGCACCGGCAGCGAGCGCACCCTCACAGCACGCCTGGTCGCCGTCTAAGAAATGGATACCCGTGAGGACGCCGCGAGGTTCAGCTTGCATGGACCGCCGTCCGGGGCCGGGATTCCGCCGCCTTGAAACCGAAGATGGCGAAGTCGGGACAATACATCCCGCAGAGATCGCAACCGCTGCATTTCTCGGGAGCTACGACGTGGGGGGGATGGTAGCCCTTGGAGTTGAACGCAGAGGAAAGAGCGAGGACCTTGGTGGGGCAGAACTCCACGCAGAAGGCACAACCCTTGCAGCGTTCGACGTTGATTGTGACGTTGCCTTTTGCCATAGCGATTTATTTCAGCCTGCGGATGTAACTTCAGCACGCACGGTGCCAAAGGAGAACAGGGGCTTTAGGTCAGGATAGCTTAAGCCCGGAAAGGGTTGCAAACCTGGTTTGTCCTCTCCTCTTGCTTCGCCCGGCGAGGCGGAGGGGGCTGGTTGACAATCAGCCCGCAGGTTTGGCAACCTGCCCCACGATGGAAACGATGCTGGCGGAGGGGGCGGTGGTGGAGCGGGTGCGGCGGGACCCTTCGGTGAGACTCGACCCGTGGGTGGAACATGCGGCTCTCATTTACGACAGCGGGGGCTTCGCGGCTTTGGGGCGGATTTACTGGGAGTACCTCGGGATCGCCCGGGAGTTCGGGTTGCCGTTCGTCACCTTCAGTCCGACCTGGCGGGCAAATCCCGAGAGGCTCCGGCAGGCGGGGTTGGAAGATCGGGATGTCAATGGGGATGGGGTGCGGTTCCTTCAGCAGATCGTGAGTGAGAGCGGGAATGCCGAGGTCTTTGCCGGCGGGTTGATGGGATGCAGGGGGGACGCTTACCGTCCCGAGGAGGCGCTGGGGGAGGCCGAGGCCACTTCGTTCCATGCCGAGCAGGCTCGCGCTCTGGCAGCCGCGGGGCCGGATTTCCTGTTCGGGGCGACGCTGCCGGCGGCATCGGAAGCGCGCGGGATGGCTCGGGCCCTGGCCGGGTGCGGGCTGCCCTACTTCCTGAGTTTCGTGATCACGGCAGAGGGGAAGCTGCTGGACGGGACTCCGATGGGGGAGGCGATGGCGTCGATTGACGCCGGTATCGCGCCCGCTCCGGCCGGGTACTTCGTGAACTGCGTTCATCCGGAGACGCTCGAAGCCGCGCTGGGCGGTTGCGGGCGGCTCGAGCGGCTGGTGGGATTTCAGGGCAACACGTCGCGGCGTGCACCGGCGGAGCGGGAGGGGCTGGCGGAGCTCGAGGGGGAGGACCCCGGAGTCTTCGCCGATTGGGTGGAGCGGCTGCGGGTCCGGTTCGGGCTGCGGGTGGTGGGGGGATGCTGTGGGACCGACGGGCGGCACATCCGAGCCATCGCCGAGAGGATCGCCGGAGCGGCCTGAGAGGCCGCCGCCGCCCGGGGGGCTGCCCCTCTCGGAGTGTTCGATTTTGGGATTAGCTTCGTTCTGCAATTTTCGGTGAGCGTGGAAGGCGGCGAGGGCGCGGTTGACTCGGGCAGCACGCCTTTTGCGTTCGGACGGCATAGCTTCCTCCGCGTAAAGAATAAGCACGGCGCGCGGGTTTCACATCCTTCAGAAAGACATAAGTAGTTGAAGAATAAACGATATCCAGTTTCACGAAGGCTGCGAATGCGGAAAGCAAGCTAGAAGCCAGAAGACAGAAGCCAGAAGACAGAAGCTGGAAGTTAGAAGCTAGAAGCTAGAAGATAAGCCATCGTTACAGGCGGCGGATCCAGATGTTGCGATAGAGGACGGACTGGCTGTGGTCCTGGAGGCTGAGCGGCTCTTCCGGCGCGTGAGGCGTATATTTGGGGACCTTGCGCCAGATCGTCGTGCCTAACTCGGCCTGGTGGTTGTGGACCAGGACTCCGTTGAAGAAGACGGTCATGTAAGCCGGCTTTATGAGTTTGTCGCCGTCGAAGCGCGGCGCTTCGAAGACGATGTCATAGACGTTCCACTGGCCCTGCGGACGGGCGGGATTCACGAGCGGCGGCCAGACGCCGTACATCGCGCCGGCGGCGCCATCGGCGTAGGTCAGGTTGTCGTGCGATTCGAGCACCTGGACCTCATAGCGCATCATGAGCTCGACGCCGCTGTTGCCGCGGCTTTGGCCGCTGCCGGTGACGCTCTCGGGGACCATCCATTCCACGTGGAGCTGGCAATCGCCGAACTTCTCCTTCGTGATTAACCTGCCGGTGTCCGGAACGATCGCCAGGTTGCCGTTTTCGATCCGCCAGCGGGGCTCGCGAGGCTGCTTGTCAGGGCCCATCTGGACCCAATGGGAGAGGTCCGTTCCGTCGAAGAGCACGATGGCGTCGGAGGGCGGGGCGATCGTGTATGCGGGGCCGGGCGTGACTTTGGGGGCGCGCGGCCGGGCCATGTCGTGGACTTTCCAGGGCTGGCCGGGGAGTTGGGGGCCGTCGTTGTAGCCGCGGATGTCGTCGCCTGCCGCGTCGTGGGTTTGGGCGGCGAGCGCGCCGGCGAGGGCGAGGAAGAGAATGATGCGCATTGGAAAGAGTCTCCTTAAGAAGACGTGATCGGAAGGAAGTCATGATAGCAGAGCGGGGGGTTGTGGGTTGGGGGGGCCGGCGGGTGTCAGGAATCTCCTCCATTACGCTCTCGTGTGACACAACGCGCACCGTGATACGTCGCAGCTCCGAATTTCACTAATACTCCTTCGTGATATGATTCCAGCCCGGCAGAGTCATCGCTGCCAGTCTGTAATGAGTGGAGTTCATCAATAATGAGCAGCTACTCGGACTTCTTCGTTCGTGCTACAGCGAAGGCCCTCCTTCCCTATCAAAAGCGCTTGCATGAGTATCCCTCGCGGTATACGGCGCTATCAGTTCCGACCGGCCTAGGCAAGACGGATGCGGTGTTGGTCGATTGGCTTGCGCGGCGGCCGACGACACGGCTTGTCTGGTGTTTGCCTGGACGGACCCTCACGAGGCAGGTCGCATCCATCGCGCGGGAACGCGTTAAGGCATTAGGCATGAACGTCGCTGTTTTCGAACTGATGGGCGGGAGCCGGGACAACGATTCGACGCTCCGGCCCGACGAGCCAGCGATTCTGGTCGCAACTCAGGACATCGCCGTCTCTCGGGCGTTGAACCGCGGATATGCACGCAGTCCGTTTCGGTGGCCTGTCGATTTTGCGCTCCTGAACAACGACGTTCAGTGGGTGTTCGACGAAGTGCAACTGCTTGGCGACGCGCTGGCGACGAGCGCTCAATTAGCAGCGTTCCGCGAATCATTCTCCTCGTTCGGCGAGGTTCCTTGCGTGTGGATGTCGGCCACGTTCGACCGGACCTGGCTGGACACAGTCGATTTTAAAGGCCGGCCGGTGCGCATGGTCGCGCTTGACGGCGAGGACGAGAACAACGAAATTGTCCGCCGACGACTCCACGCCCGCAAAGACGTTCAGCCGGCGCCCCCGGAGTGCAGGCTGCCCAAGGGTTGCGCGCAATTCGTGATGCAACAGCACCGCCCCGGCTCGCTGACGCTGGTGATCGCGAACACGGTGGAGCGGGCGCGCGAGATCTGGTCAGAGCTTCAGCCGTTGCGTCCGGTTCTGCTGCATTCGCGCTTCCGGCCAGCTGACCGTGTGCGGCCACTAGAGCGGCTCCTCAAGGAGCGGGCGGGCGTCGTTGTATCGACGCAGGTGATCGAAGCCGGAATCGATCTCGACGCCGATCTTCTCGTGACGGATGCGGCTCCCTGGCCTTCGCTCGTGCAGCGGTTCGGCCGTGTCAACCGGTACGGCGATAAAGACGAAGGCCGTATCTATTGGGTTGACCGGCCATTGCGGGCGAAACAGAAGAGACTTGCGAGTGCGGCAGAGATCAAGGAGAAGGAAGAGCAGCAAGTCTTTGCTCCATACGAGCCCGAGGAGGTGTCTGCGGCCGTGGAGCAACTGAGCCCTTTAACGTCGGCCTCGCCAGGCGCGTTGCCGGGCATAGCCAGCCTGCCGCCCTACAGTTTCGTACTGCGCCGGACCGATCTGCTGGACTTGTTCGACACGACTCCGGACCTTGCGGGGAATCAAATCGACGTTTCGCGATTCGTCCGCAGCGGCAAGGAGCACGACGTCTACATTGCCTGGCGGGAGTGGGAGAAGAACAGCGACCCGCCGCGGAAACCGTTTCTGTCAGATGGAGAATTGTGCGCCGTACCGCTCGGGACGGACCTCAAGACCTTCCTAAAGAAAAACGGGGCATGGGTGTGGCGCCACACAGGCAAAGGCCGTTGGGAGGCGCTGACATTGGATGAGGTTTATCCGGGAATGCGCCTCGTTGTGCGTGCATCCGCCGGCGGGTATGAAGCGGAGAGCGGCTGGCACCCGGACACAACCGGGCCGGTTCCTCCGGTTTTGCCGGAAGGCAACCAGGATGAAGAGGCAACGAATGACGATCTCCGCAGCGCGGGTCCGCGGCAGACGATCTCGGCGCATACGGATGCTGTCGTTGCGGCGCTGCGTTCGCTGGCGGGTGGACTCGAAATCGCTGAACTTGCGCCGTACTGGGAGACCCTTGAGACCGCAGCTCGAAAGCACGACTGGGGCAAAGCGCACCCGGTCTTCCAGCAGACGCTGCACGGGCTTTCCGTTGAACCGCAGGAGCCGCCGGCGGAACTGCTGGCGAAGCAGGGTGAAGGCGTGACCGCGAACCGGCGGCACAGCCGCGAGTGGTTCCGGCACGAACTGGCGTCCGCGGTCGCGATGCTCGCGGAGGGGGATTCGGACCTGGCGGCTTACATCGCCGCCGCGCATCACGGCAAAGTGCGGGTGAACATCCGCTCGATGCCGGGGGAGGTGGAACGGGCCGTGGCCGGCGCGCGCATCGCACGCGGAATACACGATTTCGACTCGCTGTTCCCGGCCGATCTCGGCGGCGGCGCGGCGATGCGGACGGCTGTGTTGTCTCTTGCGATCAGCGAACTCGGGCGCGGAGATGGAGAGACACCGGGCTGGACCGACCGGGTGTTGTCGCTGCTCGAGCGGGAGGGCCCGTTCAGGCTCGCGTTTCTCGAAACGCTGCTGCGCGCCGCGGATGAGTGCGCGAGCGCCGCGAACTCAGCGAAAGGGGAGGATCGGTCATGATTCGCGTCGAATTGACGGGCTGCTCGTGTCAGCCGCTCGCTTCCTACTTGAAAGCGCTCGGGGTTCTGCGGCTGGTCTCCGAGCAGGCGGACGCGGATGCGCGCGGCTACTGGACGGGCGAGTGCTTCGTGCTCGAATCGGAGCTTAGCCGGGACGATCTGGTCGAGTTTTTTTTGAACACTTATCGACCGACGCCGGTTGTAGCGCCATGGAACGGTGCGAGCGGGTTCTATCCGAAAAAAGACAGCAAGGTAGGCATCGACGCTATCACGTCGTCGACGGATTCGCGATTCGAAGAGTACCGTGCGGCAATCGACACCGCGCGTGACATACTCAAGCAGACCGGCTTGAAAAGTGGCGCTACGCCCGCTGAGGAGGATGTGCGGCGAACGACGATTTTGCGCCTATGCCGGAACCGGCTGCCGGACCGCGCGGTGGAGTGGCTGGATGCGGCGATCGCGATCGACTCGAACGGCGATCGCGCCTTCGCACCCATGTTCGGCACGGGTGGCAACGAAGGGCATCTCGACTACACAAACAATTTCATGGAGAACCTGGCCGGGCTGCTGATCTCGCCCAAGAAGAAGCCCCCGGTTCGCAGCCTGCTTGAAAACGCGCTCTTCGGGACCGCGACCGCCGGGCTGCAGAACATCGCGACAGGCCAATACGATCCGGGACGCTCAGGCGGCTTCAACCAGGGCCAGGGCATCTCGTCGGATACGGCTGCGAACCCATGGAACGCGGTGCTGACGGTGGAAGGCGCGATTACGTGGGCGAGCGGAATATATCGCAAGCAAGGCGTGTCCTACCGTTCGATTCTTTGCAGCCCGTTTACGGTCCGGCTCTCGGCAGTGGGTTACGGCTCGGCGGCGAACGAGGACGGCGATGCAATGAGGGCGGCGGAGATCTGGACGCCTCTATGGACGAAGCCGGCGCGGTACGCGGAGATCCGCTCGTTGCTGCGCGAGGGGCGCGCAGCGGTTGGCGAGCGGCCCGCAAAGAACGGCCTGGAGTTCGCGCAGGCTGCGGCAGCGCTCGGCGTGGACCGGGCCATCTCCGGCTTCGTGCGCTACAGCATTTTGAAGCGGCGCGGCAAATCGTACATCGCGCTGCCCGCTGGCACGTTCGCGGTGACGCAGCGTGAGGAGTCCGATCTGATTCGCGAAATGGCGCCTCTGGTTGAAGAGGCAGGCCGCGTGGCCAAAGGCGGCCAACGCGAGGCCCCGAAGTCGTGGCCGCCGCTGCGCCGGGCCGTCGAAGACGCGATGTACCAGGTGCTGCTCAGCGGCGGGCCGCACCTGCTGTGCGACGTGGCGGCGGCGTTCGGCGCGATGCACCGCTGGCTGCTGGACCGCGACAGGTCCGTGTGGTTCAGCGGCAGCCTGAGCGCGGAATGGGTAACGCGCTGCGCTCAGTGCGATGAGAAAGCGGCCGAAGTGCGCATCGCCGCTGCGCTGGCGTCGATGCGGCACCCGGATGCCGGCACGTTTCTCTCTAATTTGAAGCGCGGCGACGGGCAGTTTTCCTGGCTCGGGCGCGATGTTCCGGAGCGAATGCTGAACACGCTGCGGCGGAGGGTCTTGTCGGGGCGCGAATCAGAGCGGAGCCCTCTGCAATCCGGCTTCGTGGCGCGACTGAGCGACGTCACTCGGTTTATCGAGCACCGCACCGACGACCGTCTGATTGAGGACTTAGCGTTTGCATTCGCCACCGTGAAAGGCGCCCCGAAGCAACCCGAAGGAGAGGAGCATAAGCCCTGGCCCATCTACCTTCTGCTGAAGCATGCCTTCCTGCCTTGCCCGCTCGAGACAGACAACGGCTCCGTGAAGATTACGCCCGATCTCGCAGTGTTGTCACTTCTGGCGGCGGGTCGCGTCGACGGAGCCGCCGAGAATGTCGGGAGGCGGCTTCGGATCGCCGGGCTGCAGCCCGTGAAAGCAAGTTTTGCGGGCAGCATCAACGCGAGAAGACTGGGCGCGTCTTTGCTGATTCCGGTTTCCGTTTCCGGCCTGGAGCGCGAGCGATGGGCCATTCTGGAGCCGCAAGCCGAAGGGGCTACTACATCGAGATAAGAAAGGAGTGAAAAGCTATATGGACTACAAATCGTTTGAAACGCAGCCAAGGCTGCTGCTTGAAGCGACTCTGCGCCCCGCGCAGGGCCATCGTTTCCAACCGACCGGTTTCGCCGATCTCGGTCCGGCGGTTTACACGCGGCCGTGCGGGGACGGCAACAATGGCGTGCAGATGCTGCTCGTCGAGAGCGCACAGTCGGTCGCCAACAGGCTCGAAAAGACGTGTCTCGACGGCGACGGGCCGGATCTGGACAAGGATCTAAAAGGCTTGCCCTATGTCGCGGCGACTCTCACGGCGAAGGAGATGGAGCCGATCCGCACGTCGTCGCTGGTTGAGGCGCATCGGCTGGCGTCTCCGTATTTCCTCCGGACTACCTTCGGAGACCAACTGGTGCAGGAGATGGCATGCGCAGAAAAGGGCGCCCTCAACTGGGGGAGGATCTACCGCACGCTGTTTAAGTACGATCCGAATGCCTTGATCCACGGAGTATTTCTGTCGCTCGTTGCTGGCGGCCGAGTGCGCGTACCGCGAGCGGTCTCAGGGTTCATCGAGGCAGAGGATGTTCAGCAGGTCACCTCGGGTGGCGTAAAGAACAGCGCGGTGGACCCTACCGGAGAGCTGCAAGTGGCTGGTGTTAAGAATGAGAAGACCGGCGTCTACAGCAATGTTCCCTACCCACGGATCGAGTTCACCGCGCGCACGATCACGGCTTTCTTCAACGTGGATCTCGCGCTGATCCGCGGGTACGGACTGCCGGAGCCGGGCGGCCGGCTCCTCATAGCGGTAGCGTTGCTGAAGATCCGGCGGTTCCTGACCACACATCTGCGGCTGCGGACGGCGTGCGATCTGCTGCTCGAGGGAGCAGTCAGAGCGACAGCGCCCGAGGGCTTTGTGCTGCCCGAGGAGGCGGAACTGCTGGGCGAGGTGAAGCGGCTCATTGGCGAGTGTAAAGGGCTTTTTGCCGATCCGCCGGTCACCGAGCTTAAGACGGCCATCAAGATCGTCAAGAAGAAAGCCGAGGACAAGGCCGACGCCGCGGGGGCCGCATGACCACCGTTGAGCTGCACTTCCCAGCACGCCGGTATCACGGCACGCCCTGGGGACGGCACGTGAACGAGGGTGTGCCGGAATGGCCGCCCTCGCCGTACCGGCTGCTGCGCGCGATGTACGATGCGTGGCAGCGCAAGTGCCCGCATGTACCGGAAGAGAGTGTGCGCGAGCTGATGATGGCTTTGGCCTCGGAACTGCCGGTGTTCCGAATGCCCAAGGTGGTCGCGGCGCACACGCGATCGTACCTCAGCAGCAACACGGAAGACCCTACGGACAAGAGCCTGATCTTCGATGCGTTCGTAGCGCTGGCTCCAACGGCCGCTTGCTACTTGGAGTGGAAAGTGAATCTCACGCCAGAGCAGCGCAGGACGCTTGATGAACTGCTCGGCGCGCTGAATTACCTCGGCCGCTCGGAATCATGGGTAGAGGCGGCAGTGTCGGACCGATTGCCGGAGGGGCTGACATCCTGCGAGCCGGCCCACGCGACAGGGATCAGCGGCGAGTTGGTCTACATCTCGTGCCCGGTCGCGCCCGAACAGTATCAGGGCAAGCGGCAGTGGTTCGACGCCCTGACATATTCGACGAGCGAGATGCTAAAGGAGCGGCGGAGCGAGCCTCCGGCGATGCGCAACGTGCCTTATGTCCGCGAGAGCGGCGCCGTTGAGACGTGGCTCAGTCCAAAACCACGCCGTAACGGAATGAAGATCTCAGCAGTGGCACTGTCTTTGTCGGGGAAGGTTTTGCCGCTTGCGACCGAAACGGTACGGGTCGCGGAACGCGTTCGCGCAGCCCTGATGAAAAGGATCGGGACCGGCATCTCGCCGCTGTTTCATGGCAAGGACGCCATGGGCAGGCCGCTCCAGGGGCACAAGCACCTGTTCATTCTTCCCCAGGCCGACCCGAGCGGCCGCATTCGGAGGGTACTGCTGTTCGCTCGCGGAGGGGAATTCGACGAACGGGAATTGCAGGCGATTTTGGGTTTCCGTGTACTTCCCCGATTGGGAGACTACCCGTGCCGCGTGATGACGACGTGGGCTGGGAGCAGTGAGAGCGACGCTTTCCGGCGCGAGGTCAAAACGGTGGTGAGCACGACGCCGTTCGTGAGTGTCCGGCACTGGCGCAAAGGACGCGGCGAGCTTGCGGATTTCCTGATCGAGGAAGTCCGGAGGGAATGCCGGAACCACGGATTGCCACAACCGTTCGGAGTGACGTTTGCGAAGCTCGCGGCTCCGTTCCAGCCGATTCAATTCCGGCGGAACCGGAAGGACGACCCGCCACGGCCCGGCTACGCCTTTCGCGTTGAGTTCGCGGAACCGGTGCGGGCACCTTTCAGCCTGGGCTACGGGTGCCATTTCGGCCTAGGCCAGTTCGATGGCGAGGCGTGACGCGCAACTCCTACCTGGTCTGTTACGACATCGCGGATGAGAAGCGGCTGCGGCGCGTGTTTCACGCGGTGCGGAACTACGGGGACCATTTGCAGTACTCGGTGTTCGAATGCCAGCGGACGGCGGCCGACGTCATCCGGTGCCGCGCGGAGCTGGCGGGGATCATCGATCTATGTCATATCTGACATAAGAGACCATGGCTCGGATGGTGGACAAACCGCTGGTTTGGCTGAGAGGCGAGGTAAAGACGCCGCCTTTCAGTGCCGAAACCCGGGTCGAAGCGGGATTCCTGCTGCGCAGATTGCAGAAAGGCGAGAGTCTTGGTCTTCCGCACTCGCGGCCAATGCCGTCGATTGGCTCGCAATGCCACGAACGATGCCGTGGTGATCCTCGATGTATTCAGCAAGAAGACTGCTGCGATGCCAGACGAGGTGTTGACAAATTGTAAAAGACGCCTGGCAGCTTACCTCAGAGCAGCGTCAGGCGGAGGGAGGAAGCGAAAATGAACACCTTGAAAAAGGCGCGACTGCAAAAGCAGGGGTGGGCTGTTGGAGAAACGGCCGATTTCCTCAAGCTCACCCCCCAGGAAGCACAGTTCGTTGAGCTGAAGCTCGCACTTGCCGCTGGGGTCCGGCAACTGCGGGAACGACGCGGAATGACTCAAGCCGCGCTGGCGGAGCAGCTCGGCTCCAGCCAGTCACGGGTGGCCAAGATGGAAGCAGCCGACCGGTCGGTGTCCGTCGATTTGATGATGCGGACCCTGTTGGCCATCGGAGCGACTCCCAGCGAAATTGCCAAGCTGATCAAGCGCGTGGAGATACGTCGAGCTGCTTAGAGGCATGATGCGCAACTCCTACCTGGTCTGTTACGACATCGCCGATGAGAAACGGTTGCGGCGGGTGTTCCAGACGATGCGGAACTACGGGGACCATTTGCAGTACTCGGTGTTCGAATGCCAGTGGACGGCGGCCGATGTCGTGCGGTGCCGCGCGGAACTGGCGGGGATCATCAACCAGAAAGAAGACCAAGTGCTGTTCGTGAACCTGGGGCCGGCGGAGGGGCGCGGCGACCGGGTGATCACCGCGCTTGGCAAACCGTACACGGCGCTGGATTCGCCGTGCATCATCGTCTAGCGAGGTTCCGATGAGCGCCCTTCCCGCCCTGGCCGATCCGGCCGGACGGCGGCTGCCGGACTATCTGCCGGCCCGCATGGTCAATGAGTTCGTCTATTGCCCGCGGCTGTTCTTCTACGAGTGGGTAGAAGGTGTTTTTCAGGACAGCGCCGATACGATCGAGGGCCGGTTCCAGCACCGGCGCGTGGACGAGAAATCCGGCGAACTGCCGCGCGCGAAGGAGATCGGCGAGGAGCGAATTCACTCGCGATCGGTGACGCTGGCGAGCGATGAATACCGCGTGATCGCGCGCATGGACCTGGTGGAGGTCGAGGACGGCGCGGTGACGCCGGTCGATTACAAGCACGGCAAGCCTCGCGAGCGGGATGACGGAATCGAGTTGTGGCCCGCCGATCGCATACAGCTCGCTGTGCAGGGGCTGGTGCTTCGGTCGAGCGGATACCGGTGCGAGGAGGGCGTGGTCTTCTACGTGGCGACGCGCCAGCGCGTGCGCGTACCATTCGATGAACCGGTGATGGCGGAGGCGGCTCGCGAGATCGCACGCGCCTGGGAACTGGCTGCGACTGGCGTGATTCCGCGCCCGCTGGCGGATTCGCCGAAGTGCGTTGGGTGCTCGCTGGCGGGAATCTGTCTTCCCGATGAGACCAATTTGCTTGTGGAGGGGCGCGAGCGCGGGCCGCAGCAGATGTCACTGTTCGGAGGGAACGGCGCGGCGCCTCGCAAGGGTCCGGCGACGGAGGTGCGGCGGCTGATCGCACCGCGCAACGATCTGCGTCCCGTGTATCTGAACACGCAGGGGCTGCGCGTGGGGAAGTCGGGCGAGGTGCTACAGGTTCGCGAGCGCGATTCGCTGGTGCAGGAGATCCGCATGGGCGAGATCTGCCAGTTCAACGTGATGGGGAACATACAGATCTCGACGCAGGCGGTGCAGGCGCTGTGCGAGGCAGGGGTGCCAGTCTGTTACTTTTCGCAGGGCGGGTGGTTTTATGGCATCACGAACGGGCTGAATCAGAAGAATGTTTTTCTGCGGCGGGCGCAGTTCCGGCTGGCCGAGGTGGAGTGGTTTGCGCTGGGACTGTCGCGAAGCCTCGTAGGCGGCAAGATCCGGAACCAGCGGACGATGCTGCAGAGGAACCATGTTGAACCCAACGGGATGGTGCTGCGGGAGTTGAAGGAGCTGGCGGAGAAGGCGGAGCGGGCGTCGAACCAGGAGGAGTTGCTGGGGATCGAGGGCTACGCGGCGCGACTGTACTTCGAAGAGTTCGCCGGGATGGTCAAAATTGCGGAGGGCGGCGATGCGGGCGAGTTCGATTTTGACTTTGCGGGGCGGAACCGCAGGCCTCCGCGGGACGCGGTGAATGCGCTGTTGTCGCTCGGGTACAGCATGCTGGCGAAAGATCTCACGGTGGCGGCGTATGCGGTGGGGTTCGATCCGTTCATCGGGTTTTATCATCAGCCGAGGTTCGGGCGGCCGGCGCTGGCGCTGGATTTGATGGAGCCATTCCGTCCGCTGGTGGCGGATTCGGCGGTGCTGACGGCGATCAACACGCGGATGGTGACGGCGAAGGATTTCATCCGGGTGGGTCCGGCGGTGGCGCTGAGGCCGGAGGGGCGCAAGGGATTTTACCGGGCGTATGAGTTGCGGATGGATACGATGGTGACGCATCCGCTGTTCGACTACCGGGTGAGTTACCGGCGGCTGATGGAGGTGCAGGCGCGCGTGCTGGCGCGGGTGCTGGATGGGGAGATTGCGACGTATCCGGCGTTTGTGACGAGGTGAGCGATGCGGCGCGAGCGGTGGGGCGGCGGCGGAATGGCGGGAGGCGCTCGCGCGGGGATAAGTGGTGTGGATGCACGTGGTTGGACTGCGGGGTGTGGCTGGGCGGAGTGGTTTGCGGGCGGGCGCGGGCAAGGCTCTCGCGGTTGGCTCGACAGGTGTTTGAAAACTGAATAGGATGGGAGGGTGGCTGTTTCCGCGATCGATCGATCGCGGCCCTATTGAAGCAACTCGTGAAGCTCGGCAGGGAGAGCGCCGGGCCGCAAGGTTTCCGCGATCGATCGATCGCGG
>JBLNDJ010000056.1:0-166900 GCA_050261515.1 Acidobacteriota bacterium | reverse complement strand
CCCGCCTCCGCTTCGCCAACCGAGGACCATTCCGGCGGAGGATCGGCTGTTTGAGAAGGGAAAACCATTAAACGGCAAGTGTGCCAATCCGGTTTGTCTCAACAGAGGGGTTCACCCCATTAATCCGTGTTCATCTGCGTTCATCTGCGGCTGAAATAAAAGTGCCGCCCGACGATGAACCCTCTCAAAAACAATGCTAGCCGCAGATGAACGCAGATGAACGCAGATTTAAGCGAACCAAGCCTGCGCCAATTCCGCCCGCTTCGCCACCGCCACGCCGTTCGGGCATTTCACGCTGCATCCAGCGCAGTCGGCGCACCGCACGTCCTGCGCTTCGGCCGGCAGCCTGCGGAAATGCTCCCGCCCCAGCGCGAACTGGCCGTAGCCCTCGGCGTACATCACCGACCGCAGCACCTCGCGCACCGGCAGTCCTTGCGGGCACTGGCCGCTGCACGCGTTGCACATGCGGCAGTAGATGCTCTGAATCTCATCCGCCCGCGCCGCCAGCACCTTGGCGTCCGCTTCGCTGAACGCTCCGGCCATGGCGAGCATGTTCTCGTCGAGCTGGTCGTTGTCCGTCATGCTCGGGATCGTCGTCGCGACCGCCGGATTCCTGAGAATCCATTTCAGCGCCGCCAACGCCGCGCCTTCGCGCTTCATGACCGGCCGCTTCTTGTCGCCGCCTGCCATTACCTTCATCGCCACCACGCCGATGTTGGCCTTCTGCATCGCGGCGAGAAACGCCTCGTCCGCCTTCCCCACCATGAAGTTGTAGACGGCCAGCACCACGTCGAAGTGCCCCCGCCTGAGGATCTCGTCCCGGATCGCATTCGGCGAGTGCGTGCTCACGCCCGCGAACCGGATCTTTCCCGCCTTCTTCGCGATAAGCTGCGCTTCACACAGCTCATCGGTAATTTCTGCGGGCGCGTCCTTGCTGTGCAGGTGCCAGACGTCCACGTAATCGGTCTGCAATTCCCGCAGGCTCGTATCGAGCTGCTCGAGCGCGCTTTTGGTCGAATCGCCCTCGGTCTTCGTCGCCAGGTAGATCTTCTGGCGGCGGCCTTTGAGCGCCGTCCCCACCATGCGCTCGTTGTTGCCCGACTGATACTCGCGCGCCGTGTCGAAGAAATTGATCCCCAGATCGACCGCGCGCTGGATCACCGCCGGGTCCGACGTGATCATGCACCCGTAGCCGACCGTCGTAACCTTGAGCCCCGTTCTGCCGAGCGTGCGGTAAGCGAGCGCCGGCTTGTCCGGCGCGGCCGAAGCGCGAAGCGAAGCCGCAGCCGGAAGCGCCAGGCTGCCCGCGAGGAAGGACCTGCGTGAGGAGGACATACGGACACTAATATCTCATGGCTCCCACCGGTCCAGCCACTCGATCGTGAACGTGCCGTCCGGCTTCATCGTGAATGGCAGCCACACGTAGCGCGAATCCTCGAGCCGCCTCGCGTTCCAGCGGTCCGCGAGGAAGATGAACGAGCCCGCCGGCTTTCCGGGCGCGGGAATTACGTACGTGCTCTGGGCGAAAAATGTCTTGTCCGCGTCCGGCCCGCGCATGGGGCTGCCCCGCATCTCGTAGGGGCCGAGCACGTGGTCCGCAACCGCGTAATCCGCTGCATTCGGAGCCCATCCCGTGCACCCGGATGTGATCAGGTAGTACTTCCCCTTGTATTTGAATGGAGCAGGCGCTTCTCGCATCTTCCGCACCAGAATGCGCGACCACGTCTTGCCCAGCACGGCTGGTTCCTCGGCCGCGGTGAATTCTTCGTTCAGCCGCACGACATACATCGTCCAGTTGTCCTCGGAAGCATAGAACGCATACGCGCGCCCGTCGTCGTCGAGGAAAAGGTTCATATCGCGATACGTCCCGCCGAGTTGGCTCTGCCGCGTGCGGTCTTTCTCCGGATACCCGAAGTCGTACTTCACCGGACGCTTATAACCGAGGAACCGGAACGGCCCCGCGGGACGGTCCGCCACGGCCACGCCCGCGCTCGCGACCGTGTAGTCCTTCGAATCCAGGTGCATCCACATGACGTACTTGCCGGTCTTCTTGTTGAACAGCACCTTGGCGCGCTCGCAGATGCCCTGGTCGCGGAACTGGGGAGGTAGCGCGTCTTTGGGAAGCGCCGTGCCCTGGCGGGTCCACTCGCGCAGATTGCGCGACGAATAGCACGAAATTCCCGTCTGGTTGAAATTGCCGAGCGTCTTGTCCTCGCCGTACCAGTAATAAACGCCGTCTTTGAGCAGGATGCCTGCCGAGTGCGCCTGGATCGGCTTGCCCGACGTATCGAGCCATACCTTACCCGGTTCAATCGCCGCCGCCGAAACCGCTAACGCGAGCACGAGTCCGATACGCATACGAAAAATCTTCTCACCGGCGGCCGGCGATCATCAAATAGCCGGGAGGAACAACTATGTCGATTCTCAATTGGGCTTTGGTGTTTCTGGTTCTCGCGATCATTGCGGCGGTGTTCGGGTTCGGAGGCATTGCCGCCGCAACGGCTGGAATCGCGAAGCTTCTGTTCTATCTGTTCCTGATCATTTTCGTGGTCTCGCTCATCGCGCACTTCGCCCGGGGCGGCCGCGGCCGCGAGATCTAGGAGCCAGGCCCTCGGCCCGCGGCGGACTGCAGAGGGCCCCGGCGGCACGGGGCGCTCCGGTACACTCATCCTGAGGAGCGTCCTTGAAAACCGCACGCCTGCTAGCTGTCTCTTGCGTCTCGTTCGGCCTCGCGGCGGCCGCACAGTTTTCGTTCGACCGCGTCTACGACGCGCTCGCCGCCACCGAAGGCCTGCGCGAGGTCGCGGTCGCACCGGACGGAACCCGCGCCGCCTGGGCCGGGGCGGCCGGAGGCATTTTCATTCAGGACCTGCACGCGGGCTCAGGCGCGCCCCGCCGCGTCGCCGCAGGCACCGGAATCGCGTGGTCGCCCGACGGCCGCCGCCTGGCGTTCCTTTCCGATCAGCTATACGTTACGGACGCCAACGGAGGCGCGCCGAAGCGCTTGACGGACCTCACCGGCTTCCTGGCGTCGCCACGCTGGTCCCCCGACGGAAAGTCCATCGCGTTTCTCTTCACCGAAAACGCGCCGCGCGCCGCCGGGCCGCTTCAGCCCTCGACGCCCGAGACCGGCGTCATCGGGGCGAAGATCTATCACCAGCGCATCGCGATCGTTGACGCGAACGGAGGCAAAGTAAGGCAGGTGTCGCCGCCCGATCTCTACATCTACGAATTCGACTGGGCGCCCGACGGCCGGGCCTTCGCCGCGACAGGCGCGCCCGGCCCCGGCGATGACAACTGGTACATCGCGAAGCTCTACACCATCGATATTCACGCCCGCAAAACCACCGCGCTCTGGAAGCCGCCGCTCCAGATCGCCGACCCGCGCTGGTCGCCCGACGGCCGCGCGATCGCTTTCGTCTCGGGCCTCATGAGCGACGAAGGCATGACGGGCGGCGACGTGTTCCTCATCCCTGCGTCGGGCGGAGAAGCGCGCAACCTCACGCCCGGAATGAGAGCATCGGCGGCGGGCATCCACTGGCTCGAAGACGGCCGCATCCTGATACCGCAACTCGCCGGGGGCGAGACGGCCTTCGCCGCGCTCGACCCGCAAAGCGGGCGCCGCGAGACGCTCTGGCGAGGCCCCGGTGTCGTCTCGCAAAACGGCTGGCTCCCTGGAGCCGCGCTTTCGCGCGACGGAAAGACCTCCGCCGTCATCCGGCATTCCTTTACCGACCCCCCCGAAATCTGGGCCGGCCCGATCGGAGCGTGGAAGCAAATCACGAACCTGAACGCGGACCGCAAACCCGAATGGGGCGAAGCCAGGAGCCTCCGCTGGACGAGCGAAGGCCGCCGCGTGCAGGGCTGGCTCCTCTACCCGCGCGCCTACGACGCAAACAAGCGCTGGCCGCTGGTGGTCT
Source organism: Acidobacteriota bacterium (assembly GCA_050261515.1). Taxonomy (GTDB): domain Bacteria; phylum Acidobacteriota; class Terriglobia; order Bryobacterales; family Bryobacteraceae; genus JBLNDJ01. Next base: position 162,980 of record JBLNDJ010000056.1, on the reverse strand, counting down.
GGGTCCACGGAGGCCCCGCCGGCATGGAAGGCTCGCACTGGCCCGCCGCAAGCACGCCCAGCCTGCTGGCTGCCGCCGGATATTTCGTGCTATTCCCGAACCCGCGAGGCTCCCTCGGCTTCGGCGAAGACTTCGCGCAAGCCAACATCCGAGACTTCGGCTACGGAGATTTCCGCGACATCCTCAACGGGGTCGATGAAGTAATCAGGACCCTGCCCGTGGACAACAACCGGGTCGGCATAACCGGCTGGAGCTACGGAGGCTACATGACCATGTGGGCCGTCACACAAACGAACCGCTTCCGAGCCGCGGTCGCCGGAGCCGGCCTGTCCAACTGGCAGAGCTATTACGGAGAAAACCTGATCGACCAGTGGATGCTCCCCTACTTCGGAGCCTCGGTCTATGACGACCCTGCGGCTTACGCGCGCAGCTCACCAATCACCTACATCAAAAACGTAAAGACCCCGACGCTCATCGTAGTAGGCGAGCGCGACGCCGAATGCCCGGCGCCCCAATCCTGGGAATTCTGGCACGCCCTCAAAACGCTGGGAGTCAAAACCGAATTCGTCATCTACCCCGGTGAAGGCCACGCCATAGCCAACCCGGCACACCAGAGAGACATTATCCGCCGGACCCTGGCCTGGTTCGACGGTCTTCTGGCTTCTAGCTTCTAACTTCTAGCTTCCAGCTTCTTACTGCTTGATGATCGTGCCGTCCGGCTTCCGGATCTCGCCCCACCCGCCGTTATACCTGTTCTGGCGCTCCTGATTGCCGAACGGATACTTCGCCGCGGCCTTCTCGTTCACCTCGATGCCCCAACCCGGGGCCTCGTTCGCGTAGAGATACCCGTTCTTCAGCACCGGGCACCCCTGGAACACCTCTTGCAAGCGTTCATTGAACGGCGAGTACTCCTGCACGCCGAAGTTGTAGCAAGCCAGATCGAGCGCAACGTTCGCCGCATGGCCCACCGGCGAAACGTCCCCCGGCCCATGCCAGGCTGTCTTCACGCCGAAAATCTCGCCGAGCGCCGCAATCTTCCGGCACGGCGTCAGCCCGCCCGCCTGCGAAATGTGGATCCGTATGTAGTCGATCAGCCGCTCGGCAATGAGCGGCGTCCACTCGTGCGGGCTGTTGAACAGCTCGCCCATCGCGATCGGAGTCGCGCACTGCGAGCGCATCTGCCGGAAGTACGCGATGTCCTCGGGCGAAAGCGGGTCCTCCAGGAAGAACAGCTTGAACTTCTCGACATCCTTGGCGAACTGCACGGCCTGGATCGGCGAAACGCGCTCATGCACATCGTGGAGCAGTTCCACCTCGTCGCTCAGTTCCTTGCGGGCCGCCTCGAGCATCTTCAGCGCGCGCCGCAGGTACACCGCGGGATCGTACACCGGCGCATCGTGCAGTTTCTCCACGCGCGCCTGCCCGCCGCCCGCGCCGTATCCATCCATCCCCGGGATGCCGATCTGGACGCGCACGTGCCGGAACCCTTGGGCCATCCACTTCCGCGCGTTCTCGATCACCTCCGGGATCTCCAAGCCGCTCGCGTGCCCGTAGCAATCCACCGCCTCGCGGCATTTGCCGCCGAGCAGTTGATACACGGGCATCCCCGCCTGCCGGCCCTTGATGTCCCACAGCGCCTGGTCCACGCCGCTGATCGCGTTATTCAGCACCGGGCCGTTTCGCCAGTACGAGCTGTTGTAGCAGGCCTGCCAGATATCGTCGATGCGGTCGGCCGGGTGGCCGGCGAGGAACGGCTTCAGATACCGCTCGATTGCCGGGACCACCAGATCCGCGCGCTGCGTGTACGTCGCGCACCCGTACCCGTAGAGCCCGTCCTGGTCCGTGACGATCTTGACCACGATGAGCCGCAGCCCGTTGGGCGCGGTCGCGATCGCCTGGACGTCTTTGATCCGCGGGGAAGGCATCCCGCGCACCGCGCGCGCGACTTTCTCCTGCGCCACAAGCTCGCGGCTCGAAACGAGCGCGCCCGCGGCGAGCGTCTGGAACAACTGGCGGCGTTTCATGAGCGGCCCTCGCTTTCCCTGTCTTCGATCATCCGGCTGAGCCGCTCGAGCTCCCGGCGCAGCTTGCGCTCGCGCGAGGCCAGCAGTGCTACGAAAGCAAGCAGCACCAGCCATGCGGTCAGCAGGCCGTAGAACAGGAACTGGAAGTTGCGCTGGTATTGCTCGGCGGTGAACTCGCCGGTGACTTGAAGCATAGGAATATTATGCTCAAAACGCGTGCGCCTGGCGGCGCAGAGCGTCCACCTCGCGCGCCGTCTGTTCCTGACGCATCCGGATGAGCAGCAGCGCGCCCCCGAGCATCAGCAGCGGAATCCAGTTCACGAACATCATGCGCCAGTAGGCCGGGTCCATTGACCCGCCGCCCCAGATGACCGGCTGCGGATGCTGCGTGCGCCACCACTTGATCGAGAAGAAGATGATCGGCACATCGGCGAACGCGAAAATCGAAAGCACCGCGGCCATCTTCGCCCGCTCGGTCGGCTCCTCGATCGCATGCCGCAGCATCATATATCCCGCATAGATAAGCCACCCGACGAGCATGGAAGTGAGGCGCGCGTCCCAAGTCCACCAGATGCCCCAGATGATGCGGCCCCAGATCATCCCCGTAAGTAAATTGGCCGCGCCGAAAGCCAGGCCGACCTCGGTAACCGAAGCCGCGAAAGCGTCATAGCGCAAATTCTTCGTAACAAGGTACGCGACACTAGCGATCAAAGCCGCAAAAAAACAGAGGAAGGCAGTCCAAGCCACCGGCACATGGAAGAAGATGATGCGGAAAATCGGCCCCTGCTGCACCTCATCCGGAAACTGGAGCAGCATCACATACAAGTTCCGGGCGAGCAGAACCGCCGCGAGGAACGCAAGGGCATAAATCAACTTCTGTCGCACAGGGCCTCCATTATCGGCGTTTATCGGCGTTCATCGGCGGCCCAAAGTGCTTTTATTCAGCCGCAGATGAACTCAGATAAACGCAGATCAAATCTCTCATCTGACCAGCACGGTTTCCACCAGCGCCACCGCCAGCGCCGTGAAGATCACGTCGAAAGCCACCAACAACCGCAGCCACTGCATCAGCTCCCCGGTCAGCGGCTGCCCCATCACGAGAGGCGTCGTCAGTTGCACCGCCGCCAGCAGTCCCGGAATCATGATCGGATACACGATCGTCGGCAGCATCAACTCGCGCAGCCGCAGGTTCACCGTCAGGGCGCTGAACATCGTCCCCACCACTGTCAGCCCCCACGTCCCCAGCGCGACCACGCCCGTCAGCGTCCAGAATTGCTGCGTCCACCGAACGTTGTAGAACACGCCGAACACCGGCAGGCACACGTACTCCACCACGAACAGCAGCGCGAAGTTCGCGAGAGCCTTCCCCAGGAACAGCGAGGCGCCCGAAAGCGGCGCCGCCACCAGCGCGTCCAGGCAATCGTTCGCCAGCTCGCGCGCAAAACTCCGGTTCAGAATCAGCGCCCCGGCAAACGCGAACACCAGCCACAACAAGCCGCCCGAAATCTGCCGCGTCTGCTCCTCGGTCGGCTCGAAGGCGAAGCTGAACAGCAGCAGAATCACCAGCGAGAACGCGACCGAGGCGTTCAGCGCCTCCTTCGTGCGCATCTCCGAGCGCAGGTCTTTCCATGCGATCGTCAGAGTCTGGCGGACGAAGCTCAGCCGCGGGCGCTTCACGTCGTGCGCTACCCGAACTGCCGGTACAGCCATCCGGTATCCTCCAGCATCTGCGGGGTGCGCTCGCCGGTGTGGGCCAGGCGGCCGCGCACCAGCAGCGTCACGTGCGTCGCCAGATCCAGCGCCTCGCGCAACTGATGGGTCGAAAGAACGATGGTGCGCCCCTCCGACGAAGCGTCGCGCAGCAGCGATTGCAGCAGCGCGATGGCCCGATCGTCGAGCGCCGTGAACGGCTCGTCGAGCAGCAGCACCGAGGGATCGTGCAGAAACGCGCGCGCCACCGCCAGCCGCTGCCGCATGCCGCGCGAAAACTCGCGCACCAGCCCGTCGCGCACTTTATCGAGGCCCGTGCGCTCCAGCCACTCTGCGACCACGCGATCCGCATCGGGCAGCCCGTACATGCCCGCGAACAGCTTCAGATTCTCGTAGGCGGAAAGCTCGTCGTAGAGCGAAATGCCGTGCCCGATCACACCGATCTGCTGCCGCGTCTCCCGCTCGCGCGTGTCCCGGCCGCAGATGTTCACTGTGCCGCGCGCCGCGCGCGCGAGGCCCGCGACGATCCGCAGTAGAGTGGTCTTGCCCGCGCCGTTGCGGCCGAGCAGCGCCATGCACGCGCCCGGCTCCACCGTGAAGCTGATGTCCCGAAGCGCAGGGTAATCGCCGTAATACTTCCAGACCCCCGCGACCTCGACCGGATTCATCGCGCGGCCGCGCCTCGCCGGTAGAGCAGCACGAAGCCGAGCGCGAGAATCGCGAGCGTCAAAGCCAGAATCTGGAACTTGCGGTCTTCGAAGCCCGGCGGCGCAATCGTGCGGATCGACGGGCCCGCGTCGCCGGCTTCTTCCCCGGACTCCGAACCCGCGCCGCGCAGCGACCCCGTGCCCGCGATCTTCACCGCGTAAGCCGCCGCGGTCGTCTCGTAAATCGCCGCCTGTGTCTGCGGCTCCTGGCCGAGCGACTTAAGCTCGCTGCCTTCGAGCGTGACGCCCGCCGGAACCACCAGCCGGGTCGGCGCGCCCTTGTAGAAGACCTTGCTCGCGAACGCCGCCGCATCCGGCACCGAGTACGTGATATCGATGCGCGTCTCGCCGCCCGGCTTGATCGGGAAGTCCAGCTTGTGCGCCCCGGCGCCTTTCGCGGCCTCGGCATCGCGCTGCACCGCCATGCCCCCGGGCGAAGTCGCCATCACCCGTACCGTGTCCTTCGCCGCGGGCGGAATGAAAAACCGCAGCGTGCCCGCGGCCGGATCGTTGTAAGTCAGGTTGCCGTCGTTCTTCAGGAAAAACGTCTCGGTCACCGAGAGCTGCGGGCCCGCGGGCTCGAGGATCACGATGTGCTGCGTGACCGGCGCGGCGCTCGAGTCCTTCGTGGTGCCGTAGACATCGACCGTGATGTTCGTCGCCGGCGCCCCCGGCGGGATCATGTGGTTATACGAAACGCCGTCGAAGCCGGCCTCAACCAGCAGCGGCGTCTGGCCCGTTTCCTGCGCGATGGCAAACTTCCCCTGCGCATCCGTCTTCGTTGCCTGAACGAGCTGCGGCCCCGCCTGCGTGAGCTTGAACAGCGTCACCACCGCGCCCGCCTGCGGCTTCCCCGTGCTCCGGTTGAGTACCGTGCCATCCACCGCCGCAAACGCCGATGCCGCCGTGAGCAGAAGCGCCAGCGCCCTCATTTCGACGCCTCCACCGGAATCGCCTTGCCGCACTCGCCGCAGAACTTCATCGAGTTGGCGAATTTCGCTCCGCAGTGCGGACAGACCACGCCCTTGCGCTCGCGTTTCGGTGGCGCGGGCGGTTGCGCCTTCACCGGCGGCTGCTTCCCGCCAACCGCATCGATCTCCGCCATCACCGCCGCCAGCTCCTTCTGCAAATCCTGTTTCGTCTGCTGGTAATCCTGATCCGACAGCTTCCCGACCCTGTACTCGAACTGAAGGTCGCGCAGGTTCTCATAAATGGTCGCCTTGCGCTCCTCCAGGTGCCGCACCGGCGAGGCGGGCTCCGGCTCCGGCAAATCCTCCTTGCGCACCAGAAGCGTGAACACAAGAACGCCGATTACGAGTACGGCGGCGGCTACGATCATCATCAGTCCAGTTTTTCCAGGTCTTTGTCGATCCGCTCCTGGTAGCGCGCGAGCGTGGCGTCGTCCATCCCGGGCCCCCCTGCGACCGCCACCGGGCGCCGGAACCGCTTGATGACCCACCACACGAACGCCAGGCCGAACGCCAGGCCCACGAACGGCATCACCCAGCCTACAAGGTTGAAGCCCTCGGCGGGCGGCTTCAGCAGCACGCGCGGCCCGTACTCCTTCACGAAGGAATCGAGAATCGCGGAATCGGACTCCCCGGCGTTCACCAGCGCGAGCAGTTTCTTCCGGGCGGGGCTCGCGAAGTGGCACTCGAGCATATTGCACGACGTCACCGAGCTGCCGCATCCGCACTGGCACCCGAGCTGTTCGCCCAGCCGCCGCACGCGCTCGTTGAGCAGCGGGTTCTCTCCGCCCTGCGCCAGGCACAGCGCCGCCAGAGCCGCCACCAGCAGGCTATTTCTCAACCGGCTCATAGGCACTCTTAACGGCCACCACTTGCGTCCGCGGATACTGCAGCCGCACCTTGCTCGGAATCAGGCACACCAGCGTGCCGGCAAACAGCACCGCGAACCCGATCCAGATCCAATCCACCAGAGGGAACACGAAGGCCTGGATCACCGCGCGCTGGTTGTCCGCCGAAGGTCCGGCGTAGTTGAGGTACAAGTCCTCGTTCAGCCGCCGCCGGATTGCGACCTCCGACGTCGCCTGATTGCTCGCCTTGAAAAACCTGTGCTCCGGTTCGAGCGTGCCCAGGCGCTTGCCGCCCTTCGAAACCTCGACAATCGCCCGCGTCCACGCGTAGTTCTCGCCGTCGCCCGAAGTCAGCTCCGCCACCCGAAGCTGGTAACGCCCGATCGGGAACGAATCGCCCATCCGCACCTCGGCCGTCGTGTCCTTGTTAAAAGCCGCGCCCGCGAAGCCGATGAACATCAGCACGATGCCCATGTGGACGATGTAGCCGCCATATCGCCGCGTGTTCCGATGCGTCAGCTCGATCGCCGCGGCGAGCAGGTTCTGCCCCGTCTTCGCCCGGATCGCCCGAGCGCCCTTGTGAAACTCCACTGCGATCGTCCACGCCACGAACAGCGACAGCGCGAAACACGTCAGCGCGTAGAAGTGCCGCACCCCTGCCGCGATCAGCACGCCCGTCAGCGCAAGCGCCCCGAGCGCAGGCCACAGAAAATTCCTCCGTAAACCGTCGAGCGATGTGCGCCGCCATGCGAACAGCGGCCCCACGCCCGTCAGGAACAGCAGAAACAACCCGATCGGAATATTGATGCGATTGAAGAACGGTGGCCCTACCGTGATTTTCTCGCCCGTCACCGCCTCGGAGATCACCGGGAACAGCGTGCCCCACAGGATCGCAAAGCACGCCGCGAGCAGGATCAGGTTGTTGAACATGAAGCTCGACTCGCGCGAAAGCACGCTTTCGAGGCGCGCTTCCGTTTTCAGGTAATCCAGCCGGTCCAGAATCAGGTACACCGTGCCCGCGATCACGATCGCGAGGAACCCGACGAACCACCGCCCGATCGACGACTGCGAAAACGCATGCACCGAGCTCACAATGCCCGACCGCGTCAGGAACGTCCCGAAGATGCACAGGAAAAAGGTGCTCGAAATCAGCACCATGTTCCACACCTTCATCATTCCCTTCTTCTCCTGCATCATGACCGAATGCAGGAACGCGGTCCCGGTCACCCACGGCAGGAACGAAGCGTTCTCCACCGGGTCCCAATTCCAGTAGCCGCCCCACCCGAGCACCGCGAACGCCCACGCCGCGCCGAGCACGATCCCCGTGCTCTGGAACAGCCACGTGACGAGCGTCCACCGCCGCGTCGTGTGAATCCATTCGTCACCCGGCTGGCGCGTGATGAGCGATCCGATTGCGAAAGCGAACGGCACGGCGAACCCCACGTAGCCGAGGTACAGCATCGGCGGATGAATCGCCATTGCCGGATATTGCAGCAGCGGGTTGAGCCCCTGCCCGTCCGGCATCGCCTGGATCGACCGCCCCACGGCGAGCATCTGGAACGGCGGCGCGACGAACGCGTTCAGCGTCAGGAAAAAGCACTGCGTCAGCATGAGCGTCGCCGTCACGTACGGCATCATGTTGCGGTGCTTGCGCCGGTTGGTGGACACCACGATCGCCGCGTAGCAGGAAAGCAGCCAGCTCCACAGCAGCAGCGAGCCTTCCTGCCCGCCCCACCACGCCGCGAATTTGTACAGCACCGGCATGGCGCGGTTGCTGTGCCCGGCCACGTAGGCGAACCGGAAATCGCTCGTGAGCAATCCGGTCACGATCACGGCCGAAGCGACCGTCGTCAGCAGGCAGATCGCGTACACCGCGCGCTCGGCGCTATGGACCAGGAAAAGGTTTCGCTTCCACCCGCCCACCGCCGAAGCAATGACGGCGAATGCGGACAGGCAGAACGCGAGAAGGATCGCCAGCGAGCCCAGATTTTCCATAAAAAATTTACAACTCGGCCTTGCGGATTGGAACGTTGGAAGGATGCGCCTGCCCCGGCTTGGCTTCGTACTTGGACGCGCACTTGGCCTGGATCGCGTTCGCCTGGAACACGTTGTTCGGACCGAGTTTGCCGTCCGCCAGCGCCTGCGCGCCGTCCTTGAACGTGTCCGGCAGCGGGCTTGAGCCCACGTAAACCACCTTGAGCGTCTTCTGTTCCTGCCGGAGCACGAAGGAAACTTCTTTGCCGTTGCGCACGATCGACCCGGGCTCGACGTCGCCTGCCACGCGCAGCCGCTTGCCGCCCGCGCTATCGCCCATTTGCTGCAACTCGGACACGGTCTTGTAGTAGGTCTTGCCCTCGTCGATGCCGCCCGCCGCCAGCCACACCAGCGCGCCAACCACCACCGCCACCAGCGCGGCAAACTTCCAGTAGGTTTTCATACCAGCCCTTTAACTCAAAGTATACGTCAACAGGGCGCGCAACCCAGCGCGGGCCTGTTGCGCTTCGCGTTAAGCTTTTACAACAAGGAGCCCGCTCAACAAGCGCACCAGTTCCGGCCCCGCCTCCTGCAGTTCCATCCGGTGTGTAGCGTTCAGCGCGAGCAGCATGCGCTCTCCTTCGGCCGTGAGATCGACAAGCACTTTCCGCCGGTCGCGCTCCGCGCGCCGCCGCGCGACGAACCCTCGCTGCTCCAGGCGGTCGATCAACTCCACAACGCTGTGATGACGGACTTGCAGGCGCTCAGCCAGTTCGCTGACGGTGGGCTCGCCGCCCTGCGGCAGCCCCCGTATGGCAAGCATCAGTTGGTGTTGTTGAGGCTCGAGACCGGCCTGGCGTGCCGCCTGCTCGCTGACGCGCAGAAAACGGCGGATCTGGTAGTGAAATTCAGACAATGCGCGGTAGTCGACCGCGACTTCCGTTGGTTCGGAACCGTTCACAGCCCCTCTGCTCGTATCGTAGCACGATAGTGCCGGGGCAGTTAGTTCGATGCGGCTGCGGCGACGGCGGCGGCGGTGGAACGCGCGGTTGCCACCTGGTTCCGGACGGGCTGCGCGGGGGCTCTCTTGCACGCGACGGTGCTGCGCTCCCACGGCACTTCATAAGAACGAAGGCAGACCGGACATTGATAGCGGCCCTTGACCGGCCACATCGGAGCCGGGTGCATTGACTTGCACCACAGCGTTTGCAGGCGCGACCCGAGAGTTTTCACGTTGTCCCCCATCATGAGCGACATCCTCACCTATTTGGATTCGGAATGCCGCTCCAGGTTTCGTGAAAACTGGGGGTACTGTTACCTCCCGATCTTCTGCTGCACCCGCGCCGCCTGGGAATTGAGGCTGGCGAGCTGCCGAAGGTCTTCCTCGGCCATCGAAATCGTGTTCTGGATCGCGCCCAGCTCATTCGAACCCGGCCCCGGATTCTCGCGATCGAGCCTCGACGCCAGCGACCTGTACTGGTCGGTCACGTCGCGGTAGCGCCGCAGGATGTTGCTCAGGTAGCTCTCGCGGCGGCGGTTGATTTCCTCGAGTTCGCGCAACTGGCGTGGAATTTGCGCAATTTTGTCGCTACTGGCGCGGTTTTCGTCCCTTAAACGGCGATTGGCCGCCTCCAGGTCCGCCAGCCGGCCCTCCTTGCCCTTCATCTCCGCCTGAACAGCTTCGAGCACGCGGTTGGACGCCGCCACTTTCTCTTTCAACTCGGATTCGGATGCGGACAGGCGTTTATTTTCCTCGGCCGCCTTCTCAATGGTGTACTGCATTTCCTGGATCCGGATCTGCAGCCCCTCGATGGATTTGTTCGCTGCCTGAAGCTGCTCGCGGAACTGGATCAGCATCTTCGCGTGCTCGAGCGAGTCGCCGGGCACCGGCTGCCCGCCGCGCGCGACCGCCGGCTGCGGCTCGCCGGATTGGGCCGCCAGGCGCCGCCGCAGTTCTTCGGTCTCTTGCGACAGGGCGGCGGACTGCGCGCGCAGGCTGCGGTTCTCGGCCTCGAGTTTCGCGAGCAACGCGCCCTGGCTCGAGCGCGTGCGGACAAGCCCTGTCATCACCACGGCAACCACGGCGGTGGCGGCCACCGCCAGCGAAAGCGGGAGCCAAAACGGGACGAAACGCGGCCTGGACATAACTTTGCCTTTCATCGTTGTAATACAAAACGGTTGCGGTAGGTGAGAACCTGACCGGGGCACTCGAGCTGCACTTGCACCGCCTTGGGCGGCTTCTGCGGCATGCGCAGCGCAATGCTGTAATGCCCGGCCACGGTGCGGAACATGGCCGAGATGGCGTCCGGAATCTCCGCGCGCGAGCGGCAGAACGCGCTTGACCCGCCCGACAGTGTGGCCAGATGCAACAGCCCGGTCTGGTATGCCTCGTTCAGACGGTCGCTCCGGTAAGCGATGTGCACCGCGAAAAACGGCGTCTGGAACAGCGCGAGATTCGCTCCGACTTTCGAAATCTTCTCGCGCACGAGCCCTTCCGGGAAGCTGCGGCTGATGTCGTGCGAATCGCTCGAGTTGATCACGGGATTGGTGAAATCCTCGCGGTAATTGGCGACGCTGCTGTCGGTGATGTAAACCACGGCGACCCGCACCGCCGACTTCGCCAGCATCGTGTCGGCGACGCGCTCGGCCACCTCGACCGTATCGAGCAGCCCCGCCTTGCCCGCCACAGCCACGCCTTTGATGGCCTGCGCGATCGCGCCGCGGTCCGTCGTCGGGTCTTCAAGCACGTGCAGGCCGTCCTGCGCGCGCAGCAGCGCGACCGTGGCGTTCGGCGGCAGCGCCTCCACGGCCGCGATTGCCGCGTCTTTGGCCACATCGGCCAGCGCCATATCGTCGGACAAGTCTAGCACCAGCAGGATAGCCAGATCGTCCCCCGGCCCGTGCGCCGACACGATCGCGGCCGGCTTGCCGTCCACCTTCCCAGTGAGCGCCTTCAGGTCAATCGGCTGGACTTGCGACGGGTCTTTCGTGACCGCCCACACCGGCACGCGCAGCACATCTTTGTGCGATTGCGGCGGCGCGCCCGCCAGGGCGATGGGGGCCGCAATCAGAAACCAGAGGAGAACGCGCACCTAGAAGCTGAACCTCAATCCCAGTTGGACCACGCGCCCGCCGCGCGAGCCGATGATCTTTCCGGCGTTCACGTTCGGCGCCGAGGCCGGGCCGATCGTCGTGTCCGGATCGGTCCAGTTCGCGTGATTCAGGAAGTTCAGTCCCATCGCGCTGAACTCCACCGCCCGGTCGGCCGCCAGGGCGAAGCGTTTGTTGAGCGACACGTCGTGGTTCTGGCTGATCGGCCCGCGCAGGCTCGGGTGCGTGGGCGAGGCGTTGCCTATGGTGAAATCGGCCGGCTGGTCGAACGCCGCCGGGTTGAACCACAGTTCGGGCCCCGGGTTCTCCACGTGCGGATCGACGCCCGGCACCACGTTCACGCGCAGGTAAGTCACCACGCCGCCGGTGTTGTTGAACTCGGGATGCAGTATGAGCGGCTCGCCGCCGGCCACGCTGGTCATCCCGCTGACGGACCATCCATCCACCAGGTGACGCCGCCAGTCGCTGAACGAGAACAGCCATTTGCCCGATCCCAGCGGCAGCTCGTAGTTATAGGTGAGCGACAGGCGCTTCGGGCTGGTCCACGAGGACAACGACCATTCGTTCCGCCGGTTGAAGTAATCCTGCACGCCGCGCGAGTAGTCGTCGTAGGTCTTGGAGTATTCATACGTCGCGCTCAGCGTGAGGCCCTGCGAGGCGCGCTTCTCCAAGCGCAGGTACGTCGAGTTGCGCTGGTAGTTGCCCCATGCGTACAGCGAGCCGAGTTCAAAGCCCTTGTACTGCGGGTAGGGCCGCAGCGAGGCGTTGAACTCCTCGTTGTTGAGCTGGTCCCGGTAAACCAGCGCGCTCAGCGGAATCGCATTCAGGTTCGCGACCGCCTCCGAGCAGTACTCGTTCTTCCCGCCGTAGTAGGACGCTCCCCACGTCACCAGCACCTGTCCCGGCAATTCGCGTTCGAAGGAAACCGACGCCTGCTGGTCCCTCGGCTGGCGCTTCGGATTCATGTCCACCAGGTCGGCGACGGTGCCGTTGGCCGCCTCGGGCCTCAGGTCGGGCATAGGCCGCGAGAGCGCCGGAAATCCCTCGGCCAGCGTGACCGCGGGCTCGAGCTGCACATTGGGAGAAATGAACGTCGGGTTTGCGTTGAACCCCTGCGTGGCGAATTGGCCGAAGTACACCGGAATGCCCGACCAGCTGCGCCAGAAGCTGGCCCGGACCACGGTCTTGGTCCCCCCGCCCGGGTTCCACGCCACGCTCGCGCTTGGCTCGAGCTTTGTACGGACCGGCTGGAACCGCCGCCCGTAGCCGCCGGTGGCCGCGAACACCAGCGCGCCGTTGCGGCCGTTGGCCGGGTTCACCACGGTGCGGTCCACCGTCGATTGCCGGTCGTATTTTTCCGTGCGCCCGCGCGACGTGTGTATGTTCAGCCCGAACGAGAACGTCAGCCCCTGCGCCGCCTCGTAGGAATGGCGCAGCGCCACGTTCGATCCGCCATAGCGGAAGTACGACGGCGAATCGATCAGGCTCATGGACCCGTACTCGGAAAGTCCGAGCAGATAACTCGCGAAGGAGTGACCCGTGTTGACAATCCCCGGCAGGCTGGTTAAGCCGGACGAGAAGTACAGGTTTCCAGAAGGGCTGCTGGGATAGTACGAGTTCACCTGATGACTGAGCCACTGCGCCGTCACGCGGAAATTGTGCTTGCCTCGCCGCGTCGAGAACGCGTCGGTCCAGATAAAGGAATTGCGCGCGTTGTCCGACACTGGCGACCACCGCCCCATCTGCAGATAGTTGTCGAAATAGAACACCGGGAACGCCGTGCCGGGCGAACCCTTCAGGCCGAGCAGGGCGGGGTAGTTCGTGCTGTCGCCCTCCCCGCTCTGGGAAGCGTCGCTCGATGCCTCGAAGGTGAACGTGTTGATGGTCCGCGGCGAGACGGTGAAGACGTACTCGAGCGATCCGCGGCGGTTCTGGAAATCGCGGTCGGACGAGCCGGGGCTGGCCGCGTTGGGAAACCACCTGGCGGCGTTCAGCAGTCCGTTCGAGTAGGAAACGCCGAAGCTCACGCGGTGGCGCTCGCGCAGCGTGTGGTCGAGCTTCCCGATCATGCCGTTGGCGACGTTGCCCTCCGGCGCGTGGATGAAGAAGTTGTTCCGGTAAAACGGCCCCACGTCGGTGTTCGGCGCCGGGTAGTAGTTCAGCGCCGTCTGGGCCACCGGGTCGAGCCGCGTAGCGGGGATGCGGTTCTGCGGGAACTGGTCGCGCAGGTATTCGAGGTTCGCTGTCGAAACCGGCTGCGACGGGTCGAACGCCGGATTCTTTCGCGTGCTGAGCGGGTCGTAAATCGGAAGCGGGTTGCCCGCCTCATCGACGGTCGAGGACCAGTCGCCCGCGCGCTCGGCCATCGTCGGAATGGTTTGCAGAGACGTGCGCGAAATGTTCTCGCGGACGCCCTCGTAGGAGAGCGAGAAGAATGTCGAGCGGGTGCCGTTGTACAGCTTCGGGATCACGACCGGTCCGGCGATGTTGAACCCGAACTGGTTGCGGCGCAGCGTCGATTTGTCGCCGCCGTTCTGGACCACCTCGTGCGGAACCGCATCGAGAAAATCGTTGCGGAAATTCTCGAACAGGCGGCCGTGCCAGGCAGCCTTCGCGCCGCCGTTCCCGGTCTTCTTTCGAGGGCTATCGGCGCGCAGCCCGAGTTCGCGCGTGAGGGCTTTGAATTCCTCCACTGCTTTTTGCATCTCGGATTCTGTCGTGCGCCGCTGTTGCCCAGAAGCCTTCTGGTCGCCTTGCACGTCGGCAAGCAGGCACGCTGCACATGCGAGCGCAGCTATAGCCGCCAGCGTGATACGGCTCATGTTTCAAGTGTACCGTAGGCGAGGCAGGCGGCCCGCCCGGTAGTGTCTGCAATGTGCGTTGACAAAAAAACAGCGACCGCCTGCATGTGCGGCGAATCACCGCTCGCTGCGCGTCACTCCGGCGATGGAAGCGGGGATCACGGATCACGTCTGGTCGCTGGCTGACTTTCTGGGGTAGGAAATCAGAACATCTAGGCTGTGATCATCTAGCGCTCGCACGGATCAGCGCCACGCGCTCTGCGAGTGTGAGGCCGCGCAAAGCGGATAGAAACCGCCTCGTCTGCGTTAGTTCTTCCTCACTGATGGAGTTCTGCGGGGGCTCCATTGGCCTTCCGCAGTTTCCTGGCACCGTTAACCGCCTTGGGTGGTTTGGTGGCTCCGTCTGGTGTCTGGGGTTTTGTGTGTGCGAACCCATAAAAGCACACCTCATCTTCTTCGATCTCCATTATAGCGTCAGTTAGCAAATTGTCCTGATCCGGAGGGAGGGCCGAGACCGGAAGGTTCAACTCTCGTGCCTCATCAATATCCACAACGAAATCGTGGGATGGATATTTCCAGACGAGTTTTTCTACAATAGAGTTCCCGTGCTGGTTTCCGACAAGCCTCAGTAGCCGACTAGCGTATTCCTCGCCGATAGCCAATGCCCGCCTGTGGCCCCCAACTTCCAGCGGATCGATCTTTTCGTACAGCGGGCGCATCATCCCGGTCACGCAGGGAATACTCTCGTGGATGGCCTCCTTGATGCTGATCCCAGATCTCTTGATGAACAGGAGTGTAAAGTAGTCCAGTAGTTCCACTGCGTACTCACGCAGGAACTCCATCGATTTGAATTCGTCTAGTGGGGAGAATGGTTCGCTGCCGCGCTCAACCGGGTCATTGATCTGAACGTCCAAGGGGCCGAGTTCGGAAAACTCCCCCATGAAGATCCGATCAGCTCCGAAGCACATCAGTGTGGCTGCACTTTTCGCCTGAAGGGGAACTATCACATTTACGTGCTTGCATTTTCTCCGGAAGAACTTCATCAATTGATAGGCGATGAGCGGATGCCCCCCTGGGGAATGGATGACCACATCTAGTGTGTCGATACCATTGAAGCAGTCCCGAGCTTTGAGGACCGCACCAAAGAGTTGCCCACAGATGTGATGCCCTGACCCTTGAAGCAAACCAAAGACTCTCGTGCCGCGCTTCTTCTCCACTTCCTGAAGCACTTTGAGAATTGAATCGTTCGGGGGTTCCATCGCGAATTGAGCCTTTTGGGACCTCAAAAGCCTAACTGAAACAGTGGGCCCTGTCAATATGGCCAACCGTGATGTTCCGAAACGAATGCGCTGCTCCAACGCACTTTTGAGACACTACCGCCCGCCCCACGCGACAATTCGCCCGCTCAGGCGGGCTCCTGATAAAGCCCGATCACGTTTCCCCCCGGGTCGCGGAATCTCGCTGTGATCTCGGGCGCGTCCGCGCCGATCGGTTGCACGATCTCTCCGCCGCTGGCGGTGATCGCATCCAGGGTCGCGGCCACGCTGTCCACCAGGATGTAGATCAGTAGGCCGGGCGAGGGGGCGGGCGGGCGTCCGGTCACCCAAGCGCCGCTTACCTGGCCGGTCGTGTCGTCAAAGGCGGTTTTCCCGTCGCCGCGCTGCCGGATGTTCCAGCCGAAGACACGCTTGTAGAACTCGGACGAGCGCGCAACGTCGGTGGCGGGAAGCTCCACGTAGCATATCTTGCCGTTAGCAACGATTGGCATGGATCCCAGCTCTTCTCCCAGCTGCAGTTCACTTTAACACTTTGCCGGCGTCGAGGCCGGCCGAAGGATGCTCGCGCGTGCCCTGTATACGAATCGGGATTTCGGATCCCGCGCGGTTGTCTTTCCTCTTGAACAGCGGATCGGCAAGTTTCAGAAAGAATGACTTCACGCCGGTGGTCATTTCCGACGGCTTGGCATCGAGCCGGGCCCGGCCGCGGAGGTCGATTTCGCCGCTGCGAATACCGTAGTTTCCCGCGAGCAAGATCGCGGCGCCGGGGATCGTGAACCGCAGCCGGGAGAAATCGATCGTGCCGTTGCGCAGCACGAAGGCCCCGTTGAAGTTCGATGCCACGCCCTCGCCCACGGCCGCGCCGGTATCGCCCCGGGCGCGGCGGCTGAGTGTCTCGATCTTCTCCCGGGCTCGAGCGCCGGTGAACCGGCCGGAGCCGACGCCGAACGTCCCCTTGAGGTAAAGTTTTTCGATGACGTCCGCGTCGCCCGGCGGGATCAGCATCTTCGAGCGGAAGCTGAGGCCGCCCGTGAGCGCGGGCGGGTCGCTCTTGACGGCGAGCCGGAGAATGTCCTCGATGCGCCCGCCATCCATCGTGGCGTCGAGCGAGACAGTCTTGCCCTTCACGCCCGGAGTGCCGGCGATGCTGCCGCTCGCCACCACGGTCGAACGCAGAAAATGCGCCGTCACAGGATGCAGGTATGTGTCGCCGTCGGTGCCGTCCACAGTCGCGGAGAACTCGGTTTTCAGGTGCACGGGCTGGCCGCTGACTGTGAAGTCCGGCGTGTCCGTGGCGCCTTGCACGTCGATGCGCTCCAGTTTGCCGCGGTAGCTTCCTTGCGAAGAGAGAATGCCGCGGATGCCGCGGAACACCGAAAGATCGGCGTTCTCGAATGTGTAATCGCCGGAGACGGGAGAATCGCCCGGGTCGGCCGCGGCCCAAGGCCCGAACCGGCCGTGGCTGCGTATGGCGCCGGGAGGTTTGGCGTTTTGCAGTTCGGCGTCGAAATTCATCGGGCGGTCGATGCCCACGTGGCGCAGGCGCAGGCGGCGTATGTCGAATTCAAGCGGCTGCTTGCCCGGACGGCGGGGCAGCACCCAAAGCGTCGTGCCGTCGGCAACGATGCGCTCGATCACGAAGGGGCTGCGCCGCGGCCGGCCGGGGCGGGCGCGTTCGTCCCCGGCTTTCTGTTCGCCGCGCGGCGGTATGTGAATCTGGAGTCCCTCGAGCCGGACTTCACGCACGCGCTTCGGCGTCTGGAGCAGCCCGGCGATTCCGATCGTGGCGGTGGCGCGCCCGATGGAGATTAAGGGCGGCACGTCCGTGCGGCCGTGGTGGCGGAATTCCAGTCCTTCCAGCGCGGCCCCGAAGGGCGGCAGCAAAGATACGCGGGTGGAGCGCACCTTAACGTCGCTTTGGTAGCGCTCCCGCAGGACTTCAATCAGCTGGCGGTGCGCGTAAGTCGAAAGGTACTCCCCGGCCGCAAGCAGGACGGCAACAGCCACGGCGATCAAAGCCGCCAGCGCGATCCCCAGCTTCCGCCAGCGCGTCATCCGCCTTCATTCTCTCATTCGGTGCAATCCGTTACCGTTTCGCGAGCCCGGCGGACGCATTCGCATATAATGGCAGGCGCAACGCCATTAGAGAACAGCGTCGAGCCACCGGCCGGCGCATGGAGGCCTTCGCTATGCGTATGTCGCGCGTGAGTGCAGTTCTGATGCTGATGTCCTTTGCCGCCGCACAGGGCGCCTCGTTCAAGGTGGTCGGCTACCTGTCGGGAGGAAATTTCAGCCGCATCGACGAGCTGGAGCTGAACAGGCTCACCCACTTGAACCTGGCGTTTGCCAACCCGGACCAGGATGGCAATCTCGTTTTCGACGGGGGCTTCGACATCGCTCCGGTCGTCAAGAAAGCGCACGCGGCGGGCCTGAAGGTTTTCGTGTCGCTGGCCGGCGGCGGCAAGCCGGACATGGCGATCTGGAAATCGGTTCTATCGCCGGAAAATAAGTCTTCCTTCGTACGGCGCATCGTGGATTACGTCGAGAAGAACTCCCTCGACGGAGTGGACGTGGACATCGAGTGGAACCTCCTCCCGACGCTTCGGGAATCCTATAATCCGTTTGTCGTCGAGCTGGGGGAGGCGCTGCATGCGAAGGGCAAGGGCATCACCGCCGCCCTCGGCGCGACGAGCCTGCACGAGTCGATCACAAAAGAGGCGATCGACGCGTACGACTTCATCAACGTGATGGTGTACGACAAGACCGGCATCTGGCGTCCGGACGACATCGGCCAGCACTCACCGTATTCCTACGCCGAAGAAGCCATCGTCTTCTGGACCGGGAAGTGGAAAGTGCCCGCGGAGCGCATCGTTCTCGGCGTGCCGTTTTACGGGTTCGATTTCACGCCTCCGGCCAGGTACATCGACTACCGCGAGATCATCTCGGGCAACCCGGCCCTGGCCTACCAGGATGCCGTGGGGAAGAGGTACTACAACGGAATCCCCACGATCGTCCAAAAGACCGAACTTGCCAAGCAGAAGCTGGGCGGCGTCATGATCTGGGAACTCGCCTCCGACACGACCGGCGACCTGTCGCTGCTCCGGGCGCTGGACCAGACCATCAAGGCGGGGAATTGCCCCGTAAAGACGTTCTTCAAGGACGAGGATGGAGACGGGTTCGGCCAGCGCGCCAAGCCGTTTCAGGCCTGCGCCGCGCCGGCCGGCTATGTTGCGAACGACCGGGATCCCGACGATGCCGATGCAAAGGTACATCCCTGAGCGGGGGCTCGAGGATCGCCCCAGCGTATTGACGGGCGCCTCGCGCCTCGCTTCATAGGCCGCGATCGCCGCGCCGCGCCACGCGTTACACTCACGTCATGAAAGCGACGGACTGGGAGTTCAGGAACAGGGCGCTGCTCTTCGGACTGATCTTTGGCGTGACGTTTCCACTATACGCGCTCGATCGCCACAATGCGGGGGTAGCCGTTGCCAATTGGATTGGCCCCGCGCTGCGGATGAACCCACATCTCGCGTCTCGGTTCCTGTTCTTTATCGGCGCCGCTTTGCTCGCTACCGCGGCGTTTCTTCGCACGTGGGCCTCTTCATACCTGCGCGCGGAGGTTGTGTACGCAGCCGGCATGAGGACGGAGTCGCTGGTGGCCGATGGGCCGTACCGGAGGGTCCGGAATCCTCTGTATCTGGGCAACGCGATAATAGCCGCCGGCTTGGGCGTCATGATGAACCGAATCGGGTTCCCGGTGGCAATGCTGGCGACGGTGGTCTTCTGTTACCGGCTCATCCTGCGGGAAGAGGCCGAACTCGGCACGATCCAAGCCACGCCGTACCAGGCCTACCGTCACTCGGTGCCGCGACTTTGGCCCTCCCTGTGGCCGCGCATCCCTTCGGCCGGAGGGCAGCCCAGGTGGGCCGAGGGATTCAAAGCGGAATCCTGGTGCTGGGGTTTCGCCGCAGCGGTGCTGGCTTTCGCCGTCACCTTGAGCCTCGCGGCGTTCTACGCGATCCTCGCGGCCAGCGTTGTTTGGCTCTGGGTTTCGCCGGCCGGCCGTGGCAGGGTTGGCGAAGCCAATTAGGCCAGATGCCGCGTCTGCGTGAAGTGCCGGCGCCTGGTTTGACCGGAACGACTGTGGACGTCCCTGTGGTCTGGCGAATCCTTACCTTGGAAGGTGGCCGGTACTTGAACGCGCACTAACTCAGCGTATTGACGGGCGCCTCGCGCTTCGCTTCATAGGCTGCGATGGCCGCTTCCTGCTGCTGGATGTAGCCCAGCTCGTCGATGCCGTTCAGCAGGCAATGCTTCGAGAACGGATCGATCGGGAACTCCACCTTCCGGCCGTTCGGCAGCGTGAGGGTCTGCGAAGCCAGATCGATCGTCACCTTCGCGTCCTCGGGCAGCTTGAACAGTTCTGCGTGCACATCCGCCGGCACAATCACCGGCACCAGCGAATTCTTCAGTGCGTTCTGCCGGAAAATATCCGCGAACGACGTGCTCACCACCGCGCGGAAGCCGAACTGCGTCAGCGCCCACGGAGCGTGCTCGCGCGAGCTGCCGCAGCCGAAGTTGTCGCCCGCCAGCAGAATCTCCGCGCCCTTTCCGCGCGGCTGGTTCAGAATGAAATCGGGATTGGGCTTGCCCTCGGCGTCGTACCGCCAGTCGTTGAAAAGCTGGTCACCGAGGCCCGTCTTCGAGATCGTCTTCAGGAAGCGCGCCGGGATGATCTGGTCCGTGTCGATGTTGTCCACCGCGAGCGGAACGAGACGGCTTTCGAGTGTCGTGAACGGCTTCATACTAGGCGAGCCTCCTGGGATCGGTGACCACGCCGGTGACGGCGCTGGCCGCTGCGGTGAGCGGGCTGGCGAGGAACGTGCGCCCGCCCTTGCCCTGCCGCCCTTCGAAGTTGCGGTTCGAGGTCGAGACCGAGTACTGGCCCGGTGAAAGCTGGTCGCCGTTCATCGCGATGCACATCGAGCAGCCGGGCTCGCGCCACTCGGCCCCCGCGGCGCGGAAGATCTCGTGCAGCCCTTCGGCCTCGGCCTGCCGTTTCACGTCGTGCGAGCCGGGAACGACAAGCACACGCACCTTCGGGTTCACCTTGCGCCCCTTCAAAACCGCGGCCGCGCTGCGGAAATCCGAGATGCGGCCGTTCGTGCAGCTTCCGATGAACACGACATCGACCGGGTGGCCCGTGAGCGGCTTGCCCGGCTCGAGCGCCATGTAGGCGAGCGCCTTTCGCACGCTCTCGCGCTCGATCGCGTCGGAAATCTTCGCCGGATCGGGCACGGGCGCCGTGATCGGAATCCCCATGCCGGGGCTCGTGCCGAAAGTGATCATCGGATCGAGCGCGCCCGCATCGATCGTGACTGACCTATCGTACGCCGCGCCTTCATCGGTCGGAAGCGTGCGCCACCGCGCCACCGCGCGATCCCACGCCTCGCCCTTGGGCGCGAACTGGCGGCCGCACATATACTCGAACGTCGTATCGTCCGGCGCTACCATGCCTGCCCGCGCGCCTGCCTCGATCGACATGTTCGATACCGTCATGCGCTCGTCCATCGAGAGCGCGCGGATCGTCGAGCCGCAGAACTCGAACACGCAGCCCGTGCCGCCGCCCGTCCCGATCTTGGCGATCAGGGCCAAAATGATGTCCTTCGCCGTGACGCCCGGCTGAAGCGTGCCGTCCACCTTCACCTGAAACGTCTTCGACTTTTTCTGGAGCAGGCACTGCGTTGCGAGCACGTGCTCCACTTCGCTCGTTCCGATACCGAAGGCAAGCGCGCCGAAGGCGCCATGCGTCGCCGTGTGGCTGTCGCCGCAGACGATGGTCATACCCGGCTGCGTGAGGCCGAACTCGGGGCCGATCACGTGCACGATGCCCTGCTTGTCGCTCTGGATGCTGTGATATGGAATGCCGAACTCGCGGCAGTTGGTCTCGAACTGCGCCACCTGCCTGGCGGCGATCGGGTCCATGATAGGCAGCGATCGGTCCGTGGTGGGGACGCTGTGGTCCGCCGTGGCGAACGTGTGCTGGGGCCGCCGCACCTTCAGGCCGCGGTCGCGCAGGCCCGCGAAGGCCTGGGGCGACGTCACTTCGTGCACCAGTTGCAGGTCGATATAGAGCAGCGCCGGAGCGCCGGGCTGCTCGGTGACGACGTGCGCGTTCCAGACTTTTTCGATGATGGTTTGAGCCATGGCTACTTCAAAACCTTTATTATCTCGTCTCCGACTTCGCTGGTGGTCGCGGGCTTGCCCGCTGGCTTCAGATCGGCGGTCACGCGGCCGCTGTTGAGCACCGCTTCCATCGCCGCGTTTAGTTCGTCCGCTTCCTTCTTCAGGCCGAAGCTGTATTCGAGCATCGCGGCTACCGAGCCGATCGCCCCGAGCGGGTTCGCCTTGTTCTGGCCGGCGATGTCGGGGGCGGAGCCGTGTACCGGTTCGTAGAGGCCGGTCCAGGCGCCCGAGGGCTTCCTGTCGCCGATGGAGGCCGAGGGCAGCATGCCGATCGAGCCCGCCAGCACCGCGCCTTCGTCGCTCAGAATGTCGCCGAACATGTTTTCCGTGAGGACGACATCGAAGCGGCGCGGGTTCAGCACGAGCTGCATCGCGCAGTTATCGACGAGGATGTGATCGAGGGCAACGTCGGGAAACTCGGCCGCGGTCTCGATCACCACCTTGCGCCAGAGCTGGGAAGTCTCGAGCACGTTCGACTTATCCACGCTCGTGACCTTCTTCCGCCGCCCGCGAGCCAGGTTGAAGGCCATGCGGGTCACGCGCTCGATCTCCGGCCGCGTGTACGCCATCGTGTTCACGCCGCGCGCTTCGGCGCCCTCGCCGGTGATGCCGCGCGGCGTGCCGTAGTAAATGCCGCCGGTCAGCTCTCGCACGATGATCATATCGACGCCATCGACGCGGTCGTTCTTGAGCGGCGAGGAATCGAGCAGCGCCTTGTACGCCCGCACCGGCCGCAGGTTCGCGTAGACGCCTAGCGTCTTGCGGATGCCAAGCAGCCCGGCCTCGGGGCGCTTGGCGGGCGGCGCGGCGTCGAACTCGGGCAGCCCGACTGCGCCCATCAGAGTGGCGTCGGCCTCGACGGCCAGCCGCGCAGTCTCATCCGGGAACGGCGAGCCGGTCTTGTGAATCGCGATCCCGCCTAGCAGCGCTTCGTTCAGCGTGAGCTTGTGGCCGTGCTTCTTCGCGATATGCTCGAGCACGCGCACGGCCTGGCACGTGACTTCGACACCGATCCCGTCGCCGGGTAGTACAAGTACGTTGAGATTCATTTCCAGACTGCCAGTGTAGCGTGGATGGGCCGCTACTCGGCGTCCGCGGCAAGCGCGTGGCGGTTCTCGATAATATCGGTGATCTGTTCGTTCGTCACGCCCTTGTGGTGATCCGCCAGGGCGATAAAGCGCTTGTAAACCACGTTGAGCTCTTCCTTCGTGAGTTCGTAGCCGAGGTCGCGGCAGCGCTGCTGGAGCGCGTGCCGCCCGCTGTGCTTGCCCAGCACCAGCCTGGTTTCGGGCACGCCCACCGACCGCGGGTCCATGATCTCGTACGTGGTGCGTTCCTTCAGGTAGCCGTCCTGGTGAATGCCGGCCTCGTGCGCGAACGCATTCGAGCCGACGATGGCCTTGTTCGGCTGGGGCCCGAAGTCGATTATTTCGGTGAGAAGCTGGCTGGCCGGGAAGAGTTGCTCGGTGACCACGCCCGTGTGGAACGGCAGCCGGTCGTGGCGGGTCTTGAACGCCATCACGATCTCTTCGAGAGCGCAGTTGCCCGCGCGCTCGCCGATGCCGTTGATCGTGCACTCCACCTGCCGCGCGCCCCAGGATACGCCCGCGATCGAATTCGCCGTCGCCAGGCCCAGGTCGTTATGGCAATGCACGCTGACAATGGCGGAATCGCCGAGCGCCTTCGCGATCCGTCCGATGAAGGCGCCGAATTCCTCAGGCACCGAATTGCCGACCGTGTCCGGCAGGTTCACCGTGCGCGCGCCCGCGGCCACCACGGCCTTCGAGATCTCTTCGAGGAAGTCGCCGTCGGTCCGTGTCGCGTCCTCGGCGGAAAATTCCACGTCGTCCGTGTAGCGCCGCGCCAGTTCGACGGCGGCCACCGCATCGGCCAGCACCTGCTCACGGGTTTTGTGGAGCTTGTGCTTCAGGTGGATATCGCTGGTTGCGATAAACGTGTGTATGCGGGGACGTTTTGCATGTTCCAGAGCGCGGGCGGCCCGTTCGACATCCAGCGTGCAGGCCCTGGCGAGTGCCGCCACCTGCACCCACGGGAACTCACGAGAGACCGCGTCTACGGCATCGAAGTCGCCTTGCGAGGCGATAGGGAAACCGGCTTCGAGGATATCGACGCCCAATTCCACCAGCTTGCGTGCCATCCGTACCTTCTCGGATACGGTCATGCTGCATCCGGGAGACTGTTCGCCGTCCCGGAGAGTCGTGTCAAAAATGTATACGCGATCGCTCATGATCTTCCGCCCGCGCTCCGTAAGGCATGCTCTCCGAAACCGGTTGGCCGGAGAACATATTGTCGATTATGGAGGGCAACGATGGATTTGGCAAATTTATTGTTGCATTGATGAAGATAAGCTGAGATGATGACATAAAGCCGATTAATGCTGAAAGCTTTGATCATCAGTGCATGGAACTCTATCTCCTTCAAACATTTCTAACCGTTGCCACAGAAAAAAGCTTCTCGCGGGCGGGTGAAAAACTCCTCCGGACCCAGCCCGCCGTCTCGCTCGCCATCCAGCGCCTCGAAACCGAACTGGGAGAGAAGCTCATCGACCGGTCCGGGAAGGAGCTGCTGCTGACCGACGCCGGGCGCATCGTGGCCGAGTACGCGCGCCGCTTCGAGAACCTGAGTCAGGACCTGGAGAATTCGCTCGCGGAGCTTCGCGACAACGTCGCCGGCCGTCTGGGCATCGGCGCGAACGAATCGACCACGCTCTACCTGCTCCAGCACATCGAGCGTTACCGCCGCATGTACCCGAAGATCAAGGTGCAGGTGCGGCGGAGCCTGTCGAGCAAGATTCCGTCGCAACTGATCGACGGCGACCTCGAGCTAGGCGTCATCAGCTACGATCCGAATGACGATCGCGTGGTGAGCACCGTCATATACCGCGACCGCCTGGCGTTGATCGTTTCGCCGGACCACCGCTTCGCGCAGCGCAAGTCGGTGTCGATCTCGGAGCTTGGGATGGAGACGTTCATCGCGCACAACGTGCTTTCGCCGTACCGCGAGGTGGTGCTCAAAGAGTTCCAGCGCCAGAAGGTCACGCTGAACATGGACGTCGAGATGCCGACGGTGGAGTCGATCCGCCGCTTCGTGCAGCGCAAGCAGGGCGTCGCGTTTCTGCCGCTGATGTGCGTGGAGCAGGAGATCGGCCAGGGTCTGCTCTGCGAGGTCGAAGTCGAAGAGCTGCACGTGGACCGCAACATACGGCTCGTCTACCCGGCCCGCCGCGCGCTGAGCCACGCGGCCCAGGCGTTCCTGGAACTCGTGCGGACGAACATGTAAGACTTCCCGGCCCGCCCTCCCGGGCAGGCAGAGCTGTCAAGCTATTCTTCGCGCGATCACTGCCTGAAGCACACAGATCATGATGCCGCAGAAGGCAGAGACGCCCAGGGCCGCGCGAAGGCTGGTCTGCTCGGCAATCTGGCCCACGGTCCACGGCATCAGCATTCCGCCCGCGAGCGCGATGGCGAACAGGATCCCGAAAACCGTCCCCGAAGACTCCTCGAACTGCGCGCCCGCGAGCCCCAGCACCGTCGGATAGATGCTTGCGAAACTGCATCCGATCAGGATGGTGCCGGCCGCCGCCAGCGCCGTCGAATGCGCCAGCATCAGGAGGCATACACCCACGGCCACACCCACCCCGCTCACCATCACCACGCCCGGCCCCTTCGCCTTCAGCAGCAGGCGGCTCAGCAGTACGCGTGCCGCCATAATCGCCGCCCAGTAGGCCGCCAGCAGATAGGACGCCGTGCTCAGCGGCAGCCTCAAATCGCGCGCGAGATACGTCGATGTGTACCCGCCGATGAGGAATTCGTTTCCCGATTGGAAGAACAGCAGGAACCCGAACAGCAACACCAGCGGATTGCGAGCGAGGCGCGCGACCTCCGCGATCCGGAGTCCCTGGGCGCGCTTCGGGGCAGGGAACGACAGCGCGAAGAACAGCGCCGCCACAGCCGCCGTCGGCACCGCCGCGAGCCACAAAATCGTCCCCAGGCCCAGGCGGTCCACCAGCGACCCGATCACGAACGGCAGGAACAGCGCCCCGAATCCGTAAAACACACCGAGCAGGTTGAGCGCGGCGTTCTTGCGCCGGGGGTCCGTGTGCAGGTCGGCGATCAGCGTATTTGTCGCGCCGTTCAGGGCGCCGCCGCCCACGCCGAGCAGCGCCACCGCCGCCAGCAGGCTCCCATAGGCGCGCGAGGCCGCCATCACCGCGAGCGCCGCGGCCACGAACAGGGCGCCCATCGCCAGCGGCGGCTTCTTCCCGAAGCGGTCCGTCAGCGGCCCCAGGCAGAGCATCGCGACCAGCATCGTGAACGTCAGCCCGAGAAACAGGTTGCCCGCCTGAGCCAGGCCGATCGACAGGCGGGGCAGCAGCGCGCCGATCACGGCCATTACGATTCCGAAGACGAACATGCCCCCGTAAGAGGCGGCAGTGAGCCAGTTGGTGCGGATGGGCGCGGCGGTTCCGGCGCTTGGCATGAGGTCTAGTGTACTTCCGGCGGGTACAATAGTAGGGTTCATGACCGGGCGCCAAACAGTCGAGGGACCGCGGGTCGCATTGTCGAAGCTCACCGATCTCGAGGCAGCGCTCGCGTCGGCCATCCGCGGCAAGGCGGAAGTGCTGCGCCTATCGCTCGTCTGCCTGCTCGCGCGCGGCCATCTGCTCATCGAAGACGTCCCCGGCGTCGGCAAGACGACGCTCGCGCAGGCGCTCGCGCGCTCGGTGGACTGCCGCTTTCACCGCCTCCAGTTCACCAGCGACATGCTGCCCTCCGACGTCCTCGGCGTGACCATCTACAACGCGCACTCGCAGGAGTTCGAGTTCAAGGCCGGCCCCGTGTTCACAAACTTTCTGCTGGCCGACGAAATCAACCGCACCACGCCCAAAACGCAATCGGCGCTGCTTGAAGCGATGAACGAGCAGCAGGTCACCATCGACGGCCGCTCCTATCCGCTGCCGCAGCCGTTCATGGTCATGGCTACGCAGAACCCCGTCGAGCATCATGGGACCTACCCGCTCCCGGAATCGCAGCTCGACCGCTTCTTCATGCGCCTCCGCATGGGCTACCCGGATCCCGCCAGCGAGCGCCAGATTCTGCGGAACGGCGTGGGGGCGCAGGAAGCGCGCATCCACCCGGTCCTGACCGGCGACGAGATCGCGCAGCTTCAGGACCGCGCCGCGCAAATCGCGGTGGACGATTCGCTCGTGGACTACATGCTGGCAATCGTCGAAAAGACCCGCCATCACGAATCGCTGGCGCTCGGCGTAAGCCCGCGCGGCGCGCAGGCGCTCTACCGCGCCGCGCAGGCGCTCGCGATGCTCGAAGGCCGCGACTACGCCATCCCGGACGACGTCAAGCGCGTCGCCGTCCCCGTGTTCGCGCACCGCGTCGTGGTCAACACGCGCCTGGCGCTCACGCAGCGCACGGCCGACCTGAGCGACCGCATACTGGAAGAGATACTCAGGCTGGTGGAAGTCCCACTCTAAATGAAGACTGCAATTATCGGTTTACCCCAGACGGGCAAGACATCCCTGTTCACGATCCTGACCGGAGTCAAGGAAGCCGCGCGCATCGGCTCGATGGCCACGCGCGTCGGAGTCGCCAAGGTTCCCGACGCGCGCCTGGAAGCGCTCGCGGCCCTGTTCGAGCCCCCCAAGGTCACGCACGCCGTGGTCGAATACCTCGACACCCCGGCGATCTCCAAGGAAGCGCTGCGCGATCCGCAGTTCCTGGCGAGCCTGCGCGTCGTCGATGCCTTCGCTCACGTCCTGCGCATCTTCGACGACCCCGCCGTGCCGCACGAAGCCGGCTCGGTCGATCCCATCCGCGATCTCGAAAATGTCGAGTTAGAGCTGATCCTGAGCGACCTGGTCGTCGTCGAAAAGCGCCTGGAGCGCCTCGACAAAGACCGCAAGAAGATGAAGGCGCCCGAGCTCGACCACGAGTTCGAAGTGCTCCAGCGCGCCAAGGCGCTGCTCGAAGCCAACCAGCCGCTGCGCCAGCTCGAACTCAGCGCCGAGGACGAAAAGCGCATCCGGGGCTTCCAGTTCCTCTCGCAGAAGCCCATGCTCTACGTGCTGAACCTGGGCGAAGCCGACGCGCCGCGCCTGCACGAAATCGAACAGCAGTACGCCGCCGGCCCCCTCGCCGGCCGGGCCCACACCGCCGTCACCGCGATCTGCGGCAAGATCGAGGCCGAGCTCGCCGAGCTTTCCGGAGACGAAGCACGCGAGTACCTGGCCAGCTACGGCCTGAGCGAATCCGCGCTGGAGCGCCTGATCTCGAGCACCTACTCCCTGCTCGGCCTGATGTCGTTCCTGACTGCCGGCGAAGACGAGTGCCGGGCCTGGACCATACCGATCAACAGCAACGCGGTAAAGGCCGCCGGAGCGATCCACACCGACTTCGAAAAGAAATTCATCCGGGCCGAGGTCGTGAACTGGAAGTCGCTGATCGACCACGAAGGCTACGCCGGAGCGAGAGACAAAGGCCTCCTGCGCCTCGAAGGCAAGGAATACATCGTCCGCGACGGAGACGTCCTGGTCATCCGCCACGGCTAACACAAAACCCGGGACAGTATACTCAATTCCCGATTTTTTTTAGAAGAACAACTTATCGCCGGTAATCGACTTGTCTGCCTCGAGCGCAGCGAGAAGAGCCGCAGGGTCTTTGACGTGCGCGCCCCGGTAGGCATGCCACACCGGCTCCGCGCGGTCGCGGAACAGGCGGAATGCCGCAACATCGTCGGTTCTGGCAACTCCGCCGCGCTCATAGAACACGAGGCAGAACGAGCCGCCGATGGCAACCCGCGCGAGCCTCCTGCGCGGAAGTCCAGGCTCGCCCACGCACCCCGCTTGCCACCTGGCCCCCGATTCAGCCATCAGAAACTCGTCCTCGTTGGTCACCTTGGCAAAAGCAACTCGTACCGCGGCCGGGATATCGGAGACCGTGCGGCGCACCTGAAACGCATTCGGCGTCCGCAACACCGAGAGCAAATCGGCTGGTAACGGAACGGGCCCGTCTGCGCTGGGCTGGACTGCGCTGCCTTTATGGAGGAGAGCCCGTAACTCCACGTCCTGGCGCTGAACGTGCCAAAGGAAGACAACGAGGCAAATCATCAGCGCCGTCGAGACGATCCAGACAACCTGCTTCAACGCACCCCTCCCCCGAAGCCCGTTACTCCAGCGGCTCCGATGCCAGCGTTTTATCCTTGAGAAATCCCCACGCTTTCTCGTTAACCGACCGGGCGACGCTGTAGTAGTCGTGGTCGTGCCCGTCCATCTTCTCGAATTCGACCGGGAACCCCTCGCGCGAGAATGCCGCCCCGGTCGCAGTTACCATGCGCAAGGGAAAGAACGGATCGCGCGTCCCCACAATCAACTGCACCGGAACCTTCCGCTTCGCCGCCTGCATGATGGAGGCCTCCTCCCCCGATCCGAACGCGCCCGCATGAACCGACACCGCCGCGAAGTAGCGCGATTCCAGACACGCCATCCCGAGCGCGAACCGCGCCCCGGCTGAGTGCCCGAACAGGTAGATGCGCCGTGGATCGACCGCATACGTCTTGCGAATCTCCCGGGCCACCTCGAGCAGGAACCGCGGCCCGTCTAGCGGAGAAGCCCATCCGCGTGAGTCGAACGAATTCGGCCCAACCAAAATGATCTTCTCCTGCTCCGCCAGCTTCTTCCACTTATCGACGAGCGCAGACCCATCACGCCCGCTCCCGTGCAGCAGCACGATTAGCGGCACCGCCTCCGCGCCCGCCGCGCTCTCGGGCACATAGAGGTAGTAACTCCGCTTCCCCTCATCGCCGCCCAAAGCAACCTTCCCAACCTTCCCCGGCACAGGAGCAGCCGCCAGAAGGCCAAATCCTGCAAACAAGAACGCGAAAGTCCGGAGTATCCGTCGCATAAGTGATCCCCGCGGCATTTATACATCAAGCGCGCGGCGGAAGTACAGCATCCCGGCCATGGGCTCACACGGCGAGCTATCTTGCAGGGATTCCGGGTGGATGCTCCCTGCTCATCAGGACGCGGGCAACTCGACGGGCCACGGCCGCCTCGGCCAGCCCCATCACCGCCACCACCCCGCACACCCACACAAACCAATCCCCAAACCGCGAGTAGAACGTCACATCCTTGACGTAAGAATACGCAGTCCCCGTTGCCGCTTCCGTATACGGCGGCAAATCCCGATATGCCCGCCCCGCCGGGTCAATCGTCGCAGTAATGCCGTCGTTGGTCGCCCTTAGAATCCACCGCCGGCTCTCCGCCGCCCGCATCCGCACGATCTTCAAATGCTGGTCCCGCGCCGCCGTTTTCCCATACCATCCGTCGTTCGAAATGTTGACATACAGGTCCGCGCCCAGGTCCGCAAACCGCCGCACGAAATTTGGGAACACCGACTCGTAGCACACGAACGCGCCGATCCGGTGCCGGCCCGCCGGCAGCACCACCTGCCGCTCGCCGGCCGCGAAATCGCCGCCCTCGCTCGACACCTTTTCCACGAGCGCCTTGAACGGCCGCGGCACGAACTCTCCGAACGGCACCAGGTTCATCTTGTCGTACCGGCCTACGGGCCGCCCCTCGGGCGAAATCAGCAGCGCCGAATTCAGCGGCGCGCCCGCCGGCGTGTGCGGCGTCACGTTCACGATCAGGTACGCGCCCGTCCTTCGAGCCAGCCCGTTCACCTGCTCGCGGAAATCCGGGTCCTCGTAGTAGTAGAGCGGCAGCGGCGCCTCGGGCCACACGATCAGCCGCGGCGGATCGGGCGCCTGCATCGTCGCCCGCAGCGTCAGCGCCAGCATGCGGTCGTGCATCCGATCGACCCAGTCCGGCGTCCACTCCGCCGTCTCGGAAACGTTCGGCTGCACCAGCACCGCGCGCTCGTCGCCGCGCTGCGGATCGGGCAGCCGCGGCAGCGCGCCCAGCAGCAGCAGCGCCGCCAGCGGCACAAGCTCCACCCGGGGACGCCGGAGCGCCAGCAGCACCAGCGCCGTCGCGATCATCGCGAAGACGAACGAAATGCCGTACACTCCCGTCCAAGGCGCCAGCCGCGCAGGCATCGCCATATCGACGCCCGCGTTGCCCAGCGTGAGCCAGGCGAACCCGAGCTCCGTGTGCGTACTCTCGATCGCCACCCACAGCGCCGGCACCGCCAAAAGCGCCCAGCGCCGCGCGATCAGCACGCCCGCCGCCAGCGCGAACACGCCCAGGTGCAGCGCCTTGATCAGACAGAAAACCGCGAATCCCAGCCACGCCGCCCAAGCCGCCATGCCGGCGTGATGCGCCAGCACGAACTCGATCCAGTAGCACACGCCCGCCCAGTAAACGATCCCCGCTACCCAGCCGAGCAGGAATCGCTCGCGATGCCGCCGCGCGCGCGAGAGCGCGACCAGCAGCGGCGCAAGCGCGAAGGGCGCCAGCACCGCAATATCGAAACTCGGGAATGCGAAAATCAGCAGCAGCGCCGAAGCCGCCGCCAGCAAGAAGTTCACGAACACCGCGCCCGCTCGCTCACACGGTCGGCCATGTAGGAACTGCGGACCAGCGGCCCGCTGAACACCATCTTGAAACCCAGCGACATGCCGAACTCGCGGTACGCCTCGAACCGCTCCGGGGTTACGTACTCGGCCACCGGCAGGTTGCGACGCGTGGGTTGCAAATACTGGCCGATGGTCGCAACGTCCGTCCCCGCCGCCCGCACATCCTCGAGCAGCCGCTCGACCTCGCCGGCCGTCTCGCCAAGCCCCACCATCAAGCCCGACTTCGTCAACCCGTCCCCGCGATACCGCCGCGCAAACTCGAGCACTCGAAGCGACTGCCCATAATCCGCCTGCGGCCGCACACGCCGGTATAACCGCGCGACGGTCTCCATGTTGTGGTTGAACACGTCCGGCCCTGCGTCGAGCACGCGCGCGACCGCGTCCAGGTCCCCGCGGAAATCCGGCGTCAGCACCTCGATGCGTGCCGCCGGAAGCGCCTGCCGTACTTCGCGAACCGTCCGCGCAAAATGCGCCGACCCGCCGTCCGGTAAATCGTCGCGATTCACGCTCGTGATCACGACGTAATGCAGCCCCATCTCCGCCGCCATTCGCCCGACGTTCTCAGGCTCGGATGCGTCCAGCGAAAACTCCCGCTTCGCCGGCGACCCCTTCGGAACCGAGCAAAACCCGCACCCGCGAGTGCACAAATTGCCGAGAATCATGAACGTCGCCGTCCCGCGCTCGAAGCATTCATGCAAATTCGGACACCGGGCCGACTCGCAAACCGTGTGCAGCCCCAGCCTCCGGAACCCTGACTTCAACTCATGCACGGAAACGAAATGCGTGTGCGGTTTGCGCAGCCACTCAGGCAGGCGTTCTGTGGAAGGGATCACTCCCTAATATTTTGCCACGATGGGTTTCGGGAACCCCAGCGCCTCAATATCCGCCCGCGTTTTCGCAATTTCCGAAGGACTCTTCAGCGGACCCACCAGCACTCGGAACACTTCCTGCCCGCGCACCGTCACCGGCGACGTACTCGCGTGGAAGCCCTTTTTGCGGAGCGCCTCAACCAGCACCTCCGCTTGCGGCTTCTTCAACGCCGCCACCTGGAGGAACGTCTGCCCCGGTGCAGGCTCTCCGGAAACAGCCGGCGCGGCGGGCGGAGGCGCAGCCTGCTTGACCGGCGCGACCAGCGGTTTGGGCTCCTGCGCCGGCGGGGGAGCAGGCGCCGCCGTCTCATTCGATACCGCGACCGTGGAACCTGTGCCCGCATCCGGAGTCGCCACCGCCGCCTCGCCCGGCTGCAACGTCCGATCGGAAGCCGGCGGAGCCGAGGCCGCCTGCGCGCCCGCCGCATCCGGCCGTCCCTGCGTGGCCGGCACCGCCTGCGTCCCCGCCACAACGCCGTCGCCCGAATTCGCGCGGCCCAGGAAATACCCCATGGAGAAAACCACCCCGAACAGAACCATCAGGATGAACACGATGCTCAACAACTGCTTGTTGCCGACCACCAGCTCGAATTCGCCGTCCTCGTTCTTGGGCATCGCGTTCGCTGTTTCGTTCTCCTTACTGCGCAGGCTGGCCGTTGCCGGCGTACTTCTTCAAGGCGCTCTCTAAAGAGGTGATTATATCGAGAGGCAGCGGGAACACAATAGTCGTGTTCTTTTCCGTGCCGATTTCGACCAGCGTTTGCAGGTACCGCAACTGGATCGCCGCCGGCTGCTTCTGGATCATCTCCGCGGCCATGGCGAGCTTCCCGGCCGCCGTGTACTCGCCCTCGGCATGGATAATCTTCGCGCGCCGCTCGCGCTCGGCTTCGGCCTGCCGGGCGATCGCGCGAATCATCTGTTCGGGCAGGTCCACCTGCTTCACCTCGACCATAGCGACCTTCACGCCCCAGGGCCCCGTGTGCTGGTCGAGCACCGATTGCAGCCGCACGTTCAGCTTCTCGCGCTGGCTGAGCAGCTCGTCCAGCTCTACCTCGCCCAGCACGCTCCGCAGCGTGGTCTGCGCGAGCTGCGACGTCGCATAGAGATAATTCGAAACCTCGATGACGGCCTTGATCGGATCGATCACGCGGAAGTAGATCACCGCGTTCACCTTCACCGTCACGTTGTCGCGCGTCACCACGTCCTGCGCCGGAACTTCGAGCGCCTCGGTCCTCAGCGACATCCGCACCATGCGGTCGAACGGCCGGAAGATCAGGAACACGCCCGGCCCCTTCGGCTCTGAGAGAATGCGCCCCAGCCGGAAAACCACTCCGCGTTCGTACTCCGCAAGGATCCGGATCCACGCCAGCGCGAGGATCACGATAATCGCGACCACCACCACCGCCAAAGTGCTAGTTTCCATCTGGCCCTCCTTTGAGAGCAGCCGGTTCGACTCTTAAAGTAAGTCCCTCGACTTTCTTGACCCTGACCGCCGCCCCGGCCTCGACCGGTGCGGATGAGATGGCATCCCAATACTCCCCATGAATGAAAATCTTCCCGCTCGGCGTGAGCGGCGTGCGCGCCGTCCCGATCTCGTCCACCATGCCGCTCGCCCCCGTCTGCACCTTGGCCCGCCGCGCCTTCACCGCCAGCGTCAGCAGAAAGCTCGTCACGAGCGCGAACGGCAGCGCCACCGCAAGCGCCGTCGAAAGGTGGATCCGCATCTCCGGGAGCGGGCTTTCGACCAGCAGCATCGCGCCAAGCACCATCGCAACCGTTCCGCCGATCGTCAGGATGCCGTGCGACGTAAACTTCGCCTCCAGCACGAACAGCACCAGCGCGAGCACGATGAGCGCCGCCGCGCCCCAGTTGATCGGAAGCACCGACAACGCCGAAAGCCCGAGCAGCGCCAGAATCGCCCCGATGACGCCCGGCGCGATCAGGCCCGGCGAGGTGAACTCGACGTAAATCCCAAGCGCCCCCAGGATCAGCAGCACCAGCGCGATGTTCGGGTCCGCGATCGCGGCGATGATCCGCTCGCGCAGGGTGGGCTCGTATTCCACAATCGCCGCTCCGCCCGTGCGCAGCGTCTGCTTGCGTCCGTCGAAGCGCGTGATCTCGCGCCCGTCCAGTTCGCGCAGCAACTCCGCGTCGCTCGCCGAAATCAGGTCGATCAGCTTGCCGTCGAGCGCTTCCTTGTCGGTGAACGACTTCGCCTCGAGCACGGCCTTTTCGGCCAGCGCGACGTTGCGCCCGCGTTTGGCCACGACGCTGCGCAGCGCCGCGGCCGAATCGTTCTGGACCTTGCTCCGCATCACGGGGTCCATCTGCCCGCCGGTGAGCAGCACGGGCGTCGCCGCGCCGGTGTTGGTTCCGGGCGCCATCGCCGCTACGTCGCCCGCTTCTAAAATGAAGAACCCCGCCGAAGCCGCGCGCCCCCCGCCCGGCGTGACGTAGGTAATCACAGGCACGCGCGAACTGACGATCTTGCCCGTAATCTCGCGCGTCGAATCGGCGAGCCCGCCGGGAGTATCGAGCCGGATCAGCACGGCCGCCGCCCCCTGGCGCTCGGCCTGCGCGATCGCGCGCGTGATCACCTCGACGGTGACCGGATGCACGATCCCATCCACGTTCACGGCAACCACCGTCCCGGCCCGCGCCGGAACAGCCGCGAATGCCACTGCCAGAACCGCCGCAACGCCCCGCAGTCTCAAAGCAGACTCACTATACCACTCCGGGAATGGACAAGCTGCGGGGCGGCGCGCCCGGCGGCGTGGTGTTGCATGAAAATGCGTCTGTCCCCTTTTCGGTGTGCTTTTCGGTGTGTGGCTCGCCTTCGGCTAACCTGAAAAGGTGCGGTTCTGCCCACGAGGCCGCAAGCAGATCTTCTTCGTAACGCTGGTGTCGCTCGCCTTCTTTGGACGGGGACTCTATTACTGCGTCCAGCAGCCCGTCTGGGAGGGCTACGACGAGTTTGCCCACTTCGCCCACATACAGCACCTGGCCGAAACCGGCCGCGTTCCCACGCGCGACGCTCCGGTCTCCGGCGAAATCCGCCGCTCGCTCGAACTCCTGCCGCTTCCGGCCGCCGCGGCAAACTTCCTGCCGAAAACCGCGCTCACCCACGACGACTTCTGGCGCCTCCCCGCCGGAGAACGCCTCAGGCGCTACGCGGAATTCCAGCAACTCCGGGCCGCCCCCTCGCCCCCACCGCGCGCCCCGCTCCAGTACGAAGCCCAGCAGCCCCCGCTGTACTACCTGCTGCTCGCGCCTGCGTACCTGCTGGCTCGCGGACTGTCGCTCCCGGCCCAGGTGCTCATCCTCCGCGTCCTGAGCCTCGCTTTCGCCACCCTTACGATCCCGCTCGCCTGGGCGATCGCCAGGCGCGTCCTCAAGCACGAGCGCCTGGCGCTGGCCGCCACCGTCCTGCTCGCCTCGCTTCCGGGCTTCTACATCGACGTATGCCGCGTCGCGAACGACTGCCTCGCAATTCCACTCGTCGCCGCGGTCCTGCTCGCGTCCCTACACCTCGCAAGCCGCAAAGCCGGCGCGACCGGCTGGCTCGTGTTCGGAGCCCTGCTCGCGGCTGCGCTGCTCACCAAGGCTTACGCGCTCGCGTTCCTCGTTCTCTTGCCGCCGCTCGCGGTCATGCAGCTTTCCCGCCGCAGGCACGCTCTCCTCGCCGTCTCCGTAGTCGCGCTCGCGGCCGGATGGTGGTATCTCCGCGCCTGGCAGCTCACCGGCACTCTCTCGGGCGAACAACTCGACGCAGCGGCGAACGGATTCGGCCTCGCCGGCAGGCTCGCGGCCCTCGCCCGCATGGACTGGGGGCGCGTCCTCGACTCCGCGGCCTTCTCGCACATCTGGCTCGGAGGTTGGAGCTTCCTGGTCGTCCGCAGTTGGATGTACCGCGTCCCCGAACTCTTCGCCGCCGCGGCCGCGGCCGGCCTCGCCATCCTCGTAATCCGGAAGAAAAAACTCGCCCCTGAATCCGCTATCCTGGCCGCGGCCTATGTGCTCTTCTGCCTCGGCATAGCCTATCATTCGCTGGCAATCTTTCTTACACAGCGCGTCTCGACCGCCCTGGGTTGGTACTTATACGCTGTGGTAAGTGCGGAAGTAACTCTCATAGCCCTCGGCCTCACCGGCTTAGCCGGAACGGAGTGGGCCCGGCGCGGCCTCGCCACGCTCGCCGTCCTCTTTTTGGCGCTCGACTTATTCTCCGTGCATTTCCTTCTGGCGCCTTACTACACCGGACTCATCGCCCACCGCCCCCCGGGCGGAATCCCCGCCATGCGAATCGCCGATCTGCTGAGCCCGGGCACAATCCAGGAAATGCTCCGCCGCCTCGCCCTCGACCAGCCCTCGGCCCTCGGGCCGGCATTCATCGCCGCATGCTGGGCGCTCTACCTCCTCTCGACCGCCGCCCTCGCCCTGGCCGCTCTGTGGGGCAGGCCCCCGGCATGCGGCGGCCTCTCAGGCCGCCCGCCGCGGCCGGCTAAACCCGTCAACGCAAAATAGAACTTTCCAAAGCCGCTATCATGAGGGCGAGGTCAGCGAATGGAAATCGGATTTCATACCGACGCGTTCAACTCCGCCTACTGGAACTTCGACCAGTGCCTTCAATGGGCTCGCCGGAACGATCTCCACTTCATCGAATGCGGCGCCATCGACGGCGTCTCCTGGATTCACGGGCTCGGCTACCAGCCCCACGTCGCTCTCTGGGAAGACCCCGTCCTGCTCCGCCGCAAGATGGACGCCTGTGACATCCGCTTCTCGCAGATCGACGCCGCATTTCCCCTCACTCTCCCGGAAGGCGCCACGCTCGGCGTCGAATACATCCTCCACACCATCCGCTGGGCCAAGCTCGCCGGCTGCCCGCGCGTCGACACCACCGACGACCGCGCCAAGCCCGCCGGAGCGACCGACCGCGAAGTCCTCGATCACCTCCGCCGCATCTACACGCAGGTCGTGCGCGTCGCCGAAGCCTACGACATCGTCATCGACGTAGAGCCCCACGGCTACTACACCACCAACCCCGAGTTCATGGCCGAAATCCTCTCCTTCTCGGACTCGCCCTGCCTGCGAATGAACATGGACACCGGCAACACATACATCGCCGGCCAGGATCCGGTCGCCTTTCTCGATCGCCTCAAGCACAAGGTCAGCCATGTCCACGTCAAGGACGTGAGCGAGAGCCTCGCGGCCGCCTCGCGCGGCGAGCTCACCGGAATCGCCGTCAGCCAGTGCGCCATCGGCGACGGCGTGAACGCGGGCAACATCCGCGCCTGCATCGGAATGCTGGCCGCGGCGGGCTACGACGGCGTGCTGAGCCTCGAATGCGAAGGGCAGGGCGGGCCGATGATCGAGCGCAGTCTTGCCTGGGTAAGGAGCATTCTCGTTGCGGCTGGGGCCACCGCGTCTTCGCGCTGAACGTTCGCCGCGCGGCGCGCGCGGGGAGCAGCGACCCAAGACGGAGTCCGCGTGGGCTCTGCTCCCGCACGTCTGGGAGCTTGTAAGGCCCCGGCGCTGGGTGCTCGCACTCGGCCTGGTCCTCATCCTGATCAATCGCGCCGCCGGGCTTGTCCTCCCCGCCTCGACCAAGTTCCTCATCGATGACGTCATCGGGAAGCGCCACGCCGGCCTGCTCGTCCGGCTCGTGGCGGCGGTGCTCGGGGCCACGCTCATCCAGGGCGCCACCTCGTTCGCTCTCACGCAGGTGCTTTCGAAGGCCGCGCAGCGCCTCATCGCCGAGCTGCGGCGCAAGGTGCAGGCGCACGTCGGCCGCCTCCCGGTCGCCTACTACGACTCGAACAAGACCGGCGTGCTCGTCTCGCGCATCATGACCGACGTCGAAGGCATGCGGAACCTGATCGGCACCGGCCTGATCGAGTTCGTCGGAGGCCTGTTCACCGCCGCAATCGCGCTCGTTGTGCTCGTGCGCATCAGCCCGCTGCTCACCGGCATCGCGCTTGTTCTTCTCGCCGGCTTCGCGATCGTGCTGCGCCGCGCCTTCCGCACCGTGCGCCCCATCTTCCGCGAGCGCGGCCGCATCAACGCCGAGGTCACCGGACGTCTCACTGAATCGCTCGGCGGCGTGCGCGTCGTCAAGGGCTACCACGCCGAAGCGCGCGAGGCCGAGGTCTTCTCGGGCGGAGTTGCGCGCCTTCTCGCCAACGTGCTGCGCTCGCTCACGGCGACCTCGCTGCTGAGCCTAGCAGCCACTGTCGTTCTCGGCCTGGTGGGCGGGCTCATCATGTACGTCGGCGCGCGCCAGACGCTCGCCAACTCCATCACGCTCGGCGGCTTCGTCACCTTCACCGCGTTCCTCGCCTTCCTGGTTGCCCCCGTCTTTCAGGTAGTCGGAATCGGCACGCAGCTCACCGAAGCCATAGCCGGCCTCGACCGCACGCGCGAAGTCCTCGCCGAGCGCCCCGAAGACGAAGACCCGGACCGCACCGTCGCGCTCGGACCTCTACGCGGAGAAGTGATCTTCGAAGACGTCACTTTCGCGTACGAAGAGGGAAAGCCCGTGCTGCACGAGATCTCCTTTGAGGCGCAGCCCGGCACTGTCACGGCCTTGGTCGGGTCCTCCGGCTCGGGCAAGTCCACCATCATCGGCCTGCTCGCGGCATTCTACAAACCCGCCTCCGGCCGCATCCTCGTGGACGGCGCGGAACTCGCCACCGTGCGCCTCGCCTCTTACCGCAGCCAGCTCGGCGTCGTGCTCCAGGAAAGCTTCCTGTTCGACGGCACCATCCGCGAGAACGTCGCCTTCGGCCGCCCGGACGCAACCGAAGAGGAAATCCTCGAAGCCTGCCGCATCGCGCGAGTGGACGAATTCGCCGAGGCCTTCGAAGACAAGTACGACACCGTGGTGGGCGAGCGAGGCGTGAAGCTCTCCGGAGGCCAGCGGCAGCGCGTCTCGATCGCGCGAGCCATCCTGGCCGACCCGCGCATCCTGATCCTCGACGAAGCCACCTCGAGCCTCGACTCGGAATCGGAAGCCGCCATCCAGCGCGGTCTCGCCTACCTGATGCAAGGCCGCACGACATTCGTGATCGCGCACCGCCTCTCGACCATCCGCCGCGCGGACCAAATTCTGGTGGTCGAAGCCGGCCGCATCATCGAAAGAGGAACCCACGCCTCCCTCCTCGGCCTCCGCGGCCGCTACTGGGACCTCTACACCCGCCAGCACGGCATTGAAGAAAACCTCTTCCTGGCCCCCGGAGAAGGCCCGTCCGCCGAGCCCGCAACCGAAGAAGAGGCCGCCTCTGCGCCTTCGCCCGACGGCAATGGCTCGCAAATCCCGGGCTCCCTGCGCAAGCTGCTGCCCGACCCCTGACGAGTCACGCCTGCTTCCGCACGACAGAAATCCGGCACTCCCGGCATCATTTCTTCGGACGCGTTTGTGTACTAGGATAGAGGGCCGGGGAATTGTGTCCATGGGTAACAACGCAGCGAAAATCCTGAAGGAAAAACTCGAGCGACGTAAGGCGCTGGTCGTGCCTGGCTGTCACGACGCTCTCAGCGCCAAGCTCATCGAAGCCGCCGGCTTTGAAGCCATTCAGGTCAGCGGATTCGGCCTCGCCGGCAGCCTGCTCGGCAAGCCCGACGTCGGTGCGGTCCAGATGAAGGACATCCTCGACCGCACCTGGGACATCGTCCGAGCCGTTCGCATTCCCGTCATGGCCGACATCGACACCGGCGGCGGCAATGCCCTCAACGTCATCGAAGTCACCGAGCGCCTCATAGCCATGGGCGTCGCCGGCGTCAATATGGAAGACCAGCTCTTCCCCAAGCGCTGCGGCCACCTCGAAGGCAAGCAGGTCATCAGCGCCGAGGAAATGGCGGGCAAGGTCCGGGCCATGGCGCGGGTGCGCGAACGCCTCGGCGCGGACCTCGTCATCAACGCCCGCACCGATGCGTGCGCCGTCTACGGGCTCGCCGAGGCCATCCGCCGCGCCAATGTTTACATCGACGCCGGCGCCGACATGGCCTTCATCGACGGCATTCGCACCCGCGACGACATCGAGCGCGCCGTCTGGGAAACCCACGGCCTCGTCTCCGTGAACGTGATGGACGGCGTCACCGGCGTCAAAACCGAGCTTGTCCCCATTCCCGAGCTCGCCCGCCTCGGCGTCGCGCGCGTCAGCGTCCCCATCGCCTCCATCCTCGTCATGCACCGCGCGCTGAAGAGGTTCTTCGAAGCGCTCCACGCCTCCCCCACCGGCCTGCTCGAAGGCCAGGCCGACTGGATGTCGAGCTTCACCGAATACACCAGCTTCGTCGGCCTGCCCGAATACCGGAAATTGGAGGACGAGTTTCTTCCCCGCGCCACGCTGGAGGAGAAATACGCGGTGAACGCATGACGCTCGCCGAGAAGATCCTGGCCCGCGCTTCCGGACGCGAATCCGTCTCGCCCGACGAAATCGTCGTCGCCTCGGTCGATCTGGCTCTCTCGCACGAGAACGCCGATCTGGTCCGCAAGAGTTTTCAGGAAATCGGCGTGCGCAACGTCTGGGATCCGGGCAAGATCGTCATCATCCTCGATCACCGCGTCCCCGCCGAATCGGAGAAGACCGCCGCCACCCACAAAGCCATCCGCGACTTCGTCCGCCAGCAGGGAATCCTGGCGTTCTACGACATCGGCCGCGGCGGAATCTGCCACCAGGTGCTCGCCGAAAACGGCCACGTGCTCCCGGGCATGGTCGTCGTCGGCACCGACTCCCACACCACAACGCACGGCGCCTTCGGCGCCTTCGCCGCCGGCATCGGCGCCACCGAAATGGCCGGAGTCTGGACCGAAGGCAAGCTCTGGTTCAAGGTTCCCTCCACCATCCGGATCGAAGTCGAAGGCGAGCTGCGCCGCTGGATCTCCGCGAAGGACCTGATCCTCTACATCATCGGCCGGCTCGGCGCGGACGGCGCCGATTACCGCGCCGTCGAGTTCGACGGCCCCGTGATCCGCGACCTCAGCATCGCGGGCCGCATGGTGCTCGCCAATCTCGCCATGGAAATGGGAGCCAAGGCGGCCTTTACTCCCGTGGACGAAAAGCTGCTGCGCTATGTCGCGCGCCGCGCCTCGCGCGTGCTCCCCATGTCGCCGCGTTACGCGCCCGACCCCGGCGCCCGGTATGAACGCGTCGTCAAGATCGATGCGACCGACGCCATCCGCGAGCCGCAGGTCGCCTGCCCGCACGCGGTGGACCACGTCCGTCCGCTATCTGAAGTAAGCGGCCTCATGGTCAACCAGGCCGTGCTCGGAAGCTGCACCAACGGGCGCCTCGAAGACTTCGAAGCCGCGGCCCAGATCCTCGATGGCCAGCGCGTGCACCCGCGCACGCGCCTCATCGTGATCCCCGCGTCGCAGGAAATCTACCTCGAAGCGATCCGCCTCGGCTACATACAGGTGCTGGTCCAGGCGGGCGCCATCGTGAACCCGCCCGGCTGCGGCCCGTGCGTCGGCGTGCATCAGGGCATCCTCGCCGCGGGCGAAGTCTGCATCTCGAGCACGAATCGCAACTTCCTCGGCCGCATGGGAAGCAAGGATTCGCGCGTATATCTCGCCTCGCCCGCCGTCGTCGCGGCCTCGGCCGTCGCCGGAGCCATCGTTCATCCGGGCGAAGTGATCAAGGGAGTGGCGGCATGACCCTGCGCGGCATCGTCACAGCGAAGCTCGGCGACAACATCGACACGGACATCATCTATCCGGGCCGCTACCTCAACATCACGGACCGCGAGAAAACGCCCGAGCACCTGTTCGAGCTCGCCTACCCCGACATCCGCGCGAAGCTCCAGCCCGGCGGCTTCATCGTCGCCGGAAAGAACTTCGGCTGCGGCTCGAGCCGCGAGCAGGCCACTGCGGCACTGAAATACGCCGGAGCAAAGGCGGTGATCGCCGTCTCCTTCGCCCGCATCTTCTTCAGGAACTCGATCAACCTCGGCCTGCCCGCGGTGGTCTGTCCCGGAGCCGTTGAGCACTTGCAGCCCGGCGACGACCTGCTGCTCGACATCGCCTCAGGCCGCATCCTGAACCTCGACACGCTGGAAACCTTCCAGGCCGCGCCCCTCGACCCGCGCGCGGCGGAGTTGCTCGAAGCCGGCGGCCTCATTCCGTATCTGAAACGCCTATGCACCGAATAGCCTGGCTGCCCGGAGACGGCATCGGCGTCGAAGTCTCAGAAGCCGCCCGCCTCGTGCTCGACGCCGCGAACTTCGAAGCCGAATACATCCCCGGCGACATCGGGTGGGATTTCTGGTGTAAAGAAGGCGACGCCCTCCCCGAACGCACCATCCATCTGCTGCGCTCGACCCATTGCGCCTTCTTCGGAGCCATCACCTCGAAGCCCGGACCCGAAGCGCAGCGGGAGCTCGCCCCGGAGCTGCAAGGCAAGGGCCTCGTTTACCGCAGTCCCATCGTTCGCATGCGCCAGTTGCTCGACCTCTACGTCTGCCTGCGCCCCTGCATCGCCTTCCCGCGCAATCCGCTCAACTACCGCGAAGGCATCGACCTCGTCGTCTTCCGCGAAAACACCGAGGGCATGTACATCGGCGTCGAGTTTCCCTGCGTGCCCGAAAGCCTCCGCCACGAGCGCGGCATGGAGCGCATCCCGAACGCCGCCGCCCTCTCGCTCCGCAGCGTGACGCGCGACGGCTCGCGCCGCATCGTCCGCGCGGCCTTCGAATACGCTGTGAAGCACGGCCGCCGCAAGGTCACCGCGGTCCACAAAGCCAACGTGCTGCGCGAAACCTGCGGCGTGTTTCTCGAAGCGGCGAAAGAAGTCGCGGCCGAGTATCCCCGCATCGAGTTCGAAACCGCCAACGTGGACGCGATGTGCATGTGGCTGCTGAAAAATCCGCGGAACTACGATGTCATCGTCACCACGAACCTGTTCGGCGACATCCTCTCGGACCTCTGCGCGC
This sequence comes from Acidobacteriota bacterium, assembly GCA_050261515.1. Classification (GTDB taxonomy): domain Bacteria; phylum Acidobacteriota; class Terriglobia; order Bryobacterales; family Bryobacteraceae; genus JBLNDJ01. The sequence goes on along the minus strand of JBLNDJ010000056.1, from coordinate 119,952 downwards.
AACTGGTGGGAGGCATGGGCTTCGGCTACAGCGGCAACATCGGCGACGAATACGCCGTCTTCGAGCCCACGCACGGCTCGGCCCCAAAGTACGCGGGCAAGAACAAGGTGAATCCGCTCGCCGCGATCATGGCTGCCGAAATGATGCTCGAGTGGCTCGGCGAAGGCGGCAAGGCGGCGCGCATCGAGCAGGCGGTGGCCGACGTGGTCGCGCGCGGCGAAGTGCGAACCTACGATATGGGAGGCGCGGCCACCACGCGCCAGATGGCCGAAGCCGTCGCGCGCGCTCTCGCCGGCGGGCCATCCGGAGAGGAGCGGCAATGGAAAAACACGTCCGTATCCTGGCAGTCCTGAGCATCGTGCTGGGCGTACTCGGAGTGCTGGCCGGGCTCCTTCTGCTCGGCCTGTTGGGCGGCATCGCCGGCCTGGTCGCCTCAGGCATCCACGTCGATACGGGCGAAGTTCCGCCCCAAGCGGTCGCCCCCATCCTTCGCATCGTTGGCGCCGTGCTGTTTGTGGTGCTGGCGGCAACCTCCGTGCCCGGCATCATCGCGGGCATCGGCCTGCTTCATTACCGCCCGTGGGCGCGCATCCTCGGCATCGTGCTCGCGGCGATCAGCCTGCCCGGCGTTCCGTTCGGCACCGCACTCGGCATCTACGGCCTGTGGGTGCTGCTGAACGTCCGCACACAGGATCTTTTCAACTCGTGACCAGACTCCTCGAATTCCGGTAGGCGCTACACGAACAGCAGCACCGTCGAGACCGCCGTCAGCGACACCACCAGGAACTCGAAGACGCGCTCGGACATGCGGCTGACGAGCCACCGGCCGGTCGCCGCGCCGAGCACCACCGCCGGCGCGAGCATCGCGTCGAATGCCAGCGACCGCGGCGTGATGAGGCCGTGCCAGGTGTAGACCGGCACCTTCGTCAGATTGATCAGGAAGAAGAACCACGCGCCGGTCGCGATGAACTCTTCCTTCTTGAGCTTTTTGCTCAGCAGGTAGAGATTCATGACCGGGCCCGCGGCGTTGGCGACCGTAGTGGCGAACCCCGCGGCGATCCCGTAGGGCGCCGCCGGCCCCGCGGCGCGGAACACGCCCGGCGCGTGGCGCCTGAGCAGGTAGGCCGCCAGCATCAGGGTGACGATGGTTCCGGCCATGATCCGCAGCGTGTGCTCGCTCCACGAAAGCGCGACCGCACCCGCCGCCACTCCGGCCAGCACCCATGGAGCGAGCGCGAACAGTTTCTTCGCCGCGGCGTGACGCCGCCACACGACGACCGCGAAGATGTCGGCCGTGCACAGCAGCGGCAGCAGCCAGCCCGCGCCCTGCCGTGCATCGCCCGCGGCCAGGACCATGAGGGGCACGATGACGATGCCGAGCCCGGGAACGCCGGTCTTCGCGACGCCGGCGATAAAGGCGCACGCGGCGCCGAGAATCCACTGGTAAGGGGCCAAGGTTCAGTCTGTCACGGCAACTGCGTCACGCCGGTCAGGTAGCGGTCGATCGCGCGGGCGGCCTTGCGGCCCTCCGCGATCGCCCAGACGACCAGCGATTGGCCGCGGCGCATGTCTCCGGCGGCGAAGACCCCCGGCGCCGACGACTGGTAGTCGTCGCCGGCCGCGACGTTGCCGCGCGCATCGAGCTTCAGGCCGAGCTGTTCGAGCATGCCGTTCTTCACGGGGCCGGTGAAGCCCATGGCGATCAACACCAGGTCCACGTGGATCGTGAACTCGGTGCCGGGAACCGGCTCGAACGAAGGCGGCGGGCCGACGCGCACCGCGTGAAGCTGCTCCACGTTGCCGTCCGCGTCGCCGGTGAACCGGGTCGTCGCGACGGCCCACTCGCGCGTGCCGCCCTCCTCGTGCGCGCTCTCAATGCGAAGCTGCAAGGGCCACAGCGGCCACGGCGTTTGAGGCGCGCGCTCGTTCGGAGGCATCGGCATAATCTCGAACTGATGGACGGACGCCGCCTTCTGCCTGTGGCACGTGCCCAGGCAATCCGCGCCCGTGTCGCCGCCGCCGATGATCACCACGCGCTTGCCCGTTGCGAGCATCGACGCCTTGCCGTTGATGCGGTCCCCGGCGCAGAGCCGGTTCTGAACCGGCAGGAAGTCCATCGCGTAGTGGATGCCGCGCAGTTCGCGGCCCGGAACGTTCAGGTCGCGCGGATGCTCCGCGCCGCCCGCGAGCAGGATCGCGTCGAACTCCTTGCGAAGATCCTCCACGGGAATGTTCGCGCCGACGTGCGCCTTCGTCCGGAACACGACGCCCTCGTCGCGAAGCTGCTCGAGCCTGCGGTCGAGCACGTTCTTCTCGAGCTTGAAATCGGGGATGCCGTAGCGGAGCAGGCCGCCGGGGCGGTCGGCTTTTTCGAACACGGTCACGGAGTGGCCCGCGCGATTGAGTTGCTGCGCGGCGGCCAGGCCCGCGGGGCCGGAGCCGACCACCGCAACGCGCTTGCCCGTACGCTGGGCGGGCGGCTCGGGGCGAATCCAGCCCTCGCGCCAGGCGCGCTCGATGATCGCCTTCTCGATTTGCTTGATCGTCACCGGAGGCTCGTTGATGCCGAGCACGCACGCCGACTCGCACGGCGCGGGGCAGATGCGGCCGGTGAACTCGGGGAAGTTGTTGGTCGCGTGCAGCATGCGGATGGCCTGCTGCCAGCGGTCGCGGTAGACGAGATCGTTCCAGTCCGGGATCAGGTTGTTGAGCGGGCACCCGGTGTTGCAGAAGGGCACGCCGCAATCCATGCAGCGCGCGCCCTGCCTCCGGACCTTCGCTTCGGGAAACGGCTCGTAGATTTCGAAGAAGTCGTTGACGCGCTCGGCGACGGGCCGCCGCTGCGGCACCTCGCGCTCGAATTCGAGAAAGCCGGTGGGCTTACCCATGGGCGACCTCCTGGCCCGCGGCGGCCGGCTTCGCAGACCGTGCCACTCCGAGGACGCGTTTGTATTCGTGCGGGAACACCTTGACGAACTTCGGGAGCATCTGTTTCCAGTTGTCGAGAATCCACTTGGCGCGCGGGCTTTCCGTAAGCTCGGCGTGGCGCGCGATCAGCTCGCGCAGGCTCTCCGCCTCGGCCGAATCGGCGATCGTCTCGAGATCGACGCTCGCGCGATTGCAGCGCGCCGCGGCGAACTCGCCCGTTTCGTCGAGCACGTAAGCGAGCCCGCCGCTCATGCCCGCGGCGAAGTTACGCCCCGTGGGACCGAGCACGACGACGAGCCCCTTGGTCATGTACTCGCAGCCGTGATCGCCGACCGCCTCGACCACCGCCGTCGCGCCCGAGTTGCGCACCGCGAAGCGCTCGCCCGCCATGCCGTTGAAGAACGCTTCGCCGCTCGTGGCGCCGTAGAGCACCACGTTGCCGGCGATCATGTTCTCCTCGGGCAGGAACGTCGAGCTGCGCGGCGGGTAGATGACGAGGCGTCCGCCGGAGAGGCCCTTGCCGACATAATCGTTGGCGTCGCCTTCGAGCGTGAGCGTCACGCCTTTGGCGAGAAACGCGCCGAAGCTCTGGCCCGCCGAGCCGGTGAACTCGAACCGGATGGTGTCGTCGTCGAGGCCCGCCGAGCCGTGCCGGCGTGCGATCTCGCCGCTCAGCATCGCGCCGACCGTGCGGTGGACGTTGCGGATGGGCATCTTGAATTCGACCGGGGTCCCATTGTCGATCGCGTCGCGCGCGTGGTCGATCAGCTTGTAGTCGAGCGCCTGTTCGAGGCCGTGATCCTGCTTTGTAGTGCAGCGGCGCGAGACGCGGCCGGGCACCGGCGGGCTGTAGAGGATCGAGGAATAGTCGAGCCCGCGCGCCTTCCAGTGGTCGACGGCTTCCTTCACTTCGAGCCGGTCCACGCGGCCCACCGCTTCTTCGAGCGTGTGGAAACCGAGCTGCGAGAGCAGTTCCCGCACTTCCTCGGCGACGTAGAACAGGAACCGGATCACGTGCTCGGGCTGGCCCGCGAACTTCTTGCGCAGCTCGGGATTCTGCGTCGCGATCCCGACCGGGCAGACGTTGAGGTGGCACTTGCGCATCATGATGCAGCCGAGCGCGACGAGCGGCGCGGTCGAGAATCCGAACTCTTCGGCGCCGAGCAGCGCCCCGATCATGACGTCGCGGCCGGTTTGCAGCTTGCCATCGACTTGCACGCGTATGCGGCTGCGCAGGTCGTTCATCACGAGCACCTGCTGGGTTTCCGAGAGCCCGAGCTCCCAGGGGCCGCCCGAGTGGCGGATGGCGGTAAGCGGTGATGCGCCCGTGCCGCCGTCGTGCCCGCTGATGAGAACGAGATCTGCGTGCGCTTTGGCGACGCCCGCCGCGACCACGCCGACGCCGACTTCCGAAACCAGCTTCACCGAAATGCGCGCGAGCGGGTTGACGTTCTTGAGGTCGTAGATGAGCTGCGCGAGGTCCTCGATCGAGTAGATGTCGTGGTGTGGCGGCGGCGAGATCAGGCCGACGCCGGGGATGGCGTGGCGCACGCGCGCGACCACCTCGTCCACCTTGTGGCCGGGAAGCTGGCCGCCCTCTCCAGGCTTGGCGCCTTGCGCGATCTTGATCTGGAGTTCGTCGGCGTTGACGAGATAGTTCGCCGTGACGCCGAAGCGGCCCGAGGCCACCTGCTTGATTGCGCTGCGGCGAAGGTCGCCGTTCGCGTCGGGCTTAAAGCGCTCCTCGTCCTCGCCGCCCTCGCCCGTGTTCGATTTCGCGCCGATGCGGTTCATCGCGACGGCGATGGTCTCGTGCGTCTCCTTCGAAATGGACCCGAACGACATCGCGCCGGTGGCGAAGCGCTTGACGATCTCGCTCGCGGGCTCGACCTCTTCGAGCGGCACCGGACAGCGGCTGAACTTGAAGTCCATCAGGCCGCGCAGCGTGGCGAGCCGGCGCGACTGGTCGTTGGCCGCCTTCGCGTACTCCTTGTAGGTCTCGTAGCTCTCCTGGCGCACCGCGTGTTGCAGCTTGCTGATGGTCTGCGGATTGAACAAATGATGCTCGCCGCCGGCGCGGTAGTGTATGTTGCCTGCGACAGCGAGTTCGGGTTCGGCGTTCGTCACGGGGCGGAACGCGTAGTCGTGCTTGAGCCGGGCTTCGTGCGCAATGACGTCGAGGCCCACGCCTTCGACGCGCGACGCCGTGCCGGTGAAGAACTTGTCCACCACCGACTTGTTGAGCCCGATGCACTCGAAGATCTGCGCGCCCCGGTAGCTCTGGAGCGTCGAGATGCCCATCTTCGAAAAGACTTTCAGCAGGCCTTTGTTGATGGCCTTCTTGTAGTTCTTGAGCGCGGCCTCGAAGGTGAGGCCCGGCGGGAACAAGCCGCGGTGATGCATCTGCTCGAGCGTCTCGATGGCGAGATACGGATTTACGGCGCTGGCGCCGTAGCCGACCAGGAGCGCGAAGTGCATGACTTCGCGCGGCTCGCCCGATTCCACGATGAGGGCCACCTGCGTGCGGCTCTTCTCGCGGATCAGGTGGTTGTGGACCGCCGTGAGGGCGAGCAGGCTCGGGATGGCGGCGTACTCTTCGTCGATGCCGCGGTCCGAGAGAATCAGCAGCGTGTAGCCGTTCTTGATAGCGAGCGAGGCGCGGCGGCAGAGGCCGTCGAGCGCGCGCTCGAGTTCCTTGTCGCCGCCGTCCACGCGGTAGAGCGCGGGCAGCGTGGTGGCAAGAAAGTCGCCCCAGGAAACGCGGCGCAGCTTCTCGAGATCGTAGTTGGTCAGGATCGGATGCTCGAGCTTGAGCGTGTGGCAGTGCTGCGGCGTCTCTTCGAGAATGTTGCGCTCGGTTCCGATGAAACTCGCGAGCGACATGACGAGCTCTTCGCGGATCGGATCGATCGGCGGGTTGGTCACCTGCGCGAAGAGCTGCTTAAAGTAATTGAACAGCGGCTGCGGCTTGTCGGAAAGACAGGCGAGCGGCGTGTCGCAGCCCATCGAGCCGACGGGTTCCTGTCCATCCACGGCCATCGGCGTGAGAATGAATTTCAGGTCCTCGGCCGTGAAGCCGAAGGCGCGCTGGCGCTGGAGCACCGACTCGAACTCGGTCGGATGCCAGCGCGGCGGCTCGGGCAGCATGTCGAGCGTGACCTGGTTCTCCCTGATCCACTCGGCGTAAGGCTTACGCGCGGCAAGGCTGCGCTTGATCTCCTCGTCGGGCACGATGCGGCCCTCGACCGTGTCCACCAGGAACATGCGGCCCGGTTGAAGACGGCCTTTAAAGCGTACATCCTCCGGCTTCACGGGCAGCACGCCGGTTTCGGAGGCGAGGATGACGGTGTCGTCGTGCGTGACCCAGTATCGCGCGGGGCGCAGGCCGTTTCGGTCGAGCGTCGCACCGATCAAGCGGCCGTCGGTGAAGGCGATCGCGGCGGGGCCGTCCCACGGCTCCATGAGCGACGCATGGTATTCGTAGAACGCGCGCTTGTCCTCGGGCATCGACGGGTCGCCGCCCCAGGCCTCCGGAATCAGCATCGCCATTACGTGCGGGAGGCTGCGTCCGGCGAGCGTGAGCAGTTCGACGGCGTTGTCGATCTGGGCTGAATCGCTGCCGCCCGGCGTGCAAATGGGAAACGTCTTCTTCAAGTCATCGCCGAACAGCTCGGAGGAGAGCACCGATTGCCGCGCGTACATCCACGCCGAGTTGCCCTTGAGCGTGTTGATCTCTCCGTTGTGGCAGAGGTAGCGGAACGGGTGCGCGAGCTGCCAGGTGGGGAACGTGTTGGTGGAGAAACGCTGGTGCACCAGGCAGAGGGCGCTCGCGGCGGCGGGATCCGAAAGCTCGCCGTAGAAGCTCGAGATCTGCGCCGCGAGCAACAGTCCTTTGTAGACAATCGTCCGCGACGAGAGCGAAGGAATGTAGAAGAACGCTTTGTCGTGCAGGTCGCTGGCGGCGATTTCGGCCTCGGCGCGCTTGCGGATCACGTAGAGCTTGCGCTCGAGCGCGTCCTGGTCCGTGCCCGCCGCGCGCTGGATGAAGATCTGCTCGATGTAGGGCTGCGAGCGGCGCGCAATGCGCCCGATGGCGTCGGCGTTGATCGGCGTGTCCCGCCAGCCAAGCACGCTCAGTCCTTCCTCGCGAACGATTCGTTCGACGATGCCTTCGCAGATGAGGCGCTGGTGCCGTTCCACGGGGAGGAACACCATTCCGACGCCGTACTCGCCCGGCTCCGGCAGGCTGAACCCGATCTCCGAACACTCTCGCGCGAAAAATTCGTGCGGAACCTGAATGAGCACACCCGCGCCGTCGCCCGTCTCCGGGTCGCAGCCGCAGGCGCCGCGGTGCGTCAGGTTGAGAAGAACCTGAATTCCCTTCAGAATGATGTCGTGAGATTTTTCGCCCTTGATGTTGACGACAAACCCTATACCGCAGGCGTCGCGTTCGCAGGCCGGATCGTACAGCCCCTGGGGGGCGGGTAGACCTCGGGATAGACTCTCGCCTTGCATTGCGATTTCGATTGCCCTTTCGTTCGTTTTGGAACGGATGCCGCCCGCGGCGGAATTTCGTTTAGGATAGCGAAAACCGCAATATTAGTCAATCGAAAATTATTTTGGTTCTAAATAAGATGTGCTTATGTTATTCTGGGGACGCCAGTGAGCTTCGATCATTTAAGCCTGTTTCGGGACATCGTTCTGGAGAAAAGCATCAGCCGGGGAGCGGCGCTTAACGGCGTAAGCCAGTCGGCGGCGAGCCAGCACGTGCAGGAGTTGGAGGCGCGCCTGGGGGTCACGCTGCTCGACCGTTCGACGCGGCCGTTCACGGTCACTCCGGCGGGGCGGCTATACTGCGATCTCTGCCGCGACGTGTTGCAGCGCCAGGAAGAATTCGCGGTCGCGCTCGAGGGTCTGAAGACAGAAGTCGAGGGGACGGTGCGGGTGGCGTCGATCTACTCGGTCGGAATCTCGGAGATGGGGCGGCTGAAGGAGGAGTTCTCGCGGCGCTTCCCGCACGCGCGGATCGAAGTCGAGTACCTGCGGCCGGACAACGTGTACGAGCGCGTGCTGGCGGACCGGGCGGATTTGGGCTGCGTGAGTTATCCGCAGGCGACGCGGCAGATCGAGGTGCTGCCGTGGCGGGAAGAGCGAATGGCGGTGGCGGCCGCTCCTGCGCATCCGCTGGGAAAGCGGCGGCGGCTGGCCCCCGCGATGTTGGAAGGGCAGGACTTCGTCGCGTTCGATGAAGAGCTTCCGATCCGGCAGGAGATCGACCGGTTTTTCCGCGAACATGGCGTCGCGGTGAAGCTGGCGATGCAGTTCGACAACATCCAGTCCGTGAAAGAAGCTGTGGCGCTGGGGTCGGGGATCAGCATATTGCCGGTGCGATCGATGCGGGCGGAGATCGAAGACGGGCGGCTGGTGGCGATTCCGATCGGCGCGGCGCTGGTGCGGCCGGTGGGGATCATACACAGGCGGCGGAAGAAGTTCCATCGCGCGGCGCAGCGTTTTCTGGAGATGCTGACCGAGGAGCCCGCGCGGGAGGTTTAGGGATGCTGTTCTCGATGGCGGTTTACGCCTGCTGGGTGGTGTTGTTCGCTTCGCTCGCGTTTCGCAAGCGCCCGCCGCAGGCGCGCGAGGTGAAGCGGGGGCGGCGCTGGGGCGCGGGGCTGGCGATTCAGGGCTTGTCGATCGCGGTGGTCTTCGGGCTCAGGCGGGGCTCGGAGGCGGGGTTGGCGGTGGGCATCGCGGCGGTCGCGCTCGCGGCGGCGTCGGTGTGGATCATGCGCGCGAGCGAGCGCGCGCTGGGGCGGCAATTCGCGTACCAGGCGCGGCTGGTGGAAGGGCACCGACTGGTGACGTCGGGACCGTACCGGTTCGTGCGCCATCCGATTTACACGGCGCTCTACGGGTTGACACTCGCGACAGCGCTGGTCGACAGCCGCTGGATCGCCATTCCGGTGTTCACGGCGATCTACGCCGTGGGGACGGCGGTGCGCGTGCGGAGCGAGGAACGGCTGCTGCGGACGGAGTTCGGGGCGGAGTTCGAGCAGTACGCGGCGCGGGTGCCGGCGGTGGTGCCGGGTTTGCGGGTCTAGGCGGGCTGCGAGCCGCCCCAACCTGGGTGGCTGCCCCACCCGAGAGTTGCGTCCGGCCGGGGAAAAGAGAGAATCTTGGTCTCATTGACGACGGAGCAAGAGTGCCCTGCTTGCGGCTGGCCGCAGTGCGAGCCGCTGTTTGAGACCACGGACCGGCTGTACAGGACGACAAGCGAACGGTTCCAAGTGGTCGAGTGCGGCAGGTGTGGGGTGATGCACCTGGCGCCGCGGCCCGGGGCGGCGGAGTTGCTGCGATATGCGCGGGCGTCGGCCTGGCCCGAGAGGCGGGAGACGCTTGCGGATCGGATCGAGAGCGCGTTCCGGCGGTTCGTCCTCGCGGGCGATGTTCGCTTCGTGGTTCGCGCGCTGGATCGCGCGGGCGTTTCCGGTCCCGTCCTCGATTTGAGTCCGGACGGGGCGGAGTTCCGGCGGGCGCTGGCTGAATCGGGCATCGACGCCGCCGGGGAAGCGGCGCGCGGCTCCTGCGCGGCCGTCACGATGCTGCATGTGCTCGAGCACGTGCCCGATCCGGCCGCTTCGCTCGAAGCCGCGCGCGAACTGCTGCGGGCCGCGGGCCGGCTGATCGTGCAGTGTCAGAATGCAGCGTCGTGGCAGTTTCTGCTGCTCGGGGAGAAGTGGAGCGGACTCGACGTGCCGCGCCACCTGATCCACTTCCGCGAGCGCGACCTGGAGGCGCTGCTCGAGTACTGCGGCTTCGAGGTGCTGCGGCGGAATCACTTTTCGCGGCGCAGCGCGGCGGACCTGGCGACGAGCGTTGCGCCGTGGCTCGATCCGGCGGTGCGCCGGGCGCGTGGCGCGGCGGAGAGCGAGTTCATCAAGCTGCTAAAGCACTTGCTGTACATCGCGCTGGCCGCCGCGGCGGTTCCATTCACGCTGGCTGGGGCGGCATGCAGGGCCGGGGCGCGCATCACGATCGAGGCGCGTCCGAAATGGTGAAGTGGGGCTTGGTTCTGTTTGCGGCGGCGCTCGGAGCGCAGCAGCACGCGGCGTTCGACGGCGGCGCGGCGCTCGAATTCACACGCAGGGTTGTCGCGTTCGGCCCGCGCCCCTCGGGCTCGGAAGCGATCCGCAAGTTGCAGGCGTACATCGCCGCGCAGTTGAAGCCGCTCAAGTGCGAGGTGGTTTACGACGACTTCCGCGCTTCGACGCCGCTCGGGCCCGTCCCGATGCGGAACATCATCGCGCGGTTCCCCGGCACCTCGGGCCGCGTGGTGGCGATCACCGGGCACTACGACACGAAGTCGATGCCGGGCGGTTACTTCGTGGGCGCGAATGACGGCGGCTCATCAACGGGCTTCCTGCTCGAGATGGCGCGAGTGATTGCCCGCACGCCGCACAAGAACGACGTGTGGCTGGTATGGTTCGACGGCGAGGAGGCGATCGCGCAGTGGTCGGAAACCGACGGCACTTACGGCAGCCGCCACCTGGCCGGGCGGTGGCGGTCGGAAGGCGTGCTGGCGAAGTTGAAGGCCCTGATCAACATCGATATGATCGGCGACCGCGACCTGGACATTGTCAACGACGAGAACTCGAGCCCGACGCTGCGGCGGCTGATCTGGGAGACGGCGGCGCGGCTGGGCGAGGGGCGGCACTTTTCGAGCGAGCCCGGGGCGATCCTCGACGATCACATTCCGTTCGTGCAGGCGGGGGCGAACGCGGCGGACCTGATCGATTTTGACTACGGCCCGGGGAACGCCTACTGGCACACGGAGAAGGACACGGCCGACAAGTTGAGCGCGCAGAGCTTCGCCGTGGTGGGGAAGGTCGTGCTCGAGACTGTGAGAAAGCTGGACTAAGTCCGCCTGAAACGCCGCGCGAGCGCAATGGCCGGGAGAAGCGTGAGTCCCAGCAGGACGAAGGTGCCGGGCTCGGGAACGGCGGTGGATTCGAATCCGAAGTTCGGGCCGGCGTAGAGCGTGTAAGTGAAGGTGTTGGTCGGGTAGACCAATGCGTTTGCTCCCGGATAGATGTAACGTCCGGCATCGGGCGCGATCCCGATCAGCGGGTTCACTGTGAGGCCCGTGATCGATCCAGCCGTGCCGAAGGCCCAGGGATCGCCTGCGAATCCGCCCGTGGTGGCCGCGATCGTGTAGGTGAGCGATCCGGACAGCGTCAACGGGGCGATGGGCACGTAACGGAAGTTTCCGATCAGGGGGGCGGCCGTTCCGAAGCCTACGGTCGCGGACGCAAGCAGGTTGCCTCCTGCGTCGAAGATGCCGATTTCATGCGAAGCCAGCAGCCCGTCGCCACCCTCGTCGTAGTAGCCGAGGCTGGTCACGGTGAGCGGCGCGTTCGGGGTGAACTGAAAGCCGAGGGTCAGAAAGTCGTCAAGCGAAGTGGGCGCGGTGATGAACTCGTAGGCGACAGGTGTGGCGGAAACAGCGGTGGCAGCGGCCAGCGCCAGGGCAAGGGCCAGAAACGTGTTCGGAAATCGCATGAGTCCCTCTTCCTGTTATCATACGCGGATTTTGATTAAATGCGCGTCATACTTATAAGCTTTCTGTACCAGTACGCTCGGGATGAGCGGTCTGGTTGGTCCTATCTGATTGAATTTCGGTAAGTCCTATAGTACTCATAGATCAAAGCGGGGCAAAAAGAGGTTTTGGCCGGCCGGGTACTGGTACGCTAAATAGTTGATTTTTCAATTGACTAAGTGCCTATTTCGTGGTTCCATTGTTATTAGTAAGGTCTAGTACGCATTATGCTGGAACCACGGAAATCGACTGGAGTTCGATTCGACGGATCGGCCGATCCGCTCTGGTGGGGCGTCACCTCCATCCTCAGCCTGGGTTCGTTGTGGCTTCCCAGGTTCCTGAGCATGCAGTCGGACCAGACGACACGGCTGATCGTGGTTGAGTCCGCGTTATTCTTTTCGGGCGCTTTGCTCGGCTGCTTTCGGCCGCGGCGCATCTGGCGCTGGGCGGCGGCGAGCTTCGTGACGTTCGCGTTGAGCGACCTGATCTGGACGTTCAGCGATCCGAACCTCAGCCAGATGGAGGCTGAGCGGATGTTGCTCTATCTCGCGTCGCACCTGGACGTGTACTTCGTGCAGTCGGTGCCGGTTCTGCTGGGGTCCTTTTTGGGCTCCTGCACGATGAAAGCGGGACTGGACTAAGTCACTTCGGAGCCTTCCGGAACAGCAGCAGGTATTGGCGGCCGGGGATGTGGTCCTGTTTCCCGGCGAGCCGGAACCCGTTCGCTTCCACTTCCCTGATTACCTCGGGTTGATCGGCGCGTATGTGCTGGAGCGCGTGGCCGCCAGGCATGGCTGCCTCACTGCGGTAAAAATCTACTATGGCGAGGCGGCCGTCCTCGCGCAACGCGCGGCGGATCTTCGCGAGCATTTCGGCGGGGTAATCGAAATGGTGGTAGACCTCGAGAGTGAAGGCGAGATCGATGGCCGCTTCGGGGAGCTTCGGGTCCGTTGCGGTTCCCAGCACGACGGTGACGTTCCCCAGTTTCCGGTCCGCGATGCGCTTTTTCGCGTGCTCGAGCATGTCGGCGAAGATGTCTTCGGCGATCACCCGGCCGCGCGGGCCGGCGGCAGCGCTGAGGAACGGAAGCATGTAGCCGGGACCGGTGCCGATATCGGCGACGGTCATGCCCGGTTTGATGTCCAGGGCGGCGACGAGTTTGCGCGGATTCTGCTCCTGGTCGCGGAAGTGCGAGCCCATGCCGGCAGCGAGCTGCGCGCGGCCCTCCGGCGTCCGATAGCGCTCGTTCGCTTTGGTGGCGACCTGCGCGGCGATAAGAGAGGCGATCGCGAGCAGCAGCAGCGCCAGTTTCATAGAGGCGGTTCGATGGGGAGCGCGAGCGGCGGTTCGAGCAGAAAATCGAGCTTGGACATTTCGGCGACGGCTTCGCAGACGGCTTGCTCGGTGGTGGGCTCGAGCGTAATGACGAAAGGTACGTCGTCCTTGGTTCCGTAGGGGAGTTGCAGGACCGCTTCGAGACTGATGCGCTTGCCGGCCAGGATGTGGGCGAGCGCGGCGATGATGCCGGGGCGGTCGGCGACGCGGAAGCGGAGGAAGTAGGGCCGCTTCTGGCGCGCGACGGGAATGGGCTTGTACTCGCCCAGGCGCTGGTGCGCGAAGGGAGAGACGCGGTCGGGGCTGCCGCCGCGGATCTCGCGCGCGACACGCATCAGATCGCTGACGACGGCGACGCCGGTGGGCCGGGGACCGGCGCCCTTTCCGTAGTAGAAGGTGTCTTCGCCGTAAAGGCCTTTGACCCAGACGGCGTTATAGGAGCCCTGGACGCCGGCGAGGATCGTCGATTTCGAGATGAGCGCGGGGCGCACCGAGAGGATGAGGCCTTCGGGCGTCTGGATTGCTTTGCACAGCAGGCGGATGGTCTGGCCGAGGTGGTGCGCGTATTGGAAATCGACCGGCGAGAGGCGGCGGATGCCTTCGGTGAAGATGTCGGAAGGCGTGATCTTTTCGCCGAAGGCGAGGGCGGCGAGGATGGCGAGTTTGGAGCGCGCGTCGAAGCCGTCGATGTCGTTCGAAGGGTTGGCCTCGGCGTAGCCGAGCCGCTGGGCCTCGGCGAGCACGGTTTCGAGCTTCGAGCCGTGCTTCTCCATCTCGGTGAGGATGTAGTTGCTGGTGCCGTTCAGGATGCCGTAGAGGGCGACGACGCGGTCGCCCGAGATGCCTTCGCGCAGCACGGCGTGAATGGGGATACCGCCGCAGACGCTGGCTTCCATGGCGATGTTGGTGCCGGCGGCGATAGTGCGCTCCCAGATATCGGCGCCGCAGAGACCCATGAGCTCTTTGTTGGCCGTGACGACGGACTTACCGGCGGCGATGGCGGCATGGATGATCTCCTGCGCGACGGTGGTGCCTCCGACCAGTTCCACGACGATGTGGACGTCGGGGTGCGCGACCAGCTCGCGCCAGTCGGTGGTTTTGAAGACCGGGCCGAGGGCTTCGGGAATCTGCTTGTCGGCGAGCTTCACGTCGCAAACGGCCGCGATTCGGAGCCGGAAGCCGAGTTTCTGGTCGATTTGCGCGGCATTTTCGGCGAGGATCGTCATGGTCCCGCCGCCGATGTTGCCGAGACCGACGATGCCAACATTCACTTGCTGCATAAGTCGTTATGATAGCCCACGGGGGCATGTGACCTCAGCCTCTTGAAGTGAATCTTTTTATCCTGATGGGGAATAATCTTATGCAGATTGGGGGCAGCGGGACGGGGCAGGGCAGCGGGGGTGGCGGGACGGGGCAGGGCAGCGGGACGGGGCTCCCCGGCGGGTTGACACAGATTGGCGGGGCGGGGCCGGTGTTAGAGAAAGATCCCATATGCGGAATGAATGTGGACGCCCTGACGGCCCGGTTCACGGCGGAGCGCGAGGGGCGCAGGTACTATTTCTGCTGCAAGGGGTGTCTGGATAAGTTCGCCGGGCAGCCTGAGAGGCCGCCGCAGCCCGCGGGGCTGACCCACATGGTGGTCTATACGTGCCCGATGCATCCGGAGGTGCGTCAGATAGGGCCCGGGACGTGTCCGAAGTGCGGGATGGCGCTCGAGCCGGCGGAGGTGACGGCCGCAAACGACCAGCCGAATCCGGAGCTCGAAAATATGTCGCGGCGGTTCCGCGTGGCCGCGGCGCTGACGGTTCCGCTGCTTGCGATTGCGATGGGCGGGATGTGGATGCCGGCGCACGGCGGGGCCTGGATGAACTGGGTCGAGCTGGCGCTGGCGACTCCGGTGGTGCTGTGGTGCGGGTGGCCGTTTTTCGAGCGCGGGTGGGCGTCGATTGTGCATCGCAGCCCGAACATGTTCACACTCATTGCTATCGGCACCGGGACGGCCTACCTCTATAGCGTCGTCGCGACGCTTGCACCGGGGATTTTCCCGGCGGCGTTCCGCGGGCATGGCGGGGAAATGGAGGTCTACTTCGAATCGGCCGCCGTGATCACGACGCTGGTGCTGCTGGGGCAGGTGCTGGAGCTGAAGGCGCGGGGACGGACGTCGAGCGCGATCCGGGCGCTGCTCGGGCTGGCGCCTCCGGTGGCTCACCTGGTGCTGGCGGACGGGACCGAGCAGGACGTGGCGCTCAAGCAGGTGGCGCCGGGCGACCGGTTGCGGGTGCGGCCGGGGGAGAGAATTCCGGTGGACGGGGTGGTGCTGGAGGGCGCGAGCGCGGTCGATGAATCGATGCTGACGGGCGAGCCGATTCCGGTAGAGAAAACACCCGGGAGCGCGGTGACGGGCGGGACGGTGAACGGGACGGGCACGTTCCTGATGCGCGCCGAGCGCGTGGGCTCGGAGACGCTGCTGGCGCGGATTGTCCGGATGGTTAGCGAAGCGCAGCGGAGCCGCGCGCCGATCCAGCGGGTGGCCGATGTGGTGGCGTCGTGGTTCGTTCCGGTGGTGGTGCTGGTGGCCCTGGCGACGTTTGCGGTGTGGGCCGCGGTGGGCCCGGCGCCGCGGCTGGCGCACGCGCTCGTGAACGCCGTGGCGGTGCTCATCATTGCGTGCCCGTGCGCGCTGGGGCTTGCGACTCCGATGGCCGTGATGGTCGGGATGGGGCGGGGCGCGGCGGCGGGCGTGCTCATCAAGAATGCCGAGGCGCTCGAGGCACTGGAGAAGGTCGATACCCTCGTTGTAGATAAAACGGGCACGCTGACGGAGGGCAAGCCGCGGCTGGCGACGGAGCCCGACGCCGAGGTGTTGCGGTTCGCGGCGAGCCTGGAGCGGGCGAGCGAGCATCCGCTGGCGGCGGCGATTGTCGCGGGGGCGGTGGAACTCGGGCTGCGGCCGGCGCCGGTGGTCGATTTTCAATCCTTCCCCGGGAAGGGCGTGAGCGGGACGGTGGAGGGGCGGCACATCACGCTCGGGAACCGGGCGTTGTTCGACGATCTCTCGATCGACACGACGGAGCTTGCCGCCGAAGCGGATGCGCTGCGCAACGCGGGCCAGACCGTAGTCTTCGTCGCGGTGGACGGGCGGCTGGCGGGGCTGGTGGGCGTGGCCGATACGATCAAGGCGACGGCGGCCGAGGCGATCCGGATGCTGCGCGAGGATGGCGTGCACGTCGTGATGGTGACGGGCGACAGCGTGGAAACGGCCGAGGCCGTGGCGCGGCAACTGGGGATCGATGAAGTTCATGCCGAGGTGCTGCCGGACCGCAAGGGCGAGATTGTGAAGGCGCTGCAGGCCGAGGGGCGCGTGGTGGCGATGGCGGGCGATGGGATCAACGACGCTCCGGCGCTGGCGCAGGCGGATGTAGGAATCGCGATGGGAGCGGGGACCGATATCGCGATCGAGAGCGCGGAGGTGATACTGGTGCGCGGGGACCTGCGGGGTATCGTGCGGGCGCGGCGGCTGAGCCGCGGGACGATGCGGAATATCCGGCAGAACCTGTTTTTCGCGTTCGTCTATAACGTGCTGGGCGTGCCGGTGGCGGCCGGTGTGCTGTACCCGGTGTTCGGGTTGTTGCTGAGTCCGATGATTGCGGCGGCAGCGATGACGTTCAGTTCGGTGTCGGTTATTTTGAATGCTCTGCGGCTGCGGAATCTGGAATTGTGACTGAGCGCACGGCCTGGTTGTCGAATTCGTCGGCGACGCGGACGGCTACGTTCTGCTCGCCGGGCGAGGGGCGGGGAATCGAGATTTCGTAGTCCTCTTCGCGCGAGTCGGTGAGGCGTGTCACGGGATCGACGAGGGTCCAGTCGCCGCCGTTGATGGAGTACTCGGCTTTGTCGATCAGGCTGCGGGCGTCGGTTGCTTTCCAGCGCACGACGAGTTGGTTTCCGTTGACGGTGCCGGCGAGCCCGGTGATGGCCGGCGGCGTGTTGTCGATGGTGAACGAGTCGCTGATGAGCTCGCCTGTCAGCGCTTCGGCGGGTGTGTTGCCGGGGGCGTCGGTGGCGATGATGCGGATGCGATAGTCGCCGTCGGGGAACGAGGTCGAATCCCAACTGAAGCGGCGCTCGGTGAGCTTGTCCGTGAGCGGTTTCCACACGGTTTCGTTCTCGCCGCGGATCTGGACGGTGAACAGCAGGGGGTCGTCGTTGTCGTCGGAGGCGCTCCAGCGCGCCCCGATCCAGCCTTTGGCGTACTGCATGGAGGTTGCGCCGGAATCTCCGCCGAGGTTCACGGAGGGCGTTCGCGCGGGGCGGCCGAGCGGAGGCAGCGACAGTGCCGGGGGCGTGGAAATGGTGAGATGCGCCTGCGGCGGGAAGCGGTAGTTGGCGGGCGTGATTTCGATCTGCTCGACTTCGGGCGCGATGTTCTTTGCGAGATAGGCGACATCCACGGCGCGCAGTTCGGGCGAGGCGCCCGACGGAGAAGCCTGAAGCGTGGCGCGCCATTGGATGAACCGTGCGGGCGGCGAAGCGATGCGATCGGCGGCGGGCGACCAGGGGCTCCAGTCGCTCTGCGGGCGGTCGAGATTGCCGCTACGTGTATCGAGGGCGATGCGGCCGCCGCTCAGCGCGCCGCGGAAGGAGAGGCGTCCCCAGTAGGAGAACATGCCCGCATCGAAGACGTCGCTTTCGATGACGCCTTCCTTTTCGAGACCGGGGCCGATCTGGTAGACCTTGCCGACGTTGCCGGTGCCCGCGTAGACTTTGCCGCTGGGGCTGGTGTAGAGCGCCGTCACCTGCGTGGGCGGCGTATTGAGCAGCTCGGTGTAAACGAGATCGCTGTCGAGCCGGTAGATGATTCCCTTGTTGCCGGTTCCGATCAGGGGGCGCTGGTCGGAATCGAAGGCGATGCCGTAAGCGACCTGCTGGGCGTGGCCCCAGACGCGGCGCGGGAAGCCGTCCTTATCGATGCGGTAGACTTCGGAACCTCCGGCGATGGGCGCGGGGGACGTCACAGGCGGGCGCGGCGCGGCGGCCTGCGGTGGCGCGCCGGCCGGCGGGGCCGGGGGCGCGGGCTCGGCCGGGCGCGCGGGGGCGGGGGTGAAGCCGGGGGTGCGGTTGCCGACGGCGGCGGCGTAGATCGCGCCGTTTTTCGCGACGGCGATTGCGGTGACCTCGCGCCTGGCGGCCTGGTAGAGCACGAATCCTTCGCCCGCGGGCGAGACACGAATGATGAGCCCGCCGGGCTCGGTGCCGACGATCAGGTTGCCGGCGGCATCGACGGCAAGCGAGCGCGCGTGCGTTTCGGATGTTTTGTAAAAGAGCTTGCCCTTGCCGTCCGGCGTGACGCGGTAGATTTCGCCGCGGTCGCCGGTGGCTACGTAAAGGTCGCCGCGGCTGTCGAAGGCCATGGCCCAGATGTACTTCGCTTTAGGGTCGAAGAAGACCTCGGGCTTGTTGGGGGAAGGCTTGGAGTTGGGGGAGGACTTGGCGTCGGAGGACGTGGCGCTGGAGGCTGGTTTGGCACCGGCGGTGAACTTGCTGCTGGCGGTGAGGCGGTAGACCTTGCCGTCGGGCGCGGTGGCGGCGTAGATGCGGTCCTGGCGGTCGATGGCCAGGGCGTGAACTTCGAGCTCGTCGAACTGGGCGACGGTGCGTGTCTTGCCGTTGGGCGCGATGGCGAAGACGCCTGCGCCACCGGGTCCGCCGGGGCCCCCTCCGCCGGCATAGAGGTTGCCCTTGGAGTCCTCAGCAAGCGCCCAGAGATAGACAGAAGAAGTATCGAGCAGTTCGCGGAACTGCGGCGCGAGGCGGAGGCGGCCGTCGCTCGAAACGGAGAGGCGCTTCAGGTCGCCTTTGGCGAATTCGGCGTATTCATCCTGCGTCCAGGTTCGGGTTTCGGAGGCGGAGAGGACGCACGCCGCCGCGCACAGGGCGGAAATCAACCGGGCGGAGTTTCTCATTGTCGGGTCGTACTGCCTTTATTTCACCGTTAGCTTGAGAGCGAAGCTGCCGTTGACCACGTAGTCGAACGGAATGGCAACCTGTTCGATGGCGCTTTCCCCGGAGGTGGCGAACGGGCGGCTGGAGGCGCGTCCGGTCTGCATCACGTTGAGGACCGAGGCGGGCAGGCTGGGGAGCGTCTTGTCGTCGTAGTAAAGAGTGGGCCGCGGTGTGACGAGCGCAACGTAGAGCTTGTCGTTGCTCCGCTCCTGGTTGATGAGCGAGACGATTTGCGGCACGTCGATGTAGCGGTTCATGTAGCCGGCCGAGCTTTGCATGCGGTTGAGCGTGTCGGCGTCGCTGAGAAGAATCTGGTGGTCGCCTTTGGCGATGGTGGTCGGGATCTTCACCGTGAACTCGCGCTCGATACGCGGGCCGCGGTAGGGGCGCAGGAACAGCTTCACGGGAATGGATTCGCCGGGCTCGACGTCGCTCTTGGGAATCCAGGCGTTCTCGATGGTGGCGATGCGGCGCTCGGGGAGCAGGTCCACGGTGGCATCGACGCGCGTGATCTGCGGAAGCTTGACCGCGTTTCCGAACAGGCGGTTGAACTTGTCGCCCCACCATCCGGCCAGCACCATGGGGGCGGGGACGGCCATCTCGCCGGGGGCCTGCATAGTAGAGAACGACATCTTCTGCGCGCCCGCTACATCGACGCTGCCGCTGACGCGATAGGTGCATTCCTCCATGTAATCGTTGAGGCCGGAGATGGAGTTGAACAGCGTGAGCATCATCAGGTAGGGCGTCCACTTCTGCTGGACGAAGACGTTGAACTTGAAGTCGCGCTGCTTGCGGACGGAGTTGTCTTCGGCGAAGGAGCGTACGCGCACGGTGACGGGCACCATGCCTGCGGTTTCGCCGAGCACGCCCATGATGCCGGAGTGGCGGTCCTGGTGGAGCGCACCGACGATCTCGGTGGCGTTTCCGAACTTGTTCGGCTGGTAAGCGGAGGCGTTGGTGAACAGGATCTCGCCCTTGCTCATCGGGATGTCTACCGGGCCGAGGTTGAAGAACGAATGGCCGAAGGCGAGGACGCGCTTTCCGTCATTGTATGTGACGGTGCCAAGTCCGGTGACGCTCATGTCGCCCGAAACGAGGACGCCGGCGACAGGGTCGCCCGGCTGGAGGGCGTTCTGCCATCCGGGGGCGGGTTTGGGTCCGTCGAGCGAGGCGCCCGCGCCGCCCTGGACGGCGGTGATTCCGAGCTGCTGGAAAACGGGGCCGAACTGCTCGAGCACGCCGGGTTCGAAGCCGGAAAACGTCAGGGGCGTTTCGATGGGCGTCATGAGGGCGCCGGCGGCTGCTTGTGGGAGCAGGCCGTTGGGCACGGCGACTGAGGCGGTCTTCGCCTGGACACGATCGGGCGTGCGGGCGTCAGTGGGGCGCGAACGGTCGTAGTCGTTGATCTCGAGCATCAGCTCGATGGGCGTGATGCCGCAGATCGCGTCGGGCGAGAAGACGCTGAGGCGCAGGGCGACTGCGCCGACGAGCTTGCCGTCGATGTAGACGGGGCTGCCGCTCATTCCTCCGGCGACGTTGGTGCGAAGCGCTTTGCCGCCCATCTTGGCGAGGATGATGTCCTGTTTGGGGCCCCAGGCGTTTTTCCAGAGGCCGATGATTTCGATAGGAACGGGCTCGGGCTCGCGGCCGGCGAAGACGGTCCAGGCGGTGCCTTTCATGCCGGGCTTCACTTCCGAGGCGCGCATGAGGGGCGGCGTGCCGGATTTGGGCCGCGTTTGAGACGGCGTGGACACGGCTTGCCGGACGGCCGGCTGGGCCGGGCGCTGGGCGAGGGCGGGCACGGAGAGAACCACGACGGCAACCAGCGTCGCGGTACGGCAACTTTCCATGTAATTTGTTTCCTCGAATACGGGCCCGCTTGCGAGCGCCGCATGAATCTCATTATCGCTTGAAATGGCCCGCCAGGGGGTCGGGCCGCGGATCATGGGGTCCGGCTACTTGAGCGCGTAGAGGGAGCCGTCGGTGGAGCCGAAGTAGAGGGCGTCCTCGAACACGACGGGCGACGAGACGATGGAGCCCATGGTGAAGAGCTTCGCGAGGCCGGTGACCATGGCGTCGGCGAAGGCGCCGTCGACCGCTTTGGAGAAGTCGAGCTTGCCTTCGGCGTTCGTGAAGGCGGGGGCGTTTTGCTTCGAGGCGGCGGTTTCGAAGACCCAGAGCTGCTGGTTGGTTTTGAGGTCGAAGGCGTGGAGCTTGCCTCCGAAGGTTCCGATGTAGACGACGCCTGCGGCGATGGCGGGCGAGGCGAAGACGGGGAACCTGGCGTCGTAGGTGAAGGCGTCGGTTCCGGTCTGCGCGTCGACCACGTGGAACAGGCCGGAGTCGGAAGTGGCGAAGTACACCTTTCCTTCGTGGACCGCGGGCGAGGTGATGACCCAGGAGCCGTTGTTTGCGTACTCCCACTTCCTGGCTCCGGTTCGGGCGTCGAGCGCGTACACCTTGGCGTCGCGGCAGCCGGTGTAGACGGCTCCGCCGGCGACGGCGGGGGAGGACTGGAAGCCCTGCTGGTTGCCGTATTGCGGGTCGGTGCCGGTCTGGAAGCGCCACTGGAGTTTGCCCGTGGCGGCTTCGAGGGCGTAGAGATAGCTGTCCCAACTTCCGATGTAGAGCGTGCCGCCGTCGAGGGCGGGCGAGGCGTGGACGACATCCCCGGTGCGGAACTTCCATTTGAGCGCGCCGGTTTGGGCGTCGAGCGCGTAGACGTTCCCGTCGCCGCTGCCGAAATAAACCGCGTTGTTGGCGACGACAGGGGAGGAGAGATAGAAATCCCAGGGGTCGGGGATGGTCTCGGCGGCGGGCTGCAAGCCGTGGAGGTTGCGGTGCGCGAAGCGGCGCTCGCCTTCGGTTTCGAACTTCCACCGGAGGGCGCCGGTCGAGGCATCGAGCGCGTAGAAGAAGCCGTCGAAGCTTCCGAAGTAGACAAAGCCGCCCGCGACGGCCGGCGAGGAGGTGACGAGGCTGGCAGTCTTGAATTTCCACTTGAGGCGGCCGGTGGCGCGATCGAGGGCGTAGAGATGCTGGTCCGTGCTGCCGATGTAGACGGCGTCGCGCGTGACCGCGGGCGAAGAAATGACCTTGCCTTCCGTCTTGAATTGCCACTGAACACCGGTGAGTTTCCGGAGGCCCGCTGCGTTGTAGACGCCGGTGTGTTGGGGGTTTCCACGGAACATCGGCGCGTCTTGAGCGAGGAGCAGCGGTGCGAGCGCGGCCAGGGCGCACGAGAGCCTGAGCATCATGATGATTGAGGATACGAAATGTGCGGGGAGGAGGTTCGGCCTTCTGCTAAACTGTCTGATCCAGCCCTTATGCGGAACTTCGAATACATTAATCCCGTTAAAATTCTGTTCGGCAGAGGCCAGATTGCGGCGATCGCCGCGGAGATCCCCTCGGGCGCGAAAATCCTTATCACCTATGGCGGCGGCAGCATCAAGCGGAACGGAGTGCTGGCGCAGGTGACGGCGGCCCTCGAGGGCCGCGATGTGCGCGAGTTCGGAGGAATCGAGCCGAATCCGCGTTACGAGACGCTCATGAGGGCGGTGGAGGTAGTGCGGGCCGAGGGCGTCGATTTTCTGCTGGCGGTGGGCGGCGGATCGGTGCTCGACGGCACGAAGTTCATTGCGGCCGCGGCGCGGTTCGCGGGCGAGCCGTGGGACATTCTGACGAAGGGCGCCGCGGTGAAGGATGCGGTGCCGCTGGCGAGCGTCCTGACGCTGCCGGCGACGGGTTCGGAGATGAACACGAACGCCGTGATCAGCCGCGGCGAGACGCGCGAGAAGTTCGCTTTCTCGAGCCCGCTGGTGTATCCGCAGTTCTCGGTGCTCGATCCCGAGACGACGTTCTCGTTGCCGCCGCAGCAGGTGGCGAACGGGATCGTCGACGCGTACGTGCACGTGCTCGAGCAGTACATGACGTATCCGGCGGACGCGCCTTTGCAGGACCGGCAGGCCGAGGCGATTCTGCTGACGCTCATCGAGGAAGGGCCGAAGACGCTGGCGAATCCGTGCGACTACAACTCGCGGGCGAACCTGATGTGGTGCGCGACGATGGCACTCAACGGACTGATTTCGGTGGGTGTGCCGCAGGATTGGGCGACGCACATGATCGGGCACGAGATCACGGCGCTGGCGGGGCTGGATCACGCGCAGACGCTTGCGATCGTGCTGCCGAACCTGCTGCACGTGAAGCGCGACACGAAGCGGGAGAAGCTGCTGCAATACGCGGCACGCGTGTGGGGCATCACGGCGGGCGAGCCCGAGGAGCGGATTTCGTCGGCGATCGAGAAGACGCGCACGTTCTTCCACAGGCTGGGGGTGCCGACGCGGTTGTCGGACTACGGCGTGGCGCTCGAGACGGTCGCGGAGATTCCGGCGCGGTTCGAGCGGCGCGGGACGGTGTTCGGCGAGCGGCAGGACGTGACGCCGGCCGTGGTATCGAAGATTCTCGAGTTGTGCGGCTGAGCCGGGTCTACCGGAAGGCCTGAATCCCCGTTACTTTCTCACCGATGACGAGGGCGTGGATGTGGTCCGTGCCCTCGTAGGTTTTCACCGTTTCGAGATTGCACATGTGGCGCATCACCGGATACTCGTCCGTGATGCCGTTTGCGCCGAGCAGGTCGCGGCTGAGGCGGGCGCAGTCGAGCGCGATGGCGACGTTGTTGCGCTTGAGCATCGAGATGTGGGCGGGGTCGGCTTTGCCCTGGTCCTTGAGGCGGCCGGTGTGGATGGCGAGGAGCTGCGCTTTGGTGATTTCGGTGATCATCCAGGCGAGCTTTTCCTGCACGAGCTGGTGCGAGGCGATAGGGCGGTCGTCGAACTGCTTGCGCACGAGCGTGTAGCGGCGCGCGGTTTCGTAGCAGTCCATGGCGGCGCCGAGCGCGCCCCAGCCGATTCCGTAGCGGGCTTGCGTGAGGCACTGGAGCGGGGCTTTAAGGCCCCTGGCTTCGGGCAGCATGTTGCCGGCGGGGATGCGGCAGCCGGAGAACGACAGGCTCGATGTGACCGAGGCGCGCATGGACCATTTCCCGTGGATGTCCGAGGTGGTGTAGCCGGGCATGCCTTTTTCGACGAGGAAGCCGCGGACGCCATCTTCGGTGCGGGCCCAGACGACGGCGACATCGGCGGCGGTGCCGTTGGTGATCCACGTCTTCTCGCCGTTTAGGACCCAGCAGTCGCCCTCGCGCCGCGCGGTGGCTCGCATGCCGGCGGGGTTCGAGCCGAAATCGGGTTCGGTGAGGCCGAAGCAGCCGACGGCTTCGCCCGACTGGAGGCGCGGGAGCCAGCGCTGTTTTTGTTCTGCGGAGCCGAAAGTGAGGATGGGATACATGACGAGCGCGCCTTGCACGGAGACGAAGCTGCGAAGGCCGGAGTCGGCGCGTTCGAGCTCCTGCATGATGAGGCCGTACTCGACATTGCTCATGCCGGCGCAGCCGTATCCCGCGAGGTTGGCGCCGAGGAAGCCGAGGCGGCCGAGTTCGGGGATCAGCTCCGAGGGGAAGCGGGCGTCGCGGTAACAGTCGCGGATGATGGGGACGACGCGGTCCTGGGCGAACTGGCGGGCGGTTTGGCGGACGAGGAGTTCGTCGTCGTTGAAGAGCGTGTCAATTTGGAGGTAATCGACGCCCCGGAAAGGTTCCATGCCTTGATGGTAGCGAGGATCGCGCCAGGCGGGAGCGCCTTCCCAAACTTGACCTGTACGGTGCAACCGTACATACTTTAGTATGTACGATGCATCTGACCGGCTTCCGGCACAAGGGTGTTCAACATCTCTATGCCAGCGGTATCGCGAAAGGGGTGCCTGCCGCGATGGCGGATAAGGTGCGCAAACTCCTGTTTGCGTTGGAAACCGCCGAGGGTCTGGATCAGGTGGGCCGGTTTCCGGGTTGGAACCTGCATCCGTTGAAGGGTTGAGGGGTTTCTGGAGCTTAACCGTCACGGGGAACTGGCGGCTGGTCTTTCGCTACGACGAAGAGGCAAACGCTGCCAGCGATATCGATTTGATTGACTATCATTAGGAGCCGCAAAATGCCCATGAAAAATCCTCCTCATCCGGGCGACCTCATCAGGACCGAAGTGATTGAGGCGCTCGGCCTCAGCGTTTCGAAGGCGGCGGAGGTTCTGAGAGTACGGCGCGCAACGCTGTCGGACCTGCTCCGAGGCAAGGCAGCCTTGACGCCGGAGATGGCGCTGCGGATCGAAAAAGCTTTCGGTCCGGATATGGATCATCTGTTGCGGATGCAGCTTGCCTACGATGTCGCGAAGACGCGGACGCTGGCGCGGAGGATTCCGGTTAAGCGTTACGTTCCTCCGGCTGCGTGAGCTATGCCGCTTCGAGGGCGGCGCTGAAAGATGGACCGGAGGCTTCGGCCTGGGCGAGGACGGCGCTGGGGACGCGCTCTTGCAGGAGGAGTTCGGTCGCGAGCACCTGGGGCTCGGTGTGGAAGTATCGCTGCAGCGGGTTGTCACAAAGGACATTGCAGGCGGCGAGCAGGCTCATGCCCTGGTGGTGCGCCATCCAGGTTCGGAGAAGTTCTCCGGTGGGTTGCGTGGAGTAGTCCGCCGCTTCGTAGAAGCCGTAGCGGCCGGTCCAGCCGAGCTCTTGCATGCGGCACAGGTTCTTCATTGCGGCGGCGGGGTCGATCGCGAGCGCGAGGAAGGTCGAGTAGGGCGAGATGACCAGCGTGGTGGGGTCGATCCGCTTGAGCGCGAGATCGGGGATGCCGAAGGCCGCGTAGCCGTATTCGCAGTCCTCGCCCCGGAGGCAGGCCGATTCGGAGATGCCCCAGGGCACGTCCCGGTGGCGCGCGTATTCGCGCTGAATGCGGACGATTGCCTCGTTCGTGTGCTGGCTGATGGTGCCGGGGCGGAGGCGCATCCAGAGCGAGGGCATCAGGTACTCGAACATCGTTCCGGTCCAGGACACCAGCGCGCGCTCGCCTGCGAACAGGGTGTGGGCGCGGCCGAGCTGGAACCACGATTCCTGCGGGATGTCGCACTTGGCGATGGCGACGAAGACCGCCATGCGGGCTTCCGAGGCGAGCAGGTCGTAGCCGGAGGGCTCGAGGCGCTTTGCCGTGACGTCGTAGCCGACCGAGAGCACCTTCTTCTTAGCGTGGTAGAGGAAAGCGAAGTCCATCTCGCAGACCAAACGGTCGCAGGTTTCCGCGATACGCGAGAGTCCGACGGCCAGCTCGGGCGTAACCGTGTACTCGGATTCCGGGCGGGCGGCGAAGGCGAGCGCGGCCTGCTTCAGAGTCCAGAGGCACGCGGCCAGGTTGCCGCTATCCACAGTCGAGACGAAGCGCGGCTCGAGCGGCGCGAGGGTCTCGACGTCGTACCAGTTGAGCAGGTGCCCGCGATACTTGGGCAGCGCGGAGACGCGATCTAGCGTGTTGCGGGTCTCGGCGACGAAGCGCGCGAGCGGCATCACGCCGAGATGAACGGCGGCGATTCTGGCGTTGAGCAGCATGCCGAGGTTCGTGGGCGAGAGGCGGAGCGCGGCTCCCCCGTCTTCGCGGACGCTATCGGGGATGAGCCAGTTGGTGGCCGGAGTGCTCCAGTCGCGGAAGAAGCGGCACATGGATTCGGCCCACTCGCGCAGTTGGCGCGCTTCTTTACCGCTGAGGCGGCGGTTGGCGGTGCGGGGCGCCCTGTTTAGCCACGCCGAGATGCCGCTCGAGGCGAACCAGAGCGCGAGGAAGGGCGCGGCGGCGGGCAGCGCCTTCGGGCGCAGAATCCAGACGCCGGCCGCGAGCCAGAGGGCGATCCACGGGGTCCAGGCGAGGTAGCGGTCCACGGTGGATCTGCGGCGCGACGCAGTCTCGGCCTCGGCGGCGGTTTCCCATTCGAGCAGCTTGCGCTTGGTGACGAACACGCGCAGGACGGAGCGGGCGATCGCGTCGATGGCAAGCAGCGCCTGGTGCAGCAGGAAGACGATGCGCAGGAGCACCTGGAAGTTGCCCTTGAGGAATGCCCCGAACGTGTCGCGCGCCCAGGGGCGGAAGGTGCGCTTGCCCCAGGGCGCGTGCAGCACCGAGAACAGCAGGTTCGAATAGACCGGGATGAGCAGCATGGCCAGCGTGGCGGCCGTCCAGTAGCGCGGGCTGCCGGGGAGGTAGAGCCAGCCGGCAAGCAGCAGGACGAGCGTGGCCGGCTCGAGCACGCTGCGGCGCAGATTGTCGAGGATCTTCCAACGCGAGATGAGCGCGATGGGGTTGCGGACGGTGCGCCGGTGGAAATCGGGCACGCGTGAGAACATCCAGCGTACGATCTGCCAGTCGCCGCGCACCCAGCGGTGCTTGCGGCGGCTGTAGGCGCTGAAGTGCGAGGGGTAGTCGTCGATCAACTCGATGTCGGAAACGAGGGCGACGCGCGCGTAGGCGCCCTCGATGAGGTCGTGGCTGAGCAGCGCGTTCTCGGGGAAGCGCTCCTCGAGCGCTTCGCGCAGCGCGTCCACTTCGTAGATGCCTTTGCCGGTGAAGATGCCTTCGCCGAACAGGTCCTGGTAGACGTCGGAGACGGCGCGGGTGTAGATGTCAAAGCCGGTCTGGCCGGAATAGATCGCGGCCAGGCGGCTGCGCGAGGCCGATTGAATGCTGATGCCGATGCGCGGCTGGAGGATGCCGTAGCCCTCGACCACCATGCGCGTGGCGGGATCGACGACGGCGCGGTTGAGCGGATGCGCCATCGCTCCGATGAGCTTCGCGGCGGAGTCGCGCGGCAACTGCGTGTCGGAATCGAGCGTGATGACGTAGCGCACGCGCGCGAGCGAGGACAGATTGCCGGCCTTCACGGGGAAGGCGTCGTAGACGCCGCGCAGAAGCTGGTTGAGGTCGAGGAGCTTGCCGCGCTTGCGCTCCCAGCCGATCCAGCGGCCCTCGGAGGGATTGAACGCGCGGTGACGGTGGAACATGTAAAAGGGGGCGACGCCGCCCCTGCCGTAGCGGCGGTTCAGGCCCTCGATCAGCTCGCGGCAGACGGCGACGAGCGCGTCGCGTTCGTCCACGGGCGCGTCGGAATCGGGCGAGTCGGTCACCAGCGCGAACAGCAGGTTGGGGTCGCGGTTGGCGAGAAACCGTATCTCGAGATCGAGCACGAGATCGCGCACCTGCGGCTCGTTGAGCAGCAGCGTGGGGACGGCGACCATGGTGACGCAATCGTCGGGGACGCCGTTCGAGAAATCGAGCTTGGGCAGCGCGCGCGGCGGCACGAGGAACGTGGCCAGGTGGTTCACGAAATCGACCGCGGCTTGCGTGGCGGGCAGCAGAAGCAGCAGCAGCCCGGCCAGGATGGGCGTGAACGCATCGAGAACGCTGAGGAGGCCGACGACGGTGAGGAACGTGAGCACTTCGACGCCGCCGAGGTAGAGCGGCGTGGCATGCGAGAGCACGAAGTCGCGGAGACGATCGCCGGGCGACGGGCGATAGCCGATGGCGGCCTGCAAATCCGCGAGGCCGCGATCGATAAGGTAGTAGCCAACGTGCCTGCGGCGGACGGTGGCGCGCGAGTCGTCAGCGGGGCTGCCGGCGTGCGCGGCAAGATCGACGGCCGCTTCGGCGATTTCGCGCTCGGTCCGCTCCGAGCCCCCGGCGAGGCGCGCGACGGCCGTGCGGTACATGTTGCGGCTCTCGTAATCCATCGCGGCGTAGGCGCTGGCGGGGTCGGTGCGGAGCACGCGGTCCACTACATCGACTGATTCGAAGAAGTCGTTCCACGAAGCTTCGCCCAGGCGCCTCAGGCTTGCGATCAGGACGGGCCAGGACGCGGGCTTGCCGGAGGCGATGCGGTCCAGCAGCTCGAGTTCGAGCGCGGGCTTAAGGGCCCAGATCTCGCCCATGTCGAGCTCGCAGACTTCCTGGTAGTCTTCGAGGAAACGCGCCAGGCCGTCTTCGGTGAAGTGATCCTGTGCGGCCGTGAGATACTGCTGCGCGAGGTCGCAGACGCGCGAGACCTCGACGCCGTACGCGCCCACCGCGACGGGACAGTTGCGGAGAGAGTGGCGCAGATCGCCCGTTTCCTTGAGCGCGGTGCGGATGAGGCGCGCGTTATCGTCGAGCCACGCCCGGCCTTCATCGCCGGCGCCGCGTGCGGCGTCTTCGATGGCGCGCAGCGTCTCCTTCGGGCTCCTGTTGAGCTTGACCTTGCGGCGGTGGTGCGTGGTTGCGCTCAGAGAGAGCGCGGCGCGCGCGCCCGCCGTTTTCGCCATGGAGGTACGACCGCTCATCATCGGTAACTGGAAGCCTGCAATTCGAACATTCCTGCGTAACGGCCGCCGAGCGAGATGAGCCCGTCGTGGGTGCCCTCTTCGGCGATGCGGCCGTCTTCGAGAACCACGATGCGATCCGCCATGCGCACGGTGGAGAAGCGGTGAGAGATGAGGAGGGCCATTTTTCCGTGCGTCAAGTCGGCGAACCGCTGGAACACTTCGTACTCCGAGCGCGCGTCGAGCGCGGCGGTGGGCTCGTCGAGGATCAGAAGCTGCGCGTCTCGCAGGTACGCGCGCGCGAGTGCGACCTTCTGCCATTCGCCGCCCGAGAGATCGACGCCGCCTTCGAAGCGCCGGCCGAGCAACTGCTCGTATCCGGCGGGAAGGCGGCGTATGATGTCGTCCGCCAGACTCTTTCGCGCGGCGGCTTCGACCTCGAAGTTGACGTCCGCCCCGATGCGGCCGACGGCGATGTTCTGCCGTGCCGTTAATTCATAGCGCATGAAATCCTGAAAGATAACGCCGGTCTGGCTGTGCAGGTCTTCGATGTTGTACTCGCGCAGATCGACGCCGTCGAGAAGCACGCGCCCTTCGGTGGGGTCGTAAAGGCGGGTAAGCAGCTTGACGATGGTCGTCTTGCCTTGTCCGTTCTCACCTATGAGGGCGATGCGCTCACCGGGCTCAATGCGGAAGTTCAGGCGATCGAGAACGCGGCGTGCGTTTCCAGGGTAGGAAAAACTTACATTCTCGAAGGTAAAACCGTCACGGATGGGACGGGGTGCGGGAATCGCGCCGGGCTTCGAACGAACTTTCGGCTGCACCGTGAAGAACCTGACGAGGTCGGTCAGGAACAGCGATTGATCGGCGATGCTCGAGAAGGTCGCAAAAATAGTCTGTATGTTATTGCTTGCGCCTGCGATTGCGCCGGCAAGGAATTGGAGCGTGCCCCAGCTCAGGTCTCCGGTCACGGTGCGATAGATCACGTAAGCGTATGCGCCGTAATAGCCCGAGGTGCTGAGGAGCGACAGCCCTCCTCCAGCCAGCAGGCGCCGGCGTGCCAGCGCAACGTTCTGATCGTAGATGGCGTTCGAGAGCCGCGCGTATTCGCGGGAGAGAAAGCCGCTCAGGCCGAAGAGCTTGAGTTCCTTTGCAGATTCCTTACTTGCGCCGAGCACGCGCAGATAATCGAGCTGCCGGCGAGTCGGCGTTTGCCGAATATTCAGCGAATAACCGAGAAATGCGAAATGGCTTTCGCCGAGAAACGCGGGCACGACTGCGAGCACCAGTATTGCCAAAAGCCACGGTGAGAACCAAAAGATGCTCGCGGAGAGGCTGATGGCGACGATGAGCTGCTGCAAGACCGCGCCCAGGGCCTGAATCATCGCGATGCGGTCGGTGGCCTGCACGCGCGCTCGCTCGAGCATGTCGTAAAAGAGCGGGTCTTCGTAGGAGGCCAGGTCGAGCCGCGAGGCGTGCTCCATGACGCGGATGCTGACGTGGCGCGTGAAGCGATCAGCGAGAAGCGCGTCGAAGTATCCTGTGGCGCGGCCGAGAATTGCCGAAAAGGCAGCGAGTGTGAACTCGGCGCCGACGAGCCACCAGAAGTGATCCGGGAGCGCATGGCCGCCGAATTTCGCCTGGACGGCGTCGAGGATCTTCTTCGATACCGCCAACATCGAGATGGGCACCAGCGCGGCGACGATGCGGCAGGCGAGGCCGCCGGCGACTACGCCGCGGCCGGAGTCCCACACAATTCGCAGCAGCGGAGGAACATTGCGGAGCGCATGCATCCGCTCGCGCCAGCCCCCCCAAAAGGTCTTCGACCCTTCGTGCACACTACCTCATAGGGTCAGGTAGCACGTACGATGCCACTTCCGGTATATTGATGGGTTGCAGGGTTCACGGTACACCCGCCGGGATCTGTTGCGGTCCGCGGGTGCGCTGGCGGTTTCGGCGCTGTTTCCAATCAAGTCTCAAGCCGCGGAGGCAATCCCAACCACGCGCATGGCGCTATTGGAAGAGTTGGAGCGCCGGGCGTGTCTGTTCTTCTGGGAGCAGGCCGATCCGGACACCGGGCTCGTGCGCGACCGCGCGCGAACCAGGGGCGGGAACGACGGGCGCACAGTGGCGAGCATCGCGGCCACGGGCTTCGGGCTGAGCGCGCTGTGTATCGCAAACCTGCGCGGCTACCTGAGCGCGGGCGACGCGCACGCGCGTGTGGAGCGCACGCTCGATTACTTCGCGCGGCGGTCGCCGGTGCATAACGGCTTCTTTTATCACTTCCTGGACGCGAAGACGGGAAAGCGGGCGTACGGGTCCGAGACATCGTCGGTGGACACGACGTGGCTGCTATGCGGCGCGATCCACGCGCGGCAGCACTTCGACACGCCGGCGATCCGCCGGCTTGCAGATGAAATCATCGGCCGCGTGGACTGGCGCTGGATGTGGGACGCGGGGCCGGCGCTGTGCCACGGCTGGACGCCGGAGCGCGGCTTTCTTCCGTACCGCTGGGACTGCTATTCCGAATTGATGGCGATGTACCTGATCGCGATGGGCTCGCCGTCGCACCCGCTCCCGCCTTCGGCCTGGACCGCGTGGGAGCGCCCGAAGCGGGAGGACGGGCGCGGCGAGCTTTACGTGGAATCGCCGGCTCCGCTGTTCGTGCATCAGTATTCGCAAGCCTGGTTCGATTTTCGGGGCATGCGCGACGGGACGATCGACTACTTCGAGAATTCACGGCGGGCTACGGTCCGGCATCGCGAGTTCTGTATCGGCCTGCGCGACCGCTTCCCGTGGTTTGCGGAGGACATGTGGGGCATCACGTCGTCCGATTCGCGCTACGGCTATATCGACTGGGGCGGGCCGGGTTCGGCGGCGACGGCAAAGATCGACGGGACGCTGGTGCCGTGCGCTTCGGGCGGGTCGCTGGTGTTCCTGCCGGAGGAGTGCAGCGTGGTGCTCGAGACGATGCTGGCGCGCTACGGGCGCAAGGTCTGGGGGCGGTACGGGTTCACGGACGCGTTCCATCCGGCGGCGGACTGGTGGTCGCCGGACGTGATCGGCATCGATGTGGGGATCATGCTGCTGATGGCGGAGAATTACCGGACGCAATCGGTGTGGGCGGCGATGATGTCGGCACCGGAGGTGCAGCGCGGGCTTCGGGCGGCGGGGTTTGTGAGAGCGTAATCTAGTGCGGCGGTGGTTGGATTGTGCCGGCCACCCTCAGGGTGTGGTCAATTTGAGATTGACGTTTTGCACTTGCCCCTCCCCGAGATGAACACTATCTGTCCCATTGAGCAATCTCTCGACCACGTTACGGCGCTCCAATTGAGATTTGCGGCTGGCAGCAACCGCGAGCAGCCTATATTCGCACGGGGCGGCTCGTTGGCCGCCCCGTCATTCCGGCCCCTGAGTCGGCGCTCCGGTCGCTTCCCAGCGTTGCCGTACCCTGCGCTCAGGTAACTGCATTTTAGACCCGACCTCTGGAGTCGGCAGCGAATTTACACTCAGCTATTGACACAGGCCGTCATCCGCACGAATCTCAACCTTTGTAGCCCAAGTGAAGCATGTTAATGTCGCCTAGCCAAGGCCGTAATAACACGAAAACGTTCCAGTGTAGCTCTGTGCTCTTCACCTGTTGGGTCTGGTTTGGGATGCTGAACGGAGGGGACGCCCATAATCCCAACATCGGCATGCGAGGTTGCCGTGGTGGGAAAAGCCTGCCCAACGATCAAACAACAGATCCTCAAGCCGCGGTTCAGAGGTTTTGACCTTGGTCGAGGGGGTAGATGTGGCCGCTCGACATGGTGGTGAGACAGAGGAAGAGGACGAGCAGGGCGAATTGATCGACGGCTTCTTCGTCGGTGACGGGGAATTTTACAGGGGAGCGTTCCCGGATGCGGCGCCAGGTTTCCTGGGGGAAATCATCGGGAGGGAGGATGGGGCCGGGGGCGAGGGCGTTGACGAAAATGCCGCGGGGGCCGTATTCGAGGGCCATCTGTTTCGTCATTTGCGCCACTGCCGCTTTGGTTGCGGCGTAGGGCAGGCTGCGGCGCTGCGGTTTTCCGATGGCAATGGAGTCGGCTACGTTGACGATGTGGCCGCCGCGGGGCATCAGAGGGAGAATGGCTTCCGACGTCCAGTAGGTGCCCAGGATGTGGGCTCCAATGTTGGCGCTCCAATCTTCGGCGGTTACGCGGTTTATATCGACAGGCTGGTAGACGGAGGCCAGGTTGACCAGGATGTCGATGTGCGGGAACTCGGCGCGGACCCGGTCGACGGCCGCGAATATGCTTTCACGCGAGGCTACGTCGGCCTGGACGGTTGTGGCACGGACTCCGGCGGCGCGCGCGGCGCTGGCAGTTTCGAGCGCTTCGCTCTTGGAGCAGCGATAGCTCAGAACCAGGTTCACGCCTTGGCCCGCGAGTGCGCCGGCGACCGCGCGGCCGATGCGCTTGCCTCCGGTAATCCAGGCGGTGCGGCCTTTGAGGCGGTCGAGATGTTTTTCAAGCAAGGTCAAAGCAGTTTCTTCAGGACCCCTTCGAGCGCGGCCATCTCCGTCTCGCCGATGAACGATTTCACAAGGCGTCCCTGCCGATCATAGACGAAAATGCCGGGGAGCGCGCCGCTCCACTTGGGATCGATGGCGTTGATGAATTTCTCATCGTCCGCGGCTCGCTTGATGTAGGCGGGCCGCGGGACGCCGTTCTTCCGGATGAAGTCGAGCGCCCCGGCTTGCTGGTCGGGTTCATCGCAGGAGACGGTCAACAGCTTGAGGCCCCGGGCGCGGTAGCGGGCCTCAAGGCGGACGAGCTGCGGCATTTCCTCGCGGCAGGGAATGCACCAGGTGGCCCAGAAATCCACGACGACGACGTTGCCCCTATTGGCGGCGATCAGGCGCCGGTACGCGGTTTCGTCGAGCGGAGCGAGACCGGCGCGGGCTGAGGGCCCGCCACAGGCGGCAGGCCTGCCCCACAACACGAGGAGCGATGCGGCAAGAAGCGCGGCCCTCACGATTTCGCCCGTTTAATAGAGCAGCCGAAGGCCTTGGTCTCGGCGCGTTCTACGCTCTTGCCGGCGAGCACGGCGTCGAGCGCGTTGCGCAGACGCTTCTGCTGCACGCGGCCGATTTCCTGGGAATCGTCGATGGAGCCGTGATAGCGCACGACTCCGGCCGAGTCGATCACGTAAGCTTCCGGAGTGACGCTGGCTCCGAAGCGGTCGGCGACCACGTTCCCGTCGTCTTTGTAAACCGGGAACGCGAAGTGCTCTTTGGCGTGCGAGGCGACTTCGGCGGCGGGTTCGGTACGGTTCGCATTGATGAAGATGAACTTCACCGAACGCGCGCTGTACTCCTTGTAGATTGCGTTCATGCGGTCGTTATAGGCGTTCGAAACGGGGCACTGCACCGAGACGAACGTCACCACTGTGATAGGCCCGCGCAGCGTGGAGTACTGAACGGGCGCGCCGCTCAAGTCGCGCAGGGTGAACTCCCCGACTTTGGAACCCAGTTTGAATTCCTGTCCCAGAACCAATGCCGCCGTAAGGGCGGCGCCCAGTAGTATGCGTGTCATGTCCCCCTCCGGAGCGGGCGGGTTTTTTGCAGCCGTCGCGGGGCGAGCCGCCCTGCGGGGCCTGCCTGCGTTCCGCGAAGCGAATCCGTCGTCGCAGGGCCTGCACGGTCTGGCGAATTTGCCGCGCGGGCCGCGTCCGCCGCCTCTACTTTTTGAGTTTCAGGTTGATTACCGCAGTGTTACGGGAATCAAAAACACTCAGCGTTTTGACGTCGCTCGATACATTCTGATGATCGGCTTTGAGCTCGTAATCCACGTTTGTGCTCAGACCGTGGAACGCGTAGGTCCCGTCTTCTTTTGTGATGAACGAACGGACCTGGAGAGTCTTGTTGTTCTTGAGGTGCACGACAGCGCCTGGCACGGGCTTGCCGTCGGCGTCCTCAACGACGCCCTGCACGGAGCGCACCGTCGCCTCGCTGTCCTTCTTGCTCTTCTGCGGATCGGCCGCGAGCGCCACCATCATCACGGCGACCAGCAACCCCACAACTGAAACGACTCTCTTCATGACCTACCGTTTCCTTTCCGTGTTGGACGCGGGTTCGAGGCGAAAGAACACATCCATGCGGACCTCGCCGGCCACGCTGACGGGCTTTTCCTGCGCCTCGTAGCCGTTGGCCCGCACGGTCACCTTGTAGTCCGCGGCGTCGGGCGGTACGCGGAAAGCGAACTCGCCCCGGCTGTCCGACGTTGCTTTCATTTTCTTAAACTTGCGATCCGGCTGGTTCTGGGCGGCGCGGGTGAGTTCGACCTCGGCGCCCGGCAGCGCGAGTCCGGAAGGACGAAACACGGTTCCGGCGACAACCGCATAGGCCGCGGGCGGTTTCTTTTCTGCGGCCGCCAGGACGCACGAAGCGCAGAGCAGGAGGAGGACCGCGAACCTACTTCCAGTTCTCGTCTTCTTCCTCGTCGTCTTCCTCATCCTCGTCTTCGAAGTCGATGGCTTCGTCGTCGTCCTCGTCCTCGTCGTCAACCGGCTCGAGGTCGGGAGGATCCACGCTGGCGACGCGCAGCTCGGCGCCGCAGTCGTCGCAGGTTAACGTGTCGCCTTCCTCGAGCTCGTCCGTTTCCAGGTCAATCGCCGCATCGCAAACCGGGCAAACAATAGCCATTCGCACCTCCGAAAGATGACACCCAGACTCCTTTATACATAGTCGCCGGGCTGAATGAAAGAGGGTTCGGGACCGCGAGTTCCACGCCCTCGAGCATGAGGCCGGTTACCGGGTAGCCGGAGTTGAGGACGTGGCGCGCGATCTTCCAGGAATTCAAAACGGTTTCGAGTCCATACATAGGGCTTCGAGCGAGGGTGTGACGAGGTCCTTGTCCATGTCTTCGCCGGTTTCGATCATGCGCTTGAGGTGCGCGGCTGCCAGGCGCGAGCACCAGGCGTCCGTCAGCGGGCGGCCGAGCGTGCGGCTGAGTTCGAGCAGCAAGGGGTGAGTGAGCGCGATGACTTTCGTGGCGCGCGTGTCGCCGCTCGAGAGCGCGAACTTGACGTCGATGGCATCGGCGTGGCGGATGGAAATGGCATTCTGCTGCCAGAGAAAATCGATCTTCCATGTGCCGCCGGCAGGATCGGCGGCTTCAAAGTGGCGGAAATCCGAAGGCATCTGACCACATCGTAACGTACGCGGCCCGCGCCGGCGAAGGGTAAAGCGAGCTTCGCGAAACCGGCGCTAAAAATCGCGCGAGTTCTGGCGGACCAGGGCGAGAAACTCGTCGCGGGTTTCCTTGCGCTCGCGGAAAGCGCCGAGCATGGCGCTGGTGACGGCTCCGGAGTGCTGCTTTTCGACGCCGCGCATCATCATGCACAGGTGGCGGGCTTCGCAGACGACGCCGACGCCGAGCGGGTCGAGCACGTCCTGGAGGCAGTGCGCGATTTCCTGCGTGAGGCGCTCCTGGATTTGCAGGCGGCGCGCGTACATGTCCACGATGCGCGGAATCTTGCTCAGGCCGACGACCTTGGTCTTCGGTAGGTAGGCGACGTGGATCTTTCCGAAGAACGGCAGCAGGTGGTGCTCGCAGAGGCTGAAGAACTCGATGTCTTTGACGATCACCATTTCGTCGTACTTCACGGTGAACATGGCGCCGTTGACAATTTTGGCGACGTCCTGTCTGTAGCCGCTGGTGAGGTAGCGGAGCGCGCTTTCGAAACGCTCGGGGGTCTTGACAAGGCCCTCGCGCGCGGGGTCTTCACCGAGCTGGCGCAGGATTTCCTGCATGTAGGTGGCGATCGATTCCGCCGCCGGACTGCTATTCGTAGAGCTCAAATCGATTCCTCTTGGTTTCGTCGATGCGGATGCGGTCGAGTTTGGGAAACGCCTCCGGCCAGCTGCCGAGAAGGCGGCGCCGGATTTCGACCGCCAGGTTTTCGGTGGTCGGCACGAGGCCGGCGAATTCCGGGACTTCGGAGTTGAGGTCGCGATGGTCGAAGGCGTCGAGCACCGTGCGGCGCACGAGCGCATCGAGCGCATCGATGTCGGCCGCCCTTCCCGAGTCCGGATCGACCGGCCCGCGTACGCTCACCTCGACCGAGTAATTGTGGCCGTGGCCGTGCGGGTTGTTGCACTTTCCGTAGAGATTGCGGTTCGCCTGTTCGGTGAGCGCGTCCGAGTGGAGGCGGTGCGAGGCCGAAAACCGGTAGCGCCTGGTGAGGCGGATCAATTCCGTTCTCCGAAGTATTCGACGTAGAGGTCTTCGGTCTCGTAGACGCGGACGCCGTGCAGGCGTGCGCCCTTGGCGTTCAAGGGCCGCTCGAGCCGCCGCCAGATTTCGATGGCGATGTTCTCGGTGGTGGGGACGATGCGGTCGAAGGGCGGGACTTCGAGGTTGAGGAAGCGGTGGTCCATGGGATCGACCACCTCGCGCGTGATGACGTCCTTGAGCTGCTTGAGATCGAAGACCATGCCGGTCGTGGCATCGGGCTGCCCTTCGAGCGTGATCTCGACGGCGTAGTTGTGGCCATGGCCGCGCGGGTTCGAGGCCGGTCCGTAGAGGGCCCGGTTCTCTTCATCCGAAAGTTTGGGATTCCGGCACACATGGGATGCGGAAAATTCCATACGTCGCGTGATCAGCATGCCTTCCCCCCAGAACACAAGCGGCTACACTTAGATGATAGGAATTCGTGATGGCATCAGTCAAAACGGAACGGGCGGTTTATGCCTTGATCGTGGTTGCGATGGGCCTTCTTGTTTGGGCGGTCGCCGATATGTATCGCGAGAAGGTCGTGGTGGCGGGCGACACCGCGCCGGACTTCGCGATCCGGGCCGATAACGGTCGCACCGTCACGCGCTCGAGCTTCGGGGGCAAGCTGCTGGTGCTGAATTTCTGGGCGACGTGGTGCCCGCCGTGCGTCGAGGAGCTGCCGTCGCTGAATGAGTTCCAGAAGACGTTCGCGGATTCCGGCGTCGTCGTGCTGGGGGTCAGCGTGGATACGAACCCGAAGGTGTACCAGGCGTTTCTCAAGCGGGCGAACGTCGCGATCATGACTGCACGCGACCCGGAGGCGAAGATTCCTTCGCAGTACGGCACGTATCAATATCCGGAAACGTATATCATCGACCGCGAGGGCAAGGTGGTCGAGAAAATCATCGGCGCCACGAACTGGACCGACCCGGCGATGGCGAGCCGGGTGAAGGCGCTGCTGGCGTCATGATTCCGGGCGCGGCGGCGCGGCGGCTTCGGGCGCTCGTCGGCCCGCGCGCGGTGCTCGACCGCGCCGAGGATCTCGCTCTCTACGAATACGACGCCGGGGTGGATAAGCACC
This sequence comes from Acidobacteriota bacterium, assembly GCA_050261515.1. Taxonomy (GTDB): domain Bacteria; phylum Acidobacteriota; class Terriglobia; order Bryobacterales; family Bryobacteraceae; genus JBLNDJ01. The sequence continues at coordinate 81,533 of JBLNDJ010000056.1, read as the reverse complement.
GGCCCGACCTGGTTGTGTTTCCGCGCTCGACAGGCGATGTCGTGGGCATTGTGAACATCGCGCGCGAGCACGGAGTTCCGCTGGTTGCGCGCGGCGCGGGGACGGGGCTGAGCGGCGGATCGATTCCAGCGCGCGGCGGAATCATCATTGCGTTCTCGCGGATGAACCGGATTCTCGCGATCGATCTTGCGAATGAGCGCGCGGTGGTCGAGCCCGGCGTGGTGAATCTGGATGTGACGCTGGCGGTGGAGGGCCGCAGCTATCTGTTCGCGCCCGATCCGTCGAGCCAGAAGGCGTGCACGATCGGCGGCAACGTGGCCGAGAACGCCGGCGGGCCCCATACGCTTGCCTACGGTGTGACGGCGAATCACGTGCTGGGGCTCGAGGTGGTGCTGCCGGACGGCTCCGTCGTGACGACGGGCGGCGCCGAGGCGGATCTCGCGGGCTACGATTTGACGGGCCTGCTGACGGGCTCGGAAGGTACGATGGCGCTGGTGACGAAGGTCGTGCTGCGGCTGATGAGGAAGCCCGAGCACGTCAAGACGGCGCTTGCGATTTACAACTCCGCCGAGCATGCGGGCCGCACGGTGACCGAGATCACGGCGCGCGGGATCACCCCGGTGGCGGTCGAGATGCTCGACGGCGTGATGCTGCGGATGGTCGAGGAAGCCACGCACGCGGGGTATCCGATGGATGCCGCGGCGGTGCTGCTGATCGAGCTCGAAGGAATGCGCGAGGCGGTGGAGGAACAGGTCGAACTGGTGCGCGAGGTGTGCGAGGCGTCGAACGCGCGCGAGTTTCGCGTTGCGGCGACGGCGGCGGAGCGCGACCTGCTGTGGAAGGGCCGGAAGAACGCGTTCGGCGCGGTGGGGCGCGTGAGCCCGACGTATTACGTGCAGGACGGCGTGGTGCCGCGCACGCAGATCGTGCCGACGCTGCGGTACATCGGCGAGGTGGCGGAGCGGTACGGGCTCACGATCAGCAACATCTTCCACGCGGGCGACGGGAACATGCACCCGATCATCCTGTTCGACCGGCGGCGGGCGGGGGATTTAGAAAAAGCGCGCGCGGCGGGCGAGGACATTCTGAGGCGGTGCATTGCGGCGGGCGGAACGATTACGGGCGAGCACGGCGTGGGGATGGAGAAGAACGAGCTGATGCCCGACCTGTTCAGTGCGGAAACGCTCGAGGCGATGCGCGGTTTGAAGATGCTGTTCGACCCGGCGGGGTATTTCAATCCGGGGAAGGTCGTGCCGACGGGGCGCGGGTGCGTGGAGTCGCGTCCGGGGTTTTAGCCGCCGGCAGTCCTGTGCAGGTCGCCCGCGGCCACGTCGCGCTCGTGCTTCCACTGTCGCCAGGCGAGGCTCACCACGCGAATCACTTCATTTTGCTCGAAGGGCTTGCCGAGTACGTCGTAGCCCCCCAGGTCGAGAACGTCGGCCCAGAGGCGATCGTCCGCGAGGTTCGAGACGACGATGATGCGCGGGGGGGCGGGCTGGTCCTTTACGGCGTTGAAGATGTCGTGCCAGCTTCCGTCGGGTAGTTCGGCGGCGGAAATGATGACCCCTACATCGCCGCGTTTCGCGGCGGCGATCGCTTCGGCGCAGGAGCGGACGTGTTCTAGCGTCCAGTTCGAGTGGCTGAAAACGTGCGCGAGAAGAACCCGGTCGTCCTCGGTGGGACTGACCGATAGGACCGATACAGCTTCCATCGGCTTCGTCTCCTCCCCCAATATGGTACAGGAGCCGGCCGGGGGACCGGGTGCGGACCGGGAGGGCCGCCTACGCGCGGGCTTCGGCGGCTACGGGCATCCGGACCGTGAACGTCGTGCCGCGGCCGGGCTCGCTCGCGACCGAGATCGTTCCGCCGTGCGAGGTCACGATGCCGTAGGCGATCGAGAGGCCGAGGCCGGTGCCTTGTCCGCTGGCTTTGGTGGTGAAGAAGGGGTCGAAGACCTGGCCGATTTTGTCGGCGGGGATGCCGCAGCCGGTGTCGGAGATCGACACCTCGACGCTCTGTTCGTCTGTGCGCGGGCGCGTGGCGATCGTCAGCGTCCCCTTTTCCTGCATCGCCTGCACGGCGTTGACGATGAGGTTCATCAGGACCTGCTGGAGCTCGGACTGGTTGGCGAGCACGGGGGGCAGCCCGTCGGCGTAATCGCGCACCGTCTCGATATTGAAGAACGCCGCCTGTTTTTCAAGCAGCGCGAGTGTCGCCTCGATCGTCTTGTTCATGTCGATGGGCCCGGCGCTGCCTTCCGAGTGGCGCGCGAACTCGAGCAGGTTGCGCACGATCGCGCGGCAGCGCTGGGTCTGGCGCAGCACTTCTTCGAGGTTCTCGCGATTGGGATCGTCGGCGGTCATGTCTTCGAGCGAGAGGCCGGTGAGGGCGAAGATGCCGCCGAGCGGGTTGTTGATCTCATGCGCGACGCCGGCGGCGAGCATGCCGAGCGAGGCCAGGCGCTCGGACTGCGCCACGCGCGCCTGCATGGCAACGAGTTCCTCGGTGCGCGTGCGCACCTTTTCTTCGAGCGTGCGGCCCCACTCTTCGAGATCGCCCTTCATTTGCCGCAGGCTTTTGAGCATCGTGTTGAACGAATCTGCGAGCAGCGCGATCTCGCCCTGCGCGCCCGAGGGCACCTCGTGATCGAACCGGCCGGCGGCGATGTGGCGCGTGGCGGCGACCATGGCGGCGATGGGCTGCGTGATCCGGCGGATTTCGTGGTAGGTGATACCGATGATGAAGATGAACCCGGCGGTCGCGATGGCGAAGAACGAAAGGATGACGCGGTCGCGCGTGGAAGTGTATGCCTTCTCGAGCAGCCCCGCGAAGAGCATGCCGACGATGCGGCCATCGTAGCTGCGGAGCGGCTCGTAGCCGCTGATGTACCAGTCGCGCACGACGAAGGCCCGGCCGCGCCAGGTCTCGCCGCGGCCGAGCACGGCTGCGGCAACCTCGGCCGAGGCCCGCGTGCCGAGCGCGCGCTCGCCGGCGGCGTTGCGGACGCTGGTGGAAATGCGCATGTCGTCCTGAAAGATGGTGACGGAGCCGACGTCCTCGCGGTCAACCAGCGAGAAGTCGCGGTTGAGGAGCACGCCGCCGTAGAGGACGCCGATCTGGCGGCGCGCGGCGTCGCGCACCGGCGCGGCGGCGACGAGCGCGAGTCCGGAGGTTTCCTCCTTTTTGCCGGCGGGCCGCGCGCGCGGCGTTTCGACGATGCGCGTGCGGGCGCGGGCGGCCAGCTGCGGGTCTTCGCGCTCGAGGAATGCGGAGGAGAGGACCTCAGTGCCCGCGGCGGTGCGGCCCGCGAGCGCGGCCCGGACCGCAGCGGCTCCGAAGGCGGCATCGCCCGCATTGGCCCCGGAAGCGCGGAGGATGACGCGGCCGTCCGGGCCCGTGAGCGACAGGAAATCGAAGCCCGCGCTTTCGCGCACCGGGCCGAGATACGCCGCAAGCTTGGGCCGTTCGCGGGCCGCTAGGAATTGGGGAATGGTCGTGCCGGAGGCGGCCAACTCGACGGTACGGCGCAGGCTGTCGAGGCGCAGGTCGTAGAGGGCGCGCGCCATTTTGAGGTCGCGGTCCACCGAGCGCTGCGCCTGCGCCATGATGGTCGAGCTGACGATGTAGGAGCCCACGATCGAGGTGATGAGGCCGCCGGCGCCGAGGATCACGAGGTAGTTCGTGATCAGCTTGGCCTTGAGCGAGAGCCTCCTAAACGGCATCGGCCACACCGGCAGGCGCTTCGCGCCATGCGAGCAGGCGCACGGTGAACGTGGAGCCCTGTCCGGCTTCGCTTTCGACCTCGATGGCTCCGCCGAGCTCGGTCACGATGCGGCGGCAGATCGCCAGCCCGAGGCCCGTGCCGCTGGTCTTCTTCGCTCCCGCGCCTTCCACGCGGAAGAACTCGTCGAATAGCATGCGGCGATGCTCGGGCGGAATGCCGATGCCCGTGTCGGCCACCGAGACAATCACTTCATCGGGCCCGCGGGAAGCCGAGACCGTCACGCGCCCGCCGGGCTTGTTGTACTTGATCGCGTTGACGATCAAGTTGTCGAACAGGGCGGTGAGGCAGCCCGCCTCGCCGGAAGCCGGGCAGGACCCGCCGGGCAGGCGCGATTCGAGCGTGATGCCGTTTTCGGACGCGAGCGGCTCGCAGGTGGCGAGAATGTTCGCGATGATGCCGTTCAGATCCACGCGCGTGCGCTGGGCGGCGAGCTTGTGGCCCTCGACGCGGGCGAGCGTGAGCCAGTCCTTGATGAGCGCTTGCATGTCGGCGGTGCGCTTGAGGCAGCGGTCGAACCACTCCTCGCGCTTGGCAGCGGCCTCCGGCGTGTCGCCGAGGCTCTTGAGCACGTCGAGGTACTGGTGAATGGCCGCCAGAGGCGTCTGGAGCTGATGCGAGACGAAGGTGACGAAGCGGCGGCGCATTACCGCGCGCTCGAGTTCGCAGCGCTGCGTTTCGATTGCCAGCCTGCGGCGCTCGAGGCCGCGCTTCACGATGATGCGCAGCTCATCCGGCGAAAACGGCTTGGGAAGAAAATCGTAGGCGCCGCACTTCATCGCTTCGACGGCCGTATCGATGGTGGCGTAACCGGTGATGACGACGACGGTGATGTTCGCGTCGAGTTCGTGGACGCGCGCGATCACTTCCATGCCGCTGATGCCGGGCATTTTCAGATCGACGACGACGAGGTCGGGCTTCAGGCGCGCGACGCCTTCGAGCCCCTGGGCCCCGTTTTCGAATACTTCGACGCGGTAGCCCGCCTTGGCTAGAATCTTGCGGCAGGAGAGCCGCATGGCGTAGTCGTCGTCGATGACGGCTATCGCTTCGGGCTCGGCTTCCGCGCTCATGCGCGTTCGACGGTTTCGAGGAACCGTGCGATGTCGAGCGGCTTGGTCAGGTAGTAATCGGGCCGGATCATGCCGGCCTCGGGGCACATGGCGAAGCGCTCGTCGGGCGAATCCTCGATGGACGACGTCATGAGGATGGGGACGTTGCGAAACTCGCTGTACTCGTCCTTGTTCTTGACGGCCCAGGTGAAGCCGTAGCCATCGCAGCAGGACGACATGATGACGTCGAGCACGATGAGCGAGGGCTTTACCTGAGGCAGCTTGCGAAGGCCTTCACTGCCTGATTCCGCTTCGACAACTTCGAATCCGCGGCTTTCGAGCAACGCCCTGACGGAAGCGCGGTAATCCTGGTCGTCATCGACGATGAGCACCTTGGACTTGGCGGTCATTTGCGGCTCCGGAGCGCCCCGGCATTGCGCCGCAGGGGCGCTCAGGAGATTATAACCGGGTTAAAGGTTAACGGGGGAGCAAATCCGAATTTAGGAAGAAGTCAGAAGCCGGAAATCAGAAGCCGGAAGAGGGCGGGGGCCTTTTCCGGCTTCCAGATTCTAGCTTCCGCTACTTTTTCGGGATCGTCCAAAGGTAGAGGCGGCTGCCGTTGACGTCCATTTCTTTTTCGGGCTTCCAGTCGTCCATGTCGAAGCTGTGGGAGACGATGCGGGTGCCGGGGCGGAGTTCTTTGAGGAGCCGGGGCCTCAGCTTGAGGTTGACGTTGGGCAGCAAGTAGAGCGTGACGACGGAGGCTGGGTGGATGTCGGCTGTGAAGAGGTCGCCTTCGATGAATTTTACTTTGTCGGTCACGCCCGCTTTCTTCGCGTTCTCGTTGGCCTCTTTGATGCGCTCGGGGTTGATGTCTACGCCGACGGCGTGCGCTCCGAATTGCCGGGCCGCGGTGATGACGATGCGTCCGTCGCCGCAGCCGAGATCATACACGGTGTCGTCCTTGCTCACGTTCGCCATCTTGAGCATCTGGACGACGAGTTCCTGAGATGTTGGAACGAAGGGAACATCCGGAGTGCGCGCAGGCGCCTGCGCGAACACGATCGCCCCGGCCGCGAGGCACGCTAGGGACAGCCTGGCCGTCACAGTCATGTGTTCTTTCCTCCCGACATTAAAGAAGTTATACCCAGAAGCGTCAGTATGAGCTTAGCCGGATTCCGGCGCGCTGGCAAGTCGTTTGTGGACCGGGCGCAGTGTACAGTGTAACGGCGGATTGCCGGGGATCGCCTTGATTTAGTGACAATACTGTATTGAGCCACATGCACCCCTCAACCTTTTGCTCGATCGCCCTGGGATGTTCGCTTCTTGCCGCGCCCGGTCTGCTGGCGCAGAACCGCCCCGATCAGATTCCCCGCGTCGAAGGTTCTACCGGAGACTGGATCACACACCGCGCCAATCCGTACGCGGCCAAGGCCGTGTCGCCGCTTTCGCTTGAAAACTCGAGCCGCATCGGCAGCCTGATGCGCGGTGGCCAGCTCTATCTCTCGCTCCAGGACGCCATCGCCCTGGCGCTCGAAAATAACCTGGACGTCCAGTTCCAGCGGCTCGTGCCGGCGATGGCCGATACGGACCTGCTGCGGGCGCGGGGCGGCGGTCTGCTGCGCGGGCTCTCGCTCAGCTCATCGCAGCCTCCGGCGGGCGTGGGCGGTCCGGCGAGCCCGCTGCTGAATTCGGCGACACCGGGTTTCACGGTGGCGAGCAGCATCGCGGCGAACATCACGAGCGCGGCCGTTCTCACGAGCCCGCAGAGCAGCCTTTCGATCCAGCCGGGAACTTTTTCGAACGGCCCCGCGCTGCCGGTTTACGACCCGACGCTGACGGGGACGCTGAACTGGGCGCATCAGAGCACGCCGCAGTCGAACCCCTTCGTCAACGGTGCCGATGTCCTGATCGCGAGGCAGACCAACGGCTCGCTGGGGCTGGTGCAGGGCTTCAGCCCGGGCACGCAGATCGGGGCGAACTTCACCGGCTCGTCGCTCGAGAACAATTCGGTGCGGTCCACGCTGAACCCGTATAAAAATTCTGGGTTTGGACTGACGCTCACGCAGCCGCTATTGCAGGGGTTCGGAGCGCACATCAACAGGCGCTTCATACGAATCGCGCAAAACAACCAGAAAGTTTCCGATCTCGTGTTCCGCCAGCAGGCGATGGACACGGTGGCGGGCGTGGCGCGGCTCTATTACGACCTGGTGAGCCTGATCGAAGACGTGAACGTGAAGCAGCAGACGCTGGCGCTGGCGCAGAAGCTGTATGAGGACAATAAAGTCCAGGTTGACCAGGGGACGCTGGCGCCGATCGAGCTGGTGCGCTCGCAGGCGCTGATTTCCGCGAGCAAGCAGGACCTGGCCAATGCGCAGGGCCTGGAGCTCGAGCAGGAGCTGATTCTGAAGAACGTGATCACGCGGCGCGGCACGGCTGATCCGGCGGTGAGAGCGGCGCGCGTGATTCCGACCACGCCGGTCCCGCCGGTTTCGACCGAGCAGGTGCGGCCGATCCAGGACCTGCTGGACACCGCGTTCAAGTACCGGCCCGATCTCGGCTCGGCGGCGATCCAGTTGGACAATTCGAGGATCAGCCTCGAGGGCTCGCGCAACGGGCTGCTGCCGAGCGTGAACCTGGTTGCGCAGGCGACCAATTCCGGACTGGCGGGCTCGCAGAATCCTCTGCTCAGCTCCGGCAGCGGGTTGCCGAGCCAGGCCTTCATCGGCGGCTTCGGCAGCACGCTCGAGCAGATCTTCCGGCGGAATTATCCGACGTACGGCGTCGGCGTCCAGGTGAACCTGCCACTAAGGAACCGCGTCGCGCAGGCCGATTACGTGCGGGACATGCTGAACCTGCGGCAGGCGCAAATCCGGCGGCAGCAGCTCGAAAACCAGGTGCGGCTGGAGGTCGAGGACGCGCTGATCGCGCTCGAACGCTCGCGCGCGGCGTATCAGGCCGCAGTCGATACGACGAAGTACCAGGTGCAATCGCTCGAGGCCGAGCAGGAGAAATTTGCGGTCGGGCTTTCGACGACGTTCCTGATCATTCAGTATCAGAGCCAGGTGGCGCAGGCGCGCTCGACCGAGGTGGCCGCACGCGGGGCTTATGCGAAGGCGCGGGTGAACCTCGACCATGCGCTCGGGTTGACGCTCGAGAACAACAACGTCGCGATCGAAGATGTGTACAAGGGCGAGATGTCCGCACCGCCGAGCCCGCTGCCTCCGCCGCCCGCGCCGGCGACGCCGATGGCGAAGCCGTGAACACGGCGGCGGGCCCGGCGCGGGCCTGGGGGTTCGCCGTACCATGGCTTCGTGCTCAAAGCCGAACGACTCAGCCGCGTCGTCGACGGCCGCGCCATCGTTTGCGATGTCAGCTTCGAGGTCGCGCGCGGGGAGATCGTGGCCGTTACCGGGCCGAGCGGGTCCGGCAAATCGTCGCTGCTGCGGCTGCTGAACCGGCTCGACGAACCGACGTCCGGCACGGTCTATTTCGAAGGGATCGACTACCGCCTCATCCCGCCGCGCGAGTTGCGCCGGCGTATCGGGATGGTTTCGCAGACGGCATTCCTGTTCCCCGGCACGGTGGGCGATAACGTCCGCTACGGCCCGCGGTTGCGGGGCAGGGAACTGCCGGACGCGGCCGTGGCCGCGCTGCTCGCGCGCGTTGGGCTTCCGGACTTTGCGGCGGAGGATGCAGTGCATCTGTCGGGCGGCGAGGCGCAGAGGCTGTCGCTCGCTCGCGCGCTTGCCAACGAACCCCATGTGCTGCTGCTCGACGAGCCCACCTCGGCGCTCGATGCCGGTGCCAGGCGCGCCGTCGAGGAACTCATCCTGAAGATCGTCCGCGAGAGCGGACTCACCTGCGTGGTGGTGACGCACGATGCCGTGCAGGCCGCGCGCGTGGCCGCGCGCACGCTGGAGATACGGCCGGGAGGTTCACGATGCTGAAAACGATGTGGGCGCAGCCGGCGCTGGCGGCGGGTTGCGCGATGGCGGTGGCGCTCGCCGCGCGCACGCGCTCGATTCACGTGGTGCGCGACACGGCGGTGGCGCTGGTGCGCGGCATCGTCCAGATCGCGGCGGTGGGGTCGATTCTGGTCCTGTTGCTGCGCGGCCCTCGCTGGACGGGCGCGCTGATGCTGGCCGCCATGATAGCCGCGGCGGCCGGAATCTCGTCGCGCCGCGCTCGCGGCATTCCAGGCGCGTTCCAGGTTTCGCTCTGGGCGATCGGGGCGGGGGCGGGGCCGGTGATCGCGCTCATGACGTGGGCCGGTGTCATCGACACCGCGATCACGATGCTGATCCCGATCGGGAGCATGCTCATCGCCAACGCGATGAACGCGAATTCGCTGGCACTGAACCGGTTTCGCGCGGGCGTCGAGGCGCACGCCGGGCAGATCGAGACCGCGCTTGCGCTCGGGGCCGCGCCCGAGCAAACCGTGGCGCCTTACGCTCAGGACGCCTACCGCTCGAGCCTCATTCCGGCGATCGATTCGCTGCGCTCGCTCGGCATCGTCTGGATTCCAGGCCTGATGGCGGGCATGGTGCTTTCCGGCACACCCCCACTGCGCGCGGCGATTTACCAGTTCGTCACGATCGCAATGATCTTTGCGTCGTCCGGACTGACGTGCCTGATCGGCACGTCGCTCATTCGGTCACACGCGTTTTCTCCGGCCGAGCAGTTGACGCTGCGCGCCTGACGTGCGCCAGGACGGAGGCGGAGGATTCCGCGAGCGGCGCCACGCCGCTCACCACGAGGTCGGCCAGTTCGCGCCCGGGAAGGATGTAGCGCTCCGCCATCGGCCTCACGGTAGCGGCGTATTGTCGGGCGACCGATTCGGGCGAGCGCCCGCGCTCGCGCACGTCGCGCGCCAGGCGGCGCTCGAAGCAGACGGCGTCTGGGGCATCGACGTACACCTTCGTCCCCAGCACGCTCCGTATGGGTTCCCAGTAGAGCGTCCAGAGGCCCTCGACCACGGCGAACTTGCCCGGGCGCAGCCGTTCGGTGCGGCCGGCTCGCGTGTGCAGCGTGAAATCGTAGACCGGGACGTCGATGGCGCGCCCCGCCTGGAGCGCGAGCAGGTGCTCAAACAGCAGTTCATGGTCGAGCGCGCCCGGCTCGTCGAAGTTCATGCGCGCGCGCTCCTCGAACGGGACGCCCCCCAGTTCGCGGTAGTAGGAATCGAGCGCCAGGATGGGGGCGCCGAGGGCGTGCGCGACCGCCCGCGCCAGCTCCGTCTTGCCCGAGCCGGACGGCCCCGCGATGCCGATCAGGCACACCGCCGTATTATGCTGGGGCTGAGTGCGCATCGCCATTCTCTCCGACATACACGACAATATCTGGAATCTCGCGGCGGCGCTCGAGAAGGCCGCGCAGGCCGACGCCCTGGTGTGCCTCGGCGACCTCTGCTCGCCTTTCGTTGTGCACCAGTTCGGGCTCGGGTTCGCCGGGCCCGTCCACATCCTGTTCGGCAACAACGACGGCGATCTCTACCGCATCGCGGCGAACGCGCGGGCGTATCCGCACGTCGAGATCCACGCGGAGTTCTACCGGGCGGAGCTTGGCGGGAAGCGGATCGCGGCGGTCCACTACGACAACATCGGGCGGCCGCTGGCGGCTTCGGGCGAGTTCGACGTGGTCGCGTTCGGGCACAACCACGTTCATGAATTAAGGCGCGAGGGGCGGACGCTTGTCGTCAACCCCGGCCCTATCATGGGCGCGAAATTCGCGGCCGATGGGACCGCGATCGACGTGCCATCGACGTTCGTGCTGTACGACACCGTTTCGGACACTGCAGAAACGCTCACTGTTCCGGAACCAGCTCGACGCCCTGGATAACCGCGAAGCCGTCCGGCCCAGGCTCGCCCTCGGCGCGCAGGAACAGCACGCGCGCGCCGGGCTCCGAGATGCGGAAGGTATATCCGTCGCGGACCGCCTGGCCTGCGACATTGCACACGAGTCGGCTCTGGCCGGAGCCGGCGATGCGCACGCGGTAGGTTCCCGCGGCCGGCAATTCCGCGCGCCAGGCGATCATCGTGAACGGGTCCTTCCACCCGGCGAGCGAACCGTCTTCGAGGCGCACGATATCGGTTCCATGGATCACGGCATCCCGCGTCCCGAGCACGACGCGGCCGGAAGGCTCGGGCCAGCTGGTGCGGCGCGCCAGGGGCCGGCGCGCGACTCCGATGGCTTGCAGGCGCTCGTCCTGGCGTTCGATGCGGCGCAGGAAATCGTTCAAGTCGCGGCCTTCGCGCGGGCTCCAGAAATTCTCCGCCAGTGCGCAGGCGCGTGGGAAAGCCATGTACTCGACGTGGTCCGAGTTCGGCATGTACTCGCTCCAGAGCTGCATCTGCGCGCCGAGGATGCGCCGGGCGGCTTCGGCGGGCAGGCCGGCGGGGACCGGGTCGTAGGACATGGTACGGAGCAGCGGGACGGACCCGCCGATGCCGAGCGGCTCCTCGGCCGGCGGCCCCTGCATGTAGTCGATATAAGTCCAGTCGTTCGGCGCCATGATGACGTCATGGCCCGCCTGCGAGGCCGCGATGCCGCCCTTTTCGCCGCGCCACGACATGACGATCGCCGACTGCGCGAGCGCGGTGCTGCCGCCCGAGGCGCCCAGTTGTGCGCCGGCCAGGATCTCATCCCAGCCCACCAGGCGCCGGCCTTTGCTTTCGAGGTAGCGGCTCAATTCGCCGGTGAACCAGGCCTGCAGCTCGTCCTCGTTCTTAAGGCCCAGCTTGCGGATGAGTTCCTGCATTTCGGGGCTTTCGCGCCACTGGTCGCGCGGGGCTTCGTCGCCGCCGGTGTGTATCCACGGGGAGGGGAAGATCTCGCAGACTTCGTCGAGCAGTTTGCGGATGCCGTCGAGCGTGGCCGGGCGGGGGGCCAGCACGTCTTTGCTGACGCCCCAGGTATTCATGAGATCCATGCCGGCGGCCTTTTCGGGGAACACGCCGAATTCGGGATAAGCCGAGATCCACGCCCGCGCGTGGCCGGGCATCTCGATTTCGGGCACGACGACGATGTGGCGCGCCGCCGCGTACGCGACGATCTCGCGCAGGTCCCCGCGCGAATAGAAGCCGCCGTTGGGGACTTTCGAGTAGCGCTCCGGGCCCACTCCGTATCGGCCGATGAGCGTGCCGTCGCGCCAGGACGACCGCGCCGTGAGCTTCGGGAAAGCGCGCAGCTCGAGGCGCCAGCCCTGGTCGTCGGTGAGGTGGAGTTGTAGCCGGTTGAGCTTGTGCATCGCCATCACATCGATGATCTCGAGCACGGCGGATTTCGGAATGAAGTGGCGCGCGGGGTCGAGCAGCAATCCGCGCCATCCGAATCGCGGGCGGTCGGTGATGCGGACGCAGGGAGCGGTGAGGGCGACGCCGGCGGCCGGCGCGCGCCGGAACGCGGCTACGGGGAGCAGCTGGCGCAGCGTCTGGCCGGCATAGAAGAGGCCCGCTGCGTGGGCCGCCGTCATGCGGACGCCGCCGGTGCGGACTTCGAGTTCGTAGCCTTCGGTGCCGAGGTCGGTGCGGGACGGGGCCAGGGTGAGCGCGATGTCCCCGGGGCGTGGGGCGCCGGCGAGCACGGATGGACGGTGTCCGAGCGCGGGGGCCAGCGCATCGGCTAGCGTGTTGCCCTCGGCGGTGGCCGCGGGGCCTGCGGCTACGATGCGGGCGCCGGCGGTGAGGGTCCAGGTCCCCTGCTGCGGTTCGATCCGCTCGGGGCGGGGAATGATCGCGATGGGGACTAGAGCGAGAGCGAGCAAGGCTGCCATGTTTTTACCATCCTATCGAGACGTTCAGCCGGAAGGTTCTGCCGTCGTTGAGCGTGTTTGTGATAGTGCCGAATTCCGGGGTCCCGAGCACGCTGCCCGGCTCGGCGAACTGCGGGGTGTTGAGCAGGTTGATCGACTCGGCGCGGAGCGTCATGCGCACGTCGGACCATAGCTGCCAGGCGCGCGCGAGCGATGCGTTCACGTTGTGTATGGCGCCGCGGCGGAACGTGTTCGCCCCGAGCGTGCCTGCTTCGTCAGTTGGCCGCATGTAGCCGAAGGCGGCCGCCGGCAGCAGCCGGGCCGATGTATCGGGATTGCCGATGGTGCGGCCGAGAACCGACTGGTCGAGCAGGTTTGGACGGTCGCCGCCGTTGCCGTCCACGTTTCCGTACCCCGGCCCGTCGGGCGTCGTGACCGAGAACGGCGTGCCCTTCTTCGCGAGCGCGACGGCCGAGACGGTCCAGTTTCTCGCCAGCTTGGCGGGCCAACCGCGGCCGGCGCCCACGGGCGACTGGTAGCTCGCGCGCATCAGGAACGAGTGCGGCTGATCGAAAAGGCTGAGGGCCTTGCGGTCCTTGTGCGTGTCGTACTCGGACTGGCTGCGCGAGAGGCGCGAATCGGCATCGTAAGCGGTATTGGCATAATCGGCGCCCAGATCCATCGCCTTGCTGAACCAGCAAGCCGCCTCGATCATGAAGCCGTGCACGCGCGGCGCGACCACCGTGGCGCGCGCGGCGTCGAAGTATCCGCGCGAGCCGTTCAGCACGTAGCGCGTCTCGGCCATGTTTGGATTTGCGCGCCGCTGGTTGATGGTCGCGGTGGTCTGCGGAATGCCCGCGACCGCGTGCGCGCGGTTCAGGTACCACATCTCGAGCAGCTTGATGGACCGGCTCCCGACGTAGCCCAACTGCACGCGCCAGGTGCGCGAGATCGCGGGCTCCCAGCCGAAGTTGTACTGGTGCGAATAAGGCGACGCCAGCTCCGGATCGAGCACGTACAGGTTCCCGCGCGCGTCGGCGGCCATACCGCCTTCCTTGATTCCGGCGAGAGGATCGAGCAGGTCGGGCGCAGGGATCGCGAGCTTCACGCTGCCGGGCGGCGAGAAGCGCACCTGCGCGTACGTGACCGGCAGGATGTCGCCGTAGTGCAGCCCGTAGGCGCCGCGCAGCGCGCCCCACATGCCCGGCAGGCGGTACGCGAAGCCGAAGCGCGGCGCGAAGTTGTTGCAGTCGCAATCGTAGGGGACCTCGTTCAGGCGGTTCACTTCGCGCGGCCGGCCCGCGGCCTCGTAGCGCAGGCCGAAGTCGAGCGTAAGGTTCGCGGTGGCTTTCCAGGAATCGCCCGCGTAGGCGAGCGGCAGCCACTGGCGGAACCCCCGGTGCACCTCGCCGATCGCGATGATGTACTGTGACGGCGCGCCCATGCGCATGTTCTCGATGCCCGTGCGGCCGAAGTCGTTGCTGAAGCCGAAAAAGCCGCGGTGTGCGTCGGTCTCAGTGCCGTTGAATTGGCGCCGCACGGCCGAGACGCCCAGGGTCCAGGTGTGCCGCGCGCGCGCCGCGCTGAGGCGCCCCTCGTAGCGGAACTGGTTTTGCGCCCGGTCGATGGGGATGATCGCCGCCGGCCCGAGCGTCGCAAGGCCTGAGACCGAGACCATCGGGCCCACCGCGTTGGGTTCGGGGACGAGCAGCGATCCGACGCGGTCGAAGCCTGCCGAAAAGTCGCTCGCCACGCCCGCGTTCCACTGCCTGTGCCATGTCAGGCGCGCTGCGTGCGAGCGCGTGTCGGTGTCGGGATTCTGCCCGGCCACGAGCTGGAAAGCGTCCACCGACTGGGAGATGAACTGGTAGTTCGCGATCAGGCGGTCGCGCGCGCCCAGGTCCTGTTCGAGCCGGACGGAGCCTTCGTTGCCGTCGATCACCTGCGGCGCGTTCGTGTTCAACTGGCGCGGATTGATGTCCGTGCGGTTCGGCAGCTCCGCCGGAAATGCGGCGAGCCAGCGGTCGATGATCGCGCGTCTGGCGGGGTCGTCCGTGAGAGGCGTGCGCTCGTCCGGTTCCGGCACGAGCACGTTGCCGTTGACGTTCCCGCGCAGCTTCTCCTGCCGGCCCTGCAAGCCGAGGTAGCCGCCCTTCCACGGAGAGAGGCCCGTCGTGAATCCGTAGCGGTTCTCGCGCGCCGGCTTGACGTTGCCCACCTGGAAGAACGAGCGCGCGCTGAAGATGCTGTTCTGGTGGTTCTCGTAGAGCGAGCCGTGCCACCCGGCGCGCGCCGCCGGCGCCAGGCGGATCGGCGAGGAAGGCGCGTTGCCGTATTCGGCGCCGTAATAGCCGCGGTCGGGGGCGAACTGCTCGATGAGGGTCGCCGTCGCCCCGAGGCGCACGTTCAGCTCCTTGAGGGCGTTGTTATCGACGAGATTGAACTGGATGTTCTCGTTGCGGCGGCTCTCGCCCGCGCCGGCGTCCACCTTCCCGAGCAGGTTCAGTTCGACGCGCTTGCGGCTGTCGGCCGAGTCGGGCGGCGGCTGCTGGGCTTTCGGTTCCTCCTGCTGAACCTGGGCCGAGAGCAGCAGCGCGAGCAGCTGGAGGAGCAGTTGTGAAGTGGGCAATTGTCCATGATAATCACTTCGCCCGCGGGGCGGAGATGCCGGCCTGCCTGAGGACGCGCTCGACGTAAGCAGTGGTTTCGCGGTAGGGCGGGACGCCCTGGTAGCGGTCCACCGCGCCCGGCCCGGCGTTGTAGGCGGCGACGGCTTTGCGGACCTGGTGGTCGTCGTTCAGGTATTTGCGAAGCAGGTTCGAGATATAGCGCGCTCCGGCTTCGACGTTCTGGCGGGGATCGTTCGGGTCGGCGCCGAGCTCGCGCGCGGTCTCGGGCATGAGCTGCATGAGGCCGATGGCGCCCTTGGCCGAGACGGCGTTGGTCTGGTAGCCCGACTCCGCCTTGACCAGCGAGTGCAGGAACTCGGGCGGCAGGCCCCAGCGGTGGGCGGCTTCCGTGACGAGTTGCTTCGCGGGGACGGTTTCTTTGGCGGCTGATTTCTGCGTCGCGCGCGGCGCGGCCTCGGGCTCGAAACGCAGGATGGAGGCGGCGGGCAGGTCCATGAAACCGCCGTTCGTGTAGAGGCGGACGGCGTCCGGACCGCTGGCCTCGTGGCGGTCGATGCGCATGGAGAAGCCGTTGTTCAGAATCGCGTACTCGCCCGCGAAGGCGTTCGCGGCGGCGAGGAGCGCGGTGAGGGCGAGCTTCAGGCGCATCGGCGACAATTGTCCCACGTAAAAGTTGACGCTGAAGGCGGGCGCAGCGTGCAATCATGAATCTATTCCAATGACAACCTTGACTCACCTGGAGTGCAGCCGGTGCGGAGAGCGTTACGAACCGCGGGAGGCGCCGCATGTGTGCCGGTGCGGCGGGCCGCTGCTGGCGCGCTATGACCTCGAAACGGCTCGCGAGAGCTGGAGCCGCGAGTGGATCCGGACCGGTCCTCCAAACATGTGGCGGTACGCGCCGGTGCTGCCGGTGCGGAGTCCGGCGTCCATTGTGTCGCTGGGCGAGGGGATGACGCCGCTGGTGCGCGCGAACCGGCTGGGAGCGCGGCTGGGCGCGGCGAATCTGTGGATCAAGGACGAAGGACTGAATCCGACGGCGACTTTCAAGGCGCGCGGGCTCTCCTGCGCGGTTTCGATGGCGCTCGAGCTGGGTGTGAGCGAGGTGGCGATCCCTTCGGCGGGGAACGCGGCGAGCGCGCTGGCGGCTTACGCGGCGGCGGCCGGCATCGAGGCGCACATCTTCATGCCGCGCGACGTTCCGCGCGCGAACTACATTGAGTGCCGGGCGTACGGGGCGCAGGTCACGCTAGTGGACGGGCTGATTTCCGACTGCGCGCGGATGGTTGCGGAGCGCAGCGCGTCCGAGGGCTGGTTCGACATAAGCACCCTCAAGGAGCCGTATCGCATCGAGGGAAAGAAGACGATGGGGTACGAGATCGCCGAGCAGTTGGGGTGGTCGCTGCCCGACGCGATTCTCTATCCCACGGGCGGCGGTGTGGGGCTCATCGGTATGTGGAAGGCGTTCGAGGAGCTGGAGCGGCTCGGATGGGCGGGCGCGGCGCGGCCGAAGATGATCGCGGTTCAGGCGGCGGGGTGCCAGCCGGTGGTGCGGGCGTTCGAGCGCGGCGAAGAGCGCGCGGAGGTTTTTGCGAACGCCTCGACGGTGGCCGCGGGGCTGCGGGTTCCGAAGCCGTACGGGGACGATTTGATCTTGAAGATTCTGCGCGAGAGCGGCGGGACGGCGGTGGCGGTGACGGACCAGGAGCTGATCGACGCGGGCGGGGAACTGGCGGCGGCCGAAGGGATTTTCGCGGCCCCGGAGGGCGCGGCGTCTGTGGCGGCCCTGCGGAAGCTGCTGGCGAGCGGGTTCCTCGCCGCCGGCGAGCGCGTGGTGATTTTGAATACGGGGTCAGGCCTGAAGTATCTGGAGACGTACCAGACGCGGTTCCCGCGCGCGGCGGCGTCGGAGCAGGATAAGTTGGGTGGGCTGATTACGCCGCGGTGAACAGGCGGTCCACGGCGGCGAGCGTGTCTTCGAGGACGCGCGGGCCTGCGGCGACGATTTCGACCGGGCCCGGTCCGGTGGGGCGCCAGCGTTGACGGAAACGCTCGTTCGGGGCTCCGGCGAAGACGGTCACGACCGGCACTCCGCAGGCCGCGGCGGCGTGCTGTCCGGCGGAGTCGTAGCCGGCGTAAAGGCGGCTGCGCCCGATGATCGAAGCGAAACCTGCGAAAGAGCCTTGCCAGGTTCGGATAGGCAGGTTACCAATGGCGCGGCGGACTCGGGCGGCTTCTTCGCCTCCGGCTCCCGCGTCCACGATGACGTCCGCCTTTGCGGCGAGGGCCTTCAGCAACTCGCTCTCGAAGGGGTCTTCCACGCGCTTGGCGGGATTGCCGCCGACTCCGAGGCTGACCGCGATGGCCGCGCCTTCGGGGTGCTCGGCGGGCGCGATGTAGGCTCTTGCGTCCGGCACGCCGAAAGTTTGCGCGACCCAGTTTCGCGCCATACAGCCGAGCGATTCGCTTCCCTCCCAGGCGTGGGTGTCGAAGAAATAGTAGCTTTCCTCCGGGCAGACGGGCAGCAGGCCGAGCTGCGTGATGCGCGAATCGGGATCGACCACAATGCTGCCGGGCTCGTTGAGCTCAACTGGGATCGCGATGCGGCGCGCGTACGAGATGGGGAGGTGCTCGATGCGCGGATCGGCGGCGAATAGTTCGTAGCTCTTGCGCGGGCCTGCGAAGACGATGCGCGCGCGGGGGAGACGGCGTTTCAGGCCGTCGAGGATCACGCTGGTGATGGCGATGTCCGCGCCTAGGGTGACTCTGGAGAGAACGAAGACGGTGCTCGGGTCGCCGGTGAGTTGCCGCGGGTGACGGATGCGGTGGTAGCGGGCGACGAGGTCCGCGGGGTCGAATTCGGGTATCGCCGAGGCGATCACTTCCGCGAACATCTCGGCGTAGGGCTGCGCGAGGCGCGGCTCGAACTGGTCCGCGAGGCCTTCGGCGACGATAGAGAAGAGCTCCGGGGCCTCGCCTTCGATCAGTTTCTGGAGTTCGGCTCGCGGCCATGGGTCGCCTCGGAGAATGGCCGCGAGAAGCGCGCGCGCGGTGTTAGAGGTATTTCCCAACCAGCAGCTCCAGCTTTTTGCGCGTGGCCTCGGGCACCTGCTTGCGATCCGTGATGATGGCGTGCTCGAGCGCGCGGCCGCACTGGCAGGTGCGCTCGGCCGGCATAGCCGCGACTGCTTTTTCGACGACTTTGCAGGCGTTTTCGGCGTTCTTGGTAAGGTTCGCGATGATGTCGGTGACAGTGACGGCGTCGTGATCGGCGTGCCAGCAGTCGTAATCGGTCACCATGGCGATGGTTACGTAGCAGATCTCGGCTTCACGCGCGAGCTTTGCTTCCTGCAGGTTCGTCATCCCGATGACGTCCATGCCCCAGCTCCGGTAGACGTGCGATTCGGCCTTGGTCGAGAACTGCGGGCCCTCCATGCAGAGGTAGGTGCCGCCGAGCTTCGTCGTGACCCCGACCTCCGCGCAGGCCTTGCAGGCGACCTGCGAAAGCTGCGGGCAGACCGGATCGGCGAAGCTGATGTGCACGACCAGGCCGTCGCCGTAGAACGTGGACGGGCGCGCCTTGGTGCGGTCGAAGAACTGATCCGGGATGACGAAATCGAGCGGCCGGTGCTCTTCCTTGAGCGAGCCCACGGCGCTGAGCGAAATGATGCGCTCGACGCCGAGCGACTTGAATCCGTAAATGTTCGCGCGGAAGTTCAGCTCCGAAGGCGAGATGCGGTGGCCGCGGCCGTGCCGCGCCAGAAACGCGACCTGCCTGCCCGCGAGCTTCCCGACTACATACGGGTCCGAGGGCTTGCCCCATGGCGTGTCGATCGCGACCTCCTGCTGCACTTCGAATCCGGGCATGGAATAGAGCCCGCTGCCGCCGATGATTCCGATTTGCGCGTTCAAGCTGTGTGCTCCTGGATCAGTTCGAGAAGTACGCCGCCGGTGGAGGCGGGGTGGATGAAAACGTACGTGTGGCCGCCCGCGCCCTGCCGGGGTTCGTTGAGCAGCCGCGCGCCAGAGGCCTTGAGCCGCTCGACGGCGGCGGGCAAGTCGGGCACCAGCAGCGCGACATGGTGCAGCCCCTCGCCGCGCTTTTCGAGAAAGCGGCCGATGGCCGAGTCGGGCGCCGTAGGCTCGAGCAACTCCAGGCGCGGGCCGCCGCAGGGCAGCATCGCGACGTTGACTTTCTCCTGCGCGACGGTTTCGCGCGCCCCGGCCGTCATGCCGAGCGCGTCCTCATAGAAGCGCAGCGCCTGGTCGAGCGAGCGCACGGCAATGCCGAGATGGTCGATTTTATATTCTTTCGAGCCACTCATCGATGATTGAGTACGGGTCCCGCCGCCTGGCCGCGACGTCCGCCGCGGCTGCTTCCAGTTCGTCGTTCGAGAGCCGGTCGAGCAGCCGTTCGCGGAGCATCTCGCGGAGCCGGACGGTCCACAAGCGCGCCCGGCGGCCGCTGTCTGAGCCGGCCGCGCGGAACTCGCGGACCGCGGCAAGGACCTCGCTGATTCCTTTCCCTTCGGTTGCGACCACGCGCAGGATCGGCGGCTGCCAGCCTTCACGGCCGGTACCAATCGCCAGCAGCGCGCGCAATTCACGCTCGAGCGTATCGACCCCGGGGCGGTCCGACTTGTTGATTACGAAGATGTCGGCGATCTCCATAATACCCGCTTTGATCGCCTGCACATCGTCGCCCATGCCGGGGACGAGGACGACGACGGTCACGTCGGCCAGGCGCCCGATCTCGATTTCGTCCTGGCCGACGCCGACGGTTTCAACCAGGACGGTGTCCCTGCCCGCGGCGTCGAGCAGCAGGGCGATATCCGTGGTGGCCGCGGCGAGCCCGCCGAATGCGCCGCGCGTGGCCATGGAGCGGATGAAAACGCCGGGGTCGGTGTGGTGCGCCTGCATGCGGATCCGGTCGCCGAGGATCGCGCCGCCCGAAAACGGGCTGCTCGGATCGACGGCGACGATGCCGACCTGGCGGTTCTCGCGGCGCAGCGCGCGCGCGAGCTGATCGACGAGCGTGCTCTTGCCCGCTCCGGGCGCGCCGGTCACGCCGATCACGGTGGCGCGGCCGGTGCGGGGAAAGAGCTCCTGGAGCAGCGCGAGCGCCTCGGGCCTGCGGTTCTCGATAGCCGTGGCGGCGCGGGCCAGGGCGCGGGCGTCGCCCGCGAGGATTTTGTCTGCGTTCATCTGCGTTTATCGGCGGCTGAATAAAAACATTTTAAGCCGCGGGTGAACGCAGATGAACGCCGATTTGATTTCTCTGGTTCATGCGGATTTCAGGATCTGCCTGGCGATGACCAGCCGCTGGATTTCGCTTGTGCCTTCTCCGATGGTGCATAGCTTCACGTCGCGGTAGAACTTCTCCACCCGGTAATCCTTGATGAAGCCGTAACCGCCGAGAATTTGCACGGCCTGGTCGCAGGCTTTGACGGCCATTTCCGAGGCGAACAACTTCGCGATGGCCGCTTCCTTGGTGACCCGCTGGCCCGCGTCTTTCATCCAGCCGGCCCGGTACGTGAGAAGCCGCGCGGCGTCGATCGAGGCGGCCATGTCGGCCAGCTTGAACTGGATCGCCTGGAACTCCGAGATCGGCTTCCCGAATTGCTTGCGCTGCTGCGCGTAGCGCAGGGCGATGTCGTAGGCCCCCTGCGCGGTCCCGACCGCGAGGGCGGCGATTGAGATGCGGCCTCCGTCGAGAATCTTCAGACTGTCGATGAATCCGCGGCCCTCGCTTCCGAGAAGCTGCTCCCGCGGGAGCCGGCAGTTTTCGAAGATGACTTCGCCGGTCGGGCTGGCGCGCATGCCCAGCTTGTTTTCCTTGCGGCCGAGACGGAAGCCGGGCGTGCCTTTGTCGATGACGAACGCCGAGATGCCGTGGTGCGCGGCGGCCCGGTCGGTCACCGCCATGGCTACGCAGACGTCGGCCTCGTGGGCGTTCGTGGTGAACGTCTTCGATCCGTTGAGAACCCAGCAGCCATCTTCGCGAACGGCCTGCGTTCGCGTGCCCGCGGCGTCCGAGCCCGCTTCGGGTTCGGTCAGCGACCAGCTTCCGAGCCACTCGCCCGAGGCCAGGCGCGGCACGTACTTCCGCCGCTGCTCGTCGGTGCCCGCCGTATAAATGTGGTTCGCGCAGAGCGAGGTGTGAGCAGCGACGATCAGGGCGACCGAGGGGTCGATGCGCGCCAGTTCCTCGATGACGATGGCGTAGTCTATGTAGCCGAGGCCCGCGCCCCCGAGGTCCTCGGGAAAGATCGCGCCCATGTAGCCGAGCGCGGCGATCTTGCGGATGGCGCCGCGCGGGAAGGTCTGCGCCTCGTCCCACTCGAGCGTGTGCGGCGCAAGCTCCGCCCCGGCAAATTCGCGCACCGTCTTTCGAAGCTGCGTCTGCTCGGCCGAGTGCGCGAATTCCATTTTGAGCCAAACGCGGGGCAGGCCCCGGCCTCCGGCGGCCTCTCAGGCCGCCCTGCGGAGGCGGGCGGAGAGCCTGCCGCGGCCTATACGATCTCTTCCTTCTGCGGATCCCAGCGCAGGGTGCGGCCGGTGCGGTAGCTGTCCACCGCCATGCGGCACGCGATCGAGACGCGGAACCCGAGCTCGAACGGGCAATTCGGCTCGACGCCGGTGCGGATCGCGTCGAGAAAATTCTGCATGTGCGCGCGGGGTTCGGTCTTGGTCTGCCCCAGAATCTCGGTGGCGTCGGGGCGGTTGACCTTCTGCGGCACGTAGCGGATCTGCTGCGCTTTTTCGATGGTGCCGTCGGTGCCGAGCACGTCCTCGGAAACGCCAAGCCGGTCGTTGCCGAAGCCCGAATCCCAGGAAAACAGCATCTCTTCGCCGTGCTCCATCGCGACATTCATCGTGTCGGGCACCTCGCGGCCGTCCTTCCAGAGATAGATGCCGCCGGTCGCCGTCACGGACTTGGGAATCTGCATGCCGAGCACCTTGTACCAGAACGAAAGCTGGTGGCACATGTTCTCGTAGAAGTTCCCGCCGGAGTAATCCCAGAAGAAGCGCCAGTTCGCGTAGCGGTTTGCGTCGAAGGCGACTCGCGGCGCCTCGCCCAGGAACGAATTCCAGACGATGTTTTCCTGCGTCATGTCCGGATAGATGGGCCGCGACCACTGGGGCTTGCCGTGCGGCGTGTTCCGGTACATATGCGCGTGAATCGCGGTGATCTTGCCGAGGCGGCCGCCGGAGGTGAACGCGGCGGCGTCGGCGATCTGGCCGCTCGACGTGTACTGGTGCCCGATCTGGACGACGCGGCGCCCCGCCTGCTCGTAGGCGGCGCGCATGCGCTTGGCGTGTTCGACCGTGAACGCCATCGTCTTTTCCTGGTAGACGTGCTTGCCCGCCTGGAGCGCGGCCACGAAGTGCTCGGCGTGCAGGTGCTGCGGCGTCGCGATCAGGACCGCGTCGATCGACTTGTCGTCGAGCAGGTGACGGTAGTCGAGGTGCGTCTTGGCCGTGGGGACGAGGCGTTTGGCGTCTTCCAGGCGGCGCGTGTAGACGTCGGCGAAAGCCACGAACTCGGTGTTCGGGCAGGCCATCGCCTCGCGCACGAGCTGCATCCCGCGGTCGCCCGGGCCGATGATGCCGAGGCGGATGCGGTCGTTGGCTCCGAGAACGGTAGAGGGGACGGCGAGCGTGCCGGCCAGGCCGGTCGCCATTCTGCCGAGGAAATTACGGCGTGAGTGCATAAGGGTCGTTACGGCTCCAGTGGTCTTCTCAATTCTATCGCGCGTCCGGCGCCACGGGCACGTCCAGCCGCAGTTCTTTCATGAAGCGGGCGCGCATGTTCCCGAGCCACTCATCGTCGTAGCGGCGGCTGAGGTCTATCGTCGCAACGGCCGCGCTCCCGCGCCCCGGAGCCGAAGCGACGATCTCGCCGTTCGGGTCCATCACGTACGTCGGGTAGTCGTAGCCCGAGGAGGCCAGGAAGACATGGTTTTCGATCGCGCGCGCCTTGCCCAGCGTCTCGTTGCCGCCCCAGATGGGCAGCAGGATCAGCTCGGCGCCCGCGAGCGCAAGCGCCCGCGCCGGGTCGGCGTACTGAACGTCCCAGCAGATCATGA
Source organism: Acidobacteriota bacterium (assembly GCA_050261515.1). Taxonomy (GTDB): domain Bacteria; phylum Acidobacteriota; class Terriglobia; order Bryobacterales; family Bryobacteraceae; genus JBLNDJ01. The sequence continues at coordinate 58,233 of JBLNDJ010000056.1, read as the reverse complement.
TGCCGATGCGGCCGAAGTCCGTGTCGAACACCGGGTAGGAGATGCCGGGCGTCAGGCCCTCTTCGATCTCCTCGCGCGGCAGGTACACCTTGCGGTACTTTCCGGCCAGGTTGCCTTTGCGGTCGATGAGCACGGCCGTGTTGTAGATGGCCGTGCCGTCCCGCTCGTAGAGCCCCGCGACGACGTAGGCGCCGCGAGCGCGGGCCAGATCGCCGAGCGCGGCGGTCGTCGGGCCTGGGACCGCCTCGGCGACATCGGGCGGAATCTTGCCCGTTCCGACGACGGTGGCGCCTTCCGGCAGCACGATGAGATCGGTTTTCGCGGGCGCCACCTTCCGGGCGAGCTCGACGAACTCGCCGATGGGCGAGGGTTTGCCGTTCGGCCGCAAATTCAGTGAGACAACGGTAACCGGGCGGGGACGCGGCGCGGCGATCGCTTCGAACTTGACCTCATCCCACCACACGGTGCCCTGCGGAGCGTTCGAAAGGTAGAGTTGCAACCTCGCCGAGGCGGCCTTGGCGGGCGCGGGCGCTTCGGCTTCGATGCGCCGCCAGTCGCCGTCGCGCGCGGTGGTGCGCCAAACGTATTCGGGCTGGCCCGCGCGCCGGCCGTCGGCGGTGCGCCAGTCGATGCGCGCCAGCACCTGGCCGCGCTCGAAGGTCAGGCCTTCGGCGCGGTAGCAGGCGGCGAAGCGGTACCACTTGCCGGGCTCGACCGCGGCCGGGCGTTCCCATCCGCCGTACGCCGCGGCGTTGCTGTTGCCCGAGATGGCGAGCGCGCCTGCGCCGCTGCGAGAGTGCATCGAATCGATGAAGGTGCGCGGGGCGATCTCGGGGCGCGCGGCCCAGGGCTTCCAGCCGTCCGCTGCCCACGCCGTGGCGCCCAGGCACACGATCAGCACTGCTTTTCGCATGCAAAAAAGTATAGCGGTTTAGCGCGCCTTGAGCGCGCGCTCGAGCTTCGAGCCCGGAACGACGATCGTCTCGGAACGCTCCGGCCCGGTCGAGATGCATCCGACCTCGACGCCGGTGCGCCCGGCCAGGAACGCCAGGTAGTCCTTCGCCCGCCCAGGCAGGTCCTCGTAGCGCTTCACGCCTGCGGTTTGCGACTTCCACCCCGGCACCATGGTGTAGACCGGTTCAAGCGATTCGACGGCGTGGTTCGACGCGGGCATCTCCATCGTCTCGCGGCCGCAGAGCTTGTACGACGTGCAGACCGGAATTTCGTCGAAGCTGTCGAGCACGTCGAGCTTGGTGATCACCAGGCTCGTGAACCCGTTGATCATAGCCGTGTAACGCAGCAGCGGCACGTCGAACCAGCCGCAGCGGCGCGGGCGCCCCGTGACGGCGCCGAATTCGTTTCCGACCTTGCGGAGTGTGTCGCCGGCCGCATCGTGCGATTCGGTCGGGAACGGTCCGCCGCCCACTCGCGTGATGTACGCCTTCGAGATGCCGAGCACCGCGGTGATCCGGGTCGGCGGGACGCCCGTGCCGGTGGATGCGCCGCCGGCGCCCGCGCTCGACGACGTCACGTATGGATACGTGCCGTGGTCGATGTCGAGCATGGTGCCCTGTGCGCCCTCGAACAGGACCGTCTTGCCATTGTCGATGGCGTGGTTCAGCAGCGCGGCCGTGTCGGCCACCATGGGCGCGATGCGGCTGCCGAGTTCGATGTAGCGCTCGCGGTCGGCGCTCGCGTCGAGCGGTTCGCCCAGGCCGAACGCCGCCCGCAGAGTCTCTTTATCGGCGGCCAGCGCGTCGTAGATTTCGCAGAAATTGTCGCGGTCGATGAGGTCGGCCATGCGGACGCCGCGGCGCGCGATCTTGTCTTCGTAGCTCGGGCCGATGCCCCGCGAGGTGGTGCCGATGGCGCGGCCCGGCCGCGCTTCCGACAGCTTCTCGATCATCCGGTGGAACGGCAGAATGACGTGCGCGCGGTTGCTGATGAACAGCCGCCCCGCGACCGAAACCCCCGCCGCCTCCAGCATCCCGATTTCCTGAAGCAAAGCCTCCGGATCGATTACCACGCCGTTGCCGATGACGGCCTGCTTCCCCTCGCGTAGAATGCCCGTGGGGACGAGTTTCAGGACGATCTTGCGGTCTCCGATGCGAACGGTATGGCCCGCGTTGTGGCCTCCCTGATAGCGGGCGACAATGTCGAACGACTCGGAGAAAAGGTCGGCCATCTTCCCTTTTCCTTCGTCGCCCCACTGCGCACCGAGCACGATTACGTTGTTCATTTGACTCAAATCAATTCATTGTATCCGGATCTGCGTTTATCTGCGTTCATCTGCGGCTGAATCAAAACACTTCTGGCCGCAGATGAACGCAGATAAACGCAGATTTTAATTTCGCGCCCCGGCCAGCTCCCGGTTGTGTGCCGCCGTTCTCCACTTGCACGTGCGGCAGTGCGGGCTGTGGAATTCCTCGGAATCGCAGGCCTCGGGTTTGGGCTCCGGTGCTGCCGCCGCCGGACGCTGCAAGAGAATCGCTGCCGCCGCCGTGAAGTAGAGAAACGAAAAGACCGGGTGGATCTGGTCCACTTTCAGCCCGAAGAACGTGCCGGGAACTTCCGCCACCAGCAGCGGCAGCGCGAGTTGCCCGAAGAACAAGCCGAACAGCAACAACGCGCCGCCGATCGAGAGCCGCAATCCCGCCAGCAGCACCACCGCCAGCACCGACTGCGCAGCCGTCAGCAGAATCTCGTGCATTTGCAGGCTGTCCATCGGGATCGGATGCGCCAGCGTCCCGTGCGAGAGCGCGAACACGCCCGGGATCATCCCCACCAGGAGCGTCCATTGGTTCAGCTTGGCCGATAGCAGGCTGCCGAGCGCGAGCCCGGCCTGCCCGCGCCAGGCGAACATCAGCGCCACGACGAATTCCGGCGCCTCGGATGCGATCGGCGCCAGCCACTGCACCAGCACGAATTCGTTGATGTGCAGCGCCTTGCCCGTGCCGATCAGGCCTTCGCAGAAAGGCGCCGAGTTGGCCAGGATCACGAACCCCGAGAACAGGAACAGGCCGATGATCGCCGCCCGCCGGCGCGCTTTCGGCATTTGCACGAGCAGTTCGGCGGGGCCGTCTGCTTCGCATTCCGCGCAGCAGCGGCGCGACGCCACAACGATATAAGCGACGTAGATGCCCAGAAACACCAGGCCGTCGTACCACGCGAGCGAGCCCTTGATCGGAATGACGAGCGCATAGAGCGTCGCCGCGCCGAGGAACTTCAGTTCCGTGCCGCGCTCGGATTCGAGCCGCACCGGGCGGCGGAAGCGCGCCCAATAGAGCACCACAATCAGGCCCCACGCGACCCCGATCAGCAGCCGGTTCGCACCGGTCATGTTCGCGATGGCGTAGTGCGCGTAGCCGCTCGCGGGCTGCTTGCCCGCCTGCCAGGTGAAGTACATGTCCACGGAGTATTCCGGGAGCACGGCGATGAGGGCGACAAAGGCCAGCGCGAGCGCCTGCGAGATTTCCGTCTGCGCCGCGTCGCAGGCCCACAGCAGCAGGAACGACGCCCCGATGATGGCCGCGCCTGAAACGGCGGCGGCGAGCGGGGGATCGAGCGGCACCCCTGCAAGTCTGGCGCCGAGTCCCGGCAACGCAACCAGGGCGGCAATTACAATCGGTAGCGCGTGCCTGTGTTCTTTCTTCACGGCGGGCAGCTAGCGGAAACGATGGAAATTTGAGGATAACATTCGGGGTTCGGGGCCTGCAATTCCGGAGCCCTTCCCCATTAGGATTCACCGCCCGGCCGCTGCGCGGCCTCAAGACGCAGAGGTCGCAGAGAAAACCTTAAAGATATTTTTCTTTTGATTTTCTCTGCGTCCTCTGCGTCTCTGCGGTGAGATTGGCTCGCGCGCCTATGTTACCATCGGGGTTCTTAGGCCTCCGATGACGCGCACCCAAACTGTTTCTGAACTTGAACTAATCTGCAAGCGCATCCGCCGCCACATTGTCGAAATGACGGGAGCGGCCAAGTCCGGCCATCCCGGCGGATCGCTTTCGGCGGTGGAAACGCTGGTCACGCTCTTCTGGGACGTGATGCGCCACGATCCGTCCAACCCGAACTGGCCCGACCGCGACCGCTTCATCCTCTCGAAGGGGCACGCCGCGCCGGTGCTCTACGCCGTGCTCGCCGAATGCGGATACACGCCGGTCGAAACGTTGAACACGCTGCGGAAATTCGGCTCCATTTACCAGGGCCATCCCGACAAGCGCTTCATCCCCGCGCTCGAAGCCTCCACCGGCTCGCTCGGCGAAGGGCTCTCGATTGCCGTGGGCATGGGCCTCGCCGCCCGCGCCGACAAGCGCCCCACGCGCATCTACTGCGTTCTCGGCGACGGCGAAATCCAGGAAGGCCAGATCTGGGAAGCCGCCATGTTCGGCGCCTACCACAAGGTCGATAACGTAGTCGCCATCGTCGATTACAATCGCATCCAGCTCGACGGCTTCGTGAAGGACATTCTCGAGGTCGAGCCGCTCGCCGCCAAGTGGCAGAGCTTCGGCTGGAACACCATCGAGGTGGATGGACACAGCATCGCCGCGCTCCAGAAAGCCTTCGCCGGTGCGGGCGCCGTCAAGGGCAAGCCGACCGCGATCATCGCCCACACCGTGAAGGGCAAGGGCGTCTCGTTCATGGAGAATAATCCGAAATATCACGGCGTCGCGCCCACGCCGGAAGAAGTGGCAGCCGCGCTCAAGGAGCTTGCGTAATGGCGGTCAATACCAAATTCGAAATCAAACTCGGAGCAGCCACCCGCGAGGCTTTCGGCCGCGCGCTGGCCGAGCTCGGGCGGGAAAATCAGGATATTTGGGCGGTGGACGCCGACCTTTCGAAGTCCACCATGACGACCTATTTCGCCAAGGAATTTCCCGAGCGTTTCGTCGAATGCGGCATCGCCGAGGCGAACATGGTCGGAGTCGCGGCGGGACTGGCGGCGATGGGCAAGATCCCCTTCGCCTCGAGCTTTTCCTGCTTTGTCGTCAACAAGGGCTTCGAGCAGCTGCGCGTCGCGGTGGCGTATCCGAACCTGAACGTGAAAATCGTCGGAACGCACAGCGGCATCTCGATCGGTGAGGACGGCCCTTCGCAGATGAGCATCGAGGAGATCGGCTTGGCCTGCTCGCTGCCTGGCTTCGTCGTGCTCGCCCCGGCCGATGAGATCGCGGCCAAAGCGCTCGTGCGCGCCGCGGCCGCCCACATGGGCCCTGTGTTCCTGCGCACCGGCCGGCCGAAAGCGCCGGTGGTTTACTCCGCCGGGCAGAAGTTCGAGATCGGGAAAGCGATCGAGGTGGCTGGCGGCTCCGACTTGACCATTTTCGCGAACGGCCTGCTGGTGGCCGAGGCGCTGCGCGCGCGCGACGAGCTCGAAAACGACGGGATTTCCGCGCGCGTGGTCGATATGCACACCGTAAAGCCGCTTGACCGCGACGCGATCAGGCGCGCGGCCGCCGAAACCGGAGCGATCGTGGTGGCCGAGGAACATCTGGCCGATTGCGGCCTCGGAGTCCGGGTCGCGCAGGTCGCGGCCGAAACGAATCCCTGCCCGATGGAGTTTGTCGGGCTCGACCGCTACGCGGAGTCCGGCACGCCCGACGGCTTGCTGGACAACTACGGGCTGCGCGGGCCTCAAGTCGCGGCAGCGGCCCGCAAGGCAGTGAAAAGGAAAAAGTAGCGCGGGTACGGCCCGCGCCCGACGGCGCCAATGGGCACAGACGAACAGCGGTCCCTTGCGAGTTTGCTCGTGAGCGTGATGAACGCTCGCGAACAGGAGGGGCAGCGTGTCTCGCGCATCCTCCACGATGAAGTGGGGCAGGTGCTCAGCGCCATCGGCCTGCAACTCGACCTGCTCCGGATGGATCTCACAGAGAACGTCGACGCCTGCCCGCGCCGTATCGCCGACATCCAGAAGGTGCTCGAAATGGCGGTGGCGCAGGTGCGCGATCTCAGCTACGAGCTGAATCCGTCGGTGGTCGAGCGCACCGGCCTCCAGTTCGCCCTCGACCGCCTGGCCGGCCGTTACCGCAAGGATTTCGCCGGCTCCATCCGGCTGATGTTCGACTCTTCGGTGCGGCTGCCGCTCGATGTGGCCACTGCGGTCTATAAAATCGCCGAGCAGGCGTTAGAAAACGCGGTTAAACATTCCGGCGCCACGCGCATCGAAGTCCTCGTCAAACCGGGCAGGCAAGGGGTGACGCTCGAGATCCGGGACAATGGCGGCGGCTTCTCTCCTGACCGGCAGCCCCGGGAAAAAAAGGGTTTGGGGCTGCATTTAATGCGGCACCACGCAGCCCAATCCGGTCTTCGATTTTCGGTTGCGAGTATCCCGGAACAGGGTACAATTGTGAAAGCAATTTTTCGGGCAGCGAGGATTGCGTAGCAACCGGACTGCAGGACTGACCCCGGCGGGCCGAAACCCGTCGATTGAGACACACACGAATGGCGTATCAAATTCTTCTTGTTGACGACCACAAGATCTTCCGCGACGGGATCAAGTCCATCCTCGAGCGACGCGACGAATTCAAAGTCATTGGGGAAGCCGAGAACGGAGCGGAGGCGGTCCATTTTTGCAAGAAGGCGCATCCGGATCTGGTGTTGATGGACATCGGACTGCCGGGGCTGAACGGCATCGAGGCCACGATCGAGATCATGCGGCATTGCCCGGATAGCAAGGTCGTGATCCTGTCTATGTACGACGACGAAAGCTCGGTCGTGGGCGCCATCCGCTCGGGTGCGCGCGCCTTCGTTCTGAAAAATGCGTCTTCCGACGACCTGCTCGACGCACTCCGCACCGTCGCCAAGGGTGGCTTCTACCTTTGCGCCGAAGTGGCCGACCGCGTCCAGACGCGCATCCAGCGCGGCGACCTCGAATCGAAGGCCCTCCCGCCGGTGCTCGAAACGCTCTCCCCGCGCGAACTCCAGGTGCTTCGCCTGGTGGCCGAAGGCAAGACAAGCAAGGAAATCGCCGTCATGCTCGACCTCGGTTTGCAGACGGTCCGCAGCTACCGCAAGACCATGATGAAGAAGATCGGCGTGAACAACATCGCCGGCCTGACCCAGCTTGCGCTCTCGGCGGGCCTCACCCGCTTCGCCCCCGAGTTGAAGGACCACCCGGCCGCGGGATAACTGGCGGGGAGCCTGTTGGACCGGCTCCCTCGCGCTCTTACTTCTTGCCCTTTGCGGGCGCCTTGGCAGTCTTAGCCTTCTTCGCGGCAGGTTTGGTTTTGCAAGCCATGGCTTCAGGCTCCTTTCTCCCAAATCCTAACCGCAATCGAACAGAATCGCAAGAGAATGTTTGATGGCGTCGCGACCTCGGCGTCTCTGCGGTAGCTTTGTGTTTCAGGCTTTCCAGATCGCGCCCAGCGCCCGCGCGAAGTTCCCCCCGAGCACCAGCCGGATGTGCGCGTCGGTGTACCCGCGCCGCACCAGGCCCTCGGTCAGATCGAATACCCGCTTCGGATGATCGAGCCCGCCGATGTCCATCCGCGTGTAAGCGCCGTTGCGGTCGCGCCCGTCCAGGTCGTTGTCGCTGCCGAGTCCCAGATGCTCCACGCCCGCGATCTTCGCCACATGATCGAAGTGATCGAGCACGTCGTCGATCGTCGGCGCCGGGCGGCTGCTGACGAATCCGCGGATGCCCGTGATCCCCATCACGCCGCCGCGCGCCGCCATCTCGCGAATCGTCTGATCGGGCTTGCACCGCGGATGCCGCGGGTTCAGCGCCCGGCAGTTCGAGTGCGTGATCAGCACGGGCTTCTTCGACGCCCGGATCGCGTCCAGCGTCGTGCAGTCGCCCGTGTGCGACACATCCACCGCCATCCCGAGCCGGTTCATCCGGTCGATCACCGCCGCGCCGTAGGCCGTCAGGCCGGGGTCGCGCGCCACGCCGCATCCCGAGCCGATCGGGTTCTCCGAGTTGTACGTCAACTGCGAAACCCGCTGCCCGAGGCCGTAGAAGTAATCGACGTCGTCTACCGTGCGGAAGTGGCTCGAGTTCTGGATCCCCAGAATGATCCCCACCTTCCGCGTCGATTTCGCGCGCTCGAAGTCCAGGCTCGACTCCACCCGCACGAACTGCTTCGTGTAGCTGTCGAGGAACACGTTCCAGTCGCGCATCCAGTCGCGGATCGCCGCGTAGGGGTCCGGCGTGTTCAGGTCGACGGCGGGATGAAACACCGTGATTCCTGAGTCCTGAATCTTGCGGAAATCCGATGGCTTGAACGCGCCCGGCTCGCGCTGCCACCTTTCGAGCTTGTTCCAGTCGAGAGTCACGAGGCCAAGCATGTCGATGACGATGGACTCGCGGATCAGATCGATTGTGCGGCGTGAATAGTCGTTCGGCGAATCCGCCGATACCCGGAAACGGCCCCTATTGATCATCGGAGCGGCCAGCGCCGCTCCACCCAGGAAGACACTCCGCCTGAAAAACTCCCGGCGATTTAACATCTTGACAAACTGAAAAGAGTAATTATGCCCTGCCGAGATTAAGGCACAAGGTAAGGGGAGTTAAAAATCGATCACGGATGCCCGAATTCGCCGGCCTTTGGGATGAGATCGGAATACACGCGCCCCGGCACGCTGGTCTGCCAGTGCCCGGTCCATTGCGCGTAAGCCACCACGCCGAGAAACAGGGCTGCGATTCCCGCCGCGAGCGCCCACGGCGCGACGCGCCGCCTGCCGGGCAGCGCGAGCTCCAGCGCCCCCGGGGCGGGACACGCCGCGACGCACTCCAGGCACGCCGTGCACTCGGCCGACCGCACCGCCCCGAGCCGGTCCACCGGAATCAGCGCCGGGCACGCCTTCGCGCATTGCGAGCATTCGATGCAGGTCTCCGGATCGCGCCGTATCCGCGTGGGACTCGCCAGCGCCGCCAGACCCATCAGCGCCCCGTACGGGCACAAATACCGGCACCAGAAATTCCGCACGAACATGGATGCGACGCAGATCGCCCCAAGCACGACTGCCGACGTGACACTCAGGTACCGGAAGAAATTCAGCATCTTGACGTCGGCGATCAGGCCGTACGGCCCTTCGAGAAACGCCGCAATTCCCGCCGCGGACATGCTCCCGACGGCGTAGAGAAATAACGCCAGCAGGATGTATTTCACCGATCGCAGCGCGAGATCGGCCCACCGCGGCAGCCGGACGTTGACCCGGAGCCAGAGCAGCTCGGACAAAGTCCCCACCGGACACAGCCATCCGCAGAAAGCCTTCCTGAACACCAGCGAGATCGCAAGAAATGCGACGAGCAGGAACATCCCGGCCGCATGAACCTCGGGCATGCGGCCGGTGACAACGAACGCCTTCAGGTTCATGAGCGCGGCGATCGGGAGCCATCCCTCGACGCCCGGCGGCCGCTCGGCCCAGCGCGTCGCGCCCCCGCTCTCCCAGTAGCGAACGAACAGATAGAACTCAACGCCGATCCAGACGTTCAGTGCAAGAAACAGAAACTGGACGCCTCTGCGCAGCCAGGCCATACTGCCACGATACGCGCCGCCGCCCGCCGCGTCGGTGACCGCCGTCACATCCGCACGTTCACAATCTCATCCCCGCCCGCAACCGACCGGACGCGAACCCGCAGCAGCTTCCCCTTGGCGTCGAAGTGCCACGAGCCCGGCGCAAGCTGGCTCCTGTCCTCAACCCGCCTGAACTCCGCCCCGCCGCTCTCCACCGACCGGCACCCCGCGCTGTGATGGATCACCCACTCGTACACCCGATCGGCCTTCGACTCGGTCTCGAGGCGGATCAGGTCGCCCGCGGGCGCCGCATGGAACTGCGAGACCTCCGGATCGCTCTCCTCATCCAGGAAGAACTCGGCCCCGAGGGAGGGGAAGTAGTGCAGCTCGAGAACCTCACCCTCTTCGGCACGCAGCGGAACGATCGTGCCGTTCCGGGCGAAAATAGGGAGCACGCCCGGCGCCGTGCGCACCGCGGCCTGCTCGCGGCCCTTGTACGTCGCGCCGGTGTTCAGGTCCGTCCAGATGCCCTTCGGAAAATACACCTTGATCTCCCTGGCGGGCCCCAGCACCGGAGCTACCAGCAATTCGTCCCCCAGCAGGAATTCATCGGTGCGTCCCGAGGCCGCCGCATCCTGCGCATGATCGACCACCAGCGGCCGGACCACCGGAAACCCGCGATCGCGCGCCTCCCGCGTGTAGCTCAGCAGGTATGGTTCAAACCTCCGCCTCCGCGCCTCAAAGGCGCCCGCCGCCGGAGCGTACAGCACAGGCATCACACTCGCGATCTCGGCCGCGCGAGCCGCCACGGCGTCATCCGACCGCGCGAACTCCGCGAGATCGAACGCCGGCAGCAGCTTCGCCGATAAACTCGCGTTCAGCAGCGCTCGCAGCGCCTGGCCCAGCGCGTCCCACGACCCCGCCCCCGCCGCCCCCTTCGAATCGCGCACCGCGAAATCGAGCGGCCCGAACTCGTCCACCGGGCCCGTCGCGCCCATGTGCTCTTCGTAGATCTCCTTCATCCCCGGGCCGTAGTAGAAGAACATCTCGACCCGGTCGCCCGGCGCCGTCACATTTACCGTACGAGGCTCCGCCGCCGCGACATCGAAGGTATACTCGCCGGGAATCGTGAAGTACTCGCCGTAGCCCGCCCCCGACATCAGGAACGGATCGCGCGTCGTCACCACCATCCCGCGCACATCCAGCTTTCCGCCGCCGCGCGCGCCGAGCCCGAAGAACCGCTCTGGATTGCGCGCGGGCTGCTCCACCACCACGTGCCCGCCGTCGCGCCGCACGCGCAACTCCGTCACGGGCACGCCCCCGGCGGTCGCGATCTTCACGATATCGCCGCTCTCGTCCGCGGCCACTCGCAAGTACCTGGTCGCGAACGCCCCGCTATTCACCTCGACAATCACCGGCTTGAGCGTCACGTGTTTCCGCGCGCCCGTCCGCGCTCCCCACGACCGCGCAAACCGAAACGTGGACTGGCTCACCCACTCGATCTCGGCCGTGCCTTCCGCCGGCGTCAACTCGAACGTGTTCACGATCCGGCGCGGCTCGGCCGCCATGCATCCGAAAGCAATGAGAACCAGCGCCGGCGTCCGCATGCTACACAAGCACAATCTGCTGTTGGGCCTCGCCGGTGACGCGCGCCTCGCCTTCGCCCACGAACACATTCACCTCGGAGCGCACGCCGAACTCGGGCAGGTAGATCCCCGGCTCGATCGAGAAGCACGTCCATGGAATCACGCGCCGCTCATCGTGCGTCTCGAGGTTGTCCATATTCGCGCCGGACCCGTGCACCTCCGCCCCGATCGAGTGCCCCGTCCGGTGAAAGAAGGCGTCGCCGAAGCCGCGCTCGCGAATGAAGCCCCGCGCCGCATCGTCCACCTCGAACCCGCGCAGATCGCGCCCCGCGCCCACCTGTTCCCGAACAAACGCGACCGCGCGCTCGCGAGCGCCCCGCACGACCTCGAACACGTTCCGCATGCGCGACGGCGCCTCCATCCCGCAGTAACCGGTCCACGTGATGTCGTAATAGACGCCGTCGGCGGCATCTTCCTTCGCCCACATGTCGATGAGCAGCCAGTCGCCCTTCCGGATCTCGGAAGTGCAGTCCGCCTGCGGCTCATAGTGCGGATTCGACGAGTTCTCGTTTACGCCCACGATCGGCCCGTGATCCGTGAACAGCCCCGCCGAGGCGAACCGCTCCCGGATGAATTGCTTCACGGCGAACTCGGTGATCGTCTCCGCCGCGCGAAGCTTCGCCCCAACCAGCCGGAACGCGTCGCGCCTGATCTCGTCCACCTTGCGCCCCGCCTCAAGGTGGCTGTCCAGATTCGCCTGTGTCCACCGAGCCTCGAACTGCTGCACCAGGTCTGCTGAACTGATGACCTCGACGCCCGCCTTCCGCACCAACTCGACCGTCCCCGCGTCCACCATCGCAACGTAAGGCACCCTGCACTCGGGCGAATACTGCATCGCCACGCGCCGTGCCCCCGAGAGCATGCGCGCCAGCCCATCCACCTGCTCGGTCCAGCTCGAATACCGGGCCTTGTCGCCAGGCAGCCCGTCCAGTGCCGCCGGTTCGATGTTATGCACCAGCCCGCGAGGCTCGCCCTTGGCGGGCACGAAGTAATACCACCGCCGGGTAGCCGTCCGGCCCGGATTCAATCCAAGAATTCGGTAGGCCAGCGGGTCACGGCCATGATGATCGAAGAACAACCACCCGTCCAGCCCCTCGCCCGCCACCGCCTCCTGCATCGCCTTGAGGTTCATGACCGCACCTCCTCGAAGAACGGAGCCCATTTTTCCTTCGCCGGAGCCGGCGTCATCAAGCTCACTGCCACCAACCCCGCCACCGAAGCCGCCAGCGCCGGATACACCGCATCGAGCCCCCAAGGGCTCCCCGCCAGGTTCCACCCCACCGTGACCGCCGTCCCCAGCGCAATCGAGGCGATCGCGCCCGCCGCCGTCGCCCGCTTCCAGAAGAACACCGCCATCACCACCGGCGTCACCGCCGCCCCGTACACCGTGTACGCATAAAGCGCGGCGCTGAGAATCGATTCGAAGTGAGCCGCCTGCAAGAGAGCAAATATCCCGAGCAGCACCACAATCACCCGCGACACAACCAGCTTCCGCCGCTCGCTCGCTCCCGGATCGATGAACCGCTGGTACACATCATGAATCAGATTTGAAGCCGGAGAGAAAAGGTAGTTGTTCGCCGTCGAAATGACCTTCGCGAACACGCCCCCCAGCAGCAACGCTCCCGGAATCGCCGGAAGCCCCATCCGCGCGCTCATCGGAATAATCTCGCGAGGATTATCCGGATGAAACAGAGTGCTCCCCACCACCGCGATCGCAATAATCAAGGTCTCCAGAACCAGAGTCCCCACGATCCATCCCGCGACCGCAAACCGCGCGTCACGCTCCGACCGCGCCGAGAAGAATTTCTGATACATCGGCTGGTTCCCGACCATGAGCAGGAACGTCGGAGCGAAGAACCCGATCGCCTGCCGCATCGTGACCGTGCTCAGCGCATGCGCATCGCCCGCGGGCAGCGCCCGCCGCGCCGCCAGCGCCGCCATCACCTGGTCCCAGCCGCCTGCGTGCGCCAGCAGCACCGGAAACGCATACAGCACGATCAGCGTCACCATCCCGCCGATCAGCAGGTCGAGGTACGCGATCGACGCCATCCCCGCCCCCGCCGTGAACACAATCACGAAACCCGAAATCAGGTACATCCCCGTCGCGCGGTCCAGCTCCGGAAAAATCAAATGCAGAATATCGCCGCCGCCCTTGATCTGGTAGCTCGTGATCACCGTGAACGCGATCACTGTCGCAATGGTGGCCAGCACGCGAGCCATCGCGTTGTACCGCGCCTCCAGCAGATCCGGAATCGTGAACTGCGCCAGCCGCCGCACGCGCCCCGCGATCTTCCAGATGACCACCAGGCCAAGCCACCCTCCCGCCGGCTGCCACAGCGCCGCGAAGCCGTTTCTGTACGCGTTCTCGCCGCCCGCGAACAGACTCCCCGCGCCGATCCATGACGAGAGCAGCGTGAACACCAGCACCGCCCACGGCAGCTTCCGCCCCGCCACGAGAAAATCCGCCTGGTTCTTGACCAGAACAGTTTTGTAGATCGTGACTGCCGACAGCACCAGCACGACCGCACCGATCACAACGATATAAATCATGGGTTCAGAATTTGCGCCAACGAATATCGGTCCGGAAGCTGGCCACGCCGGCGGCCCCCTTCGGATCCACAACCCGGAAGCTTAGCACGTCATCGAGCCAGTCCTGGCTCGAGCCGTCCCAATGCTGCATGGCCGCCGTGATCGTGTACTCCTGCTGCGCGAGCAGGCACTCGAAATGGAAATCGATCTCCACCGACTCGCCCGCGCGGAAGGAGCCGAGTTCCCGCTTCTCGATGCGCGTGTTCGTCCCGAACACATCGATGCCGAGCCGGTTCCGTATGAGAATCCCGACGATGGGATCGGCCGCTTCCGCCCGGAACCGCGCCCTCACCCGCACCGTGACCGGCTCGCCCGTCATCACCGCGGCCGCCGGTTCGCCGTTGCAGTTGAGCAGATCTACGCCGGTGATCTCGCTCGCTCCGTCGCCGTGCCGGAAGCTGCTCGGAAGCTGCGTGCCGCCATCCTCCGGCGCGCGCCTCTGCCGCTCCACTACCAGCCCCACGTAGCGATTGACCACGTCGCGCGGGCTCCCCTCCGCCTCAACGCGTCCGTTCAGCAGCAGCGCCGCGCGATGCGCCAGCCGCTTCACGAGTCCCAAATCGTGCGAGACGAACAGCACCGTCACGCCGCGTTCTTTGAGTTCCTCGAATTTCTGAATGCACCGGTTCGCGAACATCGCATCGCCCACCGCCAGCGCTTCATCGACGATCAGGATCTCCGGCTCCACGTGGATCGCCGTCGCGAACGCCAGCCGCACGTACATGCCGCTCGAGTATTCCTTCACCGGCCGTTCCATGAATTCGCCGATCCCCGCGAACTCCGCGATGCGAGGAAACGCGCGCTCGATTTCGGCGCGCCCGAGCCCCATGATCTCGCCGTTGATGAGAACGTTCTCGCGTCCCGTGAAATCCGGATTGAACCCCGCGCCCAGCTCGAGCAGTGCCGCCACGCGCCCCTCCACCGCTACGCGTCCGCTCGTCGGCTTCAGAATCCCGCTCACAAGCTGGAGCAGCGTGCTCTTGCCCGATCCGTTCGGCCCGACGATCCCGAATATCTCCCCGCGCTCGACCGCGATGCTCACATCCCGCAACGCCCAGAACTCCGAGTGCGCGCTCTTGACTCCCGGAAGCAGTTCGACAATCCGGTCGGATGGCCGGCGGTAGAGGTGAAAGACCTTCGAGACGTTCTGAATCAACACCGCGGCCATCAGCCCGCCCGCCTCAACAACGCCGCCATGTGGGGCCGCGGAAACCTCACCTCGCCCTCGCCGGCCGTAATCCCCAGGTCCCCCGGATACACCAGCTCAAACCCCCGCAGCCCCGCCACCCGGACCGTCTCCGGCCCCGCCAGCCGCCACACCGCCACAAACTCCGCCCCCGGAGCCCGCATCCGCAAAGCCACCGGCGACTCCTTATCCGCCATGCTCGGCATCCCCAGCGGAAACGACGGCACGAAGTGCGGCACATGCCGCCGGACCACATCCTTATAAATTCGCAGCCCCGCCTTCACCTGCGCCAGGCTCGCCGGATTCAGCCGCGCCAGATGCCCGCTCTGGTGTATGCGGCATAGCATCGCGCTGACCATATTGAAGCTGCCCTCGTCCGCATCGCCGCCCGCGAGCGGATACGACCACACCGCCAACTGCTCCGGGAGCACCGCCGCCAGCGCGCCAACCACAATCGCCGGATACTTCCTGTAATCGGTCTGATCGCTCGACGACTGAAGTTGCAGCCGCGACAGCATCGCGTAATCCATCCGCCCGCCGCCGCTCGCGCAATTCTCGATGACCAGTTCCGGATATCGCGCCATCACCGCGTCGTACCACGCGAGCAGCGCCCGCTGATGCTCCAGTAGCCCCTGCCCGAGGCTCTCGCTGCGCCGGTCCGTGCCCATCATCGCCGTCACGTTGTAATCCATCTTGATGTACCCGGCGCCGTACTCGCGCACCAGCCGGTCGACGACTTCATCGGCGTGAGCCCGCACCGCCGGATTGCGGAAATCGAGCAGATAACGGCCATTGTCAATCACGCGCTTCCCGTGCCGGCACATAAACCAATCGTCCGGCTTGGCCGCGAGCGGCGAACGCACCCCCGCCACCTCGATCTCCAGCCACAATCCCGGCGTCATCTTCCTGTCCCGGATTCTGCGCAGCACCGCGGCCAGCCCGCCGCCCGGCCACCGCGACTGCGAAGGCTGCCACAACCCCACCGCGTCCCACCACGTCTCTTTCAACTCCGCATACCACCCGGCGTCGATGACGAAGTACTCGCACCCGGCCTCGGCCGCCGCCTCGATCAGCGGCAGTTCCTTCTCCGTCGTGGCATCGCCCTCCACGCAATTCATGTAGTCGTTGAAGATGACCGGGCACCGCTCGTTGTCCTTATGCCGGCGCTTGCACGCCGCCCGCCTGTACGCGGTCAGCGCCGCAACGGCTTCCTCGAACCCGCCCCGCACGCACCCGACCGCCACCGGGACGGTCTCGTACACGGCTCCCGGAGCAAGATTCTTCCAGGCGTGCCCATGCTCCTCGTCCGGCCCGCCGAAATAGGCATAGAGAGCTTTGTCGCTTGAGTTCGAAAGCTCCCAGTGCCAGCTCCCGTTGTGCTCGATCTGCCAGAACCAGGTAACCCCGAGCCGCTTGTTCTCCACCATGCCCACCGGCAGGTGCTTCATCGTGGACCAACTGCCAATATTGTTGAATTGAACGCTGGAGAGACGGAACGCCGCGTTGTCGGAGAGCCCGAGCCGCGAAGGAGGCGCGGATTGCCACTGCCCCTCCGCGCACCAGCTGTTGTAGTTGAAGTGGATGACGAGGTCGCGCTCCATGTCGGCGGGAACCGCGGTCCCGAAGTTCGCCAGCATCGCCGAGCTGACAAAATCGATACCGCAGTCTCGAGCGCCCTCATTGACGACGCGCGTCGCGCGCCGCACTACCGGAACCCGGTCGAAGAACTCGTAGCTCGCCTCGACCAGCAACCCAAGCGGTTCGTCGCGATGCGCAAGCACAACGCGCCGTCCGCGCGCGGTCGTCTCCTCGCGGCGCCCCGCAAAGACCAACCGCCCGCCCGGCATGCTTCCGGTCTGCTTATGCCCGTGATGATCCTTCCGGTTCTCCCCCGTGCACTGGATCGCCACATCCAGCCCCGAAACCTCGGTGGGTTTCGGCAATTCGGGAGGCTCGACGCCTTCAGGCAGGAAAAACCGGCTCCGCAATCGCCGGTCCAGAAAATCGAACGCGATCGTCAACCCGGACTGCCGCAGCTCGAACGGCGCAAAGCTTCCCGAGCCCTGCAACCCTGGCGTGAGTCCCGCGCCGCCCGCCACCGCCAGAAACGTCCGTCGATCCATAGCCTCACATAATTCTATGTGAGAGCCCTATCCCTGAAACAAACTCCGCCGCGCGCCCGCGTCGAGCGGAGCCGCGTGCCCCACCAGGCAGAACTGGTCGAGCGCAAACAGCACCACCGACTCGACCCCCTCGCCCCGCGCCATGCGCGCCTCTTTTTTCCAGGGCGTCGTCGGATCGCTGATCCCCACCAGGTGCGCGCTTTTCGCCCGCGGAAACCCCCGCGCGAACGGAGCCGTAATGGACTCCATGCACTTGTTCAAATTCCGCGAGTACGTGTAATTGAAGCTTTCCGTCTTGAGGCAATCCAAAACCGCCGGTGTCCAATCCGCAGCCGGATAATTCACCGCGCGGTTGAGCGCGCTCTCGTTCACGTCCAGCGGATACAGCACCTCGAACCGGCACTCCGGAAACGTGCCCCGCACATACGTCATTACCGCGTTCGTGAACGCTCCGATCAGCGTCGGCAGAAACTCGGCCTCCTCCGGAAAGTCCGCCGGCGACGCCAGCTCATTCTCGATGACCCGCATCGGGCGCCCATACACCGCCAGGAACGAGTCTTGCGTATAGGCATCGTAAAACGGCATCCCCGACCGGGCATCCCGAAAGTACCACCACTGCACCTCGCCGAACTGAAGATAAGGCCGCATCCCCGCATCGACCATCGTCCGCGCCAGGTCCCGATACGCCTCCCGCCAGAACGCCACGCTCACCGGAGAGAAATTCGTCTGCACCGCCGGCGTCGACACCACCACCGCGTCCCCCGCCGGACACCGCTGCGCGATCCCCGTCTCCACCGACGGGTCCGCATCCCGCAGTTCCATACTCAGGGCCGCCACCGCGTCGAGCCCGCGAGCCTTCAGCGCCGCGAAGAAACTCCGGCTCCAGTCCCGAGCCGCGCGATTTAGTCGCGGCGTCGCCTGAAGGTCCGTGCGCCAGGCCCCGTCCTTGCCGCCCGAAAGAGCCGGGCCGCTCACCACAGCCCGGTACGCCCCCGCCGCCGGAGTCGCCTCGATGAGCACATGGTTTCCGTCCGCGCCCATCGTCCGCGACCAGACCGTCAGCACCGCCCCCACCGCCCGAGCCCGCACCGACGACGACCCGCGGTTGATCTCCATCTCGAACGCCTTGGCCACCGTCTCTGCCGTATCGCCGGCGTAATGCACGTGCGTCAGGACCGTCTTCTCGTTCGGCGCCTCAGCCCGCGCAAACGAAATCTCCGTCCGTGGAGGATGCCCCCCGAACTCCGGCGTCCCCACAAACTCGATCTGCGCCGACGCATACTCGTGCCCCACCCGCGCCAGCTCGTAAAACCACAGCGCCCCAACATAGTGATTCACCCGCCCGCGAAACCCGAGCGAATCGATCATCCACGCCGTCCGCTCCGGCGCCAGGCAAATCGAATGCTCCGTGTCCCAGTCCGTCGCCAGGCTCATCTTCGCGTCCGGCTGAATCGCGGGCAGCGTCGCCGAAGGAACCGCCAGTTCCAGAAAATCGAAGTAGAACCGGCCCTCCTCCACAACCTCCACTGCAACCGTGTGCATCCCGGCGCCGCACTCCCCGAGCGGAATCCGGACCCGCGGATCCTCGAGCGCCAGCCTCAGGTTGAACGTTCCTGCGGCCGCTCCATCCACCGTCACGCAAACCTGCGCGCCCCCGTCCACCTTCTGCGTCCCGAGGTATAGCGAGTGCACCCCCGACGCCCTGTACGTGCAAACCATCCGCGCGCCCACAGCCGCCGCCAGATGATACGATCCACCCGAGTAGTTATACGGCCCTTTTACCGCCGTCCACGCGCCCGCCGGCGAGTAAACGATCCCGGTCCCATCGTCCTCGATCCGCCGGCTCGCCGGCCCCGCAACCCTGTACTCCCGGCCCGTCCCCGTCACCGTCCAGTTGCTCACCCGAACGGCAAACTCGGATCGTGCGAACTCCCCGTCCTGCCACCCCGCCGCGTATGTCCACCGCATCTTCCGGACGTTCCGCATCTCCGCAACCGGAATCGTCGCGCCATCCTTGTCCCGCAGATTGTCGAAGTCCAGATGCACGCGCCACTTCGTAGGCGAAGACCCGCCGCCGCAGATTCCCCACCACGGCGACCAGTGTTCCGTCCGCGCGTCCGATACGAACCCGTACACCCCCACCCGGTTCCAATTCGCGCCCGCCGTCTTTGCCGTGAGCCTGATCCGCCTGCCCGCCGCCTCCGCCGTCATCGTCGCCGCCGGCGCAGCGTTGATGATTTGCGCGAGCCAGCCCACCGCGGACTCAATCGAATCGGAAGGATTCAAACAGTAGTTGTACTGCTCGGTGAGCCACGCCAGCCCGACGTAATCGCCCGCCGTCGCCGTCCCCCCCAGCTCGAACTCGACTGATGCCGCCGTCGCCGCCCCCCCGATCGGTGTGGCGTAATCGAGCAGCTTCACCAGCCGGGGCAGCGCCGCCCCCTCTGTCCAGATGCGCAAATACGGCCACTCCACCGTCGGCCACAAATCGCAATCCATTGGGATGCAATTCTCGCGCGTCTCTTCGTAGGTGAGTTCGAGACCGCTCAGGTCTCCATCGGGAAGGTAGCGGAACGCCGGATGCTCGAACGTGTTGTCGCGGCTCCACTCGATCACCGCCCAGTCGAACTGCTGCCGCCAGCTCCCCGAGACGACGAACCCGTCCGCCTTCGTCTCGCTCAGCGCGGCAACGGCCGACGGCTGCTGAAAATAACATTGCAGGTCGCGGTCCGGGCGCAGCTTTTGAAGCGTCTCCGCCATGCTCGCGCCCCTACAGTCGGATCGTGACCGTCAGGTCGCGTCCCGGCCTGGCCTCGTTCGACCCCGGGACCGAAACGATGTCGAGCGTCAGCCGTGCGTTCGCCTGGAGCGGCGGCAGCCCGAAACCCTTCACCACGTCCGAATACGTCCTGTCCGCCGGAATTGTCAGGTGGCAGTACAACCCGCCGTTCTGCCGCAAATCCAGCTCTACCGGTCCGCCCGTCGGAGCCTCCGCCACGATCGCGGAGATGTCCCGCACCGAGTGCGTATCCTGCACCACCACCGGCGGCGCCGCGGCCGCCTCCGCCGCCAGATACCCTTCCACCTGGATCGAGAACTGCCCGCCCGAAAGCGTCCGCAGCCCGCCGTCGGTCGTCTCCGTGAAGCAGGCGAAGCCCGTCTCGCTGTTCCCCTTCGCGTTCGTGACAAACAACTCCGCGCTCGCCACCCGGGCATCCGGCAACAGCGTCGTGTAGCTGAAGTTCCCGCTCGACGGACTGCCAAAGAAATCCTTCGCGAACGGAATGATGACCGTGCTCGTGCTTAATGGGTAAACGACCGCCTCCGCCGGATGCTCCGCTGCCGTGCTGCCCTGCGCGCCGCGAGCGACCCCGTACCGCATCCCCCCGTTCAACACGCTCTCAACCCTGAGGACCTCCGCGTCGATCTGAATGTAATCCCCCGCCACTGCCGTCCCCGCCACCGCTAGATCGATCGTCGTATCCTCCGCCCCCACGTCCGCATTGAGCAGCACGTGCGAAGGTCCCGCCAGCTCGTTCCAGTAGTGCAGCGTCAGCGTCCCCGACGTGATCGTCCGCGTATTCGTCAACTCCTCGAACGCCACCGTCGCGAGCGATATCTCCCCCCGGTGGCTTGTCGTCAATCCGAACACCGGCCTGCCGGCAACGCCTGTATCGAGCGCCGCCCCGTCCCCCGTGATCCGCCGCCGCGTCACCGGACTCAACTCATATGCGCATTCCCTGTCATGCACGTTCGCCGCCCTTCCGCACACATGGACCGTGGCGCCCACCCGGTTCGGCACCTCGAATTCCAGTGGCCCGCAACTTCCCGCCGCGCCGAAGTGCCACCCCGCCTCGGCCACCACGAACCAGGACGTCTCGTCCGGCTCCACGGCCCACTTCGCCCCAACCGTCAGCGTCGTAGCGTCGTTGCCCGTGATCGTCCGTTCCTGTCCCGCGCCCTTGCCCCGCGTGATCCGCACCGTCGTCCCGCGATACGCGTTCGGAGACATCCCTAGCGTGTCGTTCCCCACGAAATTCGCACCATGCGCCGTCACCGCGTTCTCCGGCTGCATCTCAAGGCGCCAGTACATATTCACGTGGTCGTAATTGGCATCCGGAGGAGGAACAAGCTCCGCGGCGAGCCCCGTATCCGTGAACGAACCCGCAATCGCCACGCCGTGAGCGATGCGCAGAAGCTGCGATGGATTCGCGCCGCGATACACATGGAAGCACGTCGCATCGCTCGGGAAGCTCAACCCGCTGAGCGTCACCGAATTCGAATTCGTCCCCGCCGGAATCGTCGCCCTCACCACGAACGACAACCCGCTCTCCTGCCCACTGGCATCACCCGCCGTCACCGCGTAGTAAAAGGTCTCGCTGCCCGCGAGCGACCCGCCATACGCATCCGTATGCGCCGCCAGGCTGACCACCGGAGTCCCGAGCCCCACCGCAGCCGGCTGCCGCGGCGGCTCGAAATCCACCGCCAGGTTCACGTGCGTCGTCCCATCCGCCCCGGCGCTCGCCGACTCCACCACCCCGAGCTGCGCATCGCCGTACTCGTCCCGCACCTTGCCCGCCAGCGGACGCGGTATTCCGATCCCATACCCCTGCTGCCGCCCCGCGCTCCCGCTCGCAAACGGATCGGCATTGCTGTCGCTATACCACCCGTCATCGTGAATCTGCGCCGTGATGCGCGCCGTCCTGTAATTCATCCCCGGCGACACCCCCAAAATCCGGAACGGCTGCCGGTCGAAGCCTTCTTTCAAATACGTGACGGTGATCAGATCGCCAGGCTTCAGCCCCAGCCCGCGCACGCTCGTCTCGAACTCCACGTACGTGTTTCCGGCAATCGATTTGTCCAACTGGAACCGTGCGATCCGCGCCGCCTGGTTGAAGTTCGGAATCCCAAGCGCCGGAAGCGCCAGGCTGATCTCCTGCCCGGCTTTCAGCGTGTCGTCCACATCCACGATCGACAGGCTGTCCTGCTGGTACTCGTTGAAGGCGTCCTGAAACTCCACCGTCAACCGGTTCGGAGTCTCCGCCGTGCTCAGCGTGAACACCCGGATCGAAGGCGCCCCGTTCGCCTCGCGCAGAATCCCTGACAACCCATCGGTGCCGTCGCCGAACTCGTACGCGATGCCCTCGATCGCCCGCGTATTTTCCACCTTCAGAGCCAACCGCCCGCCCAGCCCGTAAGTCAGAAACAGCCTGGCCGAGTTGCGTATCCCGCGGATCACGTCCGCCGCCGTCCGCCGCTTCCGCAATACCAGGTTGCACTGAAACCGCGGGATATCGATTTGGTTGCCATGCGCGTCGCGAGCCGAAATCAGCTCCCCGCAATACGCCGCCGCCTGCGCAAAGCTCCCCGTGTCTATATCGGAGATCCGCCACCCGCATCGCCGCAAAACATCCAGCAGCACCCACGCCGTGTTGTTCGTGAAGCTTTCGCCGAGCGATGCCCCGTTCAAGTCGAACCGCTCGAGCTTCAACCCCTCGACGAGCACCTGCACGTCCGGGAGGCTCCGCCCGTCGTTCACGCGATTCGGCACCACCACGTTCAGCACCGCCATGCTGCCGTACGGATCGCCCAGCGCCTTCCCGCTCGAATCCACGTACTCCGCGTTGAACGACCCCGTTCGTCCTCCGAGCGTCACGACGTTGAACCACCCCGTCGCCGTCATGTTCTTGCCGCTCACGCCGGCCGGGATATCGATATCGTTCACCAGCACCTTGATCACGCCCTGGATCTCGCCCATCCCCAGCAGCACATCCATGCGCGTCAAATTCCCATCGTTCTTCGAAAACACGATCGGAGGCTTGTACCACGCCGTCCCATACACCAGCGGGACGAAGTCGTTGTACCGCCCCTCGTTCTCCACCGGCTGCGAAACATGGTTCCCCTTCTCGCCATAGCTCCGCACCACCGTCGTCGGAGGCACAAACTCGATCGCCCCGAACCGCCGCGTCGCCCTGTGCGAGCTGTCCTCGTCAAACATCCCCCGCGCCGCGCACTGCTCCCGCGTCCGGTCGCAAGTCGTGTAGGCCGTCGCGCCGTTGCGAGTTCCCGCGCCGCCCGTCACGTCCGGCGAATACCCGCACCTGTAAAACGGAGAGTATTTTCCATCGGCGCCGCCGGCCGCCTCCATCCGCTGCGCCGCCGTCGAAGGAAACTTCCAGGGGCACCGCCGCTCCACCCGAACGTCCGGCAGCAGCACCCGCTGCATATTGAGGCTGTTGACCACCGTCAGCCGCAATGTCGATTCGGTGATTTCATCCGGAGCATCCGCTATTCCCTTGAACAGCACGGCAGCCTCTGAAGCCGCCACGCCCGCCCTCAAATCGAAGAACACGAAACGGACCGTGACCCTGCTCCCCTTCCACCCCGTACTCCGCTCGATCTGCGAAAACCGCGAATCCGCATTCGCCAGCCACAGCGACACGCGAGCCACCGAATCAATCCCATCGGTTGCCCCCGCCCGTATCTCGAAAAGGTCGTGCCGCATCACCCGTGCATCGTAGTGGTGACCCTCGAAGTCTACCGCCTGCGTGCTCCAACGCTCCACCACCCCCGAGCCCAACTCGCACTCGAACAGAAGCAGCGGAGTCTCGGTAATGCTCTGCTCTTTCAACTCGCTAATCGTCGCCATCGGTCAGCTCGCATTCGCCCCAACCCGCACTCTGCAAGAAAACTCCCCCAGGGAGTTGCTCGTCATCCGCAACTCGTCATCCAGAAAATAGGCATTCCCAAAAAAACCACCCACCGTCGTCGTCTTCTTGTACGACGAAGCCCCCACCTGCCCCTCCACCTGCAACCCGTAGACCTCCGCGCCCGCCCCCGCTATGCCGAACGTCACCGCCTCCGCCTGCGTCCCCGGCATCACCGTCCACTCCACCCGCCGCCATCCCCCCGTCGCCGGAAACACCGCGCTCGCGGTGCCCGCACTCAACGTCACCGTCCCTCGCACATAAGCGCTCACGCAGTACTGAAACCACCCCGGCACCGTCACCGTCTGCGTAACCCGCCCCGTTCCGCTAATCCGGGTCGCTCGCACGCCCCCGAACGGATCCGCCACGCCCCCCGTCAACTGAACTCCGGCTTCTTTCGCCCAGACCGCCGCCCCCAGCTCCTCACTCCACCGCAGCAGATTCCCGAACGGATCCACAAACCCGAATGACCCCAGCCTCCCCTCGACGCTCTCGAACAAGTCATCGATCGCCTCCCACTCCGGAAGCGCCAGCCCGCGCAGTTCCATCTCCCACTCCACCCTGCACGCGCCCGGATCGAACAGCTTCACGCGCCCCCCGCCCGCGTCCTCGTTCACGACGGTTCTCTGCACCACGCGCTTCCTGCACGGAAACTGGCTCGGCTGCGGAAAATACAGCATCAGTCCTTGTTCTCCTCGATCACCACCCGGAGCGATCCCCGTCCTTCATCGGAGAGCTGCAACAGCAATTCGTCATCGCCGAAACTACAATTCGGATACACCGTCCCATCCCACGGATCGGTGAATGAAAACGTCCCGAACCGCCCCTGCTGCGACTGGAAGAAGTCGCAAAGCTCGCTCATCTCGGTGTCATCGAGCAGCGCGAGTTCGATCACCCAGCGTCGCGCCGCGCGCCCGCGCTGCCTGTACGTCTGCCGGCTCCCATCCAGGAATCGGAACTCGTCGGTCGAATACGCTGCCGACCGCCCCGCCGGATACTGCGCCACCGCCCCCGTCTTCAACCTCGGAAACGCGCTCATAGGTCGTTCACCACATCGTTCAGCGAATGCGAATTCAGCATCGCCTGCCGCACCGCGCGGGCAATGTCGTCGCTGTGGTCGAGGAACGACTTGCTGTCCATCGCGTTCACCTGAACCGTGATCTGCTGCGCCGGTGCCGGCATGGGAGTCCCCGTCCGGAACCCCTGCGTCGCCACCCATTCGGTCGTGTCGGCTGCCCGCGAAACCCGCCCCTCGAAGCTCAGCGATTCCGGCAGCGTGTACTCCATCAGGGGCGCCGGAGCGCTCTCGCCCCCGCCCCCGAACAGCCGCACCAGGCCGCCGATCAGCGACGTGATCCCGAGCCCGCTCCCCAGCACCTGCGAAGCGATATCCCCGATCGTCCCCAACGCCGGGCCCCCGCCCGAGCTCGCCCCGGCGCCCGCCAGCACCGCCTGCGTGCTCGCGGCTACCGTGTTCGCCTGAAACGGCCCACTCACCTGCTTCACAGCCTCAGCCAGAGCCTCGTTCAGCCAGCTCGTGTTATTCGTCGCCACGATTTATCTCCGTAGTTCTGGTGGGCGGGCCCCCAGCCCGCGGCCGGCCCCTCTTGCCCTCACTCCGCGCCACGCCGCATCTCCTGCGCAACTTCGTTCTCCAGGCAAATCATGGCCTGCACCATCCGGGCCGGAAGCGCCGCCGCGTCCCCATGCCCACGCCGCCACGCCTCGAACGTCTCCAGCCAGGCCATGCTCGCCCCGGTGATATAGGACTTCGGGCACTCCGTCGTAGCCACTCCCGCCCGCGTCCATACCACCCGGGCCGGCTCCTCGGTCGAACCGCGCGCCCATCCGCACCGCCGCTTTTTTTCCAGCCCGCTTTTCCTGCACTCCCCGCACCTCCACCCGGCCGGATTCGAAAATTGAAAGTGGAAGGCGACTCTCAGTTTTTTCGTTCTTCTTCCGACAACCCGCACTCGGCCCGAATTGCCGCCAGCATCTCGCGGCAAAGGTCTTCCGGCCCCCGCGCGATCACCATGTCCACCGTCGCCGACTGTCCGTCGATCGTCAGCCCTTCGACCCGCTGCAGCCCCCAGTGCAGATACGCGCGCTCGATCTCGCTCGTCAGCACCGCCGCCTCGAGCCGCTCCCGGGCGTCGTCGCAAGCCTGCAAACGCTCCGCGCGATTCGCCAGCTCCCATATCTGCCGCGTCAGTTCGGCCCGCCGGCCGAACGACATCTTCGAAATGGTGAACCGCACCCCCGGCACAACGGCAGACTCCACCGTCTTGACGCTCTCGTACTGCACGCGAGCCGTCTCACCCGAACGCAATATAGATCTCATCGTTCCCCGTCCCCTGCGCCCTGCACCCTGAAAATTTCCATTGCAGCCTGCTCTCGCTGTCATCGAACTCCGGAACCTCCGGAACCACGCTCTTCATGTACACCCCGAAAAGCTGCCCCGGCTGCTGCCCAAGCTGGAACATCACCCCGATCGGAGAAGTCTGCCGCGCCGCCTGGTAAAGTCCGCGTGTCGCCTCGTCGTTGATCTCGAAAAGCTGAACATTGGCGGACACCGTACGCATCCCCGGAGAGATGCACCGCGGCCCCTCCGACCCGAATTCCCGCCTCCGAGTCTCGATCCCGTTCTCCACCGAAACCTCAGCCGCCGTAATCGTGTAATACCGGTCCGGAGCATTTCCCATCCAGGCCTGCCCCAGGTGCCCGGGGACGATCGTGTAATCGAACTGGTCCACCGCCGGTTCCACCGGAAACTCTGCCAGTTCGCCCACCCCGCTCTCAAAACTCGTGTTGTCGATGATGTCCCGGGCCGGGCCGCTGAACTGAAACTCGTGATAATCTCCGTTGACCGAGATACGCAACCGGTCCACCGCGGCCCCATTCACAATCCGCTGCACCGCCGCCCCCGAAGCCCAGTAGTCGAAGATACTCACCGAATCGAGCAAAGTGGCCGGCGAATAAGTAACGGTAGCCCCAATCGGAGACCCCGCACTCGGACTCACCGTAAACGGAGCATTCAGCTCCACCGAGTACGCATCCACGATCGAACTGACAAATCGCAGCTCCCCGCCAAACGTAACCCCCTGCCCGGGAACCAACTCGTGAGCCGAAGCAAACCGGAGCACCTTGGGGTTCGTCCCCCCACCCGAAATTCCGCCGGCAAACGGCAAAGAAACCCCACCCAGAGCCGCCGAGAACAAAGGACCATACCCCGGCTCGGCCTCCGCCTGATTCCACCCGGTCAAATAGGTGCGCAAGTCGAACGAAGTGCGCTTCCGCAACCCCGCCGGACTCCCCGGATAAGTCCTCGTCCCCGTCTTATCCCGCCGTCTAGGCCGCTCCACCTGCTGTCGGGCCGAAAACGAAACCGCAGGTATCCTATTCTGAGCGGTAACCCTCGCCACCTGCCCATAACTCAACTCGGGAGCAACATAAATCCTGTTATCGTTCGAAGAAACATACCCACAAGCCAAGACACACCCCCAGGCTTCACACTTCCGGCTTTTAGCTTCTGACTTCCGGCTTCTGACTTCTGACTTCTGGCTTCTGACTTCTGACTTCTGACTTCTGGCTTCTGACTTCTGGCTTCTGGCTTCTGACTTCTGGCTTCTGGCTTCTGACTTCTAGCTTCTAGTAACTAACATCCACATCGAAGCTGATCTTCGCCGTCTGCAAAAAGTTCCGCCCCCCGCGCTTCACCGGCCCGAACTCCACCTTGTATCCGCCCGAATAGAACATCGAATCGTCCCAGGCCCCGCGGTGCGAATCCAACACCTCAGCCGCCGCCGCCGCGTACAACTGAAGGTCCCGGGCTAGGTTGTCCAGCCCGTTGTCGGAAACTCGCACCTCCACCACCATGTGCGCCTTCCCGGAAAACGTCCGGAACTTCTCCTTGAGCTGGTTCGCCAGGCCCTCGCAGTAGACGTACACCGCCGGATATGTCACCCCGGCCGTCTTCTCCGCCGCGTCGAATGCGATATTTTGCGCTGCCACCTGCGCCGCCCCGATCACGGGCAGCTCCACGCTCTCCCGCTGCATCAGCGTCGAAATCGCAAACGGCAGCCCCGTCTCGGCCCCCAGCATGCTGACTACTTTTTGTGTCGCGCTCGCTCCCACCGCCGGCATCGCCTACCCCCTGTCGAAAACCCGCCGCGAGGACTGCCGCAAGTACGCCTCCGGCTCCTGCCCTTGTCCCACCGGCCTTCCCTTGCGCAGCCCGCTCGTCGGCTCGATCCACATCTCGTGCGGCCGCACCGGAGAATCGTTCTGCAAGCTCAGCCCGCTGCCCGTGTACGACGCATACACATTCCACCCGAGCGCACCCGCCGGAGGGTCCACCGCCTTCACTGCCAGCAATCCGCCCTCGGGAGCCGTGATCGCTGCGAGCTCGCTCGGCGCGCCCTCGTCCCCTGTGCGTCCGATCCAGGTCACGCCCACGAAGTAAGTCGCGCCGGCTATCGGGCCGCCCACCGTTGAAAGCTCCGGCTTCGCCGCGCGAGGAACTGGCTCGTTCACCATCCCGACTCCGGCATCGAACAAAGCCCTTGCCGCCCAGGCGGCGAGTTTCTCGTACTCCCGCCACTTACCCTCGTACCGGTCGTTGAGCTGCCGGTTGTAAGCGTCCCGGTAAGTCACGCTCAGGGCGCGGAACGTATGCCACTTATGCAGCGGCCCGGTTACGACGATCTGCTCGAGCCGCCGCGAATCGCCCTGCCGCGCGAGGAACGCCAGCAAATCGACGCCAAGCTCCTCCTCGGCCAGCTTCAGCTTCCGCGTGAGGTCGATCCCCTCTCCGCGAGCCACATCCAGAATCGCGGACTCGTACCCGAGCAGTTCTTCAATCGTTGAAATGAACCCGTCCGTGAACAGTGCCATATCTCTCCCGCGCCCCGCCCTGCCGCCTCACCCCTTCTTCGCGGCGCCCTTCAGCGCCCGCAGGTCCGCGTCCGAAATCACCGTCACCTGCAGTTTCCCGGCCGTCAATAGCCGGTCCGCCGCCCGCTTGGCCTCCGCCATGCGCTCGCGGAAGTCCGCCGTTTCGTCCGCCGTCGCCAGCCGCGCCCTGCCCTCGACGATCATGCGAGCCGCCGCCGCCCGTGCAACCTCCACCGGAACGCCTGCGCGCCCGCCGTCTGCCGTCTCCAGGCTGATCACCACCACATCCTGTTCCGGCAGGCTCGCCTCCACCTGCCGGATCTTCTGATAAAACGCCCTCAAATCCATCTCCGCTCCTTTCGAGAGGAGCGGACGCCCCCGGCGCCCGCCCCCACGGCAAACTAGCTGTTTACCTGCACCCCGAAGCCGTTCCGCAGCACGCCGACGCCGTAGAGGACATCGACCGTGAACTGCTGCGCCAGCGTATTCGGCTGGTAGCTCAGGATGACTCGCATCCCGAAGTTGCCGTACTCGGCGTACTCCGCGATGGCGCCCGTCCCCGGAAGCGGCTGCGGCAGTCGCCGCACCACCAGGCCCAGTGCGCTGCGAGCGAACGCCAGGTTATGCGTCGTCACCGGATCGCTGCCCGTCTTCGAAACGAACTGCGAACGGAACACGAAGAAGTCCTTGATCTTGCCGACCGTGCCGTCCACGATCGCGCGAAGCCCCGCATCGCCGCCGGTCTGAAACTCGCTGAACCGCGGGATCTGGCGCAACTGCGAATACGTGTTGGCATCGACGACCAGGTACTTCGGCTCGCTCGCCGGCACCTTCGCCTGGAACAGCGCCGTCTCGGCGGCGTCCACAACGGCTTCCGTAATCGGCGACCCCGGCGTTCCCACCGGAGTGTTCGCCGAAAAGTCCGCGGCCAGGTTCAGAAGATCGGTCTCGATCTTCTCGGCCAGCGCCACCATCGCCGGCTGCATGTACAGCTTCAGAAGGTCCGGCACCGCCAGAACCTTGGTGACGTCCGGAACCTGGAACGTCGCCTCGGCATGCGTCTTCAGCAGAATCTGGGCGTTGCCCAAATCCGGATTCTGCGTCGTTACCGTGCCGCCCTCGGCCAGATTGTTCGCCACTAGCGTCGGCGGAATCGGAACATTCACCGTATCGCCCGCCTGCGCCAGTGTCGGTTCGAAATCGCGATTGACCAGGTTGCCCATCACCAGGTTCCCGATCAAAGCCGGCAGTGCATCCACCGCCACCAGCTTCACAATCGCGTTCGCAACATTGTTGGAAGTAATTGCTGGCATCTTCTTTCTCCTCTCGCTTTCTAACTCCACTTACACCAGACACACCGCGAGCTTCTAGCTTCTGGCTTTTGGTTTCTGGCTTCTGACTTCTGACTTCCGGCTTCCGGCTTCTAGCTTCTAGCTTCTAGCTTCCGCCTTTTACATCCCCCGCAGCGATTGCGAAGCTAACCGCACAATCTCCTGCCGCATCCGAAGCGCTTCCTCCGCGCTCATCCCCGGCCTGATCTTGTCCATATCGAGCGCCGCATTCTCCGCCGGAATCTTGTGCCCCGTCGTCGCCCCCGAGCCCCCTTGAATGCGGGCCGGCAGAAACTCCGGATTTTCGTTCAGGAAGTTCGACAGGTACTCCTTCAACCCCATCTCTCCCTGTTCCCCCCGCGCCAGCAGGCGCCCGTCCTCGGCCCGGAAAACATCGTCCTTTACCGCCCGGAACGCGACGTCCACCTTGACCACGCCCATCCGCTGCAACTCCGATCGAATCGTTGCCCCGCGTTCCATTTCCTCGGCCATCTGCCGGCTGCGCTGGTTCTCTTCCACCAGCTCATTGACCCTGCGCTCGAGCTGTTCCCGCCTCTTGCGCTCCTCGAGCAGTTCGTTTTTGTAAGCCGGCTCCGACTTCGCCTGCTCCTTGCGCACGAACTCCTCGATCGTCTCCCGCATAATCGTGCGTATCTCGTCGTTTCCGCTCTGTGCCTCGTCTTCCATACGCCTCCTTACGAATTCGCCCCCTCGATCTCCCCCGCGATCTGGTCCTTCAACTCCTGCCGCACATCGCACAGGTATTTGTAGGCCAGCTTCTTGAACACTTCCTTCCGCAGTGTCGGAGACCCCATCCCCAGCCGCAGCAGTCGCTCGGCGTCGTCCAGTTCGCTCGAAAAGTCCCCGATATCGAACTCGTCCAGCCCCGAAACGTCAATCGTCAGCCCGTCTTCGCGCGCGGCTTCGATCGCTCGCAGCACCCGCTTCATCGTGTCTTTCACGGAATCGCCGTAGGCCCGCAGAACTTCCTGCGTCACCGTGAAATCGCGCTGCTTGCTCAGCCCCGATTGCGATGTCCCCGTGCCCCACGCCTGCGGCATCATGTAGCACACGCGGTAAATCTCGTCCTTGAGCCGGTTCAAGTTCTCCACCGCGATCTGGTACACGTGCCCCTCGGGCTCCGTCCACCCGAACTTGTCCTCCGGCCCAAGCTGTATGTAGTAGGATTCCCCGACGATCTGCTTCCATTCACGATCCGAGTAAACCACCGGCATCGCGAACAACCCCATCGTCAAAGCCCACCCCAGGGCATTCGACTTATTGAAGTGTTCCAGTTGCAGCAGTGCGGCCTTGTTCATGAGCCACATCCCCTCGGTCAACTCCAGAGGGAACAAAGGAACCCGGCCGAGCCCTGCCAGCCCATGCCGCCCCGCGTCGATCAGCTCGGGCTTCGTCTGATCGCCCATTTGCCCGACCCGCCGGTAAATCCGAAACTCTTCCTTGTCGTAGTACGACCACCGGGTTTCCCGAACCCACTCGCAGCTCACCGGGTCCTGCCTGAGGGTCACCGTCCGCAGAACGACCGACTCGTAACTCCCCCGCTCATCGAAGCTCCAGTTGATCAGCTCCTCCGGCCCGTACCCGACCAAATACGCCCGAGACCGCCCCTGCCTGTCTTCCTCCGCCCGGTTCGCCGCCGGCGCCTTTGACCGTGGAAAGTCCACCAGAATGTAACTCGCCCCGCTGACCATTGCGTCCACAAGCTGCTTGCGGAAGAAGTCGCTCAAGCTTGTCTGCTTGAGATCGCAGTCCTCGGTGAACTCGCAAAGAAATGCTTTCGCCCCCTCGTTCTCGCCCGTGAACGAAAGGATCGGTTCCCGCCGGAACAACGTCGCGGCATACCAATCGATCACCGACCCGACGTAGTTCTCATAGAACACCCGGTTGAGCCGCTCGTAATAGACATCCGCCGGCTCCTTCTGCCGCCGCACCAGGTACGTCGCGGCATTGGCCCGCAGCCGCTCGCCGCCCGCGTACAAATCGCGGTACATCCCCCACATCGCCTTTCGTGCTGCATACTCCGGATGTTCTCGTTCAATGTCCATAGTGTTTCTCTGCCTTCTCTGCATCTCCAGGCCGCGGTGAATCAGAACAACGCCATCCCCATTTCGCCCGCCGGAGCCATCTCCCGGCACTCCTGCCAGATCAAATACCCCAAAGCATCGGATAAGTGCGTCCGCTTAGGATCTTTCTCTTTGTCAATCACCGTACTATCCGGCTTGTAACTCACCTGCTCCAGATCCTTAATCAACTCCACGCACCGCCGGTCCACGAGTAAGTGGCGCTCTCCGGAAGCTGCCTTCAACTTCGCGTTGACCAGGTTCACCCGTTCCCGCACCGCCGGGTTCGCCCGAGGCACCTTGTACCGGACGTCCCTGTACCCCGCGGCCCGAAAGAACTCCCGGATCACCCGGTAATCGCTGGTCCCGGTCGTCTGCATCCGGGCCCCGGAAGCGTCCCCATATACGCAGACCCCCTTGGCGTGCTTCGGAAACCGCGCGTGGAACTCCTCGCAGGCCTGCTCCGTCGTCGCGCGGCTCAGCACGATTTCGCTCAGCACGCGAACGGTTCCATCGGCGATCTGCGCCACCACCGATGACATCGGGTCCACGTTGAAATCGAGCGCCCACAGCAGCGGAAGCGAAGGGTCCACCTCTAGTTCCGCCACGTGCTCCGCGCGCCGGAACTGGTGATAGACCATCCCCGCATGCAGGCTGATGTACTTCCCCAGCACTTCCTGCTCGTAGAACTTCGAGTCGTAACTCCGCTTCAGCCGTTCGTAGAAGTCCGGAATCCGCTCCAGCAGATGCCGGTTCTCGAACGGCTCGGCCACCACGACCTCGTAGCCCTCCACGCGCTCGTGCACGAACCGCCGGTAAACCCAATCGAACCCCTTCGGAGTCCAGGTCGCGAATCCGCACAACCGCTTCGCTTTCGGATCGCGCAGCCGCCCTTCGAGCACCACCCACGCCTCTTCCTGCGTGTAAGTCAGCTCGTCCAGCCCGAACCACGCCAGGTTCGTGCCGCGCAGCCGGTCGAACTCCTCTACCGGCCGGAACAGAATCCGCGACCGCGTATCCTTGAGCGCCACCGTGTTCTCGCCTTTGTTGTGCTCGAACGGAATCCGGTTCTTCTCGAGGATTTCGAACAGCGTCGTCTGCGTCGCATCCCGCAGCATCGGATAGGTCGGAGCGCCGAGCAGCCCCACCCGCCCGGCATTCACATACGCCAGCTTGATTGCCTCGTGGCAAAGCGCCTGGCTCTTACCCGAACCAATCGGACCCGAAAACCCCTTAAACCGGGCCGCCGACTTATGAAACCGGGCCTGCGAAGGAAGCGCGCTGTACTCTATTTTTCTGGTGCACTTTCCTTCTCGCCGTCTTCCGGTTCCACCCATGAAACTTCGATCTCCTTAGGCTGCTCCTCTTCTTCCAACTCCTTCTCGAGTTGCAGCAGGCGAATCAAGTCCCCGACGCTCGGTTTCACGTCCTCGCTCTTGAGCTTCGCCTCCATCCGCGCGATCACGCCGCCGATGAGCTTCGCTTTGTTCTTCGTTCTTCGCGGCTTCCTGCCCGCCGTTTTTTTTACATCCCCCATCTGTGCTGGCCCTGCCCTCGCCAAGAAACTTAGCACTCGCATTCCCCGCCACTCCCACGCCCTTTCACCAATCCTCATGAAAAAACGTCACATAAAAAGGTGTCCCACCATGTGACCGCCATTCTGACTTCTGGCTTCTGGCTTCTGACTTCTCCCCAAATACCCCGATAAACCCTTCTAATCGCTCCCCCTCTTGCCAACCCGCCCCACGCTACGTTAGTCTTGTTGGAAAGGAGGCACGACACTTGCACGGCAAATCTTCATCGCCGTCCAACACGTACCTCCTCGGTGTGTCCTCTCTGGCCGTCGTTCCCGTCATCATCCTCATTACCATCGGGGTCGCTGTATCGGACCCCGCCTGACGGCCCCTGAGGAAGAATTTCAAGGCCACTGGCGGGGAATCAAACCCGCCGGTGGCCTTTTTGCTTTGTGGAGACTGTGCCCATGTCGAATCTCATGAGCGGCGCGCGCGTGTTGCTGGAATGCCTGGTGCGCGAAGGCGTCGATTGCTTCTTTGGATACCCGGGAGGCGTCACTCTCCCGCTTTACGATGCCGTCTACGATCACCCGATCCGCCACATCCTTGTAAGGCATGAGCAGAACGCCGCCTTCGCCGCCTCCGGCTACGCGCGTTCCACAGGCCGCACGGGCGTCTGCTGCGCCACCTCGGGACCCGGCGCCACCAACCTCGTCACCGGCCTGGTGGACGCCATGATGGATTCCATCCCCGTCGTCGCCCTCACCGGCCAGGTCCACTCGAAGCTGATCGGAAGCGATGCCTTCCAGGAAGCCGACACCTTCGGTATCACACGCTCCTGCACCAAGCACAACTACCTCGTCAAGAGCGTCACCGACCTGCCGGATGTGATCCACGAAGCTTTCTACGTCGCCTCCTCCGGACGCCCCGGCCCCGTTCTGCTCGATATCCCGAAGGACGTCTTCCAGTCCCAGGCGCACTACGTTCCGGTGTCCTCGATCCACCTGCCCGGATACAAGGTCTACACCGAAGGACACACCGGCCAGATCCGCCGCGCCGTGCAGATGATCGCGGAATCCGAGCGCCCGCTGGTTTACGCCGGAGGCGGCATCGTTGCCGCCGGAGCCGCAGGCGAGCTCCGCGAGCTCGTCGAGCTCGAGGACCTTCCCACCGTCTCGACCCTGATGGGTCTCGGAGCCCTGCCCTCCACGCACCCCAACTTCATCAGCATGCTCGGGATGCACGGCGGATACGCCGCCAACATGGCCATCAGTGAGTGTGATCTCATGATCGCCGTCGGCGTCCGCTTCGACGATCGCGTCACGGGCCGCCTCTCCGCCTTCGCCCCGCACGCCAAAGTCATCCACATCGACATCGACCCCGCCGAAATCGGAAAAAACCGCGCCCCCGATCTCCCCATCGTGGGTGACGCCAAGCGTGTGCTCCGGAAGATCCTGAAGGTATTCCCGGAAGTCGCCGCGGGCGCCGCCCGCAACCCCGCCGCCCGCAAAGCCTGGTGGCGCCGCATCCACGCCTGGAACGACGAACATCCCCTCGTGCCGCCGCCCGCAACCGCCGACGAAATCAAGCCGCAGCACGTCATGGCCGAAATCGATCGGCTCTCGAACGGAGAAGCCATCGTTACCGCCGACGTCGGCCAGCACCAGATGTGGGCGGCGCAATTCATCCGCTTCAACGCCCCGCGCCGCTGGCTCACCTCGGGCGGTTTGGGCTCCATGGGTTTCAGCCTTCCGGCCGCCATGGGCGCCCAAATGGCCAACCCCGACAAGCTCGTCATCGCCCTGGTCGGCGACGGCGGCTTCCAGATGTCGCTGCCCGAGCTTTCGACCATCGCCTCCAACGGCCTGCCTGTGAAGATCGTGATCGTCAACAACGGCTACCTCGGCATGGTCCGCCAGTGGCAGGAAATGTTCTTCAACAACCGGACCTGCGCCGTCGAGCTCGACGCCTTCCCCGACGTCCCGCTGCTCGCCGCCGCCTACGGCATCAAGGGCCGCTCCATCGAGCGCCCCTCCGACCTGCGCCCCGCGCTCCTCGAAGCCGCCGCCGAGCCCGGCCCGTTCCTGTTGAACGTCAAAGTCTCCCCTTATGAGTGCGTATTCCCCATGGTCCCCTCCGGCGCCGCGCTCAATGAAATGGTGCTCGCGCCGCCACAGCCCGTCCCGGTGCCGAAATGAGTCATCCCGCGATCCAGGAGATCCGATAATGCTTCAGGTCATCTCACTCCTCGTCGAAAACAAGCCGGGCGCGCTCATGCGCGTCACCGGGCTGCTGAGCTCCCGCGGCTATAACATCGAAAGCCTGACGGTGGCCCGCACGCTCGATCCCGTGCTCTCGCGGATGACAATCGTTGTGGATGTCGATCCCAACCTCCGCTCGCAGGTCGTCAAGCAGATGAACAAGCTCATCAACGTTCTTCAGGCGAACGACCTCTCGGAGGCCCCCGCCGTTGCGCGCGAGATGGTTCTTCTCCGCGTCCGCGCCACGATGGAGACCCGTACCGCAATCCTCAAGGAAGCCGAAATCTTCGGCGCCCGCGTGGTCGATTCCTCGATCGAAGGCTTCGCGCTTGAAGTCACCGGCGACCCCGAAAAGCTCGACGAATTCATCGACGTCATGCGCAGCTACGGCGACATCGAAGTGACGCGCAGCGGCCTCATCGCCGTCTCGCTTGAATCGAAGAAGCTGAGGCTGTCGCCTCCTGTTTCAACCCTAACCGCAGGCCAACGGCCTGCCCAGCCGGAGGAAACACGGTATCCGGCCAATGCCCAATCAAAGACAACGGAGTAATTCAATGGCGAAACGTTATTACGAAAAAGATGCTGACCTCAGTCCGCTCAGCGGCCGCACCGTCGCAATCATCGGCTACGGCAGCCAGGGCCATGCCCACGCGCTGAACCTCCGCGACTCCGGCGTGAAAGTCGTCGTCGCCGAGCTTCCCGACACTCCCAACTGGGAGAAGGCGAAAGCCGCCGGACTTCCCGTCATGAACGCCGCCGACGCCACCAAGGCCGCCGACGTCATCATGATCCTGGTCGCCGACCATCACCAGGGCCCGATGTACGAGAAGGAAATCGCGCCGAACCTCAAGGGCGGCAAAACGCTTATGTTCGCCCACGGGTTCAACATCCACTTCGGCCAAATCGTGCCGCCGAAAGACGTCGATGTTTCGATGATCGCCCCCAAGGCCCCCGGCCACCGCGTCCGCGAGCTGTTCGTTGACGGAGTCGGCGTCCCCGCCCTCGTCGCCGTCCAGCAGGACGCCTCCGGCAAAGCGCTCCTCAACGCGCTCGCCTACGCGCGCGCCCTCGGCTGCCTCAAGGCCGGCGTCATCGAGACCACCTTCAAGGAAGAAACCGAAAGCGACCTGTTCGGAGAGCAGGCCGTCCTGTGCGGAGGAGCCGCCGAGCTGGTGCGAGCGGGCTTTGAAACGCTGGTCGAAGCCGGCTACGCCCCGGAAATCGCCTACTTCGAGTGCCTGCATGAACTGAAGCTGATCGTCGACCTGATCCAGGAAGGCGGCCTCAGCTACATGCGCTTCTCGGTCTCCGACACCGCCGAGTACGGCGACTACACGCGCGGCCCGCGCATCGTCAACAAGGCAGTCCGCGAAGAAATGAAGAAGATGCTCGGCGAGATCCAGTCCGGCCAGTTCGCCAAGGAATGGATCGACGAGAACAAAACCGGCCGCAAGAACTTCCTTCGTATGAGGGAAGAATCGCGCCACCAGAAAATCGAAGAAGTGGGCCGCGAACTCCGCGCCATGATGCCCTGGCTCAGCAAAGCCAAGGAAGCCGGCGTCCCGCAGGACGACGACGCCACCTCCGCGAAGTCGGGCAAGTAACGGTACGGCGGACCCCCTGGTCCGGCTTGCCCGGGCCAGGGGGCGCACCGAAGGCTGACTATGAAAATATCCACCCTCGACACCACCCTCCGCGACGGAACGCAGGGCGAAGCCGTATCCTTCACCGTCGATGACAAGCTCGCCATCGCCCAGCGCCTCGACGACCTCGGCATCGACTACATCGAAGGCGGCTGGCCCGGCTCCAATCCCCGCGACAAGGAATTCTTCACGCGCGCCGCCGGCCTCAAACTCACCCACGCCCGCCTCACGGCCTTCGGCTCCACACGCTTCGCCAAGAACCGCATCGACCGCGACCCCAATGTCCGCGCCCTGGTCGAAGCCGGCACCCCGGTCATCTCCATCTTCGGCAAGACCTGGGACCTCCACACCCGGCGCGCCCTCAACATCACCGAAGAAGAAAATCTGAAGCTCATCTCAGAGACCGTCAAATACCTGAAGGACCACGGCAAGGAAGTCATCTTTGACGCCGAGCACTTTTTCGACGGCTACACCGGCAACGCGGCCTTCGCGCTCCGCGCCCTGGAAGCCGCCGCCGCCAGCGGCGCCGACATCCTCTGCCTGTGCGACACCAACGGAGGCACTCTCCCCGGCCGCATCGTCGAGATCGTAACCGAAGTGCGCAAGCGATTCGACGGTGTCCTCGGCATCCACGCCCACAACGACTCCGAGTGCGCCGTCGCCAACACCATCGCCGCCGTCGAGCAGGGCGTCACGCACGTCCAGGGCTGCATGAACGGTTTTGGAGAGCGCTGCGGCAACGCGAACCTCTGCTCCATCATCCCGAACCTCGAGCTGAAGCTCGGCCACACGGTGCTCGGCCCCGAGAAGCTCGCCGGACTCACCTCCGCCGCGGCCTTCGTCGCCGAACTCGCGAACCTGCCGCTGCGCAACGAGCAGGCCTTCGTCGGGCGCAGCGCCTTCGCCCACAAGGGAGGCGTGCACGTCAGCGCCGTGCTCAAGGATGCGGCAACCTACGAGCACGTCCAGCCCGAGCTGGTCGGTAACCGCCAGCGCGTGCTCCTGAGCGACCTTTCCGGGCGCGCCAACATCCTCTACAAGCTCAAGCAGCACGGCATCGCCGAACGCCTCAGCGAGGATACGCGCCGCGAACTGCTCGAGCGCATCAAGCATCTCGAATTCCTGGGCTACGAGCTTGAAGCCGCCGAAGGAACCTTCGAGCTGCTCGTGCGCGAAGCCCTGCGCCCCGACGTGAAATTCTTCGAGCTGGTGAACTTCGAAGTCGCCACCAAGATGGAAGACGACGCCGACTCCCGCACCAGCGCCACCGTCACCATCAAAGCCCAGGACGCCGTCCACTCGGCCACCGCCCACGGCAACGGCCCTGTCCACGCCCTCGACCTCTGCCTCCGCAAATGTCTCTCCGCCGTCTATCCGAGCATCGCCAATGTCCGCCTCACGGATTACAAAGTGAGAGTGCTCGACACCCGCAGGGGCACCGCGGCGAAAGTCCGCGTCCTGATCGAATGGAGCGACCACCGCAAGAGCTGGGCGACGGTCGGAGTCTCTGATAACGTGATCGAGGCAAGCTGGCGAGCGATGATCGACGCCATCCGCCTGGAACTCATGCGCCTCACCGAGAAAGACGCGAGCATCGAAAAGGCCGTCGAGGACTATAGCTGGGGGGTCTAGCCAGTGCGCTACGCCCTCCGGCGCTACATCCCCCCGGTCACCCGCATCCTGCTGGTCGAAAGCGGAGCCCGCTCGATCACAGAAGCCCTGCTCCCGCGTCTGCAAAACACCTTCGGCCCCGGAGTTCAGGTAGACCTAGTCACCTGCTATCCCGGCCAACCCGAAAACCTCCCTGAAGGAAGCGCCGTCTACCGAGTCGCGGATTACGCCGGCCGCGCCAACCGCCGCCGCCTCTACCAAGAGCTGCGAGCCCTGGACTACTCCCTCACCGGAATCGTCTGCTCCGGCGAAGCCCTCATGAAGAAGTGGAAGTGGGCGCTGGCACTCCAAGTCCCCGCCAAGGTTTTCATCGTCAACGAAAACGCCGACTTCTTCTGGCTCGACTACGCGCAGCGCGGCACCCTCGCCCGCTTCGCCCTCGCCCGTTCCGGCCTGGCCGGCTCCGGAGCCGCCCGCACCGCCGCCCAGATCGCAGCCTTCCCCTTCACCCTGATTTTCCTGTTCCTCTACGCCGCCGCCGTCCACACCCGCCGAGCCCTCCGCCGCCCAAAACCCGGGACAGTATACTCAAATACCTTTTTCGGTTGACCCTCGAAAACGCGCGAAGGTTCTATCATTCCTGCGATATGATGGCCAGACTTATGCGCATGTGGATGGCTCTCGTTCTGTTCGCCGGATTTGCCCTCGGGCAGCAGAAGATGCTGATTGAACCCCAGCCCGGGGCGGGGCCGAAGTCGGCGGCTGAAAAGCAGGCGATCGACAAGCTGGTTGACCTGCTTTCCGAACAGATCCAGGATCAGATCCCGTGCTCGCAGCCCGCCACGATGGATGAAGTTCGCGACATGATGAGCGAGGCCAGGGACAAGGAACTGATCGGAACGGCGACCGGCAATGAACTGGCGCAGGTCCTGGACAAAGTCGGTGTGCAGGACGTTGTCACCGTGAACGTGACTCAGATGGGAGGCCAGATGGTCGTGACGGTGCTTTGGATGGATATGAAGACCGCGCGGGCCAAGGCTCGCGACACGGCTCCGGTTTCTGGCGATGACGCTTCCCTGGACAACTTCGCGCAGAAGTTCGCATCGCAGATGAAAGCCCAATCGGGGGCGGAGAGAAAGGGAGCCTGCGAGCCCGACAAAGAGTGGTACGGGACGGTAAGGGCGACTCTGACGAAGGACGAACAAAAGACCGAAACGAAGGACAGGTGCACGGTCAAGCTCGCTGTCTCGGAGGTCTGGAAGTGCACGGTGCGGATTCCGCGGAAGGGCAAAGAGAGCGCGTTCGCAACGCTCTTGCGCAAGGGCGCGAGGGATTCCCGGTGCATGGGGAAGGCGGCGTGCGGGGGCCAGTCGAAAGACATCGCCCGGATCGCCCTGCAAACCGAGGAACTGATTGGCGCTTCGAACGTGAAAGCGATCGCGTTGTTCGAAACTGTCGACGGGAAACTTGCCGGCAGTGTGGCGCTCGATACGATGCCCGCCCAGTTGACGCTCACCGGGAACAACATATGGGAAGAGGGGCCGTGCGAAAAGGGCAAGAAGGAGTCGTCAAATCCCCCGCCGCAGACAATCGTCGTGACGGCGCCGGGCTTCAATCTGCCCGAACAGCCGCTCAAGCCCGGCCAGCGCGTCTCGCGCGGCAGTTATACCGCCAAAGGCGTAACCATCGACTGGCGCCTGACGCGAACCGAGAAGTAAAGATGTCGTGTGAGAGGTTATCAAACTGTTTTTCTCTGCGTCCTCTGCGCCTCTAGGCCGCGGAGCGGCCGGGCGGTGAGAAATATTTCGGAACTCGCCCTTTTTCACTAACCCGACGCTACACTGTTACCTGTGAAGGCAATCCTCGTCAACACCGTTGGCGGCCCCGGACAACTCGAGCTCAACGACGTGCCTACGCCTGCTCCGGGACCCGGCCAAGCCCTGGTCAGACTCAAAGCCATCGGAGTCAATTTCATCGACGTCTATTTCCGCACCGGCCTCTATAAAGCCGTCCCCCCAATCGCCATCGGACAGGAAGGCGCGGGCATCGTCGAAGCCGTCGGGCCCGAGGTCAACGAAGTCGCGCCCGGCGACCGCGTCGCGTGGGCCGGTCCGCGCGGCTCTTACGCCGACTACGCTATCGTGCCCTCGGAATCGCTCGTCAAAATCCCCGAGGCCGTGGATTTCAAAACCGCGGCCGCCGTCATGCTTCAGGGTATGACCGCGCACTATCTCACGCGCTCCACTTACCCGCTCAAGGAACGCGAAGTGGCGCTCGTCCACGCCGCGGCGGGCGGAGTCGGCCTGCTGCTCGTCCAGATGGCGAAGATGGCGGGCGCACGCGTCATCGGCACCGTCTCGACCGAAGCCAAAGCCGACCTCGCCCTCAAGGCCGGCGCCGACGCCGTGATTTTCTACACCCGCCAGGATTTCGAGCCCGAGGTCAAGCGCCTCACCGATGGCCGCGGCGTCGATGTCGTTTACGACTCGGTCGGGCAGGCCACCTTCATGAAGAGCCTCATCTGCCTGCGCCCGCGCGGCATGATGGTTTCCTTCGGCCAGTCGAGCGGCCCCGTCCCCGCCATCGAGCCGCTCGTGCTCAGCCAGATGGGCTCGCTCTACCTCACACGTCCCGTCCTCGCCCACTACACCGCCACGCGCCTCGAAATGCTCTGGCGCGCCGACGAACTGTTCACGTGGCTCGCCGCCGGAAAGCTCAAGGTCCGCATCGACAAGACCTACAAGCTCTCGGAAGCCCCGCAGGCGCACG
Source organism: Acidobacteriota bacterium (assembly GCA_050261515.1). GTDB lineage: Bacteria > Acidobacteriota > Terriglobia > Bryobacterales > Bryobacteraceae > JBLNDJ01. Next base: position 16,421 of record JBLNDJ010000056.1, on the reverse strand, counting down.
CCGATCTCGAAGGCCGCAAGTCGAGCGGCAAGCTTCTGCTGCTGCCGGATTGACGCCGTGGCCAGCGAATCTCCATCTCGCCTCCACCGCGCCTGGGAAGCGCTCAAGCCGGCGAAGATCGACTGCCTGATCGTCTCCGCGCCGCCGAACATACGCTACCTCACCGGCTTCACGGGATCGAATGCGCTCGTCCTGGTCTGGAACGGCGGCGCGGCGCTGTTCACCGACCCGCGTTACGCCATCCAGGCCGCCAGGGAAACCAGCGGCTGCACGGTCCGCGTCGCCCGCGGCGCGCTTCAGCCGGTGCTCATGAAGCTTGCCAAGCGCAAGCGCTTCCGCCGCATCGGCTTCGAACAGGCGCGCCTCACTTACAGCGCCTACGAAAACCTGCGCGAGAAGCTGACGCTCGGAGCCTCGCTCCACCCCGTCGCGGGCCTGGTGGACACGCTGCGCATGGTGAAATCGCCGCGGGAAATCGACCTCATCCGCCGCTCCGTCCTGCTCAACTCGCAGGCTTACGAGCGCGCCATCCGCAAGGTGCGGCCGGGCATCACCACGGAATCCGCCTTAGCGGCGCGAATCGAGTACGAAATGCGCGTTTTGGGCGCCGAAAAGCCCGCTTTTGACACCATTGTCGCCTCAGGCTCCCGAACCGCACTGCCGCACGCGCAACCCACCGCGGGTCCGGTCGCGAACAATCAGTTACTATTAATAGACATGGGCGCGAGCCGCGAAGGCTACGCGAGCGACATGACGCGGATGGCGTTCGCCGGGCGGCCCGGCCCGAAAGTTCGTGCGGTCTACCGCGCGGTTCTCGAAGCCCAGCTCGCGGCCATCGGCGCGGTCAAGCCCGGCGTCACGGCCGGGAGCGTCGATCGGGCCGCGCGGCGGGTGCTGCGCGCCGCGGGAATGGAAAGAGCGTTCGTACACTCGACGGGACACGGCCTGGGCCTGGAAATTCACGAAGGCCCGCGCCTGGGGCGTCAGGAGAACACCCCGCTCGCCGAGGGTATGGCGATCACAATCGAACCCGGCGCCTACTTTGAGGGCTTTGGGGGGATTCGCATTGAGGACACGGTCGTGGTAACCTCGTCCGGATGCGAAGTTTTGACGCCGACTTCGAAAGAACTGCTGTTGCTCGAATAGCCTAACGACATGACTTTGGAAGAGATTCGCGAGCTGATCAAGGTTGTCACCGACACGGGAGTTGCCGAGCTCGAAGTGCAGCGCGGCGACGCACGGGTCCGCATCCGGCGCGTGCTGCGGCCGCAGATTTACAACGCCACGGCCGTTCCTCCGCTTCCGGCCGGCGCCGACGCCAGCATCGCCGTGGCCGCCACGGCGCCCACAGCGCCGCAGGCTCCCGCCGCCCCCGAGCCGATGAACGACCCGGGCCTCGTCACTGTAAAATCCCCCATCGTCGGCACGTTCTACGAAGCGCCCTCGCCCGGCTCCCCCAACTTCGTCAAGGTGGGCGACACCGTAAAGCCCGGCGACGTGCTCTGCATTATCGAATCGATGAAGCTCATGAACGAGATCGAAGCCGAGATCGCCGGCACCATCACCACGAAGTTCGTCAACAACGCCCAGCCGGTCGAATACGGCGAGGCCCTGTTCGCGATTCGCCCGTCCTAGACGTTCGGAATGCTGGAAAAGATCCTCATCGCAAACCGGGGGGAGATTGCGCTGCGCATTATCTGCGCATGCCGCGATCTCGGAATCGAGACCGTCGCCGTCTACTCCGAGGCCGACCGGAACAGCCTGCACGTGCGCTTCGCCGACGAAGCCATCTGCATCGGCCCGGCCAAAAGCTCGCTGAGTTATCTGGACGTTCCGGCCGTCATCAGCGCGGCCGAGATCTCCAACGTCGATGCGATCCACCCCGGCTACGGGTTTCTCTCCGAGAACCCGGATTTCGCCGAAGTGTGCGAGCTGTCGGGCATCAAGTTCATCGGCCCGCCGCCCGCCGTCACCCGGATGATGGGCCTGAAGGAGCGCGCGCGCGCGTTCATGAAGAACGCCGGCGTCCCCACGCTGCCGGGTTCGGAAGGCGTGCTCGGCTCGGCCGAAGAAGCGCTTGAAATCGCGGCGGCCATCGGCTATCCCGTGATCCTGAAGGCATCGGCGGGAGGCGGCGGGCGCGGCATGCGCATCGTCCGCACGCCCGAAGAGCTGCCGTCGCTGTTCCTCCAGGCGCAGCAGGAAGCGAGCGCGAGCTTCAGCAGCGCCAACGTGTATCTCGAAAGGTACATCGACTCTGCGCGACACATCGAGTTCCAGTTCCTGGCCGACGCCGAGGGCGACGTCGAGGTGCTGGGCGAGCGCGAGTGCACGATACAGCGCCGCCATCAGAAGCTGATCGAGGAGGCGCCTTCGCCCTCGCTCAAGCCCGAAACGCGGGAGCGCATCTCGGCCGCGCTGCGAAAGGCCATGCACGAGGCCGGCTACATCAACGCCGGCACGGTCGAGTTCATCATGGACGAGACCGGCGCGCTGTACTTCATCGAAGTGAACGCGCGCATCCAGGTGGAGCACCCGATCACGGAATTGGTGACGGGCGTCGATCTGGTGAAGAGCCAGATCCGGATCGCCTCCGGCGAGCGGCTGTCGAACATTCTCTGCCGTCCGGTTCAGCTTCGCGGGCACGCGATCGAGTGCCGCATCAACGCCGAGCACCCCGAAACCTTTGCGCCGTGCCCGGGCCGCATCACCGGGCTCAACCTGCCCGGCGGCACGGGCGTGCGCGTCGATACGGCCGCTTACACCGACTGCGTCATCCCGCCCTACTACGATTCCCTGGTTGCGAAACTCGTCACCTACGGCTGCGACCGTGCCGAAGCGATCGCACGCATGCAGCGCGCGCTCGGAATGTTCGTGGTCGAGGGAATTTATACGTCGATTCCGCTGCACCAGCGCATCCTCGCCGATCCGGATTTCCTGGCGGGCAACTTTGACACGAACTTCGTGAAGCGCTTCACACGGACGCCGACCCAGCAAACGAAGTAAGATGTTGCGCCGCGTTGCCTGCTGCCTGGTTTTGTTCGCGTTTTCCGCCTGCGCGCAGGTTGCCTACCAGCCGCCGACCCAGGCCGAGCGCAACCGCCTGTACCTGAAAAGTCTCATCGAGCCCTTTGGCTACGCGAAAACCGCGTTGTCGGCGGGCCTCGACCAGTGGGGCGACAAGCCCGAAGAATGGGAGCAGGGGGGCTCGGGCTACGGCAAGCGGTTCGCCAATATCGCCGCGCAGCGCGCGGTCCACCGGACGTTCACGTATCTGGCCGCCTCCGCGCTGCACGAAGATAACCGCTACTTCCCTTCGGGCGAGCATGGCGTCTGGAAGCGTACGCGCTATGCGCTGCTGAGCTCGGTGCTGGCGCGGCGCGAGGACGGAAGCCGGCGCGTGTCTTTATCCGAGATCGGAGGGACGGCGGTCGGGGCTTTCGCCGCGCGCCTGTGGCTCCCGCGAAGCCAGAACTCCGCGGGCGACGGAGCCGTCAGCTTCGGCATCAGCATGGCGGGGAATGCGGCGTCTTCCGTGCTGAAGGAATTCATGCCGGACCTGTTGCGCCGCGTGCACATACTACAATCACCTTGATGTCCGAATTCAAGCGAATTGCCGTACTCGGCGCGGGCAACATCGGCGGCGCGCTGATCGGCGGCATTCTCAAAGCCGGGGTCGCCGATGCCGGGCACGTCTCCGCCACCGTCCTCGGCGCCGAGCACGCCGAGCAGGCGGCGGCGCGCTACGGGATCCGCGTCGCCGCAGGAGCGAACCGCGAAGCCGCACAGCAGGCCGATGTCGTCATCCTCGCGGTGAAGCCCGGGACGCTGCCCCAGGTGGTGCAGGAAATCCGCGATGTGCTGCGGCCCGGCCAGATTGTTATTTCGCTCGCCGCCGCAGTCCCGATCGCGTTCATCGAGAAGCTGCTCGAGCGCCGCTTGCCGGTCTACCGCGCCATGCCGAACATTCCCGTGGTGGTGCAGGAGGGCGCGACCGCGCTCGCTTCAAACGGCGAGGGCACGCCGGACCAGCACCGCTTGGTCGAGCGCATTTTCCGCGCCGTGGGCGCGGTGTGCTGGGTCGAGGAAGACATGCTGCACGCCGCCACCGCGCTCTCCGGCAGCGGCCCGGCCTACATCTATATGGTGATCGAGGCCCTGATCGACGGCGGCCTGAAGATGGGCCTGTCGCGAGAAGTTGCGACGCGCCTCACCGAACAGACCGTGCTCGGCGCGGCGAAGCTGGTGAAGGAAACCGGGCTGCATCCCGCGATCCTGAAAGACCAGGTAATCACGCCGGGCGGCACCACGATCTCGGCGATCCACGAGCTCGAGAAGCACGGGCTGCGTTCGATGCTGATCTCGGCGATCGAGACCGCGACCGCCGTGTCGCGCGCCCGCATGCAATCGCTTCAAGCCAAGTTCGGAAACCAGGCATGAGGATTCTCGCTATACACGCTCATCCCGACGACGTCGAAATTCTCGCGGGAGGCACGCTGGCGCTGCTGGCGTCCCAGGAAAACGACATCACGATCGCGACGATGACCCCCGGCGACTGCGGCTCGACCGAGCACGGCCCGGAGGAGATCGCCGCCATACGCCGGCGCGAAGCGAAGGCTTCCGCGGCGCTGATCGGGGCGAAGTACGTCTGCGCGGAGTTTCGCGACTTCAACGTGTTCAACGATGACGGCGCGCGCCGCCGCGTCACCGAGCTGCTGCGCCGCGCGCAGCCGGAACTGGTGATTACCGCCTCGCCGGTGGATTACATGGCGGACCACGAGACCGCCTCCTCGCTCGTGCGCGACTGCTGCTTCGTCGCGCCCGTCCCGAATTACCGGACCGGCGCGCAGAACGCCGCGCCGCCGCTCGCCGAAATCCCGCTTCTCTACTTCATGGACCCGCTGCTGGGCGTGGACCGCGACGGGGTTGTCGTCAAGCCGGATTTCGTCGTCGATGTCGGAACGTCGTTCCCGCGCAAGCAGCGCATGCTCGCGCAGCACCGCAGCCAGCGCGAGTGGCTCGCCAAGCACCACGGCGTGGACAACTACCTGGAACAGATGGAGCAATGGACGCGCCAGCGGGGCGCGCTCGTCTCGGTCGAGTTCGGAGAAGGCTTCCGCCGCTACAAAGGCCACGCCTACCCTCAGACCCCGCTGCTCGAAGATGCCCTCGGCCTGAATCTCCGGCGCGTTTAGGAACTGCAAGAATCGCCCCCGCGCGACGCTGTTCTTCCGTGGGGCAACCGCTCGGCCCGCCTCGCACTGGCGGCCTGAGAGGCCGCCGCAGGCCGGGGCCTGCCCCACGAAAATGGAGGCGACGATATGCGATCTCTGACGATTCTTGCGGTCGTGGCAGGCTCATTGATCCTGGGAGGCTGCGACAATCCGGCGCTGATCTCGATGGAGGCGGCGATTTCCGATCAGGAGGCCGTCTTTGACGCGAGCCTGCTGGGAAGCTGGGAGGTCAAGCAGGGCGGCGACTTTTGCACCCTGCGCCGCGGCGAAGGCAACGCCTACGCCGTCACATTTGTCAGCGACGGAAGTGCACGCAAGTTTGAAGGCCGCCTGTTCGCGGCAGGCCAGGCGCGGGTGATGGACCTTGCCCCGCAGGATTCCGACGACTTCCAGATTCCGGGCCACGCGCTGATCCGGATTCTGTCGTCGGGCGCCACGCTACGCTGGGCCTATCTGGATTCGGACTGGCTCCGGCAGCACGCCGCCGCGGAACTGCCGAGCCGGGCGCGCGGAGAGGGTAAACTCCTCCTGACAGCGCCGGCCGCGCCGCTGGCCGCCTTCCTCGCCAGGTACGCAGCCGACGACCAGGCGCACGGCGAGATCGAGGAGTGGCAGCGGGTCCAGTAGCCGCCCGATGCTTTTCGTAAGATGAACCTGTTGGCGGCCGCAACTTCCACATTCGCCCTTCTCGAAAAGGCCAGGAATGGCGACGATCGAGCTCTGTCGAAGGTGTTCGAACAATACCGGCGGCGGCTGATCGTGCTGGTGCATTTCAAGCTGAGCCCGCAGTGGCGCGAGCGCGGCGAGGTGGAAGACGTGGTGCAGGAGGTTTGCTTGCGCGCTTTTCGCGACCTCGACCGGTTCACGTACCGCACCCCCGGGAGTCTCATGCACTGGTTCTCGGCGATCGCCGATCATGTGATCGCGGACCGCGCGCGTTACCGGAACCGTGAATGCCGCGCCGGAGAAGAAGTCCCGTTTCGTTCGGAAACGAACCCGCTCGGTCCCGAGCCGGCCGACAACGCAACTCCCAGCCGGCTCTTCAGCCAACAGGAAGCGGTGGAACGGCTGCTCGCGCGCTTGGGCCGTCTTCCCGACGATTACCGGCAGGCGATTCTTCTGGCGAGAATCGAGGGGCTCCCGACGGCCGAAGTCGCGGAACGGATGGGAAAGTCGCGCGAACAGGTGGCGTTGCTGGTCTATCGCGCCGTGAAGCGGTTGCGCGAGCTGGCATGATGGGCGACGCAGGCGAGATGCGGCTGGCGCAATCGTTGGCCGACATTCTGGATGGCGCGAGCAACGGCGGCAGCGTCCCGGAACTGGCGCCCGAGCTCGAAACGCTGGCAGAGATCGACCGCGCGCTCGATCCCGAGGCGCTGCCGGCGCGGCTGTCGGGGCACCGCATCGTAGCCGAGCTCGGCTCCGGCGGAATGGGCCGCGTGTTCCTGGCGATCGATGAAGCGCTCGACCGCAAGGTGGCGGCGAAAACTCTGGCGCCGCGCTACGCGGACGACGCCGCCCTGCGCGCGAGGTTCATGGCGGAGGCGCGCGCCATGGCGCGGCTGTCGCATCCGAACATTGTGCGCATTTACAGCCTGGGCCCTTCCTCCGAGCCGCCGCACTTCGTCATGGAGTACCTGGAGGGCGCACCTCTCACACAGGCCGCCGCGCCGCTCGGTTTCGCGCAGAAGGCCGAGCTGATGCAGAAGGTGGCGCTGGCGGTCGAGTTCCTCCATCAGAACGGAATCCTGCACCGCGATCTGAAGCCGGCCAACATTCTGGTGGGCGCGGACCTGGAGCCGAAGGTACTCGACTTCGGTCTGGCGCTCGACATCGGACCCGGCGAGGGGCTCTCGCGAACGGGTGAAATCGCCGGCACGCCCGAATATCTTTCTCCGGAACAGGCATCGGGCGCGGAGAAGCTGGACGCGCGCAGCGACGTGTTTTCGCTTGGCGCCGTGTTCTACGAACTGCTCACGGGCGCACCGCCGTTCCGCGGCGCTACATTACCGGACCTGCTGCGGCGCATTCGCGAGCAGGATCCACCGCTGCCGCGGCAGCGCGACATCGCCGTCCCCAAAGGACTCCAGGATATTTGCCTGAAGGCTCTTGAGAAGGACCCCGCGCGCCGCTACGCCTCGGCGCGCGAGATGGCCGACGATCTGCGCCGTTTCCTGGCGGGCGAAGCCGTGCTGGCCGAGCCGGCGGCCTACACGCGGCTGATTGCAGGCCAGGTCGGCGACCACCTGCGCGACCTCGAAAGCTGGCGGCGCGACCAGGTGATTTCGAGCGCCGAATACGAGGGCATTCGCAAGCGCTACGAGCGGTTGCTGGACCGCGAGGACGCCTGGATCATGGAGGCGCGCCGCCTCACGCTGCCGCAGGTCAGCCTCTACCTCGGCGCATGGATCCTGGCAGTGGGCGCGGCCCTGCTGACATTCTTCCGCTACCCCGCCATGGCCGGTGCGCCGGCGGTCGCCGTGGGCTGGCTGGCCGCCGCGCCGATGGCGTGGGTCGGAGTGCGCACCTGGCGCCGCGGCTATCATCGCGTCGCCATCGGCTACCTGCTGACGTTGTGCGTGGTGCTGCCGGTGGCGGCGCTCATCACCTTCGAAGAGGCCGGCGCATTCGGCTCCGTCGGGCCCGGCGGCGCGGCCCTGGAATTGTTTCACCGCCTCGGCGTCGAGAAACAGGCCACCAACGCGCAGTTGTGGTGGGCGCTCGCGGCCGGCCTGCCGGTGTGCTGGTGGCTGCGGCGCTTCACGCGCGCGCCGGTCTTCTCGCTGGTGTTCTCTTCGACGACCGCGCTGTGGTGCCTGGCTACGCTGCTTCGCATGGGGTTGCTCGATTGGCTGGACAACGACCCCGGCCGGCTCTATTTCCACCTGCTGCCCTGCGCCGCGCTCTTCATGGCCGCCGGATTTGGGCTGGAGCGGCTCGGGCTCACCGGCGATTCGCGCTACTTCTACCCGTTCGCGGTCGCCTTCACCTGGGCCGCGTTGAGCGGCGTGGCCACTTTCCACCAGCCCTACGCCGCCTGGCTGAAAGCCGCGGCGCCGTGGACCCGCGGGCAAATCGAATACCTGTTCATCGGCAACGCCGCGATCTACTTCGCGCTCGATCGCATCTGCGAGCGGCTGCCGTCGGCGCAGGTGCACGTGGTGGGCCGCGCGTTTCGCTTTGTCATTCCGGGACACGTCATGACGTCGTTGTTCCTTCTGGGCCTCAGTGCCCGGTCGCCGCACGAGCAGCGCGTTTTCGACTGGCTGTTGCCCGCGGTGGCGTGTATGTTCGTTTTTCTGAGCATTCCACGCCAGATGAAGAACTTTTTCGCCTCCGGGCTGCTGTTTCTTGCCATCGGCCTGTACCGGGTGCAGCAGGAGGTTTTCCCCGGCCGCGGCGGCTGGCCGGTGCTGCTGCTGGGTAGCGGCCTGGCGCTGATGATCGCCGCGGCGAACTACGCGCCCATGCGAGTGGCCGCGGCGCGGATGGTGCGGAGGGCGGAAGCTTCACTCCGCCGCGACGGCCGTCACGATCTTCCACAGTAGATCCGTGCCCGCCGAAAGGCCCTTCACAGACACGCGCTCGTCGTTCCCGTGCGCGCGGCTGCCGGCGGCCTCGCGCAGGAACAGCGGCACGCCGTAGACGGCCATCCCTTTCTGTCGCAGAAACGCCCCGTCGGTTGCGCCGCGCAGCATGAAAGGGACGACCACCGCGCGTGGGTGCGAAGCGCGGAAAATTTCCTCCATCCGCGTGTAGAGCGGGCCGTTGGCCGCGCTGGGCTCGGTGGCGGGCATCTCCTGTCCGGGCGCGAACGCGACCTCGACGGCCGGGTCGTTGATGAGGCGCCGGATGCGGCCGATCACCTCTTCGCGCGTTTCGTCCGGCAGGCGGCGCACATCGATCTGCGCCTCGGCCGCGTTCGGGATCACGTTGATCTTCGTGCCCGCCTGGAGCATCGTCGGCGAAATCGAGGTGTGGAGCAGCGCGTCGAGCTCGGGGTCGCGCGCGCGGATCGCTTCGGAGATCTGCGCCCCGTAGCCCGGGGTTTCGAGGCGCGCGACGAGCGGCGCGAGCCACTCGTAATCGGGCAGGCGCGAGATCCCGGCGAAATAGCGCCGCGTGGTGGCGTTGAGGCGCACGGGCTGCTGCGCGTCAAGCCGCGAGATGGCGTGCGCCAGGTGCACGACCGGGTTGTCGGGGCGGGGAAGCGAGCCGTGCCCCGCCGAACCGCGTGCCGTCAGGACCACGCGGGTCGGAATCTTCTCCGCCGTCTGGATCTGGAACAGGCGCGCGCCGGAGGCCAGGTCCTGCACGACGCCGCCTTCGTTGAGCGCGAACTCCGCGTCGATCCTGTCGTACGCGTTGGCGATCAGCCACTGTATGCCGGTCGAGCCGGCTTCTTCATCGGCCTCCGAGAGCAGAATCACGTCGCGCTTGAGCTTCACGCCGCGCTTCTTCAACTCGACCAGGACCGCAAGCTCGGCCGCCAGCAGCCCCTTGTCATCCTGCGCGCCGCGGCCGTAGATCTCGCCGCCGCGCACCTCGGCCGCAAAGGGATCGGCGGTCCACTGCGTGCGATCGGCGGGGACAACGTCGCTGTGCGCCATCAGCAGCAGCGGCCGTTCCGAGCCCGAGCCGCGCAGGCGCGCGACAAAGTTCAGGCGCGACGGGTCGCCCCCGAGTAACTCGGAGGAGATGCCGTTCTCCGTGGCGACCCGCTGAAGGTACTCCGCCACCGGCGTCTCCTTCCCCGGAGGATTGGTCGTGTCCAAACGGATCAGGTCGATCAGATACAGGCTCGCGCGTTCGCCCGGCTGAGCGAACGCGCCCGAGGCGCCGAGTGCAAGGAGGAGTAGCAAGCCTCGCATGTGTCCCTCATCTTAGTACGGCGGAGCCCCCGGGTCGCGGCCGGCCCCCCGGCCGGCCCAATTCGATATACTCGACCCCATGTCGAGATCCTTCTTTGCTTTTCTGTTGCTGGCAGCTCTCTGTCACGCCGCCGCGGGCAAGACCTACTACGTGGACAGCGCATCGGGCAACGACCGCAACAATGGCCTCTCGGAAGCGAAAGCGTGGAAGACGCTCGACAAGGTCAACGCCGCTTCGTTCGTTCCCGGAGACAAGATCCTCTTCCGCGCCGGAGCGAAGTTCACCGGCCAGCTCAAGCCGCGCGGCTCCGGCACCGAGGCGGCTCCGATCGTCGTCGATCGCTACGGCGCGGGCGCCAGGCCCCTCATCGCCGCCGCCGGCAAATTCCACGAAGCGCTCCTCCTCCAGAACCAGGATTTCTGGGAAGTCAACAACCTCGAACTCACCAACCTCGGCCCCGCGCGCGAGACCTTCCGCTACGGCGCGCGCGTGCGCGCGTGGGATTACGGCGTGATGCGCCACATTCACCTGAAGAACCTCTACGTGCATGACGTGAACGGTTCGCTCATCAAGGCCGATGCGGGCGAGGGCCACGGCATCGTGTGGGAGAACGGCGGCGACGCGAAGAAGAGCTACTTCGACGGGCTGCTCATCGAGGGCTGTCACCTGGTGCGCACGGATCGCAACGGCATTTGCGGCTACGTTCCCTACAAATCGCCGAACCGGGACGCCCTCAGCGTGAACGTGGTCATCCGCAAGAACCTGCTCGAGGACATCGGCGGCGACGCCATTAAGGTGTGGGGTTGCAACCGTGCGGTGGTGGAGCACAACATTGTGCGCGGTGCGCGCACGCGCTGCGAGGACTATGCCGCGGGCGTCTGGCCGTGGGATTCCGTTGACACGCTGATCCAGTTCAACGAGGTCTCGGGCCTCAAGGGCATGAAGGACGGCGAGGCCTTCGACTCCGACGCCTACACGAGCGGCACGACCTTCCAGTACAACTACACGCACGACAACGACGGCGGTTTCCTGCTGATGTGCTGCTCGAACAACACCGGCACCATCGTGCGCTACAACGTCAGCGAGAACGACCGCGCGCGCCTGTTCCACATGGCCGACGGCAACGTCGATCTCAAGATCCACAACAACGTGTTCTACATCGGCAGGGGCCTGGATGTCGCGCTGTTCCTGTGGACCGGGCACGGCGAGGAGTGGACGAGGAACGTCCACATCTACAACAACATCTTCTATGCCGACGGGACCGCGAGGAACGCCACCGGGACCGGCAAGAAGCCGGGAGCGGCTGACGACGGCACGTTCCTCGAAAAGCCGGGCTTCGGCGGCGCGCGCGACATCGTCTTCGAGAAGAATATTCTGTACGGGAACTTCAAGGACATCCCGGAGGAGTGGAGGAAGATGATGGCGGACCCGGGGTTCGTCGCGCCAGGCACGGGTCCGAAGGGCTACAAACTGCGGCCGGACGCGCCCAGGACCGAAGCGGGCATCCCGGCGGACGCGCCCGCAATCGGGGCCGCTCTGCTACCCTAAAAGACTATGTCAGCACGCAACGGAGACAAGGCCCAGCACGGAAGCCAGAGGAAGCGCAAGCTCGCGAAGAGGGAGCGCAACCGGGAGTTGAAGAAGGCTCTTCTGAGCAAGGCTCAGTAAGCGGCGGGCCGGGTTTCAGGCGGCCTCGAGATCGAGCCGCACCCGGCAGCCCAGCGCAGTAGAGATATTCACCAGCGCATCCAGCGAGAAGCGCGAAACCCGGCCGCGGAGCAAGTCGTTGATCCGCGGTTGGGTCACCCCGCAGTGTTCGGCCGCCTCAGTCTGCGTCCACCCCTGCTTTTTCACGAACGCCGCAATCTGCCGCATCAGGTCGGCGCGCACCCGCAGGTTGGCCGCCTGACCGGGCGTGTCGGCGATGGCGTCCCAGACGCTGGCGTAGTTGTCGCGTTTCCTCAGTGGCTCCACGCTTCGATCATATCCGAATAGATATAGTGATGCTCGGCGCAACCGCCCGCCGCGAGTTATCATTGCGAAAGATGAGCGTCTTGGCAGATGCACGGTCGGCGATTGAGGAAATGGTTCACCGCATCGCGGAACGCTTCTCGCCCGACCGGATCATCCTATTCGGATCTCACGCCCGCGGAGACGCGCGGGCCGATAGCGACATCGATCTTCTTGTGCTGTTCTCCGACGTGGAAGATCCGCGCGCCCGTGCCGGAGAAATCTATGCCGCGTTGATCGGCTGCTCTGCCATTCCGAAAGATATTGTGGTCTCCACAACCGCGCGGTTCGAGCGGTATCGAAACGTCGTGAATACAGTCTACTGGCCGGCTGCTCGCGAGGGCCAAGTCCTCTATGAACGTGCCGCCTGAGGTTGTTGAAGTTCTGCGGAACGCCGAGCGCGGCTCTCAATTTCGGGTGACGTCTTGGCTGCAATCCATGAAACCAAAGCAAAGACAGCAAAGAGTTAGCGGCTCGAGGAGTGTCGCTGGCTCATTACTGCTGCGCCTGAACGTGGCAGCGCATAAAGGAGCAATCCTAGCGATCGTTCTTGCATTTCTCTCTGGTTGCACGAGGACGTACACTGTCACGCGTGAGATGTCATGGGCTGATGGGGAGCTCTCGGCGTTCGCGCGACCGCTGCCTGCAGGAGCGATTCGGCTCACGTTTCTGAATTCACCCAAGTACCACGTCGTTCTGGAGAGTCCAGCTTTGCGGAGATATCTTGAGCAGGCCCAGAAACGTAGTGTCACAGTAACATTTCGGGTGCGTCGCCATCTGTGGACCAATACTGACACATTTAGTATTGTCGCCGTCGACGGCAGATTTCTGGTTGATGAAGGTCTCGATAGCTATATGGAGAGTCTGGGTGCGACACGACATGATCCAGGCCCATTTGACGGTATCGAGGGAGCCCAAAAGTGAATCAGCACGCGCGTGCGCGACAGTCACAGATCGGTGACGGCGCTGGTGGGCCCCTCAGGATCTGGGAAATCTACTGTCCTCTCTCTTATGGCTGGTCTGTATACACCTACCGCCGGATCGATCCTAATAGACGGCGTTGAGCTCAGTTCCGTCAAGTTGGAGTCGTATCGTAGGCAGCTCGGTGTTGTACTTCAGGATACCTGGCTATTTGACGGGACCATCTTCGACAATATTGTAGCGTTCCGGCCCGACGCGCCATATAGCGAAGTACTTGAGGCGTGCCGAGCTGCCCAGGTTGAAGAGTTCGTGCGGACTCTTCCCCAAGGCCTCAATACAGTGATCGGCGAGCGTGGGCTACGTCTTTCTGGAGGACAAAGGCAGAGGTTGGCAATCGCTCGGGCGCTCCTTGCAAATCCACGAATTCTGATGCTGGATGAGGCGACCTCCAATCTGGACCCAGGCACAGAGCGTTTGATAGAGTTGGCTATCGCCGCTCTCATACGGGATCGCACTACTTTTGTAATCGCACACCGGCTGTCGACAATCAGGGCAGCCGATCAGATTCTCTTTATCGATAATGGTAGTATCATTGAATCCGGAGACTACTCCCAATTGTACGAATTGCACGGACGCTTCTATGAGTTTACGCAACAGCTGGGCAACGAAGATCTTTTGGACAAAGACCGAAATGTGGAGCGAGTTAGTCGATGAGGAGCTCATATGAGGCTCGGTGACATCATAGTGTCAGAGGCCCGGCAGGCTTTGCGGAACATCGTGAGGTCACCAGCGGTTGCTATCACTATATTTGTAACAGTCGGGTTCGGTGTTGCCGCAACCACCGCCGTCTTCAGCATAGTAAATGGAGCGCTCCTGCGACCGCTATCGTATCCGGATTCTGGTCGGATTGCGGTGGCTAATGCAGTCCTTCGTGGGGAGGCGTTCCCCATATCTTATTCGGAAGTCCTCGACTGGAAGTCGCAGAATAGCAGCTTTGATAAGTTGGCCGCAGTCGAGGCCAGCACTGAGGTCAATGTAACCGGACGTTCTGAACCACAGCGCGTGACCGCGACACGGGTAACTGCCGAGTTCTTTGACGTTTTTGGCGGTGCTCCGCTCCTCGGGAGGACGTTGCAGTCCTTTGGGGACAAAACTATTGCGGAGCCGGCAGGGATTGCCATAAGTACACGGTTGTGGCAGCGTGCTTTTGCCTCTGACAAGAATGTTATCGGCAAAGCAGTCGAGGTCGATGGCGCACCCCACACAGTAATGGCGGTACTGCCACCGTCGTTTAGCTATCCGCCAGGTGCGGATCTCTGGATGCTCGCAGGAGCAAACCAACCGACAAACCGGCGAATGCGTGGCTTTCATGTGGTCGGGAAGTTTCGGCATGATCTTGCGTTGTCAGGGGTGGCAGCTGATCTGCGACTGATCGCTCATCGGCTCGAGATGGAGTATCCTGACAGCAATCGGGGTTTCGGAGTTCGCGTTGAGCTACTACGCGATCGTCTGCTCGGCGATAGTCGTAGCGATCTGCTGTTACTGCTCTCCTCCATTTGCTTGCTTCTCCTAGTCGCCTGCTTAAATGTCGGGAGCATCTTACTCAGCCGGGCAGTAGCGCGTAAGAAAGAGACGGCCATTAGGCTCGCGCTGGGGGCGAGCCGAACTCGCATCGCCTACAGCGCCTTTGCCGAGAGCCTGATATTCGGATTTGGTGCGGCCATTATCGGCCTTGTAGGCGGACTTTTGGGGGCCAGAATCTTGGCGTCGGTCGTGTTCAAGAACTTGCCATCTGCCATAGTGACCGCTCCGGATGAACGAGTTCTGTGCTTTGGCGTAGCGATCGCGTTTCTTTCTGCTGTGCTCTTCGGCTTGGCGCCCACTTTGCGCCTACTGCGGATGGAAGAGACTTGGGGTATGCGGGGGCTTTCCCACAGCGCTAGTCGGATGCGACATGATCGTTCACGGAGTCTTCTTATTGTCAGCGAAATCGCGGTAACATTGGTGCTGCTCTCCAGTTCCACCTCGGTGTTCCGGAGCTTCCTCCAAAACAGGAGTGGCGACTTTGGCTTCGATATGCACAATCTGATCTCATTCGGGGTCTCCCTGCCGACCACGAACGGCGAGATTAGAGATGGTAAGTACTGGGATATTCTAGGTGCGCTGAGCGCGACCCCGGGCATCAAGGGTGCCGCGGCAACGAGTGCTGCTCCTTTGCGTGGCCGGACGCCCACTTCGTCGTTCGCTGTCGGAGGTGAGGGACCAGTGCCTCCTGACAGACGGAAGCTGGCGGATTTGAGCTGCGTCACAGCCGGGTATTTTCGCCTAATGCACATACCACTACTCGCGGGACGCGATTTCATGCCCACAGATGCAGGCGAAGGCAAACCCCCTACGGTCATCGTAAATCGGACACTGCTGCGGAGGTTTTCGCTTGCCGACGGGCGGCAACCGCATATTCCAAGCTCGCCACTGGTGCTGCCGGGCATCGGCGCCGCGACGATCGTGGGCGTCGTAGGCGATATCGCGCGTGAGGTGACAACGCAAATGCGCAGCCCGGAGATCTATCTGAACTGCAGGCAATTTCCAACGCCGTCGATGACGTTCGTCGTTCGCACCAACGGCGACGTGCCTCAACTGGCCTCCATCATTCGTGAAAGAGTCCATAGTATCGACGCAAGTCTGCCAGTCTTTCGCTTTGCCACCTTCTTTCAGGATCTGGACTCTGCAATTTCTGATCAAAGGCTCCAGTCTGTCTTGTTAATCGCCTTCGCTACTTCGTCGCTCGTGCTTGCTTCACTTGGCGTATACGCCTTGGTGACGTATCTAGTTGGCCTACGAAGGCACGAAGTAGCGATCCGCATTTCGGTTGGAGCACATAGGCTGGATATTTTGGGACTAGTTTTGAAGGAGGGGTTGACGCTGGGTGGATTGGGAATCCTCGTTGGCATCTTCCTGTCCCTAGCAATAGGCCAAGTTATCAGTGGAACCCTATATCGTGCAACCGCTACCAGCTTACCCGTAATGATCGCGAGCGGACTGCTATTACTCGTCGCCGTCCTGTTAGCGACCCTGGTGCCGGCCTACCAGACGACGCGAATTGACCCCACGCAGCTTCTGCGTGCCGAGTGATACCACTGTGACATTAACTCAAGCCGTGAGCACCTGGTTTGACTAGGAGCGTGTCCGACGAGTGCGAGCCGAGTGAGCGCCAGAAAGCAGGCCGGAGAGTATCCGCTGAGGCAGTTCGGGCGCGTATGCGCGTGACCTGCCCCCGAAATCCGCACACCGCGAACTACAAGAATACCCCGGTCAGTTAGACAGTCACTTCGCCCTCCTCTAAGGAGAATCCTGCGATGGGGGCGGCCGGGGTCAAGGCCGAGC
>JBLNDJ010000055.1:0-23843 GCA_050261515.1 Acidobacteriota bacterium | reverse complement strand
TTCCGCTTCTCCTGCCAGGACCATTCTGGAACGGAATCCTTCCGTAGCCTACAAAAATGCAGCGATCGGAAAGGCGTCCCCAGTTGCCGTGTCTCAATCCTTGACACACCGCACGCCTTTTCTGAAGGCTGAAAAAGGGGTCTGTCCCCTTTTCGGTTAACGGGCCGGCTTCGGCGCGGGCTTGCGGGGCAGCATGTCGGGCCGGGTCGCGGCGTTGTAGACGAACCATGCCATCACGGCGGCGGATTGCATCAGGTCGCCTTTGGGGATGCGCTCGTAAACGTCCATGTTGGTGTGGTGCGTGCGGGTGGAGTAGTCGAGCGGGTCCTGGATGAACTGGAAGCCGGGCAGGCCGACGGCGTCGAAGGAGAGATGGTCGGTGCCTCCAGTCTTGCGGATCGAGAGCGTCGTGGCGCCGAGGTCCTTGAACGGCTCGAGCCAGGCGTCGAACACCGGGCGCAGCATGTCGTTGCCCTGAAGGTACACGCCGCGGATCTTCCCCGCTCCGTTATCGAAGTTGAAGTAGCCGGACAGGCGCGCGTACTCGGCTTTTTTCTCCATCGTCTCGCGGTCGGCGAAGTGCGCCTTGACGTACTCGCGCGAGCCGATGAGGCCCTCCTCTTCAGCGTCCCAAAGGGCAACGCGCACGGTGCGGTCCATCTTGAGGTCCAGCGAGGTCAGGATGCGCATGGCTTCGAGGACGACCGCACATCCGGCGGCGTTGTCGGCCGCTCCGGTGCCGGCCTGCCAGGAATCGAGATGCGCGCCGAGCATTACGATTTCGTCTTTCTTGCTGCCGCCCGGAAGGTTCGCGATGACGTTGAAGCCGTCGGCGGATTGGTTGTCCGTTCCGGCCCTCACTTCGATTTCGAGCTTGACCGGAATGTTCTTCTGGAGCAGCCGGGCGAGGCGGTTGTAGTGTTCGGTGGCGAGGGCGACACTGGGCGGCGGCAGAGGGTCCTTCGCATCGTGCGAACCGGCGGGCGCGGTGAAGATGGTGCCTTCGCGGCCGCCCATGCTGGTGGTGAGGACGGCGGCGACGCCCTCGTTCTTCAGGAATTCAAGGAACTCGTTGCGCTGGCGGCGCATCTCCTCGCGATTCACGGGCCCGCGAGGCGGCTGCGCTTCTCCGGGCTCGGGCGCCTGGGCGCGGCCGGCGAGCTCGGCGGCGGTGTAGCGCTTTGCATCGGGCTCCAGGCCGAGTTTCACGTCGCGGACCTCTTCGAGCAGCACGATTTTGCCCCTCAGCTTGCCCTTGTACTTCTCGCCCTCGGCGACCGTTCTGGCGGGCGCGAAAATGGCTTCGGCGGAGACGACGCCGGGAGTCGCGGGCGACCAGGCGAGCGGCACGGCGATGAGCGTGGTCTGCTGCGGCTCGACCATGTGAACGGCGACGCGGCTCCACGACCAGCTTCGTCCGAATGTGCCCCACTTCTCGAGCTTCGCATCCTTCAAACCGAGGGCGTTCAACTGCTCGACGGCCCATCTGGCGGCTTTCATGTAGTTGGGCGAGGCGGCGACGCGAGGACCGTAGACGTCGGTCAGGTAGAAAACGTAATCCATGACCTTGGAGTTGTCGATCGCCTCGGCGCGGATGCGGTTGACAACCGCAAGATCCACGCGCTCGCCGGCAGCCCCTGCCACGAGTGGGGCCGCAAGGAGCGCCACGAAGAGAAAAGTCCTTTTCATAGATGAAGAAAGAGCATAGCAAAGCGATGCGACCTCGGGCGGCGTGATAGCATCTTATGAACTTGGGATCGAAAATACCTATGCCACAACTAAAAGGGACAAGAACACACGAGAATCTGAAAGAGGCGTTCGCCGGCGAGTCGCAGGCCAACCGGCGCTATCTATACTTCGCGAAGCAGGCGGATGTCGAGGGTTATCCGGACATTGCCGGGCTGTTCCGCGACA
The DNA here is from genome assembly GCA_050261515.1 of Acidobacteriota bacterium. Taxonomy (GTDB): domain Bacteria; phylum Acidobacteriota; class Terriglobia; order Bryobacterales; family Bryobacteraceae; genus JBLNDJ01. The sequence goes on along the minus strand of JBLNDJ010000055.1, from coordinate 21,929 downwards.
CGGCCGAGGGCGAGACCGGACATGCCCACGGCCATCTCGATTATCTGAAGGAAGTCGGCGACCCGGCCACGGGGCTGCCGATCGGCGACACGCAGTCGAACCTGGAAGCCGCGGTCGCCGGCGAGACACACGAGTACACGGACATGTATCCCGGCATGGCGAAGACCGCCCGCGAGGAAGGGTTCGCCGAGATCGCGGACTGGTTCGAGACGCTTGCCAAGGCCGAGAAATCCCACGCCGGACGCTTCAGCCAGGGCCTTAAGGCCATCGCGTAAGAAAAAACTTCACCGCAGAGACGCAGAGGACCCAGAGAAAGTCAGACCGGGCCTCTGTGTCTCTGCGGTAAGCTCAGGTCCATGATCAAAGGCACTCCTACAGCCGGACTCACGTACAATCCCAACGACGCGGCGTATTGGGACAAGGACGGACTGCGCGCCGAAATCGAGCGGGTGTTCGACATTTGTAACGGATGCCGGCTTTGCTTCAGTCTCTGCTCGAGTTTTCCGGATTTGTTCAAAGCCGTGGAGGCTCACGACGGCGATGCGCGCGCGGTGACGGCGGCCGAGGTGGACCGCGTCATCGACACGTGCTTCCAGTGCAAGATCTGCTACGTCAAGTGCCCGTACACGCCGGACGACAAGCACGAATTTCAGCTCGATTTTCCGCGCCTGATGCTGCGCGCCAACGCGGTGCGGCGGAAGGAGGGGGGCATCGGGCTGCGCGATAAAATTCTCTCGCGGCCGGCGCTGGTGGGCCGCGCGGCGGCCATGAGCCTGGGGATGGCGAACTGGGCCAACAAGCAGCCGCTCTTGCGCATCGGCCTCGAGGCCGCGCTCGGCATACACCGCGAAAAGCTGCTGCCCGAGTTCCACGGCGAGACGTTCGAGGACTGGTTTCGCAAGCAGCCGGCGCCCGCGGGCGATCCGAACCGCGCCGTGCTGTTCTACACGTGCTCGGTGAATTACAACGAGCCGCAAGTGGGGCGCGATACCGTCGAGGTGTTCGCGAAGAACGGAATTTCGCTCTCGTGCCCGAAGCAGAATTGCTGCGGGATGCCGGCGCTCGAGCACGGCGATATCGAGCTGGCCAAGCGGCTGGCGGAACAGAACGTCGCGTCGCTTCATCCGCACGTGCGCGAGGGACGGAAGGTGATCGCGATCGATCCGACGTGTTCGTACACGCTGCGCAAGGAGTACCCCGAACTGGTGGGCACGGTGGAGGCGCGCGAGGTGGCGGCGGCCACGCGCGACGTCTGCGAGTTTCTTTTCGAGCTCAAGCAACAGGGACAGTTTTGCCGCGATTTCCGTTCCTCGCCCGGGAAGGTGGCGTATCATCTGCCGTGCCATCTGCGGGCGCAGAACATCGGCTACCGGTCGCGCGACATGATGCGCCTGATTCCGGGCACCACGATCAAGCTGGTGGAACAGTGCTCGGGCCACGACGGCACGTGGGCGATGAAGAAGGAGTTCTTCCCGCTCTCGATGCTGGCGGGCAAGAAGGCGTTCGAGCAGATGTCGGCGGCCGAGGCGGACGTGCTGGCGAGCGATTGCCCGCTGGCGTCCATACAGTTCGACCAGGCGCTGGGCGTCCGGCCGATTCATCCGATACAAGTCCTGGCGCGCGCGTATCGCCCGGACGGATTTCCGAATTCCCTATGAAACCAGTTGAAGTCGTCGAGATCAAGAACATCGCGGAATACGAACTGGAGCGCAAGACGCTGCGGCCCGCCATGATCGCACTCAAGGACCGCCGCCGCGTGCGCGTGGGGGATCACCTGACGTTCCTGTTCGAGAACCGTGAGACGGTGCGCTACCAGATCCAGGAGATGATGCGGATCGAGCGCATGGTCGAGCCGGATGCGATCCGCCACGAGGTGGACACTTACAACGAGCTGATCCCGTTCAGCGGCGAGCTGTCGGCGTCGCTTCTGATCGAGTACGATTCGCCGGAGGTGCGGGCGGTGGTGCTGCGCGACCTGCTGGGCCTGGAGGAGCACATCTCGATCGCGGTGGGCGACCTGCCGCCGGCCAGGGCGCGGTTCGATACGCGGCAGATTTCGGACGACCGCATCAGCGCGGTGCAGTACGTCAAATTTCCGCTGACGCCCGAGCAGCGCGCGCGGTGGAAGCAGGGCGCACGGATCGTGGTGGATCATCCGAAGTACATGGCCGAGGCTGTTTTGACGCCAGCGCAGTTGGAAGAGCTGGCGAAGGATTTCGAGTAGGGCCCGATCAGCTTGCGCGTACGGCCGCAACTCCTTTGAAATACGCGATGGTCTCGCGCAGGCCTTCTTCGAGCCCCACGCGCGGCTGCCAGCCGAGCACGCGCCGCGCCTTCGAGATATCGGGACGGCGCTGCTTCGGGTCGTCTTCGGGCAGCGGGCGGAACTCGATCGTGCTGGCGCTGCCCGTGAGCTCGCGGATCCGCCGCGCGAACTCGACGATCGTCATCTCGGCCGGATTGCCGAGGTTCACGGGGTAGCGCTCGTCCGATTGCATGAGCCGGTACAGCCCGTCCACAAGGTCCGACACGTAGCAGAAGCTGCGCGTCTGCGAGCCGTCGCCGAACACCGTCATCCTTTCCCCGCGCAGGGCCTGATCGAGGAACGCCGGCACTACGCGGCCGTCGTCGAGCTTCATCCGCGGCCCGTAGGTATTGAAGATCCGCGCGATGTTCGTCCGCAGGCCGTGGTGGCGGTGGTAGGCCATCGTGAGGGCCTCGGCAAAGCGCTTCGATTCGTCGTAGCAGGAGCGCGGCCCCACGGGGTTCACGTGCCCCCAGTAGGTCTCGACCTGCGGGTGCTCGAGCGGATCGCCGTAGGTCTCCGAGGTGGAGGTCAGCAAGAAGCGCGCGCCTTCGCGCCGCGCGAGCTCGAGCATATTGCGCGTGCCCGCCGAGCCCGCGTCGAGTGTCTCGATCGGATGCTCGAGGTAGTCCTTGGGGCTCGCAGGCGAGGCCAGGTGCAGGACGCCGTCAAACGGACCGGCGACCTCGAGCGGGCGCGTGACGTCGTGCTCGATGAAATGGAAGCGCGGATGTCCGTTGAGGTGCGCCAGGTTGGCCGGAGCGCCGGTGAGAAAATTGTCGAGACCCGTGACGGTGTGGCCCTCGGCAAGCAGCCGGTCGGCAAGGTGCGATCCGATAAAACCCGCGACTCCGGAGACGATCAGGCGCAAAGAAGTTCTCCCCTTTCTGATTTCGATTCTAGCCCACGCCCGCAAGATGCTAGATTCGGAATAACCGTATGCGCTTTTCTTGGGCAGAACGTGCACTCCTGGGCATCCTGATCTGCGTTTCGCTGTACGCGTTCTGGCGGAGGTTCGGTGCCGTTCTTCGCGCGATACGGGAGTCGAAGCCCGATGCGGACTTTTCGCTGCGTCCGCTGAGGCCGCGCGTAAAGAGGTTTTTGCGCGAGGTCGTGTTGCAGCAGCTCGTCATCTCGCAAAGGCCGCTGGCGGGCTTCGCCCACGCGGTGGTTTTCTGGGGATTCTGCGCGTTCGCGCTCGTGACGGCGAACCACTTCGCCTCGGCGGTTGGCGCGGGGTTCCTGGGGGGCGGATTCGGGCGCGTGTTCGAGTGGCTCGTTGCGCCGCTCGCGGCCGCGGTCGCGGTCTCGATCACCGGGCTTGCCGTCCGCCGCTTCCTGGTTCGCCCGCGATGGCTGGGGCCGCTCGCGCCCGAATCGGGCCTGATCGCGGCGCTGATCTTCGCGCTCATGGCCACTTATCTCGCCGGGCTCAGGCTCGGGGAGGCGGGCGCAGCCGCGAAGGCGAACTGGTGGCTGCACACGGCCGTCATCCTGGTGTTCCTCCCGGTGATTCCACGCAGCAAGCATCTGCACCTGGCGCTCAGCCCGGTGACGGTGTTCCTCAAGCGCGAGCAATTCAGTCACATCCCGCCGCTTGCGGGCGACGAGGATTTCGGCCTCGACACAGGCAAGGACCTCACGCGGCTCACGGCGCTTCAGGCTTATTCGTGCGTCGAGTGCGGCCGGTGCACCGAGCACTGCCCGGCGAATCTCACCGGCAAGCTGCTCAACCCGAAGGAAATCATTCTCGGCACGCGCGCCTGTCTCAACGAGCGCGGGGCCGCGGGCGAGGAGCCGCTGCTCGGCAGGCACATTCCGATGGAGGCCCCATTCCAGTGCACGACGTGCGGCGCGTGCGAATTCCAGTGCCCGGTCGGCATCCAGCACCTGCCCGTCATCATCGGCCTGCGGCGCGGCGCGGTGAACACCGGCAAGTGGGAGGACGAGCACGGCACGAAGCTGTTTTTGACTCTGGAGCGCCACGGCAACTCGCTCGGCTTCCCGCACTCCGAGCGGGAGAAATTCATCCAGAAGGCCGGCCTGCCGTACTTCGACGGCAAGCAGGATTACTGCCTCTGGATGGGGTGCATGGGTTCCTACGACCCGCGCGGGCGCGAGATCGTCGTCGCGCTCGCCGGCGTGCTCCGGCACCTCGGCATCAGCTTCGGAGTGCTCAAGCGCGAGCGGTGCACGGGCGACCCGGTCCGCCGGCTCGGCAACGACCTGCTGTTCGGCCAGCTTGCCGAACAGAACCTGGAGCACATACGCCGGAGCAAGGCGGCGAAGATGCTCTCGATCTGCCCGCATTGCGTCCGCACGATCGGCGAGGACTGGCGCGAGTTCGGAGCGGACATCGCGATCGAACATCACAGCGAGCTGCTGGCGCGCTTCGGGGCCGAGTTGCCGCACGGCGGCCACCGGCCGCGCGTGGTCTACCACGACGCCTGCTATCTCGGGCGCTACCGCAACGTCTACGACGAGCCGCGCGCGGTGGTCGAGCGCTGGGGCACGTTGGTGGAACCCGCGCGCGCCCGCGAACGCGGCTTCTGCTGCGGCGCGGGCGGCGGGCTCGTATTCCTCGGCGAGGAGAAGGGCCGGCGCGTCAACCAGGAGCGCGCCGCGCAGCTCATCGAAACCGGAGCGAGCGTAGTGGCCGCCGCCTGCCCGTTCTGCAACACGATGCTGCGCGACGGCCTCGCCGCGGTCTCGCCCAATCCGCCCGAGCTGCTCGACATCGCGCAGATCGCTGCCGCGACGCTGGCGGCTCACCACCAGGAGTAGTGCACGGTGTAGGAGACGGTCTTTTCCTCACCCGGCTGCAAGGGGACTTTGAATTCGATCGTCTGGGCGTCCTTCTTGGCGAACGGCATCGACGAAACGGGGATCTCCCACGTCGTCCAGCGGTACAGGTGCTCGACCACGGCGATCTCGACGGGCTCCTGCTTGCGGTTGCGCACCTTGATCTCGAAGGATTCGTCCGCGAACGGCCCCTGGTTGGCGCGGTAGTTCACGCGGCGGCGTTCGCCCGCCAGGTCGAAGGCGGCGCCGGTGAACAGGCGGACTCTCTCGCCGCGCGGCGTGTGCTCGATGCGGTCCTCGCCGGTGAACTCCATGCGCCCGTCGCTATCGCGCCGGTAGAAGCGCACGCGCCCGGCCGGCAGCGGCATCCCGAGATGGTTCTTGCTCTCGTTCATGAAGTCGCGCATGACCCAGACTTTGGTGTTCGACTGCGTGCCGTAGGAGGGATCGTTCCGGATGTTGTCCATGCCCCAGCCGCGATAGCGCTCGTCGATCTTCATGCCGTCGTAGACATAGACGATCTTCGATGCGATGCCGGAGGCGCGCACGAACTCCACCTGCTTGGTCTCGCGGTCGTGCAGCGTGGCGGGGCGCTCGAGCGTATAGAGGTGGTACTCGTCGAAGGCCTTTTCGGTCACGGGCGGCGAGACGCCGCCCGGGACGCCGCCGACGATGCCCGCCGAGGCCTGGAAGCGCGCCAGAGGCTGCGGCTGGATCTTGTTGACGTCGCCGGCCATGAGCTTGATGCGCGCGTTCTCGAACGTTTTGCCGCTCTGGTTGGACATGGTCACCCAGCCCACCAGTTCGAGCGCGCCGGACGAGTCGAGCGCGACGGCATTGTAGTCGGCCTCCCAGTTCATGCCGCCGGAGATGTAACTCAGCTCGGCCTGCGTTTTGCCGGGCTGGTCCGTCTCGATCGCCCAGTTGAGCGTGGGTTTGAGGATCGTATCGGCGGCCAGGGCGGGAAATAGCGGAAGCCCGGGCAGGTCGAAACGCAGCTTGCCTTCCATCTCGACGATCGCCTGGCCGCCGTAGGGAGACGGGGGCTGGTACGGGTTGTACTGGTTCGCGATGGGCGCGAAACCGCTGCGGACGATGCGCCCGGGGACGACCTTGGCCTCGTTGCCGTCGCGGACGAGAAACTCGATCGTCTTGCCTTCATAGAGCGACAGCAGCAGGTTCATCGACACCGGGTCGGCGCGGTAGCTCTGCTCGAGAATACGGAGCGCGCGCTTGCCGGCCGGGTCGCGGAGCACGACCGAATCCGGCTCGAGCGCGGCCGTCGCGCCGGTGAACTGGACGCGGTTGACGCCCGCCTGAAGGTCGAGGGGGACGATTTCGCGGACGACCGCAAAGTTCTGGTTGTAGATGGTGAGCGCGGGCTCGGCGGCGCTCAGTATGAGGGCCTGTACGGCGGCCAGGATTGGGGCGCGAAGAATCATGGCAGATCTCCCTTTTTCACTGCTTCTTTCGACGCCGGCACCTGCACTTCCGGTTCCGGGACGCCCGACTCCTTTTCTTCGCGCCAGAGCTCCGTTCACGGGAGTGCCCCCGCCGCACACCTGTGCCATCCGGCGCCTCACGACCCCGAGGTGTGGCGGCGTTGCTCCAGGTCATGCTATAAAGGTAAGGCTCACCTCGAACTCGGGCGCGTAGCTCAACTGGCAGAGCAACTGACTCTTAATCAGTAGGTTGAAGGTTCGATTCCTTCCGCGCTCACCAACCGATCAGTCACTCATAAAGATTCTGCCTGGCCAGGGATCGTAGCAGTGCCTCGACTTTGCTATGCGCCGGCGACCTTGGGCGCCGCGGGATTTCTCGTACAATCATTCGAGCAAGTGGAGGCTGACGGATGCCCGAATGGAATCGAAGGCGCTTTTTGCAAGACGCAGGGGCGGGTGTGTGGCTTTCCGCCGCTCGCGGTATCGGCGGAAGGGCAGATTTCGTTAGGCGTGCGGGACGAAGGCGTCGTGATCCCGTTGTCGCGCTGGTCTTCGCTCGCGGACCGCGGCTGGTATAGAGTTCGAGGGCAAAGTCAACCGATATTCGAGCGCTCGGCGCCTCAACCCGCTGCATCTGCGGGCCTGCGATGAGGCGCGGGCGCAAGGGGGCTACGTTTCCTGGGCACACTTCCCGAGTTGGCCCGGCGTGGAAAATCCGCTCGACGTGGCCATGGAGAAGCTCGATGGCCTCGAGATTCTCTGCGTTCTGGATCCGAGGGCCTTTCCCGTTTTCATGAAGGATGTGGTTCCCGAGTTTGAGGCCAACGATGGCCTGCGCCTCTGGTACCGCTATCTGAACTGCGGCTTTCGTCTTACCGCGACGGCCGGAACCGGCAAGATGACGACCTTCGTGACCGTGGGGGCCAATCGTGTGTTCGCGCGTGTTCAAGGCGAGTTCACGTATCAGAACTGGATCAGTGCGCTGAAGAAAGGGCGAACGTTCGTTACCAACAGCCCTGTCCTGTCATTTACCGTAAACGGCCACGAGCCCGGCGCCACCCTGCACTTCGACTCGACACAAGACAAGGTCGCCGAAGTTCATGCCGTGGCGGAATCGCAACTGCCGTATGACCGGCTCGAAATCGTGGCGAACGGCGTAGTAATCGCGCAGGCGACACCGAGCGGGCGCCGGCACAGGGCCGAGATCCACCTGGAACACGCGATCCGCCAAAGCTGCTGGCTGGCGGCGCGAGTTTGTGAAGACCTGGATGCGTACCGCAAGCGTGGCGTCGCCTTCCAGACGGTTCACGTTCCGGAAGGCACGCGGCTGAGCAATTACTACGGCACGCGCCGGCCGGAGACGGTGTTTGCGCACTCCTCGCCGGTCTACGTGGTACGCGACGGAGATCCGATCCGCAGCCAGGCCGGCGCTGAATACTATGTGCGCTACCTCGATAACGCGATCCGCTGGCTAAAGACGGAAGCCAAGTTCGCGCGTCCCGCCGACAAGCAGGCGTCGATCCAGGCCTTCGAGCACGGGCGCGCCGTTTACGCGGCGCGTGCACAGGAGGCATTCCGCTCGCGCAAGTGAGCACGCGCCGGAATCACGACAGCGGGCTGCCGTCCAGCATCTCGGCCGCTCCACTAATCTGATTCAATTAGTAACACCTGATTATTGACCGCGGGCGCTCACTAATGCCATACTCCCGCCGAGTATCGCGTGAGACACCACTTACTCGTTCTGTTACTGCTCTCCGCTTTGGTGGCGGCTGCCCAGACAAATACGTCGGTCGTCGAAGGGCGGGTTTTCGATCCTTCCCGCGCCGGCGTCAACGATTGCACGGTCGAGCTCAAGAGCCTCGCGACCGGCGGCACACTCACTACGCGCACGAATGAGACCGGCATGTTTGTCTTTCCCGCCGTTCCAGTCGGCAGTTATAGCCTGAAGGTCACCAAGGACGGCTTCAATACATACGAGATCTCCGAGTTTCGCGTGACTATCGGGCAGCGCGTCACGCACGACATCGAGATGCAACTGGGCGCGATGAGCCAAAGCGTGACGGTGGTGGAATCGGATGCCGCGCCGCTGCTCGAACCGAGTTCCAACGAGCTGGGCACGCTGATCGAGTCCGTCAATGTTCAGCAGCTTCCGCTGAACGGCCGGAATTACCTGCAACTCGGCTATCTCTCCGGAGCCGCGCAGGATGGCGGCCCCACGGGCTCCGACTTCCTGGCCACCCAGACCGGCCACGCCGACCGCGATATTTCGATCGCGGGCGTCGAACCGGACCTTATCGGCTTCACCGTCAACGGCATCTCCGTCGCGGGCAGCCGCCTGGGCGATCTGGCGCTCAACGTCTCTATTTCGGCCGTGGACCAGTTCAAAGTCGTCCAGGGATTCATCATGCCGGCAATGGGTCCCGACCCCGGAATCGTCAATGTAGTTACTAAGTCGGGCGCGAATCAATTCCACGGCGAGGCGTTCGAGTTTCTGCGGAACAACGCGCTCGACGCGCGGAATTTTTTCGAGGCACAGGCTCATCCCGGGCCGTTCCGCCGCAACCAGTTCGGCGCGGCCGTAGGGGGGCCGATCGCGCGCGACCGCGTGTTTTTCTACGCCCATTACGACGGAACCCGGCAGGTGCTCGCTGCTCCGCAAGGCGGCTTTTCGCCCACGCAAGCCATGTTCGACGGAGATTTTTCGGAGTTTCCGGCCCCAATCTACGATCCACAGAGCTTCAACCCCGCGACGAACCAGCGGCAGCCCTTCGCGGGCAACGTGATCCCGCAGGACCGCATCAATTCCATGGCGCGAAACTTACTCCCGTACTATCTGCCGGGCGCAAGTTACACCATGCGGCCGTTGAACGTATTCCGCGAACCGGTCCAGACCCAGAACTCGGACCAGGGCGGCATGCGCGTGGACGTGAACCTTTCGAAGAACCACACGCTGTTCGGCCAGTTTATCCACGAGGAATCCCCAGTGGACAACCCGGCGCTGTTCCCGGTCTCCGGGCTTTTCTACCACATGAACACCGCGTTCGCGATGGCGCAGCTTACGAGCACGCTCGGCGCGCGGGTTGTGAACGAACTTCATGTTGGCTTCACGCGGCCGTACCTGTTCTACGGCGGCATCGGGCAGGACGGCCTGCAAACGAAAATCGGCCTGACCGGGACGGCCGACGTGAATGGAGTGCCGGGAATCACGCTGGGCGGCTTCAGCTCGTTCGGCACGCCGCAGAGCATCATTGGCAATATCGACAATAACTACCAGGTCTATGACTCCCTGAAGTTACTGCTCGGCAAGCACGAGCTGGCTGTGGGGGCGAGCCTGCACTATGTCCGCACGACGCAGGAAAGCGCGAACTGGAATGCCCGCGGAACGCTAGTCTTCAACAGCGTGTTCTCGTCCCAGTTGGCGCCCGGGGCTACCGGGCAACTGGCCCCGGTTCCGGGCACGGGAAGCTCGTTCGCGGATTTCCTGCTCGGGACGCCGGTAAGTGGGACCGTAACTTCGATGCCCCGCACGCATTATCGCTGGACCGAAGTAAATCCTTATCTACAGGACACCTGGCGGATCCGGCCCGGTTTTACGCTGAACTTCGGCTTGGGCTGGTATGTGGCGACGCCGCCGAACCCCTCCGGAGCCGACCGCAACTATCCCCACGCCTTCGATTTCAACACGGGCAAGGTGCTCTACGCCGCGCTCGGCCAGATCGACCCGAAGATTTTCTCGACGACGTGGACGAACTTTTCTCCGCGCGTGGGGTTCGCCTGGCAGCCCGGGTTCCTCGGCGGAACGGTGATCCGGGCCGGCGCGGGAATCTACTATCCCTCGCAGAGGGCGCTCTACGACCTGTTCGGAATCACGGCCCCGGGCGTGTCGATCGTGCAGTCGCTCGCCAACAGCCCCAGCGCGCCCGAACCCACGTATCTGCTCGGGCGGAACGTATTCCCGCCGATTTCGCAGGTTCCGATCACGCAGGAATTCGCCGACAATCTCACCGGCACGGTGCTGGCGCTCGACCAGGGCTTGCGGACATCGTACTCCCAGCAGTGGAACCTGAGCATACAGCACAATTTCGGCAAGAGCTTCCTGGCCGAGCTAACCTATGTCGGCTCGCAGTCGCGCCGGCTGCCGGTGCGGTGGAACGTGGACGACTGCTCGGTTCCGGGCTCGCTCGTGTGCGACGACTCGGTGCGGCCGTGGCCGCAATACTCCTACGTGTACTTCGCGGCCAACGCGGCCTACGCGAACTATCACGCGCTGAACGCGAAGTTCCAGCGCCAGTTTGCGGGCGGGTTCAATTTCCTCGCCAATTACACCTGGTCGAAGACGCTGACGAACACGATGCAGGGCGGGGCGAACGCGCCCCTGAACCAGATGGGCTCGTGCCTGGATTGCGACAAGGGGCTGGCTCCGTTCAATGTACCGCACAGGCTTGCGGCCGCGTCTGTCTTCGAGTTGCCGGTGGGACGCGGCAAGCGCTTCCTCAGGAACGCGGCGCCGGTGTGGAACGGCATCGCGGGCGGATGGGCCGTCAATGTGATCGCGGCATTTTCCTCCGGCAATCCCTTCACGGTGAACGCGCCGAACAACACGGTGGCGCCGCTGACAAACTTCCGCGCCAACCGGCTATGCGACGGGCGCAAGGAACTCGGCGACAGGAACGTGCGGACGAACGGCCTGTACTGGTTCGACACCGGGTGCTTCGCCGCGCCCCTGGCCGGATATTTCGGAGATTCCGGTGCGTTCATCCTCACGGGGCCGGGCGTAAACAATTGGGATATCGCGCTCGAGAAGAACGCGCAGATCCGCGAGCTGATGAAGGTGCAGTTCCGCGCGGAGCTGTTCAACGCCTGGAACCACGCGCAGTTCCGCAACCCGAACAGCATGGTGGGGGACGCCAACTTCGGGCAGATCGTCCAGGCGCGCAACGCCCGCGAGGTGCAGCTCGGGATGAAGGTCCTTTGGTAGGGCAGGAGCGCGATAGTATAAATATAGGTGAAAAACGCAACTTCCGAGACGCCCCTGAAACTGAAGCCCACCGATCCGCCCGTGGTTGCGTGGTCGGAGAAGTGCGCTACTTGCGAACATTCCCGCGCGCATCATATCGCGATCGACGGCCCCTGCAACGTGATGCGGAACGGCGATTTCTGCAGGTGCGACCGTTTCGCTCCCGCGCGGCCGTCCCAGGCGGCGCCGCCGGCGGCGGAGTGATCGGTCCCTCACGGCCGCGGCTTGGCAGCTGAGCCGGCGCGCCGGCAAGCGGTTCCCCTAGTGCGCTGCGCCGACCAGGCCCGCGCGAAACAGCCGGTCATCCACACGGCCCAGGCTGCGCGCACAGCAGCCGCTCAGCAACGGGCGGTGCGGGATGGCGAACAGGTAGTCCGAAATCGCCCACAGGTCGTCATCCGCCGTCATCCACCGGATGCGGTCGAATCGCGCCAGGTTCACCGGACGCGAGTAGCCGCGCAGCGTCTTTTCGGCACTGAGATTGTAATAGTGCTCGAAGTAGGACATCGCCAGCTCGCGCAGTGTGCGGTAGACCGGCTCGCGGTAGCGAAGTCCTGCGTAGTTCGACTTAGCGATAGCGCCCCAGTGGCCGTTGCGGCGGAAGATGGCGAGCACGTGGTCGTCGTCACGCACGGCTTCAAGATCGAGCAGGAGCGGCGGATCGCCGTGGAACCGCAGCGCCGCCGCGCCGAATAGCGCGCCTTCGAGGCAGTGGGCCACGCGGTCGCCCAGTACGCGGCGCGGCGAGCGGCACGTGGGCCCGCGCGGCTCCTGGTTGTACGCGATCTCGGCATCGAGGAAGCGCTGGATCTTCTCGGGAGTGTTCAGCCGGCGCAGCACGCCCGCCTCCGAGCGCGCAAATCCGTTCGTGTGTGGGTTCAAACCGCCCAGATTACTGCATTTCAGGCCTTGCTCGTGCGCCGCTTGCCCTTCGGGGCGGAGGGCGGCGCGGCGGCCGGCGGCTTGCGCGCCGCCGCGAGACTCTGCTGGAGCGCCTCGACCAGATCGACCGCCGGCGCGCGCGCGGCCTGCGGAGCCTGCGTCTGGGCCACTTCGCGCCCCTCGACCTTTGCCGCAATCATCGATTCGAGCTGTTCGCGGAACTTGTCGTGGTACTTCGCCGGCTCGAACGGAGCCGCGAGCGATTCGACCAGCTCCTTCGCCAGTTCGATCTCGCGCTTGCCGGCCAGCTTCGTGTCCGTGCGGTACTCCTCCTGCCTGCGCACTTCGTTTTCGAAAAACATCGTGTGCGCGATGAGGCCGCTGCGTCCGGGACGCAGGATCACGACGTGGCCGCGCCCGTGCATCGTCAGCTCGGCGACGGCCGCGAATCCGGCCTGGCGCAGCGCCTCGAACAGGATCGCGTAGGCCTTCTCGCCGGCGCGCTCTGGCACAAGGAAGTAGGAGCTTTCGAAGTATAGCGGATCGATTTCGGCGAACCGCACGAACTCGACAATCTGCATGACCTTCGATGTTTGGGGCGTGATGCGCTTGATCTCGTCGCGGTCGATCAGCACCCAGCGGTCAGGCTCGTATTCGAAGCCCTTGACGAGTTCGTCCGGCGGGATGGTGCGCTCGCCGCTCTCGCTGGCGGCGACGCGGCGCACGCGCTCGACCGTGGGCGGCGGAGGAGGCGGCGGCTCCCCGCGGCGGCCCATCTCGCGCGGCGGCACGGCCGGCTCCGGTTCGGGCCCGGGTTCCTGCATGGCGCGGGGGCGTCCCCGCGGCGCCGGAAGCTCGATCACCTCCGCCCCTCCCCGCGGACTTTCCGAAGCGCCGGCGCGATGGAGCTGGCGCAGGTTGACTCTTTCGGCGCGCGCGGCGCGGAACATTCGCACAGGGATGGAAATGAGGCCGAAGCTGATGTGCCCCGTCCAAATCGCTGAGGCCATAACCCCTCTTGCTTTTATTGTAGGCGCTCGTCCCGAACCCGGACAGCCGTTTCCCAGAAGCGGGCGGCCGGCGGCCCCCGGCGTGCGATTCATTGGGCTTGCGCTGGCACGCAACCTGCTCGGTCCATCCGCATGGAACGTGTTCGCGAGAGCGTCGCGGGGATGCCCAACCCCGAGTATTTCGCCGAAAAAACGCGGGCCGGGTGGACGCTTGTGGGGCTCGAATGGGAGCGGGAGGGCCGCGAGCCCCTGCCCGCGCGGCTCCACGAAGTGCCGTTCGGATTCCGTATCGCCCCCGACTGCACGCACCTCGAAGAGAACGACGAGGAGACGCGGGCCCTGACCGTCATGATGGAAGTCATCGTCGGCGACCGGCCGCTGTCGGAGGTGGCCGGAGAGCTGAATCGCCGTGGCTTCCGCACCCGCCGGAACGCGCCGTGGACGCCGGTGGACGTCTTCAACCTGCTCCCGCGCCTGGTGGAGAGCGGCCCGGCGATCTTCACCAGCGCCAGGTGGGTGGCGATGCGGCAGCGGGCATGATACCCCACTAGGCCTTCAGCAGCTTGTCGAACCAGGCGAAGGCGTCTTCCTGCATCGGGACGTTGAACTCGTGCGGGACGTCGTAGAAGCGGCTGGAGAACTGCGCGCCCGCGCCGGCCTTCGCGTAGATGGCGGCGATCTTGGCCACGGCCTGCTCCATCCCTTCCAACGGGAATAGCTCGTCGCGACGGCACTGGAGAACCAGCAGCGGCTTGGGCACACGCAGCGCGACGACGTCGGGCAGGTCAAGCGCCGCGTGCAGCGACGGAACGAAGTGCACGAACGAATGCGTGTCGATGTGGCGGCGGATCATCGGCCGCACGGTGGACATGAAGCCGACGACGCACCCCGCGGCGATGCGGTCGTCCAGGCCCGCCAGGAACAGCGAGCGCCAGCCGCCGAACGACACGCCCACACAGCCGATGCGCGACGGATCGACCTCGGGGCGCGTGACCAGATAATCGACCGTACGCATGTCGTCCCAGGTCACGATGCCGGGCCAGGTCATGCCAGCGTAGGTGAGCGACTTCACCAGCGTCGATTCCTTCTCCCGGCACTCGCGGTTGGTCGGCGCGATGCGGCGCTCGCCGAACCCCAGCGCGTCGATCGTGATGACGACGTAGCCGCGGCGCGCGAGCGCGGTCGCCGTGGGCCGCCCGCCGTAGTTGACCTTGTGATACTCGACGAGCAGCGGGTCGCTTGTGCCGAGGTCCGCGACCTTTTCCTTGCCGAACAGGAACATGCCGCCGTGCGAGTGCAGGTCCACGATCGCGGGCGCGCGGCCCTTCAAGCCTTTTGGAATGTGGACGAAGGCCGGCACGCGGAACTCGGGCGCGGTCGAAAACAGCACCTTTTCGCGGATGATGTCGCCCAGGTCCACGCGAACGACCACCTCGGCACGCGGCTCTACCGGCTTCGGGCGATAGCTGAACGCCGCGAGCACGATGTCGCGCGCGGCGGCGCGCCATGCATCCACGGTCGCGTAGCGGCCGGTGAGGAACGAGTGCGGATACTCGCCGCGGCCGGCAAGCTGGGCGATCGTGGGGTAAAGCGCACCGCTGTCGGGGCCGCGCACCACCTTGTCCTCGGCCGCTAGCGCGCCCGCAGGGAGCGATCCCACAAGCGCCAGAACGTGTCGCCGGTTCATCGTGTGTATCCCTCCGCCTGAAGCGCGGCCTCGAGCCGCTCGAGCAGGAACGTGACGCTTTCCTCCGTGGCGAGCAACCCCAGCAGGCCGATGCGGAATACCTTGCCCGCCAGCGGCCCGAACCCGCCGAGGATCTCGATCCCATCTTCTTCCATGAGCCGGCGCCGCACTTTCGCGTCATCGATGCCTTCGGGCACGCACGGCGTATTCAGCGTCCACGCGCGGCAGCCTTCGGCGACGTGCATCCGCAGGCCCATCCTTTCGATGCCCGCGACGAGCGCGCGGTGCGCCCGGCGATGGCGTTCGAAGCGCGCTTCGAGCCCTTCTTCATCGATCAGCGCCAGCGCGCGGCGCAGCGCGTAGAACATCGTGACCGGGACGGTGTGGTGGTAGCGGTGCGCGCCGCTATAGTATTCGTCGAGCAGCCTCAGGTCGAGATACCAGTGCGGCATCCGGGTGCGCCGCGCGCGCAGGCGTTCGAGAGCTTTGGGCGAGACCGTGATCGGCGCGAGTCCCGGCGGGCACCCAAGCGCCTTCTGCGAGCAACTGTAGGCGATGTCGATGCCGTTGGCGTCCACCTCGACGGGCATCCCGCCGAGCGATGTGACGCAGTCGCCGATGACCAGCGCGCCGGACTCGTGCGCCGCAGCGCAGATCGCTTTTGCGGGCTGGACCGCGCCCGTCGATGTCTCCACGTGCACAAATGCGACCGTCGCGGGCTTCTCGCGGAGGATGAAGTCCGCGGCTTCGGCGTCGCCGAACGTCTCGCCCCAAGGCTTCTCGAAGCGGACGACCTCGGCGCCGTGCCGCCGCGCCATCTCCGTAATGCGGTCGCAGAAATATCCGTTGGCGAGCACGGCAAGCCGCGAGCCCGGTTCGACGAAGTTGCCGACCGCCGCTTCCATGCCGGCGCTGCCCGTGCCGGAAAGCACCATGGTGAACGGGTTCGCCGTGCCGAATACGCGACGCAGCAGCGCGGCCGTGTCCTCCGCCACACCGAAGAAATACGGATCGACGTGGCTCACGATCGGTTTCGCCATTTCTTCGTAAACGCGCGGATCCACCATGCTCGGCCCGGGGCCGAACAGGATTCTGCGCGGAGGCTGTAAGGGAGAGAAGTTCGCCATGAAGCACCAGAATAGCGGGTATCGCTTGCTTGCGCGGGCGGCTCGGCTATTATGAATAGCGCCGCTATGACACGCCGTGACCTGCTCGCCGGAACGCTCGCACCCGCACTGCTCCCCAAAACAGGAAAGCGCAACCTTGTTTTCATCCTCGCGGACGACCACCGCTACGATGTCATGGGCTGCGCGGGGCACCCATTCGTCAAGACGCCGAACCTGGACCGGCTCGCTTCGGGCGGCGTCCTGTTCCGCAACGCGTTCGCGACCACGTCGCTGTGTTCGCCGAGCCGCGCATCGATCCTCACCGGCCAGTACGCGCACGCGCACGGCGTCACCGACAATGTGCGGCCGCTGCCGTCCGGGCTGGCCACGTTTCCGCAGGTGCTTCAGAACAACGGCTACCGCACGGCGCTCGTGGGCAAGTGGCACATGGGCGGCGAGAGCGACGATCCGCGCCCGGGCTTCGACCGCTGGATTTCGTTCCGCGGCCAGGGCCGCTATGTCGATCCGGTGATCAACTTCGACGGCAGCCGCCGCAAAGTCCCGGGCTACGTCACCGACATCCTCACCGCGCAGGCGCTGCGCTTCATCGACGAGAACGCGTCGCGCCCGTTCATGCTCTACCTCGGCCACAAGGCCGTCCACGCGGAGTTCACTCCGGCCGAGCGCCATAAGAACCTGTACACGAACGAAAAGATTCCGTACCCGAAGTCGATGGCCGACACGGCGGAGAATTACCGCGGCCGTCCCGAGTGGGTGCGGCGCCAGCGCAACTCGTGGCACGGCGTGGATGGCATGTACGACAAGACAGTGAGCTTCGACCAGTTCTATCGCGACTACTGCCGCACGCTCGCGGGGGTGGACGATAGCGTCGGCGAGGTCATGGGCGCGCTCGAGCGCAAGGGACTGCTCGAGAACACGCTCTTCGTCTACATGGGCGACAACGGATTCCAGTTCGGCGAGCACGGCCTGATCGACAAGCGCGCGATGTACGAGACGTCGATCCGCGTGCCGATGATCGCGCACTGCCCTTCGCTGTTTGCGGGCGGCCGCCGCGTGGACGGCATGGCGCTGAACATCGACATCTGCCCGACAATGCTCGACGCGGCGGGCGTCCCGGCGCCGGCAGGCATCCACGGCCGGTCGCTGTTGCCGCTCGCGCGCGGGGAATCCGGCTGGCGGACGGAATTTCTCTACGAGTATTTCTGGGAGCGCGACTACCCGCAGACTCCGAGCGTGCTCGGCCTGCGCACGGACCAGTACAGCTTCATGCAGTATCACGGGGTGTGGGACCTGGATGAGTTGTACGACATCCGGCGGGACCCCGATCAGATGAACAACCTGCTCGCGGATGTGCGGACCACGACGCAGGGAGGACGCCTGTTCGAGCGCATCAAGGACCCGGCGTTAAAAACGCTGGTCGGCGATCTGCAAAACCGGATGTGGGCGATTCTCGAGCAGACCGGCGGCCGCCGCGAGCCGTCGTGGACGGCGTGACGTGATGATGATCTTCATGCGCGCACTCTCGTTTGCACTCATCTGCCTGTCATCCATCGCCGCGGCGTCCGGCGGGATCGATGTCTCGGTTCGTCGTGCCGCATTCAACGACGGCTGGCGTTTCCTCAAGGCGGACGCGCCGGGCGCCGAACAGCCCGGCTTCGACGACTCCTCCTGGCGCACCCTCAGCGTTCCGCACGACTGGGCGATCGAAGGCCCGTTCGATCCCAAGTACGACAACAACGAGGGCGGGCTGCCGGCTTCGGGCACGGGCTGGTACCGGAAGCGCTTCAGCGTTCCCGCCTCCGCGAAGGGCCGGTTTCTGAGCGTCGAGTTCGACGGCGCGATGGCGAACTCGCGCGTGTTCCTGAACGGCCGCGAGCTCGGCGGCCGCCCGTACGGCTACAGCAGCTTCGCGATCGACCTGACGCCCGCGGTCCGCTATGGCGCCGAGAACGTGCTCGCGGTGCGGCTTGCGCCCGAGGAGAAATCCTCGCGCTGGTACGCCGGCGCGGGGCTCTACCGGAACGTGTGGCTCACGGTCACGGGACCGGTTCGCGTGGCGCACTGGGGCACGTATATCACGACGCCTTCGGTGTCCGATAAAGCGGCGGCGGTCGTGGTCCGGACGACGGTCGAGAACCGCGGCGCGGAGTCCTCCGGGCTCGGCATCGAGGTGACAATCGTGGACGCGCAAGGCCGCGAGGTCGCGCACGCCTCCGCGCCCGGCGGCAAGCCAACGGTCGAACAGAAGCTCGAAGTCGCGAACCCGCAACTGTGGGACATCGGCCATCCCTATCTCTACACGGCCGTCACCGAGATCAGGAAGGGCAAGCAGGTGCTCGACCGCACCGTCACGCCCTTCGGCATCCGCTCGATCGCCTTCGACGCACAGAAGGGGTTTTTGCTCAATGGCCGCCCCGTGCGCCTTCAGGGCGTCTGCAACCACCACGATCTCGGCGCGCTCGGCGCGGCCGTCAACCGGCGCGCGATCGAGCGCCAGCTTCAGATCATGAAGAGCATGGGCGCGAACGCGCTGCGCACCAGCCACAACCCACCCGCGCCCGAAGTGCTGGACGCCTGCGACCGCCTCGGAATCGTTGTAATGGACGAGGCCTTCGACATGTGGCGCATCGCGAAGGTCCCGAACGGATATGCGAAGTACTTCGACCAGTGGGGCGAGCGCGACCTCCGCGACCTGATCCGCCGCGACCGCAACCACCCGAGCGTCATCCTGTGGAGCATCGGCAACGAGATCCCCGAGCAGCGCGAGGCCGGCGGCTGGAAACTTGCCAGGCGCCTCAGCGACATTTGCCACGAAGAGGACCGCACGCGCCCGACCACCGCCGCGCTCGATCAATACCCGGACGCAATCAAGAACGGCATCGCCGCCGCCGTCGATATCCCGGGCTTCAACTACAAGCCGCTGCGGTATGCGGAGGTGCTGGCGGGCCACCCGAAGTGGATCATTTTCGGCTCCGAGACGGCCTCGACCGTCAGCTCGCGCGGCGTTTACCACCTGCCGCTCGCGCTCTACGAGCAGGACCCGTCGCTGCAGGTGACGAGCTATGACGTGATCGCGCCGCCATGGGCCAACCTGCCCGACGTCGATTTCGACGCGCTCGACCGCAGCCCGCGGGTGCTCGGCGAGTTCGTCTGGACCGGCTTCGACTACCTCGGCGAGCCGACGCCCTACGGCGGCCCGAAATACTGGCCCGCGCGCAGCTCCTACTTCGGCATCGTGGATCTGGCCGGGCTGCCGAAGGACCGCTACTACCTCTATAAGAGCCGCTGGTCGAAGGAGCCCGTGCTGCACGTGTTGCCGCACTGGAACTGGGCCGGACACGAAGGCAGTAACATCCCGGTGATGGTGTACTCGAACATGGACGAGGTCGAGCTGTTCCTCAACGATCGCTCGCTCGGACGCAAACGGCCGCTGCACGAGCCGGTCGAATTGCCCGTGCGCAAGAGCATCAGCAGCAGCGGGACGTTCTCGAGCAAGTACCGCCTGATGTGGCAGGTGCCGTATGAAGCGGGGGCGCTGCGAGCCGTAGGGTACAAGAACGGCCGGCAGGCGCTGCGGGAAGAAGTGCGAACCGCGGGCCGGCCCGCGCGCGTTGTGCTTCAGCCCGACCGCTCCCGCATCGCAGCGGACGGCGAAGACCTGTCATTCGTGACGGTGCGCATCGAAGACGAGCAAGGGAACCTCTGTCCGCTGGCTGCGAACCCGGTGAAGTTTCGCGTGGAAGGCGCGGGCCGCATCGCGGCGGTAGACAACGGCAACGCCGCCACTACCGAGCCCTTCCAGGCGGACCGCCGCACGGCGTTCAACGGTCTGGCCATGCTGATCGTCCGCTCGAACCGCGGCCAGCCGGGCAAGATCCAGGTGACTGCGGCGAGCGAAGGCTTGCAGCCCGCCGCAGTGTCGATCGAAGCGGCACGTTGACGCAAGGTGGGGCAGGTTGCCGCTAGGCGGTAAGATGGAATCCCACCAATCAATGCAGTTCGGAGGAACACACCAGAAATGCAACTGAAGCGGCGAGAGTTCTTGGGTTCGCTGGTCGCAGGCACTGCGATGGCCGGAACCGGCGCGAATGACCGGATTCGGGCGGCCGTGATCGGCATGGGCGGGCGCGGAGGCGACCATATGCGGCTGCTCGCGAAGGTCCAGGGCGTCGAAGTGGCGGCGTTCTGCGATCCCGACGAGACTCAAATGGCCAAACGCGCCAAGGAGTTCGAAAGCGCCGGCGGCAAGCGCCCGCGGCTCGAGCCCGATCTGCGCCGCATCCTCGAAGACAAAAACATCGACGTAGTCACCGTCGCCTGCTGCAATCACTGGCACGCCCTTTCGGCGATCTGGGCCTGCCAGGCCGGCAAGCATGTCTACGTGGAGAAGCCGGTCGCGCACGACGTCTTCGACGGGCGTCAGATGGTCGAAGCCTCCCGCCGCTACAACCGCATCGTCCAGGGCGGAACGCAGCGCCGCTCGAACGGTTTCATCCGCAAAGGAATCCAGGCCCTGCGCGCGGGCGTGATCGGCGACCTCTACATGGCGCGGTGCGTGCACTTCCAACTGCGCGATTCGCTCGGCTTCAAAGAGCCCGAAACGCCGCCCTCCACGTTTCACTGGGACCTCTGGCTCGGACCCGCGCGGCAGCAGCCCTTTCACCGCAACCTGGCGCATTACAACTGGCACTGGTTCTGGGACTTCGGCAACGGAGAGCTGGGCAACAACGGCGTGCACTTCATCGATATCGCGCGCTGGGGGCTGAACGAGACTTTGCCGGTCAGGGTCCATTCGACCGGCGGCCGCTTCGGCTATCGCGACCAGGGGCAGACGCCCAACACGCAAATCGCCACCTACGAATTCGAGGACGGCAAGCAACTGGTCTGCGAGATTCGCGGGCGGTTCACGAACCAGGAAACGGATTCCGGCTACGGCGTGTTCTTCTACGGCTCGGAAGGATACATGCGGATCGACCGCGACGGCGTGAGCGTATTCCGCGGCAAGAACCGCACGGCGGAGCCAGGCCTCGGCAAGCTCGAAGACGTCGATCGCTTCGAGACCGACCAGGACTCGCACTTCAACAATTTCTTCGATGCCGTGCGGAAAGGCGACCGCTCGCTGTTGACGGCCGAGATCGAAGAGACCTACCGTTCTTCCGTATTCGCCATTCTGGGCAATGCCTCCTGCCGCCTGCGCCGTGAATTGCGCTTCGACCCGAAGACGCTGAAGTGCGCGGGAGACGCGGAGGCGAACCGGATGCTGGTTGGGGAGTACCGCAAGCCCTTCGCGGTGCCGGAGAAGGTGTAGCAGAGGGTCTGGTACGCCCGAGAGGATTCGAACCTCTGACCTCTTGCTCCGGAGGCAAGATTTCAAACCGATAAGTGGCTTTATTTGCAGCACTCATTTCTTTGTTTCGGTCAACCCCTTGTCAGAATTTCTCGATTTTCGAAGTTCGCTGATGCTTACCACGTTGCTGGGCGCGGTCTCCCGCGCGGACGCGGAACCATCGGTACCCGTCGCCGCGAAGATGCGCTCGATAATCTGTTCGTTCCCAGCCCGCATCCGCTCCCGGTCTTCGTGCGTGTAGCGGTCCGTCGTTTCGATGGCACCGTGTCCCATCAGCGCCATGCGGTCGGTGTCGCTCATCCCGATCTCT
>JBLNDJ010000054.1:0-20754 GCA_050261515.1 Acidobacteriota bacterium | reverse complement strand
GAAGCCAGAGCTTCATCGCCGCCCCTTGAGTGCCGCCAGCACGTTTCCGCGATCGATCGATCGCGGCCCCATTTTCGCTATGCTGCGTCTTCTTCACGTTTGAGGACTCCTCTCCGTCTTTTGGCCGGAAAATCCTCAATTATCACTGATAGAGTCTTCGGGGGCAGGTCAGGACCGCCTCTGGGACGTGAGCGACATCGTTGCTCCGATGGATCAGAAAATCAAACTGACCCACACCGGCCTTCGGACGGATGCCAAGGTCAGCGACCCTCACCAACAGCCCCGAGGATCGCGATTTCAGCTGTCAACGCTGCGCCGGCGGGAATTACTCCTGGCACACCTCCGCGCCCGTACGCGAGATGCGGGGCTATTTCGAGGCGTCGCATTCCGCCGACGCGCATGCCTTCCATACCATAAAACAGCCCGTTGATGAGTGATCGGCGGTCGATCCGAACTTCCGTGAGCAGGGTTTCGCCGCCGTCTTCGAGCGTCGCGCTGCCTACGGGTCCCCACGCACTGCGCCACCGCACCGGTTCCCCCCGATTCAACCAGAGACGAAGGCGGATGCGGTAATTGCGTTGACGGCGTACCTGTTCTCCCGGGCCGGGAATGTCGGCAAGCACCTTCAGGCCGGACCGCAGGCGCCGCCGCATCGGATTGCCTTTGCGCGCAAGCGTGGCCTCGATCTCCGGCAGACCGGCGGCCCGGGCCGCCTCCAGCGGCGTTTCACAATCGTCGATCCGCGTCCGCTGTTCGGGGTCGGCGCCGGCGTCGAGAAGAAGTTGGACGGCGAGTGGATCCCGTACTGCGACCGCCATGTGCAGCGGCGTGTAATCATTGATGCCGCGCTGGTTCGGGTCGGCGCCGAACGAGAGCAGCAAACGCAGGATGTCATGGACGTCCGCGCGCCGGACGGCGCCGGGTGCGTCCTGAGCACAGGCCAGGGCCGCGATGAGCGGTGGGAAACCGCCGGTGACCGGAGCATTCGGGTCGGCGCCGATTTCGAGGAGCGTCCGGATGAACGGGAGCGGGCTGTGGTAGATCGCATATACCAGGCAATTGCCGACTGTGTCCGGCATCCGGCCGTTCGGGACCAGCGCGGCGTCGTCAACGGCGGCGCGCAAGGCTTCGAGGTCGCCTTTCCGGAAAGCGTCATCGATCCGGCGAAACTGTTTCGCCTCCGCGCAGCGTTCTTCTTCCGTTGCCATACCGTGGTCGAGGCGTAAAGGCCGGCCTACCGAGTGCCATTTTACTCGCGAAGGAGGAAACGTGTTGACGAGCAACCTTTGCGGCGTGCGGCTGCACCTCGGCCAGGGTCCCGGCGACCAACCGGGTCCGATCTTTCGAGGAGGCGGGGCTACCGGAAGAACCGGACCTCGGGACAGCGCCGCCACCTGCGGGCGCATCCGCTCCGGGTCCTGATTAAGACAGATTCTGATGAACGGCAGTTGGTTCTATACTCAATGGGATCTGGAAACCCGAAAGGAGTTGCCATGCAGAGACGCAGTTTCTTTGGTGCGGTGTTTGCAGGGCTGGGCGGTGCGGCTACGGCAAAACCGGCTCCGCCGCCGGCCGGCAGCATCCCGAGCCGAGTTCTGGGCAAGACCGGCCAGCGGGTCAGCATCATCGGTATGGGCGGAGCACGCTTTCACATGATCTCCCGCACGGAAGGCGTAGCCCTGGTGCGCCGCGCCTACGATCTGGGCGTCACTTTCTTCGATATGGCCCGCGGTTACTCCGACGGCTACGGGGAGCAGGTCTACGGCGAAGCCATGACCTCTTTCCGCAAGGATATTTTCCTGGTCAGCAAGACCTTGAAACGGACTCGCAAAGAGGCCGAACAGGAACTCGAGACTTCGCTCCGGCTCATGAAGACGGATCACCTGGATCTCTGGCACATGCACGGCGTCAGTTACAAACGCGACATCGACCAGATCTTCGCGCCGGGCGGCGCCTATGAAGCTTTCGCCGCCGCAAAGAAGGCCGGCAAAGTCCGCTTCATCGGTTACTCCAACTGCAAGGATCCGCTCAACCACGTAGAGATGCTCAAGCATGCCGAGCAGTTCGATGTCTCGGTGATGCCGCTGCACATTGCCGACAGCTCGTTTTCCGGCGACCCGGCCACGAGCTTCGAAAAAACGGCGCTCCCCGCGGCCGTCGAGCGCGGCGTCGGAATCGTGGCAATCAAGGTCTTCGGCAATGCGTTCCTGCTGCGAACCTACTGCTCGACCGATTGCGTGCGTTTTGCCCTGAGCCTTCCGGTTACCACGGCGGCTCTGGGCTTCAACACCATCGGGCAGCTCGAAGATGACGTCCGCGTGGCTCGGAATTTCAAGCCGTTCACGGCGGAGGAAATGGCTGCCCTGCGCGCCCGAGCGGCCAGCGGCCGGTTCGATGCCGTTCGCGGCCCGGCCCTCGAGTACTGGAAAACCCGCGACTAGCGCCGCGGCGGACCGTTGTTTTGCGTCGATCTTCCATGACTATCAATAGACGGCAACTGATAGGATCTCTTCCTTTGCTGGCGGCTCCGGCCTTCGGAGCGGCCCCGAAGGGCATTCGCTGGCACGTCATCACAATCGGCAACCTCTCCCGCAACCGGTATTGGGGAGAATCCGACGCAAAGCCCGTGCGCTCCGCCATCTGCAACTGCACCCTGATCAGCGGCGATGGCTTTCAGCTCCTGGTGGACCCTTCGCTTGCCGACAAAGCCGAAATGGCCAAGGAACTCGACCGCCGCACCGGCCTGAAGCTCGACGACGTGACTGCGGTCTTCATCACCCACGAGCACTCGGACCACTACGCCGGCCTCCCACATTTTCCAAAAGCAGCCTGGTACGCGGCGCCGCCCATCGCCCAGATGCTGAACCGCGCCAAGACTTTCACGCGTCCCCTCGAGCCGGCTTCCGCCAAGCTGTTTGACGCCGTGGAAGTGGTCGCCACGCCAGGCCACTCGGCCGGCCACCACAGCCTCCGTTTCGTCTCCGAAGGCCGCCGCGTGATCGCCGCCGGAGATGCCGTCATGACCAGAGATTTCTTCCTGGAGCGGACCGGCTACTTCAATTCGAGCGACGCGACCCAGGCTTCACGCACGATAGAAATGCTGGGCCGAACAGCAGACATCATTATTCCCGGCCACGACAACTACTTTTACGTGTAACCCGGCGGGCCCCAGGGGACCGGGAGCGCCAGGCGCGCCGCAACTGGCGTAGTCTTTCAGAGAAGGAAGGGACGCAATGCCGAACCGAATGTCGTGGAACAGACGGGACGTTCTCCGCGCCGCGGGACTGGCGGCGGGAGCCGCCGCCAGCCGGTCGAGCGCGCAAACGACGCAGTATAACCGCGGCCGGAAGGTCAAGATCGGTGTCGTGGGCGGCGGATTTGGTTCGTCCTTCCAGTGGCATCTCGATCCGGATTGCGCCGTCGCCGCGGTTTGCGATATCCGCCCCGACCGTTTGCAGCGGCTGCAAGAAACGTACCGCTGCGGCAACGCCTATCCCCGCTTTCGCGAGATGCTGAAGCATCCGGGCATGAACGCCGTCGCCGTGTTTACGCCGGCTCCCCTGCACGTCTGGATGGCGGTTGAGGCGATGAAGGCCGGCAAGCACGTGATCAGCGCAGTGCCGGCGGGGATGTCGATCGCGGAACTCGAAGAGTTGCTGGACGCGGTCAAGTCGACCGGCATGAAGTACATGATGGCCGAGACCAGCTACTACCGGCCCGAGGTGTTCACCTGCCGGGAGTGGGCCAGGGAGGGCCGCTTCGGCACGATTTTCTACTCCGAAGCCGAGTATCACCACGAAGGCCTCCTGCCGCTCATGTTCGACGAACAGGGATTGCCTACGTGGCGCCACGGGCTCGCGCCGATGCATTATCCGACGCATTGCACAGGCATCGTGATCCCGGTGACCGGCGAGCGATTGGCCGAAGTGACGGCGATCGGGTGGGGCGACGGCCACGAGATCCTGAAGACCAACATGTACCAGAATCCGTTCTGGGGAGAGACGGCATTTTTCAAGACGTCGGGCGGGCACTCCGCGCGGATTTCGATCTCGTGGCATATCGCCGCCGGAGGGACCGAACGCGGCCTGTTCTATGGCGACCGGATGTCGTATATCATGAGCCGTCCCGAAGGGTCGCCGAACACGGTGTTCCAGATCTCGAAGGACGGGAAGACCGTTCTCGACAGCAACGGCTACCCCGAGGGTGACGTGCAACGGACCGCCTATCAGCAGCCCGATCACTTCGAACGGCTCCCGGAGCCGATGCGTGTGCAGACCGGGCATGGCAACTCCCACACTTTTCTCACGCATGAATTCGTCCGTGCGATTGTGGAGGACCGCCATCCCGCGGTCAATGTCTGGGAAGCGGTTGCGTATACAGCGCCGGGCGTGGTCGCGCACGAATCGGCGCTACAGCAGGGCAAGACGCTCAAGATCAAGGATTACGGGACGGCGTCGTAGGGCAGGGCCAGCCGCGAAAACCGGAATCGAGTTTACTGCCCCGGGTTTTAAGATTTCAGCTCTTCGGGGAAGACGGCGCAGCCTTCGGGCGGCGGGAAGATGTCGTGGAGCAGCTCCAGCCGGCGGCGGAGGTAGCGGCTGGGGAGCTGGCGGGGGCCGGTCTCTACGTCGATGTCGCAGCAGATTCCGTGCAGGTAGAGCGTCAGCGTATCGATGAGGGACTGGCGGGCGTAGCTGCGGAACAGCTTGGTGTCGCGGCGGACGTCGGTCTGGCGTTGGAGGAGGGTCTGCTTGAGCTTCCAGCTCTCTTCCTCGACTTCGCCGTGGACGCGGGCGCGCAGCTCTTCCCGCAGGAGGTCGTAGTAGCCCGCGAGTTTTTCGGGGCGGAAGTGGTCCGCGATGATGCCGGCGATCGCGCGGTAGAAGAAGTAATGATAGTCGGCGACGTCCTGGTCTTTAATCGCGAAGACCAGGACGGCCCCGCCGTTGGCGTCGAAGCGCGCCGAGAGGGCGCGGACGGAGTTGGGGGGCGGGGTGAAGGCTACGGACTCGGGGCCTCCGCCCGGCTTTTCCAGGTACGGCACGAAGAAGATCGAGACAGGGGTCAGGCCGGCTTGCAGCGTGGGCGGGAGCGCCGCGATGGGGTCTTCCAGGTATTCCTTGACGTCGTCTTCGGCGAGCGGCACAAGCGAAAACCAGGCGAAGCGGTTGCCCAGGGGAACCATCTCTTGCCGGAATCGCTTGGCGAAATCCTGAACGCTGAGCTTGGCTAGGTCGGCCGGAATGGACATCGAGTTCAACCTTTCATTCTACGCTTGGTTGTGAGCGCAGTTCTCTCGGCCCCGGTAAGGGGGCGGTGCTTGCCGATGGGGAGGGTTCCGATGCGGATGGGGCCGATGGCGATGCGCACCAGCTTGAGCACTTTGCTGCCGACGGCTTCGATCATGCGGCGGACCTGGCGGTTGCGGCCTTCGGTGATGGAGATTTCGAGGAAGGTGTGCGATCCCGAAGCGCGCTGGTGGACGACGGTGGCCGGGCGCGTGGGACCGTCGCTCAGGGTCACTCCCCGGCGGAGACGCTCGAGATCGTCCGGAGTGAGGCGGGAGGCGGTTTTGACGAGATAGGTTTTGACGACTTTGTGTTCGGGGTTCGTGATGTGCTCGGCGAATTGGGTGTCGTTGGTGAGGAGGAGCAGGCCGCTGGTGTCGAGGTCGAGGCGGCCAACGGGGACGACGAACTGGGAAACGTCTTCGAGCAGATCGTAGATGGTGGGGCGGCCTTCGGGGTCTTTGTAGGTGGTGAGATAGCCCTTGGGCTTGTAGAGGAGCAGGTAGATCTTTTCGCCGGGGCGGACGGGGACGCCGTCGAGGGTGACACGGTCGCGCTCGAGGTCGACCCAGTGGCCGGGCGTCTGGATGAGCTTGCCGTTGACGCGGACGCGGCCGGCGCCGATCCAACTGCGTGCTTCGGTTCGCGAGCCGAGCCCGGCTTTGGAGATGACGCGCTCCAGGGTTTTGAGGGGGCGCTTGGCGGGGGTGGCGGGGGCGCGCCGCGGCGGGTTGTGGGGCTTGCGATGGTCAGGCACGGAGATGCAATCTTTCAGTCTAGCCGGAATACGGCCGCCGGACGCCCTTCGGCCTGCCGCCGGCGCAAATCGGCACCTTGGGCCGGGCGTCGCGCTCCGATTGCGGATGTTAGATTTGAGGCATGCAAACTGTGATTCGTGCGCCCAGGGGCGGCGCGCTTGCGTGCAAGGGGTGGCGGCAGGAAGCGGCGATGCGGATGCTCATGAACAACCTCGATCCCGAGGTCGCCGAGCGGCCCGAGGACCTGGTAGTGTACGGCGGCGCGGGCAAGGCGGCGCGGAACTGGGCGTGTTACCACGCGATCGTACGGGAACTGCAGGCTCTCGGGAACGATGAGACGCTGGTGGTGCAGTCGGGCAAGCCGGTGGGCGTGTTCCGCACGCATGAGGAGGCCCCGCGGGTGCTCATCGCGAATTCGAACCTCGTGGGCCGGTGGTCGAATTGGGAGGAGTTTCACGCGCTCGAGAAACTCGGCCTGATCATGTACGGCCAGATGACGGCGGGAAGCTGGATCTACATCGGGACGCAGGGCATTCTTCAGGGCACGTACGAAACGTTCGCGGCGGCGGCGCGGAAGCACTTCGGCGGGACGCTGGCGGGCAGGCTCGTCGTGACGGGCGGCATGGGCGGAATGGGCGGCGCGCAGCCGCTGGCGGCGACGATGAACGGCGCGGCGTTCCTGTGCGTGGAGGTGAATCCCGAGCGGATCAAGCGGCGGTTGAAAACGGGCTACTGCGACATCATGGTCAACGGGCTCGACGAAGCGGTGCGGATTCTGCGCAACGCGGTGCACCAGAAGCAGGCGGTTTCGGTTGGACTGGTGGGCAATTGCGCGGAGGTGCTTCCCGAGATGGTCCGGCGCGGGATTGTGCCGGACCTGTTGACGGACCAGACGAGCGCGCACGATCCGTTGAACGGATACATTCCGGCGGGCTGCACGGTGGGGGAGGCGGCGGCGCTTCGCGCGCGCGGCCCGGGGGAGTATGTGAACCGCGCGATGGATTCGATTGCCGTGCACGTGCGCGCGATGCTCGATTTGAAGCGCATGGGCGCGGTGGCGTTCGACTACGGCAACAACATACGCCGGATGGCGGCCGACCGGGGGGTGGAGGACGCGTTCACGATTCCGGGGTTCGTTCCGGAGTACATACGCCCGATGTTTTGCGAGGGGCGCGGGCCGTTCCGCTGGGTGGCGCTCTCGGGCGAGCCGGCGGACATTGCGGCGACCGACCGCGCCGTGTGCCGCCTGTTCCCCGCGAACGAATCCCTCACGCGGTGGATCGGCCTCGCGAGCAGCCGGGTGCGGTTTCAGGGACTGCCGGCGCGGATCTGCTGGCTCGGCTACGGCGAGCGCGCGCGGTTCGCGGCCGAAATCAACCGCATGGTGGCGAGCGGGGAGTTGCAGGCTCCGGTGGTGATCGGGCGGGATCACCTGGACTGCGGGTCGGTGGCATCGCCTTACAGGGAGACGGAGGCGATGCGGGACGGAAGCGACGCGATCGCAGACTGGCCGGTGCTGAACGCGCTTTTGAACACGGCAGCGGGCGCAAGCTGGGTGTCGTTTCACAACGGCGGGGGAGTCGGGATCGGCTACTCGCTGCACGCGGGGCAGGTCACGGTGGCGGAGGGCACGGAGGGTTCGGCGCGATGCCTGGAACGCGTGATGACGTGCGACCCGGGGCTGGGCGTACTGCGCCATGTAGACGCGGGGTACCAGGACGCGATCGAGTTCGCAAAAAGCGCTGGATTGCGCGCTCCGGTGCAAGAATAGGGGGAGTTTCCGGCCGCTTCGTGACGTGCGCGGCTCTGTAGCGAATGCCAATCAACAGCAGCGTTCTGGTGCGCGGCGCGCGGCAACTCGTGACGCTGCGGGGACCGGCAGGTCCGCGCCGCGGGCGTGCTCTGCGCGAACTCAGCGTAATTCAGGATGGCGCGGTTCTGATCGAGGGCGGCAAGATCGCGGCGCTCGGGCCGAGCCGCCGCATGGAGAACCTGGCCGACGCGCGGGGCGCGCAAGAGATCGACGCGAGCGGGCGCGTGGTGATGCCGGGCTTCGTGGACAGCCACACGCACCTGATCTGCGGGCCGCCGCGGCTGCACGATTACGAGATGCGCCTGGCGGGGGCGAGCTACGCGGAGATCGCCCAGTGCGGCGGCGGCATTCTGACCAGCGTGCGCGCGGTGCGCCAGACGCCGATCCGCAGGCTGATCCTTCAGGCGCGGCGCACGCTCGGCGGGATGGTGCGGCACGGGATGACGTCGCTCGAAGCGAAATCGGGCTATGGCCTCGACGAAACCGGCGAGCGGAAGACGCTGCGCGCCATCCGCGCGATGAACGGCAAGCCGCTCGAATTGGTGAGCACGTATCTGGGCGCGCACGTGGTTCCGCCGGAGTACGAGGGGCGCGCCGACGACTACATCGACTGGACGTGCTCTTACCTGATGCCGAAGATCCGGCGGCGCAACCTGGCGCGGTTCGTGGACGTGTACTGCGAGCAGGACGCGTTCACGCTCGAGCAGGCGCGCCGGTATCTGCTGGCCGCGCGGGAGATGGGCTTCCAGTTGAAGGTGCACGCGGAGCAGTTCTCGCATTCGGGCGCAACGAAACTGGCGGTGGAGGCCGGCGCGACGAGCGCCGATCACCTGGACTACGCCGATGCAAGCGACTTCGAGGCGCTGGCGGATTCGGCGACCGTGGGGACGCTGCTTCCGGGCGCGGTGTTCCACCTCGGACTTGGCCGCTACGCGGACGCGCGCAAGATGATCGATGCGGGCGTGGCGGTGGCGCTCGCGAGCGACTACAACCCGGGGACGAGCCCCACCTACAGCATGCCGATGATTCTCTCGCTCGCGTGCTCGCAGATGAAGATGACGCCCGCCGAGGCGATCGCGGCGGCGACCATCAACGGCGCGCACGCGATGGGCTGCGCGGGCCACACGGGCAGCATCGAGGCGGGCAAGGACGCCGATCTGGTGATGTTCAACGTGCCCGATTACCGCGAAATTCCGTATCATTTCGGGGTGAACCTGGTCGCGATGACGATGAAGCGCGGCCAGGTGCTCTACCGCGAAGGGGAGATCGAATGGCGAGACGAATAGTCGAGTGCGTGCCGAATTTTTCCGAGGGGCGCGACGCGGCCAAGGTGGACGCGCTGGCCGAGGCGGTGCGGTCCGTCGCCGGAGTGGCGCTGCTCGACCGGGAAATGGATGCGGACCACAACCGGTCGGTCCTGACGTTCGCGGGAGAGCCGGAGGCGGTTGGCGAGGCCGCGCTGCGGGCCGTTGGGAAGGCGGTGGAGTCGATCGATTTGAACCACCACACCGGGGCGCATCCGCGGATCGGCGCGGCGGATGTGGTGCCGTTCGTTCCGGTGGAGGGCGTAACGCTCGAGGATTGCGCGCGGCTGGCCGGGCGCGTGGGCGAGGAGATCTGGCGGAGGTTCGGCGTTCCGGTTTACCTCTACGAGGCCGCGGCGCGCAGGCCGGAGCGCGTGAACCTGGAGAACATACGGCACGGGCAGTTCGAGGGGCTGCGCGAGGAGATCGGCGTAAAGCCCGAGCGCGCGCCCGATATCGGCGAGGCGCGCGTGCATCCGACGGCGGGCGCGGTTGTGGTGGGGGCGCGGAGATTCCTGATCGCGTACAACATCAACCTGAACACGGCGGACGTCGAGATTGCGAAGCGGATCGCCAAGGCGGTGCGGTTCTCCTCCGGCGGGTTCCGCTACGTGAAGGCGATGGGCGTGGCGCTGGCGTCGCGCGGCCTGGCGCAGGTTTCGATGAACCTGACGGACTTCGAGCAGACGCCGGTCCATCGCGTGTTCGAGGCGGTGCGGACCGAGGCTGCGCGCTACGGCGCGTCGATCGTGGGGAGCGAGATCGTCGGCCTTATTCCGAAGAAGGCGCTCGAGATGTCCGCGGAGCATTTCCTGCGCATCGAGAATTTCAAGCCGGAGATGGTGTTCGAGAACCGGCTGGGCGGGGCCGGCATCAACGAGTTCCTGGATGCGCTGGCTGCGGCGACGCCCGCGCCCGGCGGAGGGAGCGCCGCGGCGGCGGCGGGCGCGATGGCGGCGGCTCTGGGCGCAATGGTATCCGGCCTGGCGAAGCGCGACGCGCGCGAGTTCGAAGACGACCGGCGGTTCCTGGCGGCGGCGGTAGAGCGCGACGCAGCGGCGTTCAACGAGGTGATGGCCGCTTACCGCAGGCCGAAGGCGGAGCGCGCGCCGCACGTGGAGGCGGCGCTGCGAGCAGCGGCGGCTGTGCCGGCGGAGGTTTCCGAGCGCGTCTCCGCGCTCGATGCGCGGCTCGCAGTGCTGGAGAGCGAGGCTCCGGCGCGATTTGCTTCCGACATCGAGACGGCGCGCGCGCTCGCGGCCGCGGCGCGTGCCGGCGCGCTCGCCAACGTGCGGGTCAATCTCGAGGCGATCGCGAAACTTTCCGCTTGACCCGTCTATAACTTCATACTTCAGACTGGGACCTGGTCCGATGCTGACGATATCCAAGCTCGCGCGCCGCTGCGGCCTGAGCCGCAGCACGCTGCTCTATTACGAATCGATCGGACTGTTGAAGCCCGCGCCGCGGACGGCTGCGAGGTACCGCGCGTACGGCGAGAAGGACGCGCGGCGGCTCGAGCAGATCTGCGTATACCGCGCGGCGGGGCTGACGCTTGAAGACATTCGGGCGATTCTGGACCGTCCGGAGAACGATGCGGGGTCGATCCTGAAGCGGCGGCTCGCGGAACTGAGCGTGGAGATCGAGAGGCTCCGCAGCCATCAACGGGCGATCCTCAGGCTGCTCAACGTCGAAAATTCCGTCTGGAGGATGCAAATGGTCACGAAGGAGAAGCTGGTCTCCATTATGAAGGCCTCGGGCCTGACCGAGGAAGACATGAGGAAGTTCCACGCCGAGTTCGAGCGCTCGGCGCCGGAGGAACACCAGGAATTTCTGGAGTTTCTCAAAATCCCGAAGGAGGAGATTCGCACGATTCGGGAGGCGAGCAGGAAGGGGTAGGAGCGAGCGCGGCCTGGGGCGTCGATGCGGTGTTGCGCCAGAACGCAAGTTCAGATGTAATGACGCGGAATCCGCCCACTTCTCATCAGCCTCTGTGCAAGTGTCTGGGTCGTGCCCGCAGCCTTTGGCCAGGATTCAGTTTACGGGACGCAACCATCGCCGGCGAAGATCGAGGAACAGATCATGCTGCTGGACGATTCCGTGGTCCGCGAGCAGTGGACACACACGCTGGATCCTGTAAACGCGCCCACGAACGTAACCTCTCTCAACCCGGGACAATGCGTTCGGGTCGCGCTGATTGCGACCGGCGAAAACCGCGACGACTACTTGAGGCGGACGAAGCTGTCATTCAGCGTTAGGTTCGCGGGCCCATACCGAGTCTCATGATTCCGCCGTGATGTCGGGTTTCAAGAGGCTAAAACCCGAGGGCGGCGACTTTGTAACGCAAGCCCTGGCCGTCGGCGGCGCCAAGCTTACCGATTCCATCAGGACCATGGCGAGCATGGGCGTTTCGGATTCGAAATGGTGCGTTCCCGCCGGTGCGCAGGACGGTTCGGCCCGCGTCGAGGCAAACATTGAAGCTCCGAGCGCCAAACAGATTTGCTTGTTGCCTGCGATCGAATTCATTCGACATCGCCCCGGTTCTTGATGCACTGTCCAAAGAGGAGCAGGAGAAATTCCGGAGTCTCCCGGAGTTGGAGGATCCGTTCGATCTTGGCGCAAACGAGGCGCTCTTCCAGCACCTCGACATGTTGTGGGGTGTGTTCGGGGCTACCGGCCGATACGAGCCGATTCAGGCGATCGCCGGCACTCTGGCGTGGCGCACGGATTACGAGGCATTCGCCAAGCTGAAAGAAAGCGCCGTCCGCCCGACTGCGCTCACGCCGTCGATCGTGCGCGGAGTCACATACACGGCTGCGGGCTGGTCCCTGCGTTCGTTTCAACTACAGGACGGCCTCGTCGCAGACTATATCGAGTACATGCTTGCTTCGCGGGAAACTCCTCCGGCGGTCAAGTCGGAGCTGAACGGCTTGTCAACCAATCCCGCTTTCAAGGGTCCCGGAGGGCAATGAGGGTGGATGGCCGGGGCCGGTGCTATCATGGAGGCACGATGTGGCACAGGATGCGCGCGATCGTGACTCTCGCGGCGTTCCTGGTCGGGCTCACGCTCGTCGTGGGCCTGGGGTCCGGGTGGGCCGACGCTTGGATTGTCGCCGCGGCGTGGGGCTTGTTCGCGGTGTTGTCCGCTTTGAAGGTATGGAGCATGTGGCGGTCTCGCGCGAACCCCGAGGAGCACGAGGCGAAGCTGACGTTGTCGCAGACCGGTGTGCTGCCGCATAGCTGGCAACGATGGATCGCGGGCGAGCCTCGCGAGCGTCCGAAGCCCCTAAAATAAAATCAGTGCTGGTTACCCTTGGATCGAAGCAACCACCGCGGCCGGAGTGGCTGCGCGCGCCCGCTCCCGTGGGGGAGAATTATCGCGAGTTGAAGCAGCTCGTCGAGCGGCTGCGGCTGCACACGGTTTGCGAGAGCGCGGCGTGCCCGAACGCCGGCGAGTGCTGGAATCATCGCACGGCGACGTTCATGATCCTCGGCAACGTGTGCACCAGGCGGTGCGGGTTCTGCGCCGTGCAGAAGGGCGCTCCGCTCAGCGTGGATTACGACGAGCCGCGCCGCGTCGCCGAGGCCGCCGCGACGCTCGGGCTGCGTTACGCCGTGATCACGAGCGTGAATCGCGACGACCGCAAGGACGGCGGCGCGGAGCTGTTCGCGCTGACGATCCGCGCGATCCGCGAGCGGATTCCGGGATGCCGCGTCGAGGTCCTGATTCCCGATTTCCAAGGCTCGCACGCCGCGATGGATATCGTGCTCGAAGCTTCGCCCGACGCGATGAACCACAACACCGAGACCGTCCCGCGCCTCTACAGGCAGGTGCGGCTGGGGGCGCGGTATGAGCGGTCGCTCGAGATCCTGAAATATTCGAAGACGGCGCGGCCGGACATTCCGACGAAGTCGGGCCTGATGCTCGGGCTCGGAGAGACCCTGGATGAAGTGAGGCAGGTTATGCGCGACCTGCGCGCGCACGATGTGGACATCCTCACGCTAGGTCAGTATCTGCGGCCGTCGCCGAAGCACCTGCCGGTACTGCGCTTCGTGCCTCCCGCGGAGTTCGCGGAGCTAAAGCGTTACGGGCAGGAACTCGGATTCCGGCACGTCGAAGCAGGGCCGCTGGTGCGCAGCTCCTATCACGCGGCCGAGGCGCTCTAGCGCGCCGGAGCGGCGGCCGGGATGGGCACTTCCTTCGCCTGCCGCCAGAGGCGCTCCAGATCGTAGAAGCGGCGCGCCTTCTCGGAGAAGACGTGGACGATGAAGTCGCCGTAGTCGGCAAGCACCCATTCGGCCGTCTCGTAGCCTTCGATTCCGATTCCGGTCTGGCCGGCTTTCTTCAGTTCGAGCGCGACTTCATCGGCGATGGCCTGGATCTGGCGCGTGTTGGATCCCGAGCAGATGACGAAGAAATCCGTGAACGAGCTGACGCCGCGCAAATCCAGCACGCGAACGTCGATGGCCTTCTTGGATTCAGCGGCGCGGGCGGCAACGAGAGGCGCGGCAAGGGCTTCGTCTCGGGTGGGTTCGTTCGGGTCCGTGTGACTTCGCAATCAGCTCCTCGCCCTCATCGTACTACAATTACCTTTTCTGCCAACATGCCTCTTCGCGTCCTGCTTCCCGCCTCGAAGATTCACGCGCGCATCCAGGAACTCGGCCGCGAGATCGACCGCGACTATCCGGAAGGCGTGCTGCTGGTGGGCATCCTGAAAGGGGCGTGCGTGTTCCTGGCGGACCTGTCGCGCGCGGTCACGCGGCCGGTGCGGCTCGACTTCATCGGGATCTCGAGCTACGGCAAGGGCAAGAAGAGCTCGGGCGAGGTGAAGCTGACCAAGGACCTCGATATTTCGATCGAAGGGGCCGACGTCGTCATCGTCGAGGACATCGTGGACAGCGGCGTGACGCTGAACTACCTTGTGAACGTGCTCAAGGAGCGCCGCCCGCGTTCGCTGCGTATCGCGGCTCTGCTCGACAAGCCCGAGCGGCGCGTGCGGCCCGTGGACGTCGCTTACGTGGGTTTCCGGATCCCGGACGAATTCGTGGTGGGTTACGGCCTGGACTACGCGGAACTATACCGCAACCTGGCCGACGTTTGCGTGCTCGAAGATTCCGAGGGGTGAGGCGCGGCCTCGAGTTTCGGCTTCGGATCGTTACCGCGGCTGAGGCACCGGCGCGGGCGGCGGCAGTTCGCGGGCGTGGACTTCGTCCTGAAATCCGGCGGTCTTGTGGGCGCCGTCGCAGAAGGGCTTGTTCTGCGAGTGGCCGCAGCGGCAGAGCGAGACAGCGGTGCGGCCCCCGAGGCCGAACTCCTTGCCGTCCGGATCGACGATGACGAAATCGCCCTCGATCCTGATCGACCCGTTGCTCTTGATGGTGATCTTGGTTCCGGCCATCCCCGGATGTTAGCATGAACGCGGAGTCTGGGCGCTATGGCATTCAAGATCACAGTCGGCGCGTTCGCCGAGGGCGGCGCGATTCCGAACCTGCAAAGCTGCGACGGCGCGGACCTCTCGCCGTCGATCGAATGGGACGGCGAGCCGCGGGACACGAAGAGCTTCGCCTTGATCGTGGACGATCCGGACGCTCCGGCGGGCACGTGGAACCACTGGCTGCTCTGGGATATTCCGGCTTCGGTGCACGCGCTGGCCCAGGGGTTCAAGCCGGGACAGCTCGGCCAGAGCGGCACGAACGACTTCGGCAAAAAGGGCTACAACGGGCCGTGTCCGCCGCGCGGCCACGGTCCGCACCGGTATTTCTTCAAGATTTACGCTCTCGATGTGCCGAGCCTGGGGTTGCGCGAGGGCGCGAAGCGCGCCGACCTCGACCGGGCGCTCAAGAACCATGTGCTCGCGCAGTCGCAGTACATGGGGCGGTACGAGCGGAAGTAGGCGGCAGCCGGACAGGCTGAAGCCTATCCCGCACCGTACGCGTACAGCACCGCGATCAGCCCGATCAGGGCGGCGAGCGCGGCGCTGTGCTTCAGGGTGAAGCGGAACAGGCGCGATTCGTCTTCGCGCGCCAGGCCCGCCGCCGCGCAGGCCACCGCGATGCTTTGCAGGCTGATCATCTTGCCCATCACCCCGCCCGCCGAGTTCGCCGCCGCCATCAGGACCGGGCTCAGTCCGAGACGGTTCGCCGTGATCACCTGCAAATTTCCGAACAGCGCATTGGCCGACGTATCCGAGCCCGTCAGAAAAACTCCGACCCAGCCGAGCAGCGCGCTGAAGAACGGGAACATGGCGCCGGTGCCGGCGAAGGCGAGCCCCAGCGTCGCGGTCGCGCCCGAGTAATTCATGAGAAACGCGAGCGCGAGGACGGAAGCGATCGTGAGCACCGAAAAGCCCAGTTGCCGCGCGGTTGCGGCCACGACGCCCGCGAACTTCCGTGGCGTGACTCTCAGGAGGAGGGCCGAAAGGAGCACGGCGGCGAAGCACGCGGTTCCGGAGGCCGCCAGCCAGTTGAACGTGAACTGCGCGGGGTACGGCGCGGGCGCGGGCACGATGGGCGGCATGCGCCCGATCGCCTTGTGCAGCCAGGGCCACGGCACGACGACGTTCCACCGAACGAGCGCCTCGCGCACCGGCTGCCATCCCCAGAGCAGCACACACGCCACCAGCAGTCCGTACGGCATCCAGGCGAGCGCCACCTCGCGCACCGTGTGCGGCCGCACCGCCGGCGCCGCGCCGCTCGCGCCATGAAAAGCGAACGTGTCCCGCGGCTTCCAAAAAGCGAACAGCACAAGCAGCGACGCGATGGCGGCCAGCGAGCTGAGGATGTCTGTAAGCTGAGGCCCAATGAAGTTCGACACCAGAAACTGCACGCCGGCGAAGGAGGCGCCGCAAACCGCCGCGCCCGCCAGCACGCCGCGCAGGGCTTTCCATCCGCCCATCACCGCGATCAGGTACGCCGGGATGATGAGCGACACCGGGGCGCAGATGCGGCCGACGCCGGCGCTGAGGCGGTCGAGCGGCAGCCCGGTCACGCCCGCGAGCGTCACGACCGGGATGCCGATGGAGCCGAACGCGACCGGCGCGGTGTTGGCGAGCAGGCAGATCGCGGCGGCGTGGAACGGATTGAAGCCGAGGCCCGCCAGCATCGCCGCCGCCACCGCCACCGGGCTGCCGAAGCCGGCCGCGCCTTCGAGGAACGCGCCGAAGGCGAAGGCGATCAGCAGGGCCTGCAGGCGGCGGTCCTGGGTCAGGCGGCCGATGGAGTCCTTCAAGATTTCGAACTTGCCCGTCTCGACCGTGAGGCGGTAAAGCAGGATGGCGGTGAAGACGATCCAGGCGATGGGGAACAGGCCGAACGCCGCGCCGTAGGCGATCGCGCTCACGAGCGTCACAGCGGGCATACGATAGACGACGAGTGCGGTCAGAGCCGCCGACGCGAGTCCCGCCAGCGAGGCGATCCAGGCGGCGGTGCGGCGGATTCCGAGCAGATAAAGAAGGATGAAGACCGGGAGCGCCGCCACCGCGGCCGATGCCGCAAGCGAGCCTCCGACGGGAACGTAGTGCTGCGGCCACATAAGTGAACCTTGATACCGGAGGACGCCCGCCTATGTCAAGGAACGCCCACCCGACCCCCGCCGCCGTGGTAGACTCGACCGGACGACAGTATGACACTTGCCTTTGTCGATTACCTGATTCTTGCCCTGTATTTCTGTTTCGTGATCGGGATCGGTTGGCTGTTGAAGAAGAAAGTCTCCACAGCCGAGGAGTTCCTCACGTCGGGCCGTTCCCTGCCCGTCTGGATCACGAGCCTGGCGTTCATCGCGACCAATCTCGGCGCGCAGGAAGTGATCGGGATGTGCGCTTCGGGCGCGAAGTACGGCGTCCTGACGGCGCATTTCTACTGGGTCGGCGCGATCCCCGCGATGCTGTTCGTGGGGCTCTTCATGATGCCGTTCTATTACGGCAGCCGCGCCCGCTCGGTGCCCGAATACCTCAAGCTCCGGTTCGACGAAAAGACGCGCACGTTTAACGCGCTCACCTTCGCGGTGATGACCATCTTTTCTTCCGGGATTTCGATGTACGCCCTGGGCCGCCTGTTCGAGCTGATGCTGGGCTGGAGCTTCACCTCCTCGGTGCTGCTCTCGGCAGTCATCGTGCTCTGCTACACGTACCTGGGCGGGCTCACCAGCGCGATCTACAACGAAGTCCTGCAATTCTTCCTGATCGTGCTCGGCTTCTCGCCGCTGGCGATTCTCTCGGTGATGAAGGCGGGCGGCTGGGAAGGAATCAAAACGCGCCTGGCGCCGGGCATGACACATATGTGGGCGAACATGACGAACGCCTCGCAGAACCCGATGGGAGTGGAAGTGTTCGGCATGGTGGCGGGGCTCGGCTTCGTGCTGTCGTTCGGATACTGGTGCACGAACTTTCTGGTGGTGCAGCGCGCGATGGCGGCCAATTCGATGTCGGCCGCGCGCCGCACGCCGCTGATCGCCGCGTTCCCGAAGATGTTCATGCCGGCCGTCGTGATCCTGCCCGGCCTCGCGGGCGCCGCGCTGGTGGCCTCCGGCATCGGGCCCGATCTGCTCGGCCCCGACAAGCAGGATTACAACCAGGTCATGAACCGCCTCATGGTGGCCTTCTATCCCTCGGGCATGCTCGGCGTCGGCCTGACCGCCCTGATGGCGTCGTTCATGAGCGGCATGGCGGGCAACGTCACGGCGTTCAACACCGTCTTCACCTACGACATCTACCAGACGCACATCCGGCCGAACGCGAGCGACTCGCACTACCTGATGATCGGGCGCTTCTCGACGATCGCCGGCACGGCGCTCTCGATCGGCTGCGCTTACGTCGCCACGCTCTACAACAACATCATGGACCTGCTTCAGCTCGTCTTCAGCGTGGTGAACGCGCCGCTGTTCGCGACCATGCTGCTCGGCATGTTCTGGAGGCGCACGACGAAGCACGGCGCCTTCACGGGCCTGGTGGCGGGCACGGGTTCCGCGGTCCTGACGCTGGCGCTCACGGTCGCCGAAGGCAAGGGCGGCTGGATCTCGAACGTGTACGAGTTCCGGACCGCCATGGCGCAGAACTTCTGGGTGGCGCTGATCACCTGGAGCGTGGCGTTCGCGGTCACGATCCTGGTGAGCCTGGTGACGCAGCCCGCGCCGGCCGGCGAGCTGAAGAACCTGGTCTGGAGCGAGACCGAGTTCCCCAAGGAAGCGCACGAGAAGAGCTGGTATCAAAAGCCGGCGACGCTGGCCGTGATCGTAGTGATCCTGTTGATCGCTCTGAATATCCTGTACCGGTAAAGAGGATTTATGTGGGACCTGAGATTACCCGCGGGTTGGTTCTTCTTTGCGTTGGGCGTGATTCTGTGCGCGGTGGGGCTGTTGACGCCGTGGCGCGCGCAGCTCGATACGACGACGAACGTGAACCTGTATAGCGGCGTCGCGATGTTGATTTTCGGCGGGGTGATGCTTTGGCTGGCGAAGCGCGCATCGTAAGGGAGAGCTTCGGACGGATCTACGGATCGACCGCCGGCCTCCGCGTATTCCGCGGGCCGGGCCGTGTGAACCTGATCGGCGAGCACACCGATTACAACCTCGGCTTCGTGCTGCCGATGGCGCTCGACATGGCGTCGTTCATCGGCGCCGCGCCGAACCAGGCCGGCAAGCTGCGAGTGATCTCGGACGCGCTCTGCGAGACGATCGAGCATCCGGTCGGCGCGATCGCGGACCTGAAGCCGGCGAAGCACTGGAGCGACTACGTCTTCGGCGTCGCGCAGCAGCTCGTGCGCGCCGGATTCGAGATCGCGCCGAAGAACCTCTTGATCCACAGTACGGTGCCCGTGGGATCTGGCCTCAGCTCGTCGGCCGCGCTCGAGACCTCGACGGCGCTCGCGCTGCTCGACGGCCGCGCGATGGACCCGATGGAGCTGGTGAAGCTCTGCCGCCGCGCCGAGAACGAATTCGTCGGGATGCCCTGCGGCATCATGGACCAGTACATTTCCGTGTTCGGGCGCGAGGGATCGGCGGTGCGGATCGACTGCCGCAGCCTGGCGAACGACCCGGTCGAGCTTCCGGCCAACGTCGCGATCTTCGCCGTGAACACGATGGTGAAGCACGAGCTGGGCGCGTCGGCCTATCGCGAGCGCGTACGAGAATGCGGCGAGGCGGTGAAGGCGATCAAGACCGTGAAGCCGGACGTCGAGAGCCTGCGGGATGTCGATATGGCGCTGTTCGAGCGTGCGGCGGACCGCATCCCCGAGGCGCCGCGCAAGCGCGCCAGGCACGTCGTAACCGAGGATGCGCGCGTCGAGCAGTTCATGAACGCGAGCCGCCAGGGCGATCTGAAGCGCATGGGCGAGCTGTTCGTGGCCTCGCACCGCAGCCTCCAGCACGACTACGAAGTGAGCTGCGAGGAACTCGATTTCCTGGTGGAAACCGCCATCGCGGTTCCGGGCGTCTACGGTTCGCGCATGACCGGCGGCGGCTTCGGCGGCTGCACGGTGTCGCTCGTAGCGCCTGAATCGGTGGAAACGTTCCAGAGACAGATCGCACAGGCGTACCAGAAGAAGTTCCAGATCCTGCCGCAGATCTACGCCTGCAAGCCCTCGGCGGGCGCGGGAGAAGTCTCGTAACGGCTACGCCCGGCACAGCCCCGATTCTTTGCGCCCACTTGCTCGGCAGAGTGGACGATGCCCTGATCGAGCTTCTGCGCTCCCTGACGCCGGGCGAATGGGAGATGCAGACCGTCGCTCCGCTGTGGAAGGTCCGGGACGTCGCGGCGCACCTGCTCGACACCCCGCTTCGCAAGCTCTCGCTCGCCCGCGATTCGTGCTTTGTGGAGGCCGCCCCCCGCGACCTGACTGCGTTCGTAAACCGCCTGAACCGGGAAGGCGTCGCGGTTTACCGCCGCCTGAGCCCGCCGGTTCTGATCGATCTGATGGGGATGGCCTGCGAGCAGAGCGCGCGGTTTCACGAGTCGCTCGATCCATTCGCTCCGTCGGCATTTGCAGTGAGCTGGGCGGGTGAAGAGAAATCACTGAACTGGTTCGATACCGCCCGCGAGTTGACCGAGCGGTGGCACCATCAGCAGCAAATACGATTGGCCACGAACCGGCCCGGCATCATGGTCCCGGAGCTGTACCACCCGGTCCTCGATTGTTTCCTGCGAGGGCTGCCGCATCTCTTCCGGGATGCCGCCGCGCCCGTCGGAACCGTGCTTCTCATAGAGATCTCCGGCGAATGCGGCGGGCGATGGTTTCTGGCGCGCACGCCTGCGGGATGGGCGTTCACGGCCGAAAGAGAGTGGACGTCCCGTGTGACGATTCCGCAGGAAATGGCGTGGCGCCTCTTCACGAAGGGGATCGATCGCGACTCGGCGCTCTCGTTGGTGAAGATCGAGGGAGATCCGGATCTCGGGAGAAGGGTTCTCAGCCTGACCGCAATCGTCGCGTGAAGATCGGGCGGGGCAGACGAAACCGCCTGCCCCACCTGGCTACCGTGGTACCTAGTCATTATGGAGCGACCAGCCGCCGTTTCGCAGTAGCGCGGGTTACGCTGCGAAGAGGTGAATCCAGCGGCGCAGAGCCGCATACGAAAGGAACTGGTCGCTCATGTCTAAAGTACT
>JBLNDJ010000053.1:0-22743 GCA_050261515.1 Acidobacteriota bacterium | reverse complement strand
CGCCCTACTTAGTCGTTCTTGACCTGCTGCGAGAGGTAGCGCTCCATTCCCATTTCGCCGATTTGATGTAGCTGCGCTTCGAGCCAGTCGGCGTGCTCTTCTTCGTCCTTCAGAAGCGCTTCGAAGAGATCGCGGGAACCGTTGTCGCCGGCATCGACGGAGGTCTGGATGGCCTTGTTGTACATCGCCACGGCGCCGACTTCGAGCGCGAGGTCGTTCTCGAGCTGCTGCTTCACATTGGCGCCGACCTTTACGGGCAGTGGGTCCATCGAGGGCGTGCCGTCGAGGAAGAGAATGCGCTCGATCAGCTTCTCGGCGTGCTTCATCTCGTCGATGGACTGCTTCTTGATGTACTTCGACAGGCGTTCGTACTTCCAGTTCTCGCAGAGCTCGGCGTGAACGAAGTACTGATTGATCGCCGTCAATTCCTCTTTCAGGGCTTCATTCAGGGCCGCGATGACGTTCTTGTTCCCTCTCATGGTTTACAGAATAGCCTCTCCGGGGTTGTGCCGCAACCGGCTGTATTTCTTGGATTTGACGGCCTTCGCGCTAATTGTTAGCCTACAGTTTTAATGGCTGTTCCCCAGGGCTTGAAGCTCACTCCACTCAATCGCACGCATCGCCGGCTGGGGGCCAGGATGGTCGATTTCGGCGGCTGGGAGATGCCCGTGCAGTATTCGGGCATCCTCGACGAGCACGCCGCGGTGCGCAACGCCGTGGGCCTGTTCGACGTCAGCCACATGGGCGAGATCGAGATCCGGGGTCCCGAGGCCCTCGCGCTCGCCGACTACGTCACCACCAACTCGGTGGCCAGGCTCAAGCAGGGCCAGATTCAGTATTCCGCGCTGCTCTACGAGCACGGCGGATTCGTGGACGACATCCTGGTTCACAAGGTCGCCGACGACCACCTGTTTCTGTGCGTAAACGCTTCGAACCAGGAGAAGGACTGCGAGCACATCAGCGCCGCGAACCGCTTCCGCGCCGAAGTCGATTTCGCGAGCGAGCGTTATGCGCAGATTGCCGTGCAGGGTCCGCGCGCGCTCGCGACGCTGAAGAAGCTGACCGCAACCGACATCGGCGCGATGCGATATTACTGGTTCACGGACGGCGAGGTGGCGGGCGCTCCGGCGCGCATCGCCCGCACGGGCTACACGGGCGAGGACGGCTTTGAAATCTACATCGCGCCGGCGGAGGCCGAGCGGCTCTGGAACGAGCTGATGGAGGCCGGGCGCGAGTTCGGGATCAAGCCGTGCGGCCTGGGCGCCCGCAACACGCTGCGCATGGAATCCGCGATGGCGCTTTACGGGCACGAGATACACGCGTCGATCCTGCCGTTCGAGGCCGGGCTCGGGTGGATCGTGAAGATGGACAAGGGCGATTTCGTCGGGCGCGGCGCGCTCGAGCGGCTCGAGCGCGAGGGCGTGCGGCGCAAGCTCGCCGGCTTCGAGATGCGCGGGCGCGGAATCGCGCGCGACGGATACGAGGTGTTTATCGGCGGAGAGCCGGCCGGCTGGGTGACCAGCGGCGGACCTTCGCCGACGCTGAACAAGAACATCGGGCTCTGCTACCTTCCGGCGGACCGCGCCGGCGTGGGCCAGCAGATCCAGGTACTGATTCGGGGCCAACTGGTGGACGCGGTAACGGTC
Organism: Acidobacteriota bacterium; assembly: GCA_050261515.1. Classification (GTDB taxonomy): domain Bacteria; phylum Acidobacteriota; class Terriglobia; order Bryobacterales; family Bryobacteraceae; genus JBLNDJ01. The sequence goes on along the minus strand of JBLNDJ010000053.1, from coordinate 21,097 downwards.
CCCACACCGTTCTACAAGCGAGCGAAATGAGTACATATCCGGAAGAACTTCGTTATACGAAGGAACACGAGTGGGTACGCCTCGAAGGCGGCGTGGGGACGGTCGGCATCACGGACCACGCCCAGAACGAACTCGGCGATATCGTCTACGTGGAGCTGCCGAAGGTGGGCTCGCGCGTGGAGCAGGGCAAGACGCTCGGCTCGGTCGAGTCTGTGAAAGCGGTCTCCGATGTTTACGCGCCCGTGACGGGCGAGGTGATCGAAGTGAACGAGTCGCTGGCCGAGGCGCCCGAGAAGATCAACCAGGACCCGCACGGCGCTGCGTGGCTCGCCAGGATCCGCCTGAGCGATCCGAAACAGTTCGAGTCGCTGATGCCGGCGGCCGATTACGAGAGTTACGTCGCGACAGAGAAATAGCAGGGCGGACCCCCGGGTCCGCGGCCGGCCTCAGGCCGGCCTGGAGGGGTGATCGTTGCGTTATCTTCCCAAGTCGGATGTCGAGCGCCGCGAAATGCTCGACGCGCTCGGGGTGCGCTCGCTCGAAGAGTTGTTTGCGGACCTGCCTGAGCACGTTCGCCTGAAGCGCCCGCTGGCGATCGGACGCGGCCAGTCGGAGTACGAGATCGTCGAGTATTTCCGGGCGCGCGGGAACGAGAATGCCGTGGGCTACGCGTCGTTTCTCGGCGCGGGGGCCTATCAGCATTACCGGCCCGTGCTGGTGGACGCGGTGGTCTCGCGCGGCGAGTTCCTGACGTCCTACACGCCCTACCAGGCTGAGATTTCGCAGGGCACGCTGGCCTCGATCTTCGAATTCCAGACCATGCTGTGCCAGCTCACGGGCATGGACGTGGCCAACGCGTCGATGTACGACGGCTCGACCGCGGCGGCCGAGGCGGCTCTCATGGCGGTCCGCGTGACCGGACGGAAGCGGCTGTTGGTGGCGCGCACGGTGCATCCCGAGTACCGGCAGGTGCTGGCGACGTACTCGAAGAACCTGGGGATCGAGATCGAGGAGTTCGGCTACGACCGCGAGACCGGCGCGGCCGCGCTCGAGGAACTCGCCGGGAAGCTCAACGGCCGCACGGCCGCCGTGATCGTGCAGTCGCCCAACTTCTTCGGCATAGTCGAGGACGTGAAGGCCGCGGCCGAGGCCGCGCGCACGGCGGGCGCGCTCTTGATCGATGTGTTCACGGAAGCGGTCGCGCTGGGAATTCTGAAGCCTCCGGCCGAGGCCGATATCGTCGCCGGCGAGCTGCAATCGTTCGCCATTTCGCCGAGCTACGGCGGGCCGTACGCGGGCGTGATCGCGTCGAAAGAAAAATACGTGCGGCAGTTGCCCGGGCGGCTCGTGGGCGAGACGGTGGATACGCGCGGCAACCGCGCGTTCTGTCTCACGCTCGCGACGCGCGAGCAGCACATACGGCGCGAGAAGGCGACGTCGAACATCTGCACGAACCAGGCGCTGGTGGCGCTGATGGCGACGGTGTTCATGACCGTCTACGGAAAAGAAGGGCTGCGCGAGCTGGCGGCGCAGAACCTGGCGAAGGCGCACTACCTGGCCTCGAAGGTTCCGCTGCGCTTCTCGGGCCCGTTCTTCAACGAATTCGTGACGGCGGTGGAGAGTCCCGAAGCTGTGAACGAAGCGCTGCTCGAAAAGAAGATCATCGGCGGGCTGCCCGTGGAGTGCTGGTATCCCGAACTGCCGAACGGCCTGCTGCTGTGCGCGACGGAGATGAACCGCCGCCAGGACATCGACACGCTCGCGGCCGCGCTGGTCGAGGCAGGCGATCTGACCAAGGTGGTGGCCCGATGATCCGCAAAGTGCGAACCCACGTCAACCAGGACGAGCCGCTGCTGTTCGAGCTGAGCTCGCCCGGCAAGAAGGGCTACCAGTTGCCCGAGCTGGATGTTCCGGCGGTGGATCCGGCGGGCACGCTCGGCGCCGAAAACGTGCGCGCCGAAATCGCGGACTTCCCCGAGGTGAGCGAGGTGGAGGCCATCCGCCACTTCACGCGCCTTTCGACGTGGAATTACTCGATCGATCTCGGCATGTACCCGCTCGGCTCGTGCACCATGAAGTACAACCCGCGCGTGAACGAGCTTGTGGCGCGCACGGAAGGCCTCGCCTGGGCGCATCCCTACCAGCCGCAGCAGCTCTCGCAGGGCGCGATGGAAGTGATGGCGCGCCTCGAGGCCGTGCTCGCCGAGATTACGGGCATGGACGCCGTGACGCTACAGCCCGCGGCGGGCGCGCACGGCGAACTGACCGGAATTTTGCTCGTGAGAGCGCTGCTCGAATCGCGCGGCGGCGCGCGCAGGAAGATCCTGGTTCCCGATTCGGCGCACGGCACGAACCCCGCGACGGCCGCGATCGCGGGCTATCAGGTCGAGAACATCAAGTCGAACGAGCGCGGCATGATCGACATCGAGGCGCTGGCCCGGATCGTGGATGCCGATGTCGCCGCCCTAATGCTCACGAATCCGAACACGCTCGGGGTGTTCGATCCGAACTTGGGGAAGATCGCGGAGATTCTGCACGCGCGCGGCGCGCAGCTCTACATGGACGGCGCGAACATGAACGCGCTGGCGGGCATCACGCGGCCGGGCGACACCGGCGTGGACGTGATGCACCTGAACCTGCACAAGACGTTCTCGACGCCGCACGGCGGAGGCGGACCGGGAAGCGGTCCCGTGGCCGTGAAGGCGCACCTGGAGCCGTTCCTGCCCGTGCCGCGGCTGAAGCGCGCGGACGGCCAGTGGCGGTTCGACTACGACCGGCCGCAATCGCTCGGGCGCGTGAAGGCGTTTTACGGAAATTTCGGCGTGATGGTGCGGGCGCTCGCGTACATCATGGCGCACGGCGGCGAGGGACTGCGCAACGCGACCATGGATGCGGTGCTGAACGCGAACTACATCCGCAAGGCGCTCGAGCCGTACTACGATATGCCGCACGAAGAGCGCTCGATGCACGAGGCCGTCTTCAGCGATTCGCGGCAGGAGAAGCTCGGCGTTCGCACCGGCGACATCGCCAAGCGCCTGATCGACTACGGCTTCCACCCCTACACGGTGAGCTTTCCGCTGATCGTCCACGGCGCGATGATGATCGAACCGACCGAGACCGAGAGCAAGCGCGAGCTCGACCTGTTCATCGACGCGATGATTTCGATTGCGAAGGAAGTGGAACGGGACCCGCAGACGGTGCTGAAGGCGCCGCACAGTACGCGCACGACGCGCGTGGATGAAGTGGCGGCGGCGCGGAAGCCGGTGTTGCGGTGGAAGCGGCGTTAAGTCCGCTCGCGCCGCGCCTGGAAGAACGCCTGCAAAAGCTGCACGCACTCGGCGGCGAGGACGCCTTCGACGATCTCGACCTGGTGGTTCAGGAGGTCCGAATCGGCGATGCGGAATTTGCTGCGGACGCCGCCGAAGCGCAGGTCGCGCGCGCCGAACACCAGGCGGCGGACTCGGGCGGTTACGAGCGCTCCGGCGCACATGGCGCAGGGTTCGAGCGTGACGTAGAGTGTGGCGTCTTCGAGGCGGTAGTTCCCGGCCGCCGCGGCGGCTTCGCGCAGCGCGAGGATTTCGGCGTGTGCGGTCGGGTCGTTGCGGCCCACGGGTGAATTCCCGCCGCGGCCTATGATAGCGCCTCCCGCGACGACGATGGCCCCGACGGGCACTTCGCCGGCCGCCTTCGCCGCGCACGCCAGGGCAAGCGCTTCGCGCATGCAGAGTTCGTGATCCAATGGCTTGGCTGAGCCGGCCTGGGCCGGCTGCGGACCGGAAGTCCGCCCTACCCTATTTGAGCGCCTTTTCGATGGCGGCGGTCAACTCGGGAGCGTCGGGCTTCACGGCCGGCTCGAACCGGCCGATGACCTTGCCATCGCCGTCCACCAGGAACTTGGTGAAGTTCCACTTCACCTCGCCGCCTCCTGTGGAGGTCAGGTAGGCGTAGAGCGGCGCCTGATCTTCGCCCTTCACGCTCACCTTTGCCAACATCGGAAATGTGACGTCGTAGGTGCGCTTGCAGAAGGCCTTGATCTCTTCGTTCGTCCCCGGCTCCTGCGACCCGAAGTTGTTGGCTGGAACGCCGAGGATCACAAAGTTGCGGTCCTTGTACTTCCGGTAGAGCGCTTCGAGCCCGGCGTATTGCGGGGTGTAGCCGCACTTGCTCGCCACGTTGACGATCAGCACGACTTTACCTTTGTATTCGGCAAGCGGCACAGGCTTGCCGTCGATGGAATTCATCGTGAATTCGTGGACGCTGCCGGCCGCGGCCAACATCGCGAAAGCGAGAGGAATCGCCCGTAGCATAGCGTCCATATAGATGACACGAACGCGCGCACGGATGCTAGTATCCGAGGCGCTTGTCCACTACGTTCAGGAGCGGCTTGCCCTCCTGGAAGCGCTCGAAATTCGCCAGGAACACCTCCATCGACCGCTCGAGCCACCCTGCCGTATGGTCCGCCGTGTGCGGCGAGAGCAGCACGTTTTCAAGGCGGTAGAACGGGTGCCCCGCCGGGAGCGGCTCCTGGTCGAAGACATCGAGCGCGGCCCCGCGGATTTGTTTTCGTTCGAGCGCGCGGACGAGCGCGGCCTCATCGATCGAAGGGCCGCGGCCTACGTTGACCAGGACGGCCGAAGATTTCATGACGGCCAGCTCCCGCTCGCCGATCAGCCCGCGAGTTTCGGGCGTCAGCGGCAGCGCGGCGGCGACGTAATCGCAGGCCGCGAGCATCTCGCGCAGTTCCTCGGCCGCGAAGGCGCGATCGACCAGCGGGTCGCCGCAGGAGCGCTCGCGATGCCGCCGAAGCGCGAAGATACGCATTCCGAAGGCGCGGGCGCGCTGCGCGATGGCGCGGCCGATGTCGCCGTAGCCCACGATGCCGAGCGTCGCGCCTTCGAGCATGTCCACGTCGAACTGGTCCCAGCGGCCTTCCCGGCGCGAGCGCTCCATACGGGGCAGGTCCTTCGCGAAGTGGAGCATCGCCGCGATGACGAACTCACCGAGAGCGGGACTGAACGCGCCGCGCGCGTGCGTCAGCGTAATATCGCTCTCGATGAGAGCGGGAAACAGCACCGCCTCGACGCCCACCGAGGAAGAATGAATCCACCGCACGCGCGGCGACATGGCGAGCACGGGCTCGATCAGGTCGCGTGCTGCGAACCACGAAAGCATCGCGTCGGCGGCCGGCGCGGCTTCCGTGAACGCCTCCGGACGGCGGCCGGTAACGACTCGCGGCCGGCCCGGGAGACGGCTGAGCATCGCGAGGTGCGGGTCGAGGGGATCACCGAGAACCAGGAGGGTCGTCGTCGAGGCGGGCATTTTTCTCTATCATAAATGCTTGGAAGTGCAACTCCGCCTTGTTATCTTCGTGTGCGCCGCGGTCCTGCTGGCAGCGGTGTTCGCCGCGCCGCTGGTCCCGGCCGCACGGTTCGCCTTCTCGGCCGTGTGCCACCAGTCCGAAGCTCGCTCGTTCTGGTGGATGGGAAGCCCGCTGCCGGTTTGCGCGCGCTGCCTGGGCGCGTACGCGGGATTATGGCTCGCGGCGGCGCGGCCGCTTCGCCTGCCGCGGAAGGCGCTGTGGGCGCTTGCGGCGCTCAACTTTGCGGACTGGCTGCTCGGCGCGGCGCCCAACGTTCCGCGCGCGGTGCTCGGCTTCGCGCTCGCGTGGCCGGCCGCATCCGAATTGCTCGCATTTGCCTCGCGCGAACGCACTGCGTCAAACTAAGCGTGTGCCCGACTTCTGCACATGCGGCGCCGAACTTCCTCCCGATGCCTGGTTTTGCCACAAATGCGGCAAGCCCCAGAGGGAGGAACTGCTGCCGGCTCCCGTCGAAGAGCCCGCGGCGCCGCCTCCCCCGGCGCCCATCGCGCCGGCGCCCGTCCGCCCCGCGATCGGGTTCCGCAATCCGCTCGCGTTTCGTATCGGATTTTTCGCCGCTCTGGTGTCGCTGCTGCTGAATCTGCTGCTGTTCGAGGCCTGCCCCATCTGGCTGGTTGCCGCGGGGTTCCTCGGCGTCTACCTGTACCACCGGCGCAGCGGCGAGTCGATTACGGTCCGCGGCGGCGCGAAGATGGGATGGCTCACGGGCCTGCTTGCGTTTTTTTTGTTCAGCCTTCCGTTCACGTTCGGATTTCTCAGCGCCGTCCGCCAGCCGGATTTTTCCAATCGCATGCGTGACCAGATGAGCCGCTACCCGTTTCCGCCGGAAACGCTCGACCAGATGCTTGCCACGTTACAGACCCCGCTCGGGCTGGCGACGCAGATTCTGACGGCGCTGGTGGTGCTGTTCGTTTTGTTTACGCTGTTCCCGCTGATCGGCGGCGCGCTGGGCGCAAAGGTTCTTGGTAAGGACTGACTAGCGGCAAAATTCGGGCACTGCGGGCGGCGCGGGAAGCTCGAGGGGCGCGGGCGTGCTGCGAACCCAGTGAATTCGCACCGGCGCTCCGGGGTGCGACCAGGCGACCCGCGCGCACTGCACGTGCCGTCCGATGCCCAGGGTCAGGCAGAGCACCGCGATCGCAACCACGTCCGGATTCCGCCGCAATGCGTTGAGCAACTTTTCCATCGCGACCTCCTATCTCTTTAAACGCTCAGGCCTGGCATATGAAACGCAGTTTTTTCGCCAATTGGAATTGACTTGGAATGAGCGGCTTAGGGAATCCGAGGTGTCCGGTTATGGAACTGCCGTGTACGGAACCGGACACGCGAGCGCGGGCGCCTGTTCGAGCGTCTCGGAGAAGCGCTCGGCCACGCGCCCGGAGGAAAAGTTCCGGCTCACCATGCTCCAGGCGCGGTCCGCCATCTCGGCGCGCGCGGCCGGATTTTCGAGCAGCTCGAGGCACTGGGCGGCGAAATCGCCGGGCGCATCGGCGATGCGTATGTCTCGCGGCGGATCGATCTGCAAACCCTCGGCCCCAACGGTGGTCGAAACCACGGGCGACCTGGCCGCCATTGCCTCGTAGATCTTCAGCCGCGTGCCGCCGCCGATGCGCAGCGGGACAATCGACACGGCCGAGCCCCAGAAATACGGGCGCACGTCGGGCACGGTGCCGGTCACGGAAATGTTCGGCTGGCCGGCGAGCGCGACGATCTTCGGCGGCGGCGTGCGGCCCACGATGGCGAGCGTCGTTTGCGGCCTGCGGCTGCGGATGGCCGGCCACACTTCGCGGACGAACCACGCGACGCCGTCGATGTTCGGCAGCCAGTCCATCGAGCCGACGAAGACGAGCTCGGCTCCGCGCACAGGCTCGGGCGGCGGGGAGAAGTACTCGACGTTCACGCCGGTCGGGATTTCGGAGATCCGCTCGACGCCGAACAGCTTCCGCATGGTGGAGGCATCGACGCCCGATACCGCGACGATGTGGCCGGCTACGCGGCAGGCGCGCCGCTCGTATTCGAACATGCGCTCGGCCTGCCGGCGGAAGTAGTAGCGGCGCAGCGGGTCCGGGGCGTACTCGGCGTGCCTTCGCCAGATCATCGTCTCGACATTGTGCTGGAACAACAGGCTGTGCTCGAGATCGGGGAAATAGGCCGTCGGAGCCAGGTGATCGACCACGGCGCGGTCGAAGCGTTCCTTGCGGATCAGGTCGCGGAGCAAGTCGCCGAGCGCGGGCGAGTGGAAGCGGCTGACTGCCAGCGGCATCTCCGAAAACCAGCTTTCGACAAACATGCGCGCGAACGCTACCGATTTCTTCGGCGGAATCCTGTGACGGAATGGATAGGCGCGCGCGCAGTATTCGGCGGCCTGAGCGGCGGCCTCGGGATGCGCCGGATCTTCGATCGCCACGTAGTGAATCTCATGCCGGCGCTTCAGATGCCGCAGGATTTCGAGCGTGCGGATCTGCCCGCCCTTCGTCGTGGGATGAAGGAAGTTGGTGTTGACCCAAAGAATTTTCATCGCGCAGTTTTGGAGGCCGCGTCCGCGAGAAGCCCTTCCTGCCAGCGGTTCCCGCGGCCCGTGATGAACAGGTCTCCCCACAATTGTAAGTTCAGCAGGCGCCAGATGCGGTCGGTGGCGTCCTCGGAGCCGTCCGCCTGCCGCGCGAGCAGCGCCTCGAGCCCCGGCCGGTCGACGTAGGGCGCAAGCAGGCCGTCCCGATCTCGCAGCGCCGCGAGCAGCGGCTGTGCGGCGGGCTCGCGCAGCCATTGCCGCAGCGGCGTCGGGAAGCCCATTTTCTTGCGGTAGACGATGTCGCGCGGCAACAAATCTTCCACCGCGCGCTTGAGGATGTACTTGCCCACGCCGCCGCGCACCTTCATGCGCGGGGGCACGCGTGAGGCGAACTCGACGAACGGATGATCGAGGAACGGCACGCGGCTCTCGATCGAGCACGCCATGCTCATCTGATCCTGCTTCATGAGCAACTCGACCAGGTACGTTTTCTGGTCGGCATAGAGCATGCGCTCGAGCGGCGGGTACGCGCGCCCGGTGTTCCAGTAGTGCAGGTAGTTCGCGTAAGGCGGCGCTCCGGCGAGCTGCGGGAACAGCCTCGCCTGTTCCGCGGCGGAAAACGCGGAGTGGAAGTTATCCACGTAGAGCGACTCGACATCGGTCCCGCGCCCGACGAAGGTGTGCTGGATTTTGCGGCGTGGGCCGGCCGAGAGCAGCCGCGTGGCCGCGACGCGGTCGCGAATCCACCGCCGCGCCGCACCCGGCAGCAGTTCGTACGCGCCCGCCCAGCGCCGGTTCAGCAGGTAGAAGCGGTAGCGCGCGTAGCCGCCGAACAGCTCGTCGGCGCCTTCGCCGGTGAGCACCACTTTGACGCGCTCGCCCGCAAGCTTCGAGACGAAGTAGAGCGATACGCTCGAGGGCCAGGTGATCGGCTCGTCCTCGTGCCAGATCAGTTTCGGCAGCGCGTTGAAAAAGTCCGCCATACCGACGACGACTTCGTGATGGTCCGTGCCGATCGCCCGGGCGACCTGCCGCGCATAGCCGAGTTCGCTGTAGGGCGCCTCCTGGTAGCCGACCGAAAACGTCTCGACCGGGCCGGCCGTCATGCGCCGGATCAGCGCGGCGATGGCGCTCGAATCCACGCCGCCGCTGAGAAACATGCCGAGCGGAACGTCGCTCATCAGCCGCATCCGCACGGTTTCTTCGAGACGCTCGCGGCACTCGCGAATCCACGACTCCTCGTCGCGGCGCACGGCGGGCTCAGGCGCGGGCACGTCCCAATACTGGCGGATTTCGAGGCGCGGTCCCGTTTTTTCGAGCGTGAGCGTGTGGCCGGGCATCAGCTTCCGTATGCCCGAAAACAGCGTCTGGTCGCCGCTCGTGTAGCCGAAGGCGAGGTATTCCGGCAGCAGCGCGTCGTCGAACGACGCGGCGATTTCCGGGTGTTCGAGCAGCGCTTTGATCTCGGAGGCGAACGCGAACAGGCGGCCGTTCCAGTGGTAGTACAGAGGCTTGATGCCGAGGCGGTCGCGCGCGCAGAACAGCGTTTGGCGCGGCGCGTCCCAGATCGCGAACGCGAACATGCCGCGGAGCCGCTCGACGCAGGCCGGGCCGTACTGCTCGTAGGCGTGCAGAATGGTCTCGGTGTCGCAGCGCGTGGCGTAGCGGTGGCCGGCGCGCTCGAACTCCGGGCGCAGCTCGGCGTGGTTGAAGATCTCGCCGTTAAAGACGATCTGAAGGGTGCCGTCTTCGTTGGACATCGGCTGGCGCCCGGCGGCGACGTCGATGATGCTGAGCCTGCGGTGCCCGAGCGCGGCGTGCGCGTCCAGATAGACGCCGGAATCGTCCGGCCCGCGGTGGCCGATGACCGCGGTCATGCGGTCGAGGATGGCGCGTTCCGGCGGTTCGGAACGGCCGGCGACGAATCCCGCGATTCCGCACATGGCGTTACGCGCGGGCTCCCCGGGCCATGTACACCAGTTGCGGCTGTTGTGCGGTCTTGCTTTGGGCCGCGCGCGCGAGTTCGCCTCCGCCCACGCGCGCGAACGCTACCGACAGGCCGGCGAGCACGATGAATTGCGTCTGGTACGCGAAGCTTCCGAACATGGATGACACCAAGTACGATAGCAGGGATAGCCGCAGGCAGAACGAGGCCGAGGCGGCCTCGCCGCCGTCGCCGGGCGGAGCTCCTTTCGGCAGGCGCGCCGAGCGGAACGCGAAGTACAGTGCCAGGCAGTAGAAGATCAGCACCGGGATTCCGTCCTCGCTCGAGAACTCCGTAAACGTGTTGTGCGTGACCTGCCAGTGGCCCTTATGGTTGCGAACCTTCCACGAATACTGGTCCTGCGCCGCCGGGAACTGCCCCGGGCCGACGCCGAACATCGGGTGCAGCCACGTGAGCGCGATGCTGTCTTTGAGCAGGTTCCACCGGCTCTGCGTCGAGCTGACGGCGCTGGTCTCGATGTCCGCCTCGATGTCATCGCGAAGGTCCGTCTCGTTCGACGAGAAGAACGTGAAATAACGCGCCTTGGTGGCCTCGGGCAGGAAGACGGCCGCAAACGTCACCAGAATGAGGACTCCCACGGCGATCAGGATCTTGCGGCTGACCGAAGATCGCCAGAACAGCACGAGGCCGACGGCGGCCGCCGCAATCAGCGCGCCCCGCGACCCGGTCTTCGCCATCGCCGTGAAGATCGGAATCAGCGCCAGAATCGCCAGCACCCTGCGCGAGCGCTTGAGCTTCCTGTTCGTGGCGATATACCACCAGAACGGGAAGCCCATCAGCAGAATTTGTCCGAGGTCGTTCGGGTTGGCGAACCGCCCGCGCGCCAGCACCAGCCGGCCCTGCGCCGTATCGCCAAACGCCAGCGCCGTCACCGCCAGCACCAGGATGGCGAACGCGAGCACGTGGATCGTACGGCGGAATTGCCCGAAGGTGGAGATCAGGCCGGCGGTCACGACGTAAACGAGCATCATCTTGCCCCAGTTCCTCACGATGAGGGCGCTGCCGCCCGGCCACACGCTGAAGGGCACGGCGAGCATCATCCACCCGGTCATCATCAGAAGAAGGATGCCGATGCGGTTCGAAAACGCGCGAAAAAAACCGCCGCCCAGCAACGCCGCCGCGACCGCGATGTAGAGGGTCAAAATCGGGATGTGCAGCTTGCTGAAAGCGAGATCGAAAACGCGGCTGTGCAGCAGGAAAAGGAACAGCAGAAGCGCGAGAAAAGCGACTTTCTGCAGCGGACCGACATACGGTTCGCGTAGCCCGGACGCGTGCGTCATGGCCCCGGTGCCCCTCCGATGAAAACTTATTTTCAATCTAGCATCGTTGGCGGGGCGAGAAACGCGAAAGAAAAAACGGCCGCCCCCGAGCTTCCGGGAGCGGCCGTGGACAGAAGTGTTCTACAGGGTGTTTTGAGGGATAGCTACCAGGCGGCCGTGCACCGGCGGCGCGATGAAATTGCGCGTTGGCCGCGGCGGGCGCGGCGGGCGCGGCGCGGCCTCGCCTGAAGATCTGGGTTCGACGGTCACGTTCAGCGTCATCTGCTGCTTGTTTCTTACGACGGTCAGCGGCAGTGCCTTGCCCGGCGCGGCCTGCCGCACGGTCCGCGAAATATCGCCCGGGCGGGCCACGCTCGTATCGCCGATGCGCGTGATGACGTCGCCCGCCTTGACGCCCGCTTTCTCCGCGGGCGAGTCCTTCACCACCGAGCGCACAAGCACGCCCTCCTTCACTCCGAAGAACTCGGCAAGTTGCTCGCCGACCGGTTCCGCCTCGACGCCGAGCGCGCGGTTTTTCCATCCCATGGGCCCTTGCGGCAGATCGTCCACGTCGACCCGCATTCTGCCGAGCTCTTGTTGGAGCTTCTGCATATCGCGCTGGAATTTCGAATCGGGTCCGAACTGGCGGCCCAGTTCTTCATTCATCTTCCGCATATCGCGCTGGAACCCTGCGAAGGACTGCTTGCGGTCTCCTACCGTCGCCGTCAAGGTCTGGCTCGCACCGCCGCGGTTCACCGTGAGCTTAACGCGCCGCCCGGGAGGCGTTTCACGAACCATACGCACAAACTGTTCGACGCCCTCGACCCTTTCGCCGTTGTACTCCGTCACGACATCGTTTACCTTGATGCCCGCCTTCGAAGCGGGGCTGTCGCCGGCGACCGTGGTCACTTCGACTCCGCGCGCTTCCGGGAGCTTGAGTTCTTTGGCGCGTTCGTCGTCCACTTCCTGGACGCCGATGCCGAGCCAGCTGCCCTTGCCCCACGCATACCAGTCCGATGGCAGAACCGGAGGCGCCGGAGGGACGGGCGGCGTGGGCGGGACCGGTGCCGCCTGCGCGATGATCGCCGGCGCGGCCGGAGCCGGTGGGACGGCCGGCGTGGGTGGGACCGGCGCCGTCTGCACGATGATCGCCGGCGCGGCCCCGATGGCGAATGCCTCGTCGGCTGGCGCCGCCGCGGCGCGCGCGGCGAAGTCCTGGGCCGCCGCGACGCCCGCGGCTCCAACCACCAAAACCACAAAACCAAAAGCGCGTTTCATATCGTGCCTCCCTATTTCTCACGCCGCAGATAGATCGTCCCCGCCGCGGTCGTCAAACGCAGGACCGGCCCGCCTCCACCAAGCGAGCCATGGGCCGCCGATCTCCCGTTCTCGCGTTCCGCCCGCGGGCGGATTTCCGCGAAATCCGAGATGATCCGGTTCATCCCCGGCGTGCTGTTGACGGCTTCTACGGTCACCGGAAGGTTAGACGGAATCAACACCGTTATGTCACCGGCGTTCGTGGTGAGGCTGGAAGTCTCCAGTTGACGTGCGCCCGACAGGTCCGCGACGATGCTGCCGGACCGCGTGGCCGCGCGCAGCGCGCCCGAGACGGCTTGAACGTGGATGGTGCCCGCTCCGGAATTGCATTGCACGTTGCTCGACGAGCGGATCTTGATCGAGCCCACGCCGGTTTCGGCCACCACGGGACCGCCGGCCTCGACCACGTCGATCAGCCCCGACCCGGCCGCGACCTGCACGCCGTGGGTCGCGCGCTCGACCCGTATGTTGCCGCCGGCCGTGCGTGCGTGGACCATCCCGCGCGCCTCGCGGACCAGGATCTCGCCGCCCCCCGTATTCAGCCAGGCGTCGGCGCCCAGAGACTCTGCGAATATGCGGCCGCCGCCCGAGTAGCACTCGAGCTTTCCGCCGATCCGTCCGAGCCGCACCGCGCCGCCGCCCGTCCGCACCGTCACCGCGCCCTGAATCCGGTCGATCTCGATCGGGCCGCCGCGCGTGTCGGCCCGCAGCGCGCCGCCCAGATCGAACGCCCGAATCGGGCCGCTCGAGGTCACGAGCGCGGTCTCGCGCAGCCCGCGCGGGACTGCAAGATTCAGATCGGCCGACGCGCGCCCGCCGCCGGGAACGCTGACCTCGATCACGGCCGCGCCTCCCCGCTGCGAAGACCGCACCGCGATCCGGTCGAGTATGGCGCGGGCCGCCGCTGCGCTATCCGCCTTGGCGCGCCGCTTGAGCGAGTAAGTCACGGCGCCCGGGCTCGAGACGCCCTGCACGCTCACCGCACCAACCGTCGAGACGCTGAGGGAACGCTCCACCGCGAACGAGCCCGTGACGGTGTCCACCCAGTAGGCGCCTTCCCGCGTCACCGCCGATTTTTCCTGCGCCAGCGCTCCCAAAGCGATCGCCGGCGCCAGCCAAAGAAGCCTCGTCATCAGAATGTACCTACGGACGCGTTCATTTCCTCGAGCGCCCGCTGGCAGCGCAGGCGCACGTAGTTGTTCTTCTCCTCTTGCACGAGTTTCTGGAGCACCCCGACCGTCGCATCCTCTTTGTGCTGCACCAGCAGGTCGATCGCCTGCGCGCGCACGCCGGGATTGTCGTCAGTCAGCAGGACCTGCGAGAGGACCCGGCGCACATCGCGGTCCCCCGACTCATTCTTGAGCGCGTCGAGCGCCTTCAGCCGCACGCCGGGGTTCGAATCGTGCTGCAACGCGTAGAGCAGCACGGGACGCAACTCGGCCGTCGGACGGCCGTCGTTCAGCACATCCATCGATTCGGCGCGCACGCCCGGATCGGAGGATTCCCGCGCGGCGGCCAGCAGCAGGCGGCGGATCTGCTCGTCGCCGGCGCTGCCCGAAAGCGTGCGCTGCCTGGTTTCCTCGACCAGAAGCCGCACCTGCCCGGAAGGTTCGGGATCGAGATACCGCACGCGCGTTACGACCGGCTCAAAGCGGCCGGACACTTTCGGAAGCGGCGCCGGGCCGCTCGTCCACCGCGCGGCGAAGAATCCCAGCGCGACCAGCGCGAGCGCCCCCAGGGGCCTCGCCAGCGCGGCCAGCCGCAGATCGAAGAACCGCTCGAGCCAGTTGCGAACCGGGGCCTTCGGGGGCGCGGCCGATTCGATGCGCCGCGCGAGATCGCGCCGGCAGCGCGTGAGCAGCGCGGCATCGGGCTCGATCTCCCGCGCGTCGAGCAACTCGTGCAGCCGCTTTTCCGCCTCGAACGCCTCGCGGCACGCGGGGCATTGTTCGAGATGGTCCTGAAAGCTCTGCTCCTGCTCGAGCGACAGCTCGCCATAGAGAAACAGGACGGCCTGATTTTTCACCGACTCGCAGTTCATACGAAATCTCCAAGCGCGACCCGCATCTTCTGTGTCGCGCGGAACAGGCACGTTTTCGCGGCCTCCTCGGAGGTGCCGAGCGCCTCGCCGATGGCCCGCAGCCGCATGCCCTGGTAATGCCGCAGCTCGAAAACCATGCGCTCCTTCGCGGTCAGGCCGCCGAGCACGGTCTCGATCCGGTCGCCAAGCTGCCGGTTGAGCAGCGCGCGTTGCGGATCGCCGAGCTCGCGCCGTTCGGCGACGACTTCGAGGCGGTCGCGCTGGCCATCCCCCGTGTCCACCACGCCCGGCTCCTCGCGGCGAATTTTGCGCTTCCGCAGAAAGTCCAGGCAAAGGTTGGTGACGATGCGGTAGAGCCAGGTTCCGAAGGAGCAGTCGAACCGGAAGGAGTCTAGGTTCCTGTAGACGCGCAGGAACGCTTCCTGATAGACGTCATAGGCGTCTTCAGGCGATCGCAGCAGGTTCATCGCGAGGCGCAGCACGCCCCGGTCATAGACGCGGACCAGCCGCTCGAAGGCTGTCTGATCGCCCTTTTGAGCCGCTCGTATGAGCGCCGCCTCATCGACGGCCGCCGGCACGGCGTCGTCCATGGCCGTTGTCGTCACCTGCTAAGTAGACGAAAGGTAAGCGAAATTGTAACGGGCCGCGGGGCTCATCCCCTGGCCGCGCCGGCCCGGGCCGCGGACGAAGACGTCCGCCCTACGACGCCAGCTCGATTTCGACCTTCTTGGCCGCCGCGTCGAGCGCGGTAATGCGGAAGGTCCGGACCTGTCCGGCGCGGACCGGCTCGGCCCCGCCTGTTGTTGCTGCCGCGCCTTGCTTCCAACGCGCGGCGAGCATTGCCGAAAGGGCCGAAACGTCCGTAGGGGCGGCGTCCGCCTCGGGCTGCTTCTTCGCCTTTTGTTCCTTCGGCAGCGGGCAGGTCGCCAGGAAACCCTCGCCGAGTTCCACCTTCGCGTTGCCCTTCGCCGTATCGACCACACGGCCGCTCACCACATCCCCGACCTTGTGCTCGGCGATGTACTCGTCGGCGCTGGTCGGCTGGAGCTGCTTGATGCCGAGGCGGATGCGGCGCCGGTCGCGGTCGATCTCGAGCACCTGCGCCTTCACCAACTCGCCCAGCTTGAGCACGTCCTGCGGATGGTTGATGCGCTTTTCGTTCGTGATGTCGCCGACGTGGATCATCCCCTCCACACCCTCGGCCAGCTCCATGAACGCGCCGAACTTCTGGAGGCTCACAATCTTCCCCTCGGCGACGCTGCCCACGGGGAACTTCTTCGTGGCTTCGTCCCACGGATCGCCGAGCGCCTGCTTCAGGCTGAGGCCGATGCGCTTGTCGGCGCCGCTCACGTTCAGAACGACGGCATCGACCAGCTCGCCCGGCTTCACCACGTCCGACGGTTTGTGCACCTTGCGCGACCAGGTGAGGTCGGCCATGCGGATCAGGCCTTCGATGCCCGGCTCGAGTTCCACGAAGGCTCCGAATTCGGCCACGCGCGTCACCTTGCCGTGTATGCGGTCGCCGGTCTTGTACTTCTCTTCGGCGAGCGACCACGGGTCCTGAGTCATCTGCTTGAGACCGAGCGAAATGCGCCGCGAGGAGCGGTCGATTTTCAGGATCTTGACATCCAGCTCGTCGCCCACCTTGAGCACATCGGCGGGCTTGCCCACGCGCCCCCAGGAGATGTCGGCCACATGCAGCAGGCCGTCGATGCCGCCCAGGTCGAGGAACGCGCCGAAATCCGTGAGGCTCCGGACGGTAGCGTGGACCGTCTCGCCTTCCTGCAAAGCTTCGAAGCGCTGCCGGCGGGCCTGCTGTTCGGCTTCTTCGAGGATCGAGCGGCGATCGACGACCACGTCTTCCTTGGCCGTGTCCAGCTTGATGATCCGGCAGGTGATTTCCTGGCCGACGAGCTGCTCGACCTCGGCGGGCGTTCTGGCGCCGCTGCGCGAGGCGGGCATGAACGCGCGAACGCCGACATCGACGCTCAGTCCGCCCTTCACCGCCGCCGTCACCGTTCCGGCGATGGCCGCCTTCTCGGCGAAGGCGCGCTCCAGCCCCGACCAGTCCTTCGGCCGCTCGACCTTGATCTTCGAGAGCATGTAGTAGCCCTCGGAGTTGCGGCCCTTGATCGACACGATGACCGTGTCGCCCTTCTTGACCTCGGGTTCGCCCTCCCCTTCGCGGAACTCGTCCAGCGGGATGACCCCTTCGGTCTTGAACCCGATATCGACCACGACCGTATCGCTGGATACCGCGACTACCGTGCCCTGGCGGCTCTCGCTCTTGCCCTCGGGATGATGGCGCTGCGACTCCTCAAACTGCGAGAGGATGTCTCCGAAGGACGTCTCTGTGGCGGGCGTGCGCGCCTCGGGATTGCTGGTGGAATCTGGATAATTCATTGGATTGCTTTGCGGCGAACCCATATTTTGGCACATCCGGAGCTACCATGGCTGGGTGGCCCCCTCCCGTTGGAGTCAGTGGATTCGCAGGCACGATCTGGTATGGCTGGCGCTGTTCGCCATGATGGCGGCGACCGGACCGGTGCGCCGCCCCGGATTCATCGCGCTGCTATTCGGACTGGCGATCTTGCAGGTGCTCGAGCGCAAGGTTCCCGCCTTTGAGACGCCGCGGGGCAGCGTGGCCGCGAACCTGTTGAAGCTGGCGTTCTGCAAGGGGATTCTGGCCAGCACGGGGGGCGTGAACAGCAGCTACTTCTGGATTCTGCTCGTGCCTGTGGTTTCGGCCGCGACGACTCTGGGCGTGCAGGGGACGGTCACGTTCACGGTTCTCTCGTGCCTCACTTACCTCGCGATCGACTGGCGGCGCTACGAGCTGCTGCCCGGCCAGGCGGCGGAGTTGAGCCTGCGGCTGGTCTTCCTCGCGGTCATCGGATATCTGGCGCAGCGGCTGGCGGAGGCGCACCGGCTCGACGCGCGGCGCGCGCAGGAAGCGGCCGAGCAGCTCGCGCAGGCGAACCGGAGCTTGCAGGAAGCCGAAGCCGCGGTGCGGCGCTCGGAGCGGCTCGCGGCGTTGGGGCAGCTCTCGGCCGGCCTCGCGCACGAGCTGCGGAATCCGCTCGGCACCATTCGGGCCTCGGCCGAGATGCTTTTGAAAAAGGTTCCTGACGAGCGCGAACTGGAGCGCGAGCTGGCCGGGTTCATCTCTTCGGAAGTGGACCGCACCAATTCCCTTGTGACGCGGTTCCTCGAGTTCGCGCGGCCCTTGCAGCTTGAGCCGCGCATCGCCGAGCTGACCGCCGTGCTCGACCGGGCGATCCAGCAGCTCGAGCATCACAGGCCGCCGTACAAAGTCACGGTCTACCGGAACTACTCGCCCGACGTGCCCCCGTTCTCCTTCGACCCCGAGCTGATCGAGCGCGTCGTCTTCAACCTGCTGCTGAACGCCGCGCAGGCGACCCCTTCGGGCGGCGAAATTACAGTGAAAACGCGCATGGTGGACGGCAGCGCCGAGATCTCCGTGATCGACCGCGGAGCCGGCATCGCGCCGCAGGACATCGAGAGCATCTTCAACCCCTTTTTCACGACAAAGAAGGAAGGAGTGGGACTCGGCCTCGCGATCGTCTCGAAGGTGGTGGACCTGCACGGCGGTAAAATGTCGGTCGACAGCACAAAAGGGAAGGGGAGCGTTTTCAGGGTGTTCTTGCCGGTGGGAAAAACATGAATCTCACCGCGGGGACGCAGAGGACGCCCTAGGGCGCCGTCGCAGCGGCGGCCGGGCTGAATCCACACTCGCATGAAACCGAGAATTCTGATAGTCGAAGACGAAGACAAGCTCCGGCGCGTGCTCGAACTCGAACTGCGGTCCGCCGACTTCGATGTTGACCAGGCCGCGACGGCCGAGGATGGCCTCAAGCTAGTCGATCGCGCCGACCTCGTCCTCACCGACCTGCGCCTTCCCGGCATCGACGGCCTCGAGCTGATCCGCCTCATCCGCCGCCAGAACACGCGCACACCGATCCTCATCATGACCGCGTTCGGCTCGGTCGAAACCGCGGTCGAGGCGATGAAGGCCGGCGCGGCCGACTTTCTTACGAAACCGTTCTCGCTCGACCACATGGTGACGGTGATCCGCAAGGCGCTCAACGTCCGCGCGCTCGAAGACGAGAACCGCAAGCTGCGTGAAGAGCTGGGCCGCAGGTACGAGTTCGACAACATCATCGGGCGCAGCCAGGCGATGCAGGAAATCTTCGGCACCATCGAGCGCGTGGCGCCGTCCCGGGCCACTGTGCTGCTTGCGGGCGAAAGCGGCGTCGGCAAGGACCTGATCGCGCGGGCCATTCATTACCACTCGCCGCGGCGCGGCCGGCCGTTCGTGAAGATCAACTGCACGGCGCTCCCCGAGAACCTGATGGAAAGCGAGCTGTTCGGCTACGAGAAGGGCGCGTTCACCGGCGCGAACACCACCAAGCCCGGCCGTTTCGAGCAGGCCGACACCGGCACGGCGTTTCTGGACGAGATCGGCGACGTGCCGGCGCCCATCCAGGTGAAGCTGCTGCGCGTGCTCCAGGAGCGCGAGTTCGAGCGCCTGGGCAGCAACAAGACGCTGCACATCGACGTGCGGATCGTGGCCGCGACGAACCAGGACCTGCGCGCCGCGCTCGAGCAGGGCACCTTCCGCGAGGACCTTTATTACCGGCTGAACGTGGTGCCCATCAACATCCCGCCTCTGCGCGAGCGGCCGGAGGACATCCCGTTCCTGGCCGAGCACTTCGTGAAGAAGCTTGCGGCGGCCAACGGCAGCAGCGTGGAATCCATCACCGAGGAAGCCATTCAGAAGCTGCTCGGATACCACTGGCCAGGCAACGTGCGCGAGCTCGAAAATGTGATCGAGCGCAGCCTGGTGCTCTCGACCGGCACGCGCCTGGACGCGGCCGATATCCGCCTCGACACCGCGCCGCGCGCGCGCCAGCAGGCCTCGGGCGACGCCTTCCTGCCCGAGGGGATGTCGCTCGATGAATACGAGCAGTCGATCATCCGCGAAGCGCTGCGCCGCGCCGGCGGCAACAAAAGCCAGGCCGCCCGCCTGCTCGGGCTCACACGCAACGCGCTGCGCTACCGGCTCTCGCAGATGGGCCTGGAGAACGCGAAAGACGCGGCTCAGGATTCGTAGGCCGCGCTCCAGGCGCGCGCGGCCGGGACCAGCCCCCGCCCGCACCCCGTTCCGCTTAAGCGCCGTGAAGAGCAGGTCCTAAAAACACGCGCCACATATTGACCCCCACCGGGCCATGCGTTAGGATGTTGATGCGGGGTGGAGCAGTCTGGTAGCTCGTTGGGCTCATAACCCAAAGGTCGGTGGTTCAAATCCACCCCCCGCAACCAACCCAAACTCCGCAAAAACAAACACATACGGGCTAATTGACGAGGGTTAAAATCTGCCCGTTTTCGCCAGTGGCAGCACCGGCGGCAGCACCCTGGTCGGCTTTCTCTCTTTCCTCGCGTTCCTTTTGCGCCTTCCGCGCACCCTCGAAGATCGCGTTCATCTCCGCGACCGCCTGCTGCTGCATCCGGGGCAGGACATGGCCATATACGTCCATCGTGAAAGCGGTGGAGGAGTGGCCGAGCATCTCGCTGACCATCTTCACCGGGACGCCGTGCGCCAGGAGGAAAGACGCGCAGGAGTGGCGCAGATCGTGAAAGCGGAGGCCGGTGATGCCGGCCGCCTTGCGTACCTGATAGAAGTACTTGATCACGGTGCGCGGATCGAGCGGTGTCCCGGTGGTGGGATTGGCGAACACGAAATCGCCGTCCTGCCAACGCGTGGAGGCCAGACGCTTATCCGCCTCCTGGCGCATCTTGTGCGCGGTCAGCGACCGAACGGCATCGTCGCAAAGCAGGACAGTGCGGAAGCCCTTCTTGGTCTTGGGTGCGGTGAGAACGAGTTGCGTTTTCGGCGCATCCTTGTCCTCGGGTGCCGGTCCGGGCTTGTAGATGCGCTGCAACTGCTCAGCGATCTCTATCTGCTTTCGCTCCAGATCCACGTGTGGCCACCTCAGGCCGAGCAGTTCGCCCTTGCGGGCGCCGGTTGCAAGGGCCAGGATGAACACCGCCTCGAAAGGATGCTGGCGTGCGGCCTTCTCGAAGGCTGCCAATTCCTCCTCCGTCATGGATCGCACGTGACGGTCGGGCAAGGGAGGCGGATCGCTCAACGCTGCGGCGTTGCGGTGGATCAGATTCCACTTGACAGCGGTGCCCAGCGCCACGCGCAGGCACGTGCGGATGTGGCGGCACGTCTTCGCGCTGAGCGTCTTCGCATTCTCGCTCAGGAGCATCTGGACGTGCTGCGGCGAGAGCTTCACCAGAGGCACCTTCCCAACGATCGGCACGATGTGCTTCTCGATCATGATGCGGTAATGGGTCAGCGTTCCTGGCCGGACGCGGGGTGTGGCCACGTCCGCGAGCCACGACCGCAAATACTGCTCCAAGGTCTGGCGCTCCGGGGCCTCGCTCAGGATTCCAAGACGGAGGTCGTGGCGCGCCTTCTGGAGCTTGTCCACGACCTCTTCTTGCGTATCGCCTGTGAAGAACTTCCGCTTCGGCTTGTCGCCAAGCCACCCGACCA
>JBLNDJ010000052.1:0-164783 GCA_050261515.1 Acidobacteriota bacterium | reverse complement strand
GAACTCCGGGCTATACTTTAGCCACCACCCGCCTGGCACCTGACACCTCCCATTCAATGAAAAGTGTCCCCTCTACCCGTGTCTCAATTTGATTATCCAGTACAGGCGTCTGTCCCCTTTTCCGTCCTATGCTACATTGGGCGTTCCGATGAAGACGACGCCCCGCGCCCTCTGGTTCCTGCTCGGCCTCCTCGTCCTCTCGATCTTCATCAACTACGTCGATCGCGCCAACCTCTCGGTCGCCGCGCCCGACCTGCGCCGCGAACTCTCGCTCTCTCCCTCGCAGATGGGCCTGCTGCTCGGCGCGTTCTTCTGGTCTTACGCGCTGCTGCAACTCGCCGCCGGCTGGCTCGTCGATCGCTATAACGTCTACCGGGTCTACGCCCTCGGTTTCCTGCTCTGGTCGCTTGCGACGGCGCTCACCGGCTTCGCCGGAAGCTTCGCCGTCCTGTTCGGCCTGCGCCTGCTGCTCGGCACCGGAGAGTCGATCGCCTACCCCGCCTACTCGCGCATCATCGCCTGTGACTTCCCCGAGCGCCACCGCGGCATCGCCAACGCGCTGCTCGACGCGGGCTCGAAAGCCGGCCCCGCCGCCGGCACCATGCTCGGCTTCTGGATCGCCGGCCACTTCGGCTGGCGCTCGCTGTTCTTCGTGCTCGGTTTCGGCGGCCTGCTGTGGCTTGCGCCCTGGCTCATCGCCATGCCGCGCAAGGGATCGAGCGAATCGAGCCTTCGCGCCGCCACAGGCGGCCCCGGCTTCCTCGACATCGCAAAGAAGCGCGACGCCTGGGGCACCTTCCTCGTCCTGTTCTGCTCGAACTACGCCTGGTACTTCCTGCTCACCTGGCTGCCCTCCTACCTCGTCGAAGAGCGGCACTTCTCGAAAGGGATGATGACGGTCTACGGTTCGCTGCCCTACTGGGGAATCGCGGTGACATCCGTCCTCGGAGGTTGGCTCTCGGACCGCCTCATCGCGCGCGGCGGCGACACTTCGCGCGTGCGGAAAACGTTCGCGATCGCGGGCCTGCTGCTCTCGACCCTCATCCTGCCCGCGACCATGATTCCGGATCACGTCACCTCGCTGGCCGTCCTCACCGTCGCCTGCCTCTCGTTCGGCCTCTACAGCTCGAACGTGTGGGCCATCACGCAGACGCTCGCCGGCCCCGCGGCCGGCAAGTGGACCGGCATGCAGAACTGCATCGGCAACATCTCCGGCGTGCTCGCCCCCTACATCACCGGCGTGCTGCTTCAAAGGACCGGCACGTTCCGCTACGCTTTTGTCGCCGTGTGCATCGCGCTCGCGACCGCGGCCTGCTCCTACATCTTCATCGTCGGCCGCGTCGAGCCGATCAAGTGGCTCACCACAGGTGGTAATACCCGTCCCGCGCAGTGAGGGTGACAGGCACCCCGAACAGCCGCGCCAGCGCCTCTTCGGTCAGCACCTCGTGCTTCGGCCCATCCGCAACCAGCCGCCCGCCGCGCATCATCACCACGCGCCCGATCTCCGGAATAATGTCCGCCAGCTGATGCGTCACCATGATGATCCCGATCCCCGACTGCGCCAGCTCCCGCAAGATCCGCCGCAGCTCGCGCTGAGCGGGAATGTCCAGGCTCGTGGACGGCTCATCGAGCAGCAGCGCGTGTGGATCGTGCACCAGCGCGCGGCCGATCAACACCCGCCGCGCCTCGCCCGAAGACATCTGCGTCACCAGGCGCTCCGCCAGGTGCGACGCCTCCAGCCGCGCCAGCACCGCTGCGGCCTTCTCACGCATCGCCTCGGTGACCTCGTGCCACGGCCACACCCCCACGCTGCTGAAAAATCCCGAGAGCACCATCTCGATACCGGTGATGTTCCGCGTGCAACTCGCCATCAGGTCGTTCGAGACGATCCCCAGCGCCTCCCTCAGCGCGAACACGTCCCAGTTCTCCCGCCCCAGAATCGTCATCGCCGGCCCCCCGGCGAATAGCGGGTAACACTCGCGCGTGATGGTCTTGATCAGCGTCGATTTCCCGCATCCGTTGGGCCCTAGAATTGCCACGTGCTCGCCGACTCCGATGCGCAAATCGATCCCGTCGAGAACCATCTTCGAGCCGCGCATCACCGACACGCACCGCATATCGAGCAAAGCTTCCGTCATGAGCGTAAATAGTCATGATACGGCCTGCATTTTCCCGAACCCCCGCCCCCGCTTCTGCGTTCTAAGCAAAGAGGCATCGAGATGCGAAACGCGCTTTCTTCTTTTATTCAGGATTTCACCTACGCCGTCCGCGGCTTCCTCAAGAACCCCGGCTTCACGGCCGTGGTCGTCGTCTCGGTCGCCCTCGGAATCGCGGCGAATACCACGGTTTTCACGATCGTCAACGCCACGCTCCTCGGCGCTCTGCCGGTCCACGAGCCGGACCGCCTCGTCAATTTCGACGAGGGCTCCTCGATGTCCTACCCCGACTACGTGGACTACCGGGACCAGGCGGCCAACGTTTTCCAGGGCGTTTGCGCTTACTTTCCGCTCGTGCCCGTGAGCGTGGGCGGCGGCGAACCGGAGCGCGTCTGGGGCCAGTTCATCACCGGCAATTATTTTCCGGTCATGGGCCTTCAGCCGGCGCTCGGGCGCGGCTTCCTGGCCGAAGAGGACACCCCGGGCCGCGGCCAGGTGGTCGTGCTTTCCGACGGGCTCTGGCGCCGCAGGTTCGGCGCAGATCCGCGCATCCTGGGGCGGCAGGTGATCATGAACAACCGGCCCTTCACGGTCGTCGGCGTCGCGCCCGCCGGTTTTCACGGCGAAGCGCGCGGCATCGTCTCCGAGTTCTGGATGCCTCTGTCGATCTACGCCCAGATGATGCCCGATCTCGCGAAGGACGGCGACGTGAGGAACATGCGCGACAACCATTGGCTCACCATCGTCGGCCGCCAAGCCCGGCGTCAGCCGGGAGCAGGCGCAAGCCGCAGCCAACGTGATCAAGGACCGCATCGACCGCGCCTACCATCCCAAGGATAAGAACCGGACGCCCCTGCGCCTCACCACCGCCGGCGCCATGCCGGGCGGATCGCAGACTCCCATAGCCACTCTGCTTGCCGTTCTCATGGTCGTCGTCGGGCTGGTGCTCCTCATCGCCTGCGCCAATGTCGCCAACCTGCTGCTTGCCCGCGCGAGCGGCCGCCGGAAGGAGATCGGCATACGGCTCGCGATCGGCGCGGGCCGCGGACGCCTCATCCGGCAATTGCTCACCGAGAGCGTCGTGCTCGCCATCCTCGGCGCCGGCGCCGGATTCGCGCTCGCGCTCGCGGCTACGCGCTCGATCGCACAACTGCAGTTCTCCCTGCCGTTCCCGATCGGCTTCAACTTCTCGCCCGACGCCCGCGTCTTCGCCTTCACCGCCGGCCTGTCCGTGCTTACCGGGATCGTCTTCGGCCTGGCCCCCGCCCTGCGCGCCACGCGCCCCGATCTCGCCCGCAGCATGAAGGACGACTCCCCCGAGCCAGGCAAGTCGCGCCGCTTCGGAACGCGCAACCTGCTCGTCGTCTTCCAGGTGGCGCTCTCGCTGGTCCTGCTCGTCAGCGCGGGCCTTTTTCTCCGCAGCCTGCAAAACGCCGCTTCGATCAACCTCGGATTGCGGCCCGCAAACGTTCTGACCATGGCCGTCGACCCCAAGCTGCACAACTACTCCACCGAACGGTCGAAGCAGTTCGTGTCCCAGTTGCGCCAGCGGATCTCCGCGCTTCCCGGCGTCGCATCGGTCAGCTTCGTCGATGTGATTCCGCTCAGCCTGGGTAGTTCGTCGTACTCCATCGCCGCGGAGGGCGGCTCCACCGCGGCGCGTAAGGAGACGCAGGTTGACGTGTTCCGCGCCGGTGCGCGCTACTTCGAGACCATGGGGATTCCGATGCTGCGCGGCCGCGACTTCGGCCCGCAGAACGCCGCCGAGAAAGTCGTGATTCTCAACGAGCGCGCCGCCCGGGAACTGTTCCCCGGCGGAGACGCCGTCGGACGCCAGGTCCGTGACAACGGAAAAAGCTACCAGGTGATCGCCGTCGTCGGGAACTCCAAATCGAGGACCCTCGGCGAGGACCAGAGGGCCTGCCTCTACCACGCGCTCGAGCCCGACCCCAACCAGAACGTCAGCTTCTTCGGCCTCGCCATCCTGGTCCGGGCCGCGGGAAATCCCGCGGCGCTCGTCCGCCCCGTGCGGAACGAAATTCGCGCGCTCGACCGCAATCTCGCCGTGTTCAACGTCGAGACCATGCAGGAGCACGTGAGCAAGGCGATGCTGCTGCCCCGCCTGAGCGCCATTCTGCTGACCGTCTTCGGCTCCGCCGGGCTGCTGCTCGCCACCGTGGGTCTCTACGGCGTCATGAGTTACTCCGTCCGCCGCCGCACGCGCGAACTCGGAATCCGCATGGCGCTCGGCGCGCCCGCCTCCGGAATCCTCAAAATGGTCGCCAGGCAGGGAATGTTCCTCGCCGGAGCCGGCCTGGCCATCGGCCTCCTGATCGCCTTCGCCCTCAGCCGCTTCACCGCCAGCCTGCTCTACGGCATCAGCGCGACCGATGCCGTGACGTTCCTCGGAGTCCCCGCCGTCCTGCTCGCCGTGGCCTTCGCGGCCAGCGTCATCCCCGCGTGCCGCGCCGCCCGCATCGACCCCTGGATCGCCCTCCGTCACGAGTGATTCCTATCTGTGCTCATCGGTGATCGTCTTCGGCTGATAGAATAAGCGTCCATGAGCACCCCCGATCGCCGTACATTCGTGAAAGCCGCCGCCGCGGCCGTCGCCACGGCGCGCTTCCCTATCCTCGGAGCCAACGACCGCATCAACGTCGGCATCGTCGGCGTCGGGGGCCGAGGCCGCGACCACGTCAACGCCTACAACTCGCTCGATCCGGACTGCCGCATCTCGGCCATCTGCGACGTCAACCAGGCCGCCCGCGAACGCGCCACGGCCATGGTCCGCAAGGCCAAGGGCTACGACCCGAAAGACTACGCCGATATGCGCCGCATGTTCGAATCGAAGGACGTCGATGCCGTCTCGATTGCGACGCCCAATCACTGGCACGCGCTTTCCACCATCTGGGCCTGCCAGGCCGGCAAGGACGTCTACGTCGAAAAGCCCGTCAGCCATAACATATTCGAGGGCGCGCAAATGGTGAAGGCCGCGCGCAAGTACAACCGCATCGTGCAGTCGGGCACGCAAAGCCGCTCGATCCCGGTGTTCATGCGAGCCATGAAAGCGCTCGAGTCCGGCGCCATCGGCCCCGTTTACCACGCGCGAGGCCTCTGTTTCCGCCGCCGCCTCTCCATCGGCCACACACCCGATGAACCCGTTCCCGCCGGCATCGATTGGGATCTCTTCCTCGGCCCCGCGCAGTTGAAGCCCTACAGCAAAAACAAATTCGCCTACAACTGGCACTGGTTCTGGGACACCGGCAACGGCGACATCGGCAACCAGGGCGCGCACCAGATGGACATCTGCCTGTGGGGTCTCCCGCGAGCCGGCTGGCCGGTTTCCGCCGCCTCGACCGGCGGCAAATACCTGTGGAAGGACGACCAGGAAACCCCGAATACGCTCCAGACTTCGCTGCTGTTCGGAGACGCGCAAATCACATTCGACACGCGCAACCTGCCGACCCCCACCGAAGCCCTGGCCCCCGTCCGCCCCAACTACACCGGCAACATTTTCTTCGGCGCCGACGGCTTCATGACGCTGGACAACCGCGGCTTTGAAATCTACATCGGCCCCAAATACGAAAAGACCGCCGAAGACCACCCGAAGGGGAAGGAGACCGAAGACGCCGCCCACATGAAGAATTTCCTGGACGCCGTCCGGGCCAGAAATTACAAACTCCTCAACGCCGACATCGAAGTGGGAGCCCGCTCAGCGGCTTTCTGTCACCTGGCCAACATAGCCTACCGAGCCGGCCATCAACTGGAGATCGACACCGCCACCGGCCGGTTCAAAGCAGACCCGGCTGCCAACGCCCTGCTCACGAGGGACTACCGCAAGCCCTACGTAGTGCCGGCCTTCTGACTTCTGGCTTCTGCTTAATCGAACTCCCGCACCGGAGCCGCCTGCTCCGCTCCGGTGCGCCCAGCCTCGATCCCGGCCATAACATAGTTCTCCCCGCGAACCGGCGCCCCCGCCAGGCGCCGCATCATCGTGATCTGCCCGACGTGCGTCAGCGCGTCCGCCACCGGCCCCTGGAACAGTTTCTCGGCCGGGAAGGACCCTAGCGGAGTTCCGGAAGCCAGGTAGGCGTCGAGTGCCGCGAGCGAGGCGAAGAACCGCGCGGTCTCCTGCTCCCACGGGAGCGGCGCAGCTTCGTGCCACTCGTGCTTCCCCTTCGCGAGCCGCAGCGCCCAGTCGAGCAGATTTCCGATATGCGCCAGGATCTGGCCCGCGCTCCGGCTCCCCGGCGAAACGCGGAACTCCGCGAACCCTTCCGGCGCGTTCCGTACCGCCTTCGCGCCGCGGTAAGCAAGCGTCGCCACCGTATGGCGCAGCATCTCGATTCTTCCTCCAGTCATCGACATCCAGAATACAACCGCGCAGTGGTATCATCGCTCAATTCGCGCGTATCTCATGTTTTTTTGCCTCTTCCTCGCGCTACTGCAAACGGCTCCCGGCAGGGAGCACGCTGTAAAGGGATACGGCCTCCTCCAGGCGGGTGACCTGAAGGGAGCGGAGGTCGAGTTGCGCCTTGCCACGGAGTCCTCGCCTCGCGATGCAGCCGCGCTGTCTCTGCTCGGAATCGTGCACGGCCGCCAGGGCCGGATCGCCGAAGCCAACGCCGATTTTGAAAAAGCGCTCCGGATCGATCCCAATGACGCCGTGACGCGCTATCACCTCGCGGCCGGCCAGTTCAGCCTCGGCCGGCCGGAGCCCGCGAAGGCCAACCTCGAGCGCGTTTTGAAAGCCCGGCCCGGCGACCGCGAGGCTGCCGTGCTGCTTGGGATGGTCCTGGAGAATCTGGGCGACTGTCCGGGCGCCGAGCGCCGCTTCGAAGCGGTTCCGGATCTCGTGCGCAGCCGTCCCCAGCCGGCCGCTGCCCTGGCCCGCTGTTACTACCGGACCGGACGCGCGGCCCGCGCGCGCAGCGTCCTCGAATGGCTCCGTGCCGGCGGTCCCGAGATCGTCTTTTCGGGCGCACGGCTCGCGGCCTCGTTCGGCGATTTCGAGGCGGCCGAGGCCCTGCTCGGCTCTATCGCGGCCACGCACCCGAGCCCCGCCGCGGTCGCATACGAGATCGCGCTGGTCCGGTACAACGCCGGCCGCTATCCGGAATGCTCCGCGGGCTTGGTGCAACTCGCGCAAGCGGGCTCCCGCGACCCGAAGGTCTTCAACCTCCTGAGCTGGTCCTATCACCGGCAAAACCGCTTTCCCGAAGCGCTGGAGGCGATGCGGAGGGCGATCGAGCTCGATCCCGCGAGCGAAATTCATTACAACCACCTCGCTCAGATCCTGGTCGAGCGCCGGGATTACCTGGGCGCCTCCGAGGCCGCGAGCCGCGCGCTCGCCCTCGCGCCCAGGTCCTCGGCCGCCTACAAGGTGAAGGGCCAGGCCGAGCGTGGACGGGGCCTCCTGAAACAGGCTCTGGACTCCTACGCCCGCGCCGTGGAACTGAACCCCGCCGACCCGGAGGCGCTGCTGATGCTCGGCGTCATGCGGCAGATCCTCGATCAGCCCGCCCGGGCCGAGGAGGCCTTCGACAAGGGAATCGCCCTGTTCCCGCGGGATCCGCGCTTCTACGAAGCCTACGGGCGGATGCTGCACGAAAGCGGCGCGCAGTCCCGGGCGCTGGAACTGTTCGAAAAGGCCCTGGCGCTCGACGGCGCGCTCCCCGGCGCCCATTATCACGCCGGCAAGATACTGCTCGATGACGGAAAGGCCGCGCAGGCGCTCCCGCACCTGGAAGCCGCCGCGAAGCTCGAGCCGCGCGGCCGCAAGACGCGCCTCGCGCTCGCCGCCGCTTACAGAAGCCTCGGCCGCATGGACGACTACGCGCGCGAGCTTCAGGCAATCAGGACGCTGCTCGGGGAGGACGAACCGGAATGAAAAAGCGGGGGCGCAAGGTCGAAAACCTTGCGCCCCCGCCCGGGAGTGAGTCTTACAGCCTAGAAGTGAATACGGCCGGTGAACTGAACTTCGCGGCCGTAGTTGCCGCCGGCAACCCAGGTGCTCTTCCCCATGTCTCCGCTCGCGATGCCCAGTTCGGGATCGCTCGGCATGAACACGTTGGGCGAGTTGTACATCTCGAGCCGGAGCTCGAATTTCACCCGCTCTTTGATGGGGAAGTACTTCACCACCGTCGAATCGAGCTGCCAGAAACCGGGTCCGCGCAGGCCATCGTAGTAGCGCGGATTGGTCCGCGGCGTATACGGCGCGAGAACCGAGAATACCGACGGGTTGAAATACAGCCCGGCAGGCACGCCCTCGCGCGGATCGCCCGACACCTCGGCCGCATCGAAGAGCAGCAGGTTGCCGCTGCGCCACATGTAGATGTGGCTGGTGGCCCATCCGCCGATGAACGCATCGACAATGCGAGGCACGTTCGCCCCATAGTGCCGTCCGCGGCCGAACGGGAGTTCCCACGTGCCGGCGACGCGCAGGTTGTGCCTCGGCCGCCCGCGGTCGAACATCGTCAGCTTGTCCGCGTAGCGATCGGGGGAGTTGAACCACTCGGTGTGTTTCTCCTGGTTGTAGTTGTAAGCGGCCAGGAACGTGAGCCCGTTGGCCATCGGCCTTTCAGCCTTCAACTGGATCGAGTAGTAGTGGTCCTTGGCGCCCGGCCAGCCGTACACGTTCAGGTCGCCGTATTGCGGATAGGGCTTCAGCAGCGAACCGATCGTGACCTCCGGCTGCGTCCGGAGCGAGCCCGGCATCACGTTGGCGGGCAGGTTGTAGAACGGGTTCGGAACGAGCTGGTCCAGTTGGCCCTTATACGTGTAGGAGAGGTTCGGGTCCACCTGGTTGAGGTTGTAGTCGTAGTGACCGCCCCACATGCTCGGATCCTGAGCGTTCCTGCTGAACATCATGAAGAACGTCGCTTCCGTGAAGATCTGGTGCGGCGCCTGGCGCTGAACCGTGAAGTTGAAGCGGTCGTTCAGCGGGGTCTTCATGACGTTCCCATCCCAGAAGCTGATCCCGTTGCCGAGATCCTGATAGCGGCCGAGGCTGTTGCCGGCCGGCAGGACCACCGGGTTCGAGGCCGGGAAAGGATCGCTCACATAGGCCCGCGGAATTCCCAGCAGCGGATCCAGGACGTTGGTCGATTGCGAATAGCCGTTCGTCGGCAGGCCGCCCGTCTCCGGATGGACCGTGAGCCACTGTACGGCGTACCGCGCATAGCCCGCCCGGAAGGCGGTCTTGTCGTTGATGCGGATCGCTATGCCGGCGCGCGGCAGGAACGTGTTCCATGGCGCGTCGTACATACGCGGATTCTTGTCGTCGGTGTAGATCACCGCGCCGTTGAACTTGTACGGAATCTGGGTGATCGCCGTCACCTGCGAAGGTATGGTGATGCCCTGCAGCTCCGGAATCGCCTGCGTCAGGTCAACCGTGCGGACCAGCCGGCGCAGCTCTTCGAGAGGCGCCGTTTCCCGCTCCCACCGCAGACCGAGGTTCAGGGTGACGTTCCGGGTCAGCTTCACGTCGTCCTGGAAGTACAGGCCCCACTGCTGCTGGTGCATGTCCAGGTTCGGCGCGATGCGGGCATAGCCGCCCCGCCCGTTGTCCGGATCGTCGAGCACCCCGAGCAGCGCCGACGCGTACATGTTGCCCGACTGCGTTGCATCGTAGCCCAGGTAGGAGCTGCCGGTGTCGATGGAGTGGAAATTCAAGCCTCCCGGTCCGGAATTCGCGTTGTCCTGGTCGTAGGAGTAGCGCAACTGCCAGCCGGCCTTGAAGTGGTGCTTGCCGCGATCGTGCGTCACGTTGACCGTCGGGTTATACGAGCGGCCATGGACGTACCACCAGCCGCCGATGCCCGTTGACGCACCGCCGTTCCCGGCGAAATTGAAGTTCGGGTAGTAGATGCCCTGCGCCGGGTTGATCACGTTTTTGTACCAGTTGCTGTTAGGCCAGAGTCCCGCCCAAACGCTCTCGTCCACCTGCGCCCATTCCGAAGCGTAGTCGTCTTCGAGGTAGGTCACACCCAGGCGGATGTCAACCGTCGTGCGCGGGCTCGCCATGTACAGCACGTCGGCCGCGGCGTTCAGCGCGTCCATGATGCCGCCGTTGTCCGACGGAACCGCGATCGTGCCGCCCCAGTTCGGGTTGTCGAGGCGCGTCTGGTACTTGCTATACCGTGCAAACACGCGCCACTTATCGCTGGGGTTGTAGTCCACGCGGTCGGAGATGTTCCAGTAGTTCTGCCACCACGCGTAGGCTTTCTGGAAGTTGTTGTAGCCCGACGCGTTGGTGCCCGGCCCGTTCGGTTTCCACAGGTCGTTGATGAGCTTTTGCGCCGTCGGGTCGATGCGGCCTTGCGGAATCTTGTTGCCCGCGAAGGGTTGCCGCGTCGCCGTGCCGGTCACGGGGTCGAACACCGTGGTCAGCGGATCGTAGATCATCCGCAGCTGGCCTTCCGGCGTCAGCGACTGCGAGAAGTCGCCGGTCCGCTCGAGGTCGGTCGGCATCGTCTGCTGCTTCGTCTGTGGCTGCGTCGTCTTCCACTGCTCGTACGAGAAGAAGTTGAACAGCTTGTTCTTGAGGATCGGATTGCCGACCGTGCCGCCCCACATGTTCTGGCGGACGATGTTCTCGTCCCGCGTGATGCGGTTGGCCAGCGCGTTCATCGCCGGGTTGCGGCCGAAATAGTACGCCGACCCGTGGAAGTCGTTGGTGCCCGACTTCATCGACAGGTTCAGCGTGCCGCCCGCGCTGAAGCCGAACTCGGCGTCCATCGCGTTCTGCTGAATCGCGACTTCCTGGACCGCGTCCATGGGCGCGTTGTAAGAACCGCGCGCCGAGACGTTCAGCGAGGTGCCGTCCAGTTCCTGATCGTTCTTGCCGCCGGTCGGTCCGCCGATGTCCATGCCGCCGCTCGACCACATGTAGAACGGGTTGCGGTGGCTCACGTCCCAATACTGGTTCACCACCGCCGGGTTCAGCAGGGCCAGGGTAAACGGGTTGCGCGCCAGCACAGGCAGGTCCTTCAGCATCGAACCCTGCACCGTCGTGGTCATCGTGGAGGTGTTGAACTCAACCTGGCTCACTACCTCGGAGACGTTCACCGTCTCGGCTACTCCGCCCACCGTCAGCGTGGCGTTCACCGTTACGTCGCCGCGCGTCAGCACGGTCACATTCTCTTGCAGGAATTTCTGGAACCCGGACGAGCTCACTTCGATCGTGTACGTGCCCGGCTGCACGAAGTCGAACAGGTAGTGCCCTGTCGCGTCGGTCTCCCTCGTGCTTTCAATTCCTGTGTTGACGTTTTTCAAGGTTACCTTGGCGGCTGCAATTGCCGCCTGGCTGGGATCGGTGACGATTCCCTGTACCTTGCCCCTGTAATCCTGGCCGAGCGCCGCTCCCGCGAAAACTCCGAGAAGGCACACAACGGCCACAAGAGATAAAATCCCCTTCAGATTCATCAATTTGCCCCCAAGCAAATTTCAGAAACTACTGTCTTACAACCCGGCCGCGACTCGCCTGGAAGCCGCCGGCCGGAACAGCTTTTACGACATAGACGGACACCCTGCCCACCAAAACCGAGGTCTCAACCCAAGACCTACTTAGATCGCGCAATTATGGAACAGCGCGGAAAAGAAATCAAGAGAGTTTCGGGGTTAGTTGAAAAATACAATAGACCGGAGTGCCGTCCGGCTCCCGCCCCCGCACATTCTTGCCCACTTCGCAGGAACGCCCTAGAATAAAAACGAGGGATTGTGCGCAGCCAGGCAGCGTTGACAGCCCGCGAACGCGAAGTTCTGCACTCGGTGGTCGAACAGTACATCGAGACCGGCGAACCGATTGCGTCCCGAGCCATCTCCAAGCGTCGCAAAGACTCCCTAAGCCCGGCCACCATCCGGAACGTGATGGCGGACCTGTTCGAGCAGGGTTACCTCGACCAGCCCCATACTTCGGCGGGCCGCATCCCGACCGAGAAGGCTTTCCGCTCCTACGTCGAATCCCTGAACGCGAAAGGCCTCCCGGCGGCCGAGCTCGAACGCCTGCGCGCCGACCTCGACGGCGTCGCATCGCTCACCGGGAAAATCGAGCGCTCCTCCCACTTCCTGACCGAATTCACGCGGAACATAGGCATCGCCGCCGCGATCCCGGGCTCCAGCCAGACCCTGGCCCAGGTCGAGCTGCTCAAACTCGCCGACCGGCGCGTGCTCATGATCGTCGTCACCGGCGATCACACGGTTCATGACCGCGTGATCCTGTTCGACGACGAGGTCTCGCGCGACGAGCTGCGCTCCATCCGGAATTACATCAACGAGAACTTTAGCGGCTGGCGCCTGGCCGACGCCCGCGAGGAATTGCAGCGCCGGCTGGAGCAGGAAAGCGCCGCCTACGACGCCATCCTGAAGCGTCTCATCGTGCTCTACAGCAAGGGTTTGTTCGATGTGGAACAGGCCGCGGAAGTCTTCCTCGAAGGCGCCTCGAACCTGGTCGCCCTCGACCTGCACCTCACGCGCGAAAAGATGCGCGAGCTGTTCCGCACCCTCGAAGAAAAGAAGCGTATCCTGCTGCTGCTCGACCGCTTCCTCGAACAGCCCTCGGGCGAACTCGGCGTCTACGTCGGCTTGGGCGACGCCCATCCGGCCATGAAGGCGCTCTCGCTGATCGGAGTCAACCTGCTGCTTCCCGGCGGCGTCTACGCCAAGATCGCCGTCCTCGGCCCCATGCGTATGAACTACGGGCGCGTGATGTCGGCGGTCCTCCAGGTGGGGAACGCATTTCGGGAAGTGGGGTAAGCTGAGAGTAGGACTTTAGCCGCCCTCCGGCCGCCAGACGTCATCCTAACCATCAGCAATCTACGGCTGAGGGGCCGCTTTTCAAACAGGTTTCATATGGACGACAAGACCAATCCCGTGCAGCCTTCCGCAGCCGCCGAAGCCGCTCAGGCGGCCGACAACGTCGATGTGGCGGACTCGGCCGCGCTTTTGGCCACGGTAACAGCCGAGCGCGACCAATTGGCCCGCGAGCGCGCCGAAATCTACGACCAATTCCTGCGGCTTCGGGCCGAATTCGACAACGTCCGCAAGCGATCCCAGCGCGAGCGCGCCGAATTCTCCGAATTTGCCACCATGGAGGCCGTGCGCGCGATTCTGCCCGTCCTCGACGATTTCGAACGGGCGCTCAAAGTGGAGACGGCCGACAAGGAGTACGCCAAAGGTATGGGGCTTATCTACCAGCGGCTCCTCGACGCTCTCATAAAGCTCGGCCTCGAGCCGATGGAAAGCGAAGGGCAGAAGTTCGACCCTGCGCTGCATCACGCCGTCGAGTCGGAAAAGACCGCCGAAGTGGAGCACTACACGATTTTGCAGGTGCACCAGAGAGGGTACAATTTCAAGGGAAAGCCGCTGCGGCCCGCGATGGTCAAGGTCGCTGTGGAGCCGTAACCGGTGCCTGTGGACAAGCGCGACTACTACGAAATCCTGGGTGTTGACCGCGATGCTTCGGATCGGGACCTGAAAAGCGCCTACCGCCAGGCGGCGCTCAAGTTTCATCCCGACAGGAACCCGGGCGATAAGGCGGCCGAAGAGAAGTTCAAGGAGTGTGCCGAGGCCTACTCCGTCCTGAGCGACCCGCAGAAGAGGGCTGCGTACGACCGCTACGGCCACGCCGGCGTCTCGAGCGCGGCGGCCGGCGCGAACCCGTTTGAAGCTGGATTCCCGGATTTGTCCGATATTTTCGGCGAGTTTTTCTTCGGGGATATGTTCGGAGGCGCTGCGTCCGGCCGCGGCCGCCGCAACCGCCCGCAGCGCGGCGAGGACCTGCGCTATGACCTCGACCTCAGCTTCGAAGACGCCGTGCGCGGCATGTCGGCCGACATTCAAGTCCCGCGCCAGGAAGTCTGCCCGCGCTGCCACGGAACCGGCGGTGAGCCGGACGGCGGCGTCGTCACCTGCCCCCGCTGCAAGGGCAAGGGCCAGGTCGTCTTCCAGCAGGGATTCCTTTCCGTGCGCCAGACCTGCTCGCAGTGCGGCGGAACGGGCCAGGCGGTCAAGACTCCGTGCGCCGAGTGTCGCGGCGAAGGCCACCTCCGCAAGGAGCGCCGGCTTAAGGTCAACATCCCGGCCGGAGTGGACGACGGCACGCGCCTGCGCCTCTCAGGCGAAGGCCAGCCCGGCCTCAACGGCGGCCCGGCCGGCGACCTGTACGTGTTCATCAAGGTGGAGGAACACCCGGTCTTCGAGCGCCAGGGCAACGACCTGCACTGCACTATCCCGATCAACGTCGCGCAGGCCGCGCTCGGGACCGAGATTCATGTGCCGACGCTCGACGGTCCCGAGCCCCTGAGGATTCCCGAGGGCACGCAAAGCGGAACGAAGTTCCGCTTGCGCAACAAGGGAGTGCCGGACGTCAACGGCCGGGGCCGTGGCGATATCTACGTCCACGTCATCGTGAAGGTGCCCGGCAAGCTGACCCGCGAGCAGAAGAAGCTCTTCGAGCAGCTCGCCGAAACCCTCCCGGTCGATAACGAGCCCGGCAAGCGCGGCATCTTCGACAAAGTCAAAGACTACTTCATGTAATCGGGCCAGTCGATCCCGGCCGCGAACGCCTTCCCGTACTCCACCAACTGCGGGATCGCCTCCACATCGTCCATATCGATAGCCTTCTTCAGCCCCCGCATGTCCGGGTCGAACCGGAAGAACGCCATCCCGGGGAAGTGCCGCCGCACAATCTCCGTCTGCTGCTCGCCGGGCGAGCGCAGCAGTTCCGGCAAAATCCAATCCAGCCATCCCCAAAGCGTTCGAGGCTCGCCATCGGAGTGGGCGAACACGCCCGTCCCGAGCGATACAGCCGCCGTATCCTCCGGCGTGTATTCGTCCGTGTAGCAGAACGCCTCTACGCAAGCCTGATACACCGGGTTCCCCGTCACCCCCACGCCCCCATCCACCACTGTCCCGATCGATTCCAGCTTCCACGGCTGGAAGTACGTCGGCGCCGCGGCCGACGCCGTCGCGCAATCGACCAGCCCGAGGTTCCCGGTCACGCCCGAGTTCGCCGCCTTGTCCTTGACGAAATACCAGGGTTTCCCATCCATGCCCTTGGCCGTGATCAGCAGGTCGATCGGCGAATCGTTCAGGCGCCACTTCGCCGCCGCGCCGAACTCCTCGGTGAGCACACGGCTCAGCGTCCTGGTCGAGTACATCGATCCGGTGGCGGCGCGCTTGATCGCGTTCCACGGAGACCGCGGGCTGAAGATCTCGCGCCCGCGTGTCACATAGATCTCGATGAGCCGCGCGGCGGGGATGCCGGCCGCGACCGCGGCCGCCAGCAGCGCGCCCGACGAAGTTCCGGCGACGAACGAGAACGTCTCGCGCGCCAGTTTTCCCGTGTCCGCTTCGAGTTTGGCGAGCATGCATGCGGGCAGAATGCCGCGTATGCCCC
Organism: Acidobacteriota bacterium; assembly: GCA_050261515.1. Classification (GTDB taxonomy): domain Bacteria; phylum Acidobacteriota; class Terriglobia; order Bryobacterales; family Bryobacteraceae; genus JBLNDJ01. The sequence goes on along the minus strand of JBLNDJ010000052.1, from coordinate 149,228 downwards.
CGCCGTCAATGGAGAGCAGTAGTTTTCGAGCCATCTCGCGGCCAATATAGGCGCGAGCGGGCGCGCGGCCCGGCGGGCGTGCCGTGGATGTCGTTGAATCGCGGGCCTATCCCGCTGCGGAAAGTTTGTGACCGGCGCGGCGGAGCAGGTCCTCGGCGTAGAGCGCACCCTCGGGAGTGTCCTCGTGCTTGAAGAACACGAACAGGTCTTTGCCGCCGTCGAGCAGCTTGCGGCACCGTGCCTCGATCTCGTCGAGGTCGGCCTTCGTGTACTCCGGTTTTCGCAGCCGGAAATACACGAAATCCGCCGTGATTACTCGCGGCACTTCGAGCTTCTCGGACTCGGCCAGGCACAGGCAGGCTTTGTGCTTCTCGAGCAGCCTGTACACCTCGTCGTTGAGCCAGGACTCGTGCCGGAACTCGAAGGCGAACCGCAGATCGCGGGGCAAAATGTCCAGAAACCCGCCCAAAACCGCCGGGTCCGACTTGAACTGCGGGGGCAACTGGAACAGGACCGGTCCCAGCCGCCGCGCCGACCGCAGCGGATCGACGGCCTTCAGGAAAATCTCCGTCGCATGTTCCGCGTTCCTGAGTCTGTGGACATGCGTGATGCGCATGTGCGCCTTGAGGCTGAAAACGAACCCGCGCGGCGTGGCCGCGACCCAGCTTTCGAGGGTGGTCGCGGCGGGTATGCGCCGAAACGTGTAGTTGACCTCGACGGAGTTGAGCCGCGTGGCGTAATACTCGAGGAACTTCTTCTGCGGAACGTCCTCAGGGTAGAAGCGCGGCTTCCACTGCGGATAGGCGAATCCCGATGTCCCAGCGAACAGGTGCGCCATGCCACATTGTAAGCAAAATTAATATCCGCGTTCATCTGCGTTCATCGGCGGCTGAATAAAGAGCATTATTGCCCGCGGATGAACGCAGATAAACGCCGATCTATTTCTTCCGCTCGAGCAGGTACACGCAGTCTTCCAGGCGGCTGGCGCCGCCGTCGTTGACCGCGAATTGCGGGCTCGCCCAGACGCCGCGCCGCTCGGCCTTGTTCCAGAGCGCGGCTCCGGCGTAGTCTCCGTCCTTCCGCAGCGCGTAGAAGTTGATATCGAATTGATTGAGGCGCGCCGGGTCGTCGTCGAAGTTGCGCGCGATTCGTTTGAGCGCGTCCAGACACGCCTCCTTCGCGCTCATGCCGTGGCGCATGTTCTCGACCACGGTGTGGGCCCCGGCGACGCGTATGTTCTCTTCGCCGCGGCCGGTGGAGCCGGCGGCGCCTGTGTCCTGATCCACCCAAAGGCCCGCTCCGAGGATCGGCGAGTCGCCCACGCGGCCCGCGATTTTCCAGGCCAGGCCGCTCGTCGTGGTGACGCCCGACATCTCGCCCCTCTTGTTCAGCGCCAGGCAGTTGATGGTGCCCGTGGGCGGGTGCTTCACCATGCACGCGGCCCATTCGAGCGTCTCCGGGTCGACGTTCGGGAACAGCCTGCGGAACGCGGCCCCGGGCTTCGCCGGAGGCGCGTCGATGCCCGGCCCCCAGTTGGTGCCGCCGCGCGATTCCTTCCACACCAGCCACGCCAGCCGCGATTTCTCCGTCAGCATATCGACTTCTTCGAAGCCGTGCGCCCTGGCGAACCGCAGCGCGCCTTCGCCGGCCAGCATGATGTGGTTCGTGCGCTCCATGACGAGCTGCGCGACCTTCGAAGCCAGCTTGATATTGCGCAGCGCGGCCACCGCGCCGCAGCGCCGGGTGGGGCCGTGCATCACCGAGGCGTCGAGCTCGACCACGCCGTCCTCGTTCGGCAGTCCGCCGTAGCCGACCGAGTTGTCCTCGGGGTCCTCTTCGTTGATATTGACGCCGGCAACGACCGCGTCGAGCGTGTCCTTCCCCTGGCCGAGAAACTCCATGGCGCGCGCGCACGCCCGCAGCCCGTTCGCGCTCGAAACGACGATGTTTTTCGGCGCCGCCGCGCGCACGGCAGGCAGCAGCGCGGAGCTGAGAATCCACTCGCGTCTGTTCATGAACTACCGATGCTACACTGATTTCTCACCCGTATGGTAGTCACACGCCGGGCCGTTTTGTTTGCTTTGCCGCTCGCAACCCTAGCCGCCCAGAAGCGCAGAAAGCGCCAGAAGCTCAAGCCGGGAACCGTGGAGGTCGCCGAGATTTCGATTCACCGCGAGAGCGAGCAGGAGCGGCTGATCTCGATCGAAGGCCGCATACGCAACACCGGCGAGCGGCCGATCAAGGGCCTGACGCTGGTCTTCGCCATCGTCGCGCCGGGCGGGGAAGAGGTGGCGCGGCAGCGGGGCGAAATCGAGACAGATCCCTTTGAGCCCGGCGCTGAATCCGAGTTCCACTGGCAGATGAAGGACCACGCGCGCGCCGTGCAGGTCCGCGTCGGCGCCTCCGATCAGGAGGGCTTCGAGGTGGCCGTCGAAAAGCCCGGTCCCTACGTCATCGAATAGCGAGCCGCCGCTTCCATTCGAACAGAACGATTCCAGCCGCCACCGAGACGTTCAGCGACGAGATCTTCCCGGCGAGCGGAATCCGCACCAGAAAATCGCAGCGCTTGCGCACCATCTCGTGCAGGCCGCGGCCTTCGCTGCCGAGTACGAGGGCCGTGGGGGCGGTGAACTCGACGCGGTCGTAATCCTCGGCGCCGCGCTCGTCGAGGCCGTAGATCCAGAACCCGGCCGCCTTGAGCTTCTCGATCGCCTGTCCGATGTTGGCCACGCGCGCGACGGGCAGGTGTTCGAGCGCCCCGGCGGCGGCCTTGGCGACGGTTTCGGTGAGCCCGGCGGCGCGGCGCTCCGGCGTCACGATGGCGTCGGCGCCGGCCGCGTGCGCGGTGCGGACGATCGCGCCGAGGTTGTGCGGATCCTCGACGCCGTCGAGCAGGACGATCATGCGCGCGCCGGCGATCAGATCCTGGAGATCCGCGTGGCGCTGCGCGGCGCCGAGCGCGACCACGCCCTGGTGGGTCGAAGAGCCCGCGAGCCGGTCGAGCGCGTCTCTCGGCTCGAAGCGCACCGGCACCCCGTGCGCGCGGGCGAGTTCGATGATCTCCTGCATGCGCGGGCCGGCGATGCCCCTGGCGATGACCACGCGCTCGAGCGGCCGCCCGGCGCGCAGCGCTTCGAGCACGGGATGGACTCCGATCCGTACCGCCATCCTCACCTCCCCGGCCACGCCACGAGCAGTTGCGCCAGGATGATCTTCGTCACCGTGCAGACGGGGAAGACGCGCGCGTAGGAACTCTGCGGCATGTCGGACCCGGCGGCGTGGTGCGCGTAGTTCAGGCTCGCGGGCTCGGTGTGGATCGCGCTCGTGAGCCCCATGAGCGAATCGAATGGAATCTTCAGGAATTTGTACCCCACAATCAAGGACGCCGCCGAGACGGCGAACGTAATGGCCGCGCCGGCGAGCAGCAGCTCGAGGCCGCTGGTCCGTATGGTTTCGACGAAGCCGAGCCCGGCGCGCGTGCCCACGCCGGCCTGGAACAGGATGAGCCCGATCTGCCGCAGCGTCAGGTTCGCCGAGAGCGGCATGGACCAGCTGATGGGCCCCGTGCGCTCCAGGCGGCCGAGCATGAGCGCGACCAGCAGCGGCCCGCCGGCGAGGCCGAGGCGCACGGTCGTTCCGGGCAGCGGGATCGGAATCATGCCGGCTATGACGCCGAGCGCCATCCCGAGCGCGGCGGAACCGAAGTCGGTTTCGGCCGTTCCGCGCACCGAATCGCCGAGGTACGCCGAAACCGCCTGAAAATTGCTGCGGTAGGTGAGCACGCGCACCAGGTCGCCGTATTCGAGGCGCGTTTCGGGCTTGGGCACCAGTTCCTGGTCGCCCCGGCGCACGCGCGTGATGACGGCCGAGTGGCGGTCATAAAGGTCGAGATCGGCGATACGGCGGCCGGCGAGTTCGGGATTCGAAACGAACATGCGCCGGTAATCGACCTCGTTGCGGTCGAGCTCGATGCGCGTCTGCGCGGGCTCGCCGAAGATGAGCCCGGCGCGTTCGAGCGCCTGCTCATCGCCGACTGCGACCACGATATCCCCGAGCGCGAGTTCGGCCTCGGGTGTCGCGATCGAGGTGCGGCCCTGGCGCCGCACGCGGCTGACTACGAAGCCGAGCGCGGGGTGCAGGCGCAGCACCTCGCCGATCTTGTGCCCCGCGATGCCGGGATTGCTCACGAGAAAATCGCGCGCCAGGATCGAGCCGCCCTGTTCGGGCGGCGTCATCGGCGCCTTCCAGATCTTGCGCGCGATGTGGAAGCTGAGCATCACGCCGACGACGCCGATCGGGTACGCGATGCCGAATCCGATGACGGGCCTGTCCGTGAGGCGCTGCGCGGCTTCGGGCGAGAGCCGGCTCGACAGCGCCGTCTGGCGGAGCACTTCCTGGGTGGCGGCGAGCGCGGGCGCGTTGGTCAGCGCGCCGGAAAAGGTGCCGGCGATCAGCGGACCGGCCATGCCGCGCGCGTAGGCGAGCGCGAGCGCCACTCCCGCTCCAAACAGCAGGATGAAAATTGCGAACAGGTTGTCCCGGTAGCCTTCCCGGCTGAAGGGGTTGATGAACGTGGGGCCCGATTGGATCCCGATGGTGTAGATGAAAATGATCAGGCCGAGCACCGGGATGACGTTCGGCAGGGCGAGCTCGGGACTGAGCGAGCCGATAGCGAGCCCCGCGAACAGCACGCCGGCCACGCCGAGGCGGAAGCCGAAAATGCTGACGCGGCCGAGGAAATAGCCGAGGCCGACGACGATGAACAGTGTCAGGATCGGGAACTCAGCCAGGAGCGGAATGAAGGTCTGACTCATGAAAGGAGCGGTCGATGGTGTTCGCGGTTGACGCGAGATGCCATTTCTCAATAGTATGGCCTTGATCGCAATTGTCAATGAACCACGCTGGGATCGAGATAGCGACGCCAACCGAGATCCCCGAGAAGCTGTACTTTCGCATCGGAGAAGTCAGCCGTCTCGTGGGGGTTGCGCCCTACGTGCTCCGCTATTGGGAGACCGAATTTCCCGCGCTCGCGCCGAAGAAATCGGGCGCCGGGCACCGCTTTTACCGCCGCAAGGACGTCGAGCTGCTGCTTCAGATCAAGCAGCTCCTTTATGAAAAGCGCTTCACGATCGAGGGAGCGCGAAAGCACCTGGGGGCGGCGGTGAAGCCCGCGAAACGGGAGCGCGCGCCGAAGGCGGTCGAGCCGCCCGCCCGGCAGACCGAGCTTTTCCCGCAGGCCCAGGCGGGCGACTGGCAGACGATCCGGACCGAGCTGGCGTCGATTCTCGATTTACTCAAGTAGGGTTCGCGCCGGCCAGGTGCTTGAGCAGCGGAAGGGCGGCGCGGATCGCGACGACGGCCGCCTCGAGGGCGTCGGCGCGCTCGGGGTCGGCGGAATCGGCCGGGAGGCGGCGGTCCAGTTCGGCTTCGAGCGCGGCCAGCGAGCCCGAGCCGGCCGCAGCCAGGATTCTGCGGGCCGCAACGGCTGTTTCGGTTCGTAAGTCCTGCATATTGAGGGCTCCTGCGAGGCTTATCGGCCCGCTGTGGTGAACTTTAACCCCTCAAGTTTTCCGTCTAACCGCCGATAAGCGCCTTGAGGCATCCAGCACGGCGATGATCAGGCTAACCCGGCTCAACCGCGGTCCGTTTCTGCTCAATCCAGACCTGATCGAGCATGTGGAGATGACTCCGGACACAGTGATTACGCTCACAACGGGGCACCAGTTCATGGTGCTGGAGACGGCGGACGACCTGATCGAGAGAATTGTGGAGTTCCGCCGGAGCCTCCAGGAGCCGCCGCCGGCGCCGCCACCCGCGGGCCCCTGATCCCGGGACGCACACATGGCGGAAAACAAACCCGGCCCGTCCGGCAAGGGCGGCGGCTCCAGAATCGATTTGGCCACGATCGGCGGCCTCGTGGTCTTTTTCGGCGGCATTCTCAGCGGATTTCTGCTCGAAGGCGGCAATTTCGCGCAGATCCTGCAAGGGACGGCCGCGCTGATCGTTTTTGGCGGCACGATCGGGGCGGTTATGGTGACGACCCCGCTCGGGGTGCTGAAGCGCGCGGCCGGGGCGCTGGTATCGGTATTCGTCGAGCGGCAGCAGGCGCCGGCGGCCGTGATCGAGGAGATCATCGGCTACGCGACCAAGGCGCGCAAGAACGGCATCGTTTCGCTTGAAGGCGACGCCGAAGCGGTGTCGGACCGCTTCCTGCGCAAGGCGCTCAACCTCGCCGTGGACGGCACGGATTTGCAGGAGATCCGCAAGATGATGGATCTCGAGATGGCCATGGAAGAGCACCGGTCGGAGACGGAGGCGAAGGTGTTCGAGGCGGCGGGCGGCTACGCTCCGACCATTGGAATCATCGGGGCCGTGCTCGGGCTGATCCAGGTCATGAAGAACCTGTCGAATATCGAGGAGGTCGGCAAAGGGATCGCGGTGGCGTTTGTTGCGACGATCTACGGCGTGGGGTCGGCGAACATTCTGTTCCTGCCGGCCGGCACGAAGATCCGGGCGCGCGCGCAGGCGGCCCTACAGATCAAAGAGTTGATGCTCGAGGGGGTGGCGGGGATCGTCGAGGGTCTGAACCCGAAGCTCATCCGGATCAAGCTCGAAGCTTACGTGCACGAGACGGCGTCGACGGGCAAGCAGAAGGCCGGGCGGGCGCGCGCCGGCACCGCGGCGGAGGCCGCCTCGTGAGCCGGAGGGCACGGGCGTGAGCCGGCGGCGCAAGCACCAGGCGCACGAGAACCATGAGCGCTGGATGGTGTCCTATGCGGATTTCATCACGCTCATGTTCGCTTTTTTCGTCGTGATGTTCGCCTCGTCGCAGACCGACAAAGCGCGCGCCAAGCAGGTCTCGGAAAGCGTCACGCGGGCGCTCGAGGAAGGGCGCGTGAGCGCCGCGGTGGCGCACATGCTCCGCCGGACGGACACCAAGGCGCAGATCCGCAAGGGGCCGGGCCAGGGGCCGGAGAAATCCGGGGCGGATTCGGCCGCGGCCGCGGACCTGCTGCCGTCGCTCGAATACCTCACCGCGGAGCTCAAAAACGAGATCGCGGAGGGCAAGCTGCAACTAAGGCTGGAGCCGCGCGGATTGATCGTCAGCCTCACCGAAGCCGCGTTCTTCCCCTCGGGCGAGGACACGATCGACAAAAACACCTACGGGAGCGTCGAAAAGATCGCCGCGGCGATCAAGAAACTGCCTAATCCGGTGCGCCTCGAAGGGCACACGGATTCCGTGCCGATCCACAACTCGCGCTTCCGCAACAACTGGGAACTCTCGGCGGCGCGCGGCATCGCGATGCTCGAACTGCTCAAGACCCGGTTCGGCGTGGACGAAAAACAGCTTGCCATGGCGGGCTACGCGGACACGTGCCCGCTCGAGGCGAACGAAACCGAAACGGGGCGGGCGCGCAACCGGCGTGTGGATGTCGTGATTCTGACCAGGGCCGGATACGCGGCCGAGCCGGACAAAAAATCAGGGAAGTGAGGGTTCGGAGGCGAGCGTCACCCTGTACTTCAGCGTGAGCGGGCGCCGGCGCTCGATCCGCACCGGCTTCAGGCCCGGGTAGGACACGTTGAGAAAGCCGAAGCCGTGGCGCATCAGCCAGCCGTTCGGAAAGCCGGGGTTCGCGGGGTCGTCGTACACGCGGCCGCTTTCGCGCTTGCCGGCGAAGCTGCCTTCGACCTCGGCCCAGGGGTGAACGGCAAGCACGCCGTCTTTTTCCGAAACTCCCTGCTCGGTCCGGATGACCGTCTTTGCCGCGCCGCCATCGCGCGGGGCGAAGCGGAACGAGAACCCGCCGAAGCCCTTGTTTCCCTCAGAGGTGCCGGCGATCTCGACCGGCGCGCCGGTAGGCGTGAGGCGCAGCGTGAACTCCAGGTTCCGCCGGCCCGCTTCGGCGGCATGAGCGACGATCTCGACATCTTCGCGCATCACGCGGCGCTCGCCGAGGAACCAGCCGTTCTCGATGCGCAGCACCGCCGCCTCGGGGCGAGTCTCCCGCGCGCGCCAGCGCACGAAGCGGTTCTCCAGGCCGCCCACGAGCGTCCACATGTCGTAGGTCCTGCCTTCGAAGACGACCACGGGCCACATCCACGAAATGCCGCGGTGGTGCGGGTGGTCTTTGTTGAAGTCGTCGGTCAGAAGCGTGCCGTCGGGCGCGTAGACCGGGTGCAGATAGCAGCAGCGCCGCATGTTCTCCGGGAAGCCCTCGCCGAGCACGGGGCCGAAGTTGTACACGTAAACCGGCTTGCCGCGCTCGGAAAGCTCGATCGCTCCGGCCGCGGTCTCGCGGAACGCGAACGTGCCTTGGGCGAGGGCCGCGGCACAGGCGGCCAGCAATACGGGAAGCAGCCGGGTCATGGTTTTGTGAGGCGGTTCAGGACCGTTTGCGCCGCTTTCTGCCCGGCGCTCTTTTTCGAATCACCGTCGGCCTGCGCGGTGAGGTCGCTTCCGATGCGCACTTCGACGGTGAAGCGGCGCGCGTGCGCGGGGCCGTGCTCGGAAACGACGGTGTATCGCGGGGAGGGCAGGTTCAGCGACCGCGCGGCCTCCTGCAAGGCGCCCTTGAAGTTCCGGAACGGCGCATCGGGCGTTTCGGAAAGCTCCTGCTCGGGGCCGAGGATATGCCGCACCACGAACAGCCGCGCCTCGCCGATTCCGGCGTCGAGGTGGATGGCGGCGATCAGGGCTTCGACCGCGTCGGCCAGCAGCCCTTTCTTGACGCGCCCGCCGCTCAGTTCCTCGCCGCGGCCGAGCAGCAGGTATTCGCCCAAGCCGATCCGCTGCGCGACGCAGTAAAGATGCGACGCGCTGACCAGGTAGTTCTTGAGAACCGACAGGCGCCCCTCGCGGTATGTGGGATAGCGCTCGACGAGGGACTCGCTGATGAGGAACCCGAGGATTGCATCGCCGAGGAACTCGAGTTGTTCGTTGTCCTCGAACGGATGCTGGTTCTTTTCGTAGGCGTGGGAGGTGTGGGTCAGCGCGCGGACAAGGAACTCCCGGTTGCGAAACGAGTGGCCGATAGCGGCCTCGAGCGCCTCCAGGTCCGCGCGCATGGATTCGGAACTAGGGCTTCGGCGCGGGCGCCGCGGGTGCGGGGGCGGGGGCAGACGGAGCCGCGGGGGCCGCGCCGCCTTTGGCCTGGATGGCGCGGGCGCGCTCGGCTTGCGCGAACTGCCGGATGGTCGGGTGCAGGTCCGGTTTCGCGATCAGCTTGTCGAGGATCGGAATCGCCTCGTCGTACTTGCCGGCCTTGTTGTAAGCCGCCGCGAGTCTCACTTCGGCCGCGGGATCCGGATCCTTGGACGAAGCGACCGCTGCCTTGAACTCGCTGATGGCCTGGTCGTTGTTCTTGCGGACGAGAGAAGCGAGTCCGAGCGCCTCATGCGCCTGCGAGGCCATCTGGCCCTTGAAGGATTCCCACTGGTCGTCGGGCAGGTTCGGGTTCGGCTTTCCGATGGTCTTCAGCATGTCGAGCGCGCCGTTGGCGTACTTCTCGACGCGGCCGAGCTTCTCTTCGCGATCGAGGTCGAACTCGCGGGTGCGCTGCGCAATGCCGGTGGCGAGCAGCAACTGAGCCTGGAGCTTGGTGGCGTCATCGGGATCGGACTCGAGCGTCCGCTCGCCGTAGATCACCATTTTTTCGTAATCGTTCTTCGCCTGGAAAGACTGGGCTTCGGAGAACAGCGCGAGGTAGCGGAAGTCGGATTTCGGGAACTTGGTGATGAATTCCTCACCCGCCGTGATGCGCTCGTCGGGCGTCGTGGCCATCACGACGGCCTGGAGCGCCTTCTGCTCTTCCTGCGATTTGAGCTTGCGGTCTTTTTGCGCGTAGGCGGCGCCCACGGCCGCAAGAGCCAACGCCCCAATCAAGATTGCCTGTTTCATTTCCTGTCTCCCTTCGGGGTTATTTCCTGAATGCTTCGGCCAGGCCCTTCTCGGCGGCCTGCCGCGCTGCATTGGTCGCTCCTTCGACCGTGAGCGCTTCCTTGTAGCGTCCTATGGCCTGCTCGCGTTCGCCCGAGGCGTCCGAGAGGCGCCCGAGATACACCAGCGCCCATGCTTTCACCTGCGGATCGGGCGAGGACTCGAGGGTCTTCTCGAACAGCCGCACCGCGCCTTCCGGATCGTTCTGGAGCACGGCCACGCGGGCCAGCCCATAATAAGATTTCGCATGCAGCGGCTTGTCTTCCGTCTGCTGGAGCACGGCCTGATACTGCGCCTTCGCTTTGTCGAGCTCGCGCGCCGTGTAGAGCCGCTCCGCCTCTTCGAAGGTTTTGTAGGCGGGCGGCAACTCCACTTTACGCTCGGCCGGAACGACTCTCGTCTTGCGCGCGGGCTTTTGGGCCAGGAACTCGACTTTGTCCAGCCGCTGCACTTCGCGGTTGAGATCGATCGCCTTCACCATCTCCGGGTAGTAGAAGCGCAGCGATTGCTCCTGCTTCTCGTAGGCGGGCAGTGCATCGGCGAACGCGGCCGCCAGGATGTAGCCTTCCTTCACCGCCTCGCTGACGAGCCCCGGGCGCGCGGCGGACGGGGCGAGCCGCGCCTCGATCGCCTTGATGAGGCTCTCTGTGGCGAGCAGGCCGAAGTCGTCCTTGTAGTAGGGCTCGAGCGCGGGTGCGCCCTGCGCGTAGTCGATCAGGCTGCGCTTCTTTTCGAGCTCGGCGGCGTAGCGGATCGAGAGCGAATCCACCTGATAGTGCAGGTAGGCGTGGCGTATTTCCTCCGCCCGCGGCTCCTCGGATGGCGTGACGACGATGAAGTAGTCGTTTTTGTAGCTGCGTGTGTGGACCTGGTTGGGCGCGCCGAGCAGATCGAGGTAGACCTGGAAGCGCGTGCCGAGCGCGCCGCTGGTGGAGCTGCGGAGGTATCCGTTGACCTCGGTGAGCGCCGCGAGCGCGGGCGCGTGATAGCGCGCGATGGCCTGGTCGAAGGCGGGCTGCGACTTGGCCCAAAGCTCTTCGAGGTTGGCTTCCTTCGAGAACGTCGCGAGCAGCGTGCGGAACCGGTCCATGCCGGCGACGTCCGGCGGCAGTTCGTTCTGGCGATAGCGGTAGGCGAAGCCGGGAGGGCCGTCGATGCAGAGCGCGAAGGAGATGTACTGCGTCAGATCGGCGCTGTAATCCTTTTGCCGGTGCTCGGCGAAAAAGGCTTTCAACCCGGCCAGGCTGGGCGGGTTCCGGGCGGCGATCTCGCGCCGGACCGCCGCGCGGAGCGGCGAATTGACGGGCGAGTTGAGGTCGGCGTCGTATCCGGCGGCGTTGATGGCAGCCATGACAGTGAACAGCGCCTGGCTCGAATCGAGCTGGCCCTGTTCGGCAGCCACACCGGACGCCGCGCAAACGAGTGGGAGAAGCACCGCGAGGAAGCCGCGAATCAAAAATGCCTGCCTTGGTCCAAACGTGTAGCCGGAGCCCCGACGTCCAGGGCCGTTATTCAGTGTAACCCAAAGACGGAGAAGCTAGAAGCTGGAAGCTGGAATTCAGAAGCCAGAATTCAGAAGCCAGAAGTCAGAAGCCAGAATTCAGAAGCCAGAAGCCAGAAGGCAGAAGCCAGAAGCCGGAAGCCAGAAGCCGGAAGCCAGAAGCCGGAAGGCAGAAGCCGGAAGGCCGGGGCGTGGCTTCCGGCTTCCAGATTCCAGCTTCTAGTTTCTGCCTTGATACAATACCCCGTGGACGATGCGGAATTATCGGGTCGGCGTGATTGGGCGCACGGGGCGGGGGAATTATGGGCACCGGCTCGATCTGGTTTGGAAGACGCTCCCGAACACCGAGGTCGTCGCGGTTGCCGATGAGAACGCGGAGGGGTTGAGGCAGGCTTCGGAGCGGCTGGGGGTCCGGGCGGCCTATTCCGATTTTCAGAAGATGCTCCGGCAGGAGCGGCCGGATATCGTCGCGATTGCGACTCGCTTTCCCGAGACGCACCTCGAGATGGTGCTGGCGGCGGCGGAGGCCCGCGCGGCGGGCATTTACATGGACAAGCCGATTTCGCGCACGCCTTTGGAGGCCGACCGGATGCTTGCCGCGTGCTCTCGCGCGGGGACGAAGCTTTCGGTCGCTCACCAGATGCGCATTTCGCCTCTGATCGAGATGGCGAAGCAGCGGGTTGCTTCGGGCGCGATCGGGGACCTGCTGGAAATGCGCGGGCGCGGGAAGGAAGATGCCCGCGCCGGCGGTGAGGATCTCGTCATCCTCGGGACGCACATCTTCGATTTGATGCGGCAGTTCGCCGGCGATCCGGAGTGGTGCTTCGGGCGCGTCACCGCGGGCGGCCGGGATATACAGCGGCGCGACATCGACGAGAGCAAAGAGGGCGCGGGGCCGATCGCGGGCGACGCGATTGCCGCCGCGTACGGGTTCGCGGGCGGGCTCACGGGATACTTCGCGAGCAAGCGGAGCGGGGACGTGAGCGGGAAGCGGTGGGGACTCGATCTATACGGCAGCAAGGGCGTGCTGGCGATCCGGGCGGATATGGCGAATCCTGTCGTGTCGATTTCGGAATCTTCCGACTGGACCGGCGCTTCGTGGACGCCGCTTACAGTCGCTCCCCGCACTCCGGACGACGCCAACCGGGCGCTCGTTCTCGATCTGATGGAGGCCATCGAACAGAATCGCGAACCGAAGGCGGGCGGGCGCGAGGCCCTGTGGGCCCTCGAGATGGCGCTCGCGGTATACGAATCACAACTGCACGGCGCGCGCAGCCGGTTTCCGCTGTCGAACCGCGCGCATCCGCTGGCATCCTGAGCCGCTATGACGGCGCGATGGAGAACGCTTCTTGGCCGCGTCGGCCTGCTCGACAGGATTTTTCTTGTCGCGCTCGTGGCCGCGGGTGTGTGCAACGTTCTCGCGCCGCGGAGCGGGTGGGGCCTCGTCCTGACGCTGGCGGCGGTCGGGCTTGCCATTGCCGTCGCATTCAAATGGACGGCCATCGGGCTGAAGAGAGCGATCTGGCGGCTGCGCTACCGGCTGCTGGTCGCGTACCTGTTCATTGCCGTCGTTCCCATCGTTCTGCTGATCATACTGGTCTGGTTCGGAAGCACGCTCGTGGCCGGGCAGGCCGCGGCGTACGTGGCCACGACCGAACTGGAGCGGCTGACGTCGGACATGTTGATGCCGGCGCGCGGCCTGGCATGGACGGCGCCCGAAGCGCGCGCGATACACGCGCGATGGGTTGCGCCCGCGTTCTGGAACCGCTATCCGGGGCTTGAAATCAGCATCAACGACGGAAAGTCCTCGTGGCGCTATCCGGCGGATGCTACGTTGACCCAGCCGCCCGCCGGATGGGGCGATGCGAGCGGGCTGGTCCGCCGCGAGGGGAAGCTGTACCTGTGGGCGCACGCCGTGCACGGTTCGGCGGAGGTGACGATCGCCGCGCCGGTGACGCAGCGGACGCTCGCGGAGCTGGCCCCGAATCTGGCCGCGATGGAGCTTCACCGGAACCTGGCGGCGGGCGCGGAGGATCTTCCCGAGGGCGGCGCAATGACGGCCCGTGTGCCGCCGGCGGAAAACATGCTGGATGCCGAGGTTCCGTGGCTGAGCCTGGTGCCGGTCGCGGTGTGGGAGGCGCCGGGCAGCTATGAGAGAGACTTCCTTTACCTGCGGACGCGATACTCGGCCGTGCTTCGGACGATCTTCGGGCGGCAGACCGAGTGGCGGCAGGGCGAGACGCTGGCATCGTCGTACGCGCTGTGGTTCCTGGCGCTGGCCGTGGTGCTGCTCATCGCCGAGATCGTCTCGATCGTGATCGGCCTGCGGCTGAGCCGCAGCATCACGGGCGCGGTCCACAACCTGTATCAGGGGACGGAGCACATCCGCACGGGAGACTTTTCGCACCGCATCGAAGTGCGGGGCAACGATCAGCTCGCCGGGCTCGGACGCTCGTTCAACCGCATGACGGAGGATCTCGAACGCCTCGTCGAAGTGGCCAAGGAAAAGGAGCGGCTGCAATCGGAGATCGAGATCGCGCGCGAGGTGCAGAACCAGCTCTTTCCGAAAAGCCTGCCGGCCTCGAGCACGCTGGAACTGGCGGCGGCATGCCTGCCGGCGCGCCTGGTTTCGGGCGACTACTACGACTACATGAATCTCGATGCGCCGTCGCTGGCGCTGGCGATCGGCGATGTGGCGGGCAAGGGCATCTCGGCCGCGCTGCTGATGGCTACGGTTCAATCCACGATGCGAACGCAACTGCGCGCGGGCCGCGAGCTGGCGGCCGCGGCGGGCGACGGTGGGCACACGGCGCCGTTCTCGAGCGCCACGCTCGTCTCGCGTCTCAACCAGCAGCTGTTCGCTTTCACGCCGCCCGAGAAGTTCGCGACGTTCTTCTTCGCGCTCTATGACGATGTGACCGGCCTGCTGACGTACACGAACGCGGGGCACCTGCCGCCGATCCTGGTGCGCGGGGGCGAGGTCACGCGGCTCGACGTGACCGGAACGGTGGTCGGCGCGTTCTCGTTCGCGCAGTACGGCGAGAGCTCGGTGCGGCTGGAACCGGGCGATCTGCTGGTCGCCTTCACCGACGGCGTCACCGAGCCCGAAAACGAATTCGGCGAGATGTTCGGCGAGGACCGGCTTTCCGAACTCGTGGTCAAGCACGCGGGGAGCGAATCTTCGAAGATCATCGGCGCGGTGATGGAATCCGTGCAGCAATGGACCGGCTCGCCCGAGCTTCAGGACGACATGACGCTGTTGCTGGCCAGGAGAGTCTGAGGCACATGAAGGTTCTGACGGCAGCACAGATGCGCGAAGTAGACCGGCGCACGATCGAGCTGGGCATCCCCGGCATCACTTTGATGGAGAACGCCGGCGCGCGCGTGGTGGAATTCCTGGCGGAGCGGTTCGCGCCCCTGGCCTCTCACCGCATTGCGATCCTTTGCGGCAAGGGGAACAACGGCGGCGACGGGATGGTCGTCGCGCGGCAGCTCTACACCCGTGTTCATCCCCGCGCGCTGCACATCGCGCTCGCCGCGCGGCCCGAAGAGCTCAAGGGCGACGCGCTCGCGAACTACCGCATGCTCGTCGCGTGCGGATGCCCGGTCGATTCGGAGATCCGGCCCGAGGCGCGGAACGCGACCATCGTGCTCGACGCGCTCCTCGGCACAGGCATTCAAGGCGCGCCCACCGGACGCATGCTCGACTGGATCCGCGAGATCAACACCGGCTTTCCGCTGGCGAAGATCGTCGCCGTCGATATCCCGTCGGGGCTCGCAAGCGATTCGGCCGAGAGCGCGGGCGAGACCGTGCGGGCCGACTGCACCGTGACGTTCACCGCGCCGAAGCTGGGGCAGGTGCTCGGGCCGAACGCGGAGCGCGTGGGCGAGCTGCGCGTGACGCAAATCGGAAGCCCGCCCGCGCTTTACAACGACGACCCGTCGATTTTTCTCTCGCTCGTTGGATGCGAGGATATCGCCGGCCTGTTCCGGCCGCGCGCGCCCTGGGGGCACAAGGGCGACTATGGCCACGTGCTCGTGGTCGCGGGTTCGCGCGGGAAGACGGGCGCGGCGGCGATGTGCGGCCTGGCGGCGCTGCGCGCGGGCGCGGGGCTGGTCACGGTCGCCTCGGACGAATCCGCGATTCCCGTGATCGCTTCGCACGCGCCCGAACTGATGACCGATGTGCTGCCCGGCGACGCGCAGGGCAAGGACGTGATCGCCGTGGGGCCGGGGCTCGGAACCGCGCCCGAGACGGCCGGGATGGTGCAGCGCATCTTCCGCGAGATGCCGCAGCCGGTTATCGTGGATGCGGACGGCCTGAACGCGCTCGCGGGCAGCGATTTCGACGGCGCGGGGCGCGTGCGCATTCTCACGCCGCATCCGGGCGAAATGTCGCGCCTGGCGGGAACGGCCACGGCGGCGGTCCAGGCCGATCGCGTCGGCACGGCGCGCGGCTTCGCGATGGAGCGCCATGTGACTCTCGTGCTCAAGGGCCATCGCACGCTCATCGCCTTCCCGGACGGCCGCGTGTGGATCAATCCGACCGGCACGCCCGCGATGGCGACCGGCGGCACCGGCGACATCCTGACCGGAACGATCGCCGGATTCCTGGCGCAGTTCCCGCGCGACGTCGAGCGCGCGGTGGCCGCGGGCGTCTATATACACGGGCTGGCCGGCCAGCTCGGCGCGGCGGAGCTGGGCGAGAAGAGCCTGATTGCGACAGACCTGCTTCGATTGTTTCCGGCGGCGATGAATGCCTGTGTACCGAACGCGCTCTGAAGAAGAGACCATCGCGCTGGGCGAGTCGATCGCGAAACACCTGCCGCGCGGCGCGGTCGTGCTGCTCATCGGCAATCTCGGGGCGGGGAAGACGACGCTCGCCAAAGGCATCGTCCGGGGGCTGGGCGCGGCGGACACAACCGAAGTCTCGAGCCCGACCTTCACGCTGATTCACGAATACGGCGAGGGGCGGGTGTTCCACATCGACCTCTACCGCATCGAGGAAGCGGGCGAGTTGCGCACGCTCGGGCTCGATGAGCTGATGGAGAGCGATGCGGTCGTGCTGGTGGAGTGGGGCGAGCGCTTTGCGCACGTCTGGCCGCCGGAGCGCATCGAGATCCACCTGCGCGCGCTCGACGGCGACGAACGGGAAATTCGGGTCGAGGAGGGCTGAGTGTTCATCGGACATATCGCAGTCGGGCTGGCCGCCAAGCGCCTTGCGCCGCGGACGTCGCTCGGTCTGCTCATCGCGGCTCCGCTCGCGCTCGACCTGCTCTGGCCCGTGTTCGTGCTCGCCGGATGGGAACGCGTTCGCATCGAGCCTGGCAACACCGCGTTCGCCCCGCTGGCGTTCGATCACTATCCGTGGTCGCACAGCCTGGCGATGTCGGCCGTATGGGGCGCGGCGCTGGCGCTCGCGTACTGGAGTTGGCGCCGTTATCGCGCGGGCGCGGTAGTGCTCGGGCTCGCGGTCCTGAGCCATTGGGCGCTCGACGCGCTCACGCACCGGCCCGATATGCCGCTTTACCCCGGCGGCCCGCGCGTAGGGCTCGGGCTGTGGAACTCGGTGGAGGGGACGATCGCAGTCGAGGCCGCGATGTTCGCGGCGGGCCTGTGGCTTTACGGGCGCACCACGAAGCCTCGCGACCGCACAGGCCGGTACGCGTATTTTGCGTTTGCAGCGTTCCTCGGGCTGGTCTACACAGGCAATGCCTCAGGATCCCCGCCTCCGGGCGTCCGCGAGCTGGCCTTTGTCGCGCTATCGATGTGGATCTTCGCGCTTTGGGCGTGGTGGTTCGATGCCCACCGCTACTGCAACGAGTCCATCACGCGGCGCTTGGAAAAATCGTCCACTTCAAAGGCGACCGCGTAGCGTTTACCGGCCTCGGCTCCGCGAACGCGGGCGAGCGCCTCGTAGTAGTCGAGATACGGAAACGGCGAGATGCCGCCGCGGATGAACTCGTACTTCCTGACGCACTCCTTCCACTGGTCGAGCTCGCCTGTCACGTCCACGTAGAGGTAGGGCTTGAAGCCTTCGGGATCCTCCCAGTTCTCGTTGTAGAGAATGGCCCGTATGCCGCGCCATGGCGGGTGGCCGGTGTCGATGCTCTCCAGTTCGGCGAGCAGAACCGCGTGGCTCACGATCGCGTTCGTGGCCGCGTGATCCGGGTGGATGCTGTTCTTCCAGTGGGTGAGGATGTGGGTCGGCTTCACCTGCCGGATCACGCCGGCGACGTAGCGGCGCGTCTGGTCGTCATTAGCGAGCTCGCCGTCGCGGTAGGGGCCGAAGATGACCTCGGCGCCGAGCGCCTTGGCCGCCTCCATCGCTTCGCGGCGCTTCTGGTTTCCGTACGCCTCGGGCGTCATCTTCGGGTTGCCGCCTTCGCCGAGCGTCAGGTGCAGAATGACGATGCGGTCGCCGAGCTTCTTCTGTTTGGCGAGCACGGCGGCGCAGGTGTTCTCCATATCGCCCGCGTGCGCCCCGATGGCGAGAATGGTGCGGTCCGCGCCGGCGGCGCCGAACGCGAGCGCGGCGATTGAGCATGCAATGCGGAGAGGGAGTCTCATCGGTCGTATGCCTGCGCCAGTTCCTTGAGTCTGGAAGCCAGTTCGGGTTTGAGCATATCGCGGCGGAAGCGCCAGCGCCAGTTGCCCGCGGGGCGGCCGGGAAGGTTCATGCGCGCTTCGCTCCCGAGCCCGAACACGTCCTGAAGCGGAAACATCGCCACGTCGGCGACCGACGCCATAACGGTTCGGATGAAAACCCAGTGGATGTCCGCGCCATCGGTCGCAAGATACGTGCGGGCGAACCGGCGCTCTTCGGCGATGTCGCGGGCGGTGCGGGTGCTGTCGCCGGCGCCGGAGGAGGTCCACCAGCCGAGGGTCGTGTCGTTGTCGTGCGTGCCCGTGTAGGCCACGCGGTCGCGCGGGTAGTTGTGCGGGCGGAAGTCTGGTCCCTGCGGGTCCTTGCCGAAGGCGAACTGGAGGACGGACATGCCGGGATAGCCGAACCGTTCGCGGATCGCTTCGACCTCGGGCGTGATGACGCCGAGATTTTCGGCGATGAGAGGCAGCCTGCCGAGCGCGGCCTCGGCAGCTTCGAAGAAATCCGCGCCGGGACCTTTCACCCAGCGGCCGTTCTCCGCGGTGCGCTCGCCGGCGGGCACTTCCCAATACGCTTCGAAGCCGCGGAAGTGATCGAGGCGGATCATGTGGACCAGCGCGAGCGTGGCGCGCAGCCGCTCGATCCACCAGGCGTAGCCGCTCCGCTTCATCGCGTCCCAGCGGTAGATGGGGTTGCCCCACAACTGTCCGGTGGCGGAGAAGTAGTCGGGCGGGACGCCGGCGACCACGCGCGGGTTGCCGTTCTCGTCGAGCTGGAACAGACCGGGGTTGGCCCAGACGTCGGCGCTGTCGTGCGCGACGTAGATGGGGACGTCGCCGAGGAGTCGTATGCCGCGCTCCTCACAGGCGGCGCGCAGGCGCCCCCACTGGCGGAAGAAGATGTACTGCGCGTATTTCTGCGCGGCGATTCCGGCAGCGAGGCGCTCGCGCGCGCGGGCGAGCGCGCCGGGTTCGCGCAGGGCGAGCGGGCGCGGCCAGAGCGTCCAGGCGGCGCCGCCATGCTCCTGCTTCAGCGCCATGAAGAGCGCGTAATCGTCGAGCCAGGAGGCGTGGCTGCGCGTGAACTCTTCGTAATCGGCATCAGGCACGAAGCGTTCCGCCGCCCGGCGGATCAGCGGCAGCTTGTACTCGATGACGCGTCCGTAATCGACCGTGTCTTCCGGAAACGCGGGCGCGGGGTCCTGGCCGTCAAGCTCGATGAGCAGCGGATTGCCGGCGAAGGCCGAGAAGCACTGATAAGGAGAATCGCCGTAGCCTGTTGGGCCGAGCGGCAGCACCTGCCAGATCTTCTGTCCCGCGGCAGCGAGGAAATCGAGAAAGCGGTGCGCCTCCGTGCCGATCTCGCCGATGCCCGAGCGCCCGGGGAGCGAGGTGGGGTGCAGAATGATCCCGCTCGAACGTGGAAACCGCACTCAGCGACATTGTAGCCCGTGCGTCTACGCGCGCGCGTGCTGGCTTTCGCGCGGCGCCTGGTAGCGCACCGACAGGTGCGGCGTCTCCAGGCGGCGATGCCCCTCGATCCGCGACGTCAGGCAGCTCTCAAGCATCCCGCTGACGATCAGCGTGCGCTCCACCGGGTATGGCGCGCGGCCCGTCTCGAACATTTCTTCGATCTTGCTTACGAGGCAGGCCGAGTAGGTCACATTCGGGACCGGCGTCAGGAAGAACTGGCACGACCGCACGCCCAGGCCGCGCACGCGCGCCGCGAAGTTGAAATCCTTCACCGCGCCGTTCAGCATCAGCAGCGTCGTCTTGAGGCCGTCGTTGTGCTCGATGAAATACGCGCGCGGATTTTTCACGATCTTCGGCAGCTCGCCGTTGCCCACCAGGTCCTGCGTGCGCGCGTCCTTCACCGTGAGGCCGAGCGGCGTATCGCTGCGCGAGAGCGCCGAGCGCAGCAGTTCCTTCGACCAGCCGGCGTTCCACACCGCCTCGCCTTCGATCAACTGCACCGCGCGTACGCCGGTCTCGCCGCCCTTGCGCCGCTCGATCATGCACTGCATGGCTTCGAGCGCGTGGTAATCCATGGCGTCCGACCCGCCCACGCCCACCATGAGCGCGTCGTCGATGCGGCATCCGAGCGGCAGTTCCAGATCCGGCAGCCGCCACGTCACGGGCAACGACGAGCCGGCGAGCATCGGGAAGCGCAGGCGCTTCGAGGCGTCCACCATCCACTTCGCTTTCTCGAAGCTGTAGGAGAGGTGCTTGTCGTTGTACACCGGCACGGCGCGGCCGTCCTTCTCGAACACCTCGACGCATTGCTTGAAGAACTCGTAGCGCGGGTAGAGCACCTGCTGCTTTTCATTCGAAGAATAGTCGCCGTGCTCGGCGACGATCAGGACCGCATCCACCGCGAGCTTTTCGCCGCCGCAGCGCAGCGCCCCGGCGATCGTCGGATACACCGTGAAGCCGAACTCCTGCGCGCGCGCGCCGCTCAGGTCGCCCTCGGGCTTCTGGTCGATGTACAGCGAGACGACCTTCATGTCCGGCCGGTGCCACTTCCCGCGCGCGGGATAGCCCACCAGGAAGCGGTCCGCGATGTGCTGCACGTGCGAGAGGTACTTGTAAATCGTCCCTACAACCGCGATGCGCTTCATGGCTCAGGTCCTCCAGAACGTGGATTCTTTCGCCGGCTGGTAGCGCACGGCGAGGTGCGGCGTCTCGAGCTTCGCCCCGCCGCGGAACAGGCTCTCGACGCCGGCGGCGGTGAGGCCGGTGGTCAGCAGCGCGCGCTCCACGGGATATGTGGGCTTGCCCGTGAGGAACATCTGCTCCACGTTGTTCACGAGCGGGCTGAAGAAATTTGCGAGCGTGGTGCGGCCGTCCGGCATCGGCAGGTACATCTGCGTGGAGAGCACGCCGCCGTCGAGCCGCGCGGCGAAGTTGAAATCGCGCACCAGGCCGTTCATGAGCAGCATGGTGGACTTCAAGCCGTCGGCGTGCTCGTAGTCGTACGCGATGGGATCTTTCACCAGGCGCCGCATGTCGTCGAGGGTGGGCAGAATGTCGTTGAAACCCTCGCGCGCGGGCGTGAGCGTGTGGCTGCGGCAGAGCGCGGCCTCCATCAGGTCCGGCGCCCAGACCTTGTCGCGGTATGCATTCCAGAAGTTCTCGCCGCGGTAGGCGCGCACCCATTTCACGCCGCTCTCGCCGCCGGCGCGGCGCTCCACCATGCACTGGATGGTTTCGAGCGCGTGGAAGTCGTAGCTGTCCGGGCCGCCGTAACCGACGCCCACGGCCTCGCGCACGCGCGCGCCGTCCGGCATCTCGAGCGAGGGCGTGCGCCACGTCACAGGCAGGCTCGACCCCGCCATGAAGGCGAAACCCATCCGGCGCGAGGTGTCGTACATCTCCTTCGCCCAGTCCCAATTCCAGGAGAGGTGCTTGTCGTTGAATACCGGCACCGAGCGCCCGCTCGCGCGGAACACCTTGACGATTTCCTGGAAGAACTCGTAGCGAGGATACTTCGTCTGGCCCTGCGGGGTGTGCGCGTACTTGCCGTGCTCGCCGATGAGCATGACGCCATCGACGGCGAGCTTCGAGCCGCCGAGCGTGAGGGCCTCGGCGATGGTGGGGTAGATCTTCATCGACGGATGCCGGGCCGCGCGGTCGCGGCTCAGGTCGCCGTCGTCCACCTGGTCTACGAAAAGCGAGACGAGGTCCATCTCGGGATGGTGATGCGTTCCGTTCCAGCCGTAGCCTTCGAGGAAGCGGTCCACGAAATGCTGCGTGTGAGCGTACTTGAAGAATACGGTCGAAACCAGCGCCAGCTTTGGCCTGCGCGGGCCCGTCTGCGCCCGCGCGACCAACGGAGCCGCCGCGCCGGCCAGCAGCCGCCGCCTCGATATCTTGCATTCAGCGCGCATGAAGGCGATTATAGGACTTTCCTGGAGGCCGTCTTGAACCGCCTGCTGCCGACTCTCGCCGTGCTCCCGATGCTCGCCGCAGTATCCGACCGCGCCCGCAAGCTGCACGAGGACGCTCTCGTCTTCGACGGCCACGTACACGTGATCGACCGCCAGTTCTATCACGGCGGCGATATCGGCGACCGCGTCGCAGACGGCCAGTTCGACCTGCCGCGCGCCAGACAGGGCGGCGTGGACGCGATGTTCTTCTCGATCTTCGTGACCGAGGAATATTATCCTCAGCGGCTCGAAGCGAAGCAGGTTTTCCGCCTCATGGACCTCGCGCTCACGCAACTCGAGCACAACCGCGACAAAATCGGGATCGCTTTGAATGCGGACGACATCGCGCGCATCAACAAGCAGGGGCGCATTGCCGCGGTGCTCGATCTCGAAGGCGGATTCGATCTCGACGGCGATCTCGGCGTGCTGCGCGATCTCTATCGACTCGGGCTCCGCTCGGCGCAGCTCTCGGCGCACAACTGGGCGAACAACTTCGCCGACTCGTGCTGTTCGCCGCCGAAGTTTCACGGGTTGAACGACCGCGGCCGGGCGGTGGTGCGCGAGATGAACCGCCTCGGCATGGTGATCAACGTGTCGCATGCGTCTGACGAGGCCATCGAGCAGACGCTCGAGATCAGCACAAGCCCTATCGTCGCGACCCATCACGGCATGCGCGCGCTGAACAACATCCCGCGCAATATGCCGGACGAACTCATGCGCAAGATCGCGGCCAAGGGCGGCGTCATCGGCTTCCAGATCGGCAACGAGTTCCACAACCCGAAGGCGTTCGCGTGGCGCACACAGCACGCGGGCAAGCCATTCTGGGATACCGAACAGATCGCGAAGAACAAGGCGCAGCTCACGATCGAGGAAATCGACCGGCGCGTGGCGCCGCAGTTCCCGATGGTCGGGCTCGACATGCCCGCGGACATCCTCTTCTCGCCGGACGACTGGATCGGCATGATCGAACGCGCGATCTCGATCGTGGGCGAGGATCACGTGTCGCTCGGCAGCGACTTCGACGGCGGCCCCACACCGCCGCGCGGAATGCGCGACATCGGCGATCTACCCATGCTGACGGACGCGATGCTGCGCCGCGGGTGGTCCGAGCAGCGCATCCGGAAGTTTCTCGGGTTGAACCTGCTCAACGTGTTCCGCCGCATCACCGAGCACCGCTGAGCTATCCTTCCCCCAGAGGGGGAGCTATGGCAGTCAAACCGATTCCTGAGGGCTTTCACACCGTCACGCCGTATCTGTTCGTGAGCGGCGCGGCCAAGCTGATCGATTTCATGAAGCAGGCGTTCGGCGCAAAGGAGGTCGAGCGGATGCCGACGCCGGACGGCGCCATCATGCACGCCCAGGTGAAGATCGGCGACTCGATCATCATGCTGGGCGACGCGCGCGACCAGTGGGCGCCGATGCCGACTTCGCTGTACCTCTACGTGAACGACACCGACGCCGTCTACAAGCGCGCGCTCCAGGCGGGCGGCACGTCGCTCAGGGAGCCGGCCGACGAGTTCTACGGCGACCGCAGCGCAGGCGTCAAGGACCCCACGGGCAACATGTGGTGGCTCGCGACGCACATCGAGGACGTTGCCCCGGACGAACTGCGCCGCCGGGCCGAGGCCGTCATGCAGAAGCGCCGGAGCGCGTGAATACGTAAGAGCGGGCGCCCGGCATGGTCTTGAACTCGTACCAGCCGTCGCGTGCTCGCGTCACATCGACGCGGCCGAGGCTCTTGCCGTCCGGATCGTAGGCCGTGAGTTCGCCCGCGTCTTTCGACGCGAAAGCGATCTTCGTATTGCCGTAGGCGTCGATCAGTTCGAGGCCCGCGGCCTTGTGCCGCAGCGCGACGCTGCCGGTGGCGCCGAGGTTGCCGCGCTCGGTCCACTTCCCGCGGCCGTCGAGGAATTCGTAGTCCGCCGCTTTCACGTAGTCGATGCGGCGCCCGCCGGCATTCGCGGAAATTTCGTAAAAGCCGGCGGCGTTGTTGAACGCGAGCCAGCCGGAGACGGGCAGCTCGACGCCCTTCACGGTCCAGGTCCGCGAAGCGTTGCGGTTCACGAACACTTCCGTGCCGTTTTCGTAGACGACGTGCACGCGCCCCTCCGCGATCGCGCCCGTCGCGTGCGCCTCGGTGGGGTTGAGGAAGCGCCCGGCCGCGTCCGCGTACTCGATTCGTTTCGCCTCCACAAACGCGTACTGCTGTTGGAGCTGCTGCATCATGTAGTACGACCGCACCATCGCCTCGACGTGCATGGGGTCCTTCTCGCCGAGTTCGTTCACGAGCCAGCCCATGTTGCCGTAGGCGATCGTGGTCGCAAGGAACAGATCGATGTAGTCGCGCTTCCTGGGCGATTCCTGCCACTTCGGATCGAGCTGGTCGAGGTAGTGCGGCGTGTATCCCATGCCATAGTCGCATTCGAGCGGATGCAGCTTGCGCAGCATGAAGCTGACGTCGGGCGGCACAGCCAGCAGGTTCACGTTCGTGTAGACCCAACCGTAGTGGCCCGAGGCGAGCCCCGCGTAGAGCCACTGATAGGTCGCCTCCGATTGCGTCGGCCCGTAGACGCGCTGATCGTTGAGCAGCAGCTGGCCGTAGGAATAGAACGTTGCGGCCAGCGTCCCGGCGCCCGGCACGCGCGCGTCGTAGTCGCAGTAATCCCAGGGTGCGACCGCCGAGTGCACGTCGGTGTACGACATCTTCACGCCGAACTTCTCCTTGATCCGCTTCGCGTAGTATTCGTCGAACTCGACGGCCTTGGCCGGCTTCAGCGCATAGGTGCGCGGCCAGGCGCGGCGCCACTCGCCGTCGTTCGAGCGCTGCACGTGATCGGGGCTCCAGTTCGAATTGACCGGCGCGAAATCGGTGTAGTTGGTGTACACGCCTTGCAGCCATCCGAGATCGTTTTGCGCCGCGATGTACCACTTCAGCATCGCGTCGCCGCCCTTCTGCGGAGCGGCGTGGAGCTTGTCAGTGTAGCTGTCGCCCTCGTCGCGCCAGGTCACTTCATGGCTGTGCTGCATGATGTGATCGAGCCCGTAGGAGCGGATCGCGCGCGACCGCTTGTGGTCGGCCTGGAACGTGCCGGGCGTGGTCACGGTCCACACCACCTGCTTTCCCTCCTGCTGCCGCAGAGAAGGCGGATTCGGAATCGTCGGCAGCGCCTCTTCATAATTGGGCGTCACCGTTACAAACACGCGCTCGTAAAGATTGTTCCGGCGGCCGTCCGTCTTGGCGAAGTAGCGCATGCCGCCGTTGATCTCGGCCGAGTTCGCGGTGGTCCTGGGCTGCTTCGGAGTCCACGCCTGCGAAGCGTTGGTGCGATACCAGTCGAACCACACGGACGTGAACACGCCGCCGGATAAGAGCACGCGCGGGTTGCTCGAGCCGCCGTAGGTGAGATACGGAACCGTGATGAGCTTCGGCTGCGCGATGCCGGACACACGGCCGAAGTAGAGTTCGGTCGCCTCGCCGCCCTCGCACCAGGCATCGACTACGAGCGACTTCTGCATGATCCGCAGCTCGTAATTGGCCACGCGCGAGCCGAAGCGGAAACGTGCCGCAACGGCGTCATCGGTCACGCGGGCCGAGACGAGCTCGCCTTGCGCAACGCCCGCGGCGGGAGTATCGGAGAAACGCAGGCCGCCGCCGTCCATCGGGCGGAACGACGCGCCGCCCGCCCGCGCCGTGATCTCCCCAAGCGCGCCGTGCGCGGGCCGGTACTCATACACGATGGCCGCGTCCCTGCCTTCATAGCGCAGTTCGAACGCGTTCGGCCCCGTCTGCTTCACCGACGTCTGAAACTCGCGCTCGAAGTTCGAGGGAAGAATCGTCTCTTCGCGCGTGGGGAAGGGAAGCGTGCCCTCGCCCGTGTTCAGCCCCACGTTCTGGCCGCGGAACGGTTTCAAGTTGCGCTTCGGCTGCGCGCGGAACTGGAGTGGCTTCAGCTCTTCGGTATAGAAGGCGAGCGAATCGAAGTAGAAATGCCGCGGCGCGGTGTTGGCCGCGTTGGCGATCTCGATGCCTGAGAACTTCGCGGGAAGCGCGATCGCCTTCAGCGTATCGGCGGGCACGCGACGGTGAATCAGCCACCATGTCTTCCAGTTCACGTCGGTCAGGTGTATGGAGTGCTCCTTGCCTTTCGCGTCGATGACGAGAATCGACACGCGCGCCGCCGGAGTGGTCTTGTCGGTTACCCATCCCCAACGGTTGCCGTAGCCCCACATATCGATGGAATCGAACGCGCCCGGAATCGGGACCGGCTTCGGCGGGCGCGCCACCACGCGGCTCTCTTTGCCCGTCCCGCGGTAGAGCACCTTGGCGACGTGCTGCCCCCACATCTGCTGCTCGCGGCTACGGCGCAACTCACCGGTGGCGCCTCCGAATTGCTCGAGCGTCCACCCGGCGAGATCCTCGAAATCGAGCAGCGTGCGCGGGTCCTCCTCGCGTTGGACGCACGTCATTTCGTAGGGCTGCTGCCCCACCTGCTGCCAGGGCTCGATTTCGTTGATTGCCGGACTGATTTTCGGCGCCTCGGCCGCAAGCGCGGCCAGAGACGGAGCAAGAAACAGAAAGAGCGCGCGCGTATGCATAGGGGAAATATTAGTACGAAAAGCTGTGCACTCGTTAATCAGCTTTAACATGAAAAGTGGCGCAAAACTAAGTTCCCTGAAGTACGATTCGAGCATCACAACTTGTATGTTGGCCACGGGAACGGTGCTCGTTTCGATTCCGCACCTGCCGCTGCTCCGGCAGATCCGTGAATTCCTGCGCCGCGCGGGATACGCAGTCCTGGTCGCTGGATCGGCGTCGGACGCGGTGCAGTTGATCGGCAGTTCCTGGTGCAACATCGACCTGTTGCTGGCCGAAACGCCGCTGCCCGATGCCGCACAACTGGTCCGGGACGCCGTCGCGCGCCGGCCGGCGGTGCGAGTGCTGCTCATCTCCGGAGAGCCGGAATTCGTCGGCCGCGAGTTCGTGCCCGAGCCCGGGGTCGGCTTCATCGAAAAGCCGTTCGCGTGGAGCGAACTCAGCGGGATGATCGCGGGCCTGCTGGGCGCCGTGCCGGCGCCGCCGAATCCGCCGTCTGCCGGGTTGAGCGCGTCGTTCGTCTCCTGAACGGCGCGTATACTGGGAGTCCATGCCCGCACTCCTGACTCGTCGTGAACTCGCGAGCCTGCTCGCTGCTCTCCCGGTAACCGCTGCCCGCGCCACGGCGGACGAGGGGTGGATCCCGTTGTTCGACGGCAAGAGCCTCGACGGATGGCGCGCCTCCGAGCATGCGGAATCCTGGAAAGTCGCCGAGGGTGCGATCGCGGCCGCCGGCCCGCGCTCGCACCTGTTTTACACGCGGCGGACCGGCTTCAAGAACTTCGAGCTAAAGGCCTCTGTGATGACGCGCCCGGGCGCGAACTCCGGCATTTACTTCCACACACAATTCGAGCGCGGTGGATGGCCGGCCAAAGGGTTCGAGGTCCAGATCAACAACACGCACCACGGCGAGGGCGATTACATCGAGCGCAAGAAGACCGGTTCGCTCTACGGCGTGCGCAACGTCTACAAGCAGCTCGTTGCGGACAACGAGTGGTTCGAGATGCATATCGTTGTGCGCGGCAAGCAGGTTGAGATCCGCGTGAACGGCACGCTGGTGGTGGATTACGTCGAGCCCGATCCGCCGGTGGCCGAGCCGGGCGAGGGCGCCGGGCGCGTGCTCTCGAGCGGAACGTTCGCGCTCCAGTGCCACGACCCAGGTTCGCAGGTCTTTTTCCGGAACATCCTGGTCCGGCCGCTCCCCGATAACGCGCGGGCCGCAAGCGCCCAGCGCCCGCTGGCCGACGGCATCTACCGCCAGATCCTGCACCTCAACGCGGAGAATTTCCCGGTGGTCGATTATCACGTCCACCTCAAGGGCGGGCTCACGATCGAGCAGGCGCTCGCCAACTCGCGGCGCACGGGCGTCGCTTATGGCATCGCGATCAACTGCGGCGTCGGCTTCCCGGTGACGAACGATTCGGGCGTTATGGAATTCGTGCGAGCAATGAAAGGCCAGCCCGTGTTCGTCGCCCTGCAGGGCGAAGGGCGCGAATGGGTGACGCTCGTCTCCAAGGACACGATCGCGCAGTTCGACTACGTCTTCACGGATTCGATGACGTTCACCGACGACAACGGCAGGCGAATGCGCACGTGGATCAAGGAAGAGGTCGGCGTGATCCCGGACGCGCAGGCGTTCATGGAGATGCTGGTCCGCCGCATTCTCGGCATCCTCAATAACGAACCGATCGACATCTACGTCAACCCCACGTTCCTGCCCGACCAGATTGCCGCCGATTACGACAGGCTTTGGACGCCGGAGCGGATGCAGAAGGTGATCGATGCGGCGGCCAACAACGGCATCGCGGTCGAGATCAACAACCGCTACCGCATCCCGAGCCCGGCATTCATCAAAATGGCGAAGAAGGCCGGCGTGAAATTCGCCTTCGGCACCAACAACGGCGATGCGGCGCTGGGACGCCAGGAGTATGCGCTCCAGATGGTGAGCGAGTGCGGCCTCACGTGGCGCGACATCTTCGTGCCCCGGCGCGCGCGGTAATGGTACTGCGGTACCCCTAGTACTCAAATGACGAGAACGTAACCTCTCCAGCAGCTTGCCTGCGGCGCGTTGGCTTATACTGATGTTCCGAACAGGCGGACTTAAAAATGTTTCATGCAGGCTCCCCGGCAGCGGCTGGGGAGGACGCCACATTTGAGTTGCTGGGGCAGGCGCTCGGCGCAAGGCATCCCGAACTCGTGCCTGCACTGCGGGCGCGCGCGAAGGCGGCGCCGGAGCAGGCGCTGGAGTTGACCGAGGCGATCCTCAAGCATGCCCGCGCCCCCGAGAGCGCGGATACGGAAACGACGCTGGAGTTCTATTCCGAGATTTTGCGGGTACTGAATAGCTGATCGCGGGTGTAGTCGAGGCAGTCGCGGATGTTCCGGCGCTCCAGGCTTTCCCGCGCCGGCTGGTCGAGACCGTCCAGGCGTTGCAACGGACGCGCGGGTTTGTGCGCCCGAACCATCGCGAGCGTGCGCGCCAGGTAGCGCCCGTTGCGTTGGGGGAATGTCGCCCAGTATTTGTCCGTCAGGCACGCGATCTCGAGCGGATTGCGCGTGAGCATGTCGAGTGAGAAGCGCGTTTGCGGCCGGCGCTTCCGGATCGCGGCAAGCATGCGCGGCAGATCGAGAATGCCCTGTCCCAGCGGGACCTCGGCCAAAAGGAAACCGTCCTCGTATTCCTCGACCGCCACGTCCTTGATGTGCGAGTTGATCGTGTAGGGCGCGAGGCCTTCGACCAACTTCACCGGGTCGTCGAGCAGCGCGACGTTGTTGCCCCAATCGATGCACACGCCGAGATACTCGCTCCCGTACTGCTTCATCAGCGGCGCCATCTCCTCGAGCGTCCAGTCCTTGTGGTTCTCGATGCCGACGGGCATGCGAAGCCGCCCGGCGATGCGCGCGGCGCGCTCGATCTTCGCCTTCGAGGCGGCCACGAACGCATTCCACTCCTCGAGCGTGCTGAAGTTCTCGTAACGGCGGCCGGTGAGGCACACGGTCCGAATGCAGTACGCGCCGCACTCCCTGGCGGCCGCAAGCACGCGCTCGAACTCCGTTGTATCCGCGCCCGGCAGCATGGTCGTGATCTCGAGGTACATGCCGGTTTCCTCGACGCGCTGTCGCACCTTCCTGAGATACGCGGCGTCGAAGGCGGGCGGCAGAATCGCCTGCACGCCGCCGGCGCCGAGCGCGTGCGCGAATTCAAGGTACTCGTACGGTGTGCGCGGGCCCTTGCTCAGCACGAAGCAATCGGGCGAAAGGCCCATGGCGGCCGGCGCGGGTGCGCCGGCGGCGGTGGCGGCCAGGCTCCCCAGGAACGTGCGGCGCGTCACAGGTTCAGGCTCCTCATCTCCCGGGCCCACGGTTCGCGGTAAGGGCGCACGAGCGCGGCCGTCGCCTCGGCGTCGTCCGGGATGCTCTCGGCGTCCGCATCCCACCGGATCTTGCGGCCGAGCCGCAGAGAAAGGTTCGCGAGATGGCACGCGGCCGAGACGCGGTGCGCGTCCTCGACATCCGCCGCGGGCCGCTGCCGCGACTTGATGCAATCCACGAAATTGCGCGCGTGCAGCCGCATCTGCTCGTCCTCGGAGCCTGTGCCCCGGAGCGGCTGCGCCTGCGATTCGGGCTTCACATCGGCGCGGTGGGGCGGGTGCCCGGCGGGCGCGGACCACGCCGGAATCGCGTTCTCCGGCCAGATCTTCATCTCCGGCGTCAGCTCGAATCCGTTGCGCGAAAGCGACATCGACGCCCTGGTGCCGTAGATCTCGAACGCGCCGCCCGCCTGCCTGCTGCGCGCGGCCTCGCGGACGGAGACCACCGCTGTGAAACCGGGGTATTCGAAGATCGCGTCCTGCGTGTCGGGCGTCTCTCCGTCGTCTTCGAGCGCGAAGCGTCCGCCGCTCGAGGACACAGCGCGCGGTCCGTTCACCTGCATCGCCCAGTGGACGATGTCGATCTCGTGCGTCCCGAGGTTCGTCATCTGGCCGCCCGAGTAATCCCAGAACCAGCGGAAGTGGTACAGGGCGCGATGGCGGCTGTAAGGACGCTCGGGCGCGGGCCCCAGCCACAAATCGTAGTCGAGGCCCGGCGGAGGCGCGGCCTCAGGCGCGGCGCCGAAGCCCGGCATGATGTTCCGGTACGCGCCGATGCGCACGCTGTGCACCTTGCCGAGGGCGCCGCCGCGCACCAGCCTGACGGCCTCGCGGTAGTGCGGACCGCTGCGCTGCTGCGTTCCGGCGGTCACGACGCGGTTGTAGCGGCGCGCGGCAGTGGCCATCCAGCGGCCTTCGGCCACGAACAGCGTCATCGGCTTTTCGACATAGACGTCCTTACCCGCGGCGCAGGCGAGAATCGTCTGGAGCGCATGCCAGTGGTCGGGCGTCGAGATCACGACCGCGTCTACGTTCCTGTCGTCGAGCAGTCGGCGGAAATCGGCGTAGCCCTTCGCGCGCGGCCCGCAGGCGGCGAGGCCCTGTTCCAGGCGCGGCTGATAGACATCGGAGACAGCGACGAGATCGGCGTCCGGCAGCGTTTTGAAATCCTCGACGTGCCGCGCGCCGATGAGACCGTAGCCTATGAAACCCAGCCCGGCGCGGTCGTTCGCGCCGAGAATGCGCCCGTAGGAAGCCGCGGTGATTGCGCCAAGGAACCCGCGCCTCGAGTGTTTCATGTCAGGCACTATACTACGAGCCGCCGGATTAGAGAGCCGCGATTTCGGGGGGAAGGCGCGACCGTGAAGCAAGCGACCGTCCCATAATGAGAAGCGGTATGCCGCTCATACGCTGGCAGAACGCCGTCGATTTCGCCGTCCTGGCCGGCGCCATCTACATCGTGCTGCGCTGGACCAGGCAGGCGCGCGCGGTGCGGATCTTCGCAGGCATCGTCGCGCTGCACCTGGGCGCGCTGCTGGCGCGCAACTACGACCTCGTGATCACGAGCTGGGTGCTCACGGCCGCCGGCTTCCTCGCGATCGCGGTGCTGCTGGTGGTGTTCCAGCCCGAGCTGCGCCACGCCTTCATGCGGCTCGATACGCTGCTGCGTTCCGGCTGGCGCAAGAGCGCGTCGCTCACGCCCACGAACCGGGCCGTCGCGGAAGCGGCCTTTACGCTGGCGCAGAGTTTCATCGGGGCGCTGATCGTCATCGTGCGCAAGGATTCGGTTACCGAACTGATCCAGGCCGGTACGCCGGTCGGCGCGCACGTCTCCCGCGAGCTGATCGAAGCGATCTTCCAGAAGGAATCGCCGATGCACGATGGAGCCATCATCATCGACGGCCCGACGCTGGCGCGCGCCCGTGCCGTGCTGCCGCTCACCCGGCGCACCGATCTGCCGGTCGCCTTCGGGACGCGCCACCGCGCCGCCATGGGCCTGGCCGAACGGTCGGACGCTCTCGTGATCGCGGTCTCCGAGCAGCGCGGCACGGTCACGCTGTTTCAGGACGGCAAGATTCGTGAAATGCGCAACAGCGAACAGATGGCGGCGCTGCTGGCGCATCTCGAATCGAGCCCCGAGCTGAGCTGGGTGGAAAGGCTGCGGCTGGCGCTCACGCGCGACGTGCCGTTCAAGCTCGCTGCCATCGGCCTTGCGGCGGCGGTCTGGGCGACCGCGATCTACACGACCGGCACCACCGTCCGGACCGTCAACGTTCCGGTGGCCTTCAGCGGCGTCCCTCAGGGCATGACCATCGCGGCGCAGTCGGCATCCGAAGTGGAGGTGCAGCTACGCGGCAACGCGCTCATGATGGAGTCGGCCGGCCTGAACCGCCTGATCGCGACGTTCGATCTCAGCGGCGCGCGTCCGGGCTCGCGAACCGTGCACATACGGCCGAAGAATCTCGGCCTGCCTCCGGGCGTCCACCTCGAGCGAGCCACGCCCGCGGCGGTTTCGGTCAGGCTTGCCCAGGCGACACGCTAGCTACTCGTCGCGCAGCACCTCGAGCGGCCTCTGCCTGAGAATGCGCAGCGATGCCAGCCAGCCGGTGGCGAGCGCCAGGCCCGCGGTGAGCAGGATGGTCGCCAGATTCGGCAGCAGCTCCCACTCGAACTTCGCGTCGAGCAGGCGCGTGAGGAGCAGGCGCGAAAAGATGGTCGCGAGTGCGCCGCCCATCAGGCCCGCGGCCGCGCCCAGGATTGCGAACTCCACCGAGAAAATCGAGATCAGCCGCGCGCGGCGGGCTCCGAGCGTCTTCAGCACGGCCGCTTCGCGGGAGCGGCGCAGGCGCGTTCCCGCTACCGTCGAGGCGAGGATGATCGCGCCCGCCAGAATCGCGAACGCCGAGATGAACCGGACGCCGCGCGCGGCCTGGTCGATGACTTCCTGAACCATCGCGAGGATGTCGGCGACATTGACAGCGGTGACGGAGGGGAAGCGCTCGAAGACGCCGCGCTGGAACGCGGGCGCGTCCCTCGGCGCCACGCGCGCCATGCCGAACCATTGCGTGGGGAAGCCGGCGAGCGCGGCGCGGTTGAACAGGAATTCGCTGTCCTGCATGCGGACCGCCCCGCCGCGGTGTATGGCTGCCACGCGCGCGTCGAACTCGCGGCCGAAGCACTCCCAGTGGAGCGTCATGCCGGGTTTGATGTGGAAGCGCGAGGCCGCGCGTTCGGAGACGGACACCTGCGGCGCTGCATCGCCCGCGCGCCACCACGCGCCGCGACGCACTTCGACGTCCTCGGGCTTTTCCTCGAACCAGGCGGCCTGCCGCGTGTACGCCTTCTGACCGGCAAGCAGCAGGCGCGCGGGCACGATCGGCACCAGGCGCGGCTTGCCCAGAACGTCCTTGCGCGCGTTCAGGAAGCGGGCGACGGCGTCGCGATTGTCGGGCGTGACGTTGAGCAGGAAAACGTTCGGGGCGCCGGGCGGGGCCGCGCTCGCTACTTCGATCAGCAGCGATTTCTGCACCAGGTAAATCGTGAGAGTGAACATCACCCCGATGCCGAGCGCGACCAGCACGCTGGCCGCGTGGTTGCCCGGGCGGTAGAGGTTCGCCGCGCCATGGCGCACCGCGACCGGCAGGCGCACCGGAGACCATCGCAGGAGCAGGCGCAGCGCGCCGAGCAGCAGCCGCGCCACCGCGCCCAGGACGAGAAACGCGGCGATCAATCCTCCGGCGAAGTAGGCGCCCGCGCGCGGCGGGTTGGCGAGCCAGGCCGCGATCGCGCCGAGTCCCGCCAGAATCAGCAAGCCCGCCGCGATCGCGGGAAGCTGCCGGCGCAGGCGCTCTTTCCAGGGCGGCCGCGACTCGGCCATGTCGCGCCGGAGAATGAGCGCGGGCTTGACGTGGCGCACCGCGAGCAGCGGCGGAATGGTGAACAGCAGCGTGACCAGGATTCCCGCGGCAAGGCCTTCGAGTGCGAATGCGGGACTCCAGGGGATGGGACCGAGGTCGAAGTATCGCGCGAGCAGCAGTGGGAACATACGCTGCACCAACGCCCCGACGGCGATTCCGGCGAGCCCTCCCGCGAGGCCGAGCAGCAGCGTTTGCAGCACGTAAATGCGCATGATTTGCCCCGAGCGCGCGCCGAGGCACTTCAGCACCGCGATCGTATCGAGCCGCTGCTGTATGTGCGAGTAGATAGCCATCGCGACGCCGAGCGCGCCCACGATCAGGGCGATGAGCGAGACGAGGCTGAGGAACGTGGTTGCCCGGTCGAGCAGGCCGGACACGAATGGGTGGCCTTCGCGGTAGTCGGCGACGAGCGCCTCGGGAAAGATCTTTCGCAGGGCGGCGCTGAACTGCCCGACTCCCGTGCCCTGCGCGGGCAGCTTGAACAGCAGGCGCCGGGAGGCGCGCGAGCCGGACACGAGCAGCCCGGTGCGTTCCAGGCCTTCGGCCGAGAGTAGCACGCGCGGGCCGACGTTGAAGGAGCCGGTCATGCGGTCGGGCTCGCGGCGGACGATGGCGGCGATGCGGAACTCGCCCGAACCCAGCCGCGCGGTCGCGCCGGGCTGGAGCTTCAGACGAAACAGCAGGTCTTCGGAGACGCCGATGGTTCCGGGCGTGAGCGCGCGGGCGAGCGGCGTTTCCGGGTCGAAGCGCACGCGCCCATAGAACGGGTAGACGCGCGGATCGACTGCCTTGACCGCGACCAGGGCGGGCATCGCGCCGGGCGCGGCGCTCATCATCGAGACGGTTTCGGTGATGCGCGTCATGCGGACGCCGCGTTTGAGCCAGGGATCGAGCCGCGCAAGCTGTGCGGGCGTGGGCTCGGCGAACTGGCGCAGCATCAGGTCCGACGCCAGCAGCGTTCGGGCTTCGCGGCGAAGCGTGTCGTGGAAGGCGGCGGAAAATCCGCGCACGCCGGTGAGCGCGCCCACGCCCGCCGCGACGCCCAAGGCGACAAAAGCGAATTTCGCCGCGGAGGCGCGCGCCTCGCGCCACGCCATCTTCATGCCCGCACCTCGCCGGCGACGATGCGGCCGTCCTTCATGGTCACGATGCGGCCGGCATGCGCGGCCAGCTCGGCGTCGTGTGTGACGAGCACGAGCGTCGCGCCCTCCCGCCGGTTCAGTTCGAGCAGCAGCTCGAGAACGAGTCGTCCGCTTTCGGAATCGAGATTGCCGGTGGGCTCGTCGGCGA
The DNA here is from genome assembly GCA_050261515.1 of Acidobacteriota bacterium. Classification (GTDB taxonomy): domain Bacteria; phylum Acidobacteriota; class Terriglobia; order Bryobacterales; family Bryobacteraceae; genus JBLNDJ01. The sequence goes on along the minus strand of JBLNDJ010000052.1, from coordinate 114,086 downwards.
GCAGAAGCGGCGGGCGGCGCATGAAGGCGCGAGCGAGCGCGACGCGCTGCTGCTCGCCTCCGGAGAGCTGGACGGGGTAGTGGCCGGCGCGGTCCGCGAGCCCGACGGTCTTGAGCAGCGAGCGCGCGCGTTCGATGGAAGCGCGGCCGTTCTCTCCGGCGAGCTCGGCGGGGAGCAGCACGTTCTCTTCGGCCGTGAGCGTGGGAATGAGCTGATAGCTCTGGAACACGAAACCGATCTTACGGCCGCGCAGGTCCGCGAGGCGGTCCTCGGAAAGGCGCGAGATCTCGACGCCGTCGAGCAGGATGGAGCCGCTCGTCGGAGAATCGAGCCCGGCCAGCAGGCCGAGCAGCGTGGACTTGCCCGAGCCGGACGCGCCCATGATCGCGACATACTCGCCGCGCGCGATTTCCATATCGATGCCGCGAAGGATCTCGACGCGGTGCGAGCCCGTGTCGATGGACTTGGTGACGCCCCGCAGGGAGAGAATGAAGCCGTCCATGGCAGATTTCTTTTTATGATGGCAGGTGTGACGACGTGGCGTGTTGCGATCGCGTGCCTGGCGCTGGCGTTCGCCGGATGCTCGCGGGAAGACCAGCGCCCGGAGCCTGCCTCGACGGCTCCTCCGCCTCCACCGCCCGCCGATAGGAGGCCCGTCATTGTTGCCTTCGGAAACAGCCTGACGGCGGGGCAGGGCGTCGAGCCCGGGCAGAGCTACGCGGATTTCCTCCAGAGAGACCTGGACCGCGCCGGATACAAATATCGCGTGGTCAACCAGGGGATCTCGGGCGATACGACGAATGGGGGCCTTGCGCGCACGGGCGCGGCGCTCGCGCTCAAACCGGCGGTCGTGATTCTCGAACTGGGCGCGAACGACGGCCTGCGCGGTCTTCCCGCCGAGGCGACGCGCGAGAACCTCGCCCGCATGATCGACGCGTTTCAGGAAGCGGGCGCCGCCGTGCTGCTGTGCGGCATGACGCTGCCGCGCAACTACGGCTCCGATTACATCCGCAGCTTCGAGGCCGTGTTCCGCGGCCTGGCGCGAGAGAAGAAAGTCGCGCTGGTGCCGTTCCTGCTCGACGGCGTGGCCACGCGGCCGGAGTTGATGCAGGCCGACGGGCTCCACCCGGCCGCTGCGGGCAACGAGAAAGTCGCGCAGAACGTGATGAAATACCTCCTTCCGCTGCTCGAATAGCGTACAATCGAGGCAAATGCTGGGTTCCGCGTGTCTGGCGCTGCTCGCTTTGGCGGGCGGAGAGCAGCCTTCCGACGACGAAATTGTGTTCCGGACCGACGTCGCGCTGGTGCGCGTGGACGCGCAGGTGGTGGACCGCAACAACCACGCCATCGCGGGCCTCACGGTGGACGACTTCACCCTCAAGGAAGCCGGGCGGCCGCAGGAGATACGCAACTTCGCCAGCGAGAGCATGCCGGTGGACGTGCTGCTGCTGCTCGACGTGAGCGCCAGCATGCGCCCGCACGTGGAGCTGATCGCATCGACCGCGCACGAGGCGTTCCGAGTTCTGAGCGACCGGGACCGCATCGGGATCATGGTGTTCGACCGCACGACGCGGCTGCGCCTGCCGTTCCGGTCCGACAAGAACGAGGCCGAGCGCGAGTTCGAGGCGCTGGTCGAGCAGGAGTCGTTCCGCGGCGGCACGGACATCACGCGCGGAATGCTGGACGCGGCCGAGTACATCGGGCGCGAGGGGCGGCGCGACGCGCGGCGTGCGATCGTAATCCTGACCGACGACCGCACCGAGCGGTATCGCGACGACGAGCGCGTGGGGCGCGCGCTGACGAACGCGGATACGGTCATGAGCGCGCTCATCGCGGCGGATGCGATCCGGCTGCGGCAGCGTCCGCGCGTGGGGCGCGACGGCGTCGTGCCCACGCGGCGCGCGGCTTACGACGGGATGGCGGCGAGCATGCTCTCCGCGGGAACTTCCCAGATCGCCGATGCCTCGGGAGGCGACAGTGTTCCGGCGAACGACGCCTCGGCGCTCGAAGCGACGCTCTCGCGCATACGGCATCGCTACGCGCTGCATTTCTATCAGCCTCCGGACGCGACGCCGGGCGAGGAACGCGACGTGGAGGTGGGGCTGTCGGAGGCCGCGCGCAAACTTTATCGCGGCGCCGAGGTGCGCTACCGGCGCGTTTACATTATGCCGTCCGCGCCCAAGTAACCCGCCTGCAGCGCGGCGCGTACCAATACTCAGAATGGTGCGCGGCGCTGGTCTTCTGCTGCTCGCGGTTGCGGGCCTGCTTCCGGCCGAGGACGTGGTCTTCAAGACCGGCGTGTCGCTGGCCCGCGTGGACGCGCAGGTGGTGGACCGCGACAACCGCGCCATCACCGGGCTGAATGCGCGCGACTTCGTGCTCAAGGAAGACGGGCGCCCGCAGGAGATCCGCAACTTCGCCAGCGAAGACATGCCCGTGGACGTGCTGCTGCTGCTCGATGTGAGCGCCAGCATGCGCCCGCACGTGGAGACGATCGCGTCGGCCGCGCGCCAGGCGTTTCGCGTGCTCAGCGAGCAGGACCGCGTCGCGATCATGGTGTTCGACCGCTCGACCAGACTGCGCCTGCCTTTCCGGTCCGACAAAAGCGAGGCCGAGCGCGAGTTTGAAGCGCTGCTCCGCGACGAGACGTTTCGCGGCGGCACGGATATTACGCGCGGCATGCTGGACGCGGCCGCATACGTGGGCCGTGAAGGACGGCGCGATGCGCGGCACGCCATCGTGATTCTCACGGACGACCGCACGGAGCGGGACCGCGACGATGAGGGCGTGGGCCGCGCGCTTGCCAAAGCAGACACGGTCATGAGCGCTCTGATCGCGCCGGACGCAATGCGTCACGGCGGAGGAATGGGGCGCGGCGGCGGGTGGCCGGGCGGCGGTGGAGGCGGCGGGTGGCCCGGCGGTGTGATCCTGGGGCGCCCGCGCGGACCTTACGGCGGCCGTGGCCCGGGCGGTCCCGGGGGAGGCGGCGTGATGATGCACCCGACAAAATCCGCCGGGACCTCCGAAATCGCGCGCGCCTCGGGCGGCGACAGCATGCCCGCCGGCGACGCCTCCGCGCTTGAATCGACGCTCTCACGCATACGCCAGCGCTACGCGCTGCACTTCAACCTGCCCCCGGGCGCGAAGCCCGGCGAGGAGCGCGGCGTCGAAGTGGAGCTGGCGGACGCCGCGCGCAGCCGCTATCCGGGGGCAGAAGTGCGATACCGGCGCGTCTACATCACGCCCTCCGCGGGGGCGGAACCCGCAGTGGCGAGCAGCGACAGCTCCACCACGCCTCCGAAGCGCAGGCCCGCGGTGAACGGACCTGTTTCCGAGGGTCCGGCGATCGGCTCGAGCGCTCCGGCTCCGGCGGCGCAGCCGCAGCCCGACCAGAGTTCCGGCCAGCCGGGCGGCGGCTGGCGCCGCGTCAAACCGGGCGAGCAGTAAGCGCTCTCTATTTCGGCGAAACGGGTTGTTCGCCGGCCGGCGGCGGCTCGTCGGTCCGGACCGTCGTTTCCTCCCGGCCGGGGCTGGCCGACCGGGTCACGACGAGCGGAGCCTGCAAGGTGAACTGCAGCACGGTTTCAGAGGGCACCTTCACCTCGGGTCCCCTGGTGGCAAGCTGGTACGCCGCCGCTCCGCCGCCTCCGACGGCCGCGCCGATCGCGGCGCCTTTGCCGCCGCCCGCAATGGCTCCGATGGCCGCGCCGATACCGCCTCCGATGGCCGATCTTTTGGCGGTCTGCTTGCCGCGCGAGGCGCCGGTCGCGGTGTAGCTGTTGCTCGTTAACGGATAAGCGCGGCCGTTATAGACCAGGCGCTCGAGTTGGAGCTCGAGTTCGCTCTGGCCCTTTATGTGGCCCGCGCTTTTCGCGTTGGCGAGCCGGATGTAGACGTCCGCGCCTGAAGGAACTACCGTCCGGTCACCCAATTGGATCGGCTGATTCAGCGTGGCGTGGAACTGCTGCCCCGGCTGGTCCTTCGAAGAATCGATACTGTCGATCATGCGCACGCTCACAGGGGTTCCGGTGGGAACCTCGATCCTCACCACGGCCGGCTTGGGTGGGGGCGGAGGCGGTGTGGATTCGGCCGGAGCCGCCGGGGGCGCGGGCACGGGCGTCCCAAGGCCGCCGCCGTTGCCGGACTGGACATCCTGCGCCGTTTCCGTGGTCTCGACGCGCTTGCGAGGTTTGGGTTTGGCGGACGCTGTCTTCTCTGACATCGCCGAGGGCCGGCGCGCCGGCTCGGGGGCGGCAGCGGCCGCCTGTTGAGGCGCCGTTTCAGGTTGCGCGGCCTGCTCGGGCGCCCGCGGGGTCTGGGCCGGAGCGGCTTGCTCCGGCTGCTGGCTCGTGGTCGCCGAGCTCTGCTGCTGCTCTCCCTTCCGCGAGCAGCCCGCCGCCGCCAGCGCCACGATCAAAATGCTCGAAATCCATACGTGACGGAACATTGCTACCTCCATCGGTCATTACTTTCGATGCCTGGGCGGCGCACGGGGTGTCACGAAGGACATCGATCTCCTAAGACGCCCTCCGGGGGGCTAGAATTAGGTCGGGTGGAGGGGAGACTCATGCGGAAAGCGTTGCTGACTGCCGGGATCGCGCTGGCTGTCCTGGTGGCCTGTGTCCTGGCTCTTGTTCTACTTATCGACGTAAATCAATATCGCGGCCGCATTCAGGCCGAACTTCAGAAACAGCTCAACCGGCCCGTGACGCTCGGAAAGATGGGGCTGCGGTTGTTTCCGCTCTCGGTTGCCGTGGACAACGTTGTCATAGGCGAATCGCCCGAGTTTCCGAGCGGCCGCCCGTTTGCGACCGTCGAGCAGCTTCGCGTCCACGCGAGCGTGCTCCCGCTGCTGCGCAAAGAGGTCCACGTGACGTCGCTGATGTTGAGCCGGCCCTCGATCGAACTGGTCCGGAACGCGGCCGGCAAGTGGAACTACTCGACGCTCGGCGCGGCGGGCGCGCAACCGGCCGCTTCGCCCGGCGAAGGCGGCGGAGCCGGCTTCGCGCTCGACCGCCTGCAGCTCAAAGACGGCAGCGTCGCCGTTACGGACCTCGCGAGCAAAACCGCGCGCTCGTTCTACAACAATATCGAGGCGACGCTTTCGAATCTGGGCCGGGGCAAGGTGTGCCGCGGCGAAGTGTCTCTGAACGCGGGGAAGGTTCCGGTTTCGGCGTCGGGAACTCTGGACACGAATACGTCGGTGGTGGACGCGAAGGCGAAGGTCGTAGGCGCCAATCTGGCCGACGTGCTGTCACTTGCCAGGGCCTTCGGCGTGGACGGTGTGACCGGCTCCGGCACGGTCTCGCTCGACGGAAGCGTTCAAGGTCCGCTCGACTCGCCCAATTATTCGGGCGGCGGATCGCTCGAAAACGCCTCGCTTCGCTTCGCGTTGCTTGCCAAACCGTTGAACGTGCGCAATGCGGAGGTGCGGCTCAACAGGCAACAGGCCACGCTCTCGAACCTCGCCTGCTCGCTGGGAAGCTCGAACATGAAGGGGTCCGTCACGGTGCGGAATTTCGCCGCGCCTGAAGCGGGCTTTCAATTGAACATCGACAAGCTCGACATCGACGAGCTTCAGCAGGCCATGAAGCCCCAGCCGTCCGGGGGCAAAGGCGCTTCGGAAACTCCCGCGCGTTTCAGCGCCAAGGGGACGATCGACGTCGGCTCGATTGTCTATGGCGGAGTGACGCTGAACCGGGTGCACTCGGGATGCACGCTGAGCCACGGCGTTCTGACACTCGATCCCCTGACGGCGGAAGCGTTCGGCGGCAAGCAGAGCGGCCGCGTGGTGCTCGATACACGGTCGCAGCCCGCGACCCTGGCGTTGAAGAGCAATCTCGAGGGCGTGGACGCAAACCGGCTGCTCTCGGCCACTACGTCGCTCAAGGACAGGCTCTACGGCTTGCTCCAGGCGGCGGCCGATGCCCGCGTGACGCTCGCGCCGGGGGCCGATATCGCCCGCACGCTGAACGGAACCCTGAGCCTCAGGATGACGAAGGGGCGTTTGCAAGGCTTCAACCTCATGAACGAAATCGCTAGCGTGGGCAAGTTCCTTGGCTACCAGAACACGAACCAGGGAGCCACCGATATCACGCTTCTGGCGGGCGATCTGGACGTTCGCGACGGCGTTGCGAACACGAACAACCTCAGGGTCGATTTGGATGGCGGCAGCGTGGCGGCGGCGGGGACGGTCAACCTCGTGAGCCAGGCTATGAATATGCGGCTTACGGCGGTGCTCAACCAGGCCATGAGCCAGAAGGTCGGAGGCAACCGCATCGGCGGATTTCTCACGACCGCGTTCTCGAATGACAAGGGCGAACTCGTAATTCCCGCGATCGCTTCGGGACCGCTCGCCCATCCAACGTTCGCGCCGGACCCCGCGCGGATAGCCGGGTCGAAGCTGAAGAGCCTGGTGCCGCAGGGCAAACCAGGGTCGAACCCCGCGCAGGGCATAATGGACGCCCTCGGGGCGCTGCGCGGCAAAAAGAAGTAATTTTGGGTGTCTCACAGCCGACACTACCTGCCAGGGCGTCTCAGTCCCGGCTCGTAACGCACTGAATTTCCGTAGCTCCCCGATGGAGGCTCGCGTGCCTTAAGCAAGCTTAAGAGGGGAAGTGGAGATGCATGAAGAAAGCGAGTCCCGCGAGAACTGCGTAAATTATGGGCCAATGTCCGACGCCGTACTAGTGGGAATGGCCCGCAGCGGCGATCGCGGCGCATTTTCCGAACTCGTTGCACGGAATTATCAGACGTGCCTGCGAATGGCCCTATCCGTTCTGAAGAACCGGAGCGACGCCGAAGACGAGGTTCAGAACACCTGTTTGAAGGCGCTCGAGCACCTGGACCAGTTTCGAGGCGATGCGAAGTTTTCTACGTGGCTGGTGCGCATCCTCATGAATCAGTGCCTGATGCGGTTCAGGGCCGCGCGACGCTCGCGGGAGGAGTCCGCCGACGCCAGAGGGCAGGAGGGCACGCGGCGCATAACGCGCCTCGAGGCCGATACCCCGACTCCGGAGCAGATCATTCTGCGCACGCAGTTTCATGAAATGCTGCACAAGGAGATCGGGCGCGTACCCGTGCCATACCGTCACGCGCTGGTCCGTACGCACCTGCACGGCCGGTCGCTGCCGGACGTGGCGGCGGAACTCGGCATTTCGCTGCCGGCAGCCAAGTCGCGGCTGGTGCGCGGCCGCACCGCGCTGCGGCGGCGCGTTCTCGACCGCTGGGGAGCGCAGGCGGCGTAGCCCGCGAAAGTGTCTCGTGATGAGACAGCGACTCCGGGCGTGCTACAGTGGCCGGCGTGACCGAACTCAAACCGCGCGAGCGCGTGCTTCTCGCGCTGGACCGTAAGGAGACGGACCGCGTTCCCGTGGATTTTCTTGCGACGCCGGAAGTCTGGGCGGCGCTGGAGCGCTACCTTGGCGTATCGGGCCACGAGCTGGTTCTTCAGGTCCTCGGCGCGGACCTGCGGCATCCGCGGCAGCCGTACGCGGGTCCGGCGCTCGAGCGCTTCGCCGATGGAACCTGGCGCGATGCGTGGGGCGTGGTCCGGCGCATGGTTCCCAACGAATTCGGCGCATACGAGGAGATCGCACGCCATCCGCTCGCGGGCGATCTCGACATGCGCACGCTCGCGGAATATCCGTGGCCCCGTCCGGAGTGGTGGGACGCGGATGCGCTCGCGGCCGCGATCCCCGAGGACTACGCCATCGCGCTCGAGGAATTCGGCGATCCGGGCGGCATGTTCGAGATCGCGTGGTATCTGCGAGGCTTCGAGCAGTTTCTGGCGGACGTGATGGAGCGGCCGGAGCTTGCCTGCGAGATCATGCGCCGCGTCACGGATTTCTACATCGGGATGCTCGACCGCGTGATGGCGGCGTGCCCCGGCCGCATCGATCTCGTCTGGACCAGCGACGACGTTGCGCATCAGCGCGGTTCTTTGATGTCGATCCGTACATGGCGCGAGGCGGTGGCGCCGCACCACGAGCGCCTCAACCGGCGCATCCACGAGCACGGCGCGCGCGTGATGTATCACTGCTGCGGCGCGGTGCGGCCGTTCCTGCCGGGGCTGGTCGAGATCGGAGTCGATGTGCTCGACGTCCTGCAGTTCAGCGCGCGCGGCATGGACCCGGCTGAGATCAAGCAGTCCTTCGGCGGCGCGCTGTGCTTCCACGGAGGAGTGGATGTTCAGACTACGCTGCCGCGAGGAACGCCGGAGTCGGTGCGCGCGGAGGTGCGGGCGCGCATCGATGTATTGGGCAAAGGCGGGGGCTACATTCTGTCACCGGCCCACAATATCCAGCCCGACACTCCGCCCGCCAACATCGTCGCTATGTACGCCGAGGCCGGCAGCATCCGGAAGCGGGAAGCGCTCCTGCCAACGTCCTATCCAGCCGGCCGGGGGGATGGCAAATAATTCCGGCTTGCGCCGGAACAGCCGCCACACGCACAGGACTCCCCCGAAGACCGAAAAGAACACAACCACCGCCGACCAAAACGCGATGCCTGGCCGCATGCCCCTCACCCGACGTTTCCTTTATATCAGGAAAACCGCCTCGCTGTGCTAGACTTATGGCGCTTTGAGACTGATTGGCATCGCTCTTCTAGCGGGCGCGGCGCTTTCCGCGCAGGAGGGCACGATAATCGTCCGCCCCGTTGAAAGCAGCGAGGTTCTGGTGAACCCGGGAATGGGAATCCAGACGTTTCAGCGCTACAACGGGGATCCGATCAACGCGGGCCAGCGCTGGTCCGAGGAAGGGCCGACGGCGAAGCTCGCCGCCGCGAACGGCAAGACCGGGTTTCCCGAAAGCTCGATCGCGTACTGCCGCTGGTTCTGGAATGAACTCGAGCCCGAGCAGGGCAAGCCGCGGTGGGAGATCATCGACCTCGCGCTCGAGCTGGCGCGTGCGCACGGCCAGAAACTCGATTTCCGGCTGATGCCGTACGACGAGGGCCATCCGCTGCCGGAGTGGTACCGCAAATCGGGCGCGCGGCGCGCGAACACGGACAGCGACCCGCAATGGAAGGCGTGGGCGCCGGATGCGGACGATCCGCTTTACCTGAAGCACTGGGGCGCGTTCGTGCGGGCGGCCGGGGCGCGGTACGACGGGCATCCGTACCTCGACGCGGTGGACGTTTCCACGGTGGGCTATTGGGGAGAAGGCTGGGGTCCGTATCTGCCTTCGTGGGAGCGCCAGAAGGAACTGCTCGATCTGCACTTCGAGGCGTTCCGGCGCACGCCGCTGCTGGTCAATTTCGACGAGGAGCGCGCGCTTGCCTACGCCGTCGGGCGCGGGTCGGGGTGGCGGCTCGACTGCTGGGGCGACATGGGCGGCTACTGGGAAAGCTGGGGCCGCACGCTCTCGCACATGCTGGACGTTTATCCGCAGCAGGTCGTGCGCGCGGGCGTACAGGATGCGTGGCGCCGCTCGCCGGTGTCGCTCGAAACCTGCTGGGTGCCGGGCACCTGGAAGGACAAGAACTGGGACGTGGACTACATCATCGAACAGGCGCTGCGGTGGCACGTGACGTCGGTGAACGTGAAGTCGAGCGCGATTCCGGAAGCCTGGGCGGGCAAGTTCGACGAATTTCAGAAGCGCATGGGATACCGTTTCGTGCTGCGGCGCTTCGAGTATCCGAAGTCGGTCGCCCCGGGCGGGCGCATGCAAGTGGCGTCGTGGTGGGTCAACAAAGGCGTGGCGCCGGTGTACCGCGAGTATACGCTGGCGCTCGCGATCGGCGATGCCGTGATCGCCACGAGCGCGGACGTCAGGAAATGGCTGCCCGGCGATGCGATCTTCGACGGCGCGCTCTGGGTTCCCGAGTCGCTCGAGCCCGGGCGCTACAAGCTGCGGATCGCGATGCTCGACCCGGCTACCGGGAAGCCTGCGATCCGTCTTGCGATTCAGGGACGCCGGCCGGACGGCTGGTACGAACTGGGCGAGATCGAAGTACAAACGCGCCCACGATAGCGGCGCACTCTTCGAGGAACTCGCGGTCTTCGGCGGAGAAGGCCGCGAGGTCGTGGCTGTCGATGTCGATTTCGCCGATCACGGCTCCGCCGGCGCGTATGGGGACCACGATCTCGGACCTGGTCTCGAGCGAGCAGGCGAGGTAGCGCGGATCGGCGTTCACGTCGTCCACAATGACGGCGCTGTTCTGCGCGACCGCAGCACCGCAGATGCCCTGGCTGACCGGAATCCGCACGTGTACGGTCGGCGCGCCGCGAAACGGGCCAAGGACGAGCGTTGCAGGGTCGTCCGGATCGAGCATGTAGAAGCCGGTCCAGTGGTAGTACGGCAGGCGCGCCGGAATGATCCCGGCGATGAAGTTCTGCAACGCCGCAAGATCGTCGGCGGTTGCGGCGAACGCTCTCACTTCGGAGAGGATTTGAGCGAAGGGTTCCCCGGGCATGTTTAGCTTTGCCCAGTGTACGACACGCGCCAGATCGAACCCGAGCCGTCATCGGTCACGAGCAGCGAGCCGTCCGGGGCCACGGTGACGCCCACGGGGCGGCCCCATACGCTGCCGTCCGGCATCACGAAGCCCGTCAGAAATTCCTCGAATTCGCCGGTGGCCTTGCCGTCCTCGAGCGGCACGCGGATCACTTCGTAGCCGGTGCGCAGCCCGCGGTTCCAGGAGCCGTGTTCGGCCGCGAAGATGTCTCCGTGATATTCCTTCGGGAACTGGCTGCCCTCGTAGAAGGTCATCTGGAGGGAAGCGAAGTGCGGCTGCAGCAGCACGTCCGGCACGATCACCTTGCCCTTCAGTTCGGGATGCTTGCCGGCGTGGCGCGGGTCCTGATGGCTGCCTATGTAATACCACGGCCAGCCGTAGAATCCGCCGGGCTCGACGTGCGTGATGTAATCCGGCACCAAATTATCGCCGAGCTCGTCGCGCTCGTTCACGGAACACCACAGCACGTCCGTCCCCGGCTGGAACGCGATGCCGACGGGGTTGCGGATCCCCGACGCGTAGACGCGCACGAACTTGCCCTCGGGCGTGTACTCGAGAATGCTGGCGCGGTGGAACTCGCCCGCATCGTCGCTCACGTTCGAGCGCGAGCCGACTGAGACGTACATCTTTGAGCCGTCGGGCGAGAAGACGAGGTCGCGCGTCGTGTGGCCGCCGGTGGGAATTCCTTTAACGAGCGTCTCGGAAGCTCCGCGCGCCGCGAGATCTCCGTTGCGATACGGGTAACGCACCACGGAATCGGTGTTCGCGATGTAAATCCACTGCGGGTCTTTGCCCGGCGGATAGAACGCGATCCCGAACGGCTGGCGCAGGCGCTCCGCGAACACGGCGCTCTGCTTTGCTTTCCCATCCGCCGTGATGCCGCGGAAAACGTGAACGCGGTTCGCGCCGGTCGCGGCGACGAAGATGTCGCCGTTCGGGGCCGTGCGCGCCAGCCGCGGGTTGTCCAGGCCGGAAGCGAACAGATCGACGCGGAATCCGGGCAGCGTCTTCGGCCACGCATTTGCGGGACGCGGCACGATGTCCGGCCCGTTGCCGGCGGACTTCGTCGCGTACGGCCGCGGCAGGTCCGCCACCGTGATCTTGCGGAATGTGCCGGGCTTCTGGTTGCGGTAATCGGACCACGCGGCCGGGCCGGTGAGCACGGTGTGATTGGCCCCGCCCGGCGCGAGCAGCGCCGCGAGCAGGAGGAACATGGATTTCATCGGGAGTGTGACCTCATTCGTCGGGCTTGGGTTCGAACCGGAGAGCCGCGGAGTTGATGCAGTAGCGCAGGCCGCCGGGCGCGGGGCCGTCCGGGAACACGTGCCCGAGGTGCGCATCGCATTTGCTGCACAGCACCTCGACGCGCTCCATGAAATGGCTCGTATCGCGCGTGGTGCGGACGTTCGCTTCGCTGGCGGGCGCCGTGAAGCTCGGCCATCCACAGCCGGAATCGAACTTCTCGCCGGAACGGAACAGTTCGGCGCCGCAGCACACGCAGCGGTAACGGCCCGGCTCGTGATGGTCCCAGTAGCGGCCGGTGAACGCGCGCTCGGTCCCTTTGCGCCGGGTTACTTCGTACTCCTCCGGCGAAAGCTCTCGCTTCCAATCGGCGTCGGTCTTGTCCATCGTACCCTTCTGGTTGGATGCGGGAGATAGAATTGAAGTCGCGTATTTCAGGAGGACTTCGAAAAGTGCAACGGCGTTGGTTCCTATGCTCGGCAGTACTGGCGGCCGCCCCCGCCAAGGGCGAGTGGCGGCAACTGTTCAACGGAAAGGACCTGACCGGGTGGCAGCACGTCGGCCCGGGCTCGATGGTGGTCGAAGACGGTCTGATCCGCACGCGCGGCGGCATGGGCCTGCTTTATTGGAAAGAAGGCAAGGTCCGGGACTGCGTCATCCGCGTGGTCTTCCGCATGCGCGACCGCAACGATAACTCGGGTGTGTTCATCCGCATCCCGATCGAGCCGCGCGAGGAGTGGATGCCGGTGCACTACGGCTACGAAGTCCAGATCGACAACGAGCCGGAGAAGTCGAACGAGACCGATTACCACGCGACCGGGACGCTGTACTCGCTGACGAAAGCGATGGCGAGGCCCGGCAAGCCCGGCCCCGAGTGGAACACGATGGAGATCACGCTCGACGGGCCGCGAACCGTCGTTTGGGTCAACGGCGTGAAGGTCACCGATTACACCGAAGGTCAGCCCGTGGGCCCGCGCAAATTCGACTTCGAGCCGCTCCGCGGGCCGCGGCCGATAGAGGGCTACTTCGGCTTGCAGAACCACGGCGAGCACGATGTGGTGTTCTTCAAGGAAGTCGCGCTGAAGAAGCTGCGGTGATGAGCTTCCTGTCGCTGGTTTTGCTGTCTGCGGCGCTGGCGCAGGGGCCCAGTCCCGAGCAGCTTTACAACGAGGGCGTCCGGCTGGCCGAGAGCGGCGATTTCGCGGGCGCCATCGCGAAGTACGAGGAACTGCTCCGGCTGCGGCCGGACGTGGTCGAGGCGCGGTCGAATCTCGGAGTCGCGCTCGCACGGCTCGGGCGGTATCAGGAGGCCGTTGCCAACTACCGGCTCGCACTCGAGCGCGATCCCGGCAACGCCACGGTTCGCCTCAATCTCGCGCTCGCGCTCTACAAGCAGGCCGAGTTCGCGCAAGCCGCCGCGCAGCTCGAGAAGTTGCCCAAGGGCGGCCGCGTATCGTACCTCCTGGCCGATTGCTATCTGCGGCTGGGACGCAACAAGGACGTTATCGCGCTGCTCACGCCCGGAGATCCCGCCGCGGACTATCTGCTTGGCATCGCGCTCATTCGCGACGGCCAGATCGAACGGGGGCAGGCGGTCATCGACCGCATCCTCGCGCGCGGCGACAGCGCGGAGGCGAACCTGCTGCTCGGTGCGGCGCAGCTTTCGGCGGGCGAGAAGCAGAAGGCGCTGGAGGGCATCCGCAAGGCCATCGGGCTGAATCCGAACCTGCCGGGCATCTGGTCGCTCTACGGCCGCGCGCAGGCGGAGAACGACGACCACGAAGGCGCGAAGGCGTCCTTCCGCAAGGCGCTCGAGGCGGACCCGAACGACTTCGACGCGAACCTGCGGCTCGGGGTCCTGCTGCGGCGGGACAACGATCTCGAAGGCGCGGCGGCGTGTATTGAGCGCGCCGTGCGGCTGCGTCCGGCGGACCTCGCGGCCCGGTTCCAAATGGGTTCGCTGAACGCGGCGCGCGGAAAGCTCGAGGAAGCGCGGAAGGATCTCGAGGCAGTCGCGCTCGAAGCGCCGGATTTTCAGGAAGTGCACGTGCAGCTCGCCGCGCTGTATTACCGCCTGAACCGGAAGGAAGACGGCCGGCGAGAGCGTGAAATCGTGCTGAAGCTCGATGAGAAGGAGCGCCGGCGGAAAGAGGACGCTTCTAAAAAAGCCGTCTCTTCTCCTCTGCCTTGAGCCTCTCCACCTCGCCCGCCTCGCGTGCGGCGTCCGCGCCGCGGCCCGCGGCCGTGTAGGCCTTCGACAACACCCACCGCACGCGCGACACCCACGGAGTCAGTTCGCGCGCCGTCTCGAGTTCGCGGACCGCCCCGCGCGCGTCTCCGGCGGCGAGCAGCACCTCGCCCAGGCACAGGTGAGCGGGCGACGACTTCGGGTCGAGTTTCACGGCCTCTCCCGCGCGTGCGCGCGCTTCGTCGAGCTTGTCCAGTTTCAGATATTCCTCGGCGAGCCGCGTCCGCGCCGCCACGTGGTCCGGCGAGATCTCGAGTTCGCGCTCGATCTCGGCGATGCCCTCGTCCGGACGGTCCCTGAGCAGAAACGCGCCGAGCAGAAAATGCACGCCGGGCTCGTTGGGATACGCGGCGGCCAGTTGCTTGAGCGCGCCCTCAGCTTCGTCGTTGCGCGAATTCGCCATCGCGCAGACGGCCGCGCCGGTGAGGCGCACCATCTCGCGCCGCGCCGAGGCGATCTCGGCGGGCAGCAGCGGCAGGCGCAGCGCCGCCAGCCCGGCGGCCTCCGTCATGAGCGTGCCGCGCTCGCCGAGGCGCGCCATGCGGACCAGCAGGTCGAGGCTCTCGTCAAACCGCTCGAAGCGCGTGAGCAGCATGGCCACGAAGTGGTACGCCGAACGCGTCATGTCCTTGCGGTCCGCGATCCCCAGGTCCAGGCCGCGCTGCAAATGCGCGAGCGCACGGGCGTATTCGCGCGACTGGAACTCGCTCAGGCCGAGCAGGGTCCAGCCCGGACCGGCAGAAGGCTCGTGCGCCACGAACCGGCGCAGCAGGTCGCGTGCTTCGGGGTAGCGCTCCTTCTCATAAAGCAGCGTGCTCGCGTACCAGAGCCCTTCCTTCCACGACGGCTGAAGCTCGAGCGCGCGCAGATAGAGCGGGATCGCCTCCTCCGTGCTGCCCGCCTGCCGCAGTTCTTCGGCCCGCCGCGACGCCTGCTCGAAGCTCAATTGAGGCAAAGAGGATGTTCGCCTCGGCGCCACCGCCGGCGGAGCGGGCGGCCGCACCTGCCCCCGGAATTTCCCTTTGCCCGCGCGCCAAACGGACTCGCGCAGGGACGGCGGATACTCTTCGGGCAGGCTCGGGATGTGAAGCAAGGCCAGCCCCAGGGCCTCGGTTAGCTCGGGCCCGCCATCGCCGCCGGAGGCCGCGGCGCGCAGCAGCGCGAGCGCTTCGTCGTACCGGCCTTCGCGAGTGAACAGCAGCGCGCGGCGGAAATTCGCTGCCGTAATCAGCTCTTTTGGCCCCGGAGCCCCCGCCTGGACCCACTGGCGGAAGTGCGCCGCCGATTTCTCGTAGTCGCGCGTCTCGTACTCGCACAGCGCGAGCAGCGCGTAAGCGGGCCCGGGCTTCTGCGCCGTCGAGACGAGGCGCGTGAGCGCCGCCGCCGCTTCCGGAAAACGGTCCTGGCCGAAGAGCGACGTTCCGAGGGACCACAGGCGCTGGCCGTCCTGCGCCGCCGCCGATGAGGCAATGAGGGAGAAAACCGCGAGAATCAGCACTGCATGTTGCAGTATAGATGGGGCGGCCCAGGGCGGGCCACCCCATCCAGTACTTCTAGAAATAATACTTCACGGCCAGTTCGATGATCCGGTGGCCGAACTTGGTGTCGGCGTAGCCGAATCTCGGATTGGTCATGTTCCCTTCGGCGTCGAACGACAGGTTCAGGTTCGAATCGCTTCCGCGGAACGACCTTAGCGGGTGATTCAGGAAGTTGAACGCCGAGAAGCGAAGCTGCAGCTTCTGGCGCTCGCTGACGGCGAAGTTCTTGAACAACGACAGGTCGCTGCCCACGTATGCCGGGCCGGGAACGTACGGAAATGCGCCCGTGCCGATCCCGTTCAAGGGCGGAGCACCGTAGCAGGCTCCGTTCACGTACTGCCCCGGCTTCAGGTTCGACCGCGGGTCGCACAACAGCACGGCCTGCGGTGTGAACCCGGGCGTCCCCAGCTCGCTGATGCCGTTGACGTTCGGCCTCGAAGCGTTCATGTGAGTGGTGTTCGAGGATGCGGCGCGTACATCGGCTCCGCTCTGGATCTGTGTAATGCCGGAAACCTGCCAGCCGTTGGCCAGGACCTTCGCGAAGCCCCTGCCGTGAACAAAGTTCGGCAGCTCGACGCTATACGCCGCGTTGAAACCGTGGGCGCGGTTGGCCGGCAGAACGCCCCAGTAGTAATCCTGGCCCCAATTCGGCAGGACCGCACTGTTGCCGTTGCTGCCCATCTGCTTCGAGAACGTGTAGTTCGTTTGCAGCGATACACGGCCCACATTCCGCGTCGCGCTGAGTTGTAGCGAGTTGTAATCGGACTTGATGAACGACATCGCCTGGTTGATGGCCTGGTAGTTGGTCCGCGGCCGGTAGGAATCCTGGTTTCCGGTCGGGTCGTTGGTCATCGCGCCGATGGGCACCGCGTTGATGTCCATGTTCGCCATGCCGTACTTGCTCTGGTTGCCCACGTAGGCGGCCTCGAACACGATGGAATGCGGCAGCACCTGGGCGATGGTGAAGTTGTAACTGGTGGTCAGCGGCTGCTCGTCGTTGTTCGGGTCCATCACGTCGGCATTGCCGAGGCCGGGCTTGTCCGGAGTGTACGTGGCGCCGATGGCGTCAATGCTGGCGAGGGTGGGGCACCGCTCGTCGGGGTAGCCGCAGCTGAAGCTCTGCCCGCCCACGGCTGTGTTCCACGGGTTGACGTAGAAGCCGCCGTTCATGCCGTTCATCGAACGGAACTTGCCCCAGCCGCCGCGCATCACGGTCTTCGCGGTGCCGAAGATGTCCCACGCCATGCCGAACCGCGGCGAGTAGAAGAACAGCCGCGAATCCGCGCCCGAAAGCGGGATTTTCGAGTTGATCTTGTGCCACGTCAGGCCCGTGCGGTCCGAGAGCGCCGCGGGGTCGTTGTTGTACAGCGTCGGGTCGAAGATCGCCATCCCGTCGCCGCCGCGGTCGTAGGCGCCCGGCAGGTGCTGGAACCGCATGCCGAACTCGAGGGTCAGCCTGCGCGTGACCTTCCAGCTATCCTGCGCGTAGAAGTCGAGAATGCGCTGCCCGATGTTGCTCTGCGGCGGCAGTTTCTGCTCGGTGTAGCTGAAACCGGTGCCCGTGAGAAGGTCGGCGTAGTTGTTGCCCGTCGCCGAATTCCAGGGGCTGAACGAGATCGTTCCGTTGCTCTGGTTCCAGTTGTCCTGGCGGTTGTAGACCTGCTCGAAATACGCGCCGAATTTCAGCGTGTGCGTGCGGTAGACCTTGGCGAGGTTCTCTCCGAAGGTCGTGATGCCCTTGACAGCGTCCAGTCTCGGGTTGTAGCTGTAGCCCGCGGTTCCGAGCGACGGCATACCGCCGCTCCAGCCGTCCATGACGACGGGCAGCGACTTCGACGTGTTGTAGATGCCTTTGTACGGATAGTTCGCTTCCGACTTCAGGAGCTTCGACGGATCTTCGGGCTCGTTGGGGAAGTTGATCTTGGTGTAGCCGAACGTGGTCTCGCTGGTCATACTGGGCGAGAAGACGTGAACCAGGCTGCCCGCGACGGCGTCGGAGGCGTTGTTTCCCTTGATGTTGGTGGGGTAGGGAATCTGGTTGTCCGAGCCTGTCGTGCCCCACAAGCCGGTCGGGTTGTTCTGCAGCTCGCGCTGGATGTTGTAGCGGACGAAGATCTTGGTGGAGTCGCTCACGCTGTAATCCACGCGGCTCAGCGACTGCCAGGAGTTCTGTGTCGCCACCAGAGAGTTCTTGTAGTTGTACCCGTTGTTGGTGAGCGGGTCGGCGTTCGGCATCGGGTACAGGTTTATGAGAACCTGCCCGCCCGGATCGATGGCGGATTGAGGGATGATGCCGCCGGGGAAATTCGGCACCGTGCCGAGGTTGCCCTGGAGCGGGCCGTAGGTGTTGACTTTGCTGAAGTCACCCTTCCGCATGTCTTCAGTCGGAACGAAGGCGCGCATCACGCCGCCGTCGATGGTCTGCTTGTAGTATTCGAATCCCTCGAAAAAGAAGAGTTTGTTGCGGTCTTTATTGAACCTTGTTCCGGGGATCAGGACCGGCCCGCCGAGGTTCGCGCCCGGAAAATAGTAGCTGCTCTCGGGCTTCGGAATGTCAGCGGTGTTGTTTATCCATTCGTTGGCGTTGAGCACGCCGTTTTTCGCGTAGAGGTAGCCCGTGCCGTGGAAGTCGCGGCCGCCCGATTTCGAGACCGTGTTCATGACCACCGGCCCCTTGGCGTTTTCCGCCCCGAAGCTGGCAGTAGAGACCTTCACTTCCTGGACCATCTCGGTATTGGGGTTGACCGGCGTCGCACTGCCCGGAGCGCCCGGGTCGTTCGTATGGGCGCCGTCCTGGCTGATGTCCACCGAAGAGCCGTTGATGTTGGTGCCGCCGAGGCCGCCCGCGTTTCCGGCCAGGCTGGCGGCGTTGATGCCGACCACTTCGCCGGAATACGCCGGCTTGTTCTGGCCGTTGTTGGCGGTGAGCAGCGCGCCGGGCAGGATCTTCACCAGCTCGGCCGCGTTGCGTCCGGCAATCGCCAGGTTTTGGATCTGGTTGGCCGTAATGAGCTGCGCTCTTTCGCCGCTATCGACGGTCGCCACTTCGGCGGCGGTCGAAACGACGTCTACCTGCACCGTGCTCGTGGCGACCGTCAACGTCACAGTGACGTTCCTCTTGTCGCCTCCGTTCAGAACCAGGCCGGTGCGTTCCCACTTTCCGAATCCGCCCGACTCGGCCGTAAGCGTGTAGGTCGCCGCCGGCAGAGAGGAGATCGTGAAATATCCTTCGCCGTTGGTGACCGTCTTCCGGAGATCGCCGGAGCTTTCATTTCGCGCCGTGACGTTCGCGTTCGGGATGACGGCGCCTGAGGCGTCCGTCACTGTTCCCGTGAGCGTTCCCGCCATGGATTGCGCGAATGCCACCGGCACCGACAATAGCGCCAGCAGCAAAAGGCAGATGCATGTCTTCGACATTGATGATTTCTCCCTTAGCAAAACACCGCACACTTGCCGCTCCGCGCGCGCCACACATCCACATCCGTCGAAAACGGCAAGACCCTTTCAGCGGGTCTGATTATACGGAACCGGGGGGACAGTAGATGCAGTCTATTAGCTACAACTAGGTTTACTGTTGCGTCGGGAGGCGCTACTTGTAGCGTTGTAACGCTGTATAATGTGAGAGTTCCGGATTCACAAAGGTGGAGTTGGATTGAGTGGATTTCACGGACGTTGACCAGCAGCGCGCCGAACTGGAGGAGGTCCTCAGTTCCGCAATTTTCCGAAAGGCGCCGAATCAATCCCGCCTGTTGCGGTACTTGTGCGAGTACCACTTCTCGGGCAATTCTGAGCCGCTCAAGGAGCATCAGATCGCCGTCGAGGCGCTGGGCAGGAAGACCGATTTCGACCAGCGGGAGAACTCGATCGTCCGGGTGGAGGTGTCGCGGGTCCGGAAGAAGCTGCGGCAGTTCTACGAGTCCGAGGGCAGCCGGCACTCGCTGCGAATCGCAATAGACCCGGGCCAGTACATCCCGAGGTTTGAAACTGTGGAGGCCGAGGCGATCCAGCCGGAGTCCGAGACGCTCACGCGGATCGTCCACGAGGCCGTGCCGTTCGAGCCGCCGGCCGTCCCGGGCGGCGGCCGGCGTTCCTTATGGCTCATGGCGGCGATCCTGGCGATCATCGGCATTCTCGTCATCGCGGCGGCGTGGCTTGTCTGGAGGCGGGACTCGGGCGTGGCCCCCGCTAAACAGTCCGCGGGCCCGGCGGCCCGTCCGCTCGCGCAAGAGCCGTTTGCGCCGCTCGATACGGGCGCCGAGGTTCGCATCCTGGCGGGCTATCCGCGGGCCTTCCATGTCGACCGCCTGGGGAATGTCTGGCGCGGCGACCGCTACTTCACGGGAGGGCACGCGGCGGAAGCGCCCCGGCAGATCATCGCGCGGACGCCGGACCCGACCCTCTACCGCTTCTACCGCGCCGGCGACTTCAAGTACGACATCCCGCTGAAGCCCGGGGTCTATGAGATGCGGCTGCATTTCGCCCAGAGCCTCGCGCCGTGGACGCTCACCGACCAGCCCGCCGGGGCGTTCGAAGTCTATGTGTCGATCAATGGCACGGCCAACGTCCTGAAGCTCAACTTTGCCGCCGACGGCGCCACGAGCTCGACCGCCGACGTGCGCGTGTTCAAGAACATCTCGCCCGCCGGCGACGGCAAGCTACACCTGGAATTCCATCCGGGCGCGGAGTTCTCGTTCGTCAACGCCATCGAGATCACGCCGGGCATACGCAACCGCATGCAGCCCATTCGCATCTCGACGCGGGAGTATTTCTACACCGACCATGCCGGCCTGCTCTGGCCGCCTGACCGCTGGTATCGCGGCGGCTCGATCATCCTGCGGCGCGACGCCGTCAGCGGCACCGAGGACCCGGACCTGTTCAGCTCCGAGCGCTACGGCACGTTCGATTACCTGATTCCGGTGGCGCACGGCACCTACGCGGTGAAGCTCGGTTTTGCGGAGACCTGGTTCGGCCCGACCTTGCCGGGCGGAGGCGGCGCCGGCTCGCGTATCTTCGACGTGGACTGCAACGGCATGCCGCTGGTGAAGAGCCTGGACGTCTATAAAGAAGCCGGCGGCGCGGGAAAGGTGCTCATAAAGACCTTCCACGGCCTTCAGCCCAGGGAAGACGGAAAGCTGCATTTGACGTTCACGCCGAGACGCAATTACGCGATGGTGAATACGATCGAGGTCCTGGACGAGACGGAGTAAAAGGCCTACTGCTCCTTCACCTTCAGGACGCGGTCCGCGGCCACGTCCTTAAGGCGCTGGACGGTTCCCGAGGGCCAGCGGATTTCCACCAGCTCCGCCGTTTTCTCAGCGCCGAGGCCGAAGTGGACGGGGCCGGCAGCCGATGACGCATAGCCCATGCTCGTGCTCATGTGGCTGTATTGGGCGCCCGCCTTTGTCACCACTTTCACCGTCGCGCCGATGCCGTCGCGGTTGCTCTTCGTGCCTTCGAGCGCAATATCGAGCCAGTGGCTCGTCCCGGGGCTATCGTTCATCCAGATCTCGCCGGGGGCTCCCAGAGCCGTGACCACCACGTCCAGCTTGCCGTCGCCGTCGAAATCCGCGAAGGCCGATCCGCGATGGCGGCGGGGCGGCTGCGCGGCGAGCCCCGCCTCTTCCGTCAGCGCCGCGAACTTCCAACCGCCCAGGTTCCGGAAGACCGTGTTCGGCTGGTCGATGACGAACAGCCCCGCCATCGCCACCGACTGCACGTGCCCGCGGGTGACGAAGATGTCCTTCCGGCCGTCGTTGTCGAAATCGGCGATGCCGGGGCTGTAACCCGCCATCGGACGGCTCAGCGCCGTCATGCCGCTCTCGAAGGTGACCTCGCGAAATTTCCCCTTGCCGAGGTTGCGGTAGAGCGGAAACGTCTCGCGGTCGAGCGCCACCAGGACCAGGTCCGGCAGGCCGTCGTCGTCGAGGTCGTTGAAATCGACCCCCATGCCCGAGATGAGGTTCCCGTGCTCGGGCAGCGCTACGCCGGCTTCGAAGGCGACTTCCTCGAACCGGTTACCGCCAAGGTTATGGAACAGGAAGTTGAAGAGCTTGTCGTTGGCGACGAAGATGTCGGCGAGGCCGTCCCCGTCGTAGTCCGCGACGCCGACGCCCATGCCTTTGCCCGCCAGCTTGCGTATGCCCGCGGACTCCGAAATGTCCGTAAACTTCCCCCCACCCCGGTTCAGGAAGAGCTGGTTCGGCAGTTCCTTGTAGAAGCGCGGATGGCAGTAGTCGGGCTTGTTCTCGTAGCCGCAGACAGGCTCTTTGGCGGGATCCCAGCTCAGGTAGTTCGCCACGAACAGGTCGAGCAGGCCGTCGTTGTTCACATCGACCCAGGCCGCGCCGATGGCCCACAGCGGGCCGTACTGTTTGTCGGGCGCGCCGAGCCCGGCCTGCGCGGTGACGTCGGTGAACGTGCCGTCGCCGTTGTTGTGGTAGAGCGTGCTGCGGTAGACGCCGGCGACGAACAGGTCCGGATAGCCGTCGTTGTCGTAGTCGCCCACGGCCACGCCCGTATCGAACCCGGCGCCCGCGAGGCCGGCCCGCTCGGTCACATCCTTAAAGGCTCCGCCGCCTTCGTTGTGGAACAGGCGGTTCCAATACTTGGGTGAGTCCTTCTTCAGCGTGCGTATGTCGGCGCCGTTGGTGAAGAAGATGTCGGGGCGCCCGTCGCGGTCGTAGTCGAACACCGCGACGCCGCCCGCCATAGTCTCGGGCGCGTGCCGCCGCGGCGATTCCGAGTTCTCGAGCGTAAAGGGAACCGGGCGGAACGAGAAGTGAATTGGCGCCGCCGCGAGCGCGAACAGGATCACAACCGGGGAATTCAAACCAGGGACCTCAGTAGCCTTTCTGTTTGTCCACCACGTTGATGAGCGGCTTGCCTTCGACGAAGCGGCGGATGTTTTCCTCGACCGTGGCGGCGAGCCTGGCGCCCACCTGGTCGGACTGGCCGGCGATGTGCGGCGTCACGATCGCGTTTTCGAACTTCCACAGCGGGTGGCCCTTCGGGAGCGGCTCGGGATCGGTGACGTCCACGCCCGCGCCGTCCAGCCGCTTGCCGTCGAGCGCGTGGACGAGCCCGTCCATATCGTACAGCGCGCCGCGGCTGACGGCGATGAAGTAGGAGTGCGGCTTCATCAGCTCGAACTGCCGCGTTCCGATCATCTTGCGGCTTTGCGGCGTGTGGGGCGCGGCGATAAAGACAACGTCGGCCTCGGGCAACACGGTATCGAGCTGGTCCGGTTTGACCATTCTTGCGATGGAGGGCAGGTAGGGGCGGTCCTCGGGATCGACGCCGATCACGCGCATTCCGAACGCGCTCGCGCGCACGGCGATCTGCGTTCCAATGCCGCCCACGCCGACGATCACGGCGGTTTTGCCGTTCAGCTCGATGCCGGTGTAGTCGGACCGGTCCCACTCTCCCTGTGCCTGTTTCGCGGCGAGAAGGTTCAGCCGCCGCGATAATGTCAGCAGCAGGGCCATCGCGTGATCCGCAATCTCGGGACCCTGGACGATCTTGTTGTTGGTGAGCACGATGGCGCTGTCGCGCAGATCGGGGAAGAGCAGGTGCTCCACGCCCGCGCTCAGCGCCTGGACCCATTTGAGCCGCCTGGCGGCGCGCACCGCTGCCGGGCTTACGCTTCCGATGACCGCGTCGGCATCCGCGATCTCCGTTATGAGCGTCGCTCGAGTGACGGGAACGATGCGCGCCAGGGGCGTCACGCGCTGAAACTGCTGAAGCAGGCTTGGATCGTCGATCGTGAGGAGGATCTTCTTTGGCTGGCCGGCGGCGGCAAGCGTGCAGCCGATCGCAACCAGCAGCAAACGGTGAAGCATTGTGGGAATTTTACCGCAAGCCGCGCACGCGGTCGGACGTGCCGCCGCCGGCCGGCACTTCAAGTTTGCGCCGCAGGGTCGCGCGTTAACGGACCGGCGTGCCCTGTCCGCGAGCCACGGTGAGGATGCGGTTCACGCCCGGCGGGGTCCAGCGCTCGGCCAGGCCGTCGGGCCAGAGGACCTCAATCGCCCGGACCTGGGGGCGGTCGCCCAGTCCGAAATGCACGCGCGGGTCGCGGGCCGAGCAGTAGCTCGAGTCCGTGTGGACGCGGCGCACGAGCGGTGGCAGGCCGTCGCGCTCCAGTCTGACCATGGCGCCGGTGGCATTGCCCGTGAGACGAAGCTCGAGCCACGCGTTCTTGCGCGGCGTGTTGTTGAGCAGCAGCCGGGCCGGGCCGTTGTTGTTTGTGAGCACGATATCGATGTCGCCGTCGTTGTCGATGTCCCCGAACGCCGCACCGCGCGACATCTCGAGCAACTGGAAGACGGGGCCGGCCGAGGCGCTCACGTCCTCGAACCTGCCGTCGCCGCGGTTGTGGACCAGCAGCTTTTTCTCCTTGTACGGCTCCGGATGCCCGCGCTGTTCCTCCCGCAGCACCACCGCGCCGTTGGCAATGAAAAGGTCCGGCCGGCCGTCGTTGTCGTAATCGAACCAGTCGGTGCCGAAGCTGGTGTAGGGGAGCGTGATCGCGTAAAGGCCGCTCTGCCGCGTGATGTCCCGGAAGATGGGGACGCCTTGCGGCGACACGCCTTCCTTGTGATACAGCGTCGCGCCCTCGCGCATCAAATTGCCGACGAACATGTCCTCCTGTCCGTCGCCGTCGGCATCGCCCACCGCGATCCCCATGCCGGCCTTGGGCAGGCCGTCCTCGCTGAGGGCGACGCCGCATTCGAGGCCGAGTTCCTTGAACGTCCCGTTGCGCTGGTTGATCCAGGCGTGATTCTGCACGGTGTCGTTGGTGACGAACAGATCGGGCCAGCCGTCGAGGTTCAGATCGACGGCCGCGACGCCGAGGCCGGGTCCGAGCGCGCGGTCGATACCTGCCCGCGAAGTGACATCGGTGAACCGGTCGCCGCCGTCGTTGTGGTACAGGCGCGCCGAGACGGGTTCGTAGGCGCGCGGGGTGCAATAGTCGGGTTCGCCCGTGGCGGCGTGGCAGTCCTTGTTCGCCGCGAGCGAATAGTTGACGTAGCTGGCGATAACGATGTCGAGCCGGCCGTCGCGGTCGTAATCGAAGAACGAGGCGCTGGTGGACCACACGCCCGCGCGCTGCGGGAAATCGACGGACGTGAACGTGCCGTTGCCGTTGTTGCGGTAGAGCGCGCGGCTGTCGTAGCCGGTGACGAGCAGGTCGGGGAAGCCGTCGTTATTGTAGTCGCCCACGGCGGCGCCCATGCCGTAACCGCGGAAGACGATGCCCGATCCCGCGGTGACGTCGGTGAACCTCAGCGTCCCCGACGGCACAAGCTCGTTGCGATACAGCTTGCTCGGCC
Source organism: Acidobacteriota bacterium (assembly GCA_050261515.1). Lineage (GTDB taxonomy): Bacteria > Acidobacteriota > Terriglobia > Bryobacterales > Bryobacteraceae > JBLNDJ01. The sequence goes on along the minus strand of JBLNDJ010000052.1, from coordinate 89,268 downwards.
CGACGCTCTGGACGAAAAACACGTCGAGATCGCCGTCGTTGTCGTAATCGAGAACGGCGACGCCGGAGCCCATGATCTCGTGCATGTAGAACTTGCCGGTGGCGCCGTTGACGTGGACGAAGTCGATGCCCGCGTTGTGCTCGGAAAAAATTTCCGCGGGGGCGGGGGACCCTTCGTCCTTGCCGCCGCGGCACCCGGCAAGCAACAGGAGCGAGGCCGCGGCGAGCGCCTTGCGCGCGCTCATCGGAGCCTGTCCAGATCGCTGCCGATCGACCGGGCCAACTCCGTCTGCCCCCAGGCCAGCGCCTTCCGGCGCGCTTCGGCGAGCGTGGCGGCGGCCCCCGATTTATCTCCGGCCCGCGCGCGCGTCGCGCCGAGCGCGTACAGGTACCGCGGCGTGGCCTCGTCGTCCACCGCCGCGGCCTGCTCGAACTGCTCGATCGCCTCGCGGTAGCGCCGCTGGTTGGCGTAGATGCGCCCCAGGTGGAACCGCGCCAGCCGGAGGCCGGGCTGCAAATCGACCGCCTTGCGAAAATGCGCGGCGGCTTCTTGGAGCCGGCCCTGCTCCTGAAGCAGCGCGCCCAGGTTGTTGTGCGCGTCCGCATAGCCGGGGTTGATCGAGAGGGTCTTGGCAAAGGCCGCCTGCGCCTCGGCGCGCCGCCCCGTACGGTAGCACAAAACTCCGAAATTGTAATACGCCTCGTAGGCATTCGCGTTGAGCGCGAGCGCCTGCCGGTAGTGGCTCTCGGCCTCCTTGGCATTGTCGAGCCGTCCGTACAGCGTGATCAGGTTGACGTGCGCCTGCACGAGCCGGGGGTCGAGTTCGAGAGCCTTCAGCTCGAGCTCGATTGCGGGGCCGAACCGGCCCTCCGCCGCGAGGTACTTCGCTTGCGCGATCAGCTTGTCGGGCCCTTTGTCGAGCGCGTTCACGGCGCGAAGCAGGGGATCGTCCACCGGCGGCGCGACCATTTTGTACCGGGCGTAATCGGCCATCAGCCGCCGCGCATCCGCCGCGCGCCCGCTGCGCTGGTAGTGCTGCGCAAGCGCGAAGATCGCGCCGCCGTACTGCGGAAAAGCAGCGATGGCGCGCTCGTAGTAAGCCGGATCGTTCGTCGCGCGCGCGAAGCCGAACAGCGCGGCCGGATGGCTCTGCCCGCGGTAAACCTCCGCCGCGGCCGTGTTGTCGCCGGCCGCCAGCAGCGCCTCGCCGAGCCTCAGCCGTGCCGGGACGTAATCGCGCCTGCGCAGCGCCTCGCGCAGGCTTTCCACGGCCTCCGGCCCTTCCGAAACGATACCGCGATAGTAGATCCAATCGAAGTTTTTCGAGTCGAGCAGCGACGCGCGGCGGTAGCACACCCGCGCGGCAGCCGTCTGCCCGTGAGCGTGGAGCACCATGCCGAGGCGCCCTACCGCGCCCGCGTCTTTCGGATGCGCGCGGGCTTCGGCGAACGCCGCGTCGATGGCCGAGCGGATCACCGGCGCGAACGTCCTGGTGGCGACATCCGGCAGCGGCGGCAGGTTCGTGCGCGCGCGGCAACCGGCCAGCGCGAGCACGAGACAGAGAAGGAAGAGGCGGGCGCGGGCATTGGCGCCCGCGCCCGTTTGACTGCTCAACACAATGCTAGAAACTGAAGCGCAAACCGAAACGAAACTCCCGCGAACGGCCGAGTGCATCGTCGCCTTGCGTACCCAGAATCAGCCCGAACTCGGAGCTGTTGATGTCGTTGTTCGGGTTTGCGAAGTGAGGCGTGTTGCTCAGGTTGAACGCCTCCGCGCGGAATTGCAGGTGGAACCGCTCCGTCAGATTGAACGTACGGAACAGGCTCATGTCGGTATTCACCACGCCGGGGCCGCGCAGGATGTTGCGGCCGGTGTTGCCGAACCGTACCGCGGTCACGCGGGCAAAAGCGCTGGTGTCGAAGAAGGTTCCGTCGTCGCCCACGAACCCCAAATACGCCACCTTGTCCTTGACCTGGTCGGCCGTCTGGGCGTTGCCGGGCATGTTCAGCGAAGCGTCGGAAGCCCAGACCGAGAACGGGCGTCCCTTATAAGCGCCGAAGATCCCGTTGATCTGCCAGTCGCCCAGGATCGCGCCCGCCGCGCCGGTGGTCGCCCACTTCTTGCCCTTGCCGAACGGCAGGTCGTAAACGTAGGCGATCTGGAAGATGTGCGGGATGTTGTACCCCGCCTGCGCGCGGTTGCGGTCGAACACGATGTTCGCGTTCCACATGTACTCCGTCCAGTCGGAGTAATCCGCGTCGTTGATGGCGCGCGAGTAGGTGTAGGCGCCTTTGACGAACAGCCCGTTGGCGAGTTGCCGGTTGATGGTTGCCTGCAACGAGTGGTAGTTGCTCTGCGACCGCCCGTCGAACAGGCGCGTGGTCGCCGTGCGGCCGAACTTCTGGAACAGCGGCCGTCCCTCGTCGCCCGAACCCGGAATCTGCGAAGCGTTGATGTCCAGGAACGAGAAGCCGGCGATCGACGCCGTCCCGACGTATCCCACCGTCGTCACGAAATCGCCCGGCAGCTTGTGCTCCAGGATGAAGTTCCAGCTCTGGATGTAACCCCGCCGCAACTGCTTGTTCGCGGCCGGGTATCCGGTTTCATCCGACAGCGGCAGCGGAACGCGGCCCTGGCTGAGATCCGGGCAGCAGATCGGGATGATCCCCATGTTCGGGCCCAGCGGCTCGTGCGGAACGCCCGCCGCCTCGTAGTTGGGGTCGGTGTAGACGGGCTGGTAGCCGTTGATGCCTTCGAAGGTGGCGATCAGCGTCAGCGGGAACCAGCCGCGCAGCGCCTGCGCGCCCCACGGGTGCGAGTGGTAGGTAATGCCGTACCCGCTGCGGATCACCGTGGAGTTGGCAAGCTGATACGCGAAGCCGACACGCGGCGCGAACAGCTTCTTGCTGTAGCCCAGCCCGTTGTCCCGCGGGATGCCGCCGCGCCCGCCGATCAGCATTTCGTTCGTCTCGGGATCGTAGGATTCGATGCCCATTCCGGCCGCGCGCCAGCGGTTGGGGTACAGCTCCCACCGCAACCCCAGGTTCAGGGTCAACTTCGAGGTGGCGCGCCAGCGGTCGCGGAAGTAGAGGCCGAACTGGTTCTCCATGCTGGTCATCTTGATGTACTGGCTGCTCTTGCCCGCCCACGTGGGCACGCCGAGCAGGAAGCCCGCCAGCCCGTTCCAGCCGTTTTCGAACGACGGAGTGCCGTTCTGGAATCCCACGGTCTCTTCGAGCGCCGAAGGGTTCAACGCCGTCACGCCGGAATCGAAATTGAAGGCGCCGCGCGGACCCGCGCCGAGCTCCGGCTGCCAGTGATTCATCAGGTGGTGCAGCAGGTCGAAGCCGAACCGCAGCTCGTGCGTTCCCTTCGTCATGCTGGCGTTGATGTTGAACGTGAACGACTGGTCGTTCCGGAACGCCGGGTTCCAGCTTTCCGTGTTGCCGAGGCCCGAGTAGTCGGAGATGTTGAAATTCGGCATCCCGCTTTCGCGCTCGTCCGGGCCGTTGGTTCCCGGAATGCCGAGCACTTCGAGTCCGAAGTTGGTCCCCAGGTCGGGCGGCTTCACGTTCTGGCCGAACCGGGTCCAGCCGATGTTTCCGTCGATCAGGAAGTTCGGCGAGATCGTGTAAGTCTGCCCGATGCCGGCGATCTGGACCAGCGTGTGGCCGTCCCCGATGCCGCCGTCGCACAGGCAGTCGCCTCCGGCCTGGCCCAGCCCCATGTCGCCGTGGACCAGCGCGTTCATGTTGCTGTACTTGAAGAACAGGCTGTGTTTATCGCTTCTGTTCCAGTTGACCTTGGCGTCGATGTTGTTGCGGTTCAGCCTCTGGGTGCCTGAGTTGAAGTAGTTGCTCAGGTCGCCTTCCTGGTTCGGATGCGGGACCAGGTCGAGCAGCTTCGTCGTGGGGCCGTTCAGCCGCCCCGCCGGAATCACGTTGAGCCGGCCATTGGTGGAGAACACCGAGCGGCCGGTGCCGTCCAGGTTGCCCGTGAAGGGGTCGAACACCATCCCTTCCTGCAGCGGGACCATCGTGCCTTCCGTGGTCGGCACCAGGATCTGGTTCCCCGAGGCGTCCAGAATCCGCCCGCCCAGCATACGGCTGAAATCGCCTGCGCGGAAGTCGTCGGTCGGCACCGAGTAGAGGTTCGCGCGGTTCGTGCGCTCGAAGGTGCCCTCCCAATCCGCGAAGAAGAACAGCTTGTTCTTCACGATGGGGCCGCCAAGAGTGCCCCCGACGATATTGCGTATGCCCTTGGGCTTGTCGGTGACGCCGACCCGGTTCTCATCCCACAGCATCGACCGCAGCGCGCTGTTGGCGTTGAAACCGAAGGCGCTGCCGTGGAACTGGTTGGCGCCGGACTTGGTCGTGACCGTCACCGCCGCGCCGCCCGTCATGCCCTGCTCGGCGTCGAAGTCGTTGGTCGAGATGTTCACTTCCTCGATGGCTTCGACCGGCGGGACGTACACCGCGTGGTGGGGCATGGTGACGAGGATGTCGGCCGAGCCGTCCAGCCGCGTGTTGTTGGCGCCGCGATCCTGGCCGTTGACGTTGGTCGTCAGCGAGCGCCCGGGCGTGTCGGTGATGGCGTTCTGGAACTGCGCGGGCGTGGCGCCCGGCACCAGGTTGATCAGCGACTGGAAGTTGCGGTAGTTGGACAGCGGCAGGTCGCCGATGGCCTTCGCCTCCAGGTTCGCGTTGACATCCGACTTGGTCGTCTGGAGCAGCGCGGCGCTGGCGCTCACGGTGATGGATTCGTTGACCGCGCCTACCTCCAGGCGGACATCCGAGCGTGTGACGCTGTTGATAAGCACCCGGACTCCGGTCTGAGTCACGGGCTTGAACCCTGTGGCGTTGACCGTGAGATCGTAGGTCCCGTCCGGCAGGTTCGGAATGGAGAAGTAACCGGCATCGTCCGTCGTAGCCTGGCGCGACAAGCCGGTGGATTTGTCCGCAGCCGTCACGGTCGCCTTGACGACAACGGCGCTGGACTGGTCAGTGATTGTCCCGACGATGGATCCGTACAGGACCTGGGCTGAAGCGGAACGCGCCCCCAGACCCATGAAGAGAAGGCTCGCGATCAAACAGGATAAAGTGCTCCCTGTACGACGAGCCGTCCACCCTTTTCCCACAGCTCACCTCCGTGGTTGAACTGCTACCCCTAAAATGCCGTTTGGGCGAACGTACCCTAGAACGTTATGAAAGCAACGTATCCTAACTGGTTCCTACTAGTCAAGGGGTATTTCGGGAACGAACGAGGCAAACACAAGGTGTGGTGGGCGGTCGCGGGCTCGAACCGCGGACCTCCTGCTTGTAAGGTAAGAGATCTGGTCTTGAATTGATGCCTTGTATTATCAGTACTTTACGTATGATTCATTCGAGCGAAAAAGTGCAAGGTAGGCGCTCTAAAAGGCCGGTTTTCCAGGGTTCTAAAGCCCCTCTCGATTCCTGGTACACTGAAGTTCTCGGGCGGTTAGCTCAGTTGGTCAGAGCGTCGGTCTTACACACCGAAGGTCCACAGTTCAAACCTGTGACCGCCCACCATTTCCATATTTCCTGGTCGCTGATCGACACGTACACAGCCCCAAACCCATGAAGGACACCGCCTCTAAGCCGACAACCGCACGCTGTCGTCCTCCGAAACGCTTAGTCTCGAAACTCGACCTGTCTGAAGCCTGGACGCAGACCTTCTCTAAGATGAATCAGATAGGCGGCAACGGCAGCATAGCCGACTAACCAACCACTCGAAAGACATCTAAGCTGAAACGTCTTGTCGCCTTCAAATTTTGTCAGAAGTACGAGGTTCAACACCAAGTAGCCAAACAGCACCAATACAGGGCGCTTGCACCAAGATGGGAAGGCCGTAGCATCCCACGATTCTCCCCGCACTCTGTACATCATGGCCGTGAAGCCGCCCACGCTTATCAAGACGACGTGCATTGGAACAGCGAACCCCCACTCTTCCTCCACAGTGGTCCCGAAAGATGCCATGATATGCACCACTACGGCTGCGAATAGGCCCACTACCGCCAGCCACAGTGCGACGTCAATCGAGTAACGCATTAGTCTACGGAGCATCAGGTCACCCGTTTAAGTCAGTCGCCCGAACCACACCGCATATTATCAGACAGGTGCTCATGTGTTACCAGACTTTCTACGGTTCAGAATCTTGCTGACGGTCGGCTGAAGCCAGTCGCCGCCGCTGCGGGTCTTGCGACCCTCAGCCCGAAGCGCAGCGGCAATTCCGGTTGCGGTCATCCCGGATGCCGCAAGTTCCTTCATCCGTTTCAGCGTATCGGCTTCGCCGGGAAAGTGACCGTAGGCTTTCCTTCCCTCGCAACTGCCCTGCTTTGCTTTTTTCCGCTGGCGTGCGCCCCGTAGTTTCACCACGATCATTTGTTTTTCATACTCGTGAAAAGCGCCCATGATCTGACGCATCAATTTGCGGGAGGGATCGTCGCCGCAAAGATCGGGTTCCGCCACCGAGATCAACTCGAAGCCGTTGCGCTTCAAGTCATGCAATATGCTCTCCTGAACCATCAAGTCTCGGGCAAGGCGTCCTAGTGATTCCACGAGCACGAGTTTGACGCCATCGCCGTGAAGGGCTTCCATCATGGCGATGAAGCCAGGGCGACTGGAAATGTCCTTCGTCCCGGAGATGCCGAGTTCCTTGAAGACCTTCACCATCTTGATGCCGTGCGCCCTGGCGTAAGCACGAATCGCCGCTTCCTGCCGGTCGAAACCGTCGCCTTCAATTTGCGCCTTTCCGCTCACTCGGAGATAACCGAACGCTTTCAGCACATCTCCATTATGCGATACGAACGTCTGTTTTGCAAGCCAAATCCGTAGATTTAGCTTATATCTTGTATTTTCACTCAAACTGTTGACAGGGCCGAGAAAGGAGCGGATCTGAAAAGTGCGCCGGGTATAGATAATTTGCGATACGAGCCGAGAGCCGATGAACCAGACTTACGAACGCCAGTTTAAGCAGGATCTCCACAGCGCCGTCGCAGCCATGCAGCCGAACTACATGGTCACGATGAACTATCGGAGACCGCTGCCCGGTAGCGCAGAGACAAGGCGGCGCACGGTTGTAACGCATTTCAGGGAATGGAACCGGCAAGTTCTCGAAGCGCTGTTTGGGCGGAAGTTCTCAAAGCGCAACCAAGCGGACGCCTACTTGGGCGTGGCTTTCATCGAGGTCGGGCCGCTGCTCTTAAAGGAGCACATGCACGTCCTGGTTCGAGTGCCGGAAGACCTTCAGCCGAGGTTCGAGGCGAAGGCCGGTGCGCTCTGGCTACCGAAGGAAATTGCGCCAGCAGCCGGGAGAGAGCGGACGGCAATCGAGTCCGACATCCTGGTTCGACGGATACATGACGTGGATGGGGCCGTGCGGTACTGCGCTAAAGACGTTCGGGTTCGCAGCGACAACATCGTGTTCTCGAACGAATTTCGGATCACCGCTGGTTGAGTAGACCGGCTCGTCCGTGCGGCAGACCGCTGGAAACGAGCCACTGAGAATTGAGATGCGAATCGAATTGCCCGGAAACCTACGGGTCTTGTCTATTCGTGCCTCCGTAGGGGAAACAAGTGAAACCACAACGAAAGAAAACTGAAAACGAGGAACTACGGGAGATTTTGCTGATGATCCGTCAGAGCATGGCTGTAGCCAGGGAAGCCGTCGATTTTTTCGGCGTCAAACCGACGACGTTCAAGCAGACGAAGGAACTGGCGGCAGCAGCTTTGGCCGACGTGACGAACGCCATCGAAACCGGCAACAAGGAACAAATGCTATCGAATGCGCTCTATTTGAAGGAGCTTGTAGATTTCGCCGTCTACGCCGCCGAGAAGCAGGAGAGCAAGGATGGAGACAGCAAGAAACAGGATTAGCCGTACCGTTCTGAGCATCGGAGACACCCGCTCCCGGCTTGACCGTGTTCTGGTGGTGCGGGTGACTCCGGAGTTGACGGCCAGGGTCGATGCGGCGCTTCAGGCGCACCCTGCTCTCGCAAGAACCTCTCGTTCCGAGTTTGCACGACGAGCGATGCTATTCGCCCTTGCCTCTCTCGGCAGCGGCGAAACGGAGTAGCCGTTTGATGCAGTTTCCGCAGTTCACGAGATTGGGGTCGTCGGTCCTAGTGCAGCAACATCCGGACCTCGGGCAACAGAAATTGACCGCCGTTCTCGTTGATGACATTCCCGCTGATGTCGAGCACCTTGCTGGTGTCGAAGCTGTCGGCCCACCGGTATTGCTGGATTGCGCCAAATCCCTGGTATCTGCCGCCCGTCTGCTCGAAGTGTTCTCGAACCCGCCGTTGAGCGACGATCAGTTGCTCGGCTTTTGGAAGACGCTCGAAACCTTCCTGGAACGACAGGACTTTGTTCTGGCGCTCCGCAAGGGCCGAGAAAAACGAGTGCGCTCCGTCTTCGGTGTGGACCCAAACGAACGACCGGAACCGCCGCCGTTCCCGCTCTTCAATATCACGAACCGCTTCCTGGTGTTCCCGCTCGTGGACTGCCTCGGTGTCAGCCAGTGCCTTCTCAAGATCGGCAGGACCGTAGGAGTCTTTGAGTCGTTCGATGAAACCGCCGTCACCGCATCCGTTTTCAAGCCATTCGTCCAATCGCCGCAGCCCTTTGGCCGTGTTTCGATAGCCGATCCGATGTACGAACTCCGACCGGCGTAGCCCGGAATCCTGCACGATTTTTGCGATCAATTTGGAGATTGGATAAGCGCCCTGAGACATCGTTGTTTCCTGGCGCATCTAGGAAGAGACTTGGTTTGGCGAACTACGCAGCCCACATCGCCGGAACGAATCCGGCCATCCACCTTGCCGTCTCCAGGCAGGTTGGCAGTCCTAGCGGACATTCCTGATGCTGGTTGATTGACGGCACTGGCCTCTGCTACGTTGCAGAGGCCTTTGCACGACTGGCGGAACGACGGTGATAGCCAGGACGGACCCCGATAGACCGCTTGCGACAGGACAGCGCATTCGGCGGAAAATGGCGATACTCAGCGCTCACACCAGGAGATCCGAGAGTGCTATGCGTGAGGGAAGCACAGTAAACTGCCGCTTGGGTCCCATCTGCCAGGGTTTTATAAAACCGGGGGGTGGTTCTTCCCTGGAATGGAGATGGTTCAGCCGACTCTTCGCAACGGCGTGAGGCTGCTGAAGTCGCCGTGGTCCTGCTTGTAGTACGAGTTCGCCATGTGAAGATAAATGAGCGTCGTTTCGATCCGTGAATGGCCGAGGATCTTTTGTAGTTTCTCTATCTTCCCGCCTCGGACGAGGTAGCCCGTCGCAAAAGTGTGCCGGTAGGAATGCCAGGACAGGGCTTTGACCTTGGCCTTCCGCTGAACGACCTGAATATCCCGCAAGGCGTTGCGCTGAGACAGCGGCGTCCCGTTTTTGGTGCCGAAAATGTATTTCGCCCTTGGCGGCATCGTCTTGTCGATGTACCGATGCAGGATCGGCTTCAGCGCCAGGGACATCGTTACGTGGCGGGTCTTGTTGCCCTTGCCGTGCTCGATGCGGATCATTTCCTCACTGAAGTTCACGTCAGGGACCGTCAGCGACAGAGCCTCGTCAATACGCATCCCGTTGTCGAGCATGTTCATGGCGATGGTCCACGCCCTGCGCTGGTTGAACGTCTTGGGCTTGAACAGGCGCAACTTCGTGACATCATCCTCGCTGAAAATTTCCCTGGTATCGCCGGTCTCGACAATTTGTTTCTTGAGTTGCCAAAGAAACTGGAACTCTTCTTCGTAGTCACGAAGCCAGCGCAGGAACGTGTTCATCACCCGAGTGTAAATGTTGATTGTGGTCGCCCCGACTGGTGGGTTCTGGCGCTTTCGCTGCACGATCTGATGCTGAAGCGCCTCGATGACTTTGCGCTCCTTGTCCTTCTGCGACGTGGGTGGGGCTTGGTAGGGGTCGTGGTTCGGCTCGAACGCTGGCGCAAAGAACTTCCAGGTGTTCTCGTAGATCTCCATCGTCTTCTGCGAGACGCCTTCCTGTGCATCCTTGAAGTCTTCAAAGCGCTGGAAGAGGCGACCCCAATAGTCGGGCTTGTCTGCAATCTTGAGCGGTTTTCGGGGTTTCAGACCCATAAAGACCTAATTGTAAGGTATGGGGTCTAACGGCGAAAGATTGACCTTGGTAAACTGCGGGGCAAGCCTCGTTTCTGCAATGGGATACAGCGAATTATCCGGGCAATGCCGGATCGTCAGAACCAGAGCTTCCTGTTGTAAGGCAGGCGCTCTAACCGGCTGAGCTAACCGCCCGAGCGGGGTACTTCATCGATTCTATAAGATCTACCGCAGAGACGCAGAGGACGCAGAGAAACCCTGCAGATTCCTCTGCGTCCCTGTTTTCCCTAAGGCAGCGGCGCGATCGCTCCGCGGTAGCTCACCACGCGCCCCAGCCCGATCCCGATGCCGTCGCTTTGCGGGTTCTTCTTGCCCGTCACGCGCACCTCCAGCGTATGGGGGCCGTCGGCGAGGCCAGTCACCCAGACGGCCGTGGATTGGTCCGCGCGCGTCCACTGTTTGGGCAGGTACATGTCGCGTGTCCCCGCCGTTTTGCCGTCGATGAGGTACTCGAGAATCCCCTGGTCGTGCCGCGCATCGCCCTGGACGTAAATCGCCGTCCCCTCGAACTTCACGCGGATCGAATCGCCGGCGTTCTTCGCCCGGTAGGTCGTCTCGGCTGTGCCGGTCTTGACCCACTCGCCCCGGCGCTCGATGCGCGCGTCGCCGCCTTCCATGTATGCCACCGGCTTCAGGCTCGGGAACGAAACCTCCGTCGGGCCGGCCTTCGGGCGGAACGCCTGGACCGCGATTTCAACTCCGTCGCCCGTCACGCGGCCGCCGTTCGCCTTGATGTTCTCCATCGCCAGCCGCAGGCACTCCTTCGTCGCCGAATTGAGCGAAAACGGGGCGAAATCGAACTTCGTATCCATGTGCGGCTTCAGGTCGGCGCGCACGGACGCCGGCAGCCCTTCGAAGCCGAGCATCGTGCCGACCACGCCGCCCGCGTTGGCGGGATTGCAGTCCGAATCCTGGCCCGCGCGGGTCGCGATCTCGACGGTTTTCAGGAAATCGCCCTGCCCGTAAAGCAGACCGAGCGCGATGTAAGCGCCGTTGAGGCTCGCCGAGATGTTGAATTTCTGGTTTGCGCCCCAGGGGCACTTATCGTGATTCCACTTCTCCTCGAGCATGCGCCAGGTGGCTTTCCAGTCCGACGGGTACTTCTTGTACCCCGCCTGCACGTCGCGCAGAATGCGTGCGTAGCCGCTGTCCGGGGGCAGCGCGCGGATGCCGTTCTCGACGATGCGGTTCACGTCGTTATCCACGAACGCCGCGGCGTACATCGCCGTCACGAACACGCCGCCGTGATAGCCGTCACCATAGTTCATGAGGTGGCCGGCGCGGTCGCAGATTTTCTCGGCCGCCTGCGGCAGGCCGGGCGAAACCAGCCCGATGAAATCCGCCTCGATCTGGAAATCGATGTCGTCGGCGTGCGGGCTGTAGTAGGGATGGCCCGCGCGGTCGGGCGCGATGCCGGCCAGCAGGTTCTGCCGCCCCTGTCCGTTGGCGTGCCACAGCAGGAAGCCGCCGTAGGCGAACTCCTTCGCGAAATCCTCGCGCGATGCGCCGAGCCCGTGATCGGCGAGCGCCTTCAGCAGCGCCATGTTCACATACATGTCGTCCTGGCCGGCCAGGCGGTTCAGGCCTTCCCGCTCAAGCGCGAGCGGCCCTTCGATCATGCGCCCCTGCCAGCGGAACTCGGTCGGCCCGCCGTAGGCGACGCCCCACGCCTTCCCGGTCCAGCCGCCACGAATTTTATCTTCGAGCGCCGCGCGGCTCAGCTTAGCCTTGGGCGCGGCGGAAAGCGCGAGCGAAGACGCCGCGCAAAAGACGATTGCGAGAGTGTGAATTCGGAACATGGAAAGACTCCTTGAAAAAAAACACAGTGGGGCCGGTCGCCAGACCCGCGAGCCGATTGTTAATCGGCCCGGCGGCAGTTAACAACCGCCGCGCAGGTTTGGCAACCTGCCCCACAGGGGCGGGCAATCAGAACATGAATTTCATGCCGAACTGAATCTCGCGGCCCGGACGCCCGCCGGTGACCCGGCCGAACTCGGTGAACGGGTTGGTCGCCACGTCGTTCACCGTCCCGACCCACGACCACTGGGTATGGTTGAATGCGTTGAACATCTCCCAGCGGAAGTCGAGGCTCTTGCCTTCGGCGATGTAGAGCTTCTTGAACACCGACGCGTCCCAGTTATTGATTCCGGGGCCGCGAATGATGTTGCGCCCGGCGTTGCCGCGGTGGTCGGCGATGCCGTCGCCGTTCGAGTCGGCCGGGTTCACAAAGCAGCTCGTATCGAAGTAGCGCCAGAAAGTACGGTCGCCGCCCGACAGGTTGCCGTTGCAGGTGCGCGTGGGCACGTCGCCCATGTAGTCGCGGCTGCTCGTGTCGCCGTTGTAAACCGTCATGGCGCGGCCGCTCTCGAACGTCGGGATGGCATTCAATTGCCACCCGTCGAGCAGCCACTTCTTCCAGCCTTTCAGGTCCTTCGCGAACGGAAGCTCATAGCTGATCACAGCGACGACGCGGTGAGGATGGTTCGCGTCGGATTCGGCGTGCGACCAGTCGAGGTGCCACTGGCCGCCGATCTCGGACGTGTTGCCGTAGCCGTTGTTGTTGAACGTGATGTCGGTCATCTTCGACCACGTCCAGTGCGCCGACAGCGCCAGGCCGTTCGAGTAGCGCTTTTCGAACTTCAGGACCATGGCGTTGTAGTCGTTGTAGCCGTCGTGATGAATGGCCATCACCGAGCCGAAGCGGTCGCACCACTCGGCGTTTTCCCGGCACAGCGGGCGCGCCATCTGGAAGTCGTTGCTGTTCCGGTAGGTGCCCTCGGGCGGGAGGTTGAGGTCGGAGCCGCGCGTGAGATCGCGCCCGCGCGAGCCCGCGTAGCCGATCGACACCATCGCGTCCTTGCCCAGGGTGCGCTGGATGTCGAAGCTGTAGCGGTGCATGTACGGGTTGATCGGCGTCAGGGCATCGATCGTGGTCGTGTCCTGGCGCGGGCTGAGCAGTCCGCCCTTGTCGCCGAGCGGAATCGGCCAGTCGCCCTTGTTGATCGCCTGCGCGGCCGGGAAGCTGTTGTCGAGCGTGAAATACGCCTCGTTGGGATCCATGCCGTTCATGCCGGCGTAATCGGCCGAGCTGTAATAAGACCCGCCGTAGCCGGGCGCGTTGAAAAACATCTGGTCGATGAACTTATAGCGGCCGGTCTCGTAGAAGAGGCCGTAGCCGCCGCGCAGCACGGTCTTGTCGTTCAGACGGTACGCGAATCCGAACCGCGGAGCGAAGTTGTTCTTGTCGGACGGGAACGGGGGGTTCTTGACGCCCGGAGTCAGGCCCGGCATCGCCAGCCGCCATCCCGGGTAGCTCTGGTCCAGCACGCCCCAGTAGTTGTTCACGCTGAAGCCCTGCGGCGCTATGTCGTAGCGCAGCCCGACGTTCATCGTGAGCTTCGAATTCACCTGGATCGTGTCGTTGAAGTAAGCGCCGTATTCCGGCATGCGGAAGAAGAGGCTCGCGTCCTCGTTGTTTTTGAGGTACGTGCGCTGCGTCATCTCCGTGACCGCGCCCGTCATGAACTCGGCCAGGTAGTTCCAGCCCGAGCCGTCGTTCGCATCGGGACCGCGGCCCGTGTAGCCGCCCCAGATGCCCACCCAACGGATGATGTCGTTGTCGCGCTCGTCGCGGCGGAAGTACGTGAAGCCGCCCTTGAGGGTGTGGCGGCCCCAGATCTTGGTCAGGTGGTCCGCGAATTGCAGCTGCGGGACGACCTGATACCAGTATTCGTTGGGCCCGAGGCTGAGCGAGCCGAAGCTTCCGCCGAGCCAGAGCGCGTAAATGGAATCGCTATCCACTTTGAGCTGGCTCTTGTCGAAGCTGGTCAGGCCGGCGCCGGGCGTCGTGATGTTCTCGAACAGGCTCGTATACCAGTCGACGCTCATGAGCCGGTCGATCACGGCCGGGTCCTCGGAGAGGTTCCTGCCGCGCATGTAGCCGATCACCGCTTCGTTGTTCAGGGTCGGCGAGAACGTGTGGATCCAGTGGCCGCTGAAGTCCTGGGTCTTGTGGACGGCGCCGTTGCCCAGCGTCATCTCAGGAATCAGGCCGGCCTTGTTGATCCGGGAGCCGGTGTCGCGCGTGTACTTGAAATAGATGCGGTCCTTCTCGCCCAGCCAATAGTCGAACCGGCCCGCGAAGTTGTCGTTGTTGACGCCGGTGGCGCCCGAGCCGCGGTAGTTCGAGATCTCCGACGAGATCGGCGACGTGTAGTTCGGCATCGGGAAATGCGAGAGATAAGCCGCGGCCCGCTGGTTCACGTTCGAAATGACGTTGTTCGGGTAGGGCGTCCGCTCTTGCGTGTCCACGTTGAATGAGAACGGATCGTAAATAACCATCGACGGGTCGCCGGGGTAGCGCTCGAGCCACTGGCTGAAGTCGCCCGCCCGCTCCGCTTCGGTCGGCGTGTAGGCGAAGAACGTCGACTGGCCGCGGCGGCGAAGCCGCTCCCAGCTCGCGAAGAAGAACGCCTTGTTGCGGCCATCGAACACCTTCGGAATGAAAACCGGGCCGCCCACCGTGAAGCCGTACTGGTCCTGGTGCCAGCCGTCGCGCCCGCGCTCCGGATCGAGGAACTTGTCGTAGGGCGCGCGCGCGTTCAGGCCGTTGACCTGCCGGTAGTCGTACACGGTGCCGTGCAGCGCGTTGGTGCCGGACTTGGTGACGATGCTGAGCTGGCCCACGTCGCGGCCATACTCGGCCGAGTAGTTCACGACATCGGCCTTCACTTCCTGGACCGCGTCCATGTTGACGTTCGTCGTCGGGCCTTCCACCCAGTTATCGGAGTTGTTCACGCCATCGACGTAGTAGCCGACGCCGTACTCGGTGCCGCCCAGGTTCATGACCTTGCCGTTCGGCATGCTGGAGCTTGCCAGGCCCCACGCGGCGCGGCTGTCGTCGCCGGTTCCGCTGTTGAACTGCGGCATCACCGAGGCGTAGTTCAGGAAGTTGCGCCCGATGATCGGAATGTCCTGGACCATCTTGTTCGCCAGAACCGTGTTCACGTCTGCGTCGTCGGTGTGTACCAGCGGCGCGGCTGCTTCGACGGTCACCTGCTCGGTCACCTCGCCGATTTCCATGATGATGTTGAGACGCATCGTGGCGCCGCTCTCGAGCTGGCTCACCTGCGACTGCGCCCGCTTGAATCCGGGGGATGTGACAGTCACACGGTAGCGGCCCGGGATGACGTTCGGGAAAACGTATTCGCCGTTCTCACCGGTCTTGGACTTCATCTCGATGCCGGTATCGACGTTGCGCAGGAGCACGTCGGCTCCGGGGATGAGCGCGGCCTGCGGGTCGGTAACGTTGCCGACCACCCGCGAGGGGATCGCCATTTGCGCCTGGAGTCCGAGCGCCAGAACGATCGCTAACGTGGCGACTTTTGCTACTGCACGCATAAACTCTCCTTGGAAAGTGCGGATCCAGGGCGGCCGAACCCGGGCCGCTCTGAAACGATTCACCGAATCACGTATATTGCAGTTCGGCCGCTATGTCAAGGGGGGGAGGCTTGTGAGGCGGGCGGGCTTCAGGCCGCGCGGGTCTTTAAGCCCCGCCGGATTTCTTGGGCGGGGCTGCGAACAGGCGGGACTGAACTCCCGCGCCGGCTGACAACCGCCCGCCGGCGGACGACTCGCGCACGTGCAGGTCCGGCTCGAGCAGCAGGTTCACGTGTTTTTCGCCTTCGCCCTTGCCATGAATGCGGTCGATCAGAAGATTCGCGCCGGTGAAGCCGATCTGGTAGCCCGGCTGCGCGACCGCGGTCAGGTGCGGCCGGAACGCAGCCGAAAGCGGGAAATCGTCGAAAGTCGCCAGCGCCACGTCGTCCGGGCAAACGAGGCCAAGCTCCTCGATGGCCTGCAGCACGCCCATCGTCATCATCCCGTTCGAGACGAAAAGCGCGGTCGGCGGCCGGTGGCTCAACAGCAGGGTCTTGCCCAAACGGTATCCGCTTTCCTGCCGGAAATCGCCCTCGAGCACAAGCCGGCGGTCGATCGCGATTCCGGCGTCGCGCAGCGCGAGTTCGTATCCGCGGAGCCGTCCCTTCGCGGTCTGGAGCGCCATCGAGCCGGTGATGATGGCGATGCGCCGGTGCCCTCGCATAATCAGGTGCTGGACGCACATGCGCGCGCCCTTGACGTTATCTACCGACACCGAATCGACCGGAAGGCCCTGCGGGATGCGGTCCAGGCAGACGACCGGTATTCCCGCCTCGACCGTGCTCCGTATGTGCGAGCTGTCCCCGTCGCTCGGCGCCACCACGAGCAGCAGTCCGTCCACGCGGCGGTAGCGGAGCATCGACAACACCTGCCGCTCGCGCTCCACGCGGTCGTCCGTATTGAACGTGATCAGGAAGTAGCCCTGCGCGAAAGCGGCATCTTCCGCACCCCTTACCACCTGCGGAAAGAACGGGTTCGTGATGTCGGAGATGACCATCCCCAGCGTCTTGGTGCTCTTCACCTTGAGGCTGCGGGCAACGTGGTTTGGATGGTAGTCGAGCTCGCGGATGGCGGTGTTGACGCGCTCCCGGAGGTCCTCGCTCACACTGACGTTCCCGGAAAGCACATTCGACACGGTGCCGACGGAAACTCCCGCGGCTTTCGCAACTTCCTTAATCGTTGCCATGGAATATTCCACTATTTTCGCGCCGCCATCGAGTCTATTCGCATCAGAGCGACTTGGCAATCTCGATCTCGCTATAAGGCAGTGCCCCCGGCCCGCGGCCGGCTCTCAGCGCGCCTCCCGCAGCCTTTGACAACCTCCCCGACCAGTGATATCTTGGGCGTGGTTTGAACCGGTTCAAAGGACTGCATATGACCATTATGCCCAAAATCGCAATTCCCGCTGGTATCGCCGCGGTCGCCCTGGTTCTCGTCGCGGCTTCCACAAAATCCGCCACGAAAGAAATCTCCCTCGCCGTTCTCCGCGACAAAATCGAGGGCGGCTGGGCCGGCCAGATGATCGGCGTCAGCTACGGCGCGCCCACCGAATTCCGCTCCAACAGCGTCATCATGAAGGACAGCGCGATCCCGAAATGGACTCCCGATCGCGTCAGCAATTCCCTCACGCAGGACGACCTTTACGTGGACATGACCTTCGCCAAGGTCCTCGACGACAAGGGTCTCGACGCCACCAGCGACGACTTCGGCGCGGCGTTCAAAAACGCCAAGTACAGCCTTTGGCACGCCAACCTCGCCGCCCGCCGCGCGCTCCGGCGCGGAGTGCCCGGCAGCCTCTCGGGAACCCCGAAATATAATGTCCACGCCAACGATATCGACTTTCAGATCGAAGCCGACTTCATCGGCATGATGACGCCCGGCCTGCCGCAGGCCGCCAGCGACATCGCCCTGCGCGCCGGCCGCGTCATGAACTACGGCGACGGCATCTACGGCGGCATGTTCGTGTCCTGCATGTACGCCGCCGCGTTCTTCGAGAACGATCCGCGGAAGGTCGTCGAAGCCGGCGTCGCCTGCATCCCGGCCCAGAGCCCTTACGGCCTCATGATGAAGGATGTTCTCCAGTGGTCGAAGGACAACCCCCAGGACTGGATCAAGGTCTGGAACCAGATCGAGGACAAGTGGAACCGGCGCGAACCCTGCCCTGAAGGCGCCATGCGGCCCTTCAACATCGACGCGAAGATCAACGGCGCTTACATCGCGCTCGGCCTCCTCTACGGCCGCGGCGATATGGGCAAGACCATGAACATCAGCACGCGCTGCGGGCAGGATTCCGACTGTAATCCGTCGAGCGCCGCGGGCATCCTCGGCGTCATGACCGGCTATAAGGCCATCCCCGACGAGTGGAAGTCCGGAATCCCCGCGATCGCCGACAAGAAATTCGACTACACGGATTTCTCGTTCAAGACCATCGTCGAGAGCACCATGAAGCGCGCCTCCGCCGTGATCCAGCGGACCGGAGGACGTATCGAAGGCGACAAGGCCATCATCAAAACGCAGGCCGCCAAGCCGCCGAAGCTCGCCCTGTGGGACGACTACGGTTCGACCGTGGAGCGCATCTCGGTCGCCGACGCGCGTTGGTCGTTCAAGGGCAACTGGAAACAAGAGAAGCAGCAGAGGCGCGCCGCCATCGTGCAGCGCACCAGCGGTGAGAAGGGCGCCGAGGCCACGGTGAAATTCGAAGGCACGGGCGCGATCGTTGTGGGCCCGTATCTGCCGAACGGCGGCAAGGCCGACGTCTACCTCGACGGCAAGCTCGACTCCACCGTCGACGTCTATCCGGACGAAGACCACGCCAAAGGCGGCGAGGCCGTCTGGTTCAAGTTCGGGCTCACGAACACCGCCCACACCGTGCGGCTGGTGGTTCGCGGCGAGCCGTACCCGGGCTCCAAGGGTCCGGACATCGGCCTGAACGACATCATCGTGTTCCGGTAGGCCGCAGCTTCGAGGTGCTCGGTTGAGTCAAAAACGCATTTTTGTAGTGGGCAGCGCGAACGTCGATCTGGTGTTCGCGCTCGCCCGGCTCCCCAGGGAAGGGGAGACTCTCACTGGCGGCGACCTGGCGGTCTTCCCGGGAGGCAAAGGCGCGAACCAGGCCTGTGCTGTTGCGCGCCTGGGCGGCAGCGCCGCGATGGTTGCGCGGGTCGGAGAAGACGCTTTCGGCGAGCGGCTGATCGCGAGCCTTCGCGACGCCGGAGCGGACGTAACCCGCGTTCTGCGCTGCGCGCGCCCCACCGGCTGCGCCTGCATCTACGTCCTTCCGGACGGGGAGAACTCGATCGTCATTTCACCCGGGGCGAACGCCGCGCTCGATCCCGCGGGCGCCGTCGAAGGACTCGCGGACATCCGCGAAGGCGACATCCTGCTTGGCCAGCTCGAAACCCCGCTCGAGACCGTCGAAGCCGCGTTCGCGCACGCGAAGCGGCGCGGGGCGCTGACGATTCTCGATCCCGCGCCCGCGCGCCCGCTGCCGAAGGCGCTCCTGGTATCCATCGACATCGTGACCCCGAACCAGACCGAGGCGGCCATCCTGCTCGATACGCCGGACGCCGCGATCGAAGCGGACGGCGACATCGTCCGCGCGGCGGACCGCATCGTAGCCCTCGGCCCTCGGGCCGCGATCCTGAAGCTCGGCGACCGCGGCTCGCTTTACTCGAACGGGAAGCAGCGCGAGCGCGCCGCCGCCTTCCGCGTGAAGGCGATAGACACCACCGCCGCGGGCGACGTCTTCAACGGGGCGCTGGCCGTCGCGCTGGCCGAAGGAGCCGCGATCTCCGACGCGCTGCGGTTCGCCAGCGCCGCCGCCGCGATTTCGGTCACGCGCCCCGGCGCCCAGACCTCGGCCCCCTCGCGGCCTGAAGTTGAGGATATGCTGGCTGGTGCCGTGTCAGCGCCGGCATAGACAAGGAGCCCTTATGTTTGTCGTCGATAGCCTTGGACTCGCAATCGCTTTCTGCTTCATCACAATGCTCGGCTGGGGGTCGTGGGCCAATACCCAGAAGCTCGCCGGGAAGGACAAGTGGCAGTTTCCGCTTTATTACTGGGACTATTCGATCGGCGTGCTCGTGCTCGGCCTGGCGCTCATGCTCACGCTCGGCTCGATGGGCAGCGCCGGAATGGGAGCGTTTGACAACCTCGCGCAGGCCGATTCGGGCGCGCTGTGGCGCGCGTTCCTGAGCGGCGTCATCTTTAACATCTCGAATATCCTGCTCGTCGTGGCGATCGACGCCGCGGGCATGTCGGTCGCCTTCCCGGTCGGCGTCGGCCTCGCGCTCGTCATCGGCACCGTCGCGAGCTACGTGCAGGCGCCCAAGGGCAACCCGGTGCTGCTGTTCGCGGGCGTCGCGCTGGTTGTCGTGGCGATGATCGTCTCCGCCCTCGCCTACAGCAAGCTGCCACGGCCGTCCGGGGCGGGCTGGGCGCGCGGCGTGGTGTTCGCCGTCGTCGCGGGCTGCCTGATGGGCTTCTTTTATCCGCAGCTCGCCGGCTCGATCTCGCCCGCGTTCAACTCGCAGCCGATCCAGGCCGGCCTGCTCACGCCCTACACGGCGCTACTGCTGTTCGGCGCGGGGCTGCTGGTGAGCAACGTCGTGGTGAACACGATCTTCATGCGCGCGGGCGGCGTCACCTATGGCGACTATTTCCGCGGCAGCGCGCGCCTGCATTCGCTCGGCTTCCTCGGCGGCATGATCTGGATGCTTGCGCTCACAACCAACGTCATCGCCTCGGGCGTCGCGGGCCCGGCCATCTCGTACGCGCTCGGCCAGGGCGCGACCCTGATCGCCGCCATCTGGGGCGTGTTCATCTGGAAGGAATTTCAGTCCGCGCCGCGCGGCACGACCCCGCTGATCGCGATCATGTTCGCGGGCTACGCCGTCGGCCTGGCGCTCATCGGGATGGCCACGCTGTGAGATTCGAGGGGCGGGCCACATGGCTCGACATCGCCTGGCAATAGCGCTCGCCCTGGCTGCTTCTGCATCCGCAGCCTCACCCGGCGCCGTGACCTGCGTCATCCGCCGCGGCGCCACGGATCGCATCCAGGCCACAGGCTACCGCCCCGACACCCTCTTCCAGATCATGTCCATGACCAAGCCCATAACGGCCGTCGCGATCATGATCCTCGCCGACGAAGGCCGCCTGTGCCTCGACGATCGCGTAAGCAACTACCTCCCTGAATTCGCCGCCCGCGCCTACACAATCCGCCACCTCTTCACCCACACCTCCGGCCTCCCCGCCGAAGATCCCAAACCAATCTGGGACGAGCACGTGAAGTACGGGCACACGCTGGCCGAAGTCGCCGCCCTCATCGCCGCCGAGCCCCCGCTCTCCGCCCCCGGCGCGCAGACGCGCTACAGCGGCCCCGGCTTCGTCGTCCTGGGCCGAGTCGTCGAAATGGTATCTCAACTGCCCTTCGACAAATTCGTCACGGACCGCATCCTCACCCCGCTGGGAATGAACGACACCTACTTCTTCCCCCCGCCCAACGTGCGCCACCGCATCGCTCCCGTCTACGAATGGCGCGACGGCGCGCTGCACCGAGCGGACGTTGACCTCTACCGCGAAGGAGCAAAGTACGCGAATCCCGCCGGGGGCCTCTTCTCCACTGCCGCCGACGTCGCCCGCTTCCTTAAAATGATGCTGAACTCCGGAAACCCCATCCTCTCCGCGCGGGCTGTCCAAGAAATGACCGCCCCGCCCGGACTCGGCTGGCAGCTCCGGCCCTCGGGCGCCTTCGGCCACTCCGGCTCCTTCGGAACCTACATGTGGGCCGATCCCCGCGCCGGGCTGGCCGGAGTCTTCCTCATCCAGCAAATCGGCGCCACCAACAAAGAACGCGACGCCTTCGTCGCGGAAACGAGCAAACAATGAAACGAACTCTGACCCTACTCTGTCTCGCCTCCCTCGCAGCCGCGGCGGACCGCGTCCGCGACGAGTTCACGCCGGCCCCGCTCAACACCCAGCGCATTGAAGGCCCCATCGGAGACCGTCTCCGCGTCAACGCCGAAAAGCGCCTGCTTGAAGGCGTCGACGTAGACGCGCTCCTGCAGGGCTACCGCAAGCGCCCCGGCCAGCAGACCTGGATCGGTGAGCACATCGGCAAATTCATCGACGCCGGCACCACCGCCTGGGCCTACACCGGCGACGACCGCCTCAAGCAGAAGGTCGATGCCGCCGTGAAGGCCCTCCTCGCCACGCAACTCCCCGACGGCTACCTCGGCACCTACCTCGAAGCCGACCGTTTCATCGACTACGGTTCCGCCAAGCTCGAGCCGAACGAAAAGATGCCACTCTGGGACGTCTGGGCGCACAAGTACAACATGATCGCCCTGCTGAATTACTACGACCGTACCGGCTACAAGCCCGCGCTCGAAGCGTGCCGCCGCATGGGCGATCTGCTCGTCAGAACCTACGGCGAGGGCCCCAACCAGCACAGCATCGTCCGCAACGACTGGCACGTCGGCATGGCGAACACCAGCGTCCTCGGCCCCATGGTCCAGCTCTACCGCCACACCGGCGACACGAAGTACCTCGACTTCTGCCGCTACATCGTGCGCGCCTGGGACGCCCCCGAAGGCCCGAAGCTCCTCTCCACGCTCCTGAACAAAGGAACCGTCCGCCAGATCGGCAACGCGAAGGCGTACGAGATGCTCTCCAACTTCGTCGGCGTGCTCGACCTCTACCGCGCCACCGGCGACGAGAAATATCTGCGAGCAATGCAGAACGGCTGGGACGACATCGTCACCAAGCGCCTCTACATCACCGGCAGCTCCGCCTTCCCCGAGCTCTTCCAGGACGACAACGTCCTCCGCGCCGACGGCCGCCTCAGCGAAGGCTGCGTCACCGCCACCTGGATGCAGATCAACCTCGAACTGCTCCGCCTCACCGGCGACCCGAAGTACGCCGACCAGATCGAGCGCACCGTCTATAACGCCTTACTCGGAGCGCAGCACCCCACCCGAGGAACCATCTGCTACTTCACCCCGCTGAACGGAACCAAGCAGTACGGCACCGTCAGCCAGGGAATCCCCGGCGTGAGCTGCTGCACCTCGAGCGTTCCCCGAGCCCTCGTGCTCATCCCCGCGGCCGCCTGGGGCGCGCTCCGCAACGGTATCGCGATCAACCTCTACGTGCCCGGCACCGTCCGCATCGGCGATGTCACGGTCGTCTCGAAAACCCGCTACCCCGTCAACGGCGAAGTCGAACTCGAACTGAAAACCACGAAACCCGCCCGCTTCCCCCTGTCCCTGCGCGTGCCCGCCTGGTGCAAGAGCTTCGTCGCCACCGCCGGCGGGAAAGAATGGACTGGCACGCCCGGCACGTACCTCGAAATCGATCGCGTCTGGAACAACGGCGACCGAGTCTCGATCCAAATGGACATGACCACCCGCCTCGTCCCCGGCGCGCCCACGTATCCCGGCTACTTCGCTATCGAGCGGGGCCCCCAAGTCCTCGCCGCCGACGAGCGACTCAACGAAGAAGAAGTCGTCTGGATCGCGGGCATCTCGGACGCGAACCTCCGCGAATCCACCAAGCCGCTGCCGAGCTACTGGACCGGCTCTCAGTCCTACACCGTGCGCGGCTACGTTGGTAACTCGAAACTCGGCAAAAAGCCCATCACGCTCACCCTGGTTCCGTTCTCTGATGCGGGCCAGGCCTGGGGCGAGTATCGCGTATGGCTGCAAGGCCCGGAGATGTAGGAGAACCGATGCCTCACGAGGCATTCACACGCCGCACGTTCGCGCGCCTCTGCGCCGCCGCCGGAATCGCGGCATCTCGAGGAGCGGCTGCGGCTGAAGAACCGAACCCGGCCATCCGCAAAGCCATGGACGCCGTCCGCGCCGGCATCGCGAAAGCCGCCTCCGACCCCGACCGCCCCACGTATCACTTCCACCCGCCCGCCCAGTGGAACAACGACCCCAACGGGACCATCTTCTATAAAGGCTGGCATCATCTCTTCTACCAGCACAATCCCTTCGAAGCGAAGTGGGGCCACATGCACTGGGGCCACGCGCGCAGCCGCGACCTCGTCAACTGGGAGCACCTCCCCATCGCCCTCTGGCCGTCGCTGGAGAAGGGCGAGGAACACGTGTTCTCAGGCTGCGCCGCCCTGGCGCCCGATGGCCGCCCGCGCCTTCTGTACACCAGCATCGGAAAGCGCGACCCCGAGCAGTGGCTGGCCGAGCCCGCCGACGACGACCTGATCGTCTGGCGCAAGTCCGAGCGCAATCCCGTCGCGACCGTGAAGCTGCACGGCAACCGCCGCGTGCACGACTGGCGCGACCCGTTCGTTTTCGTCGAGAACGGCAGGACGTACATGGTCACCGGCGGCAACAACAACGGCCGCAGCAGTGGCGGCGCGTCGGCTGTGTATCTCTATGAGGCCGCCAAACCGGACCTCACCGAATGGAAGTTCCTCGGCCCTGTGTTCGAGTACCGCAACCGCGAGATCGTCAACATCGAATGCCCGAACCTGTTCAAGCTCGGCTCGAAATGGGTGCTGCTGATCTCGCCCCACCGGCCATGCGAGTATTTCATCGGCGATCTCGATCTCGCTCGCCGCAAGTTCGTGCCCGAATGCTGCGGCGTGCTCGACCCCGGCAAGTCCTACGCGAGCAACATTTCCTATGACGACCAGGGCCGCTGCATTCTCTGGCTCTGGGGCCAGACCGACACCAACCCCGAGAAGGGCTGGAACAGCGTGATGGTCATGCCGCGCATCCTCACCATCGGAGACGACGGTTATCTGCGCCAGAATCCCGCGCCCGAATTCGAGCGGCTCCGCGGCAAAGTGGTCACCGCGCCCCCGTGCGATCTTGGCGCCGCGCCCGTGCCGCTTCCCGTCACCGGAGACTCACTCGAAATCCAGGCCGTCTTCACGTTCGCGGGCGCGAGGAGCGTGGGCCTGCGTCTCCGCTCTCCCGGCTCGGGCAAAGGTTTTCGAGTCGGCTACGGACCGCGCCCCGGCATCGGCGACGGAGCGCTGCTGGCCGGCGAAGCCCACACGGTGCTCGGCTTCGTCAAGCAGCTTCGCCTCCGCGTCTTCCTCGACAAGACCGTCGTCGAAGCCTACGCGAACGACGGGACAGCCGCGATCTTCACGCCCCTCGGCCCCGGACCGCACGGCCTCGGCATCGAAGCCTATGCCGAAGGAGGCGCGGCGCGCCTCGAGTCTTTCCAGGCCTGGCCCCTGAAGCCTGCGTCCTTCAGCCTCGACCGCTATGCCCTCGCGCCGGTCATTTCTTAAGACAGCCGCCCTCCTGCCGGCCCTCGCGAGCAGCGCCCCCGCGGACGATCCCGACCCGGGGGGGCGCCTCCACATCCCCATAGGAATCCCGAACACCCTCGATACCCTGAAGACCTTCGTCGAAGCCGAAGGCAACTTCTCGCCCGGAGTCGGCACCTACGGAATCTACTTCTGGCTCTACGACCTCGACGCCTCCCAACTCACCGCCCCCACCATGGACGGCGTCCACGTCGATCATGGCTTGGCGCCGGGCGGCCTCCTGATCCCGTGGTCCGAGTGGACTGCAAGCGGCCTTACGGTGCGCACCGAAGTCTGCCAGGTGCAACTCGACTTGCACGTCGCGGCCGCGCGCGTGCTCGTGTCAAACCCCGGCCCCACCCCGCGCAAAGTCGCGCTGTACGTGGCGCTCCGTCCCCTGGGAGCCGCGGGAGGGGACGTCAACCGCCTCGAAGTCATCGGCGGCGACGCACTACTCGTCAACGGCCACACCGCCCTCGTTGCGGACCGCCGCCCAAATAAATGCGGAGTGCTGCCCACGGACACCATCGGCGACCTCGCGCGCAAAGGCGTTGTGCCCGAGACGCAGTCGGCAACAGGAGACTGCTCCGGAGCGATGCGCTTTGATTGGACTATCCCCACCGGCGCATCCGAAAACGCAGGCTTCATCCTCCCCGTCCTGGCGGGCCGCCGCGCGGCCCGCCACCACTGGGTCGACCGCAAGCAAAACGCGCTGGTCGACGCCGCCGAACTGAACCCCATGGAAGGCGGCTTGCTCCAACCCGAACCCGGCCCCGCCCACTTCCGCAAGCTCCGGGCCAACGCCCTCTTCGAAAAAGCCGCCGCCTACTGGACCTCCATGCTCCAGAGCCTCGACATACGCATGCCCGACCCGCGCTGGGGCGAAAGCATGCGAGCCATCCTCGCTCACGCGGCGATGTGCATGAACGAAGGGGCCCCCGACGTCGCCGTCGTCAACTACAACGTTTTCAACCGCGACGGCATGTACATCGCGAACATCATGCAGAAATCGGGGCAAAAGGCGCTCTCGGAAACCATCCTCGACTACTTCACCGCGCACCCCTTCAACGGCCGGGCCTACCCCGAATCGGACAACCCCGGCCAGATCCTTTGGGCCGCCCGCGAGCACTGGCTCCTCACGCGAGACCGCGCCTGGCTCGCCCGCATCTATCCCGCCGTGGCGAAGCTCGCCGGAATGATCCGCTACTACCGCACCGGCCCAGGACCCTACTGGGTCAGCATGACCACCCTCGCCTACGGAGACGACGCGCCCAAGTCCGACCGCCACGAACTGAAACCCGGCCGCTGCGACGGCTTCCATCCCGAATACACCGAAGCCTTCGACGCCGCCGGCCTGCGCGCCGCCGCCGAACTAGCCGGAGCCGCCGGCCGCACCGAAGACGCAACCGCCTGGCGCACCCTCGCCGCGAAGCTCATCGAAGACTACGACCAAAAATTCGGCGCCCGCCTCCCCCGCGAATACGGAAGCTACTCCGTCCTCTGGCCCTGCCGCCTCTACCCGCTCCAAAGCG
Source organism: Acidobacteriota bacterium (assembly GCA_050261515.1). Lineage (GTDB taxonomy): Bacteria > Acidobacteriota > Terriglobia > Bryobacterales > Bryobacteraceae > JBLNDJ01. The sequence goes on along the minus strand of JBLNDJ010000052.1, from coordinate 62,862 downwards.
GACGCGCCTGGGAGCAATTCCGAAACATCGGCGCCCAGCAGCCCACAAGCTGGCGCTACTTCCCGCTCGCCACCGCCCACCAGGGCCTGCTGGCCGGAAACCGCGCCGCTGCGCACGGCACGCTCGATATACACCTCGCCCACGAACAGATGAAAGGTTGGTACGCCTTCGACGAAGGAGGAGGAAGCGGAGGGGGAGCCTGGTACCGCACCCGCACCCGCTGGCCGCACAGCAAAAGCCGCCCCGGAGACAACGAAGCCGTCGCCATGCCCCACGGCTGGGCCATCGCCGAATTCTGGCTCCTCGTGCGAGACGCGATCGTCTACGAAGACGACGGCCGCCTGATCCTCTTAGCCGGAGTCCCGCCCGACTGGTTCCAATCCCCCGAAGGAATGAGCGCGCGAGGTCTGGCAACCCACTACGGAACCCTCGATCTAGCCTGGAAAGGCGGCAAACTCAAACTCGGGGGCACCGCCGCTCCGCCCAAAGGCTTTCTCCTCCGTCTCCCCGGAGAAGACCGCCGCATACCCTAAGAATTTATCCGTGTGCATCCGTGTCCATCCGTGGCCCAATAAAATTCACTTCCCCGCCACCGCCTCCACCGCCCGCATCACGCGCAGAACATTTCCTCCATAGATCTTCCGAACATCCGCGGCGCTATACCCCTTCGCCCGCAGCGCCCGCGTGAGCGCCGGAAACTTCGACACGTCCTCGAGGCCCACCGGAACCCGATCGATCCCGTCGAAGTCGCTCCCGATCCCCACCGCGTCCACGCCCGCCAGCTTCACCACATGATCGATATGCGCCACCACATCGTCCAAATTCGCCGCCGGCGCTTTCCGCAGCGTCAGGAAGCCGGGAAGGAAGTTGATCTGAATCACCCCGCCCTTCTTCGCCATCGCGACGATCATCTCATCCGTCATATTCCGCGGCACGTCGCACAGCGCCCTGCACGATGAATGCGACGCAAACACCGGAGCCCGGCTCGTCTCGAGCGCATCCCAGAACGTCTTGTCCGACACGTGCGAGATGTCCACCATCATCCCCAGCCGGTTCATCTCCCCGATCACCTGCTTGCCGAACGGCGTCAGCCCGTTGTGATGCCGCGCCGCGCGGTCGCCCAGGTCGCCGGCCGAATCCGCCCACCCGTTCGTGTTCATGTGCGTGAGCGTCATGTACCGCACGCCAAGTGCGTAGTAATCGCGCAGCAGCCGCAGGCTGTCCTCGATCGCATGGCCGCCCTCGACGCCGATCAGCGCCGCGATCTTCCCCCGCCGCCCGGCCGCCTCGATCTCCGCCGCCGTCCGGGCGAACGCGAACTCCCCCGGATTCCGCCCCACGATGTCATTAAGAATCGTATCGATCATCTCCATCGCCCGCCGCGCCGACTGCCCCTTCTTCGCGTACTCGGGATCCACGTAGGCGGAGAAGAACACCGCTCCCACGCCGCCCTTCTTCAACCGGGCCACGTCCGTGTGGCCGTCCTTGGATGGCTTGCCGATCTCGAAGCCTTCCACGGTGCGGCTGGGCACGTCGTTGTGCGTGTCGATGAGCAGCGGCTCCTGCGCGCCGGCGGCCGCGCAGAGCAGCAAAGCTAAGGTAAGCTGTCGCATTAACGCCATTTTAGTTTAATTCCAGGGGTAAGTAGCACATGTGATGTTAGAATTTAGTCTTGGTGGGCAGTATGAACTCCGGCTGGAGAACCATAGGTCTCCTCTCGAGCCGGAAAAAGATGGCTTTGCTGCTGGCCGGGTTGATCGTGCTCGCAGTGGGGCTCGACATCGCGGTACCTTTCCTCATCCAGCACGTCATCGACACCCTGGTAAGTTCCTTTAAGTTGTCTGCCGCGAATGCCCGGGGCGTCTTACTAACTTCAGCTCTCGGGATACTGGCCGCCACGGTACTTACCCGGGCCGTTCGCTCGCTGTATTTCTACTATCTGTTCAAGACCACCACCGAAATCGAGGACGAGACCCGCTACCGCGCCTTCGGCAACTACCTTCAACTTCACGCGCTCTACCACCACGGCGCCACGAGCGGCCAGATCATCGGCCGCATCGACGCGGGTTGCACCGCCGTCTTTACCGTCCTGTTCGATCTTCTGGGCCAGAGCCTCGTGCCGCCGCTGTTCACCTTTGCCGGCGTCCTGTGCGCGCTTGCGCTGAGAAACGGCTGGATCGCGCTTACCGTCTTCCTCCCTCTCCCGCTCTATCTCGGCGTAGTCGGGCGGCTCACGCGCCGTATCTACGAGATCGAGCAGCAGGGCTGCGAGGACTTCGAGCGCGTCTCGAAAGAGCGCTACGACGTCGCGGGCAACGTCCTCACGGTTAAGAAATTCTCGCAGGAACGAGCCGAGATCCGCCGCCAGTGGGGCTTGCAGCGCAAGGCTCGCGACACACAGTTCCGCGGCGAGCGCCTCTGGACGCTCGTCGAGAACAGCCAGAGCCTGATCTCCACGCTCGGCCGCGTCGCCGTGATTCTGCTCAGCGGCTGGATGGTTCTTTCCGGGCGCTGCTCGGTCGGCGAGTTCGTGCTTTTCGTCACGCTCTCGGAAATGGCCTACCAGCCCGTCTCGCAGCTCGCCGTCATCTTCCCGCGCCTGCGCCGCGCCATGGCCCGCGCCGAGCGCCTCTTCGACATCATTGACGAAACGCCCGCGGTCAAGGACCTTCCGGGCGCGCCTCCGCTCGCTCCGCTCGCCCGCACGATCGAGTTCCGCGACGTCTGGTTCCGTTATGCGGAAGATCGCCCCTGGACTCTCCGCGGCGTCAACCTCACCGTCCCGGCCGGAGCGAAGGTCGCCTTAGTCGGACGCAGCGGCAGCGGCAAGACCACCTTCGTAAATCTCCTGCTCCGCATGTTCGACCCGCAGCAGGGAGGCATCTACATCGACGGCGTTGACATACGCGACGCCTCGCAGGCCAGCCTTCGCGCCCAGATCGCCGTCGTGCCCCAGGAAGTGGACCTGTTCTCCCGCACCGTGGCGCAGAACATCGAATACGGCAAGCCCGGGGCGACCGAACAGGAAATCGAAGCCGCCGCCCGCACCGCGCTCGCGCACGAATTCATCATGCGAAGCGAGCACGGATACGAGACCGTCGTCGGCGAGCGCGGCATCAAGCTCTCGGGCGGCGAGCGCCAGCGCATCGGCATCGCCCGCGCTGTGCTGCGCGATCCGCGAATCCTGATCCTCGACGAAGCGACGAGCCACCTCGACAGCGAAAGCGAGCGCTTCATCCAGCAGGCGACCGAGCGCGTCATCCAGAACCGCACCTCGTTCCTGATCGCGCACCGCCTCTCGACTGTCCTTGACGCCGACCTGATCGCCGTCTTCGACCGCGGCCGGATCGAGGCCGTCGGCACGCACGAAGAACTGCTCGCCTCGAGCCCCGTCTACCGGAAGCTTTACGCCTGCTACGCTACTCCCAATTCCCCAGCATCCGACGCAGAAACACCAGCTCCCCCGTATGGTACGCGTTGTGATCCGCAACCAGCAGGGCCTCGCGAAGAACTGTCTGCCCTTCTCCATGCGGAATGCGAGCCAGCAAGTCCGTAGCCGGATCTTCGACGAGCTTTTCCATAGCCCGCAAATCCGCGCGAAACTGCCGCACGCTTTTCTCCCACGCCGCATCGTCCGGGGGCGCCGCGCTCCGGGGCCAGTAGCCCTCGGGCCACTCCGGCGAAACGTGCGTCGCGTTCCGGCTGAACTCGAGAATGTCCCACTGGGCGAGCCGCATGTGCTCGACGAGCTCCCACGCCGAGTGGGGCGCGCCATGCGGTTTCGCCCCGCGCAGCTCCGCCGGAATCCCCGCAATGGCTTTGAGTGAATCGGCGTGCGCGCCGCCGCCGCCGAGCAGGTACAGCACGTGCTCGCGAAGAGCTTTGTTCGGATCGGCCATACGCTAAAATGTTCCCGTGACACGCTACAACTGGGCGCAAGTCCAAAAAGAGCAACTGAACCCGCTATTCATGCGCCAGGTGATCCACGGCGACAAAATCACCATCGCGCGCATTCGCCTCTTGAAAGGCTGCGTCGTTCCCGAGCACGCGCACCATAACGAGCAGATCACAACCATGCAGGAAGGCAGGCTGCGCTTCCGCATCGGAGGCGAAGAGCTTATCCTCGAAGCCGGCGATGTGCTCCACATTCCCGCCAACGCCCCGCACGAAGTCCTGGCGCTCGAAGACACCATCGCGACCGACGTCTTCTCCCCGACCCGCGAAGACTGGCGCACCGGCGACGACGCCTATCTGCGCGGTTAAGCCGGCTCCTCTGCCGCCTGCGCGGACGCGACGCCCGACGGCGCGATCCGCAGCTCGAAGTCTTCGCCTTCCCAGCGATTCACGCCGGGCCAGAAAAATGTGAACTGCACGCGCGCGCCCGGCTTCAGCCGCCCGGTCGCAAGCTCGGCGACGTGCACGCCTTCGGATACCTCGTGCGTCCGCGTGTCCTGCACGTGGTCCCACTGGTCCACGGTCCAGTGGACGACGGCCGGTGACGCTACTTCCACCCGCAGCGTCTTGCCCTCGTCCAGCCTGCGGAACTGGTGATCGAATCGCCACGCGTCGCCCGTCGCGCGCCTTCTGTATAGCCCCAGCAGTTCGCTCGCCTTCTTAGGAGCCCGGCTCTTGATCGCGACGATCGCGGCAGCCGCCAGGAACGCGCCGGCGGCTACGGGCATCCACCAGTCTTTGTTGGTAGCACGATCGAGTTTCATCCCCCAGTTTGCCCCCTGATTCAGTCTAGCAGTCAGGCCCGGATGCCCTTGGGCGCCAGCGGCAGCGCCCGCAGCCGCACCCCGGAGGCCTGATAGATTGCGTTCCCGATCGCCGGCGCGATCGCGACAATCGGGCACTCCCCCGCGCCCGCCGAAGCCAGGTCCTTGCGGTCGAGCAGCACGGTCTCGATCTCCGGAACGTCGCTGAACCGCGGCACGCGATATCGCGCAAACCGTCCGTTCAGAATTTGCCCGTTGGCGAACTCGATTGCCTCGAACAGCGCCCCGCCGAGCCCCATCACGATCGCCCCCTCCACCTGGTTTCGCAGGTTGTCCGGATTCAGAATCGCGCCGCACTCGAACGCCTCCACGATGCGCGTTACCCGAACCTTGCCCTTCTCGATCGCGACCTCCGCGCAGGTGCCAACGTATCCGCCCTTCTCCCAACCCGCCGCGATCCCGAAGCCCGATCCGGCGGCGGGCTTCCGCTTGCCCCAGCCGAAGCGCTCCGCCGCCGCCTCGAGCACCGCGCGGAACCGTGCGTCCCGCGTATTCTTCAGCCGGAACGCGAGCGGCTCCACGCCGGCCGCCGCCGCCATTTCGTCGATATGCGTCTCGCGCGCGAAGTGGTTCGCCGTCGCGGCCAGTGCGCGGTACGACCCTTGCCGCAATGGCGTCTCGGAAGATTGAAACCGGATCCTCTGGTTCGGAATCTCGTAGGCGATCTGCAGGCCCGCGCCGCCCGAGTTGATGTTCACAAAATCCCACGCCGTGATGCTGCCGGCCCTGGTCGCGCCGCTCGCGACGTCGATCACGCCCGCCGGCCGGAAGTACGCCCAGGCGAACTCCTCCTGGCGGGTCCACACAACCTTCACCGGCTTGCCTGTGGCTCGCGCGATCCGCGCCGCCTCGATCGCGGCCTCGCCGCTGTGCTTGCCGCCGTAGCCCGCCCCGGCATCGGGCATGATCACGTGCACATGGTCTTCGGGAATCCCGAACGCCTCGGCCAGCTCGCCCTTCACGCCGAACGGCCGCTGCGTCCCGGTCCACACCGTCAGCCTGTCCCCGCTCCACTCCGCGACCGCGGAGCGCGGCTCGAGCGGGCAGTGCGCGATGTAGGCAACCGTATAGGTCTGCTTTAGCTTGATCTCTGCGGAAGCCAGCGCCTGCTCCACCGCGCCGCGCTCGATCTCCGGCCGCTCGCCGCTCGACGCGTGCTCCCGCAGGAACGCGAACAGCTCAGCATTCGAAGGCTGCGGAGTCTCGTTCCACCGCGCGTTCACCGCCGCGGCTGCGCGTTCCGCCGTACGCGCATCGGGCGCCGCGACTGCCAGAAAATCATCGTCGCGAACCACCCGCACACCCGCGATCGCCTCCGCCTTCGACGCGTCCACCGACGCCAGCTTCGCCCGGTACGACGGTGGCCGCACGATTTTCCCGTGCAGCATCCCCGGCCGCCGTATGTCGGAGGGATACTCGTGACGCCCGGTCACGATCGCCTCGGCATCCACCTTCGGAACCGGCGTGCCGGCGATCTTCCACTGCTCCGCGGGAGTCAGCCGCGTATCCGGCTTGATCTGCGCGACCAGTTTCTCGCCCGCGGTCAACTCGCCGTACGCGATCGATTCACCGGTCGAAGCGTTGATCACTGCGCCGTTGGCGAACCGCACCGCGCCGCCCTGCCACCGCTTCCGCGCGATTCCGCCCAGCAGTTCGCGCGCCGTCGCCGCGGCCTTCCGCAACTGTGGAGCCATCGTGGGCGTCGAACGGCTGCCGAACGTCCCCATGTCGAACGGGCACAAATCGGTGTCGCCCATCACCATCTTTACGGCCGCCACGGGAACGGCGAGTTCCTCGGCCACCACCTGCGCGAGCGACGTGCGCGCGCCCTGGCCCATCTCGACTTTGCCTGTGTAAACGGTCACGCCGCCGTCCCGGCCGATATGCAACCACGCCGCCAGGTCCTGCGGCATCGCCTCCCCGCGCTGCGCCTCCGCCGTGCCAGGCGCCACCGCGACCAGCACGCCACCCCCGAGCCCCGTCAGAAACTCGCGCCGGTCAAGCATGGCTGGCCCCCTTCAAACGCGCGGCCATCTCGACCGCCGCCACGATCCGGGGATACGTCCCGCACCGGCAGATATTGCCCTCGAGCGCCTGCCGGATCTCGTCCTTCTTCGGATGCGGATTCGCCGCCAGCAGCCCCTTGCTCGCCATGATCATGCCCGCCGTGCAGTACCCGCACTGCATCGCGCCCGCCGCAAGGAACGCCTGCTGCACCGGATCGAGCGACCCGTTCACAGCCAGTCCTTCGATCGTGGTGACCCGTTTCCCGGCCGCCGACGAAAGCTGAGTGATGCAAGACCGCACAGGCACGCCATCGAGCAGCACCGTGCAAGCCCCGCAACGCCCCTCGCCGCATCCGTACTTGGTGCCCGTCAAACCCAAGTCCTCGCGCAGCACGGAAAGCAGCAGAGTATCCGGAGCCGCCTCCACCCGCCGCGAGACCCCATTAACGATGATCTCCGTGGCCATAAAGACCTCCGCAGCTATTATCTCCGGTTCACTTCGCCGGCGAACTCACAGCCACCTCCCCAGCCATTTCCACGCCTCCTCCTGCATCTCTCCATTGAACTGGTGCGGCACATCGAAAAGCCGGCACGCCTGCCTGCCGGCCGTCCCGGCCTTCTCGTAGCATTGCCCGATCTTTTCGTACGCCGCCTTAAGCCCCTCCTGGTTGAAAAGCATGTCCCTCGATCCGTTCATGAACAATGCGGGCCGCGGAGCGATGAGCGCCGAGAGGTCCGGGAAACGGGACGTGGCGCACTGTGGTGGGAATCACCCGAGACGTTATGCAGGACCTCGCGCAGCTTCCCAAGTACGAGGTTTGTGTTCCGTACACGCAGGCGGGCTCGAAAACCATAAGGGTGCTACTGCGCGTGAGCGCCGGCCCGGCTGCGGCAGGCGCGGCGCTGCGCGAGGCCGTGCACGCCTTAAACCCGGATCTCCCGCTCGGCGAGCCGCAGACCCTGCTAGCGGCCAAGAAACAGATGGGCGCCCCCTACGAATTTGTGATGGGCCTTTTGTGCTCGTTCGCCGTGGCCGCATTGCTGCTCGCAGGCGCCGGGCTTTACGGCATCACTTCCCGCGCAGTCGCGATCCGGAGGCGCGAAATCGGGATCCGTATGGCGCTCGGCGCGGATGTCGGGCGGGTGTTGCGGTACGTCCTGCGGAGTGCTCTCGCGCTGGTCTTGACGGGCACTCTGCTGGGAAGCGCGCTGGCCGTGGTCGTGATTAAGCTGCTGATCACCAGGATTTGGTGGGTTTCATCCGTGCCCGTATTTTTCTGGATCGCCCCTGTAGCGCTGGTCATGGCTGTTCTGGCGATCATCTCCTCTCTGGTACCGGCGCGCCGCGCAGCCCGAATCGACCCGAGCCTCTGTCTGAAAGCGGAATAGCAGATCTCCACTAACGCCGCGTCCTCTGCGTCTCAAGGCCGGAGCGCAGCGAAGGCCCGAGCCCCTTGACATTCGTCTACACATACGTATAATTAAATCGAACGAACGTTTTAATGAGATGTATGACTGAGCTTAAGTCCGCCGCCCCCACCACCAAAGACCGCATCCTCGACGCCGCCGAGCAGCTTTTCGCCGACAAGGGCTTCGCCGAGACCTCCCTCCGCGACATCACCGCCGCCGCCGGAGCCAACCTCGCCTCCGTCAATTACCACTTCCAGTCCAAGGACGCCCTCATTCTCGCCGTCTTCGCCCGCAGCGTCCGCCCGCTCAATGAGAAGCGGCTCGCGGAGCTCGACGCGCTAGAGGCCAAAGCCGCCGGCCGCCCCGTCCCTCTCGAAGACGTCCTGCGCGCGTTCCTCCGCCCGATGCTCGAGCTGATCGGCCAGCCGAACGCCGCCCGCCTTGTCGGGCGGATGTTTGCCGACCCCGGCGACATCTTCGAACACTTTTTCAAGGAACAGATCGCGGCGACGGCCGATCGCTTCATGGCGGTTATGCGGCGCTCGCTGCCGCACCTCCCCGAGATCGAAATGTACTGGAGGCTTCTGTTCATGGCCGGCGCCGTGGGCCACACGATGGCGGGCCTGCGCAAGATCAAGGTCGTCTCGGGCGGCCGCTGCGACGTCTCCGACGTGAACGCCCTGCTCGACCGCCTTGTGGCCTTCCTTGCCGCGGGATTCCGCGCGCCGGTCCCGCCCTCGGTGAAGGTGAAAGGAAAATCCGCGTGCAAACGTTCCCGCTAATCACGCTCGCGCTCGCCGCCGCGGCCGCCATCTCGCCCGCGCAAGCCCAGATGCGCCTCAGTCTGAAACAGGCCGTCGAAGCCGCCCTCGCGCCCGAAGGAAACACGCGCGTGCAACTCGCCGCGGAGGCCCGGCGCCAGGCGCAGTCGCGTTCGAATCAGGCCCGCGCCGCGCTCCTGCCGAACCTCGACGCCTACGTCTCCGAACAGAACCAGACGCGCAACCTCGCCGCGTTCGGAATCCAGATCCACGTCCCCATCCCCGGCTTTTCGTTCCCGACGCTCGCCGGGCCCTTCTCCGTTTTCGATGCTCGCGTGCAGGCCACGCAGTCCGTCTTCGACTTCAGCGCCATCCGCCGCCTGCAAGCCTCGCGCGCCGGCACTCGCGCCTCGGAAGCCGACATCGCGAACGCGCGCGACCAGGTCAGCGCGCAGGTCGCCTCGCTCTACATGCAGGTGCTCGCCGCGCAGGCGCATGTCGAAGCCGCCGAGGCCAACGTCTCGCTCGCCGAAGCCACCGCGAAGCTGGCCGAAAACCGCAAGAACGCCGGAACCGGAACCGGCATCGAGGTCACGCGCGCCCTGGTCGAAGTGGCAAACGCGCGCCAACTGCTTCTCGTCGCCCAGACCGGCGAGCGACAGGCGAAGCTGCAACTCCTGCGCGCCATCGGCCTCAGGCTCGAAACGCAGCTCGACCTCACAGACAAGCTGGCCTACACGCCGGTGGACGACGTCCCCCTGAAGCAATCGATTGAGACCGCCTTCGCCGCCCGCGCCGACTGGAGGGCGCAGAAGACCCGCGAAGACAACGCCCGCCTCAACTACAGCGCGACAAAGTTCGAGCGCCTCCCCTCGGTCTCCGCCTTCGGCGATTACGGCTCCATCGGAACCGGAATGAGCAGCGCGATCCCCACACGCACCTACGGCGTCCAGATGCGTGTACCCGTGTTCGACGGCGGCCGTCGCGACGCGCGCCGCGCCGAAAGCCTTTCGCAACTGCGCCAGGAACAGATCCGCTCGGGCGATCTCCGCCAGCAGGTCGAACTCGAAATCCGCCTCGCCCTCGACAGCCTCCGCTCCGCCGAGGACCAGCTCAAGGCCGCCGAAGAAGGACTCCAGCAAGCCGAGCGCGAGGTCGCGCAATCGCAGCGCCGCTACGACGCCGGCGTCGCCAACAGCCTCGAGCCCATCGACGCCCAGGCCCGCCTTGCGCGCGCCCGCGATAACCGCATCGCCGCGCTGCTCAACTACAACCTCGCCCGCATCAATCTAAGTCAGGCAACCGGCGCCATCCGCCAGGTCATCCAATAAGGAACGCCCCATGAAGAAAAAGCTCATCCCGGTCATCGTGCTGGCGGCCGCGGCTCTTGCGATCTGGGCCGCGCGCTCCTGGATCCACCGTGGCGACAACGGCGCCATTCGCGTCTCCGGCAACATAGAGCTGACCGAGGTCAACATCTCGTTCAAGGTCCCCGGCAAGCTCATCGAGCGCGCCGTGGACGAGGGCGACCGCGTCGCCAAAGGCACGGTCGTCGCGCGGCTCGACAAAGACCAGCTCACCGGCCAGCACGCCCGCGCCCGCGCCGCCGTCGATGCCGCCGGATCGGCCCTTATCCAGCAGCGCACCGCGATCGATCTTCAGGCCGAGACCCTCGAAGGCCAGATCCAGCAGCGCGCCGCCGAGGCCCAGGCCGCCGAAACGCGTCTCGCCGAGCTGCTTGCCGGCTCGCGCGAGCAGGAGAAGGAGCAGGCGCGCGCCGCCGTGGAGCGCGCCCAGTCCGACTACCAGCGCGCCGCCAACGACTGGAAGCGCGCGCAGACGCTCTTCAAAAACGAGGACATCTCCGCCTCCGATCACGACCAGTTCCGCACGCGTTTCGAAACCGCCGGCGCGCAGCTCAAGACCGCCAAAGAGCAGCTCGCTCTCGTGCTCGAAGGCCCGCGCAAGGAGCAGATCGAAACCGCCCGCGCCCAGCTCGCGCAGGCCCAGGCCGCCCTCCGGCTCGCCCGGGCGCAGCGCCTCGAGCTGAAGCGCAAGCGCCAGGAAATGGCCACGCGCGTTGCCGAGGTCGGCCAGCGCAAAGCCGACCTCGCGATCGTCGAAACCCAGCTCGCCGATACCGTTGCCGCCACGCCGATCGGCGGAGTCGTGCTCGTCAAATCCGCCGAGCCCGGCGAAGTCCTCGCCGCCGGAACCGCCGTCCTGACAGTCGGCGACATCGATCACCCCTGGCTGCGCGCCTACATCAATGAAAAGGATCTCGGCCGCATCCGCCTGGGCGACAAAGCCAACGTGACCACCGATTCGTTCCCCGGCAAAATCTACGCGGGGCGCGTCTCGTTCATCTCTTCCGAGGCCGAATTCACGCCGAAGCAGATCCAGACCACCGAAGAGCGAGCAAAGCTGATGTACAGGATCAAGATCGACGTGGAGAACCCGCGCGGCGAGCTGAAATCGAACATGCCCGCCGACGCCGAAATTCTGGTCGAGCAATGATTCGAGCCCTCAACCTCACCCGCCGCTTCGCCGAGCTCACCGCCCTCGACACCCTCAATCTCGAAGTCGAGCGCGGCGAGATTTTCGGCCTCGTCGGCCCGGATGGCGCGGGCAAGACCACCACCGTGCGCCTCCTCTGCGGCCTCCTCGACCCCACTACCGGCGAAGCCGAGGTCGCCGGCCACAACGTCGCCTGCGAACCCGATGCCGTCAAAGACCGCATCGGCTACATGGCCCAGCGCTTCGGCCTCTACACCGACCTCACCGTCCAGGAGAACATGAACTTCTACGCCGACCTGTTCGGCGTCACAGGCCAGGCCCGCGCCCAACTCACCGCGCAACTCCTCCGCATGACCCGCATGGAACCCTTCCGCGCGCGCCTGGCCGGCCAGCTCTCCGGCGGCATGAAGCAGAAGCTCGCGCTCATGTGCACGCTGCTCCACCGCCCCGAAGTCCTCTTCCTCGACGAGCCCACCAACGGAGTCGATCCCGTCTCGCGCCGCGATTTCTGGGCCATCCTCTACCAGCTCGTCAAGGACGGTATGACCGTCTTCGTCACCACGGCCTACCTGGACGAGGCCGAGCGCTGCAATCGCGTCGGCCTTATCAACCGCGGCCGCCTCGTCCGGTGCGACTCGCCCGCCGCCGTGCGCGCCTCCGTGAAAGAGGAGTGCTACGAAGTGCGAGTCCCGGACCGCCGCGCCGCCCGCGAAGCGCTTCTCGCCTCCGACGGAGTCACGAGCGTCGAGCCCGCGGGCGTCGCGCTCCACCTGTTCCTCGACCCCGCCCGCACCTCGCCCGACCGCCTTCGCGCGATGCTCGGCGGAGCGGCCGAGTTCCGCCCCATCGCGCCTTCGCTCGAAGACGTCTTCATCGCCCTCATCCACAAGGAAGCCGCATGAGGAACGGAAACGCCGTCGAAGTCCGCGACCTCGTCAAGCGCTTCGGCGATTTCGTCGCCGTCGATCACGTCTCGCTCGAAGTCCGCCGCGGCGAGATCTTCGGCTTTCTCGGGCCGAACGGGGCAGGGAAGTCCACCACCATCCGTATGCTCTGCGGCCTGCTGATCCCGACCTCGGGAACCGCGCGCGTCGGCGGCTTCGACCTCGCGACGGACTCCGAATCGATCAAGAGCAACATCGGCTACATGTCGCAGAAGTTCTCGCTCTACGACGACCTCGAGGTCGAGGAGAACATCGATTTCTTCAGCGGCATCTACGGCGTCCCGGACGAGCGCCGCGCCGCCCGCAAGGATTACGTCCTCCGCATGGCGGGCCTCGAAGAGCGCCGCCACACGATGACGCGCCTGCTCGCGGGAGGCTGGAAGCAGCGCCTCGCGCTCGGCTGCGCTATCCTGCACGAGCCGCCGATCCTGTTCCTCGACGAGCCCACCTCGGGCGTCGATCCCATAGCCCGCCGCAACTTCTGGGACTTGATCTACGATCTCTCCGAAGCCGGCAACACCATCTTCGTCTCCACCCACTACATGGACGAGGCCGAGTACTGCCACCGCCTCGCGCTGATGTATCGCGGCCGCATCATCGCGTTGGGAGCGCCGGCGGATCTGAAACGGGAGCTGACCTCGCATCAACTCCTCGACCTCGAATCCTCGGACTCGCGGGAAGCCATGCGCGCTCTGGAAGGCTTCGATGTAGCAGTGTTCGGCGGCGGCCTCCACATCACGGTGGACGATGCGGATGCGGCAATCCCCCTCATCCGCCAAAAGCTCGAGAACGCCGGCGTCACTGCCGTCCGCCTCGAGCGCATCGACCCCACCATGGAAGACGTCTTCGTAGCCTTGATTGAGCAGGAAGAAAGGAACGCCGCCGCCTTATGAGCCCCCGCCGCATCAAAGCCGTCGCCGGCAAGGAATTTCTCCACATCCTGCGAGACCGCCGCTCGCTGGCCATGGCCCTCGCCGTCCCGCTCCTCATGCTCCTGCTGTTCGGCTACGGCCTCACCCTCGACGTGGACCGCATTCCCACGCTCGTCTACGACTCCGACCGCACGCCTCAAAGCCGCGATCTCATCGCCCAGTTTGCCGGCTCGCGCTACTTCCAGATCCTCGGGTCGGTCGGCGGCTACTCCGAAATCGAACGCGCCATCGACCGCGACCGGTGCCTGCTCGGCCTCATCATCCAGCGCGGCTTCGCGCGCGATCTCCTGGCCGGCCGCGCCGCCGAAGTGCAGCTCATCTTCGACGGCTCGGATTCGAACACCGCCTCGATCGCCAAAGGCTACTCCGATGCCCTCATTCAGGCCTACTCCGCGCGCATCCGCACCCGCGAAATGGACCGCCGCGGCGGCGCGCGCCTCGATCCGCCGGCGGACGTGCGCCTCCGCGTCCTCTACAACAGCGAGCTCAAATCGCGCAATTACATCGTCCCCGGCCTGATCGCCGTCGTCTTGGCCATCATCTCGTCGCTCATTACCTCGCTCACCATCGCGCGCGAATGGGAAACCGGCACCATGGAGCAGCTGCTCTCGACACCGCTGCGCCCGGCCGAGCTTTTGATCGGGAAAATGAGCGCGTTCTTCGCCATCGGATTACTCGAAACGCTGCTATCCATCGCGCTCGGCATCACGATCTTCGGCGTGCCCCTCCGCGGCGATCCGTTGCTGCTGGTGGCCTCGAGTTGCCTGTTCCTGATCGGTTCGCTCTGCCAGGGGATCCTGATTTCGACGGTGGCCCGCACACAGGTGCTCGCCTACCAGTTGGGCATGCTCACCTCGTTCCTCCCGGTCTTCCTGCTCTCCGGCTTCGTTTATTCGATCGAGAACATGCCGGGCGTCATTCAGGCGATCACCTACATCATCCCGGCGCGATATTTCATCTCGCTGCTCAAGGGAGTGTTCCTGAAAGGTGTGGGTCTCGAAGTCCTGTGGGTGGAAATTGCCTTCCTCGCCGTCTACGCGGCGGCGGTGTTCCTGGTGGCGACGAAGAAGTTGAGGCAGAAGGTGGCTTAGCTCATGTGGCGCCGCATCCGCGAAATCATCCGTAAAGAATTCCGCCAGACGCTGCGCGAACCGCGCATGCGCGTGATGTTGTTCGGCCCGCCGCTCATTCAGCTTCTGGTCTTCGGCTACGCCGTCAATTTGGACGTGGACAACATCCGGCTCGCCTGGCTCGACCAGGACCGCACGCCCGCCAGCCGCGTACTGCTCGCCGATTTCCGCGGCTCCGGCCGCTTTTCGCTCGTCTCCGCGGTGGCGAGCCAAAGCGAGGCCCAGGACCTGCTTGACCGCGGCCGCGTGCAGGCCGTCGTGAGCGTGCTCCCCAACTTCGGCCGCGACATCGCGCGCGGCATCACCGTGCCCGTCCAGGTGCTCGTCGAAGGCACGAACTCCAACACCGCCTCGATCGCTTCGAGCTACGCCGGCCAGATCGTCTCCCGCTTCTCCAACCGCGCCCTCGCCGCGCAGCAGCGCGACAAGCTTGTCGCGAGCACCATGAAAGCCGGCGGTCCGGTCGGACTCGGCATGCCCGCGATCGACGCGCGCACGCGCATCTGGTTCAACCCCGACCTGCTCAGCCGCGATTATTTCGTGCCCGGCGTCGTGGTCAACATCGTGACGCTGGTGACGGTCATGCTCACCGCCATGGCCATCGTCCGCGAAAAGGAAATAGGAACCCTTGAGCAGTTGATGGTAACCCCCATCCGGCCCATCGAGCTGATGCTCGGAAAGACGCTGCCGTTCGCCGCCGCGGGCCTGTTCCAGGTCGCGCTCATCACCGCGGCCGCGCTCGTCGTGTTCCACATCCCGATTCGCGGAAATCTGCTGCTGCTCGTCTTCTGCACCATCCTCTACCTGATGACCACGCTCGGCATGGGCCTGTTCCTCTCCACCGTCTCGAGAACCCAGCAGCAGGCTGTGCTGGGAACGTTCTTCTTCTTCACGCCGGCGTTCATGCTAAGCGGCTTCGCTTTCCCGATCCGCAACATGCCCCTCGCGGTGCAGATCCTGAGCTACCTCGACCCGGTGCGCTACTTCATCTCGATCGTGCGCGGCATTTTTCTGAAAGGCACCGGCGTCGCCGCCCTCTGGCCCCAGATGCTCGCGCTGCTCATCTACGGCAGCGTGGTCCTGACCGCCAGCGCCCTCCGCTTCCACAAGCGCCTGGACTGAGTCTCACTTGCCACCGAAGATGCCCTTCAGCTTCCGGCCGATCGCGGAGAACACCCCTTCGACCGCACGCTCCGCCCGCTGCTTGAGCGGCCCCTGGTGCACCGGGCACAGCCGAGCCGGCACGCTGTCGCCCTCCTTGAAATACTCCGTGTAAACGGGGCAATCCCGCATTGGCTTCAGATACGATACGCGGCACAGCGGCTCCTGCCGGAGCCCGTCGGGGACCCTAAACTCCCCCGGCCTCACCACGCGCGCCGCCTGCGTCATGAACGCCGCCCAGATCGGCATCGCCACGCGCGCTCCGTAGGCGTTTTTCCCGATCGTCGCGGGCTGGTCGAATCCCACCCACACCGCCGCGACCATCCGCGGAGTGAATCCGACGAACCACGCGTCGCGAAACTGATCCGTCGTCCCGGTCTTCCCCGCGGCGGGAAAGTTGATCCCGAGCGACCGCGCCCCCGCGCCAGTGCCGCGCCCGAGCGCGTCCTCGAGCATCGACACCATCTGAAACGCGACGCCGGCGGGAAGCACGCGGTTCCGCTCCACGGCGTTGTCGAGCGCCGTCGAGCCATCCGCGTCGAGCACCCGCGCGATCGCACGCGGCCGCACCGCCCACCCGCCGTTGTCGAACACCGCGTAGCCGAGCGCCATCGCGAGGGGCGTCGCTTCGCCCGTGCCGAGCGCGAGCGAGGGAACATCCGGCAGCCCGCGCAAACCGGCATCGTACGCCACGCGCAGCACGGGCTTCGTCGAGATCTTCTGCAGCAGGGCGGCCGAAGCGCGGTTGTTCGATTCGAGCAGCGCCTCGCGCAGCGTCATCTCGTCCGGCGCTTCGCCGTGCGCGTTCTGTGGCGACCATTCCTCGGGCCCTCCGGCGACGAACCCGTTGAGCCCCGTGAGCACGGAAACGGGCGAGTATCCGCGTTCGAGGGCCGCCGCGTAGACGAATGGCTTGAACGCCGACCCCGGCTGCCGCCGCGCCCGCACCGCGCGGTTGTACGCCGAGCTGCGGAAATCGCGCCCGCCCACCAGCGCCAGCACGTCTCCGCTCTGCGGATCGAGCGCAACCAGCGCCGCCTGCAATCCCGCCGGATACCGGGCCAGCCCGCGCGCCACCGCGCGCTCGGCCATGTCCTGCAACTCGGGAAGGAACGTCGTGTGGACCTGCCAGTCCGGTGGATGATCGCCGCCGAACCGGTCGCGGAACTGCTGTCGCAGATACTCCTTCGCATACCCCGCGCGCGCCGCCGACGCCACGGCGTAAGGTTGAATCCGCGGAACCGCGGCCAGCGCCGAACGCTCGGCTTCGGGCGTCGCAAGCCCCACCTCGCGCATGCGAGCCAGAACCACGCGGCTGCGCGCCACCGCGCCGTCGAGATTCGACCACGGCGACAGCGCCGAAGGCGCGCGGATCAAGCCCGCGATGAGCGCCGCCTCGGCCAGCGTCACGTTGCGCGCGGGCTTCCCGTACAGCCGCCGAGACATGTTCTCTACCCCGTACACCCCCGCGCTCAGGTACACGCGGTTGAGGTACAGCTCGAGAATCTGGTCTTTGCTGAGCTGCTGCTCGATCATGCGCGCCAGCACGGCTTCTTTGAGCTTGCGCCCCCAGGTGCGCTCGTTCGACAGGAACACCGTGCGCGCAAGCTGCTGCGTGATCGTGCTGCCACCCTCGACCACGCCGCCGGAACGCACATCGCGAAACACGGCGCGCGCGACGCCGATCAGGTCGATGCCGCCGTGCTTGTAGAAGCGGTGGTCCTCCACGGCGACCACCGCCTTGCGCAGAAAAGGAGAGATTTGCGCCAGCGGCACGTCGCGCCGCTGCTCGTCCATGCGGAACCACGGGCGCCCGCGGGCGTCGTAGAACACAGTGTCGCCCACGCCGAGCGTCAGCTTGTGAACGGCGAACCAGTACCGCGCCGCCCACACGAACGCCAGGACGCTCAGCAGGACGACGAAACCGGCAAACGAGAGGACGAGATACTTACGAACGGCACCCTACCCCGGCAGCATCTTCGAGATGTCGTTATAGAGCACAAACGCCATGATCGCCATCAGAAAGACGAAGCCAAGCTTGAAGACCGCCTCTTTCACGCGCAGGCTGAGGTCGCGCCGCATGATCATCTCGACCAGCAGCAGCAGGATCACGCCGCCGTCGAGAATCGGAATCGGCAGCAGGTTGAAGATCGCCAGGTTCAGGCTCACCATCGCCATCAGGCTGATGAACGCGAGCGCGCCCTCGCGCGCCGCCTCGCCCGAAAGCTGCGCGATCCCGATCGGCCCCTGGATCGACTTGGCCGACATCCTCCGCTCCACGATCCCTTGCAGGAACGAATAGATCAGCGTCGCGCTCTTCATGTTCTGCGATACGGATTCCTTCAGCGCCTCGGGCAGCGAGAGCTGCGTGATGATCATCCGCGGCACCGGATATACGCCGATCATCCACCGGCCCGTGCCTCCGGCCTTATCGAACACCGGCTGGATCGTGACCTGATGCGTGCGCCCGTCACGCATGTACTCCAGCTCGATCGGCTTGCCGTCGGCGCCGTTTATGACCTCATGCAGCCGCGCCTGCGACCGGATCGGCTGCCCGTTGACGCGCAGCAGTATGTCGCCCTTGCGCAGCCCGGCCTTTTCCGCCGGAAGATTGCCCGGCGACAGCGCGCCGATCTCGACCTCGCCCTGTTGCTGCCAGCCAGCTACGGCGAGGCCGGTGCGGTCGTCCGCCGCCGGAACCACCGTCTTGTTGAACTGCTGTCCCCCGCGTTCGATGCGCACGTGGAGCGGCCGGTTCGCGCTGGCGATTTCCTTGAGCGCGATGTCTTCCCAGGTCGGGTTCTGGACGTTCTCCACCGTGACGATGCGGTCGCCCTCGCGAATGCCGGCCTTTGCGGCAGGCGATCCCGGAGTCACGTAGCCGATCACGCCTTCCTGCAGAGACGCGGGCGGCTTCGGATACCGCACCATGAACATCCCGGTCACCAGTGCCACCGCCAGCACGATGTTCATCGCCGGCCCGGCAAACGCTATGATCAGCCGCTGCCATCGCGGCTTGGCCAGAAACGCGCGCGGGTCGTCGATGTTCTCATCGCCCGGCTGCTCGCCGGCCATTTTGACGTAGCCGCCGAACAGGATCGCCGAGAAACGGAAGTCCGTCTCCCCGCGCCGGAACCCGAACAGCCGCGGGCCGAAGCCGAAGCTGAAGACGTCGATCCGGACGTCGAACAGGCGTGCGGCCCAGTAGTGGCCGAGCTCGTGCACCAGAATCATCACGCCGATCAGGACTACGAGCCACACGACGTTTTGCAATAGGATCATAGCTACACTCTTGCCAGCGGACGGTTCGTCTCCGCACCGGCTCGCCGCGCCACCGAGGCGCGCGCCGCCGTGCGCGACTCTTCGTCGATCGCGAGAACCTCTCCGATCGACTTCGGCTGCCGGACCGGCACCTTTGCCAGCGTCTCCTCCACAACTTCGGCCATGCCCGGGTACGACACCCGGCCTTCGAGAAACGCGCTCACCGCTATCTCATCGGCCGCATTCAGCGTGCATGGGGCCGATCCGCCCGTCCGCTGCGCCTGGTAGGCCAGGCCGAGGAGCGGAAACTTCGCGAACTCGGGCGCCGAAAAATCCCAATGACGCGCCGCCGTCCAGTCCAGCCGGGGCACCGGCGCCGATTCTCTGTCGGGATACGTCAGGGCGTACTGGATCGGCATGCGCATGTCGGTCGCCGAGATCTGCGCGATCACGCTGCCGTCAGTATACTCGACCAGCGCATGCACCGACGATTGCGGATGCACGACCACGCCGACTTCCTCCGG
The DNA here is from genome assembly GCA_050261515.1 of Acidobacteriota bacterium. Taxonomy (GTDB): domain Bacteria; phylum Acidobacteriota; class Terriglobia; order Bryobacterales; family Bryobacteraceae; genus JBLNDJ01. The sequence goes on along the minus strand of JBLNDJ010000052.1, from coordinate 43,438 downwards.
CTTCAGGCCGAACAGCCAGCATGCCTCGATTACCTCGAAGCCTTTGTTCATCATGGTCGCGGAATCGATCGTGATCCGCCGGCCCATTTTCCAGGTCGGATGGTTCAGCGCCTGCTCGGGCGTGACGTCGCGCAGTTTCTCCACCGGAGTCTCGCGGAACGGCCCGCCCGACGCGGTCAGGATCACGCGCGCCACCTCGGCCCGCTTGCCAGCGCGCAGGCACTGATGTACCCCATTGTGCTCACTATCGACTGGGATCAGCTCGGTCCCGCTCGCCCGCGCCGCCTCCGTCACCAGGGCTCCGCTCGCCACCAAAACTTCCTTGTTCGCCAGCCCCACCTTCTTGCCGAGCCGTGCGGCCTCGTAAGTCGCCTCGAGCCCGGCCACTCCGACGATGGCCGACATCACGAAATCTACCTCCGCGTCGCGGACGGACTGGATTCGGGCTTCCGGACCAAACTCCAACTGCGGCCACTCGGAAGCGGGCAGACCCGCTTCGCGCAGCCTATTTCTTAGATTCGCGCGCACCGGCTCCGTTGCAACAACCACGAGCCGCGGACGGAATTCCAGAATTTGGGAGGCGAGGGTTTCGGCGTTCTGCCCGGCTACCAGGGCGAAGACCTTGTAGTCGTCGCGCCGCCGGAGAACGTCCAGTGTGTTGCACCCTATTGAACCGGTTGAACCTAATACTGTGAGATTTTTCATTGGCTGCCCAGGCAGCACCGCTACAGTATAGGAATCATAGCATGCTTGGGGACTGTTCCCTTTTGGGAGAGAACTTCTTTTTCTTTGGGGTGCCGGGGAGGATTGCTTCAGGGGTCTTTTATTTAGAGGTTAGTCTCGCTTTGGTGGGAGTTGCCTCCCCGGCTTGATTCCAATAATAGAATATCCCCTGACCGATTGCAACAAAAATCTGTAGAAAATTAGCGGCGCTTGACCTCAACCCCCGTAATTCCTTCCAACACTTTGATTGTAGAGCAGATGTCCTCTTCGCCCAGCCCGCGGGCGAGCGCCATCTGGAACATCTGCTGGGTCAGGCCGGTCAAAGGAAGAGGAACTTTCATATCTTCCCCTGTCTCCAGCATGAGTCCAATATCCTTGTGCATCCACTTGACTGAAAAGTTGGTCTCGAAATTCCGGTCGAACACATAAGGAGCCTTGAAGGCGATCAGCCCCGAACGCGCCGCGCTGTTGTTCAAAATATCGAGCATCTGCACAGGATCCACGCCCGCCTTTGTCGCCAGCACGAACCCTTCGTTGAAAGCCTGCAACAGGTTTGAAAGGATCAGGTTCTGGGTCAGCTTGGCGTGCAGCCCGAGCCCCGGCCCTCCGCAATAATAAAGCTGCTTGCCCATCGGCTCGAACCACGGGCGCACGCGCTCGAACACCGCCTTGTCGCCGCCGACCATAAACGTGAGCGTGCCGCCCTCAGCCCCGGGCTTCGAACCGGTGCAGGGAGCGTCGAGGAAGTGCATCCCGCGGGCGGCCAGCTCCTTGCCGATTGCCCGGCTCCGCGCCGGCGAAACCGTACTGGTGTCGGCGATGACAGTGCCCGCCTTGGCGCCCGAAGCCACACCGTCCGGCCCCAGGATCGCCTTCTCGGACATATCTGTGTTGCCGACGCACAGGAATACGCACTCGGCAAATTTCCCCACCTCGGCAGGCGTCGCGCAAAACCTGCCCCCATGCTCGCGAGCCAGCGCCTCCGCTTTCGCCGCCGTATGCGACCAAACCGCCACTTCGTGCCCTGCCCGCATAAGGTTCCGGGCCATGGGGGCCCCCATGATGCCCAAACCGAGAAAACCAAGTTTCGCCATGCGAATTAAGTTAGCAGAAGACAGAAGCCGGAAGTCGGAAGGAACCACCCCCACCGGACTCCTGGCTTCTGACTTCTGTCTTCTGACTTCTGGCTTCTGGCTTCTGTCTTCTGTCTTCTGGCTTCTGCCTCGCCCTTGCCCTACACTGTCAGCAGATGGGGAACTCAGAGTTGGCGGTGGGGGCGTCTGCCGAGGCGCAGATTGCCGCGGAGCAGAGCCGGCCCGGCGATCGCTGCCTGATGGTCATTTTCGGGGCTTCCGGGGATCTCACCAGGCGCAAGCTGCTCCCGGCGCTCTACAATCTCGCGAAAAAGAAGCTGCTCCCGGCGGAGTTCGCGCTCGTCGGCCTTGCGATTGACAAGTTCGATCAGGACGCCTTCCGCGAAATGGTCCGCAAAGACCTGCGCGAATACGGCGGCGCGGCCGACAGATGCCCTTTCTGCGACTGGCTGATCGACCGTCTCTACTACCTTTCCGGAGACTTCCGCTCGCCCGACGCGTTCGAGCGCCTGAAGCCCGTTCTCGCTGGCATCGACACCAAACACGGCGCGCGCGGCAACTATCTTTATTACCTCGCGACCATCCCGTCCCTGTTCCCCGAGATCGTCGAACACCTTGGCGCCGCCGGACTGATGGGCGAAAGCGGCGGCCACTGGCGGCGCGTCGTGATCGAAAAACCGTTCGGCCACGACCTCGCCTCCGCTCGCGCGCTCGATGCCCAGATCGCCGCCGTCCTGAAGGAAAGCCAGATCTACCGCATAGACCACTACCTCGGCAAGGAAACCGTCCAGAACATCCTGGTGTTCCGTTTCGCGAACGGCATCTTCGAGCCTATCTGGAACCGCCGCTACATCGACCACGTGCAGATCACCGTGGCCGAGTCGCTCGGCGTCGAGCAGCGCGGCGCTTATTACGAGCAGGCGGGCGCGCTGCGCGACATGGTTCCGAACCACATCCTCCAGCTCGTGACCCTCACGGCGATGGAGCCGCCCATCTCGTTCCAGGCCGACGCGGTGCGCGACGAGCAGACCAAGATTCTGCACGCGATTCAGCCCCTCGCTCCCGAGGACGTGCTCACGCGCGCCGTTCGCGGGCAGTACGGCGAGGGATCGGTCGAGGGGATCGGCCCCGTCGCCGCCTACCGCGCCGAGCCGAACGTCGCGCCCGATTCGCGCACCGACACCTTCGTTGCGTTGAAGCTCTCCATTGATAACTGGCGCTGGGCGGACGTGCCCTTCTACCTCCGCACGGGAAAGCGGATGGCGAACCGCGTCACCGAAATCGCGATCCAGTTCCACCGCGCGCCGTTCGTCCTGTTCCGCGATACGCCGGTCGAGCGCCTCACGCCCAACCTGCTCGTGCTTCACATTCAGCCGGGCGAAGGAATCTCGCTCCGCTTCGGCGCAAAGGTGCCCGGGCCGATCGTGCACGTGGGCTCGGTCAACATGGATTTCAACTACGTGGATTACTTCGGCAGAGAGCCGAGCACCGGCTACGAGCGCCTGCTCTATGACTGCATGGTCGGGGACGCGACGCTGTTCCGCCGCGCCGACATGGTCGAGGCCGGATGGGCCGTTGTGCAGCCGGTGGTGGACGTCTGGGCCGCGCTGCCGCCGCGGAAGTTCCCAAACTATGCCGCGGGCACGTGGGGCCCCAAGGAAGCCGACGACCTGATCGAGCGCGACCACCGCCGCTGGAACAACCCGGCCTGATTACTTTCCCCCGCGCTCGGCACCGGCACCAGCAGCAGGCTCGCCCGCATCGCCGGCAATGATATCATCGGCTCTCCATGCATCCGATACGCACAGGATTCGCTCTTGCCCTTCTCTGCGCGGCCGCCGCCACGGCCGGTGATCTCACCGACCGCTACCAGCTCGCGCTCCACCGCGTCCTCGCGGGCGGTCCCCCGGCGTACTCGCACGACTTCATCCTGAAGGACGTCATCCCCGAGCACGTCCGCCGCTTTACCGAATACAGCGGCGATGTCTCGGGCCGCTACGTGGACGCGCTCTCGGCCGCCGCCGGCGACCTCAACACCGCCTTCCCCGCGCTCGATGCGCTCGTGCCGAAGATCCTCGCGCTTCAGAAGCCCGGCGGCTACTTCGGCGGCCCGTTCCACGTCGCCAGGCTCGAGCAGAACGACATGGCGCTGCTCTGGGGCAACGGCCGGCTGCTGATCGGGCTGCTTGAAAACTACCGTTACAAGCCCGCGGCTGAGACGCTCGCGGCGGCGCGCCGCCTGGGCGAGTTCCTGCTCGAGATCGGCCCAACGCTCAACTCGGACGCCGTCCGCCGCCAGTTTGAAACCGGCGCGTTCGCCTCCGGCTACATCTGCTGGACGCAGCAGGTCGAGGCTCTCGCGCGCCTGTTCGAGCTGACCAAAGACCCCCGCTACCGCGACCTGGCCGATACCATCGCTGCGCGCATCGAGCGCAAGCCCTCCGAGCACAGCCACGGATTCCTCGCTTCCGTGCGCGGCCTCGTCGAGCTCTACCGCGTGACCGGCGACCGCAAATATCTCGAAAGCGCGGAGCGCGACTGGCAGGAGGTCGTCGATTCCGGCAACCTGCTTCTCCCCGGAACGATTCCCGAAGCCTGGCGCCCCGCCTACCTTCGCACCGAAGGCTGCGCCGAGGCCGACTGGCTGCGCCTCAGCCTCGCTCTCTGGCAGCTTACGGGCAACGCAAAGTACATCGAAGCCGCCGAGCGCACGCTCTTCAACGAACTCGCCATGAACCAGTTCGAAACCGGCGACTTCGGCCACCGCCTGCTCTCGCCCACCGGAGTCGCCGGCCACCAGGCCGCGCGCGCCTGGTGGTGCTGCACGCTGCATGGCCTGCGCTCGTTCCCCGAAGCGCTCAGGAGCGCCTTCCGCGAGCACGACGGCGCTCTCGCTTACGATCTCGCCATCGACGGGCGCGGCCGCGCCGGCTCGCTCTCGCTCACCGCCGATTCCACGCTCGGCCGCGACGCCAGCGTGCTTCTCAAAGTCACCGCCGCCGCCGGCAAAGCCGAACCTCTCGACATCCGTAAGCCGGCCTGGGCGCGCCGCGTTGCGATCTCGCTAAACGGAAAGCCGCTCGCGGCGAACGAACGCAACGGCTACCTGCGCGCCACGCACGCCTGGAAAACCGGAGACCGCCTCACCGTGAAGTACGACATGATCACCCAAACCGTCGCGAATCCCGAAACCAGGCGCATCGCCCTCTTCCACGGCCCCTGGCTCCTCGGGATCGACGAAGCCTCGAACCCTTACTACTTCGACGAGCCGAGCCACGAAAACCGCCTGCAACTCACCCCTGAGCTCGAGCCCGCCCCCGCCGCCGGCGCCGGCAAATTCGCCGTCCCCGTCGCGCGCTTCCGCGTGACCTACCTGCCCGGCGGATACAAGATGCTCCCCAGCCGCGCCACGCTCCGCCCCGTCGCCGAGCAAACCGGCACGCGCACGACGAACTGGGAATTCTGGTTTCAGACGGCCCGGTAATCCCCCGCTACAATAGAGGTTGCTCGCCCGCATCTTCAAGGCCTTTCAGTACCGCGATTTCCGCCTCATGTGGGCCGGCGCCTGCACCTCCAGCGTCGGCACCTGGATGCAGAAACTCGCCCAGAGCTGGATCGTCCTGCAACTCTCCAACTCGCCCTTCCTGCTCGGCCTCGACGCCTTCCTCGGCGAACTCCCCATCCTCCTGTTCTCCCTGTTCGGCGGCGTGGTCGCCGACCGCAAGGACCGCCGTTACATCCTCCTCGCCTCGCAGTTCGTCCAGATGGGCTGCGCCTTCCTGCTCGCGCTCCTGATCGTTTTCCGCGTCGTGAAAGTCTGGCACATCCTCTGCCTCTCGTTCCTCACCGGACTCGCGCAAGCCTTCGGCGGCCCGGCCTACCAGGCCCTCATCCCGAGCCTGGTCAGCATCGAGAATGTCGCCAACGCCATCGCGCTCAACTCCATCCAGTTCAACCTGGCGCGCGTGATCGGCCCCGTTATTGGCGGTATCGCGCTCGCGAAACTCGGTGCGCCCTGGTGCTTCGCGCTGAACGGACTCTCGTTCGTCGCCGTGATCGCTTCGCTGCTCATGATCCGCATCCCCTACGTCCCGGCGCCTTCCAAGCAGTCCGTGCTCGCCAGCATGAAGCAGGGAATCTCGTTCGTGCGCTCGCACAGGGTCATGCCGTCGCTGGTTGCCCTCGCGTTTGTGCTGACCGCGCTCGGCGTCCCCCTGATCGTCTTCCTCCCGGTTTTCGCGAAGAACGTCTTCGCCAGCGGCGTCAACACCTACACGCTGCTGCTGTCGACTTACGGCGCCGGCTCGATCGCCGGAGCGCTCTTCGTCGCCGCCACCGGCCACCTCAAGGGCAAGGGCCGCGTCGCGCTCATGTTCCTGATCGTTCTCGGCGTCACCATGGCCGGCTTCTCGGTTTCGAAATTCCTGCCCGCGAGCTGCGTCCTGCTCTTCCTGGCCGGCGCGGCCCTGGTCGGGGTGCTCTCGCTCGTCAGTTCGCTCGTCCAGGAAACCACCACGGACGCGATGCGAGGCCGCGTGATGAGCGTCTACAACGTGGCCTTCCGCGGCGGCATGCCGGTCGGCAGCCTCGTCACGGGGTCGCTGGTGCCGCACTTCACCGCGCCGCTCGTCCTTGCAGCCAACGGAGTGCTGCTCTCGCTGCTCGGCATCTACTACCTCGTCGTGCAAAGGCGTGTCGCATCGCTGTAGCATTGGAATTGCCGCACCCTGTATGACTCGCCTGACGACGATCCTTCTTGCCCTGGCGCTCGCCGCCGCATCCGGAGCCGAGCGTCTCGAAGATGCGCGCGACAGCCAGAACCGCCCCTGGCTCGAGCAGGCCGTGCGCGACCTTCAGTCCGCCGCGGACAAGAACCCCGGCGACGCCGCCGCGCAATACCGCGTGGCCGAGGCGCAGTCTTATCTGGCCGAAGTCACCCTCGAGCTGAAGGACAAGGAGGCCGCCAAGAACGCCGCCGAGGCCGGCATCCGCGCCGCCGAGCGCGCCGTGAAGTTGCAGCCGGGCGTCGCCGAGTATCACCGCATTCTCGGAACGCTCTGCGGCCAGGTCGTGCCCGCGCAGGTGCTGCTCGCGCTCAAATACGGAAAATGCGCGCGCGCCTCGATCGATCGCGCCATCGAGCTCGACCCCAAATCCTCGAAGGCGTATCTCAGCCGCGGCATCGGCAATTACTACCTGCCCCCCGCGTTCGGCGGAGGTGTCGAGCTCGCCGTGCGCGACTTCACCAAGGCGATCGAGCTCGACCCCAAATCCGCCGACGCCCATCTTTGGCTCGGCATCGCCCACAGAAAGCTCAACCGGAACGCCGAGGCCCGCAAGGAGATCGCGAAATCGCTCGAGCTGAATCCCAGCCGCAACTGGGCCAAGCAACAACTCGCGAAGACGCCGGAAAAGTGAACACTTCCACCCGCCTGCTCGCCGCCGGGACGATCGTGTTCCTCACGCTCATCGGCTTCTTCCAGTTTCCCGGGCACACGTTCCTCCAGTCCGATACGCAGATCTACGTCCCGATCCTCGAGCGTTTCTGGGACCCGGGCGCCTTCGCGCGCGAGCCGATCGCGCAGGAGCCGCACGTCGCCTTCACGATCTACGACGAAATGGCGCTCGCCCTGCGCCGCCTCACGGGAGCGGATTTCCGCACGGTCCTCACGGCGCAGCAGCTCGTTTTCCGCGCGCTCGGCCTGCTCGGCGTTTTCCTGATCGCCGCGTCGCTGCGGCTGCGTACCAGCCACGCGCTGCTGGTCACGGCCGCGTTCTCGCTCGGAACCGCGATCGCCGGACCCGCGGTCCTCACCATTGAGTACGAGCCCGTGCCGCGCGGCTTCGCCATTCCGCTGCTGTTGCTGGCCATCGGGCTGGTCGCGCACGGCCGCGACCTCGCCGCGGGCTTCGCCGCCGCCATCGCGTTCCTTTACCACCCGCCCACCGTGCTGCCCTTCTGGGCGGTTTACTTCGCGCTCACGCTCTGGCCCGCCAAGCCCGCCATCATGAGCCGCCGCATCGCGGGGTTGGCCCCCATGCTCGCCGGCGTCGCCGTCCTGTTCGTGCTTTCGCGCGCGCAAACCGGGGGCGCCGAGCACCAGGATTTCTTCGGCCGCATCGGCCCCGAGCTCGAACGCATCCAGCGCCTGCGCGCGGCTTACAACTGGGTCTCGCTTTGGCCGCGCTATCTGATCGCTTACTATCTGTTCCTCTGGGCGCTGTCGCTCGCCGCCTTCGCGCGCCTGCGCAAGAGCATCCCGCAGGACCTGCGCTTTTTCCTGCTCGGCCTCCCGCTCATCGGCCTGCTCATGCCGCCGCTCTGCTACCTGCTGCTCGAAAAGCTCAAGTGGATCGTGATCCCGCAGGCGCAGCCGGCGCGCGCGCTGCTGTTCGTCGTCGCCGTCGCACTCATCCTGGCCGCGGCCGCCGCCATGAAAGCCGCCGCGGAGCGCCGCTGGTGGGAGAGCTTCCTCTGGCTCGCGCCCGTCTACGCCCTGCCCGCGCAGCCGCTGAATGCAAAACGCGTCGCGATCGCGCTGGCGCTTGCGGCGCTCACGGCCTTCGCCGCCTGGGCCTGCACGCGCGCGCGCCGCTGGGCCGCCGCGCCTTGGGCCGCCGCCATGCTCGTCCCGGCGTTCCTGCTGCCCGGCTGGGGCGAGGTGCGCAACTACCCGCCGCTCCATACCCCCGAGCTGACCCGGCTGTCCGAGTGGGCGCGCGAGTCCACACCGAAAGACGCGGTCTTCTTCTTCCCCGCCGCAGGCCGCAACCTCGCGCCCGGCGTCTTCCGCGCCCAGGCCCTCCGCGCCCTCTACGTCGATTGGAAAGCCGGCGGCCAGGCGAACTTCCTCAAGGATTACGCGCGCGAATGGTGGACCCGCTGGAACGATTCCGGCTCCTACAACTCCACCATCCTCCCGCTCGACCGCTACCGCGCGCTCGGCATCGACTACATCGTCGTCGCGCCCGCCGCCCGTATCCCCGCGCGCGCCCCCGTATACGAGAACGCACGCTACATCGTCTACCGCACGGCAACGTAGCGCCGGCTTCGAGCGTCTCTAGATCATGGCGAAACTCCTGTTCGCACTTCTCCTCTCCGCGCCCCTCGCGTTCCCGGCGGGGCTCTTCACGCTCGGAGTGAAAGGCGGCATTCCTTTCACCGACGCGATCGAAAACGCGAGAAACAGCCGGCAGTGGACCCTTGGCCCCGAGCTCGACATCAATCTTCCGTTCGGGATATCGATTGAAGCCGACGCGCTCTACCGCCGCGCCAACTCCGACACGGCGAACGCCAGCTCCTGGGATTTCCCCATCCTGCTCAAATACAAATTCCCCGGCTTCCTGGCCCGCCCCTACCTTGCCGCCGGTCCCACCTTCAACGGCTTCGCCGGCGTAAGCCGCGCCCTCCAACTGAAGAACGATTTCAATGCCGGCCTGACCCTCGGCGCCGGGTTGCAGCTCCTGGGCCACATCTCCCCCGAGATCCGCTACACCCGCTGGGGTTGGGACAGTTTCAGGGACCCCTCCGGCCTGCTCAAGTCGAACCCGAACCAGTTGTCGTTTTTGGTCGGGCTGACGTTCTGATGAGGCACTTATTACCTGACGCAACCTCGTGGAACTGCGAAGCAATTTCTTGGGCCACGGATGGACACGGAGACACACGGATAACCGCTCGAATTCCTTAGGTATTGTTCCGATCCGTGTGCATCCGTGTCCATCCGTGGCCTAACTCATTGGCGGTGATCACTCCACCACCGCCACCTCGTGCTCGCCCACCCGCGGCAGCACGAACGCCGCCCACCCGTCCTTCACCGCAACCCGAGCCTCGCCGCCGCTCACCAGCAGCCGCGCCCGCCGCCCGCTCACATCCCGCGGCAGGCGCATCCGCACCGTGAACGGGCCCGCCGGAAGCACGTCCTCCACCGGCCCGCTGCCCGCCGTGCCCGTCAGGTTCACCACGTGCAGAATCATCCGCCCCGGCTGCGCGTAGAGATTGCAGTCCACCAGCCCCCGCCCCTCTACCTCGAGCGGAATCCGCCCTGCCGCCGCCCACCGCACCAGGTTCGCCAGCAAGTCCCCATGGTCCGGCAGGCCGTCCTTCGCGTACCGCCGGTCGATGTCGGCCGCCAGGTACGCCACGCGCCCGTTCAGCACCAGCGCCGGCGTCTTCGTCTCGGGCTCCCGCATCCACGCCGTCTCCGGCGGATACACCGGAAACGGGGGAATGAACGTCAGCGGCACCGCCGCGCCCGCCTCGGCGCGCACCGGCTCCACCATCCCGCCGTACGGCAGAATCGCCGTCTCCTCGAACCCCTTCAGCAGGGCCCGGTCGTGCACCCGCAGATACGTGTGAAACGATCCGGCTGCCGCGCGCCCCAGGTCCCCGCGCGCCGCGTGCGCGCCGAACAGCTCCGCCAGCGCGAAGTCGCCGCGCGAATCGCCCCACTCGTCGTACAGGCTCGCCGCCCCGCTCGCAATCAGCCCGCCCCCGCGCTCCACGAACCGCCGCACTGCCGCGCACTGCTCATCGGACATCGCCGCCACGTTCGGCAGGATCAGCGCCGCCAACCCTCCGCCGTCGCGCTCGACATGATCGGCATGCACCGGAATAAACGGAATCCGCGCCCGCACCAGCGCCTGCGTCATCCCGCGGTACGGCAACTCCACCCGCTCGCGCGCCTCGCCGCGCCCGTAGTAATCCGTGTTCCGCTGCGACCACACCACTCCCACGGCCGCCACCGGACGCCGCTTCACCAGGTACGCCTCGTTCGCCTCATGCCACCGCAGCACCGGCTCCGCCGTGCGATACGCCCGCCGGTCCTCGTGATACGCCCCCACGTGGTGCCACCACGGCTCGATCCCGCCCGCGATCCCCTCGAGCATCCACATCCGCGCCTCGGCCGCAGGCTTCGCCGAAAGCCGGAACGGCGTCCGCCCCGCCTGATACATCGCCATGCTTTCCGGTATCAGCTTGTCCCACCCGAGCAGCCCGTGGATCAGCTTGCCCGCCGCGGCGTTCTCCGCGAAGCCCGCCTCCGAACGCGTCTGGTGATCGAGAAAGATCAGCTCCGCGCGCTCGCAGATCGCTTTGTAGTCGCGGAAGGTTTGGGACTGGCCCGTGATCGACCCGCTGTTCATCCCGGTCCAGATGCAATCGGGCCCGCCCGCGCCCTTCGTCGCGCGGTTGTTCAGGTCCCACACCGCCAGGCGCCGCGCGTAGCTCCACTCGATCCACTTGCGATACACCGCATCGTCCCAGTCCGCCCGCGCCGGCAGCGCGCTCCCCGCCTGGTCCCGAAAACTCCGCGCGCAGTTGTCGCAGTAGCAGATGCGGTCCCGCCCCAGGCCGCTCCAACTGTTATCGGTGAACCCCTCCGGCCGGTACCGCTCCGCGATCTCGACCAGCAGCGACGGAATGTACTCCTCGTAATACGGGCCGTGTATGCAGCTTATGTATTTGTCCCCGGCCCGGTACGGAGCTCCCGAAGCGTCGCACGCGAACCAGCCCGGATGCGCGCGATAGAACTCTTCGCCCGCGCGGTTCGAATCCATGCGCGCCAGTACGGCCAGCCCGTCGGAGTGCGCGGCTTCCGAGATCTCGCCGAACAGGTCGCGCCCGCCCAAAAACTCCGCGCGGCGATGCAGGGGAAACTTGCTCGGATAATAGGCGACGATTCCGCCGGCGTTGACGATAACGCCCTGGATGCGCGTGCGCTTCCAGTACTCGCGCCACAGCGCGGCGTCGTAGCGCTCCGGATCGCGCTCGGTGAGATTGGTCTGCCCCCAGCGGAGCGTCCTCCGGTACCAGGGCCCGGCGTTCGGCCGCGTCTGCCCGGCCGCCCCGCGGGCCACCGCCGCCTGGGTCACCCCCGCCGCCGCTGCCGTCTCGAACAGAAAACTCCGCCGTGTCTGCGCGATCTCCATACGCGCATCATCGCAGGAACGGAGCCTATTCGGCGGCGGCCCCCAGTCCCTGCGGGCTGGTCTCGAGCACCTCGCGGATCTTCCTGGTCAGCACCGCCGGTGTGAACGGCTTCCTCAGAAACGCTGTACCGGACTCGCCCGCCGCGATCCCCGATACCGAGTCGTCCGTGTAGCCGGACATGAACAGCACCCTCATATCCGGCCGGATCCATCCCGCGCGGTCGGCCAGTTCGCGCCCGCTCATCTGCGGCATCACGACGTCGGTCAGCAGCAGCTCGATCCGCCCGCGATAGTTGCGGCAGATCTCGATCGCCTGCCGCGGTTCGGCCGCCGGCAGCACCGTGTAGCCATGCTGCTCGAGCACCTCGCGCACCAGCCGCCGCACGTAGTCCTCGTCCTCTACCAGCAGAACGGTCTCGGTCCCCACGCCGCGGTCCTGCTCGTCCGGCTCCTCCTCGCCCGCCCACGCCGCGCCCGAGATCCGCGGGAGGTAGATCTCGACCCGCGTGCCCTGCCGCGGCGCGCTTTCTACCGTAATCTCGCCGTCGCACTGCTTCACGATCCCGTACACCTGCGCCAGGCCCAGCCCCGTTCCCTTGCCCTGCTCCTTGGTCGTGAAGAACGGCTCGAAGATGTGCGCGCGCGTCTTCTCGTCCATGCCCGCGCCCGTATCGATTACCGACAGCGTCACGTATTCGCCCGGCCTCGCCGTCAGATGGATGCGCGCGTATTCCTCATCGAGCGTGGCGTTCGCCGTCTCGATCGTGATCCTGCCGCCCTCCGGCATCGCATCGCGCGAGTTTACGACCAGGTTCATGATCACCTGCTCGATCTGTCCGGGGTCGGCGTTGATCTTCCCCGCCGCCGGGCTCAGGGCCGTTACCAGTTCGATGTGCTCGCCGATCACGCGCCTGAGCATCTTGTCCATGTTCAGAACCAGATCGTTGACGTCCACCGTCTTCGGCGGCGAAACCTGCCGCCGGCTGAAGGTGAGCAACTGCGTCGTCAGCGCGCAGGCCCGATCCACCGCCCGCAGGATCTCCTCCACGCTCGCGCGCGAGGCTGGCTGCTTTTCCAGGTCCTCGAGCAGCATGTGGCCATAGCCCGCGATCACCGTGAGCAGGTTGTTGAAGTCGTGCGCTACGCCGCTCGCCAGGCGTCCCACGGCTTCCATCTTCTGTGCCCGTTGAAGCTGCCGCTCGAGCGACTTGCGCTCGGTGATGTCCGCTGCCGCCCACAGGAAGCCCTCGTCGAGCGGCGACCGCCATACGCTCAACTCCGCCGCCGTCCCGTCCTTGCGCATCGCCCGGACCTCGACGCCGGCCAGCTCCCCGTCCGGATCCACCGGCTCGAGCAGCGGAACACGCTCTCCGAGCGCCTCTTCGCGCGTCCATCCGAAGATCCGCGCGGCGGCGTCGTTCCAACTCCGCACGCGCCCGTCGGGGCCGGTGGCATAGATGGCGAAAGGCGAGTTCTCCGCGAGTGCTTCAAACGCCGCCCGCGAGATCACCGCGTCGCCCCCCTTTGTGCCGGAATGTTTCGCATTCGTCACAACAAGACCACCAGTATAGGGCAACCCCCCGCGTCTGGCGAGGCCGCTCTCCGCCATCGCGGGTATAGATCCGGCCGCGCCCGGTTATGCTACCATCGGAAGGCAACCCGCACTGACGGAGAGGTGGCTGAGTGGTCGAAAGCAGCGGTTTGCTAAACCGTCGTAGGGGCCTAAACCTCTACCGGGGGTTCGAATCCCCCCCTCTCCGCCATCATTTCAACTTTATTTTCAATCACAAAGACGCATAGCACGTTGCGATGCCGCCGAGAACGATCCGCGCTCGCTTCCGAGGGAGCTGTTCCGGTAGGCCGCGTGGATCCGCTTCGCCCGCACGTAGATGCTCAACAGGTGCGGCCGGATCGCTTCCCCGAAGTCCGCCACCATGCGCGTGGACCAATCCCGGAACGAACTCGCCGCGGCGCGCAGATAGTGCGCTCCCACCGTAACCAGTTCGTCGTGCATCGATGGCCCTCCAGTCGCGGGCGTCAGGGAAAAGGAGCCGCGCTCATCTCGCGTTTGGGTTCCCTTCGATGGATACTGTGACGAGCTTATGGACTCAGAACCCCTCACGGCGGAGGAGGCTCGGGATATCGTTTCGGGTGCTATATCGCGCCAGGCAGCATCAAAGATTGCCTGACTCCTCGCGACGTCCTGGCACCTGCTGCTCGATGGATAGATCTTCCCTCCGCTTCCCCCTCCACTTCTCGTAGATCGGATCACCCTTAAACTTCGCGGCCCAGGCCTCAAGCACGCGCGGCACGAAGCCTTACTGGCGAGGGACTCTACGCTCATTGCGGTCCTATAGCCCGCGCCTCGAACCGCCGATAACTAATTGTGGGACAGGCGCACTTACACGAACAGAGTCCGGCCGGCAGTACCGGCGACCGGGCAGGCAAGTACTTGGTGTTCGATCTCGGCTCGGAAGAGTTCGGCATCCAGGTCTTGAAGGTTCGGGAAATCATGGGCGTTCAGGACATCACGGCCGTGCCGCAGACGCCGGCTTATGTAAAAGGCGTCATCAACCTGCGAGGCAGCGTAATCCCTGTCGTGGACCTGCGCCTGAAGTTCGGCCTGCCGGAGATCGAATACACGCAGCGCACCTGCATCGTCGTGGTGCAGGTCGAAGCGGACGCGGCGCTCCTGGGAATCGTGGTGGATGCCGTCGCCGAGGTTCTCAACCTGGCGGCCGGCGATATCGAGGATACGCCGGAGTTCGGGCAGGGCGCAGCGGCTTCCTACCTGCTCGGCATGGCTAAGGTGAAGGGCAAAGTCAAAATCCTGCTGGATATAGACCGTGTGCTGGCCGGCCGCGAACTGCGCGGGCTGGACGCGTTGATGCAGTGAAGATACGGGAGAACCAATCATGAAATCACAGATGACGATCGGCAAGAAACTCTTCGCCAGCTTCGGCGCCTTGCTCGCGCTCATGCTCGTGTTGAGTTACACCTCGCTGAACGCGATCGGCGTTCTCGGCGGGCATATCGATGATGTTGCCAACCGCACCGCGAAGAAGGTGCTCTTGGCGGGCGAAATAAACACGTCCGTGGCCGACATGCGCGCGGCCGTGCGGAGCGTCGTGCTTTCGGCCGCCCTTAAGGACAGCCGCGAGCTCGAGGCGAGCCGCCAGGCGTTCCGCGACAGCAGCAAAAAGATCGAGAACACCCTGGCGGAGATGCGGCCCCTGCTGGCTACCGAACGCGGCAAGCGGGCCGTGGAACAGGCTGCATCCGGTCTGGAGGCATGGAAGGTGTCCTTCGAGGAAGTGGCCGACATGTGCGTGAAGGGGCAGGTCGAGGAAGGCAACACAATCCGCAAAGAGAAGCAGAAGCCCATTGCGGACCAGATGGGCAAAGCGGCCGACGATGTGAATCAGATCAATAAAGAGCTGCTTGCCACGGCCTATACGGAAGGCTTGGCGGCGGCGGCGCGCAGCCGCTGGCTCGCTTTCGTGATGATCGGACTGAGCGTGGCTTTGGGTGTCGGCGTCCTGTTCATCGTCCGGCAGATCAGCAACACGCTGCGCCGGCTCGCGGGGGAGTTGGCCGAGGGCGCCGAGCAAACCGCCAGCGCGGCCTCGCAGGTCTCCGCTTCGAGCCAGTCGCTTGCTCAGGGGGCCTCTGAGCAGGCGGCGTCGCTTGAGGAAACCTCCGCCTCGAGCGAGGAGATCAATTCCATGTCGCGCAAAAATAGCGAAAATTCGCGCACCGCGGCCGCGTTGGTCGCGAACTCGCAGCAGAAATTCATTCAGACCAACCAGTCGCTTGAAGAAACGGTCACGGCCATGGGAGAGATCAACGCTCAGAGCGGCAAGATCTCGAAAATCATCAAGGTGATCGATGAAATCGCCTTCCAGACCAACATCCTCGCGTTGAACGCGGCCGTCGAGGCGGCCCGGGCGGGCGAAGCGGGCATGGGCTTCGCCGTAGTGGCCGATGAAGTCCGCAACCTGGCTCAGCGCTGCGCGCAGGCGGCCAAGGACACCGCGGCATTGATTGAGGAGTCGATTGCCAAGTCCAACGACGGCAAGACCAAGGTGGACCAGGTGGCCGACGCGATTCGAATCATCACGGAAGAATCGGCCAAGGTGAAGACCCTGGTAGACGAAGTGAACCTGGGCAGCGAGGAACAGGCGCGAGGCATCGAGCAGATCGGAAAGGCGATCACTCAGATGGAGCAGGTAACGCAGAAGACCGCCGCCAACGCCGAAGAAAGTGCCTCGGCGGCCGAAGAGTTGAACGCCCAATCGGACACCCTCCGGGGCATCGTCGAACGTCTTACCGCGATGGTGGGAGGCGGCGAATCGATGGGAACCGGCAGCAAAAAGAAGACCGTCCGCCACACCCCGGCGACTCAAAAACACGAGCCCGGCCTCAACGCCCTGCGCACAGCCGTGGCCCGCGACTCCTACAACCACCCCCCCGAGCCCGTCCCAATCGGGGCCAAGCCCGGCAAAGACGCCTTCCCGCTGGAGGAAGACTTCAAAGAATTCTAACCGGCATTCCCTAATCACTCCGGGAGGCGGACAAACCCGCCTCCCCTCAGAAGCTCCGCACCACCACCGCCCGGAAAGTCGCGCTCGCCGGATCCGCCGCCGCGCCCGACAGATTGCATAACCGCACCGCCACAGTATCGGCCGCGGACACCCGCATCATCCCCACGAGCCCCGCCGCGAGCGTCCCCGGCCACCCCGGCGCCACCGCGTCGCCGGCCGTCGCCCCGTAAACCGGCACCGTCTGGTCCGCCGAGCACGCGCCGTGGGCGATCGACGGGAAATCGATCGTCGCGCTTCCGGCCAGGTACGTCGGCACCATCGCCGTATCCACCGACACCGTTGTACGCCCGCCCGATTCCACCGTCGCGATCCCGGCGCCGGCCGAAACTCCCTTTGCGCTCAGCATCGCCCGGTAGTCGCGCCCGCCTGCGACGTCCCACGCCCCGCCCGTCGCCGTCCACCCGTAGAGCGGAATCGAATCGGCCGGGAAGTTCGTCACGCCCGCCTGCGCCACGCACCCGCCCGCCGCCGCGACCGTCGAATCGTGACCGACCGTCAAAATCCCGTCCGCCGCCACGTAGACATATGCCATCGCCGTGGACGCCCCCAGCGTCGCCGTGCAGCTCTGTGTGACGCTGTACACCGAGTTGCCGAACCGCACGTTGCACGGCGTAGCATCCGAGCAATTCGCTCCGATCGTCAGTACCGTCCCGCTGGTCCGCGCCACCGCGAAATCGTTCAACTGCGCCGCCATCCCCGCTCCGCCGCCCCCAGCAACCGTCGCCGGCTCCCACGTATTGCCACCCGCGTTCCACACCAGCGCCTGTCCCCCCGCCGGCGCCGCCGGGGAAACCGCGCGCCCCTGAATCGCGGTCACGCGCAGGCTCCCCAAATCGCCCGAAGCGTCGCCTGTTGCCGTATGCGTATGGCTTGCCGCCGCCTTCTCCAGAAGCTGCGCCTGCACGTCGCCCGTGACGTTGGCCAGGTACCCGAACACCGTGTTGTTCACCGTTCCCGCGCCGATTTTAACCGCATCGATCCCGGCGGCAAGCTGGCTGTTGCCGATCGTCCCGGAGACCGCCCCCGCCATCTGGGTCCACGTATTCGCCGCCGTGCAGAAGTAGAGATTCTGGCCCGGCGCGGCGTCGGTCTTGAAGAACTGGTCGCCCGCCGCGCACGCTGCGGGCAGCGCCATGCCGGCCTTTACCGGAGCCGTCCGCTCCGCGCTCGTCGCCACAAGCGCGCCCTGGAACGTCTGCGCCGTCCCCGCCGCGAACGTGTTGCTCGCGGTCGCCTGCACGCCGCCGCTCGCCCCGGACCCGTTCACCACGCACCGCCCGCTCCGGGCGCTCGAGAACGTCACCGTCACGTCGAACGTCGCCGGATGCACCGTCACCGACGCCGGCTCGAGCCGCGCCGCCGGAGTCGCTGCGTCGTAGCAATCGACGATCACGTTCGCCGTTCCGAGCCCGTGCGCCGTGCCTGCGATCGTCACGCTGGTGGCGCCCGAGAACGCCTGCGAGTAGTTCGACCCCCCGGAGAGCACGGAAGGGAACGGCTGCCACTGGCTCGCCGCGCCGCTCCACCGCAGCACCTCGCCGTCGGCCGGAGCGGCCGGGGAGATCGCTCGCCCCTGCAACCCGCCTACGACCGCGGCCCCGGGCGTCCCGCTGATGTCGCCGCCGAACGTGGGGCTCCCGCCGCTCTGGAGCGTCCAAACGCCTGCCGCGGTGCAGGCGTACAAATTTGCGCCCGCCGCAGCATCGGTCTTGAAAAACACCTCGCCCACCGAGCACGATCCGGGAAGCAGCGTTCCCATGCGGAACGGCTTGGTCGAGCCCGCGCCCGAAAAGTCGATGTTCCTGCCCTGTGTCCGAAGGTCGATCTGCGTCTGCGCGGCGGCCGTCCAAGCCGCCCCCAGCGCCAGCGTGCATGCCAGAAGGGTCGATTTCATCCGAGATTCGCTCCAATCAACACGCTCAGTCTAGGCACACGAATCCCGCGCGCCTGCCCGGCGAACTCCGGATGTTTTTGAAAATTGTGGGTTTAAATTTCGCCCAGAGCGGTTACCGGCCGGCGGTGAGCGCTTCTACCGCCGCCATTCCAGAATCACTTTCGCCGCCTCGCCGCCGCGCATCGCCTCGAAACCCTTCTCGTAATCGCAGTACGAAAACCGGTGCGTGATCACGGGCGATATATCCAGCCCGGACTCGAGCATAACGGTCATCTTGTACCAGGTCTCATACATCTCGCGCCCGTAGATGCCCTTGATCGTGAGCATGTTGAAGATGATCGTGTTCCAGTCCACGCACATCTGCTTCGGCGGAATCCCGAGAATCGCGATCTTGCCGCCGTGGCTCATATTGGCGATCATTTCGCGCAGCGCGGCCTCGCTACCCGACATTTCGAGCCCTACGTCGAAGCCCTCCTGCATGCCGAGCTCCTTCTGGACTTCGGCGAGCGACTCCGTGTTCACGTTCACCGCGCGCGTGACGCCGAACTTCTTCGCCAGCTCGAGCCGTTTCGGATTCACGTCTGTAATCACCACGTAGCGCGCCCCCGCGTGCCGCACCACCGCCGCCGCCATCATCCCGATGGGCCCCGCGCCGGTGATGAGAACATCCTCGCCCAGCACCGGAAACGAAAGCGCCGTATGGACGGCGTTGCCGAACGGATCGAAGATCGCCGCGATATCGCGGCTGATCGTCGGCCTGTGGTGCCATACATTGGTCATCGGAAGCGCGATGTACTCGGCGAAAGCCCCGGGCCGGTTCACCCCGACGCCCTTCGTTCGCGCGCACAGGTGCCGCCGCCCGGCCAGGCAGTTCCGGCACCGCCCGCACACCACGTGCCCCTCGCCGCTGACCACGTCGCCCGGGAAGAAATCGGCCACGTTCGAGCCGGTCTTCACGATCTCGCCGACGAACTCGTGCCCCACCACCATGGGAACGGAAATCGTCTTCTTCGCCCAGTCGTTCCACTCGTATATGTGGACATCGGTGCCGCAAATCGCGGTGCGGTCCACCCGAATCAGCACGTCATTGATCCCGAACTCGGGCTCCGGCACGTCCTCGAGCCACAGGCCGGGCTCCGGGCGGCTCTTCACAAGGGCTTTCATTCCTACCATCGTACCGCCGGCGGCAAGCGGGCTTGATATACTCGTAAAACTCATATAGAACATTGCGCTTCGACGACAGTTACGTCTCCAGGCTGAAAGCTCGCGATCCCCACACGGAACGCCACTTTGCGGCCTATTTCGGCGAATTGCTGCTGATCAAGCTCAAGCGGTCTGTGCGCTCTCCGGATCTCATCTTCGACGTCCGCCAGGAAACGCTTCTGCGGGTGCTCCAGACCATCCGCGAAAACGGTATACAGAACCCCGAGCGGCTCGGCGCGTTTGTTTGGGCGGTGTCCAACAACGTCCTGCTCGAGCATTTTCGGGCAGAGGGCCGCTATCGGCAGAATGCGCCGTACGACGAGCCGGCCGACGATCGTGTGACCCTCGACCGCGACCTGGTGGACAGCGAGCGCAAGCGCCAGGTCGAAGAAGTCCTGTCCGGCCTTCCCAAGAAGGACCGGGCGCTGCTGCGCATGGTCTTCCTGGAAGAAAGGGACCGGAACGAGATCTGCCGCGAAATGGGCGTGACCGCCGAATACCTGCGCGTGGTGCTCCACCGCGCCAAAGCCCGGTTCCGCGAGAAATATCTTGCCGCCCGGACCAACCCGCCTGAAACGGACGGGCTCGGAGATTCACAGTAATTATGGCGATCGAAATGACGCACGAGGACGCTGTGCGAACCGGAGCCGCCGAAAAGTACATACTCGACCAACTCGCCCCCGAGGACCGCCAGCGGTTTGAGGAGCATTACTTCGGATGTCCGGAGTGTGCCGCCGAGGTAAAACTCGGCTCCGTTTTCGCCGAAAACGCCCGCGCCGTCTTCGCCGCCGAACTCAATCGCCCCCAGCCGCGCGCGCTTGCCGCCTGGCGGTGGCCCGCCTTCGCCTTCTCGCTGGCTGGGCTGTTCGCCGTATTCAACCTGTACCTGCTCCATCAGAACGCCGGCCTGCGCGCGCCGCAGGCCTACCCGGCTTTCGTGCTCCACAGCGTTTCCCGGGGAGACGACCAGGTTCTCGAAGCGCCGCGTTCGAGCACCTTCGCCGGCCTGACGCTCGACGTCCCGCCCGGCGCCGGGTTCGCGGCCTACCGCTGCACGCTCACGGACGCCGGGGGCGAAAACAAGTTCACGGTGGAAGTCGCGGCCCCCACGGACCCTTCAGCGCCGCTCAACATCCTGCTGCCAATTGCCAGGCTCGCGCCCGGCCGATTTACTCTTGTGCTGTCCGGTATGCGCGACGGAACCGGTTCCGAGTTAGGCCGTTATCCGTTCCTGTTCAAGTTGAAATAAGGTGAACCTCCAATGGCCCGCTTCATCTTCAATGCCTCCGCGTTTGGAATCGGCGGCCACATTACCCGGCCGTTCGATCAATACATAGACACACAGGCAGCCTGCGTGCTGCCCTCGACCGGCGGGAGGGCTTCGGCCTGCGCTCCCGCTTTGCGCCTCAAAGACCCGGACTCCGGCCGCCTGGTGCTGTCCTTCGACCAGATCGAGACCAGCATCCGCGGCGAAGAGGGCCCGGTGGGCAACTTCGCCACAATCGTCTCCACGACGATCGTGAACTTCAACGTTCTCGACACGTTCAAGGCGGACGCGGTGACCTGCCGCTACACCCTGAACTACGACCTCAAAAACAAGCGCGTCACGATCGACGCCGACGGCAGCCAGTTCTACAACCTGACGATCTACGGCGAGCCGATCGACCTCAGCCTCGACTACGCCATGGCGCAGGACGCCGCCGATTTCAAAGCCTTCAAAAAGAAGCACCCCGAGTTCAAGGAGTCCAAGGGCAAGATCAACTACACGCTTGCCCGGGGCAAGAACATCAAGAACGAGGGCGACGACTACGGCTTCATCAACGTGCCCGACTTCGGGCGTGTATACTTCGCTGAGTGGACCGCCGCGGAAGACACCCAAAGCCTGACCATGTTCCGGATGGAGCTGGGCAGCCCGGTGGGAGGCAAGGTCTCCGGCGGCAGCGGCAACGGCAACGGCTCATCCTACCCGCCCTAGTCGCAACCGTTTTTGCCCTGTTCGCCGGCTGCGGCAACCCGGCGCCTTCGGAAGCGCTCTACCGGGAAGGCCGCGCCCGGCTTCGCGAAGGGGACCTGAGCAAGGCCCTTCAGATCGCAAATTCAGGCTACGCCCGCTTTCTCAATCAGGCGGATTCGAAAGATCACTGGCTGTTTCGCCTGCTTACGGCAGAGGTCCTGCTTGCGCAGGGCAATGCCAGGAACGCGGCGGCTTTACTCGAGGCCCGCCCGCCGCGCGGGGCCGAGTTTAGCGAGCTATCCGCGCGTCGTCTTCTCTATTTGGGGCAGGTGAAGGCCTCGCTGGCGGAATTCGCGCAAGCCGCCCCGTTGTTCGACGAGGCCGGGCGCGCAGCCGCCGCCGGCGGCTTCGACTTGCTGCGTGCGGAAACCGAACTTCGACGGGGCGCCATGCTGGTCCGGCAGGACGACACAGAGGCCGCCGACCGGGCATTCCGGACGGCCCGCGAGATCGCCGTCCGCAAACACGACATCTATCTCCAGGTGAGCGCTGTCGGCAACCTCGGCTACAGCCTCCTCAGCCGTGCTCGGTTCGATGAAGCGGCGCCATACTTCGAGCAGGCCGCCGCCCTGTCCGGGAAGATCAAAGCGCGGCTCATGCTGACGATCTCGCTGGCTAACCTCGGCCGCTGCTACTACGGGTTGGGCGATTACGACCGCGCGATGCAACTCCAGACCAAAGCCTTGGCAGCCGCCGAAGAAGCGGGCGACCAGATCCGCCAACTGAATGTGCTGGCGAATATGGGCGACACCTACCTTGCGTTGAACGACCTTCGCGGCGCGGCTTCGTGTTTCGAGCGCGCCCTGACAATCTCACGCCGGACCGGCGACCGGTACTCGACCGCGTTTTGGCTGCACAGCCTCTCCGACGTGCAACTCGAAGGCGGCGATATCGCCGCGGCATCCAAGACGACCGACGAAGCGCTTGCGCTGAGCGTCGAGGTTGGCACGCCGAGCCTGAGAAATCAGGCCCTGCTGAGCTACGCCCGGATCCAGTCGTTGAAAGGCAACTACGCCGAAGCGGAAAAAGGGTTCCGCGAGGTGGTCGCTTTCACGACCCTTGAAAACAAGCACCTGGCCAGCATCGCCCGGATTGGGCTCGGCCGCCTCTACGCAAAGCAGCAGCGCTGGCGCGCCGCCGCGGCCGAATTCCGGAGGGCCATCGCGGGCGTCGAGCGGGCGCGGGAGCGACTGCCCCGGGACGAATGGCAGATCACCTTCCAGGCGGGATCCATCGACACCTACCGTGCGTATGTCGAATTCCTCATGGACCGCGGGCGCGCCGAAGAGGCGCTCGAGATCGCCGAATTCTCTCGCGCGCGCGTGCTCGCTCAGAAACTTGGGTTCAAGCAGACGCTCGACAGGCCCGTCCCCGCGGCGCGCTTCCGCGAGGCCGCCGGCGCGCAGGGTACGGCGCTGGTCTCCTACTGGCTTGCGCCGGGGCGCTCGTTCGTTTGGGTCGTGACGGCGGGCAAAGTCCAATCGTTTCCGCTGCCGGGCGTCGAAGAGATCAAGCCGCTGGTCGAGAGCTACCAGGCGGCGATCCAGGGACTGCGCGATCCGCTCGAGACCGCCAATCCGGCGGGCCGCAAGCTTTCGGAAATGCTTCTGAATCCCGTGCGGGCCGCCGCGCGGGGCCAGTCGCGCCTGATCGTCGTGCCCGACGGCCCGCTGCACGAATTCAATCTCGAAACTCTGCCGGTGGATGGGCATTACTGGCTGGAGGACACATCGCTCGCCGTCGCGCCTTCACTCGCCGTGCTCGATACGCGCGCCCGTCCAGCCGGCGCCGCGCCCGCGCGGAAATCGCTGCTGCTGATCGGCAACTCGCGGCCGCCCGGGGACGAATACCCGCCGCTTCCGGCGGTCGAAAAGGAGCTGGCTGGGATCCGGGCGCGCCTCGCCGGATGGGAGCAGGCAGTCTACACCGGCGCCTCCGCGCAGCCCGCCGTGTACCGCGAGGCGGACCCGTCGCGCTTCTCGATCATCCACTTTTCCGCACACGCCTCCGCAAACCGCCAGAACCCGCTCGAATCCGCCGTCATCCTGTCGAAGAAGGGCGAATCCTACAAGCTCTACGCGCGGGATATCGCCGCGATTCCGCTTCACGCGGGACTGGTGACGATCTCGGCCTGCCGCGGCGCGGGCTCGCGGACGTA
The DNA here is from genome assembly GCA_050261515.1 of Acidobacteriota bacterium. GTDB lineage: Bacteria > Acidobacteriota > Terriglobia > Bryobacterales > Bryobacteraceae > JBLNDJ01. The sequence goes on along the minus strand of JBLNDJ010000052.1, from coordinate 19,821 downwards.
TTCGGGCGAAGGACTGGTCGGATTCGCCTGGGCGTTCCTCCAGGCCGGCGCGGCCAACGTGATCGCGGGGCTGTGGGAAGTGAACGACGCCTCGACCGCCGCTCTCATGGATGCGCTCTACGCCCGGCTCGCCGCCGGCGAGCAGCCGGCCGCGGCGCTGCGGGGGGCAAAGCTCGCACTCCTGCGGTCCGGAGGCGCGTGGAAGAAGCCCTACTACTGGGGGGCCTTCGAAAATCTCTCCCGGCGGTTTTTTTCTTCCGGCCGGTGAAACGCCCGCGCGGCGATCTTCACTATATAGCGTTGCTCCTTTAGAGAACCAGGCTGCGGCCCGTCCAAGAACTCCTGCGGGGGAGATCGCGGACGTGAGCGCGCCGGGTAGGTCCACACCCGGCAGCCGCAGCCTGGTGTTTTTTGGCAGATTTTGCGGGGTTCGTCCGCCATGCTCGATCGTTTCCGCCACACCGTGTTGATCGTTGAAGAAGACCAGCAGCTTCGCAAGCTGATTTGCGTCATTCTGGACAACGCCGGATACCGCGTATTGCAGGCGCGCAACTCGCAGCAGGCCGTGCGGTTGGTCGAGGGGGAGATGCCGGTGGACCTGGTGGTGTTCGGGGGCCCGTCTCGCGGCGGCGCCGCGCTGGCCGAAAGAACGCTGTTGTTGTCGCCCGACCCGGCCGACCCGCCCTCCGGGCCGGTGCTGAAGAAGCCCTTCAAGCCCGCGGCGCTGGTGCAGGCCGTGCGGGCGTTGATCGATTGAGTGGGGCGGACCAGGGGTCCGCCTACACCTTCTCGAAGCCCTGGTCGAGATCCGCGATCAGATCCTTCACGTCCTCGATTCCGACTGACACGCGCACGACGTCCTCGGTGATCCCCATTTCGTCGCGCACGCCGGCAGGCACCGAGGCGTGCGTCATCGTCGCCGGGTGCTCGATGAGCGACTCGACTCCGCCGAGCGATTCGGCCAGCGTAAACAGCTTCATCGCGCCGAGCAGCCGGAACACCTCCGCGCGGCCGCCCTTCACGCGGAAGGAGAACGTGCCGCCGAAGCCGCGCATCTGCCGCAGCGCGAGCGCGTGCTGCGGGTGCGATTCGAGGCCGGGATGCAGCACTGCCGCGACCTTGGGGTGGCCTTCGAGCCAGTGCGCGATTTCGAGCGCGTTGCGGTTGTGCTCCTCCATCCGGACAGCCAGCGTCTTGATGCCGCGCAGCACCAGGAAGCAATCCTGCGGGCCGGCGCAGGTGCCGAGCGCGTTTTGCAGGTAGCCGACGCGCTCCGCCAGGTCGGCCCGGTTGACCACCACCGCGCCTCCGACCACGTCCGAGTGCCCGTTGATGTATTTCGTGGTCGAGTGCATCACGACGTCGATGCCGAAATCGAACGGCCGCTGGAAGTAGGGGGAGAGAAACGTGTTGTCGCAGATTGTAATGAGCCCCAACTCGCGGGCGAGCGCGGCCGTGGCTTCGAGATCGACCAGGTTCATCAGCGGATTGGTGGGCGTCTCGATCCACAGGGCCTTCGTTTGCGGCGTGACCGCGGCGCGGACCAGATCGGGGCAGCGCAGGTCGATGAAGTCCGCGTGGATTCCCTTTTCCGCCATCACGCCGGTAAGCAGCCGGTACGTTCCGCCATAAAGATCGTTATGGACGATGATGCGGTCGCCGGCGGAGAACATCATCAGCACGGTGGTCTCGGCCGCCATGCCGGTGCCGAAGGCGAAGCCGGCGACGCCGCCCTCGAGCCCGGCGAGGCAGGTTTCGAGCGCCTTGCGCGTCGGGTTGCCGCTGCGCGAGTAGTCGAACGGCCCCGGCTGGTTGACGCCGCGGAAGGCGAACGTGGACGTCTGGTAAATCGGCGGCATAACGGCGCCGTACGCTGGGTCGGGACCTTGGCCCGCATGGATGGCAAGTGTTTTGAACTTCACGGTGAATCCTCTTACGATAGCATTCAGAAAACCCGGGACAGTATACTCATTTCCCGTTTTCGAAGCCGCTGAAAAATAGGAATTGAGTATACTGTCACGGGTTTTCGGATACTCTGTAGTCCATGGCAAACCGCTTCCTGCTGCTGCTGGCTGCCGCGTGCTTGTTGTCGGGCGCGGAGCGCGCGTCGATCGATCTCAACGGAACGTGGCACTTCCGCACCGGCGAGGAGTGGCGGTCGATCCAGGTCCCCGGCGCGTGGCAGGCCCAGGGGGTGGGCGAACCCAACGGAATCCTGCGGCATCACTACGCGGGAGCCGCGTGGTACCGCAGGACGGTCGCGATCCCGGCCGGCTGGCAGGGGCGGCGGATCGTGCTGCGGATCGGCGGTGCGCTGCGCGACGTCGAGCTGTCCGTCAACGGAACCGTGGTGGGGTGGCACAGCGGCATGAGCGCTCCGTTCGAGTTCGACGTGACGGCTGCGGCGCGGCCCGGCGAGGACAACGTCTTCCTGCTGCGCGTTTCGATTCCCGAGGGAACGCCCGACACGGTTTCGCCGGATAAGCAGGCCGGGGCCGAGCCGACCGGAATGCTCAACTACATTGGCAACTGGGGCGGGCTCTATGGCAACGTTTCGCTCGAGGCGTCCGCGCCGGATTCGATCGACGAGATCGCGATCGCGCCCGATGTCGCGGCCAGCGGCGCGCGGTTCCGCGTCACGGTGCGCGGCGCCGCGGCCGGGACGGTGCGCGTCGCGGTTGGGAAGTTCGAGACGACGGCGCCGGTCGCTGACGGCCGCGCCGAGGCCGAACTGAAGATGCCCGGCGCGCGGTTGTGGACACCTGAGGATCCGTTCCTCTACACAGCCGAGATCGCGCTCGTGGTGAACGGCACCGAGCGCGACCGCATCCGGCAACGCTTCGGTCTGCGGGAGGTTGCGACGCGCGGCAACGTGCTCCTGCTCAATGGCAAGCCGCTCTACCTGCGCGGCTTCGGAGACGACAACATCGAGGTCCTGACCGGCACGCCGCCGGCGTCGAAGGCGGTGTACCTCGAGCGTCTGCGGCTCGCAAAGAGCTATGGGTTCAACGCGGTCCGTTTCCACTCGATGACGCCGGCGCCGGAGTATTTCGAGGCCGCCGACGAGGTTGGCATTTTCGTCATGGCCGAGCTGCCCGCGGCTTACACGATGTACTTCCTGCCGCACAAGGAGTTTCTGCGAGGCGAGCTCGAAGGCATCCTGCGCGCACACCGGAACCATCCGTCGTTTCTGTCGCTCGCCTTCGGCAACGAGCTGAATCCGGAGTGGATCAAGAGCGATGCCGAGCGCAAGCAATTCCACGCAACGGTAGAGGAGTTCTACCGAACGGCGAAGGCGATCGACGCCGCGCGCCTCATCATGGCTACCGACGGCACGCCGCTTCGCCCCACCGACATGATGAGCCTCTACGGCGAGCCGCCGGGCGACGTTCCCACGGTCAGGCACGAATTCGGCGAATACTACTGTTCGCTGCCGGATGTGTCGCTGATCGACAAGTTCACGGGCGTCGTCGATCCCGTGTGGCTCAAGGCGAAGAAGCGCTGGGTGGAGGAGAACGGACTTCAGGCGGTGTACCCGGCGTACCTGCGCAATTCCGAGCGGCTGCAGCAGCTCGGGCGGAAATTCCAGATCGAGCGCGTACGGCTCGACAACCGCATCACCGGCTATCACTACTGGCTGATCGTCGATTACCCGGGCGGCACGGGCGAGGGAGATTCGTGGGAGGAGGGCTGGTTCGATTACTTCTGGCGGCCTAAGGGGGTCAAGCCCGAAGAAGGGCGCGAGTTGAACAGCGCCGTGCTGCCGCTGATCGATGCCGGGCCGGGCGACCGCTCGATGTGGTCCGATCGCGGCAAAACCATCGGCGTGCTCGTTTCGAATTACGGGCAGGACGAGATCCGCAACGGCACGGTCGCGTGGCGGCTGACGTCGGGAGGCAGCGTGCTTCGCGGCTCGGAGTTGCAGGGCGTGAACGTGCCGCTCGGCAAGGTGGCGCGCGTGGGCGAGATCGAGATCCGCGATCTGCCGGGCGACGGGGCGCGGCGGCTCGAGCTTGCGGTTGAAGTGAGAGCGGGCGGAGCGGTGTACACGAATCGTTGGGATTTCTGGTCGTTCCCGCGGCGCGGCCTGCTCGAGAAAGCCGCGCGGCCGGTCGCGTCCACGATCAAGTGGGATGCGATCGGGCGCTTGTATCCGTTCGTGAGCGCGCGCACGCGCGAGTGGGATCCGCAAGGCGTCGTGATCGCCTCGGCGCTCAGCCCCGAGCTGAACGCGTACCTGGAAGCCGGCGGCACGGTGCTGCTGCTCGGCGGCGGCAAGGGGCCCGAGTTGACCTACTTCCCAGGTCCCGGAGCCGCGGTGGGGACGCGCGCCGCCGATCATCCCGCGCTCGCCGGTTTTCCGCACGAGGAGTTCTGCGGCCTGGAGTTCTACAACCTGATGCAGGGGAGCCGGGCCGTTCCGCTCGATGAAATCGGAAAGGGCGCGGAGCCCATTGTCGGGGCGGTCATGACCGCGTCCGGCTGGCTCAGCGCGAAGAAGGACCTGGTGCGCGTGGCGCAGCTTTATGAGAAGCGTGTGGGGCGCGGGCGGCTGCTCGCAACGACGCTGAGCGTCCGCGAGAACTTCGACGAGGCGTATCCCGAGGTAATCTATTTCTTCGACCGCCTGCTCCGCTATGCGCTGTCGAACGAGGCCGCCAAGCTATGAAATCCGTTATCTGCCTGATCGCCGCCGCGGCGACGCTCGCCGCCGCTCCCGACGCCCGGGTCGCCAGGCTGGCCAGGGAGGTCCGCAACCTCGGCTGGATCGCCTTCGGCGCGCGCACGGACAAGGGCGACTGGGATATCTTCGTCATGCGGCCGGACGGTTCCAATCGCCGGAACCTCACCAACACGCCGGATTACAACGAGCCTGCGCCGCGCTGGTCTCCCGACGGCCGCAAGTTGCTGTACCGGCGGCTGGGGAAGGGCAAGACCATCGACGGAAATAACTACGGGCGGCAGGGCTCGCTGGTGATCGCGAACAGCGACGGCAGCGATCCGCAGGTGTGGGGTGGCGAGGGCGAGTTCCCATGGGCGTCGTGGGGGCCGGACGGCAAGCAGGTCGCGTGCCTCGCGCCGCGCGGCATCTCGATCATCGATCTGGCGACGCGCAAGACCGTGCGGACGCTCGACCGCAAGGGCATCTTCCAGCAGCTCAACTGGTCGCCGGACGGGGCGTGGCTCGCGGGCGTCGCGAATGTCAAAGAGGTGTGGACCATCGTGCGGATGAACGCGGCGACCGGCGACCTGAACCCGGTGCACGAGTATCAGAACTGCACGCCGCACTGGTTTCCGGATTCCCGGCGGCTGGTTTTCTCGTATCGCCCCGCGGGCCAGGAGGGGATCAACAACGGCGCCGGGTGGACGCAGCTTTACATGGCGGATGGCGACGGCGCGCACGCTCAGATGGTCTATGGCGAAGACGGCGTGCACATCTACGGGAACATGATTTCGCCGGACGCCAACTACGTGTTGTTCACGCGAAGCGTGGAGGAGGATGGCGACCCGCACCACTCCGGTTCGCCGATGGCGATCATGCGGCTGCGCGACGCGCCGTCGATCGGGGGCGAGAGCAAGGTGCTGCGGAAGCGATTCCCGCACACGAAAGATGGCGTGCGGCTGGACCTGCCGGTGGGCTGGAAGCCGCACTGGGCGCGTTTAGCTCAATAGAACGGCGGTGGCGCCTTTGTCCAACTCGATTTCCGCGGCGCCGTTCTCGAGTGGGATGATCTTGCCCGAGAGGATCTCGATCGCCGATTTGGCCGGCGCGGGGAACAGCACCGTTGCGCGTGCCCCGGCGCCCCAGTTGTTGAGCACCGCACAGGTGCGCCCCTTCGCTTCGAGCGCGCGGAAGGAGACCAGACCCGGGGCTTCAACGAGCCGGACCGCGAGGTCGCGCGAGGCCTCGACGGCGGGCGCGGCGATCCATCCGGCCACGCGCTCGCTCGGGTGGCGCATGTAGGCCAGCGTTTGCGCGCCTCCGTAATAAATCGCCCGTCCACGGCCAAAGGCGTGCTCGATGGCGGCGGGGTGCCCTTCGCTGTCGGTGAGCAAGACGCGCCCGGCAGCTTCCTTCGGAATCACGCAGCGCCACAGTTTGTCCGTATCGTCGTCCAGGGCCTCGATGTCTTCGAGGGTGAAGCCGAAGACGTCGGAGAGCGGCCCGGGCGGGAACTGCTTCGTCGTCCCCTGTTCGTCCTTCCAGGCGACGAGGCCGTCGGCCCAAACTGTGCCGCCGTTGCGGACGAACTCTCGGATCGCCGCAGCCGACTTCTGCGAGATCGAGTAGCTGTAGGGCAGATAGAGCGCCTTGTAGCGGCTCGCTTTGCCGTCTTCGAGCTCGCTTGTGTCGAGGAAATCCACCGGCACGTGCGCGCGGTGCAGCGCTTTATAGCAGCCCATCATCGAGTGGATGAGCTCCTCGGTGGGCCGCCTCCAGCCGTCGACGGCGTAGAGAAGCATCGCGTCGCGGTTGTAGAGAATCGCGGTCCGCGCGGCGATGGGCTTCGAGGCGGAGAAGAAATCGTCGTGCTTGCGGAGCGCGGCGGCGACGGCTGCGGTGGCTCGCGTGCGCCCGGTCGGCTGGCCCGACGGGCCCGCGAGCCCCCACTCGCCGGCTTCGTTGCCTTCGGTCCTCGGATGCCACAGCCAGAAGATAATTCCGCGCGCGCCGTTGCCCGCGGCGTCCCACAGCCAGCGCGTGATTTCATCCCCGGTGGGGTTCAGCGGATGCCTTCCGGTGAAGACGGTGGGGCCCGCCTGCATCTCGGTCACCCACCACGGCGCGGGCGCCGAGGCCGAGCGCGTGATGTCGCAGCAGTAGCCGTAAGCGACGCCGAAATCCTCGCGCGCGAACATCGTGAAGTGCCAGGCGGCGTGCATCGACGTGCCCATGAAATGCGCGGTGGGCTTGAGGCGCCACATGTCGCGCCCGCTCCCGGGCATATTGCCGGTGAGGCCGGGCGGGTTGATGTGGGTGAGCGCGCCGGGATGGTGCTTGTCGATCTGCGCGTGAATCCAGCGGAGCTGATTGGCCAAGTGGTCCGAGCGGAAGCGCAGCCAGTCGAGATTCGACGGGTAGTCGGCCCAGCCCGCGCGGCGCGGCTCGACCGGCGGTTTCACGTCTTCGAAGCGACGCAGCGGCGTGTACCAGTCGCGGTTGAGTTTTTCCACCGTGCCGTACTTTTTCCGGAGCCAGCGCGCGTATTCCTCCAGGACGTACGGCTCCGGACCGTCGTCGATACCCGGTTCGTTTTGAAGCAGCCAGACGCCGTGCGCCGGGTGGTTCTTGTAGTGGTTGACGACCTTCTCGATGTAGATTTCCGAGTACGGCCGCAGCTTGGGATTCGCGAGGTCTCGCCACTGATGGTAGAACGGCGCCGTACCCATCCAGCCCGGAGGATCCTCCGAGCAGAGCGTGTTCGCGATCAGGATGCCGTTTTCGGCCGCGGCGTCGTAAATCCAGTCGTAGTGCGAAAAATCCCATTTGCCCTGCTCGCGCTCGATGTGGTCCCAGAGCGTAAAGATGCGCGCGACGGTGAGGCCGGTGTCGCGCATCTGGCGGAAGTGGCGGAAGACGGAGTCGCGGGTCCCGGTGCGGTTCAGGAAGTATTCGGCGCCGATGCGGACTTTCGAGAGCAGGGGGCCCGGGCGAACTTCGGCAGCAGAGGAGGCTGAGATCAGAGGGGTTGCGGCCGCGCTACAGAGAAATGCGCGGCGCGTGGTTCGCAGGCGGCTGGACATAGACGTACATGATACGTTGTTCGCTAGTCGGGCAACGCAACATCCTGCCAGCCGTCGGCGCCGAAGCGTATGTCGCGCTCGACGAATTCCCAGAGCACCACTTTCTTGCCTGCCAGCAGGCCGGGACGGCGCGCGAGTTGCTGGCGTACGAGCGTGGATGCTCCGCCGTCATTGACGATTGAGGCGAGCGGCGTGTGCAGCGCGCGAGCCAGGTGCGCGATGAACCCCGCGGCGCCGGGCGCGTCGGTCTGGTACATGCGCAGAAAACTGTCGCCGAGCACGAGCACGGGGGAGCTTGCGTCGTCCTTGTAAAGCGCGCCGTTGCTCTGGGCGACAACCTGCTCGCACCAGACGTGCTCGGGCGCGAAGCCGCGCTCGACTGAGGGCACGTCCATCATGCGGATCACGTCGCCGGGGCGTTCGATGCGGACCGGTTTGGCGGTGTAGTCCGTCGTGCCGCCGGCGAACCAGCCTCGCTCGCGGATTCGTCCGGCGGCGAGCTCGGCGACGCGGCGCGCGGTCGCCCCGGACCAGTGCGTGTCGCGCATCAGATAGCACGGATCGCCGCCCTTGCGGCAGCTCTGGAGCGCTTCGAGCACGTCGAGGGTCTCGACGCCCTTAGCGCGCAGGCTTGCGATCAGGTCCTGCGTGTGCGAGGCGACGGACGCGCCATCGGCGGCCCGGCGCGTCAGCTGCGCGGGATACACGCTCGGCTTGCCCGGCACAGGCATGACGATGAGGCCAATGCCGCGCGCGGCGAGCTGTTCGCGAAATTTCAGGATCGCGGCGAGCGCGCCGGCGTTGCGGTCCGGCTCGACCAGGTAGCGCACGTCGGGCTTGTAGAAGAACCAGCCATCGCGGCCGGCAACGGCTTTCTCGCCGGGATCGCCGAGCGCCGCGAACCAGGCATACTGCATCCACGGGCGCGTCCATCTCTCGAAGACCGACGCGTTCTCCAGTCCGTTCTCGTAGCCGCGCAGGTTGGCCGCGGTGGGGCGCGCGGTGAACAGGTCGAACACCTTGGGCCGTTCGCCGCGCGCAATCTCGATCCCCGCCTGCACGAGCGGCACGGCGTAGATCACGGCGAGGAAGAATCCGATGAGTGCGCGTCTCATATCAGAACTGGAAGTACAGGAAAGGATTGAACGCCTGCGTGAACATGGCGGCGATCGCGAGCAGGAACAGCGGCGCGAGGGCGAACGCTTTGGGCCAGTCGAGCTCCGCCACCCAGTCGTAGACTTCAAAGCGCCAGAACGACAGGCCCGCGCAGATCGCGAGCACCGCCAGGCGATGCGGCGTGTAGATCTCGGCGCCGAGCAGCACCGCCGCGCCCGAAGCAGGCGTGATGCCGAACATCGAGCCGAGATACGAGAGCGCGTGGCCGAGGTCCGGCGAGCGGAACAGCACCCACGAAATCAGCACGAGCATGAACGTCGCGGCGACGCGGCCTGGGCGGGGCAGCCAGCCGTAAAGCGCTTTCTTTCCGCGCCAGCGCTCGGCCGCGAGCAGCGTGCCGTGAAACGCGCCCCAGGCGAGAAACGTCCAGTTCGCGCCGTGCCACAGCCCGCCGAGCAGCATCACGAGCGCCAGGTTGATGTACGTGCGCCGCCGGCCGCGCTGGTTGCCGCCGAGCGGCACGTAGAGGTAATCGCGGAGCCAGGTCGAAAGCGAAATGTGCCAGCGCCGCCAGAACTCCGTGATGCTTTCCGACAGATACGGCGTCGCGAAGTTTTTCGGGATGATGAAGCCGAACATGCGCGCGAGGCCGAGCGCCATATCCGAGTAGCCCGAGAAATCGAAGTAGATCTGAAAGGCGTAGGCGATGACGCCCGTCCACGCGTCGAGCGCGAGCGGCGCCTGCGCGTTGAAGACCGCGTCGGCCGTAGCGCCCATCGGGTTCGCGAGCAGGATTTTCTTGGCGAAGCCGAGAATGAACAGCGCCGTGCCCTCGGCAAATTTCTGCGCCGTGTGCTCGCGGTGGGCGATCTGGTCCGCGATGATGTTGTAGCGCACGATCGGCCCGGCGACCAGGTGCGGGAACAGGCTGATGAAACAGGAAAGGTCCGAGAGCGACCGCGCGGGTTTCACGATGCCGCGGTACACGTCGATCGTGTAGCTCATGCTCTCGAACGTGTAGAACGAAATGCCGATGGGGAGCGCGATCGCGAACACCGGCAGCAGGCCCGGGCCGAACGAGCCGAGCAGCCGGTTCAGGTTTTCGGCCGTGAACGTGTAGTACTTGAAGAACGCGAGCAGCCCGAGATCGCCCGTGATAGCGGCAATGAGCGCGATCTTCCGCCTGCGCGCGCTCGCGCCCGGCGCGGAGATAATGCCGCCGCAGGCGTAGTCGAGCCCGGTCGAGAACATCATGAGCAGGACGAACCAGGGCTCCCACCAGCCGTAGAAGACGTAGCTCGCGAGCGTGAGGAATCCGTTGCGGTAGCGCGGCAGCGCGTAGTAAATGAGCAGGACGACGGGCAGGAAGTAGAACAGGAAAATGTGGGAGCTGAAGACCACGCTACCTGGTCTCCGGGTTCGTCCACACGGCCCAGTATCGGGTGCCCTTCGTGCTGAAAAACTTGTCGATCACGCCGCCCATCCAGAACTGATCGAGCGGCGCATCGAGCGCCATGCGGTGGATGTCGCCGGCGCGGAAGCGCTCGACGTGCCCGCCGACGCGGCCGGAGAACTCGTCCGCCGCCGACGCGCGCGGCTTGAGCGGATTGTAATGCGCGACGAAGATTTCGCTGCCTTCAATCTTGCCCCGGTGCACGGCGAGCACCTTGTACTTCAGGACGTAGGCGTAGTTGTAGAGGTCGTTCGGCGGGAACGCGCCCGGGATGTCGAGCAGTTGCGCGGAGACCTCGGCGGTCCCCAGGGTGGTGACTTCCTTATCGGGGGCGGCGGGCTTCGTGCCGCACGACAGGGCGGCTAAAACCGCCAGGATCAGGCCAGCGAGCAGGGAAGCGCGCATTTCCGTTCATTGTCGGGGCAGAGCGCGCGCGAGTCAACCGGGGGTGCGCGTGCTAAATTGGCGTACATCGTGCTGGTCGATTGCCATACCCATCTTTTCAAGTACCCAGGGCATATTTCGGACGCGTTCGTCGAGGAGGCCAACGCGCGCTCGCGCGGCCACAAGCTCGACCTCGACGTCCCGCCCGGGCAGCACTGGCAAGCCATGCAGAGCGTGGACAAGGCCCTCGTCTTCGGCCTGCGCGCTCATCACTCGGGTCTCGCGACGCCGAACGCGTACATCGCCGAATACGCCGCCGCGCATTCGGAGAAAATCATCGGCTTCGGCGCGGTCGATCCTTGCGTGGACCCGGTGCAGGAAACGCTCGAAGACATCGTCCGGCTCGGGCTCCGCGGCGTAAAGCTCGGCCCCATCTACCAGAACATCCACCCGACGGACCCGCGCATGATGGAGGTCTACGCGTTTTGCGAAGCGCAGCGGCTGCCGGTGATGATCCATCAGGGCACGACCTTCGTTCGCACGGGGCCGCTGAAATACGCGCTGCCGATTTTGCTCGAGGATGTCGCGATCCGTTTCCCCGAGCTGCGCCTCGTGATCGCGCATCTCGGCCATCCGTGGATCGCCGAAACGCTCGTGCTCATCCGCAAGCACCCGCATTTTTACTCGGATATCTCGGCGCTGCATTACCGGCCCTGGCAGTTCTACAACGCGCTCATTCTCGCCAAGGAATACGGCGTGCTCGACAAGCTGCTGTTCGGCTCCGACTACCCGTTCACCACGGCCGAGGCCTCGGTCGAAGGCCTGCGGAACTTCAACCGGATCACGGAGGGCACCGCTCTGCCGAAGCTCGCGCCCGAGGAGATCGACCGGCTCATCTACAGCCCCACGCTCGCCGCGCTCGGCCTGGAGTCCGCATGAAGATCAAAGACGTCGAAGTGCTCGTGCTCGAAACGCCGGGCAGCTACGCCGCGCCCGATACGAGCGAGGAGGCGTACGGCATCAAGTACCTCGGGATCGTACGCGTCACCACGGACATCGGTATCACCGGCTACGCCGATCTCGAAACGCAGCCGCACGTGGCGAAGGCGATCGTCGATGCGCCGTCGGAAGGCGCCGTGCCCGGCTTCGAGGGCCTGCGCGGTGTGCTCATCGGCGAAGACCCCTTCGAAGTCGAACGGCTCTGGCACAAGATGTACATGGCGTCGGTGTATTACGGCCGGCGCGGCGCGGCGATCCAGGTCATCTCGGGGATTGATATCGCGCTGTGGGACATCATCGGCAAGAGCATCGGCCAGCCCGTCTACAAGCTGCTCGGCGGCGGATACCGCGATCGCGTGCGCGCCTACGCGAGTACGCTGTTCCGCTCCGAACCGGCGGCGATGGAGCAGGCCGCGCGCGCCTACGCCGAGCAGGGATTCACGGCGGTGAAGTTCGGCTGGGGCGTGTTCGGACAGGATGCAGAGCGCGACGTGTGCCTGGTGGCGGCCGCGCGGCGCGCGCTCGGCGATCGCGTGGACCTGCTCGTCGATGCGGGCTGGTACATACATCGCACGGCGAAGGAAGCCGCGCAGATGGTGCGCCGCATCGAGCCCTACAATCCGTTCTTCGTCGAGGAGCCGCTGTCGCCGGAGGATTACGACGGCTACGCGCAGCTGGCGGCGTCCGTCGATACGCCGATCGCGTGCGGCGAGCAGGAATCGACCGAGTGGGGTTTCCGCGCGCTGATCGAGCAGGGCGGCGTCGATATCGTCCAGCCGGACCTTTCGCGCTGCGGCGGGTTCACGGTGGCGCGCAAGATCGTCCACATGGCCGAGCTGCACAACCGCCTGTGCATCCCGCACGCGTGGCTCAGCGATCTGCTCACCGCAGCCTCGCTGCACCTGAACGCGTTCATGCGGCGCTCGGTGTTCCAGGAGTTCAACGTCACCAGCGGCCCGCTCAGCCGCGAGATGTGCAAAAATCCGATTCGCCTGGAGGACGGCCACCTGCGCGTGCCGCAGGGGTCGGGCCTGGGCGTAGAAGTGGACAACGCTGTCATCGAAAAATACCGTGTGGGGTGAGGGCGCCATGGACAGGCTCAAGGGAAAGACTGCGATCGTAACGGGAGGCGCGAACGGCATCGGCCGGGCGGTCAGCGAGTTGTTTGCGGCCGAGGGCGCCTGGGTGCTGGTCTGCGATATCGAGGACGGGCCGGGCGAGGAGGCCGTTCGCGCGATCCGCGATGCGGGCGGGCAGGCCGGGTTCTGCCACACCGATGTTTCGCGCCGCGAGGACGCCGGGCGCGCGATCGAGCTGGCCGCCGCGCACAACGGCCGCATCGACGTGCTGGTGAATAACGCGGCGTACCTGGCTGAGGATTTTCACGGCGCGCTCGACGCGACCGCCCAGGAGTGGGAGCGCTGCATCGGCGTCGCGCTGATGGGCACGCATTACTTCACGCAGGGCGCGCTGCCGTACATGCTCCGGCAGAAGGGCGGGTCGATCGTGAACGTCGTCTCGATCCAGGCGATGGAGGGCATGATGACGTCGGTCGCTTACACGGCGACCAAAGCGGCGCTGCTCGGCTACACGATGAGCGTGGCGTACGATTACGGCCCGCAGAACATACGGATCAATTCGCTGTGCCCGGGCCCGATCCAGACGCGCATCGGCCCCGACCCGGCCGACCCGCACTACAAGTGGCAGTGCGACCAGACCGCGCTCGGCCGCGTCGGCTACGCGAAGGAAGTGGCTTGGGCCGCGCTGTTTCTCGCGTCGGACGAGGCGTCGTACGTCACGGGCGCCACGCTGCCGGTGGACGGCGGCTGGACCGCCACCTCCGCGCGCAAAAACGCGTAGGGCCGCCCCCCGGTCGGCTCGGCGCTCAGTCGTACCGCAGCGCCTCCACCGGATTCACGCGCGCGGCCTTGTTCGCCGGGATCGCTGAGGCGAGCGCTCCGCCGAGCGCGATCATCGCCAGGGTCGCCGCGATCGACACCGGATCTTGCGGCGCAACTGCAAACAGCAACTTGCCGCCGAAGCCCGCAAGCTGCACTCCGAGCGGCAGCCCGATCAGCAAGCCCGCGGCTGTTAGCGCCAGCGTCTCGCGGACGAACAGCCACAGCACGGCCCCGCGCTGCGCGCCGAGGCTCACGCGGATACCGGCCTCGCGCGTCCGCCGCGCGACCGAGTACGAGACCAGGCCGTAGATGCCCACCAGCGCGAGCGCCGTGCCGAGCGCGCCGAACAGGTCGCACAGGAACGCCAGCAGGCGCTCGAGCGAGATGTTGCCGTCGCGCAGGCGGTCCATCGTCGAGATGCGCTGCACACGGTATCCGGGCGCGGAGTTGCGCAGGATGTTGCGCACGTCGCGCTCCACGCCGCCGCACCCGGCGCGGCAGCGGACCGCGAGCGTGATGTTTCCGGCCGCGGTGGGATCGAACGCCCGGAACATCATCGCCCGCGGCTGCTCGCGAATATCGTAGTATTTCGTGTCGCCCACGAGGCCGATCACTTCCATCTTGTCCGTCCCGCTGGTGAGGGTTTTCCCAATCGGGTTCTCGCCCGGCCATGCCGTCGAGGCGAGCCGCTGATTGACGATCGCGAGCGGCGGCGAGCCCGGCCGGTCGGTCTCGTTGAATTCGCGCCCGCGCAGCAGCGGCGCGCGCATCGCCGAGAGATAACCCGGCCCCGCCGACAGGAAATGGACGCCTTCAATCTTGCGCTGCGCCGTGACGTCGCCCACCATCATCATCCCCGACAGCAGTCCGGGTGAGGCGAAGGCTGCCGCCTCGACCGTGGGAAGCCGCCGAACACGGGCGAGCGCTTCGTCGAGCGAGCCGCGGGGATTGGGGGCTCCCGGCCGCACAGGGCCGCGGGGCCCGATATCGACGGCCAGCACGCGATCGATGTCGTAGCCGAGCGGAATCGTCTTCAGGTTGCGCAGGCTGCGCGTGAACAGGCTCGCGCCGAACAGGAGCACCACCGCGAGCGCGACCTGCGCGACGATGAGCGCCCTGCGAAGCAGGCTCCGGCCGGGCCCCGCCGATACGGGTTTCAAATTCGCCGCGGCCTCGATCCTGGAAGCGCGCCATGCCGGATAGAGCCCCGAAATCAGAACCGCCGCCGCGCAGGCCGCGAAGGTGAACAGCCAGGCCGAACGGTCCGGCGCGATCTCCAGCGTGGCGTAGTTGTTGCCCGTGTTGAACAGGTCGAGCAGAAAGCGTGTGAGCGCGAACGATGCGGCGAGCCCGGCCGCGCCGCCCGCGGTCGCGAGCAGCAGGCTCTCGAGCACGAGCTGCCGCCACAGCCGCCACCGCGAAATGCCGAGGGCGAGCTTGATGGCGAATTCCTGGCGGCGTTCGCTGCCGCGGGCGAGCATGAGGTTGGCGACGTTCGCGCAGGCGATGAGCAGCACCAGCGCGACCGCGGCCATCAGCAGCAGCAGCGGGTTCTGGAGCGTGGTTCGCCAGCGGTCGAAGCCTTTGCTGCCATCCTCTAACTCGTAGACCACGCCCTGGTTCGCGCGGTCCTTCGGAAGCGCCTCCTCGATCCCGCGGCTTGAGCCCGCCAGGCGCGCCCGTGCTTCGGCGAACGAAATGCCCGGCTTCAGGCGGCCCATCAGCTTGATCCAGATCCAGTTCGGCGCTTCGCGCGAATCCGTGAACAGGACGGACTTCACCGAGGTGGGCGCCCACACGTCCGCCTGCCGCTGCAATTCGGGCCCGGCGAAATCCGGTGTAGCGACGCCCACGACCTGGAACGGCAGGTCGTTGATGCGGACGGTGCGGCCCAGCACGTGCGGATCGCCGCCGAACTGCGTCTGCCACGTTCTGTAATTGAGCACGCACACGGAGCCCGCGCCGTCCACGCGATCGTCCTCGTCGATGAGCAGCCGGCCGAGAGCGGGCCGTCCCTCGAAGAGCGGGAAGTAAGATCCGGTCACGAGTTCCAGGTCCGCCCGCCCCGAGTCGAACTGCACCGGGATCATCCAGAAGCCGGCGACGTCGCTGAAGATCGCGCTCTGGCGCCGCAGTTCGCGATACGCCGCGTAGCTGAAACCCGAGCTCGTGAATTCCTTGAGGTGGGCGTTGACCTGCACGATGCGATGCGGCTCGCGCACAGGCAATTCCTTGAGCAGGATGCCGTCGGCGAGCGTGAAGATGGCCGTGTTGACGCCGATGCCGCAGGCGAGCGAGACGAGCGCGACGGCCGTGAACCCCGGACTCTTAACCAGGCTGCGAAAGGCGTGGCGGACGTCCTGGATGAATTGTTCGATGCCAACGAAGGAGCGCTCGTCGCGGTGCGCTTCCTTCGTCTGCTCGACGCCGCCGTAGGCCTTGCGCGCCGCCAGGCGCGCCTCTTCGGGCGTGAGGCCGCGGGCGAGAAGGTCGTCTTCGATCAGCGCCAGGTGCGAGGCCACCTCGCGCGCGAGGTCCTGTTCCGCCCTGCGGCGGAACAGCAGGCGCGCGCACCGCGCGAAGAACCGGCGCATGGTCAGCGCTCCTCCGAAAGCAGCATCTCAACCAGGCCCGAGAGCTGCCGCCAGCGCTTTGTCTCGGCTTCGAGCGCCTTGCGGCCGGATTTCGTAAGGGAGTAGAACTTCGCCTCGCGGTTGTTTTCGGTCTTTCCCCAGGCGCCCTGGATCGAACCCTGCTGCTCCAGCCGGACGAGGGCGGGGTAGAGCGTGCCCTGGTTCAGGTTGAGCAGGTCGCCGGAGGCCTGCTGCAAGCGAGTCGCGATCGCATAGGCGTGCTGCGGCCCCATGGTTTCGAGCGTGCGCAGCACGATCATGTCGAGCGTCCCCTGGAGAACGCGTATGCGGTCTTTCTCTTCGCTAGACATCCAAGTGCAGTGTGGGAGGTTTCCACTGGATTGTCAAGTGGAAAAATAACTCTTGACGCCGACCGGTTGGCAGCGCAAACTAGTAGGCATGAATGCCAGGGAAATCGATAGCGCTGTTGAACGGTCCCGGCAGTACCACAACGTCGATGGCCTGGGCGAATTCGGCACCGGGCTGATGTGCCTCGGGTTCGCGCTGCTCGGCTGGATGCAGTTGCACACGCCGCCGGGCTCCTTGTGGAACCAGATGTACGGCTGCTTCCTCTACTTGGCCGCGCTGATGGCCGTCATTCACTACGGCACGAAAGCGATCAAGAACCGCATCACCTACCGGCGGACCGGCTACGCCGGTTACGGTTCCATCCGCAAGCAACGGCTCCCGGCGGTCATCGCAGCCGGGGTCTCCGCGGTGGTTGCGGCAGGCCTGGTTCTGGCGATACGGCGGAAGTGGGACCTGTCGCTCGCGGTTCCCCTCTTCGGCCTGTTTCTGTCGGCGGCGTACATCCGCATCGCGAAAACGGCTCGCTGGAAATGGTGGATCTTCTCGGCCATGGTGGCCGGCATGCTCGCCGTCGCCGCGCTCCCGGCGAATCTGACCGCGGCGGTCGCGCAGGGCCCCGGCCTGAAATCCGGCATGCCTGCCGGCGTGTTGGGAGCGTATTGGCTGACGTTCATCGTCTACGGAGGGCTGCTCGCGATCTCGGGCGCCATCAGCTTCCGGCTCTACCTTAGCCACACGCAGCCGGCGGGAGGCCAGCTATGAACACCAAAGAAATCGACGGCCTTCTCCAAAGGCCCAAGCTGTACTACAACATCGACGGCGTGGGCGAGCTTGGCATGGGTTTCCTGTTCCTGAGCTATGTGCTGCTCGCATGGCTGCAGGCGCGCTCGCCCGTGTGGCGCGAGACGTGGGTTTTTATCATCTACTGGGGACTGATGTGCGCCACTATCCATTACGGAAGCAAAGCCATCAAGAACCGCATCACGTATCGCCGCACGGGATTTGTCGATTACCGCCCGAGCTACAAACGCTGGTTTCCGATGGCGATGTCAGCGGGTGTCGCCGCACTGATGGGAGCGGGCCTGGTCCTCGCGTCGAGGCGTCACTGGGACCTGTCCTCACCGGTCTCCCTGTTCGGCTTGTTTTTCGC
Source organism: Acidobacteriota bacterium (assembly GCA_050261515.1). Classification (GTDB taxonomy): domain Bacteria; phylum Acidobacteriota; class Terriglobia; order Bryobacterales; family Bryobacteraceae; genus JBLNDJ01. The sequence goes on along the minus strand of JBLNDJ010000052.1, from coordinate 2,130 downwards.
CGCGGTCTACGTCCGGATTGCCAGAACCGCCCGCTGGAAATGGCTGGCGCTCTTCGCCATCGCGGCCGGCTCGCTAACCATCGCGGCGCTGCCCGCCGATCTGCTCGAGGCGTTCGCGAACTACACACGGATGGGCCCCGTCTCCGCCAGGGCGATAGGAGCATACATGCTCACGTTCGCCGTCATCGGAGCCGTGCTCATGATCTCCGGCGCCATCAGTTTCCGGCTCTACCTCCGCCATACGCAGCCCCCGGCAGAGGAAGGCTCATGAATCAGCAGATCCGCGCGATCTCGGAGCTCGACCGCATCATCCACGAACCCGGGCGCCTCATGATCGCCGCCCTGCTCTACGCGGTGGACCGCGCCGACTTCCTCTACCTCCAGCACGAAACCGGCCTGAACAAGGGCACGCTCTCGAGCCATCTTTCGCGCCTGGAAGAAGCCGGCTACATCGAAATCGTGAAGACCTACCGCGGCAAGGTCCCGCAGACGCTTCTCTCGCTGACCAAGCCGGGCCGCAAAGCCTTCGAGCAGTACCGCCGCAAGCTCAAGGATGCGCTGTGAAAGCGCCGAACGCCGCTCCCGCCGGTGAGCCCGGCAGCAGCCGGAACTGCGCCGGGTCCGCGAGCGACTCCATCCGCTCCCGCATGAAGAGCGGATCGGCATAGCGCCCGCCCTTCTCCTGCCCCGTCGCGCGCTGCCATTCCTCCAGGCTCTTGAAGCCATCGACCGAAAACCCGCGCTCGCCAATCGTCCAGTACAGGTTTTCCATGAAGCGCCCGTTTGCCGCGCCGCCGCGAATCTGCGGCCCCAGGCTCACCAGAATGTTGTTGTGGAACACGAACTCCGGCTTCGGCTCGGCGAACTTCTTCATCACGTCGAACACCACCGCCGAGCCCTTGTTGTTGAAGATCGTGTTGTTGTGGACAACGGCGCCCTTCATCCCGCGCCCGCCCACCCACACGTAGATGCCCGCGTTGTGGTCCATCAGCCCGTCGTCCTGGCTGATGTTGTAGCGGACCACGTTATTCTCGAACGGCTGGGCGCCGTCGTACTGGCAGATCAGGTAGCCGCTGCCGAAGTTGTCGTGCGAGTAGTTGTATTGCAGGACGGAGTTCGTCATCCCGCCGTCGAAATCGAACCCTCCGCCGTCTTTCGCCGTGCTGCGGTTGTGGTGCGACACGCAGTACTGAATCGTGACGTCGTCCGATTCGTAACTCCAGATGCCGACCGGCCCGTTGCCCGTCCACGGCATGTCCCATCCGTTGTAGCGCGCCTCGCAGTGCTCGACCACCGCGCCCCGCGTGCGCCCGATCACGATCCCGTTGCCGCTGTGGTTGTCGCGCGCGGTGGGGTCGCCCGCGTTATTCTCCGTCAGGCAATGCGCCACGCGCAGGCGCTCCGAGGTCTCGCCGTCGGAGCTGATGCCCGCGTACCCGTTCGCGTAGGCGTGCACGCGCAGCACGCGCACGTCGCGGCTGCCCGAGATCGCGATGCCGGAGGACCGGAAACCGGTGACCTCGACCTCCTCGATGTCGATGTCCGACGCGCGCGAGACCGTGAGCCCCGATTCCGTATTGCCGCTCTTCCTGCCCGACCCGGCCAGCTTCACATTGTGGACGGCCACGCGCGAGCATCCCTCGATGCGAATCGCGCCCCCGTTGCCGCCGTCGATCGTGGCGCGCCCCCAGCCATAGGACGAGACGCTCACGCCGCTCGCACCGATTCTGAGCGTGCCGGGAAACGTCTGGCCGCCCTCGAACAGAATGCGGTCGCCCGCGCGAAGTTGGGCTTTGTTCACGCGAGCGATGGTCCGCCACGGGCCGGCCCCCGCGTCGTCCCCGCGCGAACTCACATAATAATCCGCCGCCCGCAGAGATCCGGCGGACACGACAAGGAGAAGAGCGATCCAATGCACCGGACGATTATAGACCCGCCGACGGCGAAGTCCGCAACATGAATCAGCCACGGATGGACACGGATGCACACGGATAAGAAAACCCAAACGGATTTAATGGACTGACCCCCAAAACTGAGACACTCAAAATTGGCACAACTTGCAGGGAAAGGGAACTGCGAGTGCAAGCCAGACGAGTGGGCATCAAGCGAGTAGGACGACACCCGAAAGAA
>JBLNDJ010000051.1:0-122598 GCA_050261515.1 Acidobacteriota bacterium | reverse complement strand
GGGGGGGCGGTGTTCTGCGGTTTCCCGGGGTAGGTGGCGTTCACGGGGTGGGGTTTGGGGGGGGGGCCCGCCGGGCCCGCCCCCACACACTTCTCTACTGATGCGCGCGGGCGATGTCGATCTGGGCTTCGGTCAGGGCGGCGCGGCCGGCGCGCGGATCGGCGTCGAGGGCCTTCTTTCTCTCCGCGGCAGCTCCCTCCTTGTCTCCCTTCTCTTCAAGCACCAGTGACAACAGGTAGTGGCCGGTCGCCTCCTGCCTGCCCGAACTCGCCTGGCGGGCTCGCTTCTCGAGCGAGTCGAGCGCCGCTCGGTACGCCGCGTCGTTGCCGAGCGCCTTGTGGGCCAGCGCCTGGTAGTACGTGCCCAGGTGCGGGCGCCTGTACTTCTCGGCCAGGATCTGCTTCAGGGAAGCTTCCGCCTGCGCGCGTTCCCCCTTAGCCAGGTACACCTTCGCGTAGTCCCAATTGATGTGGGCGCGGAAGTCCGGCGTGCGCGGGGCGACTTCGAGGTTCTTCGGATACTCGGCCGCGAGCTTGTAATACGCCAGCGCCGCGTCGAACTGCTTCTTCGCGAAGGCCAGGTCGCCCATACGCTGGTTGGCCTCGACCCAGGCGTGATGGATGCCGTACTTCCCTTCCCACGTGTGGAAATGGTGCTCCTTGAGCGTCGCCTGCGCGAGCTCGAGATTGCGGGGGTCGCCCTGCTCGAGCCGGAGATCGATCAGGCGCGCCACCAGGTCGTCACGGGAGTTCACCGCGTCGAGATGGCTCTCGAAACGCGCGAAACGTTCCTGGCTCGGAACTTTGAGCTCCTGCGCGACCTGGTCGGTTTCGAGGAGCACGCGCGCATCCTTGGGCGCGATGGCGAGCGCCTTTTGATACGTCGCGTAGGACGCCTTCAGGTCCTTCTTCAGGTAACGCTGGGCATACGCGACGTTGCGAACGGCGTGGACGAGCTTGGGGTCGAGCGCGGCCGCCTTCTGCCAGTGCTCGAAGCCCTCTTCGCGGCGCTCTTTGGAGTAAAGGAGGTTGCCGAGAAACAGGTGCGCGTGCGCGTCGTTGGGATCGCGGGCGAGCGCGGCTTCGAGCACGGCTTTGCTTTCGAGCCGGTGCGGGTTGGTGTAATCGACCGGACCGAGCTTCGCCTTCGCGTAGAACTGCGCGGCTCCGGACTTGTCGCCCGCAAGCTCGCGGTAGTAGCCGCGGTAGTAATTCACCATCGGGCTGGCGGGCTCGGCGCGCGCGAGGACGTTCTCGGCGTCTTCGTAAAGACCGTCGTTGCCGTACTCGACGGCGAGTTCCAGGCAATTCTGCGTATCGCCGCCGGCCCAGTCGCCCTTCTCGTAGGCGCCCATGAAGTGCAGCGCGTCCAGCTCGAGCGCCCGGTTGGCCGCTGCGAGCGCGTTCCGCGTGTCGCCGAGCTTGCGATAGGCCGCGGCCTTCACTCCCTGGATATCGGCGAACGTGGCGTTGTAGGTTTCGGCCCGCGCGGCTTTGTCGAGCGCGGCGCGGTAGTCGCCGAAGCGCAGATCGAGCCGCGCCAGGTTCAGGTACGCCGCGCCGGCCTGATCGGGTGTGTAGGTCGCGCGGTAGAACTGGTCGTAGGCTTCCTTGTATTTGCCGAGCCCGAGCGAGGCAACGGCCTTGCCGAACCAGACGCGCGAGTTGTCCGTATCGCGCTTTTCGGCTGCGGCAAAATACTTCAGAGCCTCATCCCAGAGCCCCTGCTTGATGGCAAGATAGCCCATTTCGACGTTGACGCGCGTGTCGAAGGGATCGCGCCGCAGCGCCTCCTCGTAATACGTGCGCGCTTCGGCGGTCCGGACGAATTTATCAAGCCACTCACCGGCGTGATACAGCTCGTCCTGGTTCATCTTTTTCGGGTCGCCGGGGTCTTTCATGCCTTCGGGCAGCGGCACTTCGCGCGCGGGGTGTTGCTGCACCTCGATCACCGGCTTTCCCTGTGCGTCGAAGACGGCGAGATGCAGGTCGTACACCGTCGTATTCGCCGGGACCTTCATCTCGACGGTGTAGGGCTTGTCGGGCGAGATCGCCGTGATTTTCTCGCTCAGCACGGCGTTGGTCTTCGCGTTCTTCAGCACGACCCGGTAGCCCTCGACGGGCGCGGTCGAATACACCGCGCCGAACGCCGCGCCGTCGCGCAGGTCGGTATTGACGGCGAAATCCTTGCTCGCGTTGTGGTAGCCGCGCGTGTCGCGCACGGGATACCAGTAGTCGTGCGTGCGCTTCACTTCGTGCGCGCCGATCCAGTGCAGATCGGGTTGGTTATCGCTCCACGCGCCGGCCTGCGGCTCGAAGTAAGGGCCGCCGCCCTCGGTGAGGATGTCTTCCCAGATGCGCCCGGACGGGCCCGCGCCCCAGGTCCACAGTTTCTTGCCGGGCATGGTGTGGTGATCGGCCACATGCACCAGGCCTCCCTGCGCCTTGTGGTCGTACGCGCCGAACCAGTCCGACGGGTTGTTGAACGCGAAGAAACTGCTCGCGTTCGGGACGTTCTTCCACCAGGTGAGATCGACGCCTTCATGCACAGGCCAGTGCCAGAATTCGTGCTTCTGATGGCCGGTCACCATGTCGCCCGGGTACTGCGCCTGCGCGTATTCGTTGGCGTGTGTGGTGGCGGTGGCCCAGAACTGGAACTGGTTCCGCGTGTTGGTCGGATTCACAAAAACGTAGTCGCAGCGGACGTAGCTCCGGCCGGGGTAGACCGTGAGGCCGACGAGCCAGCGCATACGGTAGATCGGCTCGGTTTCGCCGACCCAGATGGTCGCGCTGCCGTCGGCGTTGCGGACCATCTTATGGTCCACCTTCGAAAAGCCCGAGGGACGGTGGCCGTGCGGGAAATTCCACTCGATGCCGCCCGAGATCCACGCGCCGGTCATCGAGATCAGGCCCGGCTTGATCGTCTTCTGCGTGTAGAGCCACGCATAGCCGTTGGTTTTGTCGAGCGCGCCGTGCAGACGGCCGCCGATTTCGGGCAGCACGGTGATTTTGATGTACTCGTTTTCGAGGATGTCGGCGTGGTAGGTCTTGTCCGCACGCTTATTGGTAAGAGTTTCGTTCAGTGTGTAGGGATAAATGGCCTTTTCGCCGCGCTTGCCGCGCGCGTCGTAATAAACCGAATGCACCTGGGGCGGGCCGATTTCCCAGGTAGGCATGGTGATATTTTCTTCAGTCGCCTTCACTTGGGCCGCCGCGTTCCAGCCGGCGGCTGCCAGCAGGACGGCCAATGAAAGATGTTTGCCGCTCACTATTTATTTCCTCTCCTTCGCGATTGCCTCGCCTGCGGCGATGCGCGCGCGTTCCCATGTATCGGGGTCGTTTTTCCAGATCTCTGTGTCGAGCATGGCGGGCTCGCCGAACGGGTTCTTGTAGACGATTTCGTTCACGATGCGGTCGGCCGCGTCGCGCGAACCCGATCTTTCCGAGAGTAGCCAAAAATACTCGTAGTCCTGCAAGCCGCGGCGCTGCGCCTTCAGGCGGATGCTCGGGATAGGGGCGTCGTAGCCCATCACGGCGCCGCGGTAGATCAACTGGCCGGAGCCGTTGTAGATGCGCCCGGCCTCTTTGAAGTTCTCCGCTTCGTACCACGCGGCGAACGCGTTCCAGTCGAACTCCCACTCGACCCACCCGGCGCGGTACTTCCAGCCGATCCAGCCGATGGCGCGGTTGACGAGCAGGTCGAGATCGAGGAACGTATTCGAGCCGCAGCCGGAATTCTTTCGCTGCTCGTAGATCATCGGCCCGTAGAACCACGCCTCGACGCCCTGCTTGCGATAGCGTTCGACGTTCTTGATATCCCACTCGACCGTGTGGAAGACCAGCAGCTCCACTTCGCGCTTGAGCTTGTCCATGGCCTCCGGAGAGTAACCGCCGTCGATGCGATAGCTGAACCAGCCGCGGCCGAGCGAGTCGTGCAGCAGCTTGCCGTAGTACAGCATCTTCTCGTAGGCGTCTTCGTTGTAGGACTCGTCAAGGCCGTTCAGGAACGCGATCTTCCGCACCGAGCGCCAGCGGGGGTCGCGGTCGAGGTGCTCGCGGACCTGCCGCGCCGTTGAGTTCCATATGGCTTCGTACTCGGGCGTGCGGCCGCCCGCGGGCAGCGGCACGGGCCACGCGGTAGCGCGGTTTCCCTTCTTCTCGATATCGAACGGCAGCATGATATGGTCGAGCGGCAGGCCGTAGCCGGAGCCCCAGTAGCCGTGCTTTTCGGTGAACGCGGAACCGTCGAGGTAGGGAGACAGGCGCTTGTCGTATTCGGTCCAGTCGAGCTTGACGGTTGTGCCTTCGACGGACAACTTCGGCCGGTAGGCGTAGACGAGCGGCAGGAAGCGGTGCTGGCGCGCGAGCTGGTAGTAGGCCATCTCCTCATCGGGCGGCATCTGCTTCATGGAGTCGTTCCAGATATCGCCGGGGATATGGTTCGCATTCGGCAGCGCAAAATCCCAGACGTCTAGGTTGACGTGCACCGAGTCGCTGCCGCCCTTCCAGGTGACCGTGGCCTCGCCCTTATAGCGCCCCGGAGGCGCGGCGGCACGCTCCGGCGGGATGTAGAGATCGATCCACACGGCATGGTTCTTCTGGCCGGGGATGTTGTTGTAGAGGTCCGGGATGGAGAACGGGAAGCCGGTGTTCAGCTCGACGCGCCGGTACGGCATGAGCGCGTCAGGATACCAGTCGGGGCCGAGCGAGGAACGCTCGTAGCCGGTGGAGGCGCGCCGCACCTGCGTGTACCACTCCTTGAAGATCTGAATTTTGATCACGGGGGCGCCGGGAAATGCCGGAACGCGGACATCCACGTCCTCGACGGGCGCGTCCGTTTCGACAATGAGCTGAAACGCGACGAACTCGTTGCGCGCGGCCTTGAGCGAGACGGTTTTGGAGGCGGCGTCCCAGACCAGGCTGCGGCCGGGTGCGCCTCCCTTTTCAAGCAGCCGCCCGGTGACGGGGCTGACGCGCACGCCGTCGCCGGCGGCCCACAGCCGCACGGCCGCGGGCAGAGCCTGCGCTTGCACCAACAAGGCCGCGGCAATCGACACAACGGCCCGGAACGAAAACGGCACGGTCATGGAGGGATTATAACCTCTCGCGTATGGCTGCTAGAATTGTGAGGCTGGGTGGGGTTTCCCTCCCCCCAAATATGGAGACGAGAATTTCCGTTCTCTACGCGCGCGACCGGGATGCGGGCGATTGCAGCTACGCGGCGGCATTGCGCGAGAGCGGATTCGCGGTGGCGGAGGGGGCGGGGGCATCCGAGGCGGAGCCCGATGCCGTTGTGCGGCACAACGCGGCCGGGATACACATCGCCGCGGGAGGGCCGGAGGGCGGCTCCGAAACGCGGCTCGAGGCGCCGGTGGAACCCCGGCTGCTGGCGGCCGAGATCCGCGCGCTGGTGATGGCGCGGCGGTTCCAGGAAAGCGAGAGCAAGCTCCAGGCCCTCCTCGAATCTCTTCCGGTGGGCATCTGGTTCATGAACACCGAGGGCAAGATCCTGATGTGCAACACCGCCGCCGTGAGGATCTGGGGAGGAACCAACGAGCCCGGGCGCGAGGGGTTCGGCGACTATAAGGCTCGGGGCCACTGGGCCGATACCGGGCAGCCGGTGCCCCGCCAGGAGTGGGCGTCCATGCGCGCGCTGGCGGGGATGATCTCGCTCGACCAGATCATCGAGGTCGATTGCTTCGACGGCTCTCACAGGGTCATCAGCAATTCCGCCGTTCCGGTGTTCGACGAATCCGGACGCGTCGGCGGCGTGGTGATCATAAACGAGGACATCACCGAGCGCCGGAAGGCCGAAGCTGAGCTTAAGAAGAGCGAGGCGAGGCTGGCGCGCGCTCACCGCATGGCGTCGCTGGGGCATTGGGAGCTCGATCCGGCCACCGAGCAACTCGAATGGTCCGAGGAAGCCTACCGGATCTTCGGTCTCAGCCCGGACGACGGCCCGCTCACGCGAGACCGGTTCTACAAATCGGTGGCGCCCGAAGACCGCGAGCGCTGCCGGGCGGCGGCTGACGAGACGCTCGCGACCGGCAAGCCCTACGATATCGATCACCGCATTGTGCTCCCCGGCGGCGGCCGCCGCATTGTGCGCGAGCACGCCGAGGCGTCTTTCGACGACGCCGGGCGCATCACGCGGATCATCGGCACGGTGCAGGACGTCACCGAGTACCGGCGCCTGGAAGAGCAGTTCCGCGAGGCGCAGAAGCTCGAGAGTATAGGGCGTCTGGCGGGCGGGGTCGCGCACGATTTCAACAACCTGCTGACGGTCATCATCGGCTACAGCGAACTGGTGCTCAGCACGCTCGAGCCGTCGCATCCGGTCTGGGACAGCGTCTCCGAAGTAAAGAAAGCGGGCGAGCGCGCGAGCGCCCTCACGCGCCAGCTTCTGACCTTCAGCCGCAGGCAGGTGGTGCAGCCGCGCGTGCTCGACCTGAACGCGATCATCAACGACGCCGAAAAAATGTTCGAGCGCCTGGTGGGCGAGGACGTGTTCTTCTCGACCGTGCTCGATGGCGCGCTCTGGCCCGTGATGGCCGACCCCGGGGCGATGCAGCAGGTGCTGCTGAACCTGGTGGTGAACGCGCGCGACGCCATGCCGGGCGGCGGCAGGCTGATCATCGAGACGGCGAACGTGCAGGTGGATGCCCACGTCGCCGCGCAGCATCACGGGATGAAGCCGGGGCCGTACATCCTGCTCTCGGTCAGCGACACGGGCGTCGGGATGGACGCAGGCACGCGGGCGCGCATCTTCGAGCCGTTCTTCACGACGAAGCCGAAGGGATCGGGCACGGGCCTGGGGCTTTCCACGTGCTACGGAATCGTCACGCAGACAGGCGGATGGATCGGGGTCTACAGCGAACTTGGCCGCGGCTCGACGTTCAAGGTGTACCTGCCCGCGACCAAGGGAGGGCTGCCCACCTCCGCGCTGGGCGAGACGGCCGCCACGCCCGGCGGCACCGAGACGGTGCTGGTGGTGGAGGATCAGGAAGAGGTCCGGCGCTTTACCAGCGACGTGCTGCGCCACTACGGATACACGGTGCTCGTGGCCGCGAGCGGCGACGAGGCGCTGACTGTGCTCTCCGAGCACTCGGGCGACGTGGACATCATCGTGACCGACCTCGTGATGCCGGCCATGACCGGCCGCGAACTGGCGGACCGCGTCGCGGCGGCGCGCCCGGGCATCCCGACCTTGTTCATGTCGGGCTACTCCGACGAGGTTGCCACGCGGCACGGCGTGCTCGCGCAGGAGGCGGCCTATCTTCAGAAGCCGTTCTCGCCCCGCGCGCTGGCCGAAAAGATCCGCGAAGTGCTGCACGGTATAATCGGTGATTCTCAGTGAAACGCAACAACTACGTCGTAGTCGTGTTCGATAGCTGCCGCTACGATTCCTTCATCGCCGCGCGGCCGCGCGTGATAAGGAAGCTGGGGCGCGTGGAGCGGCGGTGGTCCTACGCGTCCTGGACGGCGCCCTCGCACTACAACCTGCTGATGGGCCTCATGCCGCACGTGAACCCGTCGCACGTGTTCGCCTCGGAGTATTACAAGAAGGATTTCCTGAAGTTCAACGAGCGGCTCGGGTGCTCGGACTTCGAATTCAAATCGCTGATCCCGCGGCTGTACCTGCCGCCGTTTCTGAAGGATACCCTCGGCTACCGCACGCACGCGATGGTTTCGCTGCCGGTGCTGAACCCGCGCACGCCCGTCAACGTGGGGTTCGACACGTTCACGCTCATGGACAAGCACAACGACATGCGCGCGATGCTGGCGGAAATGCGGTTCCCGAAGGACCGGCCGTCATTCTACCTGCTCAACGTGGGCGAAACGCACTACCCCTACGCGCTGCCCGACGAGCCGCGCGACCAGTGGCCGCGCATCAGCGGTGTGCACGGCGTGTTCAAGCACCTGGACGATCAGGTCGTGGGCGGGAAGCTGGTGCGGCGGAAGAAGGACAAGTTCTTCGACCAGAAAAAGCTCGATGAACTGCGCGCGCGGCAGGTGGCGGCGGTGAAATATCTGGACGGGGTTGTGGAAGAGCTGTTCGACCTGGTCCCCAAGAACACCTACATCACGATCACTTCCGATCACGGCGAGCTCTTCGGCGAGGAAGGTTTTTTCGGCCACGGCCCGATTCATCACGAGAAGGTGTTCGAGGTGCCGTTCGTCGAAGGGAAGCTGCGGTGACGCGCGCCCGATGAAGTTCCGCATTTTCCTTGTCGCGCTGTCTGCGATTCTGCTCGCTTCGTGCACGGCGCTGCCTTCGGCCAACGGCAAGCGCGTCATCGTCCTCGGCATCGACGCGATGGACCCCGGCTTCGTCGAACGCCACTGGGACGCGCTGCCGAACCTGAAGCGGCTGCGGCAGCAGGGCGATTTCAAGCGGCTCGGCACGACGATTCCGCCGCAGAGCCCGGTGGCGTGGTCCACGTTCACCACCGGCATGAACCCGGGCGGGCACGGGATTTACGACTTCGTGCACCGCGACCCGAAGACGCTGGCGCCGATTTCGTCCATGGCCGACATCGAGCCGCCGTCCCGCACGCTCTCGCTCGGCGCCTACGAGATTCCGCTCTCGAGCGGGCGCGTCCGCATGTTCCGCAAGGGCCGCGCGTTCTGGCAGATCATGGACGAGCACGGCGTGCCGGCGACGCTCGTCCGCATGCCGAACAATTTTCCGCCGGTCGAGACGAAGTCGCACACGCTCTCGGGCATGGGGACGCCCGACATGCGCGGCACGTTCGGCACGTTCACGTTCTACACGGATTACCCGCTCGAGACGGCCCGCGAGGTGGCGGGCGGCCGCATCGTGCCGGTGGAGCTGAAGGACGACCACGTGACGCTCGTCGTTGAGGGGCCCGAGAACACGCTGCGCAAGGACCGCGCGCGCTCGACCGTGACCGTGGAGGTGCGGCGCGATCCCTCGAACCCCGCTGCCATCTTCGAGAGCGGCGGCGAGCGGTTCATCCTGCGCGAGGGCGAGTGGTCGAAGTGGGTGCGCGCGCGGTTCCCGATCATTCCCGGCCTGAAGACCGCGGCGGGCATGTTCCGCATCTACGCGAAGAAGTTCCATCCGGATTTCCAGGTTTACGTTTCGCCGGTGAACATCGACCCCTCGGACCCGGACCTCCCCATCTCGACTCCGCCGTCATTCAGCCGCGAGCTGGCCGAGGCCGTCGGGCCGTATTACACGCAGGGGATCGCCGAGGACACGGCGGCGCTGCGGCAGGGCGCGCTCAACCGCGAGGAGTACCGGCAGCAGAGCAGGCTCGTCGCGCGCGAGCACTTCGCGGTGTTTCACCGCGCGTTCGACCAGATGCGATCGGGCGTGCTCTTCTTCCATTTCCTCGGCGTGGACCAGGATTCGCACATGCTCTGGGGCAAGTACGAAGACGAGCTGCTCCGGACCTACAAGCTGGTGGATGACGAACTGGGCCGCGTGATGGCGAAGGCGGGCGACGCGACCATCATGGTCATCTCCGACCACGGCTTTTCCACCTTCGACCGCGCCGTGAACGTGAACACGTGGCTCTACAACGAGGGGTTCCTCGCGCTCGATCGCCCGGAGAGCATCGGCGAGGGCGAGATGTTCGCGCACGTGGACTGGTCGCGCACGCAGGCCTACGCGCTCGGATTGAATTCGATTTACCTGAACCTGGCGGGGCGCGAGAAGTACGGCATCGTGAAGCCGGGACGCGAGGCGGACGAGATCGTCGAGACGATCGCGAAGCGGCTGGAGGAGTTGCGCGATCCGGCCAACGGCGCCGCGGTCACGGCGAAGGTGTACCGCGCAAGCCAGGTCTACCATGGCGAGGCCGCCGCCGGCGCGCCCGAGCTGATCGTGGGGTGGGCGGCCGGGTACAGGTCTTCGTGGCAGAGCGCGCTCGGCACGGTGACCAGGGACATGGTCGAGGACAACAAGGACGAGTGGCGCGGCGACCACTGCATCGCAGCCGAGCTGGTGCCCGGGGTTTTCATCAGCAACCGCAAGAGCAAAGTGGATGCGCCGCGGCTCGCCGACCTGACCGTCACGCTGCTGGCTGAGTTCGGGATCCCACCCGCGCCGGGGATGGAAGGTAAGCCGGTGTTCTAGTCCGGGGCGACTTGGGGCCGTCCGCGGACCAGGTTCTGCCTACTATTTCGATCGACATTATCGTATATAATGATCGTATTCGGGCTATGACGGAGGTAAGTTCTTGAGCGGAAAGGTCTATCTGGTGGGTGCCGGCCCCGGAGCGCTCGACCTTCTGACCGTGAAGGCGCTCCGCATCCTGCGCAGCGCGGACGTCGTGCTGTACGACCGCCTCATCACGCCCGAGATTCTGGCCCAGGCCGGCCCCGGCGCCGAACTCATTTACGCAGGCAAGCACGCGGGCGAGCAGGAAGAAATTCAGGCGCGCATTCTCGAACAGATGATCCGGCACGCGGAGCGCGGCAGGACCGTGGCGCGGCTCAAAGGCGGCGACCCGTGCGTGTTCGGGCGCGGCGGCGAGGAGTGGCGCGCGCTGGCGGAGCGCGGCATCGACGTCGAAATCGTTCCCGGCGTGAGCGCGGCCGTCGCGGTGCCGGAGGCGGCGGGCATTCCGGTGACGTTTCGCGGCGTGGCGCGGTCGTTCGCCGTCGTGGCGGGACATTGCGGGCGCGGCGGGGAGATCGACTGGACGCGGCTCGCGGGCGTGGACACGCTGGTCATCCTGATGGGCGTGGCGGGGCGCGCCGGGATCGCGAGCGAGCTGATCCGCGCGGGGCGGAACGCCGCCGAGCCCGTGGCGTTCATCGAGCGCGGCACGACGCGCGACGAGCGCGTGGTCACCTCGACGCTGGCGGAGGTCGCGGCTGGAAAGGTCGAAGTGGAAGCGCCCGCGGTGTTCGTGGCGGGCGAGGTAGTCGGGCTGCGCGAAGAGCTGGTCCGGTACGCGGAACTCGCGGTGGAAGGGGAATAGAGATGCCGTCGCCATCCGAAGCAGTGAAAGAGAACAGCCGTCACCTGCGGGGGACGATCGTCGAGGAGCTCAGCCTGCCGGCGCCGAACTTCACGAAGCAGACCGTTCAGGTCCTCAAGTTCCACGGCGTCTATCAGCAGAGCGACCGCGACGGCCGCAGGGCCGGCCAGGGTTACGAGTACAGCCAGATGGTTCGCGTGGGCATCCCGGGCGGGGTGCTGACGCCCAGCCAGTATCTCGCGCTCGACGGGATCGCCTCGAGCGTGGGCGACGGCGGCCTGCGGATCACGACGCGGCAGGACATACAGTATCACCGCGTGGGCAAGAGCGACCTGCCGGCGGTCATCCGGACGCTCAATCAGAACCTGCTGACGACGCTCGCGGCCTGCGGCGACGTGGTGCGGAACGTGACGTGCTGCCCCGCGCCGGTTCCGGGCGTCCGCGACGTGATGCAGGAGCACGCCCGCAAGCTCGGGGCGATGCTCAAACCGAAAACGCGCGCGTATTACGAAGTCTGGATCGACGGCGAGAAGGCCGCCGCGGCCGAAACGGCGCCGTGCGAGGAGCCGCTCTACGGAGCGGCGTACCTGCCTCGGAAGTTCAAGGTCGGACTCGCGCCTCCGGGCGATAACTGTATCGACGTTTACACGAACGACCTCGGCGTCGTTCCGGTTCTGAGCGCCGGCACGATTGTGGGGTTCACGCTGCTGGCGGGCGGCGGTTTGGGCATGAGCCCCGGCGTGAAGGCGACGCATCCGAAGCTTGCCGATCCGGTCTGCACGGTGGCGCCCGAACTGCTCGCGCGCGCCGTCGAAGCGGCGGTCACGATCCATCGCGATTACGGCAATCGCGAGAACCGGAAGTTCGCGCGGCTGAAATACATCCTCGAGGATTGGGGCGTGGAGCGGTTCCGCGCCGAGTTGGAATCGCGCGTGGGGGCGCGGTTCGACGATCCGGAACCGCTCTGTTGGGATAACGAGCACGATCATCTGGGCTGGCATCCCGAGGGGCCGGGAACGTATTTCCTGGGGCTGCACGTCGCGGCCGGGCGCATCAAGGACAGCGCCGATACGCCGCTGCGCACCGCGCTGCGCGATCTCGTGACGCAGTTCAAGCCCGGCGTACGGCTCACGCCGCAGCAGAACATCCTGCTCACCGGAATACGCGACCGCGACCGGGACGCGGTAGAGGCGGCGCTGCGCTGCTACGGCATTCCGCTGCCGGCGCGGCTGCTGCCGGTGGTCCGGGACAGCCTCGCGTGCCCGGCGCTGCCCACTTGCGGGCTCGCGATCACCGAGGCGGAGCGGGCGCTGCCGGACATCCTGCGGCAGGTTCACGCGAGCCTGGCGGCGAACCGGCTCGACCGTGAATCGGTCGTGGTGCGCATCACGGGCTGCCCGAACGGATGCGCGCGGCCGTACACGGCGGAGATCGGCATCGTGGGCACCAGCGTGGACCGGTACGCGGTCTATCTCGGGGCATCGCACACGGGTACGCGGCTCGGATTCGTGTTCGCCGAAAACGTGCGCACGAAGGAGATCGGCGCGCTGCTGGCTCCGGTGTTCGATGTGTACCGGCGCGAGCGGCACACGGGCGAGCGCTTCGGCGACTTCTGCCACCGCGCGGGCCGGGAGGCGCTGCGCGGCGTACTCGAGGTTGCCGGATGAGCTGCTATTACCCGGTCCTGCTGAATCTCGCGGGGAAGCGCTGCCTCGTGATCGGCGACCGCTGGTCGGCCGTCGAGCGCGTACGCGGCCTCGTCGAGGCAGGGGCGCGGGTGACCGTTCTGAGTCCGCGGCTCCGTCCGGAGCTCGAGCCGCTATGGAAGGACGGACGGATCGCGTGGCAAGCCGCCGGGTACCGCGAAGGCGCGCTCGAAGGCCATTTCCTGGTTGTTTCGGCCACGCGCGACGCGGAGCTGAACACTCGCGTGTGGGAGGAGGCCGAGGCGCGCGGCGTGCTGGTGAGCGCGGTGGACGATTCGGACCATTCCCGTTTCATCTACCCGGCGATTCACCGGCAGGGCGACCTGGTGGTGGCGGTGTCGTCGAGCGGCCGCAGCCCGGCGCTGGCATCGCGGCTGCGCGACCGTTTCGCGAGCGAACTGGGGCCTGAGTACGCGCGGTTTCTCGAGATGCTGGGGCAGCGGCGGCCTGAAGTTTCGGCCCGCTTCCCGGATTTCGAAACGCGCAAGCGGCTGTGGCGCCAGGCCGTGGATTCGGGCGCGCTCGAGCGCCTGCGCGAGGGCGATGAAGCCGGCGCGAGCGAGATTCTCGACGCGATTCTGGGCCGGGATGCCGAGGCGCTGATCCGCTCCGTGCTCGAGAAGGCCGCCAGGCCGTGCATTACGTGCAGCTTTCAGGCCAACGGCATCGTGCTGCTGGACATGATCCGAAAGACGCGGCCCGATATCCCCGTGCTGTTCATCGACACCGGCTACCATTTCCCCGAAACCTACGCCTACCGCGACCGCATGGCGCGCGCATGGAACCTGAACCTGATTAACGTGACGCCGGAGTTGTCCGTGGCGGAGCAGGAAGCCCGCTACGGGAAACTCTACAGCGACGCGCCGGATTACTGCTGCGAGATGCGAAAAGTGGCGCCGCTCGCGAAGGCGCTCGAGGAGTACGACGTGTGGTTCACCGGGCTGCGCCGCGCCGATTCTCCGGCGCGCGCCAACATCCCGCAGAAGGAGCCGCACACGCTGCCCGGCGGAAAGACGCTCCTGAAGGTGAACCCGCTGGCGTATTGGACGGCGAAGGAAATTCGGGCGTACCTGGCGGTGAACGAGATCGAACACCTGCCGCTCTACGACCAGGGCTACACGAGCATCGGCTGCCAGCCATGCACGAAGCTGCCGGCGGACCCGTCAAACCCGCGCTCCGGCCGCTGGGCCGGCCAGAAGCTGGAGTGCGGAATACACACCTACGGCCGCGACGGCAGCGGCATCTGAACGCCGGCCGAAACGTGCCGCGTGCTAAAATGACCCGCCTGGGCGCGGGTGGCCGGCGCGGCGCCGGCTTCGAACGCGGACTTTTGCGCCGCTGTTCGAGATTGCCGCCTGGAGAACACATTTAATGGCATCGAAGATTCGTGTGGGAGTGGCCGGTGTGGGTATGGCCGGCGGATTTCATGTGGAGTGCCTGCGGCGCGTGTTCGGCGTCGAAGTCGAGATCGCGGGTGTGACGTCGCTGCGGCCGGAGCGGCGCGCGGCGTTCGGCAAAGCGCACGGAATCCCGGCTTACGATTCGGTCGAGCGGATGCTGGAGCACGTCGATCTGCTCGACGTCTGTTCCCCGCCCTACGCGCACAAGGAAGGCATCGTCGCGGCGGCGAAGGCCGGCAAGCACGTCGTCGTCGAGAAGCCGCTGACGGGGTTCTTCGGCCCCGCTGACGACGAGAGCTTCCGCGGCAACCGGTACCCGAAGGAGCGCATGCTCGAGGCCGTGCTCGATAGCCTGCGCGAGATCGCGGACGCGGTGGCGGGCGGCGGAAAGCTCTTCGGCTACGCGGAGAATTTCGTCTACGCGCCGGCGGTTCAGAAGGAGCGGGAGGTCGTCGAGAAGTCGGGCGCGCAGATCCTGCGGATGCTGGGCGAGGAGTCGCACAAGGGCTCGGCGTCTCCGGTATACGGCATCTGGAAGTTCGGCGGCGGCGGGTCGCTGATCGGGAAGGGATGCCATCCGCTGACGGCGCTGCTCTATCTGAAACGGCGGGAAGGGATCGCGCGAAACGGCAAACCGATCCGTCCGTCGGCGGTGTCGGCCCGCACGCATGAGCTGACCCGCCTGCCGGGGTACGAAGACAAAGGCTTTCTGCGCACGGACTATCTGGACATCGAAGACTGCGGATGGATGCACGTCGTTTTCGAGGACGGCACGGCGGGCGACGTGGTGACGAGCGAAGTCGTGCTGGGCGGCATCTACGATTACGTCGAGGTGTTCGCCAACAACCATCGCGCGCGGTGCCGCCTGAGCCCCACCGACACGATGGAGATCTACAACCCCAGCGGCCCGCAGTTTGACGGCATCTATCTGATGGAAAAAATCAGCACGCAGGAAGGCTGGACCCCCGCGGCGCCGGGCGAGCACTGGAGCATGGGGTACCAGGCCGAGATGCAGGATTTTCTGGAGTGCGCCGCCACGGG
The DNA here is from genome assembly GCA_050261515.1 of Acidobacteriota bacterium. Lineage (GTDB taxonomy): Bacteria > Acidobacteriota > Terriglobia > Bryobacterales > Bryobacteraceae > JBLNDJ01. Next base: position 107,497 of record JBLNDJ010000051.1, on the reverse strand, counting down.
CCGCGAGCCACAGTCGGGCTTGGCGCTGGCGCTCGATACGACGACGACCATCTACGCCGCGTACGTTTCGGCCGAGCGGAAAGGCGCCGAGATTGCGGTGCCGCTGATCTAGAAAAGGGGACAGACCCCTTTTTCCGCAAAAAGGGGTCTGTCCCCTTTTCGGTTACCGGCTCTCGTCCACTACTTCGAGCGCATAGAGCGAGGGGTAGTTGTGGATCGGCACGAAGTCGATTTGCAGCTTGCCCAGGCCGTTCGGCTTCAGGCCATGGAAGGTCTTCGTCAGAACGCGGTTCGCGCCCACTTCCCTATAAATGTCAAAGTTCCGGAGCAGCGCGCTTCCGTTGCAGATTACGTCGAACCGGCGCTCGCCGATGCCGCCCGCCGCGGGGTTGCCCGGCCCGAGATACTCCTCGACGAAGTGCAGCGTCAGGGCGTAGGTCCCGGCATCGACCGGAATCGCGAACGAGAAATGCCCGAAGCGTTCGACATTGTAGAGCTCGGGGTCCTTCGCGCCGGAGACCGTCTGCGCGTGCCGGGAAATCTGGCCGCCGCTGACGTACGACGCCGGGAGCCAGGTATGCCCGGCCGAGTCGGTGAACTGCGCGTCATCGAAATAGAGCCGCACGGGATTGTGCAGGCCGGGGGGCGCGGGCACGATCTCGATCGCACTCAGCCGCGCCTGTTCGCGCCGGCTGACGAAGCGCACGTGCAGCTTGCCGTCGGCGGCGGGCGAGAGGTTCTTGATGGCGCGCACGTCGGCGACGAAAGGCTCGCCGGCGTCGGAAACGATGTCGAAGGCTGTGATCGCCGGGCGGCCGTTCACGAAGATGTCGCAGATGCGGCTGATCTCGCCCCCGCCTCCAGGCGCGCCCTCGCCATACACGGTCTCGACGAAGTACAGGCGCATCTCGTAGTTCCCGCGCGCCAGCGGGATGTGATAGCTGAAGTCTCCCGTGCGGGCGAAATCGAACAGCCTCTGGTCGAACGCGCGGGCGATGAAGCGCTTGGGCTGCTGCTCGATGGCGGTTCCGCCTTCGAAGAACTGATCCTGGAGCCACTGCTGGCCCAGCCGGTCGCGACGGGGCTGCGCCTGGCCGCATGCCAGCCGGATCGCGGTTGAACCCGCGACGGGCGCTGGCGTAAGCGCGGGAGCGCCGCCCGAGGCCGGCGCGCGGTCTTTCAGCAGGAACGCGGCCGTAACCACGAGCGCCAGCGCGGCAACGCCGAGCAGCCACGGCCACAAGCGGCGCGGCCCCGGCACGGCCCCCCGCGGCGGGGCCGCCTTCCCGCGCTCCGGAGCGCCCGGCAGGAACACCGGCACGTACTGGCCGTTCGGGATGACGATCTGGACCCGGTCGGCCGCGCCCTCCTTTTCGTAATACTCCCGCAGGCGCTTGCGGAGCCGGTGCACTTCCACGCGGGCGATGGCATCCTCGGCCGGGTCGAACGTCGCCGGCCGGTCCATCACGTCCACTCCGATCGCGTATTCCTTGATTTGCGCCGATTCCCCGGCCAGGGCTTTCGTGCAGAGATAGGTGAGAAGCCGTCCGAGGCGGGGGGAACGGGTGAACGCCGGAGCGGCGAGTATGGAGTTAATCTCGGCTCGAACCTGATCCGCGGAAACCCCGTTTGCCGCCCGCATTCCGCACGGGATTATATCACGTACTTGTCCAAAATGACCCCGACATGTACGGTAACGCCCGTACATTTTCGTGTACGCCGTTGATACAAAAGCGTCCCCAGCGTTTCGCCGCGGCAGATAACGGGAAGATACTACACCCGCGCCTGGGTACGCCTTAGGCTCCTTTACAGCTTAGGTGGGTGGGTCAAGCCATTGGCCGAATTTTGTGCAGCCATCCGAGCCGAGTTTAAACAAAGGAGTGAAAATGCGAAAGGGAGTTGTGGGAATTCAACGGCTCGCGCTCGTCGCGGCGTTGATTCTGTGCCTGGCTGCTACCGGCCTCGCGCAGAATACCAACTCAGGCGACATTCGCGGCACGGTCACCGACTCCTCAGGGTCGGTGATGCCGGGTGTCACCGTTACTATTCTCAATACCGGAACCGGGGTTGTCAGAGAACTGGTCACCAACGAGGCGGGCCTTTACGACACCGCTTCGATCCTTCCCGGCCGTTACAGGGTCACCTTCAGCAAGGAAGGCTTCAACAAGGTCGTGCGCGACGGCATCACGCTCAACGTGGGCGTGATCACGGTAGACGCGCAGTTGGCCGTAGGAGCGATGCAGCAGCAGGTGGAGATCGTTGCAGAAGCGCCCATCCTCAAAACCGAAACGGGCGAGCAGAGCATCTCGCTGCAATCGCAGACCATGTCTGAGATGCCGAACGTCGGCCAGAGCTGGGTCAACTTCATGAAGCTGCTGCCGGGCGCCTCGGGCGCTCCATCGGCCAGCCAAGGGGCGTCGAACCCCGGCACGGGCATTTCCGTGAACGGAAACATGCCCTACTACGCCAACTTCCTCGCCGACGGGGCCTCGACCACGCTGCCCCACAGCGCCAACGTGGACACGTCGATCTTCGAGTCCGTGCAGGAACTCCAGGTCAACACGTCGAGCTTCTCGGCGCAGTACGGCATCGGCGGCGCGGTCTTCAACCAGATCAGCAAGGGCGGCACGAACCAGTGGCACGGTTCCGCCTACGAGTATTTCCAGAACGACGCGCTGAACGCGCGGAGCTTCTTCGACACGAAGGTCGCCCGGCAGCGTTACGACAACTTCGGCGGGTCGATCTCCGGGCCGATCTTGAAGAACCGCATGTTCTTCTACTTCAACCTGGACAAGATCGTGAACCCGCAAGGCACGACAGCCTTCGCCAGCGTCCCGACCGACGCGATGAAGCGGGGCGATTTCTCGGATCCGGCCTTCCCGGTGATCTACGATCCGACCAACGGGCAGCCGTTCCCGAACAACCAGATCCCGCAGGACCGGTGGGATTCGGTAGCGGCGAACATCCAGAAGGATTACCCGGTCGCCAACCAGCCCGGCATCCAGAACAACTATCTGTACGCCGCCAACAACGTGAACCCGTTCATCAAGGAGTTCGGGCGGATCGACTACACCGTGAGCGATAACAACCGCATTACGTTCTCGATCACGCAGCGCGATAACAACGCGTTTTACGACAACACGAGCTGCCCGTTGAACTGCCAGCACGGCGACGTGGACAGCTACAACGCGCAGATTTCCGACGTCCATACCTTCAGCCCGACCACGGTGAACGAGTTCCGCTTCGGCTACACCAAGCAGGGCAACTGGTTCCAGCCGATGAGCATCGGCAAGGGCTATCCGGAGAAGCTCGGGCTGCGGTACGCCAAGGCCGACATCTACCCGAACATCAATATCCAGGGCATCGCGGGCAACAACACGCTCCAGCCGCAGTCGAACTCGATCTACATCGAGCACAGCTTCGAGCCGTCGGACGTGGTGACGATGATCCGCGGCCGCCATATCCTGCATTTCGGCGGCGAGGTGCTGATGTTCCGGGACAACTCCACTCCGTGGGGCAACATGGTCTCGGGCCAGTTCACCTTCACCGGCGTCTTCACGAACAGCAACGTTGGATACGCGGACTTCCTGCTCGGGCAGGTTCAGGCGTGGAACGCGCTGCTGCAGCCGATGTCCTACGCGCGCTCCAAGAGCCCGCAGGTGTTCTTCCAGGACGACTTCAAGCTGAAGCCGAACCTGACGTTGAACCTCGGCCTTCGCTACGAGTATCACGGCGGCTGGAGCGAGCTGCGCAACAATGCGGGCAGCTTCGACCCAACGTTTATGAACCCGGTTACGAACACGCCGGGCGCGGTGTGGTTTGCGCCGCTGAACGGGCGCAAGCAGCTCGAGCAGTCGGACAGGAAGATCTTCCTGCCGCGCGTGGGCCTGGCGTGGTCGCCCACTTCGAACTGGGTGATCCGCGGCGGCTTCGGCCAGTACGCTTACGGCTGGAGCCTCGATAGTTACGGCGCCGGCATGGGCTTCGGCAGCAACTCCACGGGGAACATCACGGCCGATATTGTGAACCCCGTTCCCGTGGCGATTCTGTCGGGCGATGGCGCGGGACTGCCGTTCATTCAAGCCTCGCGCGATCCGGGCGCCTATAACGGCCAGGGCGGCATTCCTTATCAGCCCTACAATAGCCCGGCCGCGCGCATTTTGCAGTGGTCCGCCAGCGCGCAGCGGCAGTTCGGGCGCGACATGGTGATCGAGGCGGCCTACGTGGGCAGCCACGGCTACAACCTGTCGTTCCCGGTGGACCGCAACCAGGTGCCGCAGCAGAACCTGGGCCAGGGCAACGCCGGGCGGCCGTTCCCGCAGTACGGCAACCTCGGCAGCAACACCTACAACGCCGTTTCGAACTACCGGGCGTTGCAGGTGTCCTTCCGCAAGCGCTTCACGCGCGGTCTCAGCTTCGACACGAACTACACCTGGTCTCGCATGATGGACGACCAGAGCTCGTCGGGCTGGGGCGGCCGCGGCGGGGCGCAGCCCTACCAGAACGCTTACGATCCGTCCGCCAACTACGGGTACTCGAACTTCGACGTCCCGCACATGTGGAAGGGCGCGGTGATTTACGAGCTGCCGTCCCCCAAGGGAAACGCGGCGCTGAAAGCCGTCCTGGGAGGCTGGCAGACTTCGGCGATTTTCATCGCTCAATCCGGCGCGCCGTACACGGTCACGATGGCCTCCAACAACGGCCTCGGATCGCAGGCGGGCAACTGGTATCCGAACCGGGTCGGGGATCCGAGCATTTCGAATCCCACGATCAACGAATGGTTCAACCAGCTTGCCTTTGCGCAGCCGGCCGACCTCACCTACGGCACCGAGCGCAGGAATTCGCTGCGTGGGCCGAAGCTTTCCGACGTAGACTTCTCGTTGGGGAAGACGTTCACCATGCCGAGAGCGGAGCGGTTCAAGCTGCAACTGCGCTTCGACGCGGCGAACGTGCTCAACCACCCCAGCTTCGGGCAGCCGAACGCCAACCTGAATCCGGCCGCGCTGGCCAGCGGCGAGAAGGATCCCAGCGTGGGCAAGATCACCGGAGTCACGGTGAACGGCCGCAACATTCAACTTGGAGCCCGGTTCTCTTTTTAGTCTGACCGGGATGTAACGCTGGGGCGGACCTATCGAACCCCCGGGTCCGCCCCGCATGGCGACAACATGCTTCTGAAACTTCTGATCGCAGCCGCGATAGCGGCCCCCCTATTCAGCCAGCCCGCGGGCGCGCCTCCTCCCGAGCTGGCGCGCCGGTACGCGAATCTCGCCGCGGCCGAGCCCGCGAACGCCGATGCGCGCGCCAACTACGGGGTGCTGCTGTATTTCCAGGGCGAGTATGCGAAAGCGGCGGCAGAGCTGCGGCAGGCGTTGAAGCTGCGGCCGGGGTTGTGGAAGATCCAGGCGCTGCTGGGGCTCGCGGAGAAGCGGCTCGGGCGGCTGGCGCAGGCGCGCGCCGACCTGGAGAAGGCGTTCGCGCAGTTGCAGGAGGAGAAGCTCCGCGTCGAGACCGGCATGGAGCTGATCGAGATCTACTACGGCTCGGGCGAGCTCGAAAAGGCCGCGGGCGCGGCGAATGCGCTGCGCCGGCTCAGGCCCGCCGATCCGGATATTCTCTACGTCGCGCACCGCATTTATTCCGAGCTGGCCGACGAGACGATGCTCTCTCTCTCGATGGCCGCGCCGAAATCCGCGCGGATGCACCAGGCGATGGCGCACGAACTGGCGCGCCAGGGCAACAGCGATGGCGCGATCGTGCACTACCGCGAGGCACTGAAGCTCGATCCGAACGTGCCCGGCGCCCACTTCGAGCTGGCGGAAATGTTGAACGGCGCCTCGGGATCGGCCGGCGAACTCGAGGCTGAGCGTGAGTACAAGGCCGCGCTTCAGGCGAATCCGTTCGACGCAAAGTCCGCGTGCAGGCTCGGCGAGATCGCCGCCAAGCGCAGCGAGACGCAGGCCGCCTACACGCACTACGCGCGGGCGGTCGAGCTGGCGCCGGACGACCTCGACGCGAACCTGGGCCTCGCCCGTGCGCTGATCGCGATGAAGCAGCCGGAGAAGGCCGAGCCGCTGCTGAAGCGCGCTGTGAAGATCGATCCGACGCACGCGATCGCGCACTACCGCCTCGCCGCGCTGTACCGTTCGTCCGGGCGTCTGGAGGAGGCGCGCGTCGAGCTGGCGGAGTTCCAGAAGTACAAAGAGATGAAGGAGCGGCTCAAGCAGATCTACGGCGAGATGCGCCTGAAACCGGCCGGAGAGGAACGGCCGGACGAATGACGCCCACGCGCCGCCAGTTTCTCGGACTGCTCGCCGCGCCGCTCCTCTACGGGCAGGGCATGTCGTCGCGCACCGTGAAGGCCGCGCCGCGCGCGAAGCCGTCGGGCCTCCCCTTCAACGCGCACTTCACCGACGTGGCCGCCGCGGCCGGACTGCGCCATCCCACCGTCTACGGTCCCGTGGACCGCAAGGACTACATCATCGAGACCATGGGCTGCGGCTGCGCGTTCGTCGATTACGACAACGACGGGTGGATGGACCTGCTGGTGCTCAGCGGCTCGCGCGTCGCCGCTCCGCCCGAGGATGCGAGCACGCGGCTGTACAAGAACAACCGCGACGGCACGTTCACCGACGTCACGGCCGAGGCGGGCCTGCTGCGCACGAGCTGGGCCACCGGCGTCACGGTGGGCGATTTCGATAACGACGGCTTCGACGATCTGTTCATCACCGCCTACGGCCGCAACGCGCTCTACCGCAACAACGGCAACGGCACGTTTACAGACGTCACGCGCGAGGCAGGCCTGCTCGATACGCGCGACCGCTGGGGCGCGGGCTGCTGCTTCTTCGATTACGACCGCGACGGGCGCCTCGACCTGTTCGTTTCGAACTACCTCGATTTCGATTTGCAGCGCGCGCCGAAGCCGGGCCACGATTCCAACTGCACCTGGATGGGCGTGCCGGTGAATTGCGGGCCGCGCGGGCTGCCGTACTCCTATCACTCGCTCTATCACAACAACGGAGACGGCACGTTCTCGGATGTCACGCGCGAGGCGGGGATCTCGCGCGTGGCGCCGGGATACGGGCTCACGGTGGTCGCGGCGGACTTCGACGACGACGGCTGGCCCGACATCTACGTCGCCTGCGACACCAGCGCGAGCCTGCTGTTCCGCAACCGCCACGACGGCACCTTCGAGGAACAGGGTCTGCTCGCCGGCGTTGCTCTGAGCGAGGACGGCATCGAGCAATCGGGCATGGGCGTCGGCATCGGCGACATCACCCTTTCCGGCCGCCTGGATATTTTCAAAACGCATTTCCTCGACGACTCGAACGTGCTGTACGTGAGCCGCGGCAAGGGCGCGTACGAGGACCGCACGCTCGCCTCAGGCCTCGCCGTCGAGACCCGCTTCGTGAATTGGGGCGCCGGGATCGTGGACCTCGATAACGACGGCAACCCCGACATCTTCTACGTCACCGGCAACGTGTATCCGGAGGTCGAGGCGAAGAACCCGGCCTATCCGCTGAAGACGCCGCGCGTGATCTTCCGCAACCTCGGCGGCGGGCGGCTGGAGGAGCTGATCGGCGAAGCGGGGCCGGCCATCGCCGACCCGCATTGCAGCCGCGGCTGCGCCTTCGGTGACTTCGACAATGACGGCGACATCGACATCCTGATCGTGAATTTGAACGAGCCGCCCTCGCTGCTGCGCAACGATCTCAAGGGCGGCAATCATTGGCTGAAGCTCAAGCTGATCGGAACCGAGTCGAACCGCAGCGCCATCGGTGCCCGCGTGATCTGCTCGTATGGCGGCAAGCGGCAGGCGCAGGAAGTGATCGCGCAGTCGAGTTATTGTTCCTCGAACGATCCGCGGCTGCACTTCGGGCTCGGCAGCGTTGAAGCGGCGGACCTCGAGATCCGCTGGCCGCTCGGCGCAGTTCAGACGCTGAAAAACGTGAAAGCGGACCAGATTCTTACCATCCGGGAACCCCGGCAAGGAGCACTCAATGCAAAGTCTTCTCAGTCGTCGTGATGTCTTCAAACTGAGCGCCGTGGGAGCGGCGGCGATGGGGCGCGCGGCCGCGCGTCCCGCCGGCGAAATCGCCGTGCGCGTCACGGCCGGAACGAAGCGGTTCGCGGCCGCTCCCCCGCTCCAGTGGCGCCCCGAGGGCGCGAGTTCGGCCGAAGCAATTGTGGTCGATCCGGCGAGAACGTTTCAGGAAATGCTTGGATTCGGCGCGGCCCTGACCGACTCTGCGACGTACATGATGGATCAGCTCGCGCCGGATGCGCGACAGAGGCTCATCCGGCGGCTGTTCGGACCCGCCGATCTCGGATTCAATGTCTGCCGCCTCTCGATCGGCTCGAGCGACTACGCGACGAAGATGTACAGCTACGACGAGGGCGATCCGGACCCCGATATGCTCCGGTTCTCCATCGATCAGGACCGCAAGTACACCATCCCGATCCTGAAGGCGGCGCGCGCGGTGAACCCGGACCTGTTCCTGTTCGCCTCGCCCTGGAGCCCTCCCGGCTGGATGAAGACCGGCGGTTCGATGCTCGGCGGATCGATGCGCAAATCGCACTTCGCGGCCTACGCGAAGTACTTCGTGAAGTTTCTCGAGGCCTACGCCGAGGCGGGCGTGCCCATCGATGCGGTCACGGTGCAGAACGAGGTCGATACCGACCAGGACGGGCGCATGCCCGCGTGCCTGTGGGGCCAGGAGTACGAGCGCGAGTTCGTCTCGACGCACCTCGGCCCGGCGCTCGCCGAACGCAAGCTTGCAACGAAGATCTGGATCCTCGATCACAACTACGACCTATGGGGCCGCGCCATTTGCGAGCTCGACGACCCGAATGTGAACCGGTATGTCGATGGGGTCGCATGGCACGGTTACGGCGGCAGTCCCGCCGCGATGACGCGCGTTCACGAGGCGCATCCGGAAAAGCACGCCTACTGGACCGAGGGCGGCCCCGACATAAATGACCCGGAGTACAAGACCGACTGGACGAAGTGGAGCGCGACGTTCGCGGGCATCCTGCGCAACTGGGCGCGTGCGATCACCGGCTGGAACATGGCGCTCGACGAGAAGGGCAATCCGAACATCGGCCCGTTTCCGTGCGGCGGGCTTGTGACCATCGATTCGAAGACGAAGGAGATCACCGAAAGCGGCCAATACTGGGCGTTCCTGCACTACTCGCACGCGATCCGGCGGGGCGCCAGGCGCATCGAATCTTCCGGGAATCTCGAGGGCGTCGCACACGCTGCGTTCGCGAATCCCGGCGGCGGCGCGGCGATCGTGCTCACAAACTCGGGAGCCGAACGCGCCGTGACTCTGCGAATGTCGGGCGTGGAGACCGCGATCAATCTGCCCGCCGGTTCCATCGTCACGTTGAGCACAGGAATATGAGAACGCTGCGACTGTCATTCCTCCTGGCCGGCCTGTTCGGCTGCGCGCAGGCCGCTTCCCCGGTTCGCGTCTGGACCACCACGTCCGACGACGCCGGCTTGGTCGCCGGGCTCGAACCGCAGCCCGACGTCACCTTCGCCAAAGACGTCTCCGACGGCCTCCTCGCCATCACGGTAGACGAAACGAAGCGTTTCCAAAAGATGGAAGGCGGCGGCGCGTCGTTCACTGACGGGGCGGCCTGGCTGATCAACCGGAAGCTCTCGCCCGCGCAGCGCGCGCAGGTCATGAAGCGGCTGTTCGACCCCAACGACGGAATCGGCCTGAGCTTCCTACGGAACCCGATGGGCTCTTCCGACCTCACGCGCGCCTGGTACACCTACGACGACAACGAGGCGGACCAGGCCGACCCGAGCCTGCCCCACTTCAGCATCGATCCCGACCGCGCCGACATTCTCCCGCTCACCAAGTGGGCTCGCAAGTTGGACCCGAAGCTCACGCTGATGCTGAACTGCTGGAGCCCGCCCTACTGGATGAAGACCAGCGGGTCCGTGGTGGCGGGCGGCATACGGCCCGAACTCTACCAGCACCACGCGAACTACCACGTCAAAACCATCCAGGCCTACGAGGCCGAGGGCGTGCACGTCGATTACGTCAGCCTGAACAACGAGCCGACCTGCTGCAAGGTGATCAACTATCCGTCGGTGCTCCAGATGCCCGCCGCGACGATGGTCACGATGCTGAAGGACTACTGGTTCCCCGCGTTCCAGGCCAACAAGCTCACGACGAAGATCCTGCTGCTCGACTTCAACTGGGGCAACGTGGAACTGGTCGAGGAAATGCTGAAGGACGAGGCCGTGCGCAAGTCGCCCTACGTCGGCGGTATCGCGTGGCACGGGTACGACGGCGACGTGCAGGTGCAGTCGGCGCTGCACGACCGCTACGGCCTCGACACGTTCTTCACCGAGCGCTCGGGCTTCAGTTCGGGCAGCCGCCAGCAGAGCCAGGACATGCGCGACATGGTGCGCGTAATCCGGAACTGGAGCAAGTCGTTCGTGAAGTGGCCCGTGGCCGCGGACGAGAGCCATGGCCCGCATCTGGGCGGATGCTCCAGTTGCCGCGGCCTGGTGACGGTCCACACCGAGGGCCCGCGCGCCGGGCACGTCGAGTACACCATCGAGTACTACACGATGGGCCACCTGACGCGCTTCGTGCCCAACGGCAGCCATCGCATCGATTCGACCGAGGACGCGCGCATTCTCAACGTGGCGTTCCTGCGGCCGGACGGCGCGCTGGCGCTCATCGCCCACAACGACACCGCAGCGCCGCAGGCGTTCAAGGTCGTGTGGCGCTCGCAGGCGTTCCGCTACACGCTCGCACCGAACACCACCGCCACATTCGTATGGAAGGGGGCCGCCTAGACCGCTACTCCCCGGGGGTGGGCTTCAGCCCAGCCTAGTCCGGCGCGGACTGAAGTCCGCCCCTACTCCCAGGGTTGCGCAACGGCGCCCGGGCGGATGTACTGATTCCAGATCCGGCCGAAGAGATGAAATGCTGCGGGCATCTTTCTGCGCAGGAAGAGCCGCACGATTGCAGCGGCGCACCAAACCACGTACACCCCGGTGATCCAGTGGTGTATGTGCTGCGCCACATAGCCGGCTAACCCCGGGCCCGGCTTTACCGGCGAGAAACCGAACTGGACCGCCCACAGCGTGAACAGCGCGGTGGCTTCCTTCCACGTGAGCTTCATGTCGAGCAGGAAGACCATCGCGAGCACCGATTGCGCGATGGTCATGAGAAGCTCGAGTTCCTGCTGGCCGTCGAGCGGGATGGGCGAGACCGCGCCCTTGCTGATCGAATAGACGATGGGCAGCATGGCGGTGAGCAGCGTCCACTGGTTGACATTGCTCGACACCATGTTCATGAGGGCCATGGGGGCGCGGTCCACGGTGCGCGCCCAATAGAACGCCGAGACCTTTTCGGGAAACTCCGATACGAGCGGCGCCACCCACTGGACGAAAACGAACGTCGGAATGCCAAGTATGGCCGAGATGGCGAGCAGGCTGCCCAGGAAGGGCTCCGCGGACAGGTAGATCAGGATGCCGCCTGCGGCGAAGAAGCCGATGATCAGCGAGGCGCGCACCGCCGGCCTGGATTTCAGGATCGTCCGCGGGACGAACTCCAGCTCGTCCACGTTCTCCAGTTCCTCGGCCGGCAGCCGCCGCAGCACGAGCAGGTACGCGACATACATCGCGATCAGGACCGCCGCGTCGAACACGTTCAGCGACGACTTGAACCACACGAATATCATGTAGACCAGCGGAACGAACAGCGAGACCACCTCGACCGCGTGGCCTTCCTGGAGCCGTATACAGCGCAGCGGCTGATGGTGGTTGCGCCGGTAGAAGAACGCAGCCACGAAATAAATCATGGGCCAGCCGAGTCCTGTGAGCAGGCGCAGCGCTCCGGTCAGCCCGGCCAGCAGCAGGTCTACGCGCTGCTTCCAGGCAAGCACGAATTCAACGGCGAACTCCGGCAGCGTTTGCAGCCACGCGAGGATGGCAAGCGCGAAGCCCTGCGCGATGAAAAATTGCGCCGATTCCGCCGCCCACGCAATGAGCATGGCCGCGGCGAGAATGGCCGGCGCGGCCCACAGTGCGGTGCCGGCCGAGGTCTTCTCGAATGGAGCCGCGGCGAGGACCAGTAGCGCAAACAAAGGCATGGTCACCAGGCGCACGCGCGCCGGCGACACTGTGGGGCTGGCTGGTCTACTCGAATCTGACGTCATGATCTCCGGAAATGACGGAGTGCTTCTGAAATTCGGCGCGCTTGCCCGGATAGTCGGTGCGGTAGTGCGCGCCACGGCTTTCCAGGCGAGCCAGCGCGCAGCGCGCGATCAGGGACACGACCGCATGCATGCTGCGCAGCTCGAACAGCTCACGATTCGGGCTCGGCGAGGCTTGCGGCGGGATGCGGCTCAGGCGGTCCGACGCCTCGACAAGCTGCTCGCCCGAACGCACGATTCCGCAAGCGCGCCACGCCAGGTCGCGCACTGCTTCGGCCGTGAGACAGGGAAACTGCGGCGCGGGTGGCTCGGGCGCTCGAAGCAGCGGCGCGCCCGCGAACTCGCGCATGGCCGCGCCGGCGCGCGCGCCGTAGACAACCCCTTCGAGAAGCGAGTTGCTCGCCAGGCGGTTCGCGCCGTGCACGCCCGTGCAGGCCACCTCGCCCGCGGCGAACAGGCGCGCGAGATTCGTGCGGCCGTCGAGATCGGTCCGTATGCCGCCCATCGCGTAATGCGCCGCGGGATGGATCGGCGCGGGCGCCGCGGCGAGATCGACGCCGTACTTCAGGCACGTCTCGTAGATTCGCGGGAAGCGCGCGGTGAGAAACTCGCGTCCAAGATGCCGCACATCGAGGAACACCCGCTCTTCGCCGCGCGCGGCCATTTCCGTGACGATCGCGCGAGCGACGATGTCCCGCGGCGCCAGCTCGGCGCGTTCGTCGTAGCGCGGCATGAAGCGCTCGCCCGCGCCGTTGCGCAGGTAGGCGCCTTCGCCGCGCAGGGCCTCGGAAAGCAGGAACGCCGGGGCTCCGGCAAGGTGCAGCGCGGTCGGGTGGAATTGGACGAATTCGAGGTCGCTGATCTCGGCGCCCGCGCGGTACGCGGCCGCCACGCCGTCGCCCGTGGCGACTTCGGGGTTCGTCGTGGCGCGGTAAACCTGCCCGAGCCCGCCGGTCGCGATCAGGACCGCGCGCGCCTGAAGCGGCACCCAGTGCCGCGCCTCGGCGTCGCACACCAGCACGCCCGCAACCTCGCCGTTCCCCGTGACGAGCAGGTCTGTAATGCCCGCGAAGCTGCGGAACTCGATGTTCGGCATCGACGCGGCTTTGAAGTAGAGAGCGCGCGCGATCTCGTGTCCGGTGGAATCGCCCTGCGCGTGCAGGATGCGGCGCCGGCTATGCGCGCCCTCCTTGCCGAGCGCAAGCTTCGAGCCCTCGCGATCGAACTGCGCGCCCCACTCGATCAGCTCGTGAATGGCGGCGGGCGCATGCTCAACCAGCACCCGGACAGCGTCGGGATTCGACAATCCGTCGCCCGCAACGAGCGTATCCTGCTCGTGCAGATCGACCTGGTCGTCCTCCCCGAGCGCGACCGCAATGCCGCCCTGAGCGTACTCCGAAGAAGATTCGCGCAGGCTATCTTTGGCGACGACGAGGACCGAGCCGGCCTGCGCCAGTTCAATCGCCGCGCGCAACCCGGCCACGCCCGCGCCGACTACAAGGAAATCCGGATCCATCTACTTCAGTATCCAAGATTCCGGCGGCACGCGTCGCGCAAAGCTACTTCAGCATCCCCACGGCGGCGTTCACCAGCACCGCCGCCATGCCCACCGGGATGAGCCTCTTCCAACCTACGTTCATCAACTGGTCGTAGCGGAAGCGCGGCCAGGTGGCGCGGAACCAGATCATCGAATAGACGATCAGGCCCACTTTGAAGAAGAACCAGAACAGGCCGCCCACTGCCGCGCTCACCATCGGAATCAGGAACAGCGCGCCGAGCAGAATCATGCAAAGCCCGATGAAGATCAGGAACAGCGCGCGCGGACGGTTCTTCAGGCGCTTCGCCAGCGGGAAGCAGTAGACGCCCGTCCCGGCGAGCGCGATGAACGGAAACACGGCGTTGAGGGGGTAGTCCAGCCAGGCGACGCTCGGGAAGGGCCGCAGCCAGCCGCCCCAGAACAGCGTCACCGCCACCGCCGAGATCACGAAGATATTCGCGTACTCCGCCAGGAAGTAGAGCGCCCAGCGAAAGCCGCTGAACTCGGTCATGAAGCCCGCTACCAGCTCCGATTCCGCCTCGGGCAGGTCGAACGGCGCGCGGTTCGTTTCCGCGATAGCCGCGATCACGTACAGTACGAACGGCACCAGCATCAGGCCGTAGTTGTCGAAGATGAACCAGATGTGGCGTTCCGCCTGCGCCTGCACGATGCCGTTCATGCTCAGCGTTCCGGCCGCGATCACGCCCGAGAGCAGAGCGAACGACAGCGCCACTTCATAGCTGATCAATTGCGCGCCGCTGCGGAGCGCTCCCAGCAGCGCGTAGTGGCTGTTCGACGACCATCCGCCGAGCACGATGCCCAGAATCCCCACGGCCGACATCGCGCTGATGACCAGCAGCCCCACGTTCACGTCCGCCACGCGGATCCACGGCGTGAAGGGGATGACCGCGAACGCCGTCAGCGCCGTGAACGTCGAAACGCACGGCGCGAGCCAGAAGATGAACTTGTCCGACTGCGCGGGGATGACGTCTTCCTTGATGATCAGCTTCAACGCGTCGGCGAGCGGCTGCAGGATGCCGTGCGGCCCCACGCGCATCGGGCCGAGGCGCACCTGGAAATCGGCCAGCAGCTTGCGCTCGGCCAGCACGATATAGCCCGCCAGCAGCGGAAACGCCAGCACGATGACCGCGCTCAGCAGCAGAGTCGTAATCAGCGGGTTTTGAAGAAGGCTTAGCATGGGATTACCGCACCACCAGCGACAGCGGGACCGAAGTTTGAGCCAGCCTCAGGAACGGCTCGGGGTAGACGCCGATCACGACCGTCAGAATGCCCGTCACCGCCAGCGCGACCTTCAGGCCGAAGCTCTCCGTCACCGGGACCTTGTCCACCGCCTCGTTCACGAACATGCTCCGTACCATGCGGAAGTAGTAGTAAACGGCCACGGCCACGTAGAGCACGGCGATCACGGCCAGCGCGTAATGCCCGGTCTCGATCAGCGAGAGGAAGATGTAGTACTTGCCGAGGAAGCCCGCCGTCGGCGGAATGCCCGCGAGCGACAGCAGGAAAATCAGCATCAGGACCGCGTGCACCGGGCTCTTCCGCATGAGGCCGGAAAGATCCTCGATATCCTCTCCGAGTATCTCTTTGCGGCGCAGCGAGACCAGAACCATGAAGGCGCCCAGGTTCATGAACGTGTAAACCAGCACGTAGACGGCGACGCCGTTGATGCCGGTGCTGTTGCCCGCAACAAGGCCCAGCAGCATGTAGCCCGCATGCGAGATGGAACTATACGCAAGCAGCCGCTTCAGGTTCGTCTGGCTGATGGCGGCGAGGTTTCCGACCGTCATGGTGAGAACCGCAATCACGCTCAGCAGCGGGACCCACACGTCGCGCGAGGAGCCGAACGGACCGAGGAACATCCGCAGCAGGAACGCCATCGACGCGGCTTTCGATGCTACCGAGAGATACGCCGTCACCGTGGTCGGAGCGCCTTCATAGGCGTCCGGCGCCCACATGTGGAACGGCACGGCGGAGATCTTGAAGAGCAGCCCGACGGCCGCGGTGCCGAGCCCGAGGAACACGAGCGGGTCCCACGCGTCGCGCATCGCGATCGCGGCCGCGATTTCGTGCAGCTTCGTAGAGCCCGCGATGCCATAGAGCACCGAGAAGCCGTAGAGCAGGAAGCCGCTCGAGAACGCGCCGAGCAGCAGGTATTTCATCGCCGCTTCGTTCGACCGCTTGTCCGACCGCAGGAGCCCGACCATGATGTAGAAGCAGATCGCCATCAGCTCCAGGCCGATGAAGAGCGTAATCAGGTCGGTGCCCGCGGCCAGGAAGAACATCCCACAGTTGGCGAGCAGGATCAGGCCGTAATACTCGCCGTGGTGCTCGCCTTCGATTTCGAGGTACTTATACGAGACGATCGAGACGACGAACGACGCCGCCAGGAAGATCCAGTTGAAGAACAGGGCGAAGCCGTCAATGGTGAGCGAGCCCTGGAACGCCGTGATCTCCGGAATCCCCTGCGAGGCGAGCAGCGTCTGCTGGCGGTAGAGGCAGACTCCCGCGAACGCCAGCCCGGAGACGACGAAAATCAGCAGCCACTTGCGCTGGCTCGGCTTCGGGAAAACGAGAAAGTCGCACAGAAAGGTGGCGCACCCGAAGAAGGCGAGCATCAGGGCCGGAAGCAGCACGAAATGGTCTTGCGCCGTGTAGAAGTTCATCGGGCCACCTCCGCCGCCTTCGCCGCCACCTCCGCCGCCTTCGCCGCCACTGCCGTGGGCTTGTTCTCGAAATACCCCGGCTTGACGCGTTCGACAATCTGCGCCACCGGCTTCTCGAGAATGTCGAAGTACGGCTTCGGATAAATCCCGATCCACAGCGCCCATGCGATGAGCGGAAGGAACGTCACCAGCTCGCGGAAGCTCAAATCAGGAAGCCCCAGATTCTTGGCATTGGTGACTTGCCCGAGCACTGTGCGCTGGTACATCCACAACAGGTACGCCGCCCCCAGGATCACGCCCGTGACCGCGAACGCCGCCCACGTGCGGCTCGCCTCGAACGCGCCCTGCAGAATCGTAAACTCGCCGATGAACCCGTTCAGCAGCGGCAGCCCGGCCGAACTGAGCATCGCGATCGCGAACACAACCGCGTACCGCGGCATCACATGGCCGAGCCCGCCGTATTCCCTCAGCTCGCGCGTATGCCGCCGCTCGTACATGATCCCAACGGCAAGGAAGAGCATCCCGGTCGAGATGCCGTGGTTGATCTGCTGGATCACGCTGCCCGCGATCCCGTTCGGGTTCATCGCGAAAATGCCCAGCGTGCAGAACCCCAGGTGGCTCACCGAGGAATACGCGACCAGCTTCTTCCAATCCTGCTGCATCAGGCTGACCAGCGCGCCGTAAATGATGCCGATGAGCGAGAGCGCCGCCAGCACCTGCACGATCGTCGCATCGATCGACGCCTTCGGCAGCAGCGGCAGCGAGAAGCGGATGAAGCCGTAAGTCCCCATCTTCAGCAGCACGCTCGCCAGCACCACGGAGCCCGCGGTCGGTGCCTCCACGTGCGCGTCCGGCAGCCAGGTGTGAAACGGAAACATCGGCACCTTGATCGCGAAACCGATGAAGAACGCCCAGAACACCCACTGCTCGATGTGCGGCGGCAGGTTGAGCTTCATCAGCTCGGAAATCTCGAACGTGTAGAAGCCGAACTGCCTGTAGTGCTGGAAGTAGAGCGTCAGGATGCCGAGCAGCATCAGAGCGCCGCCCGCCAGCGTGTAAAGGAAAAACTTGATCGCCGCGTAAAGCTTCCGCGGCCCGCCCCACACGCCGATGATGAAGTACATCGGCACGAGCACGACTTCCCAGAACACGAAGAACATGAAAAAGTCGAGCGAGATGAACACGCCGATCATTCCCGTCTGCTGCAACAGGAACATGGCGTAGTATTCCTTCACCCGCTCGTCGATGGCGCGCCACGAAGACAGAATCGCGACGCACCCGATAACGGTCGTGAGCATCACCAGCAGCAGGCTGATGCCGTCGATGCCGATGGCGTAATGCACCCCGAGGGATGGGATCCAATCGGCGCGCTCGACGAACTGAAACCCGTCGGCGTTCTTGTCGAAATTGAGAGCCAGCGGGAGGGAGACAAGGAAACCCGCCAGCGCCGCAAGGTTCGCCCAGATGCGGATCGCGCCCTTCTTCGATGCCGGGATTAGCAGCAATATCAACGCGCCGATCAGCGGCGTGAACAGCACCCAGCTAAGTAAATGATTCCCCATTTAACGCACCATGTAATACCCGAACAGCGCGAGCACGCCCGCGACAAAAATCAGAGCGTAGGACTGAACCGAGCCGGTCTGCACGATCCGCACCGGATAGGACGCGAGCTTGATGCCGAACGACGTCAGCCGAACCGCGCCGTCGATCACCCACGTGTCCCACCACATGCTGACCTTCGACGTCGCGCGCGTGAGCCAGCCCGCGCCGTTCACGCCGCCATCGACCACTTTCTGGTCGAAGCGCGAAAGCACCGTGCCGCCGCCCTTCGCGAGCCCGTTCACGAACAGGACGTCGTAAGCTTCATCGACCTTCCACTTCGCCGACGCGCCGCGATAAAACGGCCCGAGCGCCTCGAGCGGCTCGCGCGCCGGCTTGCGCTTCTGGTAGAGCGTCCAGGCGAGGAAGATCCCGAAGCCCGCCACCGCAATCGACAGCAGCATGAGCGCCCACTCGAGTCTCGTGTCCGGCTCGTGCTCCACCGCCTGGATCGCGTGCTCGCCCAACACCGTGGCGAGCCATGTCTCAAACGTGCGGAAAGACTCCGGGAAAATGCTCCACAGCTTCGGAACGCCGAGCCACCCCGCCAGCACCGAACCCGCCGCCAGCACCACCAGCGGCACCGTCATGATCTTCGGCGACTCGTGCACGTGCACGCCGGCCGGAACGCGCGACTCACCGTAGAACGTGAGCGCCATCAGCCGCCACATGTAGAACGCCGTCATGCCCGCCGTGATCAGGCCGAACATGTACACGACCCGGAACCACGCATGCGGATGCGAGAACGCCTGCCACAGAATCTCGTCCTTCGAGAAAAACCCCGCCAGGCCCGGAACGCCCGCGATGGCAAGCGTGCCGATAAGCATCGTCGCGTAGGTGACCGGAATCTTCTTCCTGAGCCCGCCCATCTTCCGCATGTCCTGCTCGCCGCCCATCGCGTGAATCACCGAGCCCGACCCGAGGAACAACAGGGCCTTGAAGAATGCGTGCGTATAGAGATGGAAGACCGCCACCCAGTAAGCACCCGCGCCCAGCGCGACGAACATGTATCCGAGCTGGCTGACGGTCGAGTACGCCAGCACGCGCTTGATATCGTTCTGCACCAGCGCGATCGAAGCGGCGAAAAACGCCGTGAACGCGCCCACGGTTACAACGACGAGCGAAGCCTCGGGAGTCAGCCGGAACAGGTGGTTCGACCGCGCCACCATGTAGACGCCGGCCGTGACCATCGTCGCCGCGTGGATCAGGGCCGAAACCGGCGTGGGGCCCTCCATCGCGTCCGGCAGCCAAACGTACAGCGGGAACTGCGCGGACTTGCCGCACGCCCCCACGAACAGCAGCACCGCCATCGCGGTCAGGACGCCGAAGCCCGTCTCGGGGCTCATACCCTCGAGGGCCTTGTTCACGTCGAGGAACCGCGCGCTGCCGAGCACGCTGAACATCAGCAGCATGCCGAGGATGAATCCGGCATCGCCGATGCGGTTCACGATGAACGCCTTCTTGCCCGCGTCCGCTGCGGATTTCTTATGGAAGTAGAACCCGATGAGCAGGTAGCTGCACAGCCCGACGCCTTCCCATCCGACGAACATCAGCACGTAGTTGTTCGCCAGCACCAGCATCAGCATGAAGAAGACGAACAGGTTGAGGTATCCGAAAAACCGGTAGTAGCCTCCGTCGTGCGCCATGTAGCCGATCGAGTAGAGGTGGATCAGGAACCCGATCCCGGTGACGACCAGAATCATCACCGCGCTGAGCGGGTCGAGCAGAAATCCCCAATCGGCCGCGAATCGCGCAATCGCGCCAGACGCCGTGTGGAACGGCAGGCCGGAGAGCCACGTGAACTGGATGAGCTGATGCGTGTGCTGCGGCCGGTCGATCAACTGCCACACCGCGCCCGCCGAAAGCAGGAACGAGATCAGCACCATCCCCGGGCACAGAATACTGATGAGCGCCTTCGAAGCCGCGGAGTGATGAGGGCCCGCGTGATGCGGCGTCTCGGCCACGCCCGGCGCAACGGCGACCTCGGAGGGAGCCTGCGGGTCGAGCTTCCTCCCGATCAGCAGCATCGCCAGCGCGCCGGCCAGCGGAAACAGCGGAATCAGCCAGATCGAATCGAGAAAGTTCATTCGGACCCTACCATTTCAGAAGCTCGATTTCATCGGCCTGCACCGTTTCCTTGTTCCGGAACAGCGCGATCAGGATGCCGAGCCCGACGGCAGCTTCCGCCACCGCGACCGTGATCACGAAGATCGCGAACACCTGGCCCGTCACACTCTGAAAGTGCTGCGAAAACGCGACCAGGTTGATGTTCACCGCGTTGAGGATCAGCTCGATGGACATCAGAATGATGACGATGTTGCGGCGGGTGAGCACGCCGATCGTGCCGATCGCGAGCAGCGCGGCGCTGAGCACAAGGTAATGGACTGTCGTGACCGGATGCATTAAACCCTCTTCTTCGCCATGAGCACGCTGCCGACAACTGCGGCGAGCAGCAGGACCGAAGCCACCTCGAACGGCAGCAGGTACTGGGAGAACAGCGTATCGGCCAGGCGCTCGGTGTTTCCAAGCCCGCCGGCCGGAGGCGCGCCCTGCGCCGCCAGGCGGAACGCGCTCGCGCCCTTATAAATGAAGAAGCACATCTCGCCCGCCACCGCGATCACGCAAGCCGCCGCCAGCCACCATTGCCTGTTGAACTGCCGCAGCCTGGCGGATTGATCGATATTGACCAGCATGATCACGAACAGGAACAGCACCATGATGCCGCCGACATACAGCACGATCTGGACCGCGAACAGAAACTCGGCATGCTGGAGCAGGAAGATCCCCGCGACGCCGATCAGCGAAACGATCAGCGAGATCGCGCTGTGCACGGCGTTGCGGCGGGTCACGGTCAGGATCCCGCCGCCCAGCGTGAGCAGGGCGAAGAAGTAAAAGAAGACGGTGTCAATCCACATGGCGGTCAGGACTCAGTATTTGTACTGCTTGGGCCGCGGCCCTTCCTCCAGCATCTGCCGGTCCCAGATCTGCCCGTCGCGCGTGTAGCTGGCCAGCTCGAAATCCTGCGTCAGCTCGAGCGCATCCACCGGACAGGCATCCTCGCACAGGCCGCAAAACATGCAGCGCGAGGTATCGTAGGTGAACGTGGTCAGCTCCTTGCGCCGGGTCTGCTCGTTGCGCTCGCTCGTCACCACGATCAGGCTCTCGGGGCAGGCGAGCGCGCACAGGTTGCACGCGATACAGAGCGTCTCGCCGTTCTCCGGGTTGATGTTCAGGCGCGGCGCGCCGCGAAACCGCTCCGCGACCTTCGGACGCTGGGCCGGGTACTGTTCCGTGTAGATGTACTTGGGCTGCTGGTAATGGAAGGTGACCCGTAATCCCTGGATCAGATCGACCAGGAGAATCTTCCGCAAAAACTTACGCATGGGAACTCGCTATCTGTCTACCTCGCCCAAAACGATATCGATCGTGCCGATGATGGCCACCACGTCCGCCACCAGCGCGCCCCGGCACATCCGTTCGAGCGACTGCAGGTTGACGAACGAGGGCGGCCTTACGCGCACGCGATACGGCTGCGGCGAGCCGTCGCTCACGATGTAATACCCCAGCTCTCCCTTCGGCGCTTCGATCGAAACGTACGCCTCGCCGATGGGAGGCTTGATGACTTTCGGGACCTTGCCCATGATCGGGCCTTCGGGGATGCGGTCCACAGCCTGCCGGATGATCCGCACCGACTGCCGCATCTCCTCCATCCGCACCAGGTACCGGTCGTAGGTGTCGCCGTTCTCCCCGGTCGGGATGTCGAACTCGTACTGCTCGTAGCCGGAATACGGCTGCGCCTTCCGCAGGTCCCACTTCACGCCCGCCGCGCGGATCATCGGCCCGGTGACGCCGTACGCCTTGCAGTCCTCGGCGTTCAGAATGCCCACGCCCTTCAGCCTGCCGATCCAGATGCGGTTCCCGGTAAGCAGCTCTTCGTATTCGTCGATTTTCGGGAGCATCAGGTCGCAGACGGCTTTCACTTCCTGCTCGAAGCCTTCGTAAAGCTCGTATTGAAGCCCGCCGATGCGGAACGCGTGCGTCGTAAGGCGCGCCCCGCAGTATTTCTCGAAGATGTTCAGGATCTCTTCGCGCTCCCTCATCACGTAGAACAGCGGCGTGATGGCGCCGATGTCGAGTGCGTGCGTTCCGAGCCAGACCAGGTGGCTCGCGATGCGGTTCAACTCCGTGAGGATCACGCGCGCGGCCGCCGCGCGAGGCGGCGCTTCGACGTTCAGAAGCTTCTCGACCGCGAGACAGTAGCCGAGCCCGTTTGAGACCGCCGCGCAGTAATCCATGCGGTCCACGTAGGGTGCGAACTGCTGGTAGGTGCGGTTCTCGGCGATCTTCTCGACGCCGCGATGCAGGTAGCCGATGACGCACTCCGTGCCGCGGACCTGCTCGCCGTCGAGCTTCAAAATCACGCGCAACACGCCGTGCGTGGACGGGTGCTGCGGCCCCATGTTGAGCACAAGCTCCGTCGAATCGAGAAAAGTGGTATCCGGCATGGCTTACTGGGCGCTCTCGATCCCGAGGTGTTCCTCGACCCACCGGTTGTCCATCGCGGTGATCGGTTTGTCCTTACGCAGCGGGAAACCCTCCCAATCCTCGGGTAGCAGGATGCGCCTCATATCGGGGTGTCCGGCGAATTCTATGCCGAACATATCGAATACTTCACGCTCGAGCCAGTTCGCTGTCAGATGCACGCCGGTGGCCGTTTGCGGTTTGTACCCCTCGGCAATGTTCGTCTTCACGCGCACGCGCTCGTTGCGGGCGAAGCTGTAAAGAACGTAGACCAGCTCGAACCGCTCCGGCCGCTTCGGATAATCGACGGCCGTGACGTCCACCAGGTAGTCGAAACCGGCCTCAAGCTTCAGAAATTCAACGATCGGGACGGCCGCCCCCGCCGCGGCAACAATGAAGTTTTGCCCCAGGTAGGTAGAACACGCGGCGACCTGATCCCCGAACTGCTCTTTCACCATGCGCGGCACATCCCCTTCCCAGGGGACAGCCGCCATCACCGCGGGCGCTTTGGGCGCAGCGGGCGCAGCGGGAGGTTTCGCACCGCCAGGTGGGGTAGGCTGCGCAGGCGGAGCCGGTTTTTGATCCTCAGCCATTGGAACTCCGGTGGATTTAGAAGACCTCTAAGGTATCACACGGCGCGCCCGCCATCAATCGAATCGCACAATAGCGGATTGCAACATGCCCGTGCTGTATCCGGCTTGCGCAAACAACCCGGATCCCGAGGCTCTGTCAATATGCTTCCATTCTGGAAGTATATTGACACACGTCCCGGCTATATCCACAATGTAGGCTGTGCCACGCTCACGCTTTGACGAACTAGCCGCGCTCGCCGAGGACAACGACGGCCTTGTGACGGCGGCACAGGCGCGGCGCGCCGGATTCACCACCTCCGTCCTGGCCAGACTGGCGCAACGCGCGCGAATCGAGCGCATCGCCCGAGGCGTCTACCGTATTCCCCACTACCCTGCAAGCCGTTTCTCTCATTACCGGGAAGCCGTTCTCTGGGCGCAGGCGAACCGCGGACCGCAGACCGTCGCCCTGTCGCGTGCGTCCGCGCTCGCCGTCTACGGGATCTCCGATGCGAACCCGAGTTCGATCCACCTCACCGTTCCGAAATCGGCCCGGCTTCGCCGCCGGAAGCGCAAGGGACTCGTAGTGCACCGCGAAGATTTGGCACCGGAGGATGTGACCCTCCTGGAAGGAATTCCCGTCACAACGATCAACCGGACAATCACCGACCTCCTTCGAAGCGGCGGACGAATCGACCTCGCGCGCCAGGCCGTTTCGGGCGCGCGGCGTGAAGGCTTCATCGGCAACTCCGAGGTGAGACAACTCCGGCGCAAAATCGACACTCATATCAGGTCCCTCAAAACCACCCGCGACTAGACGGAGCAGACTCCATGATCTCGAGGCCACACTATCCAGAGCGTCTGGAAGGCTGGCTCGCGTGGCGAGAGACTTAGGAGTCGATCGGGAGCGCCTGCGGCATTGGGTTTCCTTTCTCGCGATTTGCGGGGTTCTGGAGCGAGCACTCCGCCAAGGCGTTTTAGGCTCGTACTGCCTCAAAGGCGGCGTTGCAATGGAACTGCGCTTCGCGCAACGCGTTCGCGCCACCCGAGACCTTGACCTGGCGCTCGAAGGAGATCGCGCGAGCCGTCTGCAAACTCTATCGGAGGTCTTGCGACTCGGCTTCGACGAGTTCACATTCCGTGTAAAGGCCCAGACGCGCGACATGGAACAGGCCGCCACAATCCGCGTTCAGGTCGCGATCCAACACCGGACCCGGTCCTGGCAGACGATCGAAGTGGACCTCGGCCCCGCCAACGCGGTCCGCATCGACCTGGTGGAGCCGCGGGTCGACGGCGTGATGGACCTGGGCATCCCGGTAGTCTCGCCAGTGCGATGTTTGGGCCTCGCCGATCAGGTCGCCCAGAAACTCCATGCGTGCACCGGACCGGCCGCAGCCGGACGCGCTCGGGACGTGCTGGACATTCTGCTGATCGACCTGCTCGGGGAACTCGACTATCCGGCAGCCGCCAGCGCCGCGCGACGCGTATTCAAGGAACGCGCAACTCATCCCTTTCCGCCGCAGTTCGTCATGCCCGACGAGTGGCGCCCGGAGTTGGAAGGCCTCGCGGCAGAACTCGGCTTTCCACTTCTTACCGCCGCCGCCATCGAGCGCCGGTTTCTCGAATGCATCCGCGCACTGCAAACCGCCGGCTTCACCGCGGGCACACCGGCCGGCCCTTGAACACCGAGCGATGCCGAAGTCGGCCGGAACGACGAGCAGCGGAATCGAGCAGCGCAGCGGCGCCTCCTGCCGTACCCCCGCGCGGCAACTTGGCCGTGCGGAGCGCGTTTGCGAGCGCCTCCTCGCGCCAGGGTTCAAGCTTGGCCTCCTGCGCGGGCGCCGCGCGCGGGCAGCAACAACGCACAGCAGTAGCGTTTCATACCCGCGTTATGCCCTAGCGCCGGTTCTTTTTAATACCTTGACTATCTACAATGAACGGCGTATTGTAGATAGTCGAGGCATCGAATGGGCAAACCAACCGACCTGGTCCAGGGCACCCTGGACCTCCTCATCCTGAAAACCGTCTCCCTCGAGCCCAAGCACGGCTGGGCCATCGCCAAGCGCATCCAGCAAGTCTCGCAAGACGTGCTGCAAGTCCAGCAGGGGTCGCTCTATCCGGCGCTCCACCGGCTTGAACAGCAGGGCTGGATCAAGGCCCAGTGGGCCGAGAGCGAGACCGGCCGCAAGGCCAAGCTGTATTCCCTGACGCGCGCCGGCCGCGCGCAGCTCGAAACCGAGCTGGCGAACTGGGGGCGGCTGTCGGCGGCAATCAACACTGTGGTCGAGACCGCCTGAGAGGCCTTCCATGCTGCGTCTGCTAATGCGTTCGCTGTTCCGGAAGAACAGGGTCGAAGCGGAGCTCGACGACGAGCTTGCGTTCCACCTCGAGCAACTCACACGCGAGAACATGGCGCGCGGCCTGTCCGGTGAAGAGGCGCGCTACGCGGCGCTCCGGGCGATGGGCGGCGTCGAGCAGTTCAAAGAGGAATGCCGCGACGCCCGCCGTACAGGCTTCCTCGAAACGCTGCTTCACGACCTCCGCTACGGCGCGCGTGTGCTGCGCCGCACCCCGGCCTTCAGCGCCGCGGCGATCGCGTGCCTCGCGCTTGGCATCGGCTCCGCCGCCGCGATGTTCACCGTGATCAACGCCGTCCTGCTCCGCCCGCTGCCGTTCCGCGAGCCGGACCGCCTCGTGGGCATATGGGAAGAAACGCAGATGTTCGGGCTCCACTACAGCCCGGTCGCGATGGGCAACTACACCGAGTGGAAAGCGCAGAGCCGCTCGTTCGAGAGCATGGGCGCGCTCGAGAACGCGACGTACCGGCTCTCGGGCTACGGCGAGCCCGAACAGGCGGATGGCAGCGTCGTGAGCGCGAGCCTGTTCCGCGTCCTCGGAGTCCAGCCTGTACGCGGCCGCCTGTTTCGCGACGACGAGGACAAGCCCGGCGCTCCCGGCGCGGTCATCATCGGCTACGGCCTGTGGCAGCGCCGGTTCGCCGGTTCGCCCGGCGCCATCGGACAGACGCTGCTTATCGACGGCCGGAAGCGGACTATCGTCGGCGTCATGCCGCCGGGGTTCCGGTTCCCGAATGCGACGACGGAACTCTGGAGCCCCCTGGGCAACGAATACGACCTGCGCGAGTTCTCGAATCGCGGCCGTCATAACTCGATGGTCGTCGCGCGGCTGAAGCCGGGCGTTACGCGTGAGCAGGCCAACGCCGAGATGCGCGCCATCGCCGCCGGCATGGAACGAACTTATCCGGACACAAACAAGAACGTCGGTGCGTTCGTCGCTCCCATGCGCGAGCACATGGTAGGAGATCGCCGGCTGCTCATGATCCTGCTCGCCGCCGTGGGCTTCGTCCTGCTGATCGCCTGCGCCAACGTCGCGAACCTGATGCTTTCGCGCGCCGTCGCGCGCGGGAAGGAAGTCGCGATCCGCGTCGCGCTTGGCGCCGGAGGCATGCGCGTGGCGCGGCAGCTCATCGCCGAGCACCTGTTGCTGGCCGCGGCCGGTGGAACCGCGGGAACACTACTGGCGTACTGGAGCGTCGGCTCGCTGAAGCATCTCGTGCCCGGCGAGATCGCGGCCCTCGTTCCGCTCGAGCTCGACTGGCGCGTGCTGTTGTTTGTCCTGGTCGTGACCGCGGGCACCTGCATTCTGTTCAGCCTCGCTCCGGTGGCTCGAGCGCTCCGCACCGATGTAAACGAAGCGCTCAAGGCAACCGCCGGGCGGGCCGGGCGCTCGCGCAACAGTCAGGCGCTTCGCCGCGCGCTGGTGATCGCCGAAACGGCCCTCGCGCTCGTGCTGCTGATCGGCGCGGGGCTCATGATCCGCACCTTCGCGCAGCTCCGCGGCATCGACCCGGGCTTTCCCACCCGCAACATCCTCACTCTGAAAACACCAGTGTGGAGCAGGTTCCGTGAGCCTGCGGACCGGCAGCGTTACTACAACCAGGTGCTCGCGCGCGTCACGTCCCTTCCGGGAGTGGTCTCGGCGGGGTTCACGCTTGGCATTCCACTTGACTTCAAGGGCTGGTTTGACGGCGCGCGTACGGAAACGATGACGGAGCTGCAAAGTGTGCTCTACCGCGTGTGTACGCCGGACTACCTGCGCGCGATGGGCATTCGCGTTATCAAAGGCCGGCAGTTCACGGACGCTGACAACGCAAAGGCGCCGGCCGTAGCGCTGGTAAACGAGGCCATGGCACGGCAGTTCTGGCCGGACCAGGATCCGATCGGAAGACGGCTCTACCAGGGATCGGGCGACCCGGCGATCGTGGTTGGGGTGGTGGCGGACGTGAAACAGTCGGGTCTGGACGTGCCGCCCAAGCCCGAGTTCTACGTGCCGCAACGGCAGACCTCGACTCCGCCCCCCGCGCTGGTGATCCGTACCGCCGTCGAGCCGCTCAGCCTCACTTCCGCGGTGCGGCGCGAGATCCGCGCGGTCGATAGGGAAATGCCAATCATCGCCGTGCAGACCATGGAGGAGATCCTCGACCGCGAAGTGTTCCAGCGCAGATTCCAGATGCTGATCCTGGCGTTTTTCGCCGGAGGAGCGCTGCTGCTGGCATCGGTCGGGATCTACGGCGTGCTGTCGTATCTGGTGGCGCAGCGCAGGCACGAAATCGGCCTGCGCATGGCGCTCGGTGCGGCATCGTCCGACATCCTGAAGAACGTCTTCGGCCAGGCGGCCGCGCTCATGGCCGCGGGGCTCGCGATCGGCCTGGCTGCATCGCTGGCATTGACGCGTATGATGTCTCACCTGCTCGTCGGCGTCACCGCGACCGACCCGGCCACGTTCATCGGCGTGCCGCTCGTGCTGTTCGCCGTCGGACTTGCGGCCAGCTACATCCCCGCGCGGCGAGCGATGAAGGTCGATCCATCGCTCACCCTGCGGGACGAGTGATTACTCCAGACCTTCGACTCGCTTCTCCACCGGCGCGATCTTCGGCAGGCCGTTCACGGGCGAATCGAGATAGAAGAACGCAACGGACGACCAGTCGTCCCGCCGGTAGCTGTTGATCCAGGCGTCGTCCGGGAACTTCGGCGACGCGAGATCGGGCGCCTGATCGAGTTCCAGAAGCTTGATCAGCGTGCCCTTGCCGCCGATCGTGACCGGCTTGAGCGGCGCGCCCTTGGCGAGCATCTCGAGCACCTTCGCTTTCTCCTCGCCGCCCAGCGACTGTATGGTCACGCGCAGGTCCTTGTGGAAGTAGACCGGGTCCGGAACGTGATAGCGGTAGGAAGAATACTGCCCGAGTTTGTCGTCCGCGAGCAGGCAGCCCTGATAGCGGTTGCGGAACACGCCCTGCCCCCAGCCCGTGCCGATGTAATCCTCCGCGCCCGTGCCGGAAAGCGTCGGCAGCGCCGTGTCGCCATCCACGTACATCTTGACCTCGCCCTCGCCCCACCATCCCGTATAAACAGGGTTCGTGATCACGCCGAAGTGGACGCCGAGGAACCGCCCCTCGCCGCGCACGCGCGGGAGAAACTCGAAATCCTCGCCGAGGTTCGTCCATCGCACGCGGTTGAAGTAGGCGTGAAAGTAGAGCGAGTCTTCGTCGGGCTTCGGAGTCGCGACGTAGTCGATCTGGTAGAAAAGCTCCGGGACGTCTACGCCCGATTCGTTCGTCAGCGTGATCTTCGCGCCCTTGCGGAACGGCATCGGGATGACGCAGTTGAACGAGCGCCCCTCCGGGCTCGAAAACAGCTCGTTGTCGAACGCGGTGAGCCTGCCGAGAATCGCCCCGAAGAAATCGCCCAGCGGCGCCGAGACCGCCGGCTCGCTCGCGTGATCCCAGAACATCTCGAGCCGCAAAGAGCGGAGCATCTTGGGCGAGCGGTTCTGGATCGTGAGCCAGATGCGGCGCACCGAGCCCGCGCCCTCGACGTTGAGCAACGTCTTTGTCTCGCCGGCCTTCAGCGAATCGAAGGGATGCCCCTTCGCCCCGCGGTTCTCGCGCGCGGCCTGGCCCTTGGCCCCGGTCGGATTCTCGAAACTGACCCAGCGCGTCTCGGCGTCCTTGCGCCGCCGCGCGAGATCGCCATCCGCCGCGCCGGCAATCGAAAGCAGAAGAGCGAACAATCCGAAGAAGCGAAGCATAGGGAGCCATCGTAGCAGGCCGTTTGCACCCTCCGCCCCGCGGTGCTATCCTTCAATCGAACGTGGATTGATTTAGGGTCTCCCCGGGGGCCCCGCTAATTGCAACCACGCTAAAAAGTGCTAAAGGCAATCGGCATGGAGTGAGCAACCCTGTGGCTTTTAGCCCCAGGGTTTTTGTTTTTGGGGCCGATTGCGAGTAGCGAGTGCGCAAGCACAGGAGGCGCTATGAGCGTTTGCCCGATTGAAGAATTGCTTTCCGTCCGGATCACGTGCCGGCCCCGGCTGCTTGAAAAGCTGCTGGACGTGCTGGCATCGCTCGATTTCCCCATCAACCCCCAGCTCTATCACGACGCGGCGACGATCTCGTCCGCGCCCGGCGGCAAAACGCTCGTCGAGCCCGCAACCATTGTCGAGTTCCCGGCGTGGAGCAGCCGCCTGCCGCTGGTGCGCGAAGCGCTCGAACGCGGCGGCTTCAGCGAAGCCTGCCTCGCCGCCAGGAGCATGATCGAGGACATGCATTCGGACTCCGGCGCCGAGCCCGCGCCGCCCGGCGCGCCCTACAAGGCGATCGTGCGCTGGAAACACACGCTGCCCGCCACCGCGTAGAGCCTCACGCGGCGCCCTGCGCGCTCATCCGCCGGTACTCCTGCTCCGACTGCGCCGGCAGCAGCGTCCACAGCGTGTAGATCCCGAGAGCGGTCCCGAACGGCATGTCCACCAGACTCAGGCCGCCGAGAATCAGCGCCACGAGTCGCGCCCACGACTGCCGCGCCAGCAGCCCCACGCCTGCCAGAATGCCCAGCACGCTTCCCACGATGAAGAACACGCCGATTGTTTGCAGCAGCCCCGGAATGAAATCGGGAACTCCTTCGCCGCCCGGGAACGGGAATCCGTGCCTGAAGATGCTGAGCAGCACCATGCCGGGAAGCAGCCGGAATGCCGAAACCGCGATCCACAAAATGCCCAGCAGGCGCACATGACCTGCGATGCGTCCCTCCGAGGGCATCAACGGCACCGGCCCCGACGCCGAGCTGCCGCACCCGGGGCAGAACCGGTCGCCGGGTTCGACTTGCCTTCCGCAGCGCACGCAGAACATAGAGGTCTCCCTTCCTATCCGTATACGTAGGACGCGCGCCCTTTGTTCCGGCACTACAATACGGGAAAGGAGTACGCCATGCGAACGGCCCTCCGGCATGTTTCTCCCTACAGCGGATCCTGGTACCCCGGCGATGCGGCCGAGCTGCGCGGGCTACTCGACCGTCTGTTCGCGGAATCCGCGCGCCGCACCGGGCCCTACCTTCCGGCACGCGCGGCTGGATTCGTCGTGCCGCACGCGGCGCTCATCTACTCGGGCACTGTGGCCGCCTCCGTTTACCGCCACATCGGCGCGCTCGCGCCGGCGCGTATCATCCTGATCGGCTTTTCTCACCACGGCATGAGACGGGGCGTGTGGATTCCGGACGTGGACGCCATCGAGACCCCGCTCGGCGAGGTCGAAGTCGATCGCGACTTCGCCGCGGCGCTCGCCTTCGAAACCGGCGTCGAGCAGGCGCTGTGCGATCACTCGGTCGAGATCCAGTTGCCGCTGCTTCAGGCCGCCGCGCCCGCGACGCGCATCGTCCCGGTTTACGTGAGCCCGCTCGATCCGGAGGCGCGGCGCGCGGCGGCAGGGCGGCTCGCCTCGCTCCTCGGGCCGGACACCATCCTCGTCGCGAGCTCCGATTTCACGCACTATGGCCGCGGGTTCTCCTATCAGCCTTTCCCTGTGGACGAGCTCACGCCCATGCGCCTGCGCGAACTCGACGAATCCGTGATCGAAGCCGCCGGCACGCTGGCCGCCGATGAATTCATGCGCGCGCTCGAATCTTCGGGCGCCACCGTGTGCGGCCGCGCCCCCATCGCCCTGCTGCTCGAAACCCTGGGACGCGGCGGCGAAATTTATCAGGAACGGCTCGATTACCAGACCTCGGGCGAGATCACGGGCGGTTTCCACCAGTCGGTGAGCTACGCGGCGCTCGGCTATTTCCCGGCTTCCGCGTTCGAGATCGGGCCTGAGGAAGGCCGCAGCCTGGTCGAAAGCGCAAGACGCACGCTCGCCCGGTATCTGGAAACGGGGGAACGCAACTCCATCCCGGCGCGCGGCCCGGACCCCGCGCTCGACCGCCGCGCGGGCGTCTTCGTCACGCTGCACTCCCAGGGGCGCCTGCGCGGGTGCATCGGCCGGATGGCCCCGGGCGAGCCTCTCCGCCAAACGGTCCCGTCACTCGCGCTGTCGGCCGCGCTCGACGACACGCGCTTCCCCGCGCTCACCGCCGGCGAGCCGCCGCTCGACGTTGAGATTTCCGTGCTCTCCCCCATGAAGAGGATCGCGAGCCTGGAACAATTCCGGGTGAACGAACACGGCGCGCTGCTCGAGGCCGGACACGCCCGCGCGCTCCTGCTCCCGCAAGTGGCTCTGGAGCGCGGCTGGAGCGCCGCCCAGTTCTTCGAGGCGTTAGCGCACAAAGCCGGTGTCCGGACAGACGCCTACGCGAATGCTTCTACAAAGGTTTTCGTATTTCGAGCCCAGGTTATCCGTTAGGGCCTATCTGCGGGCCGGCAGCTTCGATTTGAGGGCCTCCACCAGCCGCTGGTGAACGCCCGCCGGGATCGGATAGGCTTCGGCGCCGCGATAGATCTGGATGGTCTTCTTCGTGGTATCGCAGATGACGTAACAGTTCGGACATTCGCTGAGGTGCTCTTCCAGTTCCTGCCGGACGCTGCCCTGAACGGTGTCGTCCAGGTAGTCATTCAGCTCGTTGAGAAAATCCTTACATGTAAGCAAAGAAGTCATCCCCTTTCCGCTTGAAATAGCGGGTAAGCTTCTCCCGCAGTCTCAGCCGAGCCCGCAACAAGCGGCTCTTCACGGCAGGAATCGACAAGTTCAACACAGCCGCGGTCTCTTCCGTCGAAAGCTCCTCGATATCCCGAAGCGCAAAAACCGCTCGAAACGTCGGCGGCAGCGCCTCGACCGCTTTCTCCAGAATCGCCCGTATCTCTTCCCGGGAATATGTCTGCTCGGGATTCGGGTCCCAGACCGCGATCTCCCTCGTCAGATTTTCCTCGCCGGTATCGTAAGGTTCGTCGAGAGAAACGGACGCGTCGCTCTTCCGCTTTCGAAGCTTCATCAGCGACTGGTTCACCGCGATACGTACGAGCCAGGTGTAGAACTTGGAGTTACCCTGGAAATCCGTAAGGTGTTCGTACGCTTTTAGAAACGTCTCCTGGAGCACGTCCTCCGCATCTTCCGGGCTCTGGGTAATGTGCCGCGCGAGCCGGTAGATGTTTCCTTCATAGCGGTTCACCAGCTCGGTAAAAGCCTCGACACCTCCCTGTTGGGCCTGAGCGACGAGACCGGCTTCGTCGAACTCGCTCGTCTGCCCAACTCGTTGGATCATAGGAACCCGCTCCAGGATTCATACTTTAACACACAGATTTCCCGTCCTCCCGGCCCAAGCCCCGCATGTTAGCCTGAAAACTTCAGAAGTATGAGCGAAATCACCATTACCCTACCCGACGGGAGCCGCCAGACCGTACCTCAAGGCTCCACCCCGCTCGACATCGCCAGGTCCATTAGCCGGCGTCTGGCGGACGATGCCCTCGTTGCGAAGGTCAACGGCGAACTGGTCGACCTGACCCGGCCCATCGAGTCCGACGCCTCCGTCCAGATCCTCACCCCGCGCGACCCCGAGGCGCTTGAAGTCTACCGGCACTCGGGCGCTCACCTGATGGCGGCCGCCGTTCTTGAGCTCTTCCCCGGCACCAAGCTCGGCATCGGGCCGGCCACCGAGACTGGCTTCTTTTACGACTTCTACCCCGAGACGCCGTTCACTCCCGAGGACCTCGGCCGGATCGAGGCCAAGATGTGGGAGCTCCAGCGCGCCAACCTGCCCTACCAGCGCACCCTCACGCCCAAGGCCGAGGGCCTCAAGAAGTACGCCGCCATGGGCGAGGACCTCAAGTGCGAACTCATCGACGAGAAGGCCGGCGACGTGTTCTCCGAGTACACGCTCGGGAAAGGCTTCATCGACTTCTGCCGCGGGCCGCACGTTCCCTCGACCTCGAAGATCAAGGCGTTCAAGCTGCTCTCGATCGCCGGCGCCTACTGGAAGGGCGATGAGCACAACCGCCAGGGCCAGCGCATCTACGGAGCGTCGTTCTTCACCAAGAAGGAGCTCGACGATTACCTCAAGCAGCTCGAGGAAGCCAGGAAGCGCGACCATCGCAAGCTCGGCCAGGAACTCGACCTGTTCAGCATTCAGGAGCTTGCCGGGCCCGGCCTGATCTTCTTCCACCCGAAGGGCGGAACCGTTCGCCGCATCCTCGAAGACTGGATGCGGGACGAGTACGTAAAGCGCGGCTACTCGCTCGTTTACACGCCGCACATCGCGCGCGCCGACCTCTGGAAGACCTCCGGCCACTACGGCTTTTACGCGGAAAACATGTTCAAGCGGATGGAGCTGGACGACGCCGAGTACCAGCTCAAGCCGATGAACTGCCCGTTTCACATCCTTATTTACCGCGACCGCATGAAGAGCTACCGCGACCTGCCCGTGCGCCTCGGCGAGCTCGGCACCGTATACCGCTACGAGCGCTCGGGCGTGATGCACGGCCTGCTGCGCGTGCGCGGCTTCACGCAGGACGACGCCCACATCTTCTGCACGCCGGAACAGATCGAGGACGAAGTGGTCTCCTGCCTCGAGTTCGCGCGCGACACGCTCCACACCTTCGGCTTCGACCGCTACGAGGCCGAGCTTTCCACCTGGGACGGCGGCGCAAGCGGCAAATACGACGGCTCCCCCGAGCAGTGGGCGCTCGCCGAAAGCGCGCTCAAGAAGGCCACCGACCGCCTCGGCATGAAGGTGAAGGTGGTGCCGGACGAAGCCGCATTCTACGGCCCGAAGATCGACGTGAAACTGGTGGACGCCATCGGCCGCCTCTGGCAGCTTTCCACCGTGCAGTTCGATTTCACGCTCCCCCGCCGCTTCGGCCTCGAGTACATCGCCGAGGACGGCAAGGCGCACCAGCCGCTCATGGTGCACCGCGCGCTGTTCGGGTCGGTGGAGCGTTTCTTCGGAATTCTGATCGAGCACTACGCGGGAGCGTTCCCCGTATGGCTCGCGCCGGTGCAGGCCGAAGTGATGCCGATTACCGATCGCCAGATGGACTACGCCCGCGAAGTGACCGCCAAGTTGAAGGACGCAGGGCTGCGCGTCCACCTCGACGATCGCAACGAGAAGGTGAACTTCAAGATCCGCGAGGCGCAGCTTCAAAAGGTGCCGTACATGCTGGTGGTCGGCGACCGCGAAGCTCAGTCGGGCTGTGTCGCGGTGCGCAATCGCAAGCACGGCGACCAGGGCGCGAAACCGCTCGACCAGTTCATCGCCGAAACCAGGCAGTTGATCGACACCAAATCCGCAACCGAGTAGCGCAATGCTCGCGTGGGTTCTGCTCGCGCTCGTGGCAGGGGCCATCGTCTTTTCGGCGCTGGCCCTCATCGGAGCCGGAAGCTACCGGGCCGTCCCAAGGCCCACCCTCGTCCACCCCGTTCCCATCAGCATTCTGAAACCCCTCTCCGGCCTCGACGAAGGCCTCGAAGACAATCTCCGCTCCTACTTCAACCAGGACTACCCAGACTTCGAAATCCTCTTCAGCGCGCGCCACCCGGACGACCCCGCCATCCCCGTCGCCATCGCGCTCACCCGCGAATACCCCCACATCCCCACGCGCCTCGTCCTCACCGGCGAGCCCCCCTACGTGAACGCAAAAGTTTACGCTCTCGAGCGCATGCTCGCCGAAGCGCGCCACGACCTGCTCGTGATGGCCGACAGCGACACGCGGGCGCCGCGCGACCTCCTCCGCACCCTCGCTGCCGAATTCGAAGATCCGGAACTCGGCCTTGCGACCTGCCCCTACCGGGCCGTCCCCGGCAGCGACATCTGGTCCCGCCTCGAAGCCATCGGCATGAACACCGAATTTCTGGCCGGCATCCTGACCGCCCGCCTCCTCGAAGGCATGAAGTTTGGAGTCGGCCCGTGCATGGCCGCGCGCCGCAAAGCAATCGAAGCGATGGGAGGCTTCGGCCGCTTCAAGAACTACCTGGCCGAGGATTTCGAGATGGGCCGCCTGGCCGCGGAACTCGGCTACGGCAACATCCTTTCGAGCGCGGTGATCGAGCACCGCATCGGAACGCACCGCCGCTCGGATAATTTCGAGCACCGGCTCCGCTGGGTGCGCAGCACGCGCCGCTCGCGCCCAGCCGGCTACGTGGGCCAGCTTTTCACCTACCCCGTGCCTCTCGCGCTCCTGCTCGCAGCCGCGCGCCCCGCCTGGTGGCCCATTGCCGCGGCCGCGCTCGCGATCCGTGCCGCCAACATTTGGGCCACGGCGATCTGGATCCTCCGCGACCCCGCCATCACGCGCCGCTGGTGGCTCGTGCCTCCCGAAGAACTGCTGGCATTCGCCTTCTGGATCGCCGGCTTCTTCGGAAACACCGTCACCTGGCGCGGCCGCCGCTACCTGCTCAATCGAGACGGCACCTTCGAAAGAGCGGGCAAACCGCACGAACCTCCTGTCTCCTGACCCGCCGCGCCGCCCCCCGCCCGCCGCGCCGTCCCTCGCCCGCCGCGCCTTCCTCCCGCCCGCCGAGCCGCTATAATCGCCGGTGAGGCTCATGGACTATCAATATCTCGACCTCGCGAAGATGATCGACCATTCGCTGCTGAACCCAACCCTCACAGCGGACGATCTCGAGAAGGGAATCCGGCTCGCGCGCGAGTACGATACCGCGAGCGTCTGCATCCTGCCCTACTACCTCAAACGCTGCGCCGAAGGCCTCCAGGGAAGCACCGTAAAAGCCAGCACGACGATCGGCTTCCCGCACGGAGGCCACACGACAGCCATCAAAGTCGCCGAAGCCCGCCAGGCCCTCGCCGACGGCGGCCAGGAGCTCGACATGGTGGTCAACATCAGCGCCGTGCTGAGCGGGGCGTGGGACTACGTCCGCCAGGACGTCGCCGCCGTAGTCGAAGTGACCCACGCGGCCGGCCAGAAGGTGAAGGTCATCTTCGAAAACTGCTACCTCAACGACGCGCAGAAGATCCGCTTGTGCGAGATCTGCTCCGAGCTGAACGCCGACTGGGTGAAAACCTCCACCGGCTACGGCTCCGGAGGCGCGACCATCGAAGACCTGACCCTCATGCGGAAACACGCCGCCGCGCACGTCCAGGTGAAAGCGGCGGGAGGCGTGCGGGATCTGGATGCCTTGCTGCGCGTGCGCGCCATCGGCGTCACACGCTGCGGAGCCACCCGGACCGCAGGCATGCTCGAAGAAGCCCGGAAGCGGCTCGGTCTGCCGCCCATCCGGACCGAACTGGCCGGCGCAAAACCGGCAGGGTACTGAACATCATGATCAAACTCGGATTTGTCAGCGCAATTCTGCCCGAACTGAACCTCGAGGAAGTCGCAAAGTTTGCCTCCTCGGCCGGCTTCGACTGCGTAGAGCTGATGTGCTGGCCGCGCGGGAAGGCCGAGCGGCGCTACGCCGGCGTCACCCACATCGATGTCGCCGGCCTCGATAAAGCCGGCGCCCGGAAGATCAAGGACCAGATGCAGGGCGTCGCCATCAGCGGCCTCGGCTATTATCCGAACCCGCTCACGCCCGACCCGGCCGAAGCCCAAACCTACATCGACCACCTCAAGCAAGTGATCCAGGCCGCCTGCACGCTCGAAGTCGGCGTCGTGAACACCTTCATCGACCGCGACTGGACCAGAACCGTGGACGAGAACTGGCCGCGCTTCCTCGAAGTCTGGAAGCCTCTCGTCGCCTTCGCCAGGGATCAGGGCGTCAAAATCGGCATCGAGAACTGTCCGATGTTTTTCACCCGCGACGAATGGCCCGGCGGCAAAAACCTCGCCACCTCGCCCGCCATCTGGCGGCGCATGTGGCAGGACATCCCGGACGCCAACTTCGGTCTGAACTTCGACCCGTCCCACTTCATCTGGCAGAAGATGGACTACCTGAAGCCGCTGCGCGAGTTCAAGGACCGCATCTTCCACACGCACGCCAAAGATGCGCGCCTCGACCTCGACCGCCTGAACGACGTCGGCCTGCTCGCCTATCCCGCTCAGTACCACACGCCTAAGCTCCCCGGCCTGGGAGACGTGAACTGGTCGCAGTTCTTCAGCGTCCTCACCGACACCGGCTACGACGGAGCGGTCTGCATCGAGGTGGAAGACCGTGCCTACGAAGGTTCGCTCGACCTGCGCAAAGCCTCGCTCATACAGAGCGGGCGTTACCTGCGCCAGTTCGTGGCCTAAACCGACACGTTGTCGATCAGCCGCGTGGAGCCAAGCCACGCGGCTGTAGCAATCAACACAGGCCCGCCGATCTCCGCGACCGGTTGCAGCTCGTCGCGATCGACAATCTCGAAGTACTCAACCCGGATCTGCGGCCGGCTCTCCAGAATCGCGAGAGCCGCGCGCCGCACTTCTCCCGCATCCCGCACGCCGCGCCTGACCGCACCCGCCGCCGCTTCGAGCGACTCGTGCAGCGCCGTCGCCATGCACCGTTCCTCAGCCGACAGATGCCGGTTCCGCGAACTCAGCGCCAGCCCGCTCGCCTCGCGGACGATCGGCACGCCCACCACCGTGAGCGGCATGTTCAAATCCTCGACCATCCGCCGGATCACCGCAAGCTGCTGCGCGTCCTTCTCGCCGAAGTAAGCCCTGTCCGGCTGCACGATGTTGAACAGCTTCGCCACCACCGTCGTCACGCCGCGAAAATGACCGGGGCGAAACTTGCCGCACAGTTGATCCGTAAGCACATCGACATCCACGTGCGTGCGCAGCTCACGCGGATACATCTCGCCGGTCTCCGGCGCGAAGACGATGTCCGCGCCGCGCTCGCCCGCAAACCGCACATCGCTTTCGAGCGTTCGCGGGTAGCGCTGATAATCGTCCGTGTTGTTGAACTGGATCGGATTCACGAACACGCTCGCCACCACGCACCCGCACTCGGCGCGCGCGGTCTCGATCAGCCGCCCGTGCCCCGCGTGCAGCGCGCCCATCGTCGGCACGAGCCCGATGACAGTGCCCGCGCGGCGAACCGGAGCAAGCGCGTCCCGCACACCCTGCACCGTGCTTATAATCCGCGCGCTCATTTCACGACCGCCCCGGAAAGCTCCCGCGCAGGCTGCTCGCGCGCCGGATACCGCCCCTCGCGCACATCCTCGGCATACGCCGCCGCGGCCTCGGTCATCAACTCGCCCAGACGCGCATACTGCTTCACGAACGGCGGCACCGCCCCGTCGTACAACCCGAACGCGTCATAGGAAACCAGCACCTGCCCGTCGCAGTGCGGCCCCGCGCCGATCCCTATCGTCGGGATCGCGAGCGACTCGGTTACCGCCGCCGCCACCGCATCCGGAATCGATTCGAGCACCACGGCGAATGCGCCCGCCTGCTCGAGCGCGCGCGCATCGGCGATGAGCCTCCCGGCGTCCTGCTCCGCGCGCGCCTGCTGCCTGTAGCCGCCGAGCTTGTGCACCGACTGCGGCGTGAGGCCGAGGTGCCCCATCACGGGAATCCCGATCTCGACCAACCTCCCCACCGCGTCGAGCACCGCCTGCCCGCCTTCCATCTTCACCGCCGCCGCGCCGCCTTCCTGGATCAGCCGTCCGGCGTTGCGCACCGCCTCGGGCACCGTGACCTGGTAAGTCAGAAACGGCATATCGGCGACGACCAGCGCGCGCTTCGCTCCCCGCGAGACCGCGCGCGTGTGGTGCACCATCACGTCGATCGTCACCGGGATGGTCGTCTCGCATCCCATGATCACGTTGCCGAGCGAATCGCCCACCAACAGCACGTCGATGCCGGCGCGGTCGAACAGGTGCGCCATCGTGGCGTCGTAGGCCGTGAGCATGGCGATCTTCTCGCCGCGCCGTTTCTTTTCCCTGAGGTCGGGGACTCGCACTCGCTTCCGAGAGTCCATTACGTTACCTTCCTTCCCGCAGCAGCCGTTCGATCTCGCGAGCCTTCGCTTCGGCGAGCCCGCCGCGGCGGGCCACTTCGAGCACATGCAGGCCCGCGGCACGGTAAAGCCCGGCTACGGACGGCGGAACATCGGCGAAAGAACGCAAGTGCCTGCGCACGGTTTCCACGTCGCCTCGTTCGATGGGCCCGGTCAGAGCCGCTCCGGGGCCCAGCGCGAGCGTGTTTTCAACGCCGGCGCGCACCAGCGGACCGAGCGCTCCCAGTGCGGTTTTCTCGTCGATGCCGGCCGCTTTCATTAGGATAACAGCCGCGTCGATGAGCCCGGTCACGTTGTTGCTCGCCATCACCGCCGCCGCGTGATAGAGCGGCATCCCGCCCGGCGCAATGCGCAGCGGCACGCCGCCGAGGAGCCCGCAGATTCCTGTGGCCCACCGAGCGGCCTCGCCCTCGCCCGCAATCGCGAACGCCGCGCCCGCCAGCGACTGCTCCGCGCTCGCGATCGTCTGCAGCGGATGCAACACGCCGCACGCAACGCCGCGCGCCGCCAGCGACGCCAGCGCCTCCGGACCAAGCGCGCCCGAAGTATGGAGCGCCGCGCCGCCGCTCATCCCCGCCTCGGCCAGTTGTTGCGCAACGGCGGTGACCGCATCGTCGCTCACCGCGATGAGGATCCGCTCCGCGCGCCGCGGCAGCTCCGCAAGCTCCACCGCTTCGGCGCCGGTAAACGCGGCGGCTTCGACAGCGTGCTCCGGGTTCCGGCTCGCAATCACCCCCGCTTGGAGCGCGCGGCCCAGCGCCCGCGCGACGCGCCCCGCCCCGGCGATGCCGATTCCTCCGGTCACGTTCGGAACAACACCCGCTCGTCGTTGAAGATTCTCACGGCGGCGAAAAACGCCAGCGCGGCGTAGACGGCGTTGGCCGTCATCGCGATCGCGAACACCGTCGTGCCGACCTCGCCCAGGAAAATCTCCTTGATCAACTGGCTGACGTTGAGCAGGGGAATCAGCGCCGTCGCGGGCGTGAGCTGCAGCGGGACGAAGCTCACGATAATCGGAAACATCGCGGCCATGATGAGCGGCGTGAGATAGCTCTGGGCCTCCTTGAAGCCTTTCGCAAAGAGCGCGATCGCGATCATCAGCGACGCCGAGAGCGCGCACAGCGGCAGCAGCGCCAAGCCCATCAGCGCGACGTTATGCGCGTTGAGCGGAAGTTGCCCGGCCGCCTCCCGGAACTGCGCATCGTTGATGTGCAGAACGCGGAACGAAAACACCAGGCTCGTGATCGCGAGCACGGCCGTCACCGCCACCGAGGTCGTCGCCGCCAGCAGCTTGCCGAGAATGATCCCGTCGCGCCCGGCCGGCGCCGAGAGCAGCGCCTCGAGCGTGCGCCGCTCCTTCTCCCCCGCGGTCATGTCGATCGCCGGATACATCGCGCCGGAGAACATGAAAATAACCACCGAGTACCCGAGCACGCCGCCCCAGAACGCCGCGCCCATCTTCGCCGCCGGCGCGGTATTGACGCGCTTCACCGTGAACGGAATCAGGACGGATTCGGGCACGCCCAGCCTGATCAGCTCGAGCCGCACGCTCGTCTCTCTGAAGCCATCGAGCGCCGTCCGGAGCTTCGTCGCCGCCACCTGCGACGGCTGCCGCGTGAGGTCGGCGTAGATCCGCACCTCGATCGCGCCGCCGGGCAGCGCCACCGGCTCGACTCCCGCCGCAATCTCCTTGTTCGCGACGGCCGCCTTGAGGTCGCGCTTCGCGACCAGCTTGAACCCCGCGCCCGCGAGCGCATTCAGCAGGCCGGGCAGACGGTCCGGTTCCGCAACCGCGATCGTCGCCGGCGCCTGCTCCGCCTGCCTGCCCGCCGAGCTCATAAACTTGCTCATGACCAGGAACAGCAGCGGGATCGAGACCAGCGGCACCACGATCATGCTCACGAGCGTGCGCCGGTCGCGCGCCATGTCGAGCATTTCTTTCCGGTAGATGGGCAGAACCGAACTAAGATGCATGGGCGCTCCTGGCCGCGTCGATGTGGAGCAGATCGAGAAATACCTCGCGCAGCCGCCGCTTTCCCGTGGCGGCGCGCAACTCGTCCATGGTTCCGGTGATCCTGATGCGGCCGTCGTGGATCACGGCCATGCGGTCGCACAGGTACTCGGCCTCCTCCATGACGTGCGTCGAGAGGATCACGCTCTTGCCCGCCTTGCGCGCCCCGGCGATGAAGTCCTCGATCACGCGGGCGGTCGGGATGTCGAGGCCGCTCGCCGGCTCGTCCAGGATCAGGACCGGCGGGTCGTGCACGATTGTCCTCGCAATCGCGACGCGCTGGCGCATGCCCGTGGACAGCCTGTCTATCCTGGTCCCCGCAAAGCCGTGAATCTGGAGCAGCGAGAATATCTCGTCGATGCGCTCCCCGAGCCGCGCGCCCCGCAGCCCGTTCAGCTCGCCGAAGAACGTCAGAATTTCGCGCGGCGTCAGGCGATGGTAAAGCCCCATGTCGCCGGAGAGAAACCCTACGCTGCGCCGCACCGCGGCCGGTTCGCGGACCACGTCGTGACCCGCCAGCACTGCCCGCCCCGAACTCGGCTTCATGACCGTCGCGAGCATCCGGAGCGTGGTGGTCTTCCCCGCGCTGTTCGGCCCGAGCAACCCGAAAATCTCACCCGCTTTGACCCGGAACGAAACATCCTCAACGGCGTGCACCACCCCGCGCTCCGGATCGCGGAACGACTTCGCGAGGTTCTCGACCTGGATCATAGGATGTGGCCCATTCTAACGCTTTGTGAAGCGGCGGCCCGGCCCGCCGGTGCTGGGCAGGCCTCCGGTCCGCGGTCGCCCCCCGGTCCGCGGTCCCCCCCGGCCCGCGGTCCCTCCGGTCCGCGGTCGCCCCCGGTCCGCGGTCGCCCCCGGTCCGCGGTCGCCCCCTTATCATGAAACCATGCAGGAAATCGCAACCCTGGGAGGCGGCTGCTTCTGGTGCATGGAAGCCGTCTACGAACGCATGGCCGGCGTGCTCTCGGTCGTCTCCGGCTACATGGGCGGCCACACCGAAAACCCCACTTACGAAGACGTCTGCACGGGCATGACCGGGCACGTCGAGGTGGTCCAGGTGGCTTTCGATCCGGCCGTCGCCTCCTACCGCGACATTCTCGAAGTCTTCTTCGCCACGCACGACCCGACCACACGCGACCGCCAGGGCAACGACGTCGGCTCGCAATACCGCTCCGTCATCTTCACGCACTCCGGCC
Source organism: Acidobacteriota bacterium (assembly GCA_050261515.1). Lineage (GTDB taxonomy): Bacteria > Acidobacteriota > Terriglobia > Bryobacterales > Bryobacteraceae > JBLNDJ01. The sequence continues at coordinate 65,014 of JBLNDJ010000051.1, read as the reverse complement.
AGCAGCGCGCCGCAGCCGAACAGGCCATCCGCGAACTGAATGACGCCCACGTGTGGGACAACCCGGTCGTCACCGAAATCCGGCCCGCCACACACTTCTACCGCGCCGAGGACTATCACCAGGAGTACTTCCGTAACAATCCGCAACGGCCGTATTGCGCCTACGTCGTCGCGCCTAAAGTACGAAAATTTAAGGAGAAATTCGCGGGCAGGCTTAAGTAGTGGACGAGCCCGGACTGGCGGTCAATCCGGGCTCATTCTCTACGCGAGGAGAAACTGCTCGTCCACCTTCCTCTCGTAGTATAGGGCAGATCGGGCATCGCGGTACTGGTAATCTGAACGGTCAAGTACTAGAACCCGGTCCGGCAGTACTGATAGGAGCTTCCGGGATGGATCGCAAGCAGATGCTGGGCCGGCTGCGGGGCCGCCGGGAGCCGTGGGACCTGGCTGTCATTGGCGGCGGCGCCACGGGCGTGGGCATCGCGCTCGACGCCGCCGCCCGCGGCTACGATGCCATCCTGCTGGAACAAAACGACTTCGGCAAGGGAACTTCCAGCCGCAGCACCAAGCTCGCCCACGGCGGGGTCCGGTATCTGAAGCAGGGGAACATTCCCCTGGTCGTCGAGGCGCTGCGCGAGCGCGCCCTCATGCGCCGGAACGCGCCGCACCTGGTCCGCGACCTGGCGTTTGTCGTGCCCAACTACCACTGGTGGGAGGGTCCGTTCTACGGCGCCGGGCTGCGGCTGTACAGCCGGCTCGCCGGCAAGTACGGCTTCGGGCCGTCGCTCCGTCTCTCGCGCGCCGAAACGCTCGAGCACCTCCCCGCCATCAACGCGGCCGGCCTGCGCGGCGGCGTGCTCTACTATGACGGCCAGTTTGACGACACGCGGCTGCTGATCCACCTGGCCCGGACTGCGGCGGCGCGCGGCGCAGTGCTCCTCAACTACGTCCGCGTCACCGGACTCGAACCCGGTGGTGTTACTGCGCGCGACGAGGAAACCGGTGAGGAGTTCCGCGTCCCGGCGCGCATGCTGATCAACGCAGCCGGGCCCTTCGCCGACGCGATCCGCCGCATGGCCGGCCGGGATCGGCCCATGATCGCGCAGAGCCAGGGCGTGCACCTGGTCCTCGACGGCAGCTTCCTCGGCGGCGAAAGGGCGCTCATGGTGCCGCACACGCCGGACGGGCGCGTCCTGTTCGCGCTGCCCTGGTACGGGCACACGCTCGTCGGCACCACCGACACGCCCATCGCCGCCCCAAGCCTCGAGCCCGTGCCGATGGACCAGGAGGTCGAGTTCATCCTGAGCACGGCCGGCCGCTACCTGGGCAAGCCGCCCACGCGTGGCGACGTGTTGAGCGCATGGGCCGGCATACGGCCCCTGGTGCGCTCGTCGAAGGCGGCCGCCACCGCGGCGCTCTCGCGCGACCACACCATCCGCGTGGAAGGCCCGGGACTCCTCACCATCGCGGGCGGCAAGTGGACGACCTACCGCCGCATGGCCGAGGATTGCGTCAACCGCGCCGCCGAATCCGCCGCCCTCCCGAAGCGCCCATGCGTCACGCGCGAGTTGAATATCCACGGCTACCACCTCGAGGCGGACAAATTCGGCGCCCTCGCGCCCCACGGAGCCGACGCCCCCGCAATCGAGGAGCTGATGCGGAACGAGCCGTCGCTTGCACAGCCCCTCCACCAGAGGCTTCCCTACCGTGCGGCTGAAGCGGTCTGGGCCGCCCGCCACGAAATGGCGCGCACCGTGGAGGACGTTCTCGCACGCCGCACACGCGCCCTGTTCCTCGACGCGCGAGCCGCCATGGAAATGGCCCCGCAAACCGCCGCGCTGCTCGCGCGCGAACTCGGGCGCGATGCCGTCTGGGAGGCCGAACAGGTGCGGCGATTCAGAGACCTGGCCAGGGGATATTTGACTTGATTGTGGCAAGAGCATGAAAACGCTTGCGTTCCCGATCGCTCAGCACTACACTCCTCGCAGGAAGGTAAGGAGGGGCATCATGGGAACTCCAAAAGTGCAGCCGTCGGCCGGGGAAGACCCCGTCCGGGTAGATGCGAAACACTATCAGATCGAGTTTGAGGACGAGCGTGTCCGTGTAGTGCGTGCCCGGTACGGACCCCGCGAAAAATCGGCCATGCATGGGCACCCGCGGCTCGTAGGAGTGTGCCTCACCGATGTGCACTCCCGGTTCATGTATCCGGATGGGCGCTCGGAGGAAGTGCGGGCCAAGGCGGGGCAAGTCATGCACTTTGACGCTCTCGAACATCTCCCCGAAAATCTCAGCGATCAGCCCATGGAACTGATCCTGGTGGAGCTCAAGGGCTAAGCGTCCTCATTGCCGGATCCAACGGCGCGGGAAGATTCTTGCGAACTCAGCCAAGCCTCCGCGGCGGCGGCCGCGCGGAAGACTTGGATTGCACGGAACCACGCTTCGGCGAAAACCTCGAACATCCGCGCCATGCCGAACAGCAGGTCCGTCGGAGCGACGATCGCGCAAGCGCCGAACTGAACCCTGTGGCTCACGCTGCCGACAGCATCGCCGGCCGCCCTCAGCTCGGCTCCGTTGGCTTCCGACGTCCACTCGCTGAAATCGAGCAGCACATCGAGCCGCGGCGGACATTCGGGATCGCTTTCGAGCGCGCGCAAATGCCCGAGCACGTCCTCAAGCGTCACCACGCCGGCACACTTGGTGCGGATGATTCCTGTGGAGCGGTCAATCCGATAGGTGATGGGCACGGCGCCCCCCCGATACCCCCATCATAGGCTGATGTGCTTCCCCGACAAAGCGAAACCTCCGACTCGCGCGGCACGTAAGACAGGCGTGAAGCTCTCCACTTCCGCGCTGGCGCTGCTGGCGGCCGGCGCCACATTCGCCCAGGCGCATCCGAACGAGCCGACGAAACAGGAAATCGAGAAAGCTTACAGGTCGAAATCGGGCGGCCTGGGCATGCCCATTCCCGGCCTGCGGTCCGAAAGCTGGCGAATCAAGGAAATCCGCGGCTGGAAATTGCGCTTCAAACGACTCAGCCAGGAGCGGCCCCCCGGCGTGATCATCGTCAAATATAAGGCAACCGCGCAAAAGAACGACTCATGCGCGGAGTACCATATCACGGATACGATTCCCGTCCCGCCCGCCAACCCGCAAATAGAGCCAATGCTCGTCGTCGATCCGGGCGGCGTCATGGCGTGCCGGTAAGCGATGGCGTCCGCCAAGTGGGGCTGTTCGTCGGAGTGGGATAATTCCCAACGGACGCCTGGACATCAACATTCGCGGCGCAGGATGGCAGGTCGTCGTCGAAAACAAAGTCGACTGCCCTTAGCGGCCGGGTCAAACTGAGACGTCAGTCGTCCAGCCCAAAAAACGCGAGAAGATCATCGACCTTCTGCTGCTGAGTGGGGGTCAGCAAGGCGTAGAACTGCGCCCACGCATTCGCCTTAGTCGCGATCACCTGCGCCCTCAAACCTCCTATCTGCGTAGCGAGAGCACTGATGTTCGCCGTGTCGTTCGTTTTGATCGCAGCCTGGAGGTCAGTGCTGGCACTGCTGATCTGATCTTCCAGAGGTTTTGCCTGACTATCGGCAGTATCGAAAATCGTTTTTGCAGATGCCGCCTGCTGATCCGTGAGATCCAGCATCTTCAGAATCAAGCCCAAGCCCTTGCCGTGCGCTTTCCCGTTTTGCCCACCCTTATTGGCTAACCCTGGAGGCGTACCGCCCTGGCCGGGAGGCGTACCGTTCTGCCCGACACCGTGCTGGGCCAATGCGAGTCCTGTCGCCACAACGAAAATGGAGATGCTGCGAAATGCGTTCGATCTCAGGAACATCCAGTTCCCCTCCTTGCCCAAATCTAACAGAGCAAGCTTTTTAAGACAATAGGAATTTCAGATCTCTGTTAGACAAAGGACCCGCGCTGCGGCGAATTGCACCCTCCTCTTCTTCCTCTTCCTCGTCCCGTTCCTCGCCGTCTTCTTCGTCTTCGTTGTGGTCACCTTAATCGTCTGCCTCGACCGGCGCTTACACGGCCCATTACTCAAGGACACAGAATGTGTAGGCCCTGCCCAATGTCGTCGCTGCTCTGTTGCGATCATAAGCTACGGCTTCAGGCGGCAAGAACCCATACTCGCCAGCGGAGAACGGCGGAGCCAGAATGAGGTACGTGCGGCTGGTGATCTTCTTCGTCTCGAAGGGAATCACGTCGTGCGTGGCACCTCCGGATTTATGGAACACGCCGCCTGTGAAGAGCCGAAATTCACGAGCATCGCTGTGCTGGTGTAGCTTTACCAATTGATATTCGGTGGGCCCCGTCGCTTCAGCCGTGTAGACAAGAAACTCGACTGGCGTCCTCACCTTGTTGCGGCTGCTTTTTCCGTTGATTCTACCGTTGACATCCTTCTTGACAATGCCCATTGACGCCATTCCCTTCAGGACGCCGCCCGATTGCCAGTTCACAACATCGGGCAGCAGCTCGGTCCAGTCACTCTTGCTCCGGAAGTACACACCGACCTCAGTGGGGTATCGAGTGGCAATAATCTCGGAGCGGGGCGGTTGGGCCCTCCTGCTCACGATCGCTCCGATCACGCTATCGGGGACTCCTGCCTGTTTGAGCGCGATCACGTCGTCCGCACTCGTATCAAACTTTCCCTGCTGCGTGCCGATCATGTTGAGAATGACGCTTTCGCCCACACCCGTTTTCACCAGTTTCACCACCGCAGCATTCGTAAGAATCGGATCGCTCACTCGAATCTCGGCGAACGGATGATGGACCGCTAAAGAGACTCCCTCGGATTGCTGTCTTTCTTGCCGCGCCGCCATTGCCTTGATCACGTCATCGGGCACGCCAAAGTCTTGAAGCGCGGTGAGGCTTGCCACATGCAAGTCGAAATGAGGGTCGCAATCGGCGATCTTCGCTAGGATGACTTGTTTTGGTATACCTGCTTTGACCATCTTCACGACGCCAAGATTGGTCAATTCTTCCCGGTGCGTCGGTGTCTGCATCGCCACTGCACCGCCGTAGCCGTAACCAGAAGCCGCGATTGTCGTTATCGACACAGTGATGGTATAGATACAGAAAACAAGAAGGCAAAACCGGCGCATTTGATCCTCCGTTCGGACCGCGAGATGCGTGTCCTCATATCCGCCCAGACGCACTCTGGCTCCTGAGTTGGCGCTCCGAAAGCCGCTACTCAAAAATACTCGCGCATCTGAAATCATTCAAGATGTTTAGTGACGTGCGGGCCCGGAATGGTACTGGGCCATTTGGTACGAAGGCATACCGGAAATCCGATAAAATACGCGCCGCCACTGGCTGAGACCGCAGCACGGCAACCGGACTGAGGCCGCTTCAGGGGTTCCGGTTCGCAGTCCAAGCATTGGCGAACTACGCCCGCTGAGATGGCATCAGGGGGACCTGCAGGCGAACCGCATCAGGCTGGAGCCTGGGACCGGGACATCACCGAGGCGGCTCTGAAGATGGAGGGCCACTTCGCGGCGTTGGGCACAATTTCGGGCACAGTGGCCCAAGAACAGGGAAAGCCGAACGCTAAGAATGGCGCGAAGTCGTTGAACTAATGGTGCCCGGGGCGGGACTTGAACCCGCACTCCGCTTGCGCGGAAAAGGATTTTAAGTCCTTTGCGTCTGCCGGTTTCGCCACCCGGGCTTTTTGGGGACCAGAACCATTCTAAAGCCTGCTCCACCATGATAGGATCGTTGCTGCAAAGGGGGTTCCTGTGAAGATGCTGACAAGGCGCCGTCTTTTTCAAAGCGGCGGGCTGCTCGGGCTGGTGGGATTGAAGGGCGCACCGGCCGACGCCGCTCCGCTCCAGGTCGGTCCCAGCCTCTATCAGTCGATCGGCGTCACGCCGCTCGTCAACTGCAAGGGCACGTTCACCATCATCTCCGGATCGCAGACGCTGCCCGAAGTGAAGCAGGCCATGGACCTCGCGTCGCGCTCCTATGTCCACATCGACGAGCTGATGGAAGCCGTGGGCAAGCGCCTCGCCGAGCTGACCGGCGCCGAGTGGGGCATCGTCACCGCGGGCTGCGCCGCCGCTCTCACGCACGCCACCTCCGCCTGCATCGCGGGCGCGGACCCCGAGAAGATGCAGCGCATCCCAAACCTCACGGGTCTCAAGAACGAAGTCGTCGTGCCGCGCTACTCGCGCAACGAGTACGACCACGCGGTCCGTATGCTCGGCGTCAGGATGGTCGAGGTCGATACCGCCGAAGAGTTCGAAGCGGCGCTCGGGCCGAAGACCGCCATGGTCATGATCCTCTCGTGCCCCGCCGCGCAAAAAGGGCCGCTCTCGATCGAGAACGCATCGGCCATGGCGCGGCGCAAGGGCGTCCCGGTGCTGGTGGATGCGGCCGCCGAGATCCTCACCATCCCGAACATCCATTTGCAACACGGCGCGACGATGGTCGCCTACAGCGGCGGCAAGTGCCTCCGCGGGCCGCAGGCCGCCGGACTGCTGCTCGGCCAGAAGGACCTCGTCAAAGCCGCGTTCCTCAACAGCGCGCCGCACCATGCCTTCGGCCGCTCGCTCAAAATGGGCAAGGAAGAGATCATGGGCATGCTCACCGCGGTCGAAATGTGGGTGAAGCGCGACCATGACGCCGAATGGCGGCAGTGGCTCGCCTGGCTCGACACCATCGGCAGCCGCGCGAAACAGGTGAGCGGCGTCACCACCGAAATCCTCCAGCCCGAAGACCTCTCGAACCACGCGCCGCAACTGCGGATCAAGTGGGATGGCGCGAAACTCGGCATCACCGGCCGCGAGGTCCAGGACATACTGTTCGCCGGCACGCCGCGGATCGTCGTCGGGGGTTCGAGCGGCGACCGCCGCCGCGGCATGGCCAGTTCGCTCACCATCATGCCCTATATGATGATGCCGGGCGACGACAAGATTGCGGCCGAGGCCATCTACCGCATCCTGGCGAACCCGCCCAAAATCGACGTTCCGCCCAAACCCGCCGGCGAGCCCGCCAACGTGGACGGCCAGTGGGAAGCGCGCCTCACTTACCTGCGCGGCGCCTCCGATCATCATTTCCTGTTCGAGCAGCACGGCGACAAACTCGTCGGCACGCATCGCGGCGACGTGCTCCAGGGCGACCTGCGCGGCTCGGTCGAAGGCAACACCGTGTACTTCCAGAGCGGCCACCACATCGAGGGCACCACGTTGCGCTACGAGTTCACCGGCACCGTGCAGGGCGACACCATGCAGGGCGAGGTCGGGCTCGGCGAGTACGGAAAAGCTCAGTGGGTCGCCAGGCGGCACAAGTATGCGTAAGGCACTCGCGGTATTCCTGCTTTCGGCCTGCGCGCTCGCGGCGGCCGAAAAGAAGATCATCTTCCCGGCCGGCGCGAAGGTCGTTGGTCCTTACAGCCCCGGCATCGTGGTAGGCGATCTGCTCTACGTCTCCGGCCAGGGCGCCAAGGCGCCCGACGGCACATTCCCCGCGACCGTCCCCGCCCAGGTGAAGCAGTGCCTCGACAACGTCAAGGTCATCGTCGAAGCCGCGGGCCTCACGATGGATCACCTGGTCTACGCGCAGATCTACAGCCCGAATCCGCAGGCGTGGGACGAGATCGACCGCGCCTGGGCCGCGTATTTTCCGAAGAACGGCCCGGCGCGCGCCGTGCTCGGCGTGGAGAAACTGCCCGACAACACGCCGGTCGAGATCAACGCTGTCGCGGTTACGAATCTGGCCGACAAGAAGGTCGTCGCCAACGGCGCGGCCGTGATGTCGCGCGACCGCATCTTCGTCTCCGGCGTGTTCGGAGAGACGCCCGAGATCGCGATCGAGCGCCTGGGCGAAGCGCTCCGCGCGGCCGGCGCCGACTACCGCCACCTGGTCTTCGTCAATCCGTACATGCTGTCGAGCGTCGGCTACGAGCAGATGAACACCGCCTACGCGAAGCGTTTCGAGTTCGGCAACACGCCCGCGCGCGCCACGATCTATGCGGCCCACCTGCCGGGGAGCGCGGCCATTGAGTTCACCGGCGTCGCCGTGCGCGACCTCTCGAAGCGCCGCGCCGTGCGGCCGAAGAACATGCCGCCCAGCCCGACCGCGAGCCCGTGCGTCTTCGCGGGCGACACGCTGTATTGCTCGGCGAAATCCGCCTTCATTCCCGGTCCGGTTTCGGGCACGTATGCGTCCACCGTCGAGGAACAGGTGCGCATGTCCGTCCGGAACCTGCTCGACGGTCTCGAAGAAGGCGACCTCACGCTCGCCGACGTGGTCGCGACGAACGTCTACCTCGACGACATCGCCGACTTCCCCAAGATGAACCGCGTCTACGCGCAATATTTCAAAAACGCGCCGCCCACGCGGACCACGGTGCAGCAGATCCCGGCCGTCGCCGAACGGAAAGCGAACGACCGCGACGTCTGGCCAAACCTCGAACAGATTTCGCTGATCGCGGTGAAGTAGCAGTCACGGCAACCCGAACGCCACGATGTTGCCGCCCGCCGCGACGGCAACATACTGCTTTCCATCCACCATGTAAGTCATCGGCGACGCCTTCCAGTGCGCGCTGAGCTGGAAGTGCCACAGCATCTCTCCGCTCGCCGCATCGACGGCCGCAAACGCGCCGCTGTCCTCGCCGAAGAACACCAGCCCGCTCGCCGTCGCGAGCACGCCGCCCCATGTGTTCGCCGGGCCCGTCTGGCGGCGCTCCCACGCGATGCGGCCCGTATCGAGCTCGATCGCGCGCAGGTATTTTTCGGGCCTCTCTCCCGGCACCTCCCGCGCCGCGCCGCCGTAGAACGATTCGCCCGGCTGCCACCACGCCGACGACTTCATATAGATGCTGCACTTCTCGAGCGCCATCACGTAAAAAAGGCGCGTCCGGGGATGAAAGGCCGCCGACATCCAGTTCGTCGCGCCGTCCATCGACGGGCAGGCGCGCGAGCCCTCGACCGTCGGCTCGGCCCCGGGCAGCAAAACCGGACGCCCGTCCTTGCCCACGCCGCTCGCCCACGTCAGCTTCTTCACAAAGGGCGACGCGCCGAGGAACTCGCCGGTCGTGCGGTCGAGCACGTAGAAGAAGCCGTTGCGGTCCGCGTGCAGCAGCAGCTTGCGCTCGCGGCCCTGGTAAGCGGTGTTGACCACCATGACGGTCTCGGTGGAATCCCAGTCGTGCAGGTCGTGCGGCGTGAACTGATAGTGCCATTTCAGCGCGCCGGTCGCGGGGTCGAGCGCGACCACCGAGTTCCCGTAGAGGTTGTCGCCCTTGCGCTCGTCGCCGTTGAAGTCGGGGCACGGATTGCCGGTGGGCCAGAACAGCAGGCCCGTGTCGGGATCGTAGCTTCCCGTGAGCCACGCCGCGACGCAAGGGTGCTCGAGCGCCCGGCCCGCCCACGTTTTGTCGAGCACGGTCGAGAACCGCCACACGCGCTCGCCGGTCGATGCCTTATAGGCCCCCACGAACCCGCGTATCCCCTCGTCGCCGCCGGACGTGCCCGAGATGACCAGATCGCCCACCACCAGCGGCGCGGACGTTGCCCCGTAGTGCTCGCGATAATCGGCCATCTCCACGTCCCACACGAGCCCGCCCGTGATGCGGTCGAGCGCCAGCAGGTGCGCGTTATCGGTCACCAGGAACACGCGCCCGCCCGCCACCGCGACGCCCCGATTGATGCCGCCCGCCGCATCGCCGATCACGCCCGGCGTGCGCGGCCGCGAGTAATGCCAGATCGCGCGGCCCGACCGCGCATCGAGCGCGTACGCCTCGTTCACGTTCGTGACGTACATCACCCCATCCACCACCACCGGCGTCACCTCGAGACGCTGCGCGCCCGGAAGCGAAAACATCCAGCGCGGCGCAAGCCCCGCGACGTTGGCCGGCGTGATCCCATCGAGCCCGCTGTAGCGGTTTCCGCTCGGCGACCCGTTGTACGTGGGCCAGTCGCCCGGCTTCGCTTCGAGCGCCTCCGCCGCGGCTTCCACGCCGCCCGGCGCGGGCTTGCCCGCCACCAGGAACGCGATTACGTCCTGCCTCTCCTGATCGCTCGCATCGAGCGCGGGCATGTACGAATTCGGGTCGCGCTCAACCGATGCGATCTCGCCCGCGCGCAGCAGGTGCAGCTTGTGATCGAACCCCTGCAACTGAAGGTCGAAGTCGCTCTCGTTCCGAATGAAGCCCCGCAGCTCCGCGCCCGACTTCAGCTTCACCGCCGCGACGCGATAGCCGCGGCGCCGGCGCGCGTTCGGATCGCGCAGCGTTTGCTCGATTTCCGCCAGCGTGAGCTCGCGGCCGGCGTTCGTCAGGTCGGGCCCGTCGATTCCGCCGCGCCCGCGCACCATGTGGCAGCTCGCGCAGCGCCCTTTACCGAAGAAGAACGCGGCGCCCGCCGCGGCGTCGCCCGCAACCGCGGACTCCGACGCGGGCCCGATGCGCGAGCGCACGAACGCGACAAGCTGCGTGAACTGCGGCTCGGGGACCTGGAACGGCGGCATGCCCGCATCCGGAATGCCGCGGCGAATCAGCTCGCGAATCTTCTTGTCCGAATCGTATTCCGCGCGGCTCGTGTTCGAGATCGCAGGCGCGCGCTCGCCGCCCATACCGTCCGCGCCGTGGCACCCCGCGCACCGCGCCTGGAACTGCTTGCGGCCGGCCTCCACCACACCCGGAGGCTGTGCGAACGCGAACGCGGCGAGGGCGGCCCAGGCGAGAATCATTTCGCGAACACGAGCGTGCCGAAGTTTTCCGGGACGTGGTTCGGATCGCGGTCCTTCGCACAAGTCTGCTGCCAGCACAGGAAATGCCGCACCGGGTCGGCCCCCAGTCCGTCGATCCGGTAAAGGTTCAACCGCCACCGTGTCCCCTCCGCCACCGGCGCCGCGCTCACCGACTTCAATGGAATCCGCGCCGCGGCATACCACACACGCGCGCGCTCGTCGATGCGCGCCGCCGTGGTCCAACCCGAATTCCACTTCTCGCCCTCGCCTTCGCGGTCGAGATCGATCGCAAGATCCACCCGGTCGCCCGTGGGCGCAATCTCGAATTCGCGATAGTGCCGTATGTTAACCCAATCGTCGCCCAGAAACACTTCGACCACGTCGCGGTCCCAGAGCTTGTCGCGGTCCGCGCCGGGCCGGGCGGGCAGAAACAGATTCAGCTCCCGATAAGGGCACGAAAAGAGCAGATACAAGTGCGAATCCGTCCAAAAACCGCGCACTTCGGTCTTCAGCTCGGGGTAGTCGAGGACCTTGCCGCAGTCTTTGTCGATCGTCGCGACGGCCGCTCGCGCCCAGAGCGGCGACCGCGGGTCTGTATTGAGCGCGCCCGCACCCGCGGCATGCGGAACGGACCACGACGCCGTGGGCCGCGTCACCTCGCAAAGCTGCGGCGCGGCAAGCGTCAGGTTGTATCGCGCCTCGGCGTAATCCGGCCGGATCGCAAGCGCCCGCTCGAGCGCCGCCCGCGCGCCGCCCATGTCCCGAGCCTGCATGAGGACGAGCCCGAGGTTGTTCCACCCCTCGGCAAAGTCCGGCTTGCGCGCGACGGCCGCACGAAGCGCCCGCGCCGCGCCCGCCAGGTCGCCCTTCTGCCAGAGCGCAAGCCCAAGCTGCGTGCGCGCCTCCAGATAATCCTGCTTGAGCGCAATGGCTTCCGAATACTCCCGCACCGCCTCGTCGAGCTTCCCCTCGCCCGCCAGCACCAGCCCCAGGTCGTAGTGCGCCTCGGCGTAATCCGGATCGCCCGCCACCGCCGCCCGGAATTCCTCGCCCGCCCGCGCGCTCTCATGCCGCCGGGCGTAGAACAGCCCGAGGCTCAAGTGCGTCTGCGCGTAATCCGGCTTCAGTTCCAGCGCCTTGTTGTAGAACTCGAGCGCGCGCGCCGCGTCGCCCTTCTTCTCCCACGTCACGCCGAGAAAATGCCACGCCGTAGGCAGCGTCGGGCTCTGCTTCGCCGCCTGCTCGAACCGCTCCAGCGCGCCGTCCGCGTCGCCCTTGTCCAGCAGCGCGGCGCCGTCGAGGATCAACCGCTTCGACTCCGCAAGCTGCTGCCGGAAGCGCTGCAGCCCCGCGATCTCCTTCAGCTCCTTCGATGCCGCGGCCCCCTGCCCCTGCGCGCGCAGCGCCTGCCCGAGCGCATAGCGAGCCTTCTCGAAATCAGGCTTGAGCCGGAGCGCTTCGCGGAACGCCGCCACCGCGCCGTCCAGATCCTCGCGAGACTTCAGCGCCATCCCCAGGTCGTACCGCGCCTGCGGATCGCCGGGCGCAAGCCGCACCGCAGTCTGGAACTCCCGCAGCGCGCCCGCCTCGTCCCCCATGCGGCGCAGCGCAACCCCGAGCCGGTGATGCGCGGGAGCGAACTTCGGGTCAAGCGCGACGGCACGCCGGAACTCCGCCGCGGCGCGCTCGAGTTCCCCCGACTGCCCCAGCGCCAGGCCCAGTTCGTAGCGCGTCCCGGCCGACCCGGGCCGCTGCGCCGCGCACCGCCGCAGCTCCGCGATGGCCGAAGCCAGGTCGTTCACCTCCGCGTAAGCGTAGGCCAGCGCGCGCCGCGCCTTGAAGTTCCCGGGCTCCTCCCGAAGCGCGGCCCGCAACTCCACGATCGCGCCCGCCGCGTCCTTCCGGTCGAGCAGCTCCATCCCGCGAGACGCGTGGTCGGCCGCGCACAGCGACAGCGCAAACGCCAGTACTCCAGCTAAACGGACGATCACCAGCCCCAACCTACCAGATCAGTTTAGCGCTCACCTGCCCGATCCTCGGCGGGCGCGCGTTGTTCACCGTCCCGAACCGCGGGCTCGTGATCTCCCCATTCACCCCCGTAAACTGCGTGTGATTGAACACGTTGAAAAACTCACCGCGAATCTGAAGACCCATGTGCTCGGTCAGGCGCGTAGTCTTGTGCAGCGCGAAATCCCAGTTCGCGATTCCCGGCCCGTGGAAGAACCGCCGGTTCGAATTGCCGAATCGCCCGAGGGGCGCTTCCACGAACGCATCCGGCGAGAAATACTGGTTCGGGCCGTTCACCCCCGCGTTGTGCGCGTCCATCGTGACAGGGTTGCCGATGCGGTCCGGCACATCGGTGTTGCTCGAGCCCGTGAGCGACTGGTCGCCGTCCTGGTGCACCGTGATGGGGAACCCGGTCGCATACCGCGTGATGCCGATCAGCTCCCACCCGTTCGTTAAAGCGCGCGGCGCTCCCTTGAACATGCGCTGGAACGGCACCGCCCAGTCGTAGCTCACCACGAAGTTGTGCGTCACATCGAAGCTCGACAGCGACCGGCTCAGCGCGTAGTTCGTAAAATTCACCCAGTCGTCGAACGCCGACGAATTGTCGAGCGCCTTCGAGAACGTGTACGCCGCCAGGAACGTCACGTCGGACGCCTTCCTCTCCACCGATACCTGAAGCGAGTTGTAATTCGAGTTCGCCAGGTTCACCGTGTAGCTGTTGTTCGCCCCGAACGCCGGGCCGAGCGCGTTGCGCGTGCCGTTGACGATCGTGCCGTCCGGACGCGTGAACACGGACGACTCCAGGTTCGGCCCGCATTCGAGTGTCCCCGGCGCCACGCCCGAGCCCATCAGGCTAAGGCACTCCGCGGGGTCGCCCGGGTTCGCGTCGTACTGCGAAATCAGCCTGTGCCCCTGCGTCCCCACGTAGGCCAGCGTCAACACGGTGGTGTCCGTAAAGCCGCGCTGGATCGTGAAGTTGTAGTGCTCCGCATACGGCAGCCGGTTGTGGATCGAGTAGCCCGGTGAGTAGGAAATGGGCAGGTAGATCGAGTAGTCGAGCGTCTTGTTCGCCGGGTCGCCCGGAATCGGGAACTTGAACGGGAACCGCTGCCCCTGCGAGCTGTTGTCGGCGCGGCTGCGGAACGGCTCGGAAAACGCGGTCGGCTGCGAGCTCGTCCAGTAGAGCCCGAACGGCGCGTCGCCCACCTCGTAGAACAGGTTCAGGTCCTCGATCGCCGTGTAGTAAATTCCGTACGCCGCGCGGATGCTGGTCTTGCCCGGCCCGCCGAAGATTTTCCCCAGCACGCCGTCCGAAAAGCCCGGCGAATACGCGATGCCCACGCGCGGCCCCAGGTTCTTGTAATCGGTCGGCGCCAGCGTCTTCGGAATTCCCGGGTCGCCCGGCACCACCCACCCCAGCGGCGCCGTCGGGAACTGCGTCGATTGCAGCCCCGGCACGATCGTCTCTATCTTGCCCTGCGTGTCGTACCACGGCTGGCTGAATTCCCAGCGCAGCCCGAGGTTCAGCGTCAGGTTCGGCCGCAGCCGTATGGAATCCTGGCCGTACGCCCCGCCGTAGTGGCTGCGCGAATCCAGGAACTGCATGCTGCACTGCGTGTACTGCACCGGCGCGCCGAGCAGGAAATCCGCCACGTCGCTGCCCGTCTCCGAGCCGTCGAAGTCGAAGTTGCCCGTGGGCGAGCAGATGTTGCGCTCGTTGATCTGCAGGTACCGCGCCTCGCCGCCGAACTTGAAGTTGTGGCGCCCCCAGATTTTCGAAAACCCGTCGGAGAGGTGCCACGTGTTGTTCGGCTGGAACGTCGAGAGCGTCGGATTGCCGACCGTCAGGCCGATCGACGAGAGCGCCACCTGCGGCAGCGGCAGGAAGCCCTCCGGCCCCGAAGGCACGATGCCCAGCGTGCCCGCGCCGGTGACGAAGCCGAGGTTCTGAAGATCGGCGAACTTGGTGGGCAAATCCGTGTGCACCGACGTCCGCATGAAGCTGAGCCGCGCTTCGTTCACCGCCGTCGGCCCGAACGTTTTCGTGTTGCTCAACACCGCCTGTTGCGCGCGGCTCGGCGTGACCGTCGGGAAGCCCGGCACCGTTGCCGCGGGGAGCGGATTGGTCACCGTCGAGTCGTCGAAGTTGTAATAGAAAAACCAGTTCCCCGTCCGCTGTGTGTTCAGATCCACCCGCTGGCCGAACTTGTCGTCCACCACGCGCCGCTTCTCGGCCGCGCTCGCGAACAGGTTGTCGCCGATCGTCGGCTGCGGGATGTAATTCAGGTAGGTCGCCACCGGCGCGGCGAACGCGCTCTGCGGAATCCGGTCGCCCGGAAACACCTGGCTGTACGGCTCGCCCGCGGTCACCGTTCTGCCGAGCCGCTGGGAGAGCGTCTCCGCCCAGCCCGCGCCCACCACTGTGCCCGTCAATCCGGTGGCCGAAAGATCGCCCGTGCGCTCGGCCGGGCTCAGCACCTGCACGATCCCCGTGCCCTGCCCGGTGACCTCGCGTGTCCCCTGGTAATCCGTAAACCAGAACAACTTGTCCTTGAGCAGCGGCCCGCCGATCGCGTAGCCGAACTGGTTCCGCCGCAGCTCGCCCTTGGTCGGATCGAAGAAGTTGCGGGCGTCCAGCTTGTCGTTGCGCAGGAACTCGAACACCGAACCGTGGAAGCCGTTCGTCCCCGACTTCGTGATCGCGTTCATGACGGCGCCGCTGAAGCGCCCGTACTCGGCGTCGAAACTGTTCGTGAGCAGTCGGAACTCGGCCACCGCGTCCAGGTTCGGGATCACCGCCGCGCCCAGGTTCCGCCCCTCGCTCACATCGCCGCCGTTCACCAGGAAGGCGTTCGCCGTTTCGCGCTGGCCGTTCACCGACACGTTTCCGGCCGAAAGACCGCCCGACACCGGACGGTCCTGCTGTATCGAGCCCGCGGTCTCCGGAACCACGCCCGCCTGAAGCCCGAGCAGGTCGATATAGCTGCGCCCGTTCAGCGGCAGCGCCAGCAGCTTCTTCGTTTCGACCACGTCGCCCAACTGCGTGTTGGTGGTCTCCACCTGCACGGCATCGGCTTTCACCTCGACCTTCTGCTGGATCTCGCCGACGTGCAGGCTGACGTCCACGCGCCGCTGCTCGTTCACCGTGAGCACGATCTCGCGCGTCACGAACTGTTCGAACCCGGTGGCCGCCGCCGTCAGGTCGTAGTGGCCCACCGGCAGCGCAAGAAACCTGTACTGGCCCTGGCTATCGGTTTCCACCTGCCGCCGCAGGTTGGTTTCCGTGTTCGTGGCGGTCACCTTCGCGCCCACCACCACGGCGCCGGTCGCATCGCGCACCGTGCCCAAAATCGTTCCGGTAACTTCGCCCCACAAGGATTGCGAGGCGCAAAAAAGACAGAACGCCCAACAGAGAATGCGAAACACTTGCCCCTCCCCTGAAGACCGCTGCCCCTCGTCGAAAAGTACTAGTGCGCCCATGTTGCCACGAAAACCCCACACTGTAAAGGGCATTTTTCGTTACCCTGATTTCTATGAAACGCGCCGCGCTTGCTCTGACCTGCCTGGGTGTGCTGGCCGCCGCCGAGCAGCCGGCCGGTTGGGTCGTTTGGGCGCCGCGCCCCGAGCTCGCTCCCGAGGCTTCGCAAATGCAGACGCCCGGCGGCCTCACCTTGCGGCTCAAAGCGCGCGGCAAGGATTCCTTCGGCAAGTGGATCGGGCGCCTCGGCGTGCAGCCCGGCGCGACCTATCGTTTCGAGGCCCTTTACCGCACGGACCAGGTCGAAAACGAAGCCATGAGCGTGCTGGCCGTCCTGTCCTGGTGCAAGGATTTGAACGCGCGCAACCCCATCCAGCGCGATTACGTGGACCGCGTTTCCCCCGCGCAGGGCGGCTGGCGCAAGCTCGAGCGCACGCTCGCCGCGCCCGCCGGAGCCGTGTCGGTCGTGGTCGAGCTCGGCCTGCGGCTCACCGAACGCGGCTCCGTGACGTGGGCGCAGCCGCGATTGACGGTCATCACGCCCGCCCCGCGCCGTGCCGCCCGCATCGTCACCACCCGCGTGGTGAAGTACGCCTCCACCGTGAAGGAGAACCGCGTGCTTCTCGGCGAGATCCTCGACGGCGCCGCCGCGCACAAGCCCGACCTCGTGCTCCTCACCGAAACGTTCCTCGAGCGCGGCACGAGCGAGTCCGCCGAGCAAGCCGCCGAGCCCATCCCCGGCCCCACCACGAACCTCCTTGCGGAAAAAGCGCGCCGGCTTCATAGCTGGGTCGCCATGAGCCTGCACGAGCGCGATGGCCGGGACGTCTTCAACACCGCCGTGCTCGTGGACCGCGAAGGCCGCATCGCCGCCAAATACCGCAAGATCCACCTGACGCTCGACGAGTTCGAGCGCGGCATCACGCCCGGCGGCGATTACACCGTCGTAGACACTGACTTCGCAAAGGTCGGCCTGCTCGTCTGCTGGGACCACTGGTTTCCCGAAGCCGCGCGCATCCTGCGGCTGAAGGGCGCCGAGCTCCTGCTGCTGCCCATCGCCGGCGACGGGGAGTCGCACTGGGACGTGGTCTCGCGCGCCCGCGCGATCGACAACGGCGTCTATATCGCCTCCGCGATCGCGGCGGGCAAGCCCGCCAGCCGCATCGTCTCTCCGGAAGGAGAGGTGCTCGCCGAAACTACCGGCGGATACGCCGCCGCCGACCTCGATTTCAACCGCGAAACGCGCGTGGAGTGGCTTTCGGTCGGGCCGGCCGAGGGCGAGGCCAAAAGCCTCTATATCAAGGAGCGCCGGCCCGACACCTACGGGCCCTTACTTCCCGACCGCGACGGCGGACGGTAGCCCGCTCGAGACGCCCCGCTCGCCGGCGAACGTCAGCCGCAGCCCCATCGAGAAGATCTGGTCGTTCTTCTTGCGCCCCAGCACCGGGTTGCTCAGGTAGCGGTCGCTGAAGGTGAACTGCCAGCCGAGCCACTTCGACAGCGCCGTCACCAGCGACGCGTCGAAGTTCATTCGATAGTCGCCGCGGTCGGTGAGATTCGGGTAGAAGGTGAGCTTCTCGCGGAACGTCATCCTGTCCCTGAGCTTGTACAGCCCCTCCTGCCCCAGGAGCGCCTCCGCCGAGGTCCGGTTCGTGTTATCGACGAAGAACTCCCGGTTGAGCGCCATGCCGCCGAGTACGTCGAGGAAGCCGCGATCGTTCTTGATGACGTGGTAGCCAAGGCCGCCGGCGGGCGAAAACCGCAGATCGAGGCCCAGGAACTCGTCGTATTCGAGATCGGTCTGCCCGAAAACGAACAGCTTCGGCGTGAGGTTGAGGTCGTATCGTATCCCGCCGCGCCGGGCGTTGGCGGTAGCCGCCGAGATGCCGTCGATCTTGCTGCTCGCATAGAGCGACGTGAAGTAGACCTCGATCTTGTCCCGGGTGGTGATGCGCGTGGCGTCCGCCGTGGCCGTGACGTTCGAGGTGATCGCGTTGCCGCGCGCTTCGGCGATCCCCAGATCGACGAAGCCCGACCACAGGTCGATGAGGCGCGGGTTCCGGTATCGCTCCAGGCGCTCGTCGTAGGCCGTCTGCTCGTCCTTCGAGCGTATGAATTCCACGTTCGGCCGCGTGGAAGTCACAGGGTTGGCCGTGGCGCTCTTCACCTCCACCTGCTCGCCGGACACGTCGAGCGAACCGGAAACCACCTGGCCCCCTTTAATGCCGACATAGACCGTCGAGCCCGTCGTGATGTTGGTCACGGCGGACATCGGCACCTTCACCTCGCCTGCGTAATCTGACTTGAAAACAAGCTCTTTATCGTCGGACCTGACGACGAGTCCGGTGAGCCTGTCTCCGTTCTTGAGCGTAATCTGATCGGCTGCCAGCGGCCAGGCCGCCACCGCGCACAACACCACCTGAATCGTTCGTTTCATTGCGAGTATGAGCCCTCCCCTACAGGTAGCCAGTGTTAACAATTATGAACCATGTTACGAACACTGTGGATCAAATTGCGCGCGACCGGGTGCGGAAAACCACCCAACCGCGCCTTCCGTGACGCACCCCCAGCCGCAGCCTGCGCGCAGAATGAGTAAAAAAGAGTACCTTGTCTTTTGGCAGAACACGTGCTATGTTAATGGCAACCATAAGTCGTCATTGACTTATTAGCATCCCCGGCGACAAGGCCCAGCTTGTCGCCAGCCCCTCTGAGTGAAGCCCCGGGAATCCCAAATCCCCGGGGCTTCCGTATTTAGGGCCCGGCTACAGCCGCTCCAGCCGGATCGACCCGTCGCCCGTCCGAATCCGCAGCGGCAGCCCCCCGCCGCCCAGCCGGCCCCGGAACGCGTTCTCTTTGGCCTTGAATCCCGTTGCGGTCGCCGGAACGCCGATCGAGATGCCTCCGTCGCCCGTGCGCGCGTCGATGTCGGCGGCAAAATCCTCCGCCAGCCGCACCGTGATGCTGCCGTCGCCCGTCTCGAGCCGCCAGGGTCCGGCCATCTTCGACCCAGAGTTGAACACGGCCGTGATCGAGCCGTCGTTGGTCCGTAAGCTCAACCGGTCGAAGCGGCCGCGGACGTTGAGCCGCCCGTAGCCGGTCCGCGCCGCCAGGGCGCCGTCGAGCGACTGTACGTCGATAGCGCCATCTCCCGTGTTCAGAACGAAATCGCCCTTGAGCGACTCCGCGGAAATGGACCCGTCACCCGTCCGGATCTCCGCCCTGAGTTCGGCCGGAACCGTGACCTCCAGGCGGCACGAGCTGTCCCCGACCCCCAGATAATCGTTGGGAACGCGTATGTCGATCACCACGTTGCTGCCGGTCTGGCGCGCGTCCACGCGCACGCCGCCCGGCCCGATGCGCCATCCGCGCGTTGTGAGGCGGGCATCGATCGCTCCGGCCGGGCCGGCCCGCAAGATGACCGCCGAATCGTTCGACTCCACACGCAGGTCCGGCTTCCCGGACACCGCGAAACGCTTCGACCAATCGTCCGCCTGGGCCAGGCCCAGGGAGAGGGCGAGTAAGAATAAGACAGGAATGGCTCGCATAATTACCAACAGGATACGCGAAACGCCCTGCCCGGGGCTCCATAACCCGTTGTAGTCAGCTCCAATTCTTTTGTAATCTGCGCGCCCAAAAGTGAGTCTATTATTCCGGTGGGAGTGCGCCGTAATTGGCGCAACGGCATCTTTCAGGGGGATGCTTATGATGTTTTCTCGCTTGAACAGGGAGATTCTCCTCCCTGCATTTGCTCTCTCGATTTTCGCGTTTTCCGTCGCGCCCATGCACGCACAGGCGGTGTACGGGACAGTGCTGGGGACGGTGACTGACTCGACTGGGGCCCTCGTGAGCGGCGCCTCCGTCACGGCCACCAACGTCGCCCAGGGCACGAAAACGCAAACCACAACCAACGAATCCGGCAACTACACTCTGCAACAGTTACTGCCGGGAACGTACGAGATTGCGATTGAGAAGACCGGGTTCAACCGGTTCGTTCAGCAAAACGTAGCCGTAGTGGTGGGCTTAAGCACCCGCGTGGACACGTCTCTCCAACTCGGCGCAATCACGCAGGAAATCACCGTTACCGAAGCGCCGCCGGGGCTGCAGACCGACCGTGCCGAGGTCAATTCCACCTTGAGCAGCGGCCAGATCGGGCAGTTGCCGGTCATTAACCGCAATTTCACCAATCTGACTCTGCTGGTGCCGGGCGCTGTCCAGAACACGTTTCAGCACGCGCCCAGCGAAAACCCGCAGCAATCGACGCTGATCAATACCAACGGCCAGGAGTTCTCCGGAACCAATTACCTGTTCGACGGCATGAACAACAACGACGCCGTGCTGGGCATCGTCATGGTCAACCCGCCGCTCGACTCGATCGCCGACACGACGATCGCCACCAGCAACTACGAGCCGGAGTTCACTCAGGCGGGCGGCGCCGTCGTTCGCGTGCAGACCAAGTCCGGGACGAACCAGATTCACGGCTCGGCGTTTGAGTATCTCCAGAACAACGTCTTCCAGGGGCGCGACCCCTTCACCCAGGGGCTGCATGAGCCGGGCACGCCCGCGCCGCCACATCGCGGAATCCCGCCGCTGCGCTACAACCAGTTCGGCGGATCGCTCGGCGGGCCCGCCATCAAGGACAAGCTGTTCTGGTTCGGCGACTACCAGGGCACCTACCGGCGGATTGGCGCTTCGCAATCGCTGCGCGTCCCGACCGCGGCCGAGCGCACGGGCGACCTGAGTGATTTGGGCGTTCCTGTCTTCGACCCCGCGACGGGACGAGCCGACGGCACGGGCCGCCAGCAGTTCCCCGGCAACGTCATTCCGGCGAACCGCATTACTGCGCCGTCGGTGGCGCTGCTCAACGCGCTGCCGCTGCCGAACCTGACACCGGCCAATCCCGCCGACAACAACTTCGCCACCAGCGCGGTCGAGAAGTTCGACACGCACCAGTTCGATCTCCGCGCTGATCACTACCTCACCGACAAGTTCCGCTATTTTGCGCGGTACAGTTACCTCGGCGCGGACATCAATGCGCCCGGGCCCTTCGGCCTCTTCGGCGGTCCGCAGTTCAACACCTGGGGATTCACCGGCGCCTCGAACGCGCGCAACCAGAACTTCGTGGCCTCCGGCAGCTACACCAAAAGCCCGACGTTCCTGGCGGACCTGCGCTTCGGCTACTCGCGCTACCGCGTCAACGTCACGCCGCTCGACATCGGCCAGCAACTCGCCGAGCAGGTCGGACTTCCCGGCTTGAACTTCGCCGACCGTCCGGACACCTGGGGACTGCCCGACATCAACGTCAACGGCAACGGTGGCTTCCAGATGGGCTACCGCTGCAACTGCCCGCTCGACCAGCGCGAGTTCATCTACGACTACGTCGCCAACTTCACCAAGGTGCACAGCAACCACACGTTCAAGTTCGGCGGAACCTATGAGTTCGCGGGCAACAGGCGTTTGCCGAGCGACGACCACCGTGCCGGCGTCTTCGAGTTCGACCCCAGCGTGACGACCCTGGCGCCCAGCACCGGCGGCCTCGGCCTGGCCGGGTTCCTGCTCGGGACGCCCGCCTCGTTCCGGCGCTTCGCCCAGATCTCCACAACGCAGGAGGACCGCCAGAACCGCATGTTCCTCTTCGCGCAGGATACCTGGCGCGTTACCAGCAAGCTCACCTTGAGCTACGGCGTTCGCTGGGACACCTGGTTTCCGGACTACTCGCTCAACTCCGGCCAGGGCGGCCGCTACGACGTGACCGACAACCTGGTTCGCATTCCCGGTGTTGGCGGCATCTCGAAATCCGGAGACTCCGAAATCCAGTGGAAGAACATTTCGCCGCGCATCGGCATCGCCTATGCTCTCTCGCCCAGGACCGTGATCCGCACAGGTTACGGACGCAGTTACTACCAGGGCACCTTCGGCTGGACGTTTAACAACCTCGCGGCCGACATTTACCCCTCAGTAGTTACCCAGAACCTCCTGGGGGCGTCCGCCTTCTCTCCGGTCTTCCCGTGGACCCAGGCGCCTCCCGCGGTCGTGTTCCCCACAATTCCGTCCAACGGCTTGCTGCCGCTGCCGGATGGCATCAGCACCGCGTACATTCCGGCGAACCAGAAGATCCCTTACGTTGATCAGTGGAACTTCACCGTGGAGCGGCAGTTGCCCGCGAACGTCGCTCTGTCGGTAGGCTACGTCGGCAACATCGGGCGGCACTTGAACGGCGGCTTCGACCTGAATGCGCCCATCCCGGGGCCGGGCGATTTCACCGCACGGCAGCCGCTGTTCGCCAAGTTCGGACTGACCCAGGGTATCTTCGATAAGTGCGACTGCTCGAGCAGTAACTATAACTCGCTTCAGGTACGCGCTGAGAAGCGGTTCTCGAATGGTTACTCGCTGCTCGCCTCTTACGCTTACGCCCGGGCGCTCGACTTCGGCGAGTTCGGCACGCCGTTTTACCAGTACAACGCCCGCCTGAACTACGGGCCGGCGGACTTCGACCGAACGCACGTCTTCACGCTGGCCCACACTGTAGCACTGCCGTTCGGTCCGGGCCGCAGGTATTTTTCCGGCGCGACGGGCTTTGCGCGGCAACTGCTCGGCGGCTGGGAGTTCGACGGAATCTCTACGTTCGAGACCGGCCTGCCGTTCACACCGCAACTGAGCAACAACGCATCGCTCAACTCCAACATGACCCTGCTGCCGGACAAGATCGCTCCGGACGCTTACGCCGGCATTCACCAGAACCGCAGCCAGTGGTTCAACCCGGCGGCGTATGCCGTGCCCGCTCCCTTTACCCCCGGAACCGCCGCGCGGAATTCGCTGCGCGGGCCGAACCTGTTCAGCCTCGATTGGGCGCTGGCAAAGCACTTCGCTATTACCGAACGCTTCAACCTGCAAGCTCGCTGGGAGGTGTACAACGCTCTGAACCGCACGAACATGGGCTTGCCGAACAATAACGTCGATACCGGGACCGCGGGCGAGATCACGTCGCTCCAGGGCCCCATGCGCAACATGCAGTTTGGTCTGCGGCTGGGGTGGTAAAAGCACTCCCCGTCGCGTTGTGGGCGGCGGCTGCGGCCGCCGCCCAACTTGCACCGGTCCCGCGCTTCCCGATCCGGCCGGATCCGCTCACCATCGTGCAGCCGGCCCAGTTTGCAAAGCCCTTCACGGTCGCGGGAGAGTACGGCGCGATCTTCGGCGACCACAGCGGCGCCTTCGAGGCCTGGCAGTTTCCGGTCAAGATTCTGAGCCGTTTCTCCATCACGGCGGAGCTTGACGACTACCCTGTGCCGATCGAGTTGGCCGAACACGCGGCCGCGATCGAAGTCGCGCCCGCCATGACCACCATCACCTACTCGCACGCGGCGTTCACCGTGAAGCAGCGCATGTTCGCGCCGCGCGACGGGCCGCCGCTCGTGCTTTTCGAGATCGCCTCGGCGCGGCCCCTGCGCCTCACGTTCCGTTTCAAGCCGGATATGCTGCGCATGTGGCCGGCTCCCAGCTTCGGAACGCCCAGCGCCGAGTGGGTGAAGGACGGTTACTACATCCTTCACACGGACGATCCTTCCTTGACGGCGGCGGTCGCGATGCCGCGAGCCCAGCCCGGCGTGCTTCCGCCGTCCCAGGAGCGGCCTAAGACCTACCCGGTCGAGTTCAAGCTGCGGTTCGATCCCAGGACGGATTCGAACCTGCTCTTCCCGCTCCTGTTCGCGCTCGGCGACGGCAATCGGCTGGCCGGGTTGAATGCGCGCATTCCGGCGTCCTATGCCGCGGCCGAGAACTACTACGCTCATTTCTTCGACACCCGCCTGACGGCTGAGACGCCCGATGCGCAGTTCAACCTCGCGCTTCGCTGGGCCGAAATCGCGATCGACCAGTGCCGCGTCCGTTTCCACGGCGAGACCGGGCTTGTCGCCGGCTTCTACTCGTCCGGCGATTCCGCGCGCCCCGGCTTTGGCTGGTTCTTCGGGCGCGACACGCTCTGGACTACCTACGCCCTCAACGGGTACGGCGATTTTGCGCTCACACGCGACTCGCTCGAGTTCCTCGTCCGCCGCCAGCGCGACGACGGCAAGATCATGCATGAGTTTTCCCAAACCGCCGACCTCGTGGACTGGAAGGCGACCCCGTATTTCTTCGCGGCAGCCGACTCCACGCCCCTGTTCGTCATGGCGATGGAGGACTACCTGGCAACGAGCGGCGATGCGGCGTTCGTGCGCAAGCACTGGGATGCGGTCCGGCGCGCCTATGCCTTCACCCGCGCCCACGACTCCGACGGCGACGGCATCTACGAGAACACCGAAGGGACGGGCTGGGTCGAATCCTGGCCGCCCGGGATGCCGCACCAGGAGATCTACCTCGCGGCGCTCGACCAGCAGTCGGCGGATTCCATGTCGCGCCTGGCCGCGGCGATGAACGAACCCGCGCTTGCCGCCGCCGCGCGCGACCAGGCCCGGCACATCCGGGAAGCCCTGGAAAAGGAGTATTACGAACCCGGCCGCCGCTTCTACGCCTTCAGCCGCAACCCGGACGGCACGCTCGATTCGACCGCGACCATCTACCCCGCCGTGACCTGGTGGACCGGGCGGCTCGCGCTTCCGCTGGCCGGGCCGATGCTGAGCCGCTGGGCGTCGTCCGAGTTCTCAACCGCCTGGGGAACGCGCGATTTGAGCATAAAAACGCCATTTTATGACCCGATTAGCTACCATCAGGGCTCGGTTTGGCCCCTGTTTACCGGCTGGGTGTCACTCGCTGAGTACCGGACCGGGCGGCCGCTCTCCGGCTACGCCCACCTGATGCAGAACGCCGGCCTGACCTGGACCCAGGATGCGGGCTCGGTGACCGAGCTGCTCTCCGGCCAGTTCTTTCAACCACTTGGACGCAGCAGCTCGCACCAGTTGTGGTCCTCTGCCATGGTGCTCGTGCCCGCGCTGCGCGGCCTGTTCGGCCTCGAGGGCGATCGGCCGCGCCAGCCACACCTGCCGGCGCACTGGGATTCCGCCCGCCTGCGCAACGTCCCGCTAGGCGGTAAACGCCTGGACCTTCAATATGTTAGGAACGGGGACCAGCTCATTGTGAGCGCGAGCGACGGGCGCCGTTTCCAGTTCCCGCTCCCGCCGGTCGAGCTCTCCCTGCCCCACTGCCTCCCGCTCCCCGGATCGGAAACTGCTGATTTGAAGGCGGTTGAGGAGCGGGCGACGCCCAACGGGTACACTGCCGAGCTTGAAGCGCCGAGCGGGACCGTCGTGGATCTCCCGGTGCGCTTCAACCGGACCGGAGTTCGAGTCGCGGGCGGGACGCTCCGTGAAGGGAAGCTGCGCGTGAAATTTCCCGCGGGGACCGGCTACCAGCGCCACGAAATTTCGTTTTCCTGGTAAAAAGAGTCATGGCACCCGCGCCAGCGCCGAAGCGCCCGGCCTTCAGAAGGACTGAATGAAGAAGCAGAAGCCGATCATCCTCGATCGCGAGGAAATCAGGAAAAGTGTCCGCAAACCCATGCCCCGCCCCGCGCAGCGCCACCAGGACAAGCGGAAGAAGCTCCGAAAGAAGGAGTTGGAGCGGCGTTCCGAGGAAGATTAGGCCGCATCCCGCGGCGTGTCTTGCCCGCAGTGCCGGCCAGGGGGGTCCGCTCCGGACGGGGATCCGCTCTACACGGGCGTGTGGTGCTGATTGGCGGACACAATCAGGAATGATTTCCTGAATTTAGCATAATTTAATTTATACACCTCTGAAACTCTGTTATAGTGGACTCTTAGGAGCCCAGTGATACCGGAAACGGCTCGACAAATCGCAAAACGAGAAAGATTTCTCGATTTGGCGACCACCTTTCGGGAGGTTTCGCTGTGAGCCGTAAACCTTTACCAGAGCCTACTTTACGCCGACTCCCTGCCTACTGCCATCACCTCCGGCGGCTTCAGGCGGGCGGCATCTCCGTTGTGTCTTGCAGCAGCATTGGCAAGGACCTCGGCCTCGACCAATCCCAAATCAGGAAAGATCTCGAAGTCACGGGTCTCGCCGGCAAGCCGCGAGTCGGCTATTCCGTTTCCGCATTAATCAACGCGATTGAACATTTCCTGGGGTGGGACAAGCTGAAGAACGCGGTTCTGGCCGGGGCGGACAGCCTCGGTCTGGCTCTGCTCGGCTTCAACAACTTCAGCAAATATGGCCTCAAGATCGTGGGCGTTTTCGAGGCCCATGAGCGGCTGATCGGCAGCGACGCCCACGGGTTCGAGGTCCGGCCGCTCGGCTTCCTGCCGGGCTTCGCGCGCGCGATGAACGTGCAGGTGGGGATCATCACGGTCCCGGCCGCGACGGCGCAGGCCGCCGCCGATCTTATGGTCAGCGGGGGCGTGAAGGCGATTTGGAACCTGGCCCCGATCCCGGTCCACGTTTCCAAAGGCGTATTCGTGCAAAACGAAGATTTCTACTTCCCGCTGGCGGCGCTTTCGTGCAGGCTGGCGCGGGCCGAGGAAGACAGCGATACCAAGGCGAAGGGACAAACGGCATGACGGAACCAGCAACGGTGCAATTGATCGAAGCCGTCGTGGGAAGCACGCGCGTGTTCTCGCGGGCGGTGAGCAGCGTGGTGGAGGACGAGATTCTGGCCGAGTCGGGCGATCACCGGCTCACTCCGACGCAGGTGACCGTGCTCAAGCTGATCAACTACTCGGGCTCGCGCACGCTGAGCGAGCTGGCGGCGCTGCTGGACGTGAGCGCCGCGGCGGCCAGCAAATCGGTGGACCGGCTAGTGCGGCGCAAGCTGTTGGCCCGGCGCGAGGCGAAGACCGACCGCCGCCTGACCGAACTCACGCTCACGCGCTTCGGCCGCGACGTCCTCGGCAAATATGAAAGCCTCAAGGCGGACCGGCTCGCCCACACCTTCGAGAAGTTCTCGCCGGAAGAGTTGAAGTCGGCGGCGCGTGTGCTCGAGCGCCTCTCGGCCGCGCTGCTCAACAGCAGCGCCAAGGCGGAAGAGATCTGCCTGCAATGCTACATGCACGGCGATACATGCTCCGTGCGCCAGACCAAGATGCCGGAGCGGTGCCGCTCGCTGCGCACGCGCATGCTCAGGCCGCAAACGGGGCTGACGCAGGTAAAGGAGGCGATCCGGTGAGCGATGGAGCTTTCGCGCCGGTACAGGAAGGCGCCCGCCTCACCGCGATTCCGAGTGCGGGCGACTGCTACCAATGCGGCAAGTGCACGGCCGGGTGCCCGGTGGCGGCGCGCATGGATGTGATGCCGAACCAGCTCGTGCGGCTGGTGCAGCTCGGCCAGGCGGAAAAAGCCGCGGGGTCGCGAGCGATCTGGGAGTGCGTTTCGTGCCAGACGTGCACGACGCGCTGCCCGAAATCGGTGGATTGCGCGGGCATCATCGACGATTTGCGGCAGTTCTCGGTGGAACGGGCGGGGCCCGCGCCGGGCGAGAGCCGCACCGTGCTGTTTCAAAAAGCTTTCCTGCGGAACATACGCCGCAACGGCCGGCTGAACGAGCTGGAACTCATCGGCGCGTTCAAGACTTCGGCCTTTTTGAAGGACCTCGAGATCCCGTTCCTGTTCCGGAACGCGATGCTCGCGCCGCGCCTGGGCGTACGCGGCAAATTGAAGCTGAATAGCGCGAAGGTGAGGGACCGCGAACTGGTGGAGCGCATCTTCGACCGCTGCCTGAGCGAGGCGGAGAACTGATGGAGATCGGCTATTATCCCGGCTGCGCGCTGCACGGCACGTCGAACGATTACGAGACGTCGGTGCGGGCGTGCCTGGACGCGTTGGGCGTCCGGCTCCGGGAAGTGAACGACTGGATCTGCTGCGGCGCGACCGCGGCGCACTGCATCAACCGGCAGCTTTCGATCGCGCTTCCGGCGCGGAACCTGGGGCTGGCCGGGCGGGACGGCTTCGGCGAAGTCCTTGCCCCTTGCCCGATGTGCTCGATGGAGCTGCTGAAGGCCGAGGAAGTGCTGCGGAGCGACGACGCCATGCGGAAGCGCGTGGCCGAGATCGTCGAACTCGAACTCGACGCGAAGACGGATGTCCTGAACCTGATCCAGGTTTTCCAGAAGATCGGAGTGGAGCGGATCAAGGGCGCAGTGGTGCGGCCTCTCGAGCACATCGAGGCGGCCTGCTATTACGGCTGCCTGCTCACGCGCCCGGCCGAGACGCTGCGCTTCGACGACTGCGAGCGGCCCTCCTCGATGGAGACGCTGCTCGGAGCGCTTGGCGCAAAGACCGTGGACTGGAACTACAAGACCGAGTGCTGCGGCGCCGGCCTTACGATGGCAAACGAAGAGAGCGTGCTCGAGCTCTCGCACAAGATTCTGTCGAATGCCGCCGCGCACGGCGCGAATTGCGTCGTGGTGGCCTGCCCGATGTGCCACGTGAACCTCGATATGAAGCAAGAGGACATCGAGCGGCGGTTTTCGGTACGGCACGATATGACGATTTACTATCTTTCCGACCTCGTCGGAATGGCGCTCGGCCTGTCCGACGATGCGCTGGGGATCAATCGCCATTTCGTGTATCGAGGCTAGACGGCGATGTCGCGAATCGGAGTTTTCACCTGCTGGTGCGGGGAGAACATCGCCCGCAACGTCGATGTCGAGAAAGTCGCGGCCGATGCCGCGAAGCTGCCGGGCGTGCGCTGCTCGGTGAACTACAAGTACATGTGCTCGGACCCGGGCCAGACGCTGGTGCGCGAGAAGATCGCGAGCGAGCAACTGGACGCGGTGGTGGTGGCGTCCTGCTCGCCGCACATGCACCTGCGGACGTTCCGCAACGCCGCGGCCGCGGCGGGCGTGAATCCTTACAAGGTCGAGATGGCGAATATCCGCGAGCAGTGCTCGTGGGTCCATCACGACCGGGCCGCCGCGACGAAGAAAGCCTCGGAACTGATCCGGATGGCGGTCGCGAAGGTCAACTGGGACGAGGAGCTTCAACCGATTCGCGTTCCCGTGACGCGGCGGGCGCTCGTGATCGGCGGCGGGGTGGCGGGCATCCAGGCTGCGCTCGACATCGCCGAGGCGGGCTACGAGGTGGCGCTGGTCGAGCGCGAGCCTTCGATCGGCGGCAAAATGGCCGGGCTTTCGGAGACTTTTCCGACGCTCGACTGTTCGCAGTGCATCCTGACCCCGCGCATGGTCGAAGTCGGTCAGCACCCGCGCATCAAGCTCTACAGCTACTCGGAGGTCGAGGACGTTTCCGGTTTCGTCGGCAACTTCTCGGTGAAGATCCGGCAGAAGGCGCGCCACGTCGATACGACAGTGTGCACGGGCTGCGGCGAATGCTGGAATTCGTGCCCGATCAAGAAGAACCCGAGCGAGTTCGATTACGGACTCGGGATGCGGCCCGCCATTTACATCCCGTTCCCGCAGGCGGTGCCGGCGCGGCCGGTGATCGATAAAAACCAGTGCACGCGGCTCAAGAAGGGCAAGGGCTGCGGGCTTTGCGAGAAGAAGTGCCAGGCGGGCGCGATCCGGTTCGACGACCAGGACAAGCTTGTGACCGAGCAGGTGGGCGCGATCGTGGTGGCGACCGGGTTCAAGCTCTACAGCATCGGCAAGGAGCAGGAGAACGGGCAACTCTCCGGCTACGGCGAATACGGCTACGGCGAGTACAAGGACGTGATCGATTCGCTTCAGTTCGAGCGGCTGGTTTCGGCGTCGGGGCCGACCGGCGGGCGCATCGCGCGTCCCTCGGACGGCGCCGAGCCGAAGAACGTGGTGTTCATCTCCTGCGTCGGCTCGCGAGATGACGCGAAGGGCCTGCCGTACTGCTCGAAGATCTGCTGCATGTACACGGCCAAGCACGCCATGCTTTACAAGCACAAAGTGCATGACGGGCAGGCGCACGTGTTCTACATGGACGTGCGGGCGGGCGGCAAGAACTACGACGAGTTCGTGCGGCGCGCGATCGAGCAGGACGGCGCGCGTTACTACCGCGGGCGGGTTTCGAAGATTTACGAAGAGAACGGGAAGCTGATCGTTCGCGGCGCGGACACCCTGGCGGGAACGCCGGTGACGATCGAGGCCGATCTGGTGGTGCTGGCGGCGGCCGTGATGCCGGCAACGGGCGTCAAGGACCTGGCGCGGAAGCTGAACGTGGGCTACGACGGGTACGGGTTTTTGCTCGAGTCGCATCCGAAGCTGCGGCCGGTCGAAACGGCGTCGGCGGGGGTGTTCATCTGCGGCGCGTGCCAGGGTCCGAAGGACATTCCGGAATCGGTCGCGCAGGCATCGGCGGCGGCGAGCAAGGCGCTGATCATGTTCGGCCACGAGGAAATGACTCGCGAGCCGGAGATCGCGCGAATCGATGAAAAGACGTGCGCGGCGTGCTTCACGTGCGTGCGGACCTGCCCGTATCACGCGATCGAGCGCGCGGAAGTGCGTACGCCGAAGGGCGTGTTTGTGAAACGCACGGCCCGGGTCAACCCGGGGCTGTGCACGGGCTGCGGCACTTGCGTGTCGGTATGCCCGTCGAAGAGCGCGGATCTGGCGGGCTTCAGCGAGCAGCAGATCTACGCGGAGTTGGAGGCCCTGGTATGAGCGCCGCGGCGTTCGAGCCGAAGATTGTCGCTTTCGTGTGCAACTGGTGCACGTACTTAGGCGCGGACCTGGCGGGGACGAACCGGCTGGAGTATCCGCCGAACGTACGGGTGCTCCGGCTGCCGTGCACGGGGCGCATCGATTTCAACCTGATCGTGAAGGCGTTCGAGATGGGCGCCGATGCGGTGCTGGTGTCGGGGTGCCATCCGGCGGATTGCCACTACACGGCCGGGAACTACCATGCGCGGCGGCGGTGGATCGTGTTCCGGCGGCTGCTCGAGACGCTGGGGTTTGAATTGGACCGGATCCACTTTACGTGGATTTCGGCGGCTGAAGGGAAGAAATGGCAGCAGGTGATCACGGAGATCACGGAGAAAACGCGGGAGCTGGGGCCGTACACGGCCTACCGGGAACTGAGCGGGGTCGAGGGATGATCACGCGGCTGCGCGAGTCGGCCCGGCGGCTGCTCGAGGACGGGTCGGTGCAGGTGGTGATCGGGTACCGCGAGGGCAGGCCGGGCGGACCGGCCCAGCCGGCGCTGGTGAGGCGCCCGGAGGATGTGGAGCGGCTTACCTGGAGCGACCGGTGCTTGTCGAATCTCACGGTGTATTTGAAGCGGAAGGAAATTCGGGCACTGGGAAATGCCGCGATTGTGGTCAAGGGGTGCGATGAGCGGGCGCTCGTCGTGCTCGAGAAGGAAGCTCAGATCGAGCGCGGGGCGCTTTATGTGATTGGGATGGCTTGCGTCGGTGTGGGGGCTCCCAAATGCGAGACGTGCACTACGCATGTGCCCCGGTTTGCGGATGAGGTGATTGGGGAGGCGAAGGAGACCCGCCAGGGCGCCGGCCGCGGACCAGGGGTTCCGCCCCACACGTGGGAGTTCTGGAAAAACGAGTTTTCGCGGTGCGTGAAGTGCTATGCGTGCCGGCAGGTTTGCCCGCTTTGCTATTGCGAACGATGCATCGCGGACAAGAACCGGCCGACGACGATTGAGACTTCGGCCTCGTTGAGGGGCAACTTCGCGTGGCACATCACGCGCGCGTTTCACCTCGCGGCGCGCTGCGTCGGTTGCGGCGAGTGCACGCGGGCATGCCCGGCGGGAATTCCGCTCGGGTTGTTGAACCGGTCGCTGGCGGAAGTCACGGCCGGGGAGTTCGGGTATCAGCCCGGCATGGATCCGGCCGCCGAGCC
Organism: Acidobacteriota bacterium; assembly: GCA_050261515.1. Lineage (GTDB taxonomy): Bacteria > Acidobacteriota > Terriglobia > Bryobacterales > Bryobacteraceae > JBLNDJ01. Next base: position 33,122 of record JBLNDJ010000051.1, on the reverse strand, counting down.
TGTGTTCGGGGCCTGGTCGCCGGCGGATCAGGAGGACTTCATCAAGTGAGCGCTATCATTTACACCTCCGCGCTGCGCAAGCTGATCGGAGGCTGGCTCAAATCCGGCAAGCAGGTGGCAGCTCCGGTCGCGATCGGCGACCGGCTGCTGTACCACCGGCTGGCCTCGGCCGAGCAGGCCGTCTTCGATGCGACGGCCCGGCCCGCAAATTCAATCAAGGACTTCATTTTTCCGCGCCACGAGCGGCTGTTCGGCTACCGCATCGAGGGGCGCAACGTCGAGCTTCAGGACGCGCCCGCCGAAGACCGCGAGCAGATCATTTTCGGCGCGCGGCCGTGCGACGCGCGGTCGCTCACGATTCTCGATCACGTGTTCCGGTGGGACTACAAGGACGAACCCTACGAGCGCGGGCGGGAACGGACGACAATCGTCGCTCTGGCGTGCACGGGCCACGACGAAGCGTGCTTCTGCACGTCGGTCGGCTCGGGTCCGGCGGACGAGACGGGCTCGGACGCGATCCTGTTCGACCTGGGCGACGACACGTTCCAGGTGAAGATTCTGACCGACAAGGGACGCGCGCTGTTCGCCGGCAACATGCAGACGTCCGAACAGGCCGTGCGCGTGACGGACGTTCCCGCCAAGAAGTTCGATCTTGCGCGAGTGCGGGCATTTCTCGAAAACAACTTCGACAGCCCGCTGTGGAACGAGACGACGCTCGAGTGCCTCGGCTGCGGCGTGTGCGCGTACACCTGCCCGACCTGCCACTGCTTCGACATCGTGGATGAGGGCAACGCGGCGGCGGGCGAGCGCGTGCGGAATTGGGATTCGTGCCAGTTCCCGATGTTCACGATGCACGCCTCCGGGCACAACCCGCGGGCGACGCAGCCGCAGCGGCAGCGCCAGCGCATGAACCACAAGTTCGCGATCTATCCGGACAAGTTCGGAACCACGCTCTGCACGGGCTGCGGCAACTGCGCGCGCAACTGCCCGGTAGGGCTCGGCGTTTTGGGAGTGCTCGAGGAAATTGATGCAACAGAACGTGTACAGGCCTGACCTGATGGAGGTCCTTCAGGTGGAACGGCAGACGCCGGACGTGAAATCGGTGCGCATAAGCTTCCGCGACGCGGCGCGCGCGCGCGATTTCTCGTTCCGGGTCGGCCAGTTCGGGCTTTTTTCCGCATTCGGGAGCGGGGAAGCGACGTTCAACATCTGCTCCAGTTCCAACTGGAAAGACTACATCGAGTTCTGCTTCCGCCGGACGGGCAAGGTTACGGATGCGCTGTGGCGGGTCGAGCGCGGCGACACGATCGGGTTCCGCGGGCCGTACGGCAACGGCTATCCGATGGAGAAGTGGGAGGGCAAGAACCTCATCTTCGTCGGCGGGGGCATTGCGATGCCGCCGATCCGGTGCGCCGTGTGGTACGCGCTCGAGAACCGGCAGAAGTATGGGAATATCACTGTAGTTTACGGCGCGCGCACGGTGCGGGATTTGACGTTCGTGGCCGAGCTCGACGAATGGGAGCGGCACGAGGGCGTGCGCGTGATCCGGTGCGTGGATCCGGGCGGGCAGACGCCGGAGTGGAGGGGCGAAGTCGGGCTGATTCCAGCGGTGCTCGAGCGCGCGCAGGTGGCGGCGGCGAACTCGGTGGCGCTCGTGATCGGGCCGCCGGTGATGATCAAGTTCACGCTGCCGGTGCTCGACCGGATGGGGCTGCGCGAGGAAGACATCTACACAAGCATGGAGAACCGGATGAAGTGCGGGGTGGGCAAGTGCGGCCGCTGCAATGCGGGTCCGGTGTACGTGTGCAAGGAAGGGCCGGTATTCACGATGCGGCAGTTGCGGGCTATCCCGCAAGAGTTCTAGGAAAGGGAGGTCTTATTTCACCGCAGAGACGCAGAGGACGCAGAGAACAACTTAAGAATTTTTTGAATTTGATTTTCTCTGCGTACTCTGCGTCCGTGCGGTGGGATTTGTTCTTTTATGTTTACTACTAGTCCTAAGCCTCCGTCCGGCGACAAACGCTGGAAGATTGTCGAGGCGACGATGCGGCGCAACGGGTACCAGGGCCACGCCCTGATCGAAGTGCTGCACAGCATGCAGGAAGCGTTCGGCTATCTGGAGCCCGAAGGGCTTCGGTTCGTCGCACAGTCGCTGAAGGTGCCGCTCAGCCAGGTGTACGGGGCGGCGACGTTCTATCACTTCTTCACCATGAAACCGCCGGGGCGGCATGCGTGCGTCGTGTGCACGGGCACGGCGTGCTACATCAACGGCGCGCCCGCGCTGCTGGCGGCAATGGAAGAGAAGTACGGCATCAAGCCGGGCGAGACGACGCCGGACGGCGAACTCTCGCTGCTGACGGCGCGCTGCGTGGGTTCGTGCAGCATCGCGCCCGTGGCGGTTTTCGATAAAGACGTGGTCGGCAAGCTCGGACCAGCCGAGATGGTTGCGAGAGCCGGAAAGGCCATTGGGCAATGACGCCTGAAGAACTCCAGGAAATCGCACAAAAAGAGAAGCAAGCGCAGGCGCGCCACCCACACCATATCTGCGTGTGTACGGCCGCGGGGTGCCTCTCGGCCGGAAGCGGCGAGGTTAAGAAGGCGCTCGAGAAGGAAGTGATCGAGTCGGGGATGAAGCAGGAGTGCCACGTGAAGGGCGTGGGCTGCATGGGCCTGTGCTCGGCGGGGCCTCTGGTCACGGTGGACGACCGGATGTACCGCAACGTGGCTCCCGACGACGCGACCGACATCGTCCGCTCGCTTGAAGACGGCAAGCCGGTGAAACGGCTCGAGTGCGACACCAAGGCGCCGTTCTTCACCCGGCAGACGAAGGTCGTGCTCGAGAACTCGGGTGTGATCGACCCCGAGCGCATCGAGGATTACATCGCCGAGGGGGGCTACTCCGGGCTGCTCAAGGCCATCACCGAGATGCGGCCGAACGAAGTCATCGACCAGGTGCTCAAGAGCGGCCTGCGCGGCCGCGGCGGCGCGGGTTACCCGACCGGCCTGAAGTGGAGCACGGTCGCCAAGGCCAACGGCGGCCCGCAGAAATACGTCATCTGCAACGGGGACGAGGGCGACCCCGGCGCGTTCATGGACCGCGCGGTGCTCGAGAGCGATCCGCATCGCGTGCTCGAAGGCATGGCAATCGCGGCGTATGCGGTGGGCGCGAGCCGCGGGTACATATATGTTCGCGCCGAGTATCCGCTGGCGGTGAAGAACCTCAAGACGGCCATCCGCCAGGCGGAGAAGTTGGAACTGCTGGGCAACGACATCGCGGGCACGCGGTTCAGCCTGAAAGTGGAAGTGAGGCTGGGAGCGGGCGCGTTCGTGTGCGGCGAGGAAACGGCGCTGATCGCATCGGTCGAAGGCAAGCGCGGCACGCCGCGGCCGAGGCCGCCGTATCCGGCGATGGAAGGCTTGTGGGGGCGGCCGACGCTGATCAACAACGTCGAGACGCTCGCGAATATTCCGGCCATCATCCGCAAGGGCGGCGACTGGTTCTCGCAGATCGGTACGGCGAAAAGCAAGGGCACGAAGGTGTTCGCGATCGCGGGCCGCGTGAACAACACGGGCCTGATCGAAGTGCCGATGGGCATTCCGCTGCGCGACATCATCTTCGAGATCGGCGGCGGGATTCCGGACGGGCGGAAGTTCAAGGCAGTCCAGACGGGCGGGCCTTCGGGCGGCTGCATTCCGGACGAGCACCTGGATCTGCCGGTGGATTACGAGTCGCTGGCGAAAGTCGGCTCGATCATGGGCTCGGGCGGCATGATCGTCACGGACGATTCCTCCTGCATGGTGGACGTGGCGAAGTACTTCATCGAGTTCTGCATGTCGGAATCGTGCGGCAAGTGCGTACCGTGCCGCGTGGGCACGACGCACCTGCATCATCTGCTCGAGCGCATCACGGCGGGCGAAGCGACCGAGCGCGACCTGGAGACGCTTGCGGAGTTGTGCGACGTGGTGCGGAACACGAGCCTGTGCGGCCTGGGGCAGTCGGCTCCGAATCCGATTCTGAGCACGTTGAATTATTTCCGCCACGAGTACATGGCGCACGTGGTGGAGAAGCGGTGCCCCGCAGGCGTCTGCACAATCGGGGCGGCCGAGGAGGTAAAAGCATGAGCACGCCGATCAAAACGCTGGTCATCGACGGCAAGGATGTCAGCGCGCGGGCGGACCAGACGATTCTCGAAGTCGCGCGCGAGCACGGCGTGTTCATTCCCGCGCTGTGCCACGTCCAGGGACTGCACCCGGTGGGCGCGTGCCGTCTGTGCGTCGTCGAGGTGAAGAACTCGAAGAAGCTGATTCCGTCTTGCACGACGATGGTGGATGAGGGCATGGAGGTGACGACGAACTCCGATCGCCTTCAGAACTACCGCCGCACGGTGCTCGAGCTGATGTTCTCCGAGCGGAACCACACCTGCTCGGTGTGCGTGGTCAACGGCAACTGCGAGCTGCAATCGATGTCGCAGAAGCTGAACATGACGCACGTGCGGTTCCCGTATCTGTATCCGAAGCTGAAGGTGGACGCGTCGCACGAGCGGTACGTGATCGACCACAACCGCTGCATCCTGTGCGGGCGGTGCGTGCGCGTGTGCGACGAGATCGAGGGCGCGCATACCTGGGATATGACGGGGCGCGGGATCGATTGCCGCGTCATCACGGACCTGAGCCAGCCCTGGGGCTCTTCGGAATCCTGCACGGCGTGCGGCAAGTGCGTGCACGTGTGCCCGACCGGGGCACTGTCCGAGAAAGGGAAGTCTGTGGCTGAAATGTCGAAGCGGCGGCAGTTTCTGCCGTACCTGACCATGATGCGGGAGCGTGCGAAATGAGCAAGATCAAGCTTGCGACCGTGTGGCTCGACGGCTGCTCGGGCTGTCATATGTCGTTTCTCGATATCGACGAGCGGATCCTCGAGCTGGCCGAGAAGGTGGAGCTCGTTTTCAGCCCGCTGGTGGACGCGAAGTCGTTCCCGGACGAGGTGGATGTGACGCTGGTCGAGGGCGCCGTGGCGAGCGATGAGGACCGGGAGAAGATCCGGAAAATCCGCGCGCACACGAAGACGCTGGTTTCGCTGGGCGATTGCGCGGTGACGGCGAACGTGCCGTCGATGCGGAATTCGTTCAAGCTCGACGCGGTGTTCGACCGGGCGTACCGGGAGAACGCTTCGCTGAACCAGCAGATCCCGAGCGTGGCCGTGCCGAAGCTGCTCAACCGCGTGAGCCCGGTGCACGAGGTGGTGGATGTGGACGTTTTCGTCCCCGGCTGCCCGCCTTCGGCCGATGCGATTTTCTTTGTACTGACCGAGCTGCTGGCCGGGCGCAAGCCTGACCTGAGCCAGGTTTCGAGGTTTGGAGCGTAAGCCATGGCGAAAGAGATCATCAAGCTGGACGTAACCCGTATCGAAGGCCACGGCAGAATCAGGCTGCACCTCGGCGAGAACGGCCGCGTGGAGGACGCGCAGTTCCAGGTGACGCAGTTCCGCGGCTTCGAGAAGCTGTGCGAAGGGCGGCCGTTTACGGAGATGCCGTCGCTGATGGCGCGCATCTGCGGCATCTGCCCGGTGAGCCACCTGGTCGCGTCGGCGAAAGCGTGCGACGGGATTCTGGCGACGCGCATTCCGCCGGCGGCGGCAAACCTGCGGCGCGTGCTGAATCTGGCGCAGATCGTGCAGTCGCACGCGTTGAGCTTCTTCCACCTGTCGTCGCCCGATCTGCTGCTGGGGATGGACGCCGACCCGGCGACGCGCAACATATTCGGTCTGGCAGCGGCGCATCCGACGCTCGCGCGCGACGGCATCATGCTGCGCAAGTTCGGGCAGCAGATCATCGAGTGGCTGGCAGGGAAGCGGATTCATCCGGCCTGGATCGTGCCGGGCGGGGTGAACGAACCGCTGACGGTGGAGCGGCGCGACCAGGTGCTCGCGACGATTCCCGAGGCGATGAAGATCGCGCAGCGGACGCTCGACTGGTTCAAGACGCGCGTGGACAGCTTCCGGGAAGAGATCCGCACGTTCGCGAATTTCCCGTCGCTGTTCATGGGTCTGGTGGATGCCAACGGCGGCCTGGAGCATTACGACGGCACGCTGCGGCTGGTGGATGCTTCGAAGCGCGTGGTGGCCGATCATCTCGACCCGAACCGGTATCAGGAGTTCATGGGCGAGGCGGTGGAGCCGTTCTCGTATCTGAAGTCGCCGTACTACAAGCCGGCGGGATACCCGGACGGGATCTACCGCGTGGGGCCGCTGGCACGGCTGAACATCGCGGACCGGTGTGGTACGCCGGTGGCGGATCAGGAGTGGGCGGAGTTCCGGCAGTTGGAGCGCGGCGCGGTGTTGAGCTCGTTCCACTATCACTACGCGCGGCTGATCGAGATCGTGCATGCGATCGAGCGGATCGAGCGGCTGCTGACGTCGCCCGACATTCTGGACAAGCATGTGCGGGCTTTCGCCGGGCCGAACAACCACGAGGGCATCGGCGTGGCCGAGGCTCCTCGCGGCACGCTGCTGCATCACTACCGGATCGACGACGAAGGGCTGATCACGTACGCGAACCTGGTGATTGCCACGGGACACAACAACCTGGCGATGAACCGCGGGATTCTGCAAGCGGCGAAGCACTTCGTGGACGGCAAGCAGCTTCAGGAGGGGATGCTGAACCGGGTGGAAGCGGTGATCCGCGCGTTCGACCCGTGTTTGAGCTGCTCGACTCACGCGGCGGGCCAGATGGCGCTGAAGATCGAGCTGGTGGATCCGGACGGCAAGGTAGTGGACACGCTGCAAAGAGGATAGGCAAGATCTACTTAGCTGGAGAGCGGGCATGCCGAAAGGTGTGCCCGTTTTCTTTTCCGTGGCTGCCCCTAATGCGGGCCACGACAAACCCTGCCCGGGTGAGCGCCGCGATCAAATCCTTGCCGGTACCCGGCGGCTTTTGGTCATGCCGCGATGGTCACGCGCTGGATGCCGACAAATTCGAGATCGCGCGGAGGCGTACCCTAGACCTCGAGGCAAAGTGCGATCGCCTCTCGGATGCGCTCCATCACCAAATCGAGAGAATGCGCCTGAGTGTGGCAGCCGGCGAGCTGCGGCACAGACGCAATGTAGAAGCCTTCGCTATCACGCTCAATCAGAACATCGAACTGGCGCTGCATAGAAGATCTGCCACCTATTCTCGCGCATTCTTTCCCAGGTTGGCCGCCCTCTCCACGGTCGTGATGTCCACCAGGCCGTTGCAGCCGTAGAGGGCGGGGAGGATTCGCTCGGGCGGGTGCCGGAGGCGGAGAGCGGCGACCCGGTCGGTGCCGGCCCGATAGGCTGGCAGATACATGCGGCCGAGGAGGGGGTGCCGGCCCCAGGCGCCGGAGAGCTTGCCAGCGCGCTCTTCGGAGACCAGGAAGTCGCGGCGCAGGATATCCGCCACTTCGGGTTGCGGCGCGTGTTCTTTCCAAGTGAGGTAAGACGCCTGGTTCTTTGCGTCGTCCTGAAGGAGCGCGAGCAGCACTCCGATTTGCAGGTCGTCGTCCGGGAGCTGGTCGATTTCGGTGACCCCGTGGGCGATCAGGATGGCGTTGTTGGCGATGCCTTCGAACAGCGTCGCCGCTCGCGTGTTCATGGTGAGCACGGAGGCTTCGAAGCCGACGCGGCCGCGAGTGTACAGGTTCTGAAGGTACGCGAACGTGGTCACGTGGCCGGGCACGACTTCGTGGCTCACGAGCTGCTGGAACTCGGGGATGGAGATTTCGAGCGAGGCGTTGATCTCGTAGGTCGCTTCGTACTCGGGCTCGCCGGCGGCGGTGCGGGCGCGGCCGATGTAGTTCATCGATCCGGAAAACCAGGCGTCCTTGATCGGCAGGAACCGGATGTTCGCGCGGGGGACGCGGCGCGTCTCCTCGGGGAGATAAGGCAGCAGGTTCCGCTCGCTGAGGCGGTCGAAGTCCGCGATGAAGGCTTCGCCGAGCGCCCGCACGGACGCCATCGGCGTCAGGCGCTCGCGGCGCCAGGCTCCGGCGGCCGCCAGGAGGTCGCCGTTGTAGCCCAAGCGGGAGAGCAGCTCGGCGAGACGCTCGCGCTTCGGCGCGGGATTCGAGGGCGTGGGCGCCGCTCCCGTCGATGCCATCACGCAGCGCTCGTAGGGGACGGGCTCGCCCTTGCCGAGCACTTCCATGGCGAGATCCCACATCACCTCGAGCTCTTCGCGCGCTAGAGCGCGGATGGCGCCGCGCACGTCCACGGCTGCCAGATACGCGTCGATGGCCGCGCGGTCGGGCTGCCTGGCGGAAACGCCGCCCGACTCCCGCACGCGCGCCGCGGTGGGGTGCGTGTAGGCCACCGGCAGAGGCTCATCGGAGAACCAGGAATCCGCGATAAAGCGGCCGGTACCCGACGGGCACATCACGTCCCCGCCCCATAGCGTGTCGATCCCGAGGATTGCGTTGGCAACCGTCTCGTTGGAACTCATGCGCGCTCCTTCTTCAGTGCACCATACCAGATGTAGACGCACAGGCCGATGAACAGCGCCGCGGAAACGATCTGCGAGACGGAATCGATGTCGTAGAACGGCGTCCTGATGAGGCTCTCGCGATAGCCGGGCGCGAGCCGCAGAGCCGCGCCGAACACGCCGCCGAGCGCGCCTCCGGCCATCAGTCCGGAGGCTATGATCACGCCGCGCTCGCGGATGCGCGCGCCCGAAGCGCCGCCCGCGCGCTCAGACCGCTTGCCGAGGAAGTGCGCCAGGAACCCGCCCACCAGCGCCGGCGTGTTCAGCTCGAGCGGCAGGTACATGCCGAGCGCGAAGATCAGGGCCGGGACTCCGAGCATCTCCATGATCACCGCGACCATCGCGCCGGCGCCGAACAGGGCGTACGCCACGGGCTGGCGGCTCATGAAGCCTTCGACCAGCGCCTTCATGATCGCCGCCTGAGGCGAGGCGAGCACGGCGCGCGCGTCGCCCGGCGCGGCCTCGCCGAACTGGAACGCCCGGGCGAGCAGCACGATGGTGAGCCCCGCCGCAACCGCCGCCGCAACCACGCCCACGTACTTGATCTTCTCCTGCGCCGCGGGCGTCGAGCCGAGCCAGTAGCCGGTCTTCAGGTCGGTGATGAATTGCCCGGAAATGCTGAGCGCGGTGCACACCATTCCTGCGATCGCCATGACGAAGAACATCCCGGTCGGTCCCGAGAGGCCGAACCGCAGCAGCACGACGGAAGAAATGATGATCGTCAGCATCGTCATGCCCGAGACCGGATTGCGGGCGACGGTCGCGATGGCGTTGGCCGCGACCGAGGTAAAGAAGAACGAAAAGACGAGCGTCATGACGAGGCCGGTGAACACGTATGCCGCCACGCCCGAAAGCTGCCCGAGGAAAATCCCGATCGCGACCGCGCTCACGATGGCGCCAAGCAGGATGGACATGATGGACACGTCGCGGTCGGTGCGCTGCTGGCCCGCAGGCTTTCCGTGCCGGAACGTGCGCAGCGCGATTCCGAACGAGCCCGCCACGATCCGCAGCGACTTGACGATACCGAAGATGCCGGCCGTCGCGATGGCGCCCACAGCGATGAAGCGCACGTAGGTGCGGAAGATCTCGGGCGCGCTCATTTGCGCGACCGGGTCGGTGTGGCTGCCGATGAACCAGATCAACGGCACCAGCACGAGGTTCGAGAGCACGCCGCCCGCGCATAGAATCATCGAGCTGCGCAGCCCCATCACGTAGCCGAGCCCGAGGATGAACGCGATGGCATCGAAGCTGAGGGCGAACTTCGCGCGCTCGGCGAGCGCCCGCACGACGGGCACGAATTTGAAATCGACGTATTCCTTCCACACCTCGAAGGTGGTCACGAAGAAGTCGTAGACGCCGGAGACGAGCGTCGCCTGAAGCAGCAGGCGCGCCTGCGAGCCGCCCTTCTCGCCGGTCACCAGAACCTCGGTGATGGCGGTCGCCTCCGGGTACGGCAGCTTGCCGTGCATCTCGCGCACGAAGTAACTGCGCAGCGGAATCAGGAACAGCACGCCGAGGCAGCCGCCCGCGACGCAGATGAAGATGGTCTGCACCGGATGCGGGTCGAGCTTCAGGATGTAGAGCGCGGGCAGCGTGAAGATGGCGCCCGCCACGACCGCGCCCGCCGCGCCGCCGATGGTGGTGATGATCACGTTCTCGAGCAGCGTCGAGCGGCGGCGGTACATGCGCGCAAGGCCGATGGCGAGGATCGAAATCGGGATGGCCGATTCCATCACCTGCCCGACCTTCAGTCCGGAGTACGCCGAGGCGACGGCGAAGACGATGCACAGAAGCGCGCCCCACCAGACGGCGCGGCCCGTGAGCTCGGGAGGGTGCGCCTGGGCGGGCACCACGGGCTGGTAAACGGCGCCGGGCTCGAGCGGTTTATACGCGTCTTCCGGCAGCGATTTTGTCTCGATATCCGATGTGCTTTCCGACATAACGGAATCCGGGATTATAGCGTGATACAGTAAGCTTTATCGAAATTGCCTGCAACCACACCGATTGAAGAAACGCACGCGCCGGCCGGGGCGCCGCGATGGCACGGCGATTACCTGTTCGTCTTTCATAATCTCGTGATGAAGGACTTCAAGGTACGTTACCGCAACATGTCGCTCGGCGTGTTCTGGTCGCTGCTGAATCCGCTGGTCATGATGGGCGTGATGTGGTTCGTCTTCACGCGCATCTTCCCGAACCACGGGATACCGAACTTTGCCGTGTTCGTGCTGTGCGGACTGGTGCCGTACAACTTCTTCACAGTGGCCTGGAACGTCGGGACCACGTCGCTGGTGGAAAACGCGAACCTGATCAAGCGCGTGCCGGTAGCGCGCGAAATCGTTCCGATCGCATCGGTGCTGTCGAACGCGGTTCACCTGCTGATCCAGATCGGGCTGCTGATCACGGCGGTGCTGCTGGCCGGCAAGGGCATCAACCGGCACTGGGTCTGGCTGCCGTACGTGTGGGGTTTCGAAATCGTGTTCGTCTGCGGGCTCGCGATGATGTTTTCGAGCCTGAACGTGTACGTGCGCGATATGCGGTATGTGGTGGAATCGGCCAACACGGTATTGTTCTGGCTGGTGCCGATTTTCTATTCGTTCAAGTCGATTCCGCCAGCATACCGCGAGGTCTACCAGTTCAACCCCATCGCCGCGCTGGTGCTGGCCTGCCGCAACATTCTGCTCGACGGCACGCCGCCGCCCGGTCCGCTGCTGGTGAAGCTGGCATTCAGCTCGACACTGGTCTTCGTGTTGGGATTCCTGACTTTCCGCGCGCTGCGGCGCAGGTTCTACGACTATCTATGACGAGCGCGATCGAACTCACCGGCATCAGCAAGTCGTTCTACCGGCACACGGGAAGAATGCTGCTGCGCAAGCACGTCGAGAGCTGGTTCGGCGGCAAGCGCGAACTTTTCTGGGCGCTGCGGGACGTCAGCTTTCGCGTGGAGCCTGGAGAGGGCGTGGCGCTGGTCGGCACCAATGGCGCGGGGAAGAGCACGCTGCTCACCCTCATCGCGGGCCTTGCCGCGCCGGACACGGGGACGGTTGCGGTATCGGGCCGCATCGGCGCTCTGCTGCAACTCGGCGCGGGTTTTCATCCGGATCTCACGGGCCGCGAAAACGTGTGGCTGAATGCCGCGCTGCTCGGCTTCACACGCAAGCAGACGGCGGAATTGTTCGATAGCATCGTGGAGTTCGCCGAAATCGGCGACTTTATCGAGGAGCCGCTGCGCACGTATTCGACCGGCATGACGATGCGGCTGGCGTTCGCGGTCGCGGTCCAGTTGGACCCGGACATTTTCATCCTCGATGAAATTCTCGCGGTGGGCGATTTCGCGTTTCAGGCGAAATGCCGCGCGAAGATTCATTCGCTGAAGGCGTCGGGAAAAACGCTGCTGTGCGTCTCGCACGCGGCGGCCGGAGTCCAGGACCTGTGCGACCGCGCCATCTGGCTGGATCACGGCCGGGTCGTTATGGACGGCCGCCTCGGCGAGGTGGTCGCAGCCTACGAGGGCCGTCGCGTGAAATCGGAGGCGACGGCGGCGCTGACGTAAGGCTTCATGCCTAACATCGGGCGACCGCTCGCGATCGCCGGAGTTCTCTGCGCCGCGGCCGCGATCGCGCTCCTGCCGGCGCCTTCGGAGCAGCCGCTTCCGCCCGCGGCCCCCAAACCTCCGAGAGCACGCCTGTTCCCCACGCGCCGGATCATCCCGCCACCGATGTTCAGCCGCGAGTACGTGGATGCGCTCGAGGGCGTAATCGAGATGGAGCCGGAAGACGCGCGGGCGCTCGAACGGCAGGTGCAGATGGAGCCCGAGGCGTGGACGAAGCGTCTTCGCCTGCTCGCCTACTACAGGCGCGGCGATCAGGAGGGCCGGCCGGAAAGCTACGCCGCGCGGCGCCGGCACGTGCTGTGGCTGATCGAGCATCAACCCCAGTCGGAGATTCTGTCGTCGCCCTTCGGCCGTCTCGATCAGGAGAGCGAGGCCACGCGGTTATGGGAGCGGGCGCTCGAAGGGTCCCGCAACACGCGAGTCTTCTGGAACGCGGCGCAGTACTTTGCGGCGAGCGACGCGGAGGCGAACCTGCGGTGCCTGCGGAAGGCCGTCGAGCTCGATCCCGGCAATGTGCATTACGGGCAGGCGCTGGGGACCTTGTATGGGCAGCAGGCGGCCGGCACCGGGCCCACCGCTGCCGCGGCGCTGCGCGAGCTCGAGACGACGACGAATGCCGCCGTGCTCGAGGCCGGCATCCGCGTGCTGCACAGCGTGTACAACAAGTCTCTCTTCCTGGGCCCAAGCAACCCGGCGCGGCACGACACGGCGCAGCGGCTTTTCATGAGGTTGGAAGCGCTCGACCCGGACGTCGATCGCGCCTGGGTGCTGCCGCAGCCGCCGCGGGCGTCCGCAGCTCCCGCGAAGAGCTTCGAAGAACTGCGGAAGACCGTCCGCCGCCTGCGCGTGGAAGATTTTCCGGAGCTGCCCGCGAGCGTAGCCGTGGTCCTCCGCGCACGGCAGTGCGCCATCCCTCAGCCACTCAAGGACGGCCCGAACCTGAATGTGATCCGCGGCGAGTTCTTCGCCAAAGGGCAGCAGGGCTGGGCGGCGCTCTGCTCGAGCGGCGGCAAGTCGCGCATTCTCGTCTTTCGCGATGGCCACGACGAGCACCCGGAAGAACTCAGCGAATCTGACGACGATTTCTATCTGATCGACAGCGGCCAGGGCTGGACCTCATACATGCGCCAGATCGTCGCGGTGGACCGGAAGTTCATCGTCGGCCACTACCGAGCTTATGGCGGGCCCAAGCCTCCGCCGATCGATCACCAGGGCCTCGATGACTCTTTCCTCGAAAAGGCATCCGTCACCTGGTACCGGCACGAAGGAAAATGGATGCAGTTGCAAGGAGCCGATTGAGGACGGGGAGCCAGGCGAGCACTCGCTCCGAAGCCGCCAATATGTGGGCCACGGATGGACACGGATGCACACGGATCTTAGGAATTCGGGCGGTACGCTACTCTGCGGTCTCGTCCTGAGCGCGGCGGCGCTGTCTCCGCAGGAGACCGCTTCGATCGGGATCGCACCGGGGTCCGGCGTGGATGTTCAGACGAGCGTCGAGGGGCCGCAGCGGTACGGTCCGACGACCGGCCTCGTGCGCGCGCTGGCGTATGCGTGCGAGATCGACGCGCGGCGTATCGATGCTCTTGAGTGGATGGAGAAGGCGCCGTTCGACATCCACGCGCAGGCGGGCGCCGGCGAGGACGTTCGCCCGCTGCTGCGCGAGGCTCTCGTCGCGAAATTCCAGATCGTTTGGCACAAGGAGACGCGGCTGGCCGATGTCTGGGTTATGAGCTTGCCCGGGCCCGCGCCTGCGCGGCTGCAACCGTCCACGAAGCCGGCGACCGCGGGTAACGGCCTTTCTCTCGGCGAAGTCGTCGCGGACCTGAACTGCGCGCCGTGCGAATTTGAGAGCATCGCGCCCATGCTCGCACGCGCGCTCGATGCGCCGCTCATCGACGAAACGGGGCTCGGCGGGGCTTACGAATTCTCGCTGAGCTGGCGGCGCGACGATCCGGGCTCGCTGGCCGCGGCATGGCAGGAAGCGGCCGGCGTCGCGCTGATCCGCGAAGCCAGGCCCGCGGAGTTTCTGGTCATCGACGCCGCCACGAATCCGTTCGCTCCTCCCGAACAGCCGCGCGCGTGGGCCTGCGAGGCCGCGCCCGCGGTGCGCGCCGCACTCGACGCCCTGCCGCGCATGGACGCCGATGCGCGCTGGGCGCTGGCCCGGAAATATCCGCGCGACGTGTTCGTCCAGATGCGCGTACAGGATGCGCTCGGCGGCAAGCCCTCGCCCGAATGGGACCGCGCCCGCACGCTGTACCGCGAGTTGAACGACCCCGTGCTCGGCCCGTTCCTCGAAGCTCGACTCACGCGGTCCGATTCGCTGCTGGCGGGGGTGCTCAAGCGCGCGCCGGAGTTTCCGTGGGCGCACCTGGCCGCGGTCGAAGGGACCGAAGCGCCCGGCCGCCGCGACGTGCGCCGCGCCGAGACGCACATGCGCGAGTTCCGGCGGCTCTGTCCCGAGAGTCTCGCGGCGCTCGCGCACTACGGGAACGTCGAAGATCCGGTGATGCTCGAGCAGGCGGCCGAAGCGGCGGCGAGGCTGCTTGCCGGCCGCGTGGACGAGGAAGCCTTCGCCGCGTGGCCCGCTTACTGGGACCTCCGGCTGCGCATCGCGCGCTCCGAAGACCGCGCGGCGCTCCGCGCACGCATACGCGCGGACCTCAACCGTCTGCGGCTCTACCACCGCCCCGCGAGCACTGCCTGGGCCGCGGCGCTGCGCCACGGATTCCGCCTGCTCGGCGACGAAGCCGGCGAGGCGTGGCTCGACGGCCTTACTTCCGCTCCCCCGAAAACGTGACGTCGGATTTCGCGCTGAACTGGTGGTAGTTCCGGAAGTCGATCGTGTTCCGGCTGCAATCGCTCGATCCGCGCCGGCAGCTCAGAACTTCCGCGCGCACCGGTAGCAGAAACTCGCCGTCTCCGATCCGCACGTTTGCATAGTCGACGGCCGACTCGATCGTATCGAGCGGAAACTCCTCCGGCAGCGCGCGCGCCTGCATCTCGATGCGGCGCGCGCGGCCGGTTTCAGGATCGATCCACACGGAGCCCTTGTACGCCGGATTGAGCGATTGCGCCTGCGTCTGCACGTGCCAGTGCGAGTTCGTCCGCTCGACCGAGAAATCATAGATCTTCGCGTTCGCACCGCCGGTGGAAGAATCCCACCGGTATCGGAATTCCGCATCGGTCGAAGGCGAAAACAGGTCGCGCAGCGTCGAGCCGAATTCCCCGGTGGACCAGGTTCCGCCCATCTCCTCCATCGGCTTGCGAGCGGGCTTGCCGTTCACTTCCACGTTCCGGTAGGTCTCGTTGACACCATCGAAAACGACCTCGGCCGAGACGACGTCCACCGCCTTCCAATCCACCGGATGCGTGGCGCTCTCGAAGCGGGCCATGAATTCCTTGCAGACGTAGTTCGGCAGCTTTTCGGAAAACGCCCCGGCGGCGGCGCGCGCTTTCTCGATGACGGGATCGCGGGCATCCACGCCGGGCGGCGCGCTCGTGGAATCGTCAGTTTCCGGAGCGGCCGGCCTCGCTGCGGCGCCGTGCCGCAGTTCGGGAGGGCCAGGGTCGTCCGCGTCCCGCGCTGAGGCGGGCGCGGCCTCCGCCGGCGGGGCGCTCCGGTCGAGCCGCACGGTGCGGGCGCGCAGTGTGCCGTCCTTCTGCTCGTCGGCTTCGACGTAGATTTCATCGCCGGGCTTCAGGCGCGCGGCGGGAATCTCAGCACCCTCCTGGTAGAACTTCGTCTTCGCGTCGCGTTCGAATTTCACTACGCGCCCGTCGGCCGCCTCGACGACCATAAGCTTCTCGTCGAACTGCGCGAGCCGGCCCGTCACCTGCGTCAACGCTAATGCCAGAAGCAGAAGGGCGCTCATTTGGAATGCTCGAGCCTCACGTTGACGGCGTCCAGGCTGCCGTCCGGCGCGCGCCGGGCTTCGACGGTGACGCGGTCGCCGGGCTTGATAGCCGACGCCTTGATCTGTTTCGCGCCCTTAAAATAAGCCGTCTTCCGCGTGCAGTGAAACTGGATCGTATTCGTGTCGGGCCGCTCGATGGTGATCTCCTTCGAATCGATCGCGCGGACCGTGCCTCCGAAGCCCGGGAGCGGCAGCGGCGCCTGCGCGACGACCTGGAGGGCCGCGAACGTGGAAACGATGCACAAACGCAACGAGTTCATCTCTATTGGTGGGACGCGGCCCGCGCGCGCCGGCGTCCGGCTTTACAAATTTTTACAGCCCGCACACATGCCTTGAAGCCTTTGGACGCCCGCGGCACCTATGATGGGTGCATGAGACTATCGCGATCTCTTTCTCTAGCAGTTTGCGTGGCGCTCGCGGCCCTTGCGGCCTATGCCGCCGACGTCACCGGTAAGTGGACTGCCCAGATGCCCGGGCGCGGCGGCCAGGTGCGGGAAGTGACTTTCAATTTGAAGGTCGAGGGCGACCAGTTGACCGGAACCGTCAGCGGCCCGCGCGGCGAATCGCCGATCTCCGACGGCAAGATCGACGGCGACACGATTTCTTTCACGCAAGCGATAAGCTTCAACGGAAACGAAATGAAGATCCTGTACAAGGGGAAAGTGTCGAACGACGAGATCAAGTTCACGCGGGAGCGCCAGGGCGGAGAAGGCCGCACGCAGGAGTTCACGGCGAAGCGGGCGCAGTAGCGGGCGGTTGGGAGGCCGCCGCAGCCCACGAGGCTGCCCCACTGGAGTAACCTGCGGAGGATGCTCATCCGCCTCGCCTGTTCTCTTATTCTGATCCTGACCGCGGCCTCGAGCGCGATCCTCACCCCGAAGCCCGGCCCGGCGCCGGAACTGCACGGGCCGAAGGTTTACGGTGCGCGTACGGGGAAGCCGTTCCTCTACCGCATTCCCTGCACGGGCCAGCGGCCGATCCGATTCGCGGCCGAAGGCCTGCCCGCCTCTCTCCGGCTCGATCCCGCCACCGGCATCGTGACCGGCTCGACGCCTCAGAAGCCCGGCGAGTACGCCGTCACGCTGCGCGCGAAGAACGCCAGAGGCACCTCAACGCGCACGTTCAAGATCGTCGCCGGCGAGACGCTCGCCCTCACTCCGCCTATGGGGTGGAACGACTGGTACACGCACTACGACCGCGTCACCGACAAGCTGATGCGCGAGGCGGCCGATGCCATGATCGCCTCGGGCATGGCGGATTACGGTTACCAGTACGTGAACATCGACGACTGCTGGATGACCAAGCCCGGCGAGCCGCGCGATGCCGGGGGCGCGATCCGGCCGAACCGCAATTTTCCGGACATGAAGGCGCTCACGGCCTACATACACGCGCGCGGCCTGAAGGCAGGCCTCTACACGTCGCCGGGGCCGCTCACCTGCGCGGGCTACACCGGCTCCTGGCAGCACGAGGCCGCCGACGCGCGCAAGTTCGCCGAGTGGGGCTTCGACTTCCTGAAGTACGACTGGTGCTCCTACACGAAGGTCGCCGGCGGCAAAACGCTCGCGGATTACAAGCGCCCCTACGAACTGATGGGCGGCATCCTCAAGACGCTGGACCGCGACATCGTCTTCAACCTCTGCCAGTACGGGATGGGCGAAGTCTGGAAGTGGGGCGGCGAATGCGGCGGCCATTGCTGGCGCACGACGGGCGACCTCGGCCTGGAGAAGGATTCGCGCCTGCCCGGCTTCTACAGCATCGCGTTCCAGAACGCGCGGCACTCCGAATACGCCGGGCCCGGTCGCTGGAACGATCCGGATTACATCCTGATCGGCTCGGTCGGCAACGCGCACAAGATCGACGAGCCGCCCAAGCCCACCGCCCTGACCGGGGACGAGCAGTACAGCTACATGTCGCTCTGGGCCCTGATGGCGGCGCCGCTGTTCTACTCGGGGGACATGGGGGCGCTCGACGAGTTTACGCTGAACGTGCTGTGCAACGCCGAGGTGATCGACGTCGATCAGGACCCGCTGGCTAAACAGGCGCGTATCGTGCGGCACACCGGCGGCGAACTCGTGCTCGCCAAGCCGCTCGAAGACGGCTCGGTCGCCGTGGGGCTGTTCAACCTGGGCGACTCGCCGAAGGAACTCTCGGTCACATGGCAGGAACTCGGCCTGAAGGGCGGCCGCCGCGTGCGCGATCTCTGGCGCCATAAGAACATTGGAAGCGCCGCGAGCCGCTATGCCGCGACCGTGGAGCGCCACGGCGTGGCGCTCGTGAAAGTGGAGGAGTAGCGCCATGGCGAAAGATCTGCGAGTTGCGGTGGTAGGCGCGGGCCAGTTCGGGCAGAATCACCTGCGCGTGGTTTCCGAGTCGGAAAACGCGGTGCTGGCCGGCGTGGTGGACCGCGACCCGGCGCGCGCGGCCGAAGCGGCGGCGCGTTTCGGCTGCCCGGCGCTCGAGCCGGCGGACGTGCCCGGGAAGGCCGATGCGGCGATTGTCGCCGTCCCGACCTCGATGCACGCCGAAGTGGGGTGCGCGCTGCTCTCGGCCGGGCTCGATATTCTGGTCGAAAAGCCGATCGCGCCCGACATGGAATCGGCCGCGCGGCTGGTCGAGACCGCGCGCGCGAACGGGCGCATCCTGCAAATCGGGCATCTCGAACGCTTCAACCCCGCCGTGGCGGCGCTCAAGAAAATCAAGTCGCTGCCGCTGTTCTTCGAGATCCACCGGATGAGCTTGTTTACGCCGCGCAGCCTCGATATCGACGTGGTGCTGGATCTCATGATCCACGACCTCGACATTGTGCTCGACCTGGTCGGGGAAGCACCCGAGGAGATCCGCGCGGCGGGCATTTCCATCCTGTCGCCGAAGGTCGATATCGCCAACGTGCGGCTGGCCTTCCCGGGCGGCTGCGTAGCGAACCTGACGGCGAGCCGCGTCTCGACCGAGCGAGTCCGCAAGCTGCGGCTGTTCCAGCCGAAGCAGTACATCTCGCTCGATTACGCCCGGCAGGAAGGCGCGGTCTTCGAGGTGGGCGGCGCGGGCGGCATCGGATTCCGCGCCCTGCCGGTAGCCAAATCCGAGCCGCTGCGCATCGAGCTCGAGCACTTCTTCGAAGCCGTCCGGAAGCGTTCCAGGCCGCTCGTGCCGGGCGAAGACGCCTGCCGCGCGCTCGAAGCCGCCCTCGCCATCCTTGGTAAAATCGAAGAGCATTCCCGCAGGGTCACTGAATCGATAGCGGCGCATGGTACTCCGCGCGGCTGAGCGGCGGCCCGTTGGACGTCATAGATGGAAGCGCTCGTCCATCCACCGCAGCAATCCGGACAGGACCCAGAACTGGTTTTCGAGTTCCCGAGCCTGGCAGCCGCGCCGATCGGCCGGAAGGCCTGGGTGGGGTCGCTCCTGGTTCACGTCCTCGGCCTGATCGTCTTCCTGATGTTGCCGCACGGGGTGTTGACGCGCCCGGCGGGAAGCCGCCCTCTTCGCGCCGGAGTGCACCTGGTGGCGCCCCCGAGCTTCATGACCCAGACCGCGCCGAACCGCGGCAAGGTCGGCAAAGAAGTCAGCCTGGAGAACCTGCTGCCCCGCCCGCCGGTGCGCGTTCCGGCGGCGATTCCGCCGATGTCGCGCCAGCCGCGACCCATGGAGCCGCCCCCGGCGCCCAAAGCCGCCCCGGCACCGCGCATGCTGCCCGAACCGCCGCAGGTGGAGATGTCGAAGTCCCTGCCGCCGGGTGCTCCGCTTCCGGGCGCCGGCGGGACGACCCTGCCCGCGCAGCCGCAGCTCCAGACCGAAGAGAAGCCGAAACTGGCGTTCGAGACCCCCGGCGCGGCGCCCTCGGGCCCGCCGAGGCCGCGCGGACTCAGCCAGCCGATGGGCGCGCCCACCTCGTCCGTCATGGAAGCGGCCCGCGACTCGATACGCGGCGGTCATGGCGGAACCGTGGTCGGCGACTCGGATTTGCAGGCTTCCCCCGGCATCCTGGGGGGCCTGATCCAGGTTCCCACGCCGGGCAAGACCGCCACGGCGCTCGAGTTGATGAGCGACCCGCAGGGCGTGGATTTCAAGCCCTACCTGATCCGCATCCTGGCGGTGGTGAAGCGGAACTGGCTGGCCGTGATTCCGGAAAGCGCGCGGCTGGGCCGGGCCGGACGCGTGCAGATCCAGTTCGCCATCGCGCGCGACGGATACGTGCCCAAGCTGGTGATCGCGCTGCCGTCGGGAACCGACGCCCTGGACCGCGCCGCGGTCGCCGGAGTGAGCGCTTCCACCCCCTTTCCGCCGCTTCCGGCAGAATTTAAGGGAAATCAGGTGCGATTACAGTTCACTTTTTCCTACAACATTAAGTGAGGAGCCGGCAGCAAAAGCGGAACCAGGCCGATCTCGCATCCTTTGCGTTCCATGCGGCGTGAGCCGAAGCGCGGCGGAGGCCGGGCGGGGAGATTTCGAGCGGATGGAATGCCGGTGGGCGGCAGCTTAACTTATTTTTCGTTGACCTTAGGGTCTACGGCTGTGATACGCTCTGAAAGGACCGGTCACATCCAATTTTCCAGCCCAGAGCCCGGTTGCACCTTGCCGCCGGTCGGTGGGAGGGGATCCAGGCGCGCACAGGGAGTTTCGTAAAAAAAACGGCAATGAACGTTCGTTCCCTCTTCAGTTTGTTTTCGTCCGACCTGGCGATCGACCTCGGGACAGCCAATACCCTTGTTTACGCGAAAGGCAAGGGTATCGTGGTCAACGAGCCCTCCATCGTCGCGATCAACAAGAACACAGGCGAGGTCGAGGCTGTCGGCAAGGAAGCCAAGGAAATGCTCGGCCGCACCCCGGGCAACATCGTGGCCATCCGTCCGATGAAGGACGGCGTCATCGCCGATTTCAAAGTGACCGAGCGCATGCTGAATTACTTCATTCAGAAAGCGCACGGCCGTAAGATGCTCGTGCACCCTCGGATCGTCATCGGCGTGCCGTGCGAGATCACGCAGGTGGAAAAGCGCGCGGTGGTCGATTCGGCTTACCGGGCGAAGGCGAGCGAAGTGCACCTGGTCGAGCAGGCCATGGTGGCCGCCATCGGCGCGGGCCTGCCTATCACCGAGCCCTGCGGCAACATGATCGTCGATATCGGCGGCGGCACTACGGATGTGGCGGTCATTTCCCTTTCCGGCATCGTTTATTCCCGCTCGGTCCGCGTGGCCGGCAACGAGATGGACGACGCCATCATGCAGTACCTGAAGCGCAAGTACAACCTGCTGATCGGCGAGCGCACCGCCGAGCAGATCAAGATGCAGATCGGCTCGGCCTACCCTCTCGACAAGCCGCTCACGATGGAGATCAAGGGCCGCAACCTGATCGAGGGCGTGCCGAAGACGATCACCATCGACGACAGCGAGATCCGCGAGGCGCTCTCCGAATGCGTGGCGACCATCATGAACGCCATACGCGTCGCGCTCGAGCGCACCCCGCCCGAGTTGAGCGCCGACATCAGCGACCGCGGAATCGTCCTCACAGGCGGCGGCGCGCTGCTCAAGAACCTCGACCGCCGCATCCGCGAGGAGACCGGCCTGCCGGTATCGATCGCCGAAGATCCGCTGGCGAGCGTCGTGCTCGGCACCGGCAAGATGCTGACGGACTTCAAGCTTCTCAGGAAGATTTCCATCGAATAATTCCGGGGTGTAAGCTGGCTTTCTATGGACCTGCTTAGCCGGTATCGCAATCTCACCGTGCTTTTGCTGGTCATTTTTGCGCAATTGATCCTGCTTGCCTACCAGGTCAAGAGCAACCAGGACGTGCGGCTGATCCGGGTCTGGGCGGTCACCGGCGTCACCCCGCTCGCCAAGGCCATCGACAGCGCACGCTCGACCACGGTCAACTCCGTCGGCAACTACGTCAGCCTTCATCGCATGATCGAGGAGAACAAGCAGATGAAGGAGGAACTCGGCAGGCTGAAGCTGGAGAACCAGTATTTGAAATCCGAGCTTCAGAGCGCCGACCGCGCCGTGGCACTGAGCGCGTTCCAGGCGCGCAGCCCGTCGAAGATGGTTCCGGCGCGCGTCATTGCGACCGGCACCGGCGGCGGTTCCAATTCGCGCGTGGTGTTCGTGGACCGCGGCTCGGGCAGCGGCGTCATGCGCGGCATGGCCGTCGTCACGCCGGATGGCATCGTGGGCAAGGTGCTGGCGGCGTACCCGACCGCCTCGCAGGTGCTGCTCATCACCGACTCCACTTTTGCAGCGGGTGTCATCTCGGAGAAGCACCGCGTGCGCGGGACCGTGCGCGGCCAGGGCCACAGCACCTGCATGGTGGATTACATCCAGAACGAGGAGCAGGTGGACCAGAAGGAGTGGTTCTACACCTCGGGCGACGACGGGGTGTTCCCGAAGGGCCTTCCCGTCGGCCAGGTGACCGCGGCGCGCACCGGCAATCCGAACAAGCTGGTATATCTTGCGCCGAGCGGGCTTCAGGGCGGCCTGGAGGAAGTGCTCATCATTACCGAAGGCGTGCACCAGCCCATTCCCGAGTCCGCGACGGCCGCGGCGGACGTGCACCTGCAACCGGCTCCGCCCGCGGAAGAAGCGGCGGCCACCGCCCAGAACGCCCACGGCCAGCCCCTCATGGCCACCGAAGCGGACCGCCTGCGCGCGCGCTACCGGAAGATCGCCGAAGCTCAGGGGCACAGGTTCGGAGATAATCCGCCGGGCTCGAGAGCGGTCGATTTCAACATTAGCCCGGAAGAAGCCGCGGCGCGCGCCGCCCGGGCCGCAGCCGCAGCGCCCGCGTCCGGCCAGACCGCACAGAAGCGCGCCGAACCCGCCGCGCCCGAGGAGGCTGCCGACGGCATCCCCGACACCGAGCCGCGGCCGCAAGCCGCGGCGGCGAAGCCTGCCGCGAAACCTGCTGCCCCAAAGCCCGCCGCAGTTCCACCCACCAATCCATGAGCGGAGACCTCAGCGACCAAATTCTGATCGGCACAGCGCGTGAACGAGGCGTCGCCCGGTTCCGCAAGTGGGGCGTGATCGCAGTCCCGCTGGCCGCCATCCTATTCCAGATCTACGTCCCGCGATTCTTCGAGTTCCTGGCTTACCTGGAATTTCCGCTGCTGGTGACGGTGTACTTCGCGCTGATGCGCCGCAACCAGATCGCGGGCATCTTCATCGGCGCCGGCATCGGGCTGGTGCAGGATTCGCTGTCGCACCAGCCGATTGGAATGTTCGGTCTGATCAAGACGCTGGTGGGGTATTTCGCCGCGTCGGTAGGGATGCGCTTCGACGTGGATCACATCGTGATCCGCTTCGTTCTGGCGCTGTTCTTTTTCGTGTTTCACCAGTTCTTTTACTGGGTGCTGGCGCGCGCGCTGCTCGGCCAGGCTGTGGACTTCGACATTCAGCAAACCGTCATCATCGGCCTGCTGAACGCGGCCGTCGGGATCTCGCTGTTTCATTTCCTGGACAAGCTGAAGGAGTAGAATAGATATGAGGGCTGCTGCCCTCCTCCCGTGAGCTTTACCGAACTCGAGAGTGCAGAAGGCCGGAGTCCGTCAGGGCCCCCACTGCGCGACGACACCAAATTTGCGACGGGGAAGATCGTCTTTTTTCAGTATCTGTCGGTGGCGATCTTTCTGTTTTTGTTTGCGGGTTTCTGGGAACTGCAGGTCCGCAATCCCGAAGTTTATAACGAGCAGGCGGACCGCAACCGCATCAAGTCGCTGCCGCTGCTGGCACCGCGGGGCAAGATTCTCGACCGCGACGGCCGCGTGATCGTGGACAACCACTCCTCCTACAGCCTGATCCTGTCCCGCGAGAACCTCAAGCCGGAGCACATACGGCCGATCGCCGCGGGGCTGGGGCTCGACTACAGCCGCCTGGAAGCGCGCATCGACCGTTTCCGCACGCGGCCGCGCTACGAACCGATCATCATCAAGGACGAGCTGACGCCGGGCGAGCTGGCCTTCGTCGAAGCGCACCGCGATCCCGAGACGTTTCCGGAAATGGAGCTGATCCGCGCGCAGCGGAGGCTCTACCCGCAGAACGGCCTGGCGGCGCACGCCATCGGCTACGTCGGCGAGATCAGCGAGAACGAGCTCGACTCGCCCGAGTTCATCAAGTACGAACCCGGCGACGTGATCGGCAAGGCGGGCATCGAGCGCCAGTACAACGACACGTTGATGGGCGTGGACGGGCAGCGGCAGGTGGTGGTCGATAACCGCGGCCGCGAGCGCGCCGTGCTCGGCGTGAAGGAAGCCGTGCCGGGCAGGAACCTCCAGCTCACGCTCGACCTCGATTTGCAGGTGGTCTCGGAGCTGGCCATGGAGGGCAAGACGGGCGCCGTCGTCGCGCTCGACCCGCGCAACGGCGAAGTGCTCGCGCTGGTCAGCACGCCTTCTTACGATCCGAACAAGTTCGCCGGGCGCATACGCACCGAGGACTGGAAAGAAATCGCCAACAACCCGGAGAACCCGATGCTGAACCGTCCGATCCAGGCGCAGTTCGCGCCGGGCTCGACGTTCAAGCCGATGGAAGCGATAGCGGGGCTCGAAACCGGCCTCATCAACGACGACTTCCGCGTACACTGCGCCGGCGGAGCGACCTTCTACGGCCGCTATTTCAAGTGCCACACCAAGGGCGGCCACGGCACGGTGGACCTGCACAAGGGAATCGCGCAGTCCTGCGACGTGTACTTCTATAATGTCGGCAACCGCCTGGGCATCGACACGGTGGCGCATTACGTCGGCGACATGTTCGGCCTGGGCAGGAAGACCGGAATCGACCTGCCCGGCGAGGCGTCCGGCCTGATGCCGACCACCGCATGGAAGATGAAGACTTTCCGGCAGAAATGGTATGCGGGCGAGATGATCTCGGTTTCGATCGGCCAGGGCGCCGTGACGGCGACGCCGCTCCAGCTTGCGGTGGCGATCGGCGGTCTCGGAATGGGGGGCGTGTGGCACCGGCCGCACCTTGTGAAATCCGAGACCGCGAAAGAGAAGCCGCGCATCGCCCACTTCAAGCCGGAAAACGTGCGGCAGGTGATCAACGGCATGTATGGCGTGGTGAACGAAGCCGGCACGGGCGGCCGCGCGCGGCTGCCCGGCATCAGCGTTTGCGGGAAGACCGGCACGGCGCAGCGGATTTCGAACGAAGGACTGAAGGGCTTGCGCGGCCCGGCGCACCACCTGAAGGACAACGCCTGGTTCGTGGCCTTCGCGCCGTGCGAAGCGCCGGAGATCGCGGTTTCCGTGCTGTTTGAGGGCGGCGAGGAGAGCAAGTACTCGGCCGCCATCGCGCGCGACGTTTTGAAGGCGTATTTCGACAAGAAGGCCCGCGCGGCGAAGGCGCAGATGATGGCGGACATGAAGCGGGCGATGCCGCCGGCAATCCCGCTGGCGCCGGCGGCGGGGGCGCAACCATGAGGGCGCTGACGGCGAGTGACAACAACTAACCATGGCCCATTACCGATCCATACGCGACCTCGACTGGCTCCTGACGCTCACGACGCTCGTGATCTGCGGCATGGGCGTGCTCCAGATCTTCAGCGCGGCGCACGATACGGTTTGGGACGACGCCTGGTGGAAGCAGTTGCTGTATATCGTAGTCGGCTTCGGCGCGATGTGGATGGTGGCGCGCATCGATTACCACACGCTGCTGAGCCAGTCCTGGATTCTCTACGCGCTGTCGATCGCGGGGCTGATTCTGGTGCTGACGATCGGCCGCACCGCCTTCGGGTCGCGCCGCTGGATCCCGCTGCCGTTCTTTCACTTACAGGTCTCGGAGTTCGTGAAAACGGTGATAATATTGCTAGTAGCCCGCTACCTGACGGAGCTGAAAACCGAACGGGTAGAGAGCCGCGACCTGCTGAAGCTGGCGGGCTTTGTCGCCGTGCCGATGCTGCTCGTAATGAAGCAGCCCGACTTGGGCACCGCGCTGTGCTACATGCCGATTCTGGCGGTCGGAGTCTTCCTGGCGGGGTTGCGATGGCAGTATCTGGCCGTGATCGCGATCATCCTGGTTTTAGTGCTGCCCGCGGGGTGGCACTTCTACTTGAAGGACTACCAGAAAGCGCGCCTAGTGACGTTCCTCGATCCGGGGCAGGACCCGCGCGGGTCGGGCTACCAGGTGATCCAGTCGAAGATCGCAGTGGGCGCGGGCGGCATGTGGGGCAAGGGCATGACCCGGGGGTCGCAGACGCAGCTCCGGTTCCTCCCGGTCCCGCACACGGATTTCATCTTTTCGGCCTTCGCCGAAGAACACGGTTTCGTCGGCGTGGGCTTCATGCTAGGTTTGTATTTTGTTCTGCTGATGCAGATCGTCCAAAACGCGCAGATGGCGCCGGACCGGGCAGGAATGTACATCTGTATGGGCGTCGGCGCGTTGTTAGTGTTTCACATATTGGTGAATATCGGGATGGTGGTCGGCCGCATGCCGGTGACGGGTATTCCACTGCCGCTGATGAGCTATGGCGGCTCCAACATCCTTTCGTTTTTTATCATGCTGGGCCTGGTGAACAGCGTCAGGCTCTGGCGATTTGTGAGTTAGGCTGAACGGCGTGCGAACGCGGTTTGCCATGAGATCGGGATTCGCGTAAAGGTTTCGTTCGATAAGGAATTTGCGGGGCGCCCGAACCGGGCCGTGTGGCAAAGGTCCCGGCGGGGCGGGCGTTCCAGCTTCAGGCAGGCGTTTCGAGCCAGTGACTCCGTCTGCCGGGGAGCGACAAAGATTACTGGAGTGACAGACCGGGCGAGGCCTCACAGGTCCGCCGCCGGTTTCAACCTTGCGACGCGTCTCTATCCTCCCTGGGAAAGCGCGCTCCGCCCGCCATGGAACGGAGCACCATGGGAAAAGAGCTAGTCATATCTTCCAGCCGCCACGAAACCAAGGTGGCGATTCTGGAAGACGATCAACTGGTCGAGATTTACTTCCAGCGCTCGAACGAGTATTCGCTCGCGGGCAGTATCCATAAGGGCCGCGTGACACGCGTGCTGCCGGGGATGCAATCGGCGTTCGTGGATATCGGTTTGGACCGCGACGCCTTCCTCTATGTCTCGGATTTCTTCGAGGACAACGAGGAGTACGACAAGATCGCGAGCGCGGCCGAGGAAAAAGCGCTCAAGGCGGAGCGGGGAGGCGGCCGTACGGCCGAGCACGCTCCCGCCATTGCCGAGGCGCGGCCCGTCGAAGCAGCGGCGGCTCCGGCCGGAGAGCCCTCCGCCCGGCCCCCATTCGAACGATCCGAGGACGCCGAAGGGCGAGACCGCCGCGGGCGCCGTGGACGCCGCCGGAGACAGCGCGGGCGCGGGTTCCCGGAATCGAAGTACGCGACGCTCGAGGGCGAGTCCGCCGAGCCGCGGGAAGCGGCGGAGCAGGAGCCTGGGCCCGCCGGGCCCGAGGCCGAAGCGGAACCTGACGACGGGACGCCGGCCGTAGCGGCCGACGCCGCCGATTTCGCGGTCCTGCCGGGCGAGTCCCTGGCCAAGTACACACACGAGGCGGCGCCCGAGACGGAAGCTTCCGAGACCGAGGCGCCCGAAGCGGCGTTGCCTGAGGTCGAGGCAGCCGAGATCGAGGCAGCGGGGATCGATACCGTCGAAGCGGAACCGGCCGGGACGGAAGAGCCTACCGAGGAGCTCGCCACTCCCGAGCCGCTGCTGGAGGAGCCGGTCGTAGAGGAAGACGTCGTCGCCGTCGCACCGGCAGAGCCGGAAACCGAGCCGGAACCTGAAGTCGAGCCGGAAACCGAGCCCGAGGAAGAACCGGAGCCCGAGCAGATGGCGGAGCTGCCGGAGAACGTCATTCCGGAAGAGGGCGAGCAGGCTGCGGCGGCCGAGTCCTGCGAGGCCGAACCCGCCGCCGAGACCGCGGAAGCGGAGCCGGAACCGGGCGAGGTCGAGCCCGCACGCATGCCCGTGAGTCTCACCGCCACGCTGCGCGAGCAGGGCTACCGCTACATGCACCGCGTCTCGCGCCGCGCCCGCCGCAAGATGCGCAACGCCGGAGGGGCGCCGGCCGAAGAGCGGCCCGAGACGGCCGCCGAGGTTTCCGCCGAGCGGCCGAACGGCCGCGGCGCCGCGCGCACCGAATCCGCACGCTTCGAAAAGCCCGCGCAACCGTCGATTTCCGAGCTGCTCAAGGAAGGCCAGGAAGTGCTGGTCCAGATCGCCAAGGAGCCGCTCGGCCAGAAGGGCGCGCGCATCACGTCGCACATCGCGCTTCCGGGCCGCTTCGTCGTCTACATGCCGACCGTGGAGCATCTCGGCGTCTCGCGCAAGATCGCATCCGAAGACGAGCGCCTGCGCCTGAAACGCATCCTGCACACGCACCGCACGGGCATCACGGGAGGCTTCATCGTCCGGACGGCGGGCGAGGGCAAGCCCGAGGACGAGATCGCCGCCGACATGCGGTTCCTCTACAACTTGTGGCTCGACATACGCCAGAAGGCGGAGGCGCGCAGGGCTCCGGCGCTCATCCATCACGATCTCGACGTGGTCAGCCGCATTCTGCGCGACCAGATGACGGACACGTTCAAGACCGTCTGGGTCGATAACGAAGAAGTCTACGAGAGTGTGCTGCGTTTCGTCGAGCGCTTCCAGCCCGCGCTGATCGGGCGCGTCAAGCTTTACACGCGCGACCTGCCGATCTTCGATTCGTTCAACATCTCGAACGAACTGGAGAAGGCGCTGCGGCCGAAGGTGTGGCTGAAATCGGGCGGTTACATCGTGATCAACCAGACCGAGGCGCTGGTGGCGATCGACGTCAATACGGGGAAGTTCGTCGGCAGGTCGAACCGGCTCGAAGACACCATCGTGAAGACGAACACGGAGGCCGTCAAGGAGATCGTCAGGCAGGTGCGGCTACGCGATCTGGGCGGCATCATCGTGGTCGATTTCATCGACATGGACGAGCGCAAGAACCGCCAGAAGGTGATGCAGGCGCTCGAAGAAGCCATGCGCGCCGATCGCGCCCCCAACAAAATTCTACAATTCAACGATTTCGGCCTGGTGGCGATCACGCGCAAGCGCGTGAAGCAGAGCCTGGAGCGGACGCTGTGCTCGCCCTGCCCGTATTGCGAGGGGGCCGGGTACGTCAAGAGCGTCCAGACGATCATCGGCGAGATTCTCCAGGAGGCGCACAAGATCGCCAAGGTCGTGGACGGCAAAGACGTCACGCTGCGGGTGAATCCCGAGGTCGCCAAGGTGCTCAAATCGAGCGACAACAGCTACCTCGAGGAGATCGAGGAAGTGCTCGGCCGGCCCGTGATCGTCAACAGCGATCCGCTGCTTCAGCAGGAGCGGTTCGACCTGATCTGACGCCGCCGTGAGACTACGCGCCTTGTGGCTGCTCGTTCCGGCGCTCGCGGCGTGCGGGCAGTCCGTGCGCGTGTATTCGGAGTTCGAGCGGATCGGCCCGTCGGGCGAGATCGTGGCGCCCGACCGCACCGATGCACCGCGCGAGATTCTGTCGCCGGCCCTGGTGCGCAATGGCTGGACGTCGCTGCTGATCGCAGTGTCGGGTCCGGCGGGCGCGCCGCTCTACATCGGCCAGAACCCGGAAAACAGCGTCAAGGCGGTTCTGTACCGCGCGGCGTTCGTGAACTCGATTCCGGACGCGTAGGAGCCTGTGGAGACGCCGCAAGCGGCAGGCGATGGGGTGGTGTCCATCTACTTGCTCGATCTGTGGGTGGACGGCGGCGCGCGCGTCGAGCGTACGCGCCTGGAGTTGCAGCTTAACGCGGGCGACCACTGGGTCATTTATCCGATGGAGCTGCGCATCCAGGCCGCGCGTGTGCCGGCGCAGGTGGAGCGCCTGGGCGCGGCCGCTCCGGTCGAAGCGCCCTCGGCGGATTCGGCTCGTTCGGCGCTGGAGGCTTATGTCTGCGGCAGGGGCGGCGGCGGGGGCGAAGAGGCTCCTCCGCTCACGATCCGCCGGATGATCCTCAGGAATGCGAGGCAGGACATGGCGCTGGCGAAATCGCTCAAAACCGGCGGCGCGGAGTTGCTGAAGGCGACCGGTGCCGCTGCTGCCGGCCCGGAGGCGTGGTGCAAAGCCCCGTCCGGCCCGCCCGGCCAAGGCCCCGAGTGGTACCTGCGCGTGCGCGACCTGCTCTACAGGAAGGCCCGGTAAACCCATGTGCTAGCATGAATGCTAGCGCACAAATCCATCGGAGAGATGGCCGAGTGGTTGAAGGCGCACGCTTGGAAAGCGTGTATAGGGGAAACTCTATCGAGGGTTCGAATCCCTCTCTCTCCGCCAGCAGCAATCAAATCAAAAGGTTGCCGGTAGTCGCCGGTCAGCTTGCCATCCCGCCATTGGCAGTTCGAAATCAACTCATTGCTGTTAATGCTGCAGTTCCTAACCGAAGCCGGCGCCATCGCAAGTCCGCTTGCGAACGAGTTTCGATGGGCGTGCATGACGGACGCATTCCCGGACATCCGGGCGTGGATTGCACTATGGCACTAACGGCATGCCTGCGCGATTCCTGCGACCGTAGACCGAATTCGCCGTGCTTCCGCCCCGATGTTCGGCCGGCCCGCCTTTGCGATCGAGGTTGCGCGCGGTGTTGATCAATCCGACGTGCGAGAATGCCTGCGGGAAGTTTCCTAGCTGGCGCCGGGTATGCGAATCGTATTGCTCTGCCAGCAAGCCGACGTCGTTGCGAATTGCAAGCAGTTGCTCAAAGACTTGTCTGGCCTCCTTGCGGCGGCCCTGCAGCGCGAGGTTGTCCGCGTACCAAAACGAACACAACAGGAACGCGCCTTCGCCGGGAGGCAGGCCGTCGGTTCCGGGCGGGTACCGGTCCACGAAACCTCCTCGCAACAAGTGCTTCTCGATCAGCTTCACGGTCCCCACCATGCGCTGATCGTCCGGGCTGATGAACCCTACCAGCGGCAGCATCAACAGGCTCGCGTCCGGAAGCGAGGAACCATACGACTGCACGAACGCATTGACTTCGGGATTGAATCCCCGGGCCAGCACCTCGCGCCGGATCCGTTCCCGCAGACCGCGCCACTTCTCGACGTCACCCCGGAGACTGTTTGTTTCCACCGCCTTCACTGCGCGATCCAACGCCACCCAGCACATCACCTTCGAATGAGTGAACTGCTGGGGTGGAGTGCGCATTTCCCAGATTCCCTCGTCCGGCTGCATCCAGACTTCTTCCACGAACGCGATCAACTCGGAGGCGACGCGCCAGGCGTTTTCATCCGGCGAGCCGTCGTCCTGGAGCGTGAGATAAAGGGCGTCCATGACCTCTCCATAGATGTCGAACTGGCGCTGCTCGTGCGCAGCGTTGCCGATGCGCACTGGCGTGGAACCGGCGTAGCCCGGCAGCCATTCGATCTCCGTTTCGGGCAGTCTTCGCTCTCCTGCCAAACCGTACATGATCTGCATCTGGGAAGGAGTGCCGGCCACAGCGTTGACGAGCCACTCGCGCCAGGCCCGTGCTTCCTCGACGTAGCCGCCCACCATGAGCGCATACAGCGTAAACGTCGCGTCCCTCAACCAGCAGAAGCGGTAGTCCCAGTTTCTGACACCGCCGAGTTGCTCCGGTAGCGAGGTCGTCGGAGCGGCGACCAGGCCGCCGGTCGGAGCGTACGTCAGCGCCTTGAGAGTGATCAGGGACCGGAGCACCGCCTCACTCCACTCGCTTCGGTAATCGCACCGGCCTGCCCAGTCCTTCCACCAGCGCTCGGTTTCGCGGAGCCGGTCCTCCGCGGCGAATTTCGGAACCGCGTCACGGCTGTAGGTGGGCGCCCAGATCAGTTCCGAGGCGATGCGCTGCCCGGACTGGACGCTGAAGCTCGCCACCGTCCGCAGATCCCGGCCCGAAACCTCGGCGTCCGTGCCAAGGTACAGCGTGTCGGGACCAGCCGTGGCGCGAATGCCATGCTCGACGCGGCGCACCCACGGCACAACGTGGCCGTAGTCGAACCGGATGACCAGCTCCATCCGCAGCGGAACGCTTCCGCGAACACCCTCGACGATGCGGACGACGTTGGTCGAGCCGGTGCCCGGCGGCATAAAATCGATCAATCGCGCGATGCCGCCGCCGGTCTCGAACTCCGTTTCCAGGATCAGCGTGCCTTCCCGGTAACGGCGCCGGATCCGCCGGACTTCGGTATCCGGCGCGATCAGCCAGCGCCCATGCTCGGGCGTTCCGAGCAGCGCCGCAAAGCACGCCCCCGAGTCGAAGCGCGGAAGACAGAGCCAGTCGATCGAGCCATCGCGGCAGACAAGGGCCGCCGTGTGGAAGTCGCCGATGAGGGCATAGTCTTCGATCGCATGCGACATTTGGCACGGCTCCCAGCGGCCGCGGGGAAAGCTCCTATCTGCATCATACGGCCTGTGAGATTCACCTCACACGGCGTGTCTGACGTGCGACTATGGGAACAGGCCTCCACCGTCACCCGGCACGCATCTGGGGCGGCCGGGCGGATTGCGCGGCAGAGGGGTTGAAGCTGGCCCGGCGCAGCAAGACCGTTCAGATGGGCACTTCTGCAAAACCGGACGTCTCCATCGGGCAGTTGTCCGTCTCAACCTACGAAGTGCCGACGGATTCACCCGAGTCGGACGGCACGTTCGCGTGGCGCAAGACCACACTCGTCGTCGTGGAACTCGAGGCCGGCGGCGCGCGGGGCCTCGGCTACACCTACGCCGACGGCGCCACCGCGGTGCTGATCGATTCGCTTGCCGATGTCATCCGCGGCCGGGATCCGCTCGATATCGCCGGCGCATGGACGGCGTTGGTCCGCCGCATCCGGAACCTCGGCCGGCCCGGCATTTGCTCGATGGCCATCGCGGCCATCGATAATGCGCTTTGGGACCTCAAGGCACGGCTGCTGGGACTGCCGCTTGCCAAGTTGCTTGGCCGCGCTCATGAAGGCGTGCAGGCGTACGGCAGCGGCGGCTTCACTTCGTACTCGATCGAGGAGCTTCAGAAGCAGTTAGGGCAGTGGGCGGAGCAGGGCTTTCGCGCCGTGAAGATGAAAGTCGGGGCGCGGCCCGAGGAAGACCTGGCCCGCGTCGTGGCCGCACGCCGGGCAATTGGCGAGTCTGTCGCTCTTTACGTCGACGCCAACGGCGCCTATTCCCGCAAGCAGGCGCTGGCGTTCGCGCA
>JBLNDJ010000050.1:0-105828 GCA_050261515.1 Acidobacteriota bacterium | reverse complement strand
ACGGGAGATCGGCGCCTGTCGGCAGATCTCGTTCAGGGAGTGGCCCGCGAGCAGCAACATCATCACGAGATCCTCGCGCGCGCGTGTGTGTTCCGCCGCGTGCCGCGCTGTTTTATCCATTCGGCTTTCCTCCGCTCTGTGACGGGCGTGACCAGTGTGACTGGTTTGCCGGATTTCTCTACACGCGCGCGTAAGAACAAACGCGATTTTTCCGAAAAACCCGTCACAACCCGTCACACCCGTCACCATCGCATCTGTCCGTGGCGCGCAACCCCACGCCGATATACGTCTTGCCTCGCCGCGTGTGTTTCTTCTCGAGGCCGCGGTCCGTCATCCTGCGGCCGAACTCCGTCTCGCTTACCACGCCCTCACCGGCGCCTTCGGCCCACTTGCGATAGGCGCCATACAGCGCGCGTGCGGGGCTCTGGCAATTCGGCAGTGTGATGCACTCTTCCTCGACAAAGCGCCCAACCTGGTCCGATTCGTCCCGGTATTCCGCCGTCGCGTTCAGAACCGAGTCAGGGAATTCCAGTCCGTCATCCTGCCAGCGCAAGCAACCCTCAACGGCCCATGCGAGAATTCCCGGCATCTCGTCACGAAGCCGCTGTTTCAGGCCGCGATCCTCACGCCCGGAAAAGGACACCTCGAACGGAATCAGTTTCAACCGCGACCATATCGCCGGGTCGGTCCCGCGAATCGCCGGCTTGTGGTTCGTGGCGAGCCAAATCTTCCAGGTCGGATCGAACTCGTAACTGTTCTCGTGAAGCCGTCGCGCTCGAACACGGTCCCCGCCGGTCAGGGTCTTTACGATGCCCTCAGCCAACCGCGCGCCCTCGTTTGATTCCTCGGCTCGCACCAGACGGCGCCCGCGCATGTTGGCGATGTCATCCCGCGGCCCGTCATTCTTCCGCACCAGGAAAGCGGTGAAGTCCGCCGTGCTCGCGTAGTCGCCCAGCATCTCGGAGATGATCTTGAGAAACGTCCCCTTGCCGTTGCGGCCCGTACCGTGGCACAGAAACAGGCATTCTTCCCGCGTCTCAGCCGTAAGCGAGTACCCGACCGCGCGCTGAAGGAAGTCCGGGATGTCCGCGTGCGGCGCGAACACTTCAGCCATGAACTGAAGCCAGCGCGGGCACTTCGCCGCGGGGTCGTAGTCCACGGGCGCGATCTTCGTCAGCAGGTCTTCGCGCCGATGCGCGCGCAACTCCCCCGTTCTCAGGTCCAGCGTGCCGTTGCGGACGTTCAACAGTAAAGCACCGCGGTCGAGCTCATCAGGCAGGACCGCCACCCCGGGAATGCACCCGACCTCCCGGAGCATGTTGCTGATCGCCTGCGATCCTTCGGACCTCCGCGCGTGCTTGATGATCTTGTCTTGCAGGTCCGCGTCCTTCACGTCCCACGCCTGGTTGTAAAGCTCTCGCGCCGTCTCGCGCGCCAGGTGTCGCATCACGCCGCGCTCATCCTGCGCCCAACGCGTTCCGTCCCACACGAAGAACGCTCGTTGCGGATGCGAGTAGCGGAAGCGTTCCCCGTATAGCGCGTGAACCCGTTCCGCGTTCCCCGCATCCGTGAGCGGACGCTCGATGATCGGTATCGCGCTCATGCCGTCCTCCGCGTCCGGAACAGCGCCGTCAGGTCCAGCCGGTTCGCCCAACGCAAAACGTCGATCCGCCGCTCGAGATCCTCGATCCGCGGCCACAGCTCGAAAGCGGTGTCGAAGGCGAGCGCCCAGCGCGCGTCCCTCCGCCGCTTGGCCTCGTCCACAGGGTGGGCGCGGAGGAACGCCTCGGCGCCGTGGTAGAGGTGCAGCAACTCGTTGTGGCGGGCGCGTAGCGCCTCGATCAGATCCTCGCGCCACGCCTCGACGTTCCGCCGTTCCTCCGCCGCGCGGGCAAATTCGCGCCGCTCGGCCGGCGTCGGTTCGCGGTCCTCGAGCGGGATGCCGGCGAAGTCGGCGAGCCAGCGCAGCGCCTCGACGCGCGTGCCGCCGCGAACGCCCTGGATGAGGTCCAGCATGCCGCCGCGCTCATCTGTCACGAAGTCGCGCCAGCGGCCCGTCGCGTCACGCAGGCTCACGTTGTAGTCGCGGGTTTCGCGCGTCCAGGCCTGGACGCGGCGGCGCCGCACATCCTTGCCGGTGAGCGCGCGGTAGACGTCAGTGATTTTCGCCGCGGCGACGATCTCGGCGGCCCGGCTCGTCATACCTGTCCCTCCAGCCGCAAGACCTCGTCGGCCCCGACAAACGCCAGGTGGCGCCATGCCAAGATGTCGATCGCCACGCCCACCACGTAGGGCCGCACGTCGATCGTGCGCGCCAGCGTGAGCAGGCCGGCGCGATCCACCTTGACGGGGCCGTGGGCCCGCAGGTGCGCGAGCAGCCGCTCGAGCACCGCATCGTACTCGCGGAAGATGCCGGTGGGGGCGGTCATCGATGCTCCACCGTTCGCGGGCCGCCGAAGGCCTGCCCGGCCGCGTAGGTGCGGCATGTCTGGTCTGCGCGATCGCGCCGCGTGGTGTGCGATCCGCCACGCCACGGTGCCTCGACCGTGAGGCGGAGATACGCCCCGCGGCCGCGGCCGATCCATTCCGCCCGCCCACTGCGATACAGCACCTCGGCATCCGGCGGCGGGATCTTGCGCAGCAGTTCTCCCTCGATCGAGCGGACCTCGACCGCGGGAAGCCGGGAGCCGTCCCGGGGCGCCGCGGCGGGCCCGGTCATGCGTATGTGTGCGGCTTCATGCCTTCGGCCGCGATCCGCTCGAGCTCTGCGCGCGGGATCAAGATCCGGCGGCCGTAATGCTTGACTGAGATGCGGCCGAGGCGAATGTCGCGCCGGATGGTGTGTGGCGATAGGGCGAGGGTCTCAGCGGCATCCTCGATGGAGTAGAGCAGCCTCGCCGGATCTGTGGTAGGTGATGCTGTGCTCATTGCGCTAACAGTATTGCGCGCCGAGCCCCCGTCATCAATACTTTTTTGTATTGACTTTCAACCGATATCGTGCTAACAATTATCTAGGAGACAAGAACAGCCTTGGATCAACTCGGAAGAACCGTACAGGCCCTCAATAGACCAGGGCTCGATTTCCTCGAGTTTATATGCGAGGAATTGAACAACGAGAAGTACGACTGGGTCCCGGAGTTGCGCCGCGTGCTGACGCTGTGGCAGCAGTCCGGGCCGAATCTGAAAGCCATGCTGGCAGCCGATCCGCGGCTCGCACAGAAGTTGCAGAAGGCTTACCGGACGGTGTACGTGCCTACGGAACAGGGCGGGGCTTACAGCATCCCGAATCCCCCGCTTGAGCGCGACGCCGCCAGCAAGGCTCTCTGGCGGTTCATCTGGATCACCCTCAGCCCCGAATGGCAGAGGCTCCGTCTCTGCCCGAAGTGCGGCAAGTTCTTCATCCGCAGAACCGCGAAGCCGAGCATTTACTGTTCGCCGCGCTGCGCAAGCCTGGCTTCTGCAACGAGGGCAATAGTGAATGCCCGCAAAGAGGAACACGCGGATAAATTGAAGAAAGCGGGGGAAGCGATCGACCAATGGAAGACGACCCGAACGAAGATGCCGTGGAAGGAATGGGTTGCCAGACGCTACCCGGACATCACGGCGAAGTTTCTAACCCGAGCAGTGAACAGCGGCGAGCTACAACCGCCCGAACGAAAGGAGAACCCCAGTGCCAAAACAACGAAGTGACGAACCGCCGAAAGAGCGCGACAACGACGGCCTGCACAAGCGCCGCGGGGTCTGGTATTACTGTCTGACCATCCACGGCCGCCGCCGGTTCTTCTCGACGAAGACCCGGAACTACCAGGAGGCCCGCAGGGAGCGCGCGAAGGCGATCAAGCAGCAGCTCGACGGGCAGCTCCCGACCGACCAGGCGAAGTGGAAATTCGAGACGCTGCTCGCCCAGGTCCTCGAAGACCGCAAGCCGAGCCTCGCCGACAACACGATCAGGCTCGAGAAAGAACGCTCCGTGCCGCTCCTGAAACACTTCAAGGGCCGGCGCGCGGGCGCGATCGACGCCGCCGCGATCAAGAGCTACCAGAAGGCTCGGGCGAAAGAAGTCAGCACGCGCACGGTGAACCTCGAATGCCGGCTGCTCCGCCAGATGCTCAAGGCGGCAAAGACCTGGAGCACGATCGCGGACGACTACAAAGCCCTCAAGGAAGACCGCCGCGGGCCCGGCCGCGCGCTCGAAGACCAGCAGGAGAAACTCTTGTTCGAAGTCGCCCGCTCGCGGCCCGGTTGGGACGCGGCTTTTTACGCTGCGCTGGCGGCAGCCAGTACGACCATGCGCGGCTGCGAGCTTAAGGGCCTCCGCCTGCAGGACGTCAACCTGGTCGAGCGCGAAGTAACCATCCGCCGCTCGAAGACGGAAGCGGGTTACAGGCACATCCCGCTCAACGACGGCGCCCTGTGGGCCTTCGCCCGGCTGCTCGAGCGGGCCGGCGCGCTCGGGTCCACGAAGCCGGAACATTTCTTGCTGCCGCACTGCGTGTCCCGGGAGACCAGGAACCCCGGCCACGGCCTCGGCTACGATCCGGCCCGGCCGCAGCAGACCTGGCGCACGGCCTGGCGCGCACTGGTCAAGGAAACCGCCCGTCGCGCCGGCAGGGAAGCCGCGCGCGCGGCCCTCGAGGCGAAACAGGGGTTCCGCGCCTCGCTGGCCGCATGGAGGCGCGCCGCGGCGCCGTTCCACGGGCTGCGCTTCCACGACCTGCGGCATTTGGCGATCACGAAACTGGCCGAGTCGGACGCCAGCGACCAGACCATCATGAGCCTCGCCGGCCATCTCGACCGCGCCATGCTCGAGCACTACAGCCACGTCCGCGCCGCCGCGAAGCGGAAAGCGGTCGAGGGGATGCGCTACTATATTCCCGATGAACAGCCGGCCGCGAGCACGAAAAGGGTACAATGACAGGCGCGCGTGTACATCGGCGTGTATATCGGGAAGTTGTAGGACGGGACGTTTCCGGAAAGTGCTTTAGAATCAAGACCCGGGCGCGTAGCTCAGGTGGATAGAGCACCTGCCTTCTAAGCAGGGGGTCGCAGGTTCGAGTCCTGCCGCGCCTACCACTCGCCGGAAATTTGAAGGATTTTACTTCGCCATTGAATCGGCCGCGCTGAGCGAGTTACTCGTCACCGTCCAGATCCCGGCCACAGCGTCGGAGTTGTAGAGGAACAGCGCCGCGCTCGTCACTACCACGAACGCCAGCAGAAGCGAGTACTCGACCAGATCCTGCCCGTCCTCCCGGCGCAATAACGTTGGCAGCGGCATGGTAATGGGGTCCAATTCGTTACAAATATAGGGCCCATGGCAAGTGAAATCAATGGTTTTTAAGTACTGCCAGTACCCCCTATGGGAGTTCCAGTACACAACTACCAGACCCGGCACGCCGGCGCCGCCACCATCGGCTGCCCCGCCTTGCACGCAAACGCTTTCTGGAATTCCGGCATGTTCCGCACCACACCGTTCACCCGGTACCGGCCCGGCGAGTGCGGATCGACCGACGCGCGCATCCGCGCCGCTTCATCCGTCACATTCTGGCACCAGACCTGCCCCCAGCCGAGGAAAAACCGCTGCTCGGGAGTCATGCCGTCCACCGCGGGGGTTGTGCGCCCTGCCAGAGTCGACATCAACGCCATGTAAGCGATCCGCAGCCCGCCGTTGTCGGCCGTGTTCTCGCCCAGGGTCAGCTTGCCGTTGAGCTTCACATCGTCCACCGCCGTGAACGAGCCGTATTCCTTGACCAGGCACCCGGCCCGCTTGTCGAACTCCCTGGCGTCTTGGGCGGTCCACCAGTCGGAAAGATTGCCTCTCGCATCGAACTGCCGGCCCTGGTCGTCGAAGCCGTGCGTCAACTCGTGCCCTATCACCGCCCCGATGGCGCCGTAGTTCACCGCGTCGTCGATCCGGTTGTCATAGAACGGCGGCTGCAAAATGCCAGCCGGGAAGTTGATGTTATTCATCTGCGGATCGTAGTAGGCATTGACCGTCGGCGGCGTCATGAGCCACTCGTTGCGGTCCACAGGCTTTCCGATCTTCGCAAGCTGGCGGTGGAACTCGAACTCGGTGGCGCGCCGGTCGTTGCCGATCGCGTCCCCCGGGACGATCTTCACGCTCGAATAGTCGCGCCACTTGGCCGGATAGCCGATCTTGTTCGCGACGGCATGGAGCTTCTCGATCGCCTTCTTCTTGGTCGCGGGCGTCATCCAGTCGAGCTGCTCGATGTCCTGGCCGAGCGCGCGCTCGAGCTCTTCCACCATCTTGAGCGTCCGCTGTTTGCCCTCGGCGCCGAAGGTCTCCTCGACGTACTTCTGCCCGAGCGCTTCCCCGAGGTCGCTATCGGTGAACTGCACGCAGCGCTTCCACCTCGGGCGCAGCTCCTTGGCGCCCGTCAGCGTGCGGCCATAGAAAGCGAAGTCCTCGTTGACGAACGCCGTGGGCAGCAACGGAGCCGAAGAGTGCAGCACGTGCCAGCTCAGGTATGTCTTCCAGCTTTCGAGCGGCACGTCGCTGATCAGCGTCTGCATCTGCTTGAAGAACTCCGGGACCGCCACATTCAAACTGCGGATGCCGGGCGCGCCGACGCCGTCGAAGTAGCGCGGCCAGGAGATCGCGGGCGCCAGCGCCGCCAGCTCGCCGGCCGTCATCTTGTGATACACGTTGGCGGGGTCGCGCCGCGAGACATTATCGAGCGAGCCCTTGGCGAGCGCGGTCTCGATTTCCATGACCGTCTGGGCCTTGGCGGCGGCCGCGGCGGGCTGCTCCCCGGCCAGCTCGAACATCTTTTGCACGTGCGCGACGTACTGCTTGCGCAGCTCCACCGACTTCGCGTCCGTCTTGAAATAGTAGTCGCGCTCCGGCAGACCGAGGCCGCCCTGGTCCGCCTGCGCGATCACCTGCGTGGAGTCCTTGAAGTCCTGCCCCGAACCGAAGCTGAACAGCGCGCCCACGCCGTTCTGATGCAGCCGCACGATCTCCGCGGTCAGGGCGCTTTTATCCGGCAGCGCCGCGATGCGGTCGAGGTCTGCCTTTATGGGCGCCAGCCCTTTGGCGTCGATCCCCTTCTCGTCCATGCACGCCGCGTAAAAATCGCCGATCTTCTGCTCGACCGGGGTGCGGTTCGCCCCACCCGCCGCGGCCTTCTCGAGAATGCCACGCAGGATTTCGTTGTTCCTCTCCTCAAGCTCGTCGAACCGGCCCCAGCGCGACTGATCGGCGGGGATGGGGTTGTTCTTCATCCACGCTCCGCAGGCGTACTGGTAGAAGTCCGTGCATGGATCGGCGGAGCGGTCGAGGGCGGAGATATCGAACCCGGGAGTGCCGGCTGTTTGCGCCTGCAGGGCGGCGGTCAGGATCAGGGCAGACAGAAAGGTCTGGACGCGCATACCTACATAGTACGCGCGCCGCGCGCTCCCCTAGGGCGCGTTGAACCGCACCACCACAGGCCCCCACTCGTGAAACGCCACCGTGCTGACGGAGCCCATGTGAAGCTCCATGCGCGGGATGAAATCGAGCGGCGCGCCGAGGTAGTGCAGCAGCGCGGCGCGGATCGGGTCGCCGTGGCTCACCGCCACCACGACCGAATCCGGATGCGCGCACCGCATCTGTTCGAGCGCCGACACCATGCGCGCCTGCACCTCGAGCATCGTCTCGCCGCCCGGAATGCGGGCCGTGCTGCGATGGCGGTTGAAGTGCAGCCACTCCGGGTCGTTCTCCATTTCGCGGAATGTGCGTGTGGTCCAGTCGCCGGTTCGCACCTCGGCCAGCGCTTCGCAAATCCGCACCTCGAGGCCGAGCCGCCGGGCCAGCGGCGCCGCCGTCTCCCGCGCGCGCTCGAGCGGGCTCGAGTAAATCGCCTGCACCCCCGCGAGCCGCTCGGCCAGCGCCTCCGCCTGCGCGCGGCCTTTCTCGTTGAGGTGCACGCCCGGCATCCAGCCCATAACCGTGTTCCGGGAATAATCGTTGTCGCAGTGGCGAACCAGCAGAACGGTCGTGCTCATCGGGCCGCCGCCGCGAAGAAGAAACTCCGGCCGAGCGCGATGTCGCCGCGCATGCCGAGCTCCCACGCCTCGCGGACCTCGACGGCCGCGAACCCGGCGCTCCCCAGCGCGTCTCTCACTTCCTCCTCCGTGTAGCACCGCTCGACCACCGTCACGTCGCTCCTCCTCCAAAGGTCCCCGCTCTCGGGCCGGAACAGCGTCACTTGCGCGCGCCCGAGCTTCTCGGCCGCGTCGTAGCTTCCGCTCGTGATCCCGACGGCGGCCGCTTCCATACTCGAAAACGAGCCCTGCCACAGCGTCTCGAACGCGGCCTCCATGTTCAGGTCGAAAACGAACAGACCGCCGGGCGCGAGCGCGCGGCGCACGTTCGCGAACACGCACTGCAGCTCGCCGGGCGTAAGCACGTGGTTGAGGCTGTCGAAGGTGCTGAGCGCCGCCTCGAACTCCGGAGGGTACTCGAAAGCGCGCGCGTCTTCGAGGCGGAACTCCGCCTCCGGCACAAGCTGCCGCGCATAGCGCAGCATCTCGGCCGAGCCGTCGATCCCCGTCACGCGGTAGCCGCGGTCGGCCAGCAGGCGGCTCAAATCGCCCGACCCGCAGCAGACGTCGAGCACACGCGCGCCCTCGGGAATGCGCGGAAAAACGTGGTTTTCGAGCACCGGCCGCGCCTGCTTGTGATAGTCGAGCCCCCAGCCCTGACTGTAGAACCACGCGAAGTGATCGTAGACGCTGTAGCCCACTCATTCCGATTATGACGAACTCCGATGACACAGGGAAGGCAGCTCGCCTGCTGTAAACTGGGTGTTAAAGGGGCGTCGTGAAGCTGGTCATCTTCGGACTCTCCATCAGCTCGTCCTGGGGCAACGGGCATGCGACGCTGTGGCGCGGGCTCTGCCGCGCGCTCGGGGCGCGGGGCCACGACATCGTATTCTTCGAGCGCGACACACACTACTATCGAGACCATCGCGACCTGACGGAGCTCGACGGCCTCACGCTCAGGCTCTATGGCGACTGGGCCGGCGCCGAGCCCGCCGCCGCGCGCGAACTCGCGTCGGCCGACGTGGCCATGGTGACGTCCTACTGCCCGGACGGCATCGCGGCGGCCGATCTGGCGCTCGCCTCGAAGGCGCGGCTGCGCGTGTTCTACGATCTCGACACGCCCGTCACGCTCGAGCGCCTGCGCGCCGGCGAACCCGTGCCCTATATCGGCCCGCGCGGGCTGGGCGATTTCGATCTCGTGTTGAGCTACACCGGCGGCGCCGCCTTGAGCGAACTCCAGGCGCGGCTCGGGGCGCGCCGCGTGGCGCCGCTCTACGGCAGCGTCGATCCGGACGTGCACCGGCCCGTGCGCGCCGCCCCGCGCTTCGAAGCCGACCTCTCCTATCTCGGCACCTATGCGAAAGATCGCCAGCAGGCGCTCAACGCGCTGTTCGTAGATCCCGCGCGGCGGCTCCCCGCACGCAAATTCATCCTCGCCGGCGCGCTGTATCCGAGC
The DNA here is from genome assembly GCA_050261515.1 of Acidobacteriota bacterium. Classification (GTDB taxonomy): domain Bacteria; phylum Acidobacteriota; class Terriglobia; order Bryobacterales; family Bryobacteraceae; genus JBLNDJ01. The sequence goes on along the minus strand of JBLNDJ010000050.1, from coordinate 96,329 downwards.
GAGTTCCCCTGGACGAGCAACATTTTTTTCGTGCGCCACCTGCCGCCGGGCGATCATCCGGAGTTCTTCTCTTCCTCGCGCCTCACGCTGAACGTGACGCGCGGGGCGATGGCCGCGATGGGATATTGCCCGTCCGGACGCCTGTTCGAAGCTGCCGCCTGCGGCGCGCCCGTGCTCACCGACTGGTGGGAGGGCCTCGGCCATTTCTTCGAGCCGGGCCGCGAGATGCTGGTCGCGCGCTCTACCGAGGATGCGATCCGGGCGCTCGAAACGCCCGCGGACGAACTGGAACGCATGGCGCTCGCGGCCCGCGAGCGCGTGCTCGACGAGCACACGGCCGCGCGCCGCGCGCGCGAACTGGAATCGCTGCTCGAGGGGGTGTGACATGTGGGGAATCGTTCCTGCCGCGGGGCGAGGCAGCCGCATCCAGCCGCTGGCATTCTCGAAAGAGCTGCTCCCGGCGGGTATCGAGCGCCCGCGCGCGGTCGCCGAACACCTGATCGACCGCATGATGCTGGGCGGCGCGACGAAGATCTGTTTCGTCATCGCGCCCGGCAAGTCCGACATCCTCGAATACTTCGGCGGAGCGATCGGCGGCGCGAGCGTTTGCTACACGGTGCAGCCGAAGCCCACCGGACTGTGCGATGCCGTTTTCCGCGCGCTACCCGTGATCGACCGCGCGCAGCCGGTCATCGTCGGCCTGCCCGATACGATCTGGTATCCCGAAGACGCGCTCGGCGAGCTGCCCGACGACATGTTCTCGTTTCTGCTGTTCCCCGTCGAGCGCCCCGAACTGTTCGACGCCGTCGTGACCAGCCCCGGGGGCCGCGTCCGCGAGATTCAGGTTAAGACTCCCGGCGCCGCGTCGAACTGGATCTGGGGTGCGTTCAAGATGCCCGGCCGCGTGTTTGCCGAGCTCGAAGCGCTGTGGCGCGAGCGCGGCATGGCCGACGAGTACATCGGCACGCTCGTCAACGCGTGGCTGGGGCGCGGCGGCCAGGCAGCCGGCGTGCGGGCCGGAACCTCGTACATGGACGTGGGCACGTTCGAGGGCTACCGCGAAGCTCTCAATCTGCTCGGCGGCGAAAGGGCGGCCGCCGGAAAGGCCTCACGGGTATGAACCTCCCACCCGGCGAGATCCGGCGCCGCGTGCGCGAGCTTGGAGAGTGGTTCCACAACATCGATCTCGACGGCGTCCAGACCGCGCCACACCACTTTCTCGGCGACTACCCCGCCGTGAAGTGGCGCGCCTTCGCGCACTCGATCCCGAACGACCTGGGCGGCAAATCCGTGCTCGACGTCGGCTGCAACGCAGGCTACTATTCGGTCGAAATGAAGCGCCGCGGCGCCGGCCGCGTCGTCGGCATCGACTACGACGATCGCTACCTGGCGCAGGCGCGCTTCGCCTCCGAGGTGCGCGGCTTCGACATCGAATTCCGCAAGCTCTCGGTCTATGACGTCGCCGAGTTGGGCGAGCGCTTCGACATCGTGCTCTTTCTCGGCGTCTTGTACCATCTCAGGTACCCGCTGCTGGCGCTCGACCGCCTGCACGCGCACGCCGTCGGGGACCTGCTGGTGTTTCAGTCCATGCTGCGCGGCTCGCCCGAGGAAGGCCACGTCGCCGCCGACTATCCGTTTTCATCGCGCGACCACTTCGACGAGCCCGGTTATCCCAAGATGCACTTCGTCGAGCACAAATACTCGAACGACCCGACCAACTGGTGGATTCCGAACCGCGCCTGCGCCGAAGCCATGCTGCGCAGCGCGGGCTTTGAGATTCTCGAGCATCCCGAAGAGGAAGTTTTCCTGTGCCGGCGCGGCGCGCCGCCGGAAGAGAGGTACGAGTGATCGAAGCCGTCATGTTCTGGAACGAGCCCAACAACCTGTCGCACTGGGATTTCGAGATCGACCGCGAGTGGCGCACCTACGCGGAGATGGTGAAGCTGGCGGCCGCCGCCGTGAAGGCCGAAAAGACGGGGCCGGCGCGCGTGCTCGGCGGCATCTCGCCGGTCGATCCCGACTTCATCCGGAACATGGAGCGGCAAGGCGTTCTCGATACCGTCAACGCCGTCGCGGTGCACGGCTTCCCGCTCGACTGGAACCACTGGAGCATACACGAGTGGCCCGAGCGGCTGGCGGAAATCCAATCCGTGACCGCGCTGCCGGTCTGGGTGTCGGAAGCCGGTGTGTCGTCGTTCGGAGCCGAGGAGGTGCAGGAGTTCGGCTTGGGCTGCACGGCCCGGCTGCTCATCGGCCGCGCGCCGCGCATCCACTGGTACAGCTTGTACGATCTTCCGCGCGCCTGGCCCGCCACCACACGCCACCGCGAAGCCGAGGGCTCCGCCTACTACCGGCACTTCTATATGGGCCTGCTCCGCGAAGACGGCTCGCCCAAGCGCGCGCTCACCCTCTTCCGCCAGTACGCGCCTGCGCTCGGCATCTGCCAATGGTTCCATTTCGAGGACCCGCGCCTGGAGGCCGCCGCCCGCTGGCTGCGCGACCTCGGCGTGACGCGGCTGCGGACGGGCCTGAGCTGGGCCGACAGCTTCCGCCCGGGCGCAGCGAGCTGGTTCGACCGCCAGATGAAGGCGCTCGAAGGCTTCGACGTCACGCTTACCTTCTGCTTCACGCCGGAACACTGCGGCATACGGCCGGACCACACCAGCCCCCCGCGCGACATCGCCGAGTTCGCCGACTTCTGCGCGAAGATGACGCGCCGCTATGGGTGACCTCGTTTTCGCCCCGCATCCCGACGACGAAACCATCGGCATGGGCGCGCGCCTGGCCGCGCTTCACGACCCGTGGATCGTCCACGTCACCGAAGGCGCGCCGCGCGACATGACGGACGCCCGCGCCCACGGCTTCCGCACTCGCGAGCAGTACGCCGGCGCGCGCCGCCGCGAGCTGCTGGCCGCGCTCGATGTGGCGGGCATCGGTCCGGAGCGCACGCGCTCGCTCGGCGTGGGCGACCAGGAGGCTTCCCACGATCTCGCCGGGCTCGCGCTCCGCATCGCCGATCTGCTTCGCGAGCTGCGTCCGGACACCGTCTATGCGCCGCCCTACGAAGGCGGCCACCCGGATCACGACGCGACGGCGTTCGCGGTGCACGCGGCCTGCCGCCTGGTCGGGCGCGCCCCGGCGATCCGCGAGTACGCCTTGTACCACTGCCGCGGCGGATCGATGGCAGTTTGCGAGTTCCTGCCCTATGACGGGTGCCCGGTCGAGACGATCGAACTCACGCCGGCCCAGAGCGAGGCCAAGCGCCGCATGCTCGACTGCTTCCGAACGCAGCGCGAGACCCTGCGGGCGTTCGGGACCGCCGTCGAACGCTCCCGCCCCGCCCCGGACTACAATTTCTGCCACCCTCCGCGGGCCGGCTGCATCTACTACGATACTTTCCCTTGGGGGATTTCGAGCTGGTGCTGGCTCGAAAAGGCGCGCGCCGCGCTGGCGAGGCTTTAGTGTTTACAGTCCTCAGCGTCGCGTATCCGCTTGCGCCCGTCCGGCCGGATGCGTCGGGCGGGGCCGAGCAGGTGCTCGGGATGCTCGATGAGGCGCTGGTGCGCGCCGGGCATCGCTCGATCGTAATCGCCGCGGAAGGCTCGCGGGTGGCCGGCACGCTGGTGGCGGTGCCGCAACCCGAGGGCATTTTCGACAAGGCCGCGCTGGTGCGCGCCGAGGCGCGGCATCTGGAGGCGGTCCGCGAGGCGGTCCGGCGCCACCAACCCGGCCTGGTCCACATGCACGGCCAGGACTTCCACGCCTACATGCCGCCCCCCGGCGTCCCCGTGCTGGTCACGCTGCACGTTCCCCGCCAATGGTACAGCCCGCGCGCGTTTGGGGCGGCGCGCGCGGGAGTGTATTTCAATTGCGTTTCCGAAACCCAGCGGGCGCAGTGGGAGGACCGGCTCCCGGGGGTCGAGACCATCGCAAACGGAGTGCCCGTGGCGTTGTTCAACGCGGGCGTGCCACGGCGCGACTTCGCGCTCGCGCTCGGCAGGATCGCGCCCGAAAAAGGCACGCACATCGCCGCCACGGCGGCCGAACTGGCGGGAATCCCGCTCGTCATCGCGGGCGAGGTGTACCGCTTCCCCGAGCACGAGCGGTATTTCCGCGAGCAGATCCTGCCGCGGCTCTCCGACACCGTGCGGCTGGCCGGACCGGTGGGATTCCAGCGCAAGCGGCGGCTGATGGCAGCGGCGGGATGCGTGCTGCTCGCGAGCCAGGCGCCCGAGACCAGCTCGCTGGTGGCAATGGAGGCCCTCGCCTGCGGCACGCCTGTGATCGCCTACCCCGCGGGCGCGCTGGCCGAGATCGTCGAGCACGAGAGGACCGGCTTCCTGGTGCGCACACCGGGCGAAATGGCCTTCGCCATCCGCGCCGCCGGGCGCATCGATCCGGAGGAGTGCCGCGCGGCTGCCCGCCGCCGCTTCTCAGCCGCAGGCATGGTGGAGCGCTACTTTGCGCTTTACCGCCAGCTCTCGCAGGAGTGGTTCCGCGTGGCCTCATGAATCAGCTTGAAGCATTGCGGCTCGAATGGTCCGCGCTGTGGGACCGCTGCCCCGGGGCTACCCCGTTCCAGAGTCCGGAGTGGCTCATACCGTGGTGGAGCGTGTTCGGGCCCGGCCATCTCGCGCTCGTCGAAGTGCGCGAACGCGGCCGCCTCACGGGACTCGCGCCTCTCTATGAAGAAGACGGCGTACGCCGTTTCCTCGGCGCGGGCATCAGCGATTACCAGGACATCCTTGCGGAGTCGGACGCCGCGGCGGCCGCAATCGTCGAGCGCCTGCGCGGCGCCCGGTGCGACCTGCTCGAGGTGCCCCAGCACTCGCCGCTCGCGGCTTGCGGGGCGGAAGCATCCGTGTGTTCGGTCTGCCCCACCGTCCCGCTCCCGGCGCGCCGGCACAGAAAGCGCTTAGCCGACGCGAGCTATGAAATCGAGCGCGGCCCGCGGCACAGTGAGTACCTTGAAGCGCTGTTCCGCCTGCACACGGCCGAGTGGGAGAAGCGGAGCAGCCCCGGCGTGCTCGCCGATGCGCGCGTGCGCGACTTTCATCGCCTGGCCGCGGCCGCGTTCGCCGCGCGCGGCTGGCTGCGCCTGTACGGCCTCCGCTACGAGGGTGCACTTCGGGCAGTGCTGTACGCCTTCGCGGCGCGCAAGCGCGTCTATCTGTATCTCAGCGGCTTCGATCCGGAGTTGAGCGCGCGCAGCCCCGGCACGCGGCTGCTGGACTTCGCGCTCGAACACTCGGCGGAGTGCGGGCTGGCGGAAGCCGACTTTCTTCGCGGAAATGAGCCCTATAAGTACCTCTGGGGCGCGCGCGACCGCCCGAACTACCATGTGTATTTCAGATCCGATGGCTAATTTTTACCTCCCCTCTCCGAATCAGACGCATTTTTTACTGCTCGCGGATTGTCAGCATTAGACTTCTCTGTTGCCGATCAGTAAGCTACAAACGTTTTCGAGAATGGCCCTCTAAGTGCCTCATATGCGGCGGGAGGGTTAAGATGACCACGTCGAAGACTTTGGTCGCTACCAGTGGTTTTTTATTGATCGTCGCCCTCGCCACCCCAGGCTGTGCCACGAAGAAGTACGCTCGCCAGCAGGCCGGCGCGGTGGACCAGCGGGTGAGCGAAGTCGACAAGAAGCATACCGAGGCACTTGCCAATCTCGAGGCAAAGGAACAGAAGGATGTCTCGCGGGTCGAAGAGCGCGCGATGGGGGCCGAAAACAAGGCCAACGACGCGGCGCGAGCCGCCCAGGCCGCGGACCAGCGAGCCGGGCAAGCTGCCGATGCAGCCAGGAACGCCACCGATCTCGCCCAGCAGGCGAACTCGAAGGTGGGTGACGTGCAGCGTGTCGTCGAAAACATCGACAAGTACAAACTGGTGACCAGCGAAGGCGTCCTGTTCGGCTTCGACAAGGCTGTTCTGACGAAAGACGGCCAGGCGAAGCTCGATCAGGTTGCGCAATCGGCCCAGGGTATGGACCGCTACATCATCGAAATTGAAGGCTACACGGACCCCACAGGTCCGAAGGATTACAACCTTGCGCTGAGCCGCCGTCGCGCGGACGCCGTCACGCGGTACCTGGTGGACAAGGGCATCCCGCTGCGCCGCATCCACCAGATTGGCCTGGGCGCGGAGACGCCGTCCGTCGCCGAGCAGAGCGGCCAGAAAATGACGCGGAAAGAAATGCGCCGCGTGAATGTCAACGTATTCACACCCGAGACGACGCTTTCGGCCAGTTCCGGCTCACCGCAGTCGCAGCAGATGAGCCAGCCCGCTGCGCCGGCGCCGGCGCCCCAAACGCAGGAAGTGCCTGCCGCGCCATCGCCTCGTTAAGCCGATTCATCCTGCATGTACCTGGCCCGGACCTCGAAAGGGGTCCCGGGTTTTTCATTTGGGGGTCGCGCCTCCGGCGAGCGGGTTTACTGCACGCTTCGCATCAGATCCTCGGCCAGAACGCTGGCGCGCTCCGAGAGGTTCTTTGCACGGAACAAATCCGACTTGCGGGCTTCCCTGGCTTGTTCGATGAAAGCGCGCACACGCTCCAGGTAGATTTTCTGGTCACCATTGAGGCGCCGGCCCTGTAGCATTTCGACGGTCTTCTGCGCGCGCCCGACGTTGTTGTCGATCTCTTCGATGTAGGCCTGGCGCTGCTGCGGCGTGAGGATTTGCTCGAGCTCTGGAACGTCGGCTTCGGCGGTGGTGTCCTCGGGCGGCTCGGGCTGGGCCGGGGGCTGCGTGGAGGACGGCGTTTGGCCGGCCGTTTCCGTCTGCCCGCGCGCGGGGCGCCGGCGTTCGCGCGGACGCGGCGGCAGCTTTTCGGCCGCGGGCTCCGACGGAAACTGCCTGGTCAGGTCGGCCTCTTGCGGCGGAACCTGAGGCGGCGCGGGCACTTCCTTCGGCTTGGGCGCGGGTTTGTGCGCGGCGGGTTTCGAAGGAGCGGAGATCGGCGGCGGGATCGGCGCGGCTGCTTTCGGCGTCTTACGGAACAGCCGGCAGGACGGGGCAACCATCGCCGCCGCCAACACCACGGTCAATACAAATGGCCTGTGCGCTGTCATCTCTACCGGATACGATCCCGTTCCAAATTCCTGCCCTCAGACGCGGAGCGGACTCCGCGGTACGACTCTCTACGAATCGCGGGGAGCCGCAACCGAAACGTTGTCCCTTGTCCCGACCCGGTTGTGAAATCGATAGTACCATTATGCAGTTGCACGACGCGGAACGTCATGGCCAGACCGATGCCGGACCCTTTCCCCTTCGTGCTGAAGTACAGGTTGAAGATTTTTTCCCGGACTTCCGGGGGAATTCCGACGCCCTGGTCGGAGATATTCACGCAGCATTCGTCGCCTTCGCGGCGTAGCTGGATGCGCAGGCGTCCCCCGTTCTTCATCGCTTCGACGCCGTTGACAACCACGTTGAGGATGGCCTGCTGGAGCAGGTCGGGGTCGCCGTGCATGATGAGGTCTTCGCTCGGTCCGGCGTCGAGCTCGATGGTCACATTCTGGCGCGCGGCCGAGGGGCCGACGAGCGAAACCACGTCGCGCGCGAGCGGCACCATCTCGATGTCGCGCATCTTGAGATCGACGGGACGCGTGAAGTCGAGGAAGGTCTTCACGACGCGATCGAGGCGCAGGATCTCGCGCGCAATGGTTTCGATTTCGGCGCCGACGTAATCGTACTGATCGGCGAGCTTCGATTTGAGAACTTCGAGATGTACGGTGATGGCCTGGAGCGGGTTCTTGATCTCGTGCGCGACACCGCCCGTGAGGCGGCTGATGGCGGCGAGGCGCGCTGAGACGTCAAGCTGCGACTGAAGCTGGCGGCGCGTTTCGGCGTCGCGCAGCGTAATGAGCGTGCCGATGCGCTGGTGGTCCGGAAACGCTTCGAGCATTTCGACGCTGACCAGCACGCGCGTGGCGCCGGCGCCATCGCCTTCGAGCGTGAGCGGGAGGTCCTTGAGCATCTGGCGAAGTTCGATGGCGTTGCGCACGGCGGCGCCGAGCCCGGAGGTGGGCGGGAACAGCTCCGTGAGCGTGCGGCCCATGATTTCCCAGCGCCCGCGGCCGAGGATGCGTTCGGCGGCGCGGCCGGCCATGACGAGGCGGTCCTCGCGGTCGAACAGGAGCACGACTTCCTCGAGGCGCTCGAGCAACTGCTCGACGTTGCTGCGGAGCTGAAGCGCATCCTGACGCGCGCCGTGGTATTGCTGGCCGAGCAACGTAAGCTTCGACTGCACGGCGGCGAATTCCTTGGTGGCTCCGTCCGGGATGGGCGCGGGTTTGGCGAGTTCGCCGCGGCTGATGCGATCAATCGCCTGGCTGATGGTGTCGAGCGGCCTGAGCACGAGGTTCGAGACCGCGACCGCGAGCACCATCGACAGCAGCAGCGCGCCCAGGAAGATGAGCGCGATGGTGCGGACCTGGGGCAGCAGCACTTCGCGCAGCAGCACCGAGGAGAGCACGACCTGGATATTGAAGATCGGCGTTTTCTGGCCCTTTTCGCCGATCGGGAGGCGGACGCCGTAGTCGCGCCGCTCGTAGAAGATTTCCGAGAGTTTGCGCCAGGGGCTCTTCTTGGCCCAGGTTTCGAAGTCGAGGAGCTTCGGCTCCTGTTCGCCCACGCGCAGGGGCGCGAGCGAATCGGCGATGATGCGGCCGGAGGCGTCGGCGACGTAGATTTCGACGATCGCCTTGGTTGAGTTCGACGCGGCGGACTGGAGGAAGGTGGTGAGAGCCTCGTCGTTCTCGAGCGCCTTGGCCCAGGCGCGGGTATCGCGACGCTGCTCGGGGGGCAGGCCGGGCAGGTCTTCCTTGAGGCGCTGGATGACGGCGCTGTTGACGTCCTGCGCGGTCATCTGCGCGCGCTGGAGCGCGTCTTCAAAGCCGTTGCGGCCGAGCGTGTAAAGGTGGACCAGCGAGAGCGCGGTCACCATGGAGGACATCAGGAGCACGACGAAAAGACGCAGGCGCGTCTTCAGCGACATGTCTTCCCCGCGCAGAAACAAACGGCGCATCAGGCCTTCCATGGGGTTAGTTCTCGCTCTCGGCCGCTCCGTACTCCTTGAGCTTATTGTGCAACGTCTTGAGGCTGATTCCCAGGATCTCGGCGGCGCGCGTCTTGTTGTTGCGCGTGTGCTGGAGCGTGCGCTGGATGAGGGCCTTTTCGGCGTCGCTGATGGTGGTGCCGACGCGGAGGCGGACGGTGGCGGGGTCGCCGTCGTCCTGCGTGTGGACGGGCGCGCCGGGCGAGCTGAAGTTGGCCGGAAGATGGCCGGCGACGATGGTTCCCTCCCCCGCCAGAATGACGGCGCGCTCGATGGTGTTGCGCAGCTCGCGCACGTTGCCGGGCCAGTTGTGGCGGCGGAACTGCTCCATCACGCCGGGGTCGATGTCGACGACCTTGGTCCCGTGCTTGCGATTGAGATCGCGCATGAGCGCTTCGCACAGAAGCGGCAGGTCTTCGAGACGGTCGCGCAGCGGCGGCAGGCTGATGTGGAAGACGTTGAGGCGGTAATACAGGTCCTCGCGCAGCTCGTTCTTCTTGAGGGCTTCGGAGAGGACTTTGTTGGTGGAGGCGATGACGCGGACATCGACGAGGATTTCGCCCTTGCCGCCGAGGCGGCGAACGCGCGAATCCTCGAGCACGCGGAGGAGCTTGGCCTGCGTGGCGATGGGCATATCGCCGATTTCGTCGAGCAGGAGCGTGCCGTTCTGGGCGAGCTCGAAGCATCCGGCGCGGCGTTCGAGCGCTCCTGTGAAGGCGCCTTTTTCGTGTCCGAAGAGTTCGCTTTCCATCAGCGTTTCGGGCATGGCGGCGCAGTTGATGGCGACAAAGGGGCCGCCGTTGCGCGGGCTGAGGCTGTGGACGGCGCGCGCGACGAGTTCCTTGCCTGTGCCGCTTTCGCCGCTGATGAGCACGGCGGCTTTGCTTGGCGAGACCTGCCGGATGAGGGAGAAGACTTCCTGCATGGGGGCGGACCGCCCGACCAGCTCGGCAAGCACGCCCTGGTAGCTGAGTTCGCGCTTCAGGCGTTCGGCTTCGTCGGCCAGGCGCTGCTGCGACGCGGCGCGCTCGAGCAGCACGCGGAGGGCGCGCGGCTCGATCGGCTTTTCGAGGAACCAGAACGCGCCGAGGTCGTGCATGGTGGCGATGGCGGTTTCGATGTTGCCGAACGCGGTGACGACAATGGCGGGCGGACCGCCGCCGGCGGCCGCCAGTTTCCTGAGCAGCTCGAAACCGTCCATGCGCGGCATCATGAGGTCGGTTATCATGACGTGCGCGGAAAACGTGCCGAGCTTATCGAGCGCCTCCTGGCCGTCGCCGGCCGTTTCGGCCGTGAAGCCCCAGGAAGCGACCATGCTTGCCAGCCCAAGCCGCTGGTTCTCCTCGTCGTCCACGATGAGAACTCTGGTCGCATTACCAGCCATAAGTTTCCATTGTCCGCGATTCGGGGGCCGGGCGGGCCGCACGCGGGGGCCGGGCGGGCCGCACGCGGGGGCCGGGCGAAGGTCCGGCCGGCCGCGGGGCGCGTCCGACGTGCGCGGAATCGCCCACCCTTGGCGCGTACCGTGTGCCGCCTCGCCTGGTCCTCAACCGGATCGAAATCGGCCACTTTAAGCCTATTCCCGTAGAAGATCGAGTACTGTCGCAAATTGAGAGCGGACCATGTCCTTGGCCGGTTCGACCATGTCGCGCCACTGTGCTTCAAGAAGGGCGCGAAGCCAACGTCTCCCTTTCTCAAACGGCTCGTTTCGAATTCTGAATGCAAAATAAAGCCAATACGCCGGCCGCAGGATCCGCGCCACAGCATCGGCGTTTGACAGGCAGACCGCTTCCGGAGGCGCTGCGCCGATCTGGAGGGGCGCCGAATGCAGAGTGATCGCGGTGGCGACGCCGGCAAGCTTTCCAGCCGGGTAGTCCCGCTCTGCCAACAACCGCCCCGCCAGGCCGGCGCTCGACTTCGCGTGGTCAGGAAGCGTCCCCGGATCGTACACAGCTGATAAGTCGTGCAGGTAGGCGGCGAGTTCGACGATCTCCGGGTCGGCATGCAAGCTCGGGGCCATGCGCAAAGCGCAACCGGCCACCACCACTATATGCTCCTCAAAGAAGCAAGGACCGAAAGCATTCTCGGGGCGGCGGCAAGCCGTGCGGACGTGTTCCCGAATCGTGGCTATCAGCATGGCGGAAGGGTATCATCCATCGGCAGTCAGCACAACGTACGCGCGGCGATGGCGACTTGCCGGAGGAATCGGCCGCCTTGAGCGGGCCGGGCATCCGGGGAACGGATTATTCGCGAATGTCCGGTTCGACCAGGTGCGCCAACTGGGAGAGCGATTCCTGCCACCCCAGATAGCATGCCTCTGCTGGAATGACATCGGGCAAGCCATCTTGGATAACGCTGAGTTCGGTTCCTACCGAGACCTTCTTCAGTCTGACGGTTACCTGGATATCGCCGGGCAGATTCGGATCATCGAACCGGTCGGAGTACCGGATGAGCTCGCCCGGGACCAATTCCAGGTACGTTCCGCCTGCAGCCGGCACAATAGTTCATAACGACTTCAGAGCCAGACGGCGAACACCTTCCAACGTGATGCCATAGACGAGGTGAGCGGCCAACAATTGAAAATGCTGGGACACCGGCGTTTCCGCCGGCTTTTTCCCAAGCCCGAGCGCAGGCACAGCGATTTCTTCGCCGAGCGCCCAGACGGCTGCCCCATAAGCGCTGCCAAATCCCGACGTGGTGGTTCTGTGCTTTTGCGCCAGGCAACCGTACAACGCTCCGATCCCGGTCCCGTAGGCGTAGTGCACCATAGGGCCAGCCGTTCTCTTCTCTTCTGCGGAGAGTTCATGCCCCAGCAATGCGGACGAGATCCTCTGCGCGATTTTGACGGTGGCATCCTCTTCTTGGCCTTCGTGCGGAGCGCTATGGTCCAAAGCGTGCGATAGCAGGAGTTCGAACCGAGGCATAATCCACGATGCGGCTAAGCCGCCGATGGCCCCCGCGATAAGTCCTTTGTAAACGGTGCCTTTTCCAGATCGGAAGTACATGGACTGAAGATTGCAATCGAGGTGCCACTGTCCTACCTGCATCAAACGCGCAAGCCGGAAGTTCAGTTCGATTCGCCACACGGGGCCGTCTCCCACCCTCCGGGGAGGGAGGGGATGACACGCTCTGGGACGCGAGGAGGCATCAGGAACTGGGCTGACGGGATGCCGACTTCCCATTCCTAACCTGGAAACCAGACCTCTAAAGCGCTTTGCGGTAGTGCACGCACCGATCAACAACCTGAAAGCCGAGGGCTTCGTGGCACGTTTGCGAAAGCTCGTTGTCGATCCATGTATCCGAAGCCATTTCGACGCACCCATGGCTCCGGGCCCAATCCTCTGCGGCAGCAAGCAGCCGGCGACCGACACCGCTGCGTCGAGCCTCCACGGCGACGTACCAGCCCTCCAGATAACCAACCGGCCGCGCCGGATCGCAGCCATCGGCGTGCGAGCGCAGATCGACTTCAGCAAAGCCCAATAGTCTGCCATCGGCGGTCTCGGCGACGAAGTTGATCAACGGCATGGCGCCAGGCGTTTCGCCGGCCAGTATTGGCTCCAACTCGCGTGCGTGTTCCAGCGCCGAGGTTTCCGGCCATAGTGCTTCACGAAGGCGCGCCAGTTGATCGCAATCAGCCGGCGTTGCTGGTCGGATGTGCACGTCCATCACTTCAGCATATTCGCGATATTCGAAGCACCCGCTGGCTGGCCCCAAAAGGACTTGTGGGTCTAGTCCTGGGCTTTGTACGGGTGGCCGACGATCCGCCCGAAGGTCTGGCTTCTCAAACGGCGTGCTTGCCGGTTAGTGCCGATTCAGTACAGACCGCACTGCCTCGGCCAGGCGCACCGACGTGTATGGCTTCTGAATGAAACCGGCAAGCCCTTTGCCCGTGAAGTGCCGGATAGCCTCGACCTTGTTGTAGCCGCTGGAAAGAATCACTTTGATATCGGGACGGATCATCCGCAACTCGCGGAAAGCTTCCTCTCCGCTCATCACGGGCATGGTCAAATCCAAAAGGACGACGCCGACGCGGTCCGAAATTTGCCGGAAAGCTTCCACGCCCTGACGGCCGTCCTCCGCCAGAATAACCTCGTATCCGTAATGTTCCAGCGTCAACTTCGCGGTGCGTCTGACAATCTCTTCGTCGTCTATGACGAGAATGGTTCCCGTTCCCTCAAGGGAAGCGTGTTCCGAAGCTTTATCGCGTCTTTTTTGACCCTCTTTGAGGCTTGCTGGAAAGAGCAGTTTGAATGTGGTGCCCCGGCCGGGCGTGCTGTACACCTTAATAGCGCCCCTATGCCCCTTGACGATGCCTCGGACCGCGGCGAGGCCCAGTCCACGGCCTAAGAACTTCGTCGTGTAGAACGGATCGAATATCCGGCTGATAACATCACGGTCCATGCCGGTCCCGGTGTCGTGCACCTCCAGAGTCACATATCGCCCCCGCTCGATCTCACTCAATGGCACCATAGTTTGGATGTAGGCATCATCGACCTCCTGCACACCCGTCGTGATCAAAACCGTGCCGGTTTGACCCTCGGGGATCGCCTCCGCGCCGTTGATCACCAGGTTCATCACGACTTGCTGGATTTGAGCAGTGTCCGCTTCGATACACGGAAGGCTTTCCATCAATTCCAGGCTCAACTGCACCGTCCGCGGGATGGAGGTCCGGATAAGCCCGCTGATCTCCCGAACTTCGTGCGAGAGGTCGAGCGGTTCTATGACAAAACGGCCCTTCCCTGCATAGGCCAGCAGCTGCTTCGTGAGTTGGGCGGCGCGCTCAGCCGCGTTCACGACGTCCGTCAGCCACACAGCTTGACGCGACCCGCTGGGCGCATCGTCCAAAGCGAGACTGGCATTTCCGAGCACGCCAGTGAGGATGTTATTGAAATCGTGGGCTATGCCGCCGGCGAGGAGACCAACGCTCTCCATTTTTTGTGTCTCGCGCAGCCGCGACTCATTGCGGACACGCTCTTCCAGATAATCGCGAATCTGATACTGACGCCTGCGCGACTGCAACAGGGAGTCAACACTGCTGGCGAGCGTCAGCACCCGTACCGGTCGCTCGATCAGAATGACCGACCGTGCACCTCGGCGTTGCAGCTTTGTGCGCACCGCCGCTTGCACCCGGTCCCCGTGGCTGGTTAGCAGTATGAGGCCGATATCGGACCAGGCTGGTTGCGCGTTCAATAATCCGTCGAGTTCTTCCATGGCGCCCGGAACAAGCGCTTCTTCCGTTAAGATGATCGCGCCGATGCCGTCGGCCGCCTGGCCGCAAAGCTCACGGATACCGTTATAACTGCGGCACGCAATGCCCCCTTTCGCGAGCATGCCGCAGATGAGTTGCCCGTCACGGCCCGTGGGAGCGACAACCAACACTTGGAGGTCCTGGCTCACCGTCAATTCCCCGGATCGATCAAATCCGCTGGTTCTCCTAAATACTCGGGAACCCCGGTAAGCACACCCCGGAACGCTGTCAGGACTTCGCCAATCCGAATGCCTTCGGAGGTAATCTGCATTTCCCGAATCGTGTCTTCGTGTGAGCTCTTCCGGTGTTTGATCACGGAAACAGCCTTTTTGAGGGAGCCCTGGCTTTCGAAGAAACGCAGCAAAATAAACGTGTCTGCCAAATAGCTGGCATCCGCGGCCGTCTCGACCGGGCCTATCGTGCCCTTCTGCGCCGCGACCAGGATCGTTATGACGTCGTATTCGGCCAGATAGCTCAGCAGCTCATGCAGCTGTGCCAGGAGGAACCGTTCGTTCGGCAGCGCGTTCACGTAACCGCTGAGACTGTCGAGGACGACGACTTTGGCGTGTCTTTCCTCGACCTCCACGCGAATGCGCGCGGCAAGCTCTCCGGGGGACAGTTCCGCCGGGTCGATCTGGTGAATGGCAATCAGCCCGGCAGCAACATACTCGGCGAGATCCATGTTAATGCCGGCCGTCCGGTCCAGAAACGTCCGGCGCGTCTCCTCAAAGATACAGGCGGTGGCGTGTTGCCCCTGCTGCGCCGCGGCCCGCAGGTAAGCGGCAGCCAAACAGGATTTTCCAGATCCTGCGGGGCCCGTGATCAAAGTGCTGGTGCCGCTACTAAGACCACCGCCGAGCAATGCGTCCAACTCGGCGATCCCGGAACTGAATACAGACCCGGCGTGGTCCCGGCGATGTTCAGCCGCCACAAGTCTCGGGAAGACCCGGAGTCCGCCCGTTTCGATCAGGTAATCGTGATAGCCGTCACGGAATTTTGCGCCGCGGAGTTTGACCACGTTCAGCCGGCGGCGGGATACGCCGTACTCTTGTCCCAACCGTTCCAGCGAGACCACGCCGTGGGAAATGCTCTGTAATTGCAGGTCGGAGCTCCGGCCCACCGTGTCATCGAGCAGCAGAACCGTGCAGTTTCGGCCGGCGAAGAATTGTTTCAAGCTGAGAATCTGCCGCCTATATCGGAGCGGTTCGCGCGCGAGCAGGCGCAATTCGGAGAGCGAATCGAATACCACTCGCGCCGGCTTGATGCGCTCCACCTCGGCATAGACCTGCTGGGCCGTTTCCGTCAACTCGACTTCTTCCGGGTGAAAAACGGTGTACTCCTGCTCGGGTTTCAACCGGGCCTGGCTGGCTTCGAGTTCGTACAGATCTATGCCATCGAGCGACCAGCCGTGCGATTCCGCGACGCTCAGCAGTTCTTCCTTCGTCTCGGAGAGCGTCACGTACAGCCCTCGTTCGCCTACCCGGCGCCCCTCGAGGAGAAACTGCAGGGCGAGCGTGGTCTTACCCGTTCCAGGCATGCCCTCGACGAGGTAAAGGCGGTTCGCCGGCAAACCGCCCGGCAGAATCTCGTCGAGTCCCGGAATCCCCGTCTTGGCGAACTTCGCCTGCCCGCTCACACGCGTTCCGCTCATAAGATCTCCCAGGCGCTTTCATTCTAGCTGCCAGGAGGGAATGTTGGATCTCCACGCCTTAAGGACTCGTTCGAATGCCGGCCGTGCGGCCGGTGTTTCGGCGGTAATCCAGTTGGGCGAGTTGTCATCTCGGATGCGCAGTGTCCGAACCGCTCCAGGTTGACGCGCCAACCGGAAGTTGAACGGCCGGAAGCCTTATCGGTACTAGTCCGGCGAACGTTTCCTCGCAACTCACTGTCCGCTTCAGTCACAACTGGTTCGCCATCGCGAAGAGGAAGTCAAGCGTAAGTGTTCGGCAAGCCGTGGCCGCCACGGCTGTGGCCGGAGCGGAGGTGGACCGCGCGCATCCGGACAACTACTACCACAAGGCTTGGGGCGCGTATGCCCGTCCCCTTTCGGAAGTGCGTGCGGAAACTGCGGCACGCAAGGCAGGGTGGGTCTTCCTCGCGGCCGTCGGCTTCGTCCTGCTGGTTGCATGCGCGAACGTAATCAACCTCCTGCTGACCCGCAATGCCGCCCGGCGCCGTGAGATGGCTATCCGTCAGGCGGTGGGAGCGGGCCGGGGCCGGCTCCTTCGGCAACTTCTGGTGGAGACCGGCGTGATCGCGGCGGCAGGCGGACTGGTGGGGGTCCTGCTGGCAGGTTTGAGCGTACGCGTGCTGGCGTCGTTGGATCCGGCCGGCGAAAACCCGCTCTTCCAGCGCCTCCCAGGACTGACCGTATCGGCGTTGTCCGCGGTCCGCATCGACACCCGTGTGCTCCTGTTCAGTTTGACCATCGCAACGCTGGCGTGCCTGGTTTCAGGTCTTATGCCGGCTTTTTCTGCCCTGCGTACGGATCTGATTGAGATTAGCGATATGTCGGCCAAGCGACAGTGAGTCACGTTGGCACGATGCGGTCGCTTTGGTCGCTGGAGCGGACTTGCGGGTGTGCGCCGGCCGCATTGTACAATTCGTTTTACTCATGAGACTGATAACCGCTTTCCTCGCCGCTGCCGCTTTTTGCGCTTCCGGCTTTTCGCAGACACCCGCTAAGGGACGGATGGTGGTTGTGATCAGCCTGGATGGATTGCCGGCCAGCGTTCTTCAGGATTCGAAGGCTCCGATTCCAACACTGCGCCGGCTGATTGCTAACGGCGTGACGGCTACTATGACGCCTTTGACGCCGACCATCACCTGGCCGAATCACACCACGATGGTGACCGGGGTGCGTGCGGATGAGCATGGGTTGTTGACCAACGGCACCATCACGCGGACCGGGTCGTGGCCGCCGGTCAAGGTGGAGCCGATGCTCGATAAAGAGAAGATGGTCCACGCCCCTACCGTGTACGACGCGGCGCGGCGGGCCGGGCTTACGACAGCGCAGGTGGATTGGGTGGCCATCAACAACGCTCCCGGCATCACGTGGGCGTTCAGCGAATGGGCTACGGCGGAGGGGCCGCTCGAGCGCGAGATGATCGCCAAGGGCGTCGTGTCCGCTGCCGAGCTGGAAAACTTCAGCAACGCGAACATCCTTTTCCGCGATGAGATGTGGACGCGCGCGGCGGCGTATCTGATCCGGGAGCACAAGCCCAACCTGCTGCTGTATCATCTGCTCTCGCTCGATTCGGTGCACCACCGCTATGGGCCGGGGACGCTGGCGGGCACCTCGGCGATCGCGTTTCTCGATAGCTGCGTGGCGCGTGTTGTCGAAGCCGTCGCCCAGGCGGGGATGACGGAGCGCACGACCTTCCTGGTGGTCTCCGATCACGGGTTCAAGGCGTATACGAAACAGATTCGCGCGGGAGCGGCGCTGGCGGCGGCCGGCCTCGACAAGCAGGCGTACGTGCTTCCGGAGGGCGGGACGGGCTACGTGTATCTCGACAAGGCCCGGGCCGCCGAGATCGCTCCCAAGGTTATCGCGGCGCTCGAGGGCGTTGAGGGGATCGCGCGCATCATCCGGCCGGAGGGTTATGCGGAGCTGGGACTCGCGCAGCCCGAGCGGGATCCGCAGATGTTCGATCTGCTGCTGGTCGCGCGCAGCGGGTATGCTTTCTCGGGCGCAACCGGCGGACCGGTGACGGCGGAATTGCCGCAGCAAGCCGGGAGCCACGGATATCTGGCGAGCGACCCGGAAATGACGGCGCTGTTCATCGCGAGCGGCTATGGCGTGGCGCGGGGAGCGAAGCTGGAGCGGTTCGAGAATATCGACATCGCTCCGACGATCGCCAACCTGCTTGGGATCGCGCTTCCGTCGGCGAAGGGGAAGCCGCTGGCGCTTCGGTAAAGCTTAACGCTTCGTCTTCGGGGCAGATTTGGGCCTCGCCGGGGCCGGCTTGGGGTGCGCGACGGCGGCCGGCGTTTGCGGCGCCCGCGCGGGGTCGGCGCTTGCCGCGGCGCCGGCGCCGATGGGCGTTTGGGCGTGGGTGGCGGGATCGACCAGCAGCAACTGCGCGACCCAGTCCTGGCGCTTGCCTATGTGCGCGAGCTCGCGCGGCGTTACCAGGATCACCGTTCCGTTGGCTCCGAACAGGCCGGCCTGGCCGGGGCCGACGAAGGTCCACTTGCCGGCTGCGATTTCGAGGATCCAGAAATCCGATTGCGGGTAGGTGCTGCTGTGATTCGCTCCGACGGTCTTGACCAGAAGGCGCGTGCCGTCGGGTGAGTAGTCGGCGACGGTGGGGGGCGTGGTGCGCGGCGTGAATTCCACGTGCGCGGCTTCGACTCCGGTGGCGAGGTTCACGATGCGGATGGTGCTGCCGGAGGCGCAGGCGAGCTTCTTGCCGTCCGGGGACCAGACGGGCTCGGCGCAGTTGGGCGTTTTGCGGCCCTGCGCGCCGCTGGCTTCCATCATGAGGATCTCGGGGACGTCGCCGGTCTGGACGGCGAGGCTGCGGGCGTCGGGCGAGAGGGCGGCGGCATCGGGGGACGCTCCGGGCATGCGGGCGAGCTTGGTCAGGCGGCCGTCCCAGCGGTAGAGGGCGAGCTCGTCGGTTTCGTAGGCGGTGAAGAAGACGCGGTCGGCGGTGCCGCCGAGGAGGCGCGCGATGCGTCCGCTGAACTGCGCGGCGAGCTTTTCGGTGCGGCTGCGCGGGTCGAAGGACCAGAGTTCCGTGTTGGCTTCGTTGCCGAAGGCTCCGGAGAGGAACCAGATGCGCGCGCCGCCGGATGCGAAGACGGGCTGGGCGTGGCGCCGCGGGGTCTTGGTGAGCGGGGCGATTTGGCGGGTGCGCGTGTCGAGGGTCCAGATCTGCTGGTAAGTGCGGCCTTCGGGAGCGTAGACACGGCGCCCGAAGATCGCGTCCGCCGGGTAGCAGGGCAGCGCGAGGAGGGACAAAAACAGGACGGAGGCGAAACGTTCCAGGGGGAACATTGTTCTATTGTCGCCTGGGTGCTGGCCGGCCGGGGGGCGGCCCACTAAGCGGCGTTCCGGCGTACGCGGTTTCCTGATATTGTCTGTGTCTATGGCGAAGGCTTGGGTTTGGGCGTTGGTGTTTTCTGGCTTGGCTGCGGGGCAGCCGGTGGGGCAGTTTCAGAACGCGGTCGACGTCGGGGTGACTCCGCGCGCCGGCGCGGCTGCGTTCGAGAGCGGGCAATACCGCATCACGGGCGGCGGGGCGAATATCTGGGGAGCGGAGGACGCTTTCCGTTTTGTGTTTAGTCGCGTGAGCGGGGATGTCACCTTGACCGCCGATGTGAGATTCGAAGGCTCGGGCGCGGTGGAGCATCGTAAGGCGGTCCTGATGGTGCGGCAGAGCTTGGATGCGGGCTCGCCCTATGCGGATGTGGCGCTGCATGGGGACGGGCTCACGTCGCTTCAATACCGCCTGGCCGCGGGGGGCGAAACCGCGGAGGTCCAGTCGGCTTTGAAGGGGCCGGCGCGCGTGCGGATCGAGCGGCGCGGGAACCGGTTCACGATGTACGCGGGCGAACCGGGCGGCGCGCTCACGCCCTCGGGGCCGGTCGAGGTGAAGTTGCAGGACCCGGTCTATGTCGGGCTTGGCGTGTGCTCGCACGATGCGAATGTGCTCGAGACGGCGGTGTTTTCTAACGTGCAGGTGGAAACGCCCGAGCCGCCGGTGAGGAGCAAGATTTCTATCTTCGACATGAAGACGAAGACGGCGCGCGTGATCTTTCAGGCGGACCGGCTGTTCGAGGCGCCCAACTGGTCGCGCGACGGGAAGTATCTGCTCGTCAATTCCGACGGAAAGCTGTTCCGGCTGCCGGTGGAAGGCGGCGAACCTGCGGTGGTCGAGATGAGCAATATCGGCGCGGCGAATAACGATCATGGGATTTCGCCCGATGGCCGAAGCTACGCGATCTCGGCGCAGAAGCGGCGCGAGCCGTCGAAGATTTGGGTGATGCCGGTCGCGGGCGGGAACGCGAAGCTCGTCACCGAGAGCGCCCCGAGTTATTATCACGGGTGGTCGCCGGATGGGAAGTGGCTCGCCTACTGCGCCGAGCGCGAGAACAATTTCGATCTGTACCGGATTGCGGCCGAGGGCGGCGCCGAGCAGCGGTTGACGTCGCACCCTGGTTATGACGACGGCCCGGACTATTCGCCCGACGGCAAGTGGATCTACTTCAACTCGGACCGGTCGGGTTCGTGGGACATATGGAGGGTCCCCGTGGACGGCGCGGGGCCCGAGGACCGTAAGGCCGAGCGCATCACGAGCGATGAGTACGAGGACTGGTTCCCGCATCCTTCGCCCGACGGGAAGCGTATGGTGTTCCTGTCTTTCAAAAAGGGGACGGAGGGGCATCCGCCGAACCAGGACATACTTCTGCGCGCGATGCCGCTGCCTCCGAATGCGAAGAAGATTACGGTGCTCACGCGCCTGTTCGGGGGACAGGGGACTCTCAATGTGAATTCGTGGTCGCCGGATTCGAAGAAGTTCGCGTTTGTGAGTTACGAGTTGATCGGAAAGTAACTCAGGACGCTTCTTCCGGATACGCTCCCGCCGCCTTCGGGCGGACTTTGCGCTGCCGCGTTTCCGCCCAGTCTTGGCGGATGGGCTCGGGGAAATCCGCGAGGGCGGCTTCGGCGCGCGCGAACAGGTCGCGCACGATGTCCGGGTGGCGGTCCGCCAGGTCGTAACTCTCGTCGGGGTCGAGCGCCAGGTTGTAGAGCTCGGGATGGGAGAGCGGCAGATTCCTGAGGCGAGGCCAGATGCCCGGTGTGTAGATATTCCCGTTGTAGCGCGCCACGTGCAGCTTCCAATTGCCGCGGCGGATGCATTGGAGGTGAACGTCGTTGAAGTAGAGAAGCGGCTCACGCTCAACGGCGTTTGCGCGGCCGCACAGGATTGGCCAGACGTCCACGCCGTCGAGGGGTTTGGGCGGGCGCAGATCGCAGCGCGCGGCCACGGTCGGGACGACGTCGAGCAGCGAGACGAGCGCGTTTGACGTTTTGCCGGCGGGCACCGAGCCCGGCTGCCAGGCGAGAAAAGGCACTCGCACGCCGCCTTCCCAGGTGGCGCCCTTCCGTCCACGCGTCAGCCCGGAACTGCCCTGATACCAGGGGCCGTTGTCGCTTGTGAACAGGACCAGCGTATTGGATGCAAGGCCGTTGCTCCGGAGGGCGCGCAAGACTTCGCCGGTGCTCCAATCGAGCTCGTTCACCACGTCGCCATAGAGGCCGAGGGGGCTTTTCCCGCGAAAGGCATCGGAGGCGTGCAGAGGGATGTGCGGGAAGCTGTGCGCGAGATAGAGGAAGAAGGGCCGGTGCGCGTTGCGTCCGATGAAATCGACGGCGCGTTCGGTGTAGCGGCGGGTGAGCGTCTCCTGGTTGGCTTCGGCTTCGACGGTCTTTTCGTTTTCGAGCAGCAGGGCCGGCGTCATGTCGTTCGAGTAGGGGATGCCGAAGTAGGAGTCGAAGCCTCGCTTCGTCGGGAGCTGCGTGGGCTGATGGCCCAGGTGCCATTTGCCCAGGCAGGCGGTCGCGTAGTTCTTCGTCTTGAGCAGCTCGGCGAGCGTGGTTTCATCGGTCGCGAGGCCCCCGCGGTCGCGCGGCATCAGGACGCGGGGCACACCGACACGAGTCGGGTAGCGGCCCGTCAAGAGGGACGCCCGCGAGGGCGAGCAGACCGGGTTGGCCGAGATGGCGTTAGTGAAGCGCGTTCCTTCGCTCGCCATGCGGTCGAGGTTGGGGGTGGCGATTTGGGATCCGTAGGAATGCAGGTCGCCGTAGCCCATGTCGTCGCAGAGAATGACCACGACGTTCGTGGGCCGCCTGGCCGGGCGGGCGACGGCGGCGGTGGCGGCGGCGAGAAACGTTCTCCGGGTGAAGGGCGGCATAGACGAACACGGTAGCGCGGGGGTTCTCGCGGGCGCAAGGGCGGTTGCGGATTTTGCGGCCTTGCTCTATGATTTCCGTTTACGCTCCTACATACCGTACTCTCCCTCTGCCTGCTTGGGCCCGCCGCGGTATTTGCCTGGCAGAAATCAGATGTCCGCCCGGTGAAGCCTGTTCCGAAAGTGCCTGTTGCGGCACCGCGCCCGCTCGAGCATCCGCCGGAGATCATCAAGGCCGTGTACTTCACGGGGTGGTCGGCGGGGTTGAACAAGCGCGTAGAGTATTTGATCGAGTTGGCGAAGACGACGGTGATCAACTCGGTGGTCTTCGACGTGAAGGATTACTCGGGCAACATTTCTTACCGGGTCGGGTTTCCAGAGGCGAAGAAGTATGGCGCGGTGCGGGTCATGATCCGCGACGTGGATGCGCTGGTGGAGCGGCTGCACCGCGAGAACATTTACGTGATCGCGCGCATCACTTGTTTTCAGGACCCGGTGCTGGCCGCCGCTCGCCCCGATCTGGCCGTGCAGCGCGTTTCGAAACTGGCGAAGGGCGCTGGCGGGCCGTTCACGAAAGACACGCTTTGGCTCGACCACAAGGGGCTCGCGTGGATCAATCCGGCCTCGCGGCCGGCGTGGGACTACATCGTGGCGATCGCGAAGGACGCGCTCGCGCACGGCGTGGATGAGGTGAACTTCGACTACATACGCTTCCCGTCGGACGGCGACCTGAAGGATATGTACTTCCCCGGGTGGGACGTGAAGATGGCCAAGCATGAGGTGATCCGCGAGTTCTTCCGCTATCTTCGGCGCGAGCTGGCGGGTGTGCGGATTTCGGCCGATTTGTTCGGCCTGGCGGCCGTGAATGACGACGACCTCGGCATCGGGCAGGTGATCGAGGACGCTTATGCGACGTTCGATTACGTGTGCCCGATGGTGTATCCGTCGCACTTCGCGAAGAAGTTTCTCGGGTTCGCGAATCCGGCCGAGCGGCCCTACGAGGTGGTGAATTACTCGATCAAGCATGCGGGCGAGCGGCTGGAACAGGCCGCTCCGGCGAAGCTGCGGCCGTGGCTGCAGGATTTCAACATGGGCGCGCATTACGACGCAGCGGCGGTCACGGCGCAGATCAAGGCGGTCGAGGACGCGCTCGGGCCGCGCTTTGCGGGGTACATGCTGTGGAGCCCGTCGAACGTATATACGCGACAGGCGCTGGCGCGGTAGCCTCGAAAGGTGAAGCTCGTTCTGATCGGCGCCGCGTCGGTTATTCTGGCGCAGGCCGCGGACTTGAAGCCCGCGATGGTCCAGGCTTTCGACGGCTACATACGCAAAGCCGAAGCCCGCATGGAGGTGCGCAACAAGGCGCATACGATGTGGGCGACCGATTCGGCCGAGCGCGCCAAGGCGCTGCGCGCGGGAGACATCATCGCCGAACCGGTCATTGGGAAAGGCGACGCCGAGCTGGCCGGCGCGCTCGTGCACGACTGGATCGGCGCGGTGTTCGTGCCCGGCGCGACGCTGGCGCAGACGCTTGCGCGCGTGCAGGACTACAACCGCAACAAGGAGACGCACCGGCCCGAGGTCATCGATTCGAAGCTGCTCTCGCGCAGCGGCGACGACTTCCACATCTTCCTGCGCCTGATGAAGAAGAAGGTGGTCACGGTGGTGCTCAATACCGAGCATGACGTGCGGTACTTCCCCGTGGAGGGCGCGTTCACGCACAGCCGCTCTTACAGCACGAAGATCGCCGAGGTGGAGAACCCCGGCAAGCCCGACGAGCGCGAGTTGCCCGCGGGCAAGGATCACGGGTATCTATGGCGGCTCTATTCCTATTGGCGGTTCGAGCAGAAGGACGGCGGCGTGTACATGGAATGTGAGGCGATCTCGCTGACCCGCGACGTTCCGACGGGCTTGGGATGGTTGATTGAGCCGATTATTCGCACGATGCCTCGCGAATCGCTGGTGAACACGTTGCGCTCGTCGCGAAAAGCGATCGAGGGCAGGTAAGAGTCACTTCACCGGCTCTTCCGTGGTCTTCTCTTCGGGCAGCGGGTCGGGCGTGTCGAACGAGATGCTCGCCTCGGCGCTGAACTTACGGTAGAGGCGGAACTCGACTTCGTTCTTGGTAAGGTACTTCGCCTTGCGCATCCGGACGACGGCCTTGAGCGGCAGCATGAACTGATGGCCGCTGATCTCGGCCAGGTCGTAGTCGAGCGTGGTTTTGGCTTCCTGGACCGGGAAGCTCGGCGGCAGCTCGGCTTCGAAGGTGATGCGCATAACGGTGCGGGCATCACGGTCCACGAAGATCAGGCCGTGATAGCCGGGCACGATGTCGTCGGACTTTTCGTAGGTGACGTGCCACTTTGAGCGCGACTGCGCGATGCGGTAGTTGAAGACGTAAGCGCGGCGGCCGCGCAGAGTGGCCCAGCGCTCCCAGCCGAAGGTGGCCTCGCTCCCAGGCTCGAAAACTTCGTACATCAAGCTGCCGAATTCGCCGGTGGAGGTGGCGCCTCCGATCGAGTGCATCGAGGCCGTGTCGCTCGACACCATGTGATTATTGACGAGGACGAGTTTGTAGTCTTCCTTGTGGTTGACGTAGGCGACGCGCGCGGTGATGACGTCCTGCTGGCCCCAGAATTCCATGCCGCTCTGGTCCACGTAGCGTCGCGTGACCTGCGTGCAGAGGAAGTCGGGAAGGCTGTTGGTGTAGTTGAGGGCGTATTCGCGCACTTCGGCGATGATCTTCTTCTGTTCGGCGGGGCTCGGCGGCGGGATGGCCGCGGCCGGCGGTGGAGGCGGCGCGGCGGCAGGGGCAGCGGGCAGGTTCTGCGAGGCCAGCCGGAGCGTGTTCAGCGCCTCGGATGTTTTCGGGCCGGTGCCGAGGGCCTGGAGTTCTTCCATGGTGTGGCCGTCGAGCTTTTCGGCAAGGGTGATTTTGTTGAGGTAGGCGGCGACCTGCTTGTCGGGCTGCTTCAACTCGATCGCGGATTTGATAAAGCTCACCAACTGCGCCACGGTCAGGGGCTTCGTCTGTGCCGGCAGGGAGAGGCACACGCCAAGCGCCAGCAGTGCAACCCGCAAGAGCATGCTCCTATTTTCGCATGGGGCGTGGCAGGGAATCGACGGCCTAAGAGGCCGCGGATGGCCGAGGACCTGCCCCACAGGCGCCGCCTAGATTCAGGCTTTCGGCGCTTAGGGCGCTCAGGCGCGGACCGGGGAGAAGGATGCCGGCGAGGTTCAAGGGGTCGGCGGCGGCGACTTCGATTTCTTCGTCGGACCTTTTGAGCCGGCGGACAGCGCGGAGGAGGTCGAGCGCTTCGGGGAGCGCGAACTGCTCGCCTACAAATGCTCCGACGAAACGGCCGCCCCGGATTTCCCCCCGGTTTTCCATGCCGCGGAGCGCGACGAGCAGGTCGCGCCAGGCGGGGGCGAGCGTTTCGCGCGCGAGCAGATCGCGGAATACGACTCCCCAGCGGCGCAGGAGCTGGCGCGCGAATTTCTCGATAGCGGCTTCGTCGGCTCCGTGGGGAAGCAGCGCCCAGCGTCCGGCGGCGTGCCGCGGGCGCGCGTGACGGCCGCGTCCTTCGCCGCGGCGGCGCTTGGGATCGATCAGCGAGCGCAGGTTCTCGAAGCCGTCGGCAGTGACCAGTCCGGCGGCGACCAGTTCCCAGAGCGCGTCCTCGACTTCGCTTGCGAGGCGGCCGGTAGCGTGCTGGAGGTCGATGAAGAACGACGCGCCGCAACGCTCGATTTCCGCCAGCACGTCACGCGCGGCGTAGGAGAGGCTCGCTCGCTTGTCCGAGGGCGGCCCGGCGAGCGCGGAGAGCATCGCCGCGTCCTCGCGCAGGAACAGCCCGACCGGCGCGATGCGCGTGGGGCGCACGCGGCGCGTGGCCGCGTGCTCTTCAAACGCCGGATGCGGCGAAAGGCGGCCCCACATCACTTCGCCCGACAGACACAGGCGATCGAGAAGTCCGGGTTCGTAGCGGGCGATGCGGCGGGGCAGGATGACCGATTCCCAGGCACCCGAGGGGATCTCGTAACCCTGAAGCTGGCGCACGATGGCGAGCGTGCCATCGACGCCGTGCAACTGCGTACCGCGCGCGACGTGCTGCCAGCGCGCGAGGAAGCGCAGGAACTCGGAGGTGGTCGCGGGTTCGATTTCTCCGCGCAGGCGTCCGAGTGTGAGGCGGTGGATGCGGGCCAGCAGGCGGCGATTGCACCATTCGGGCTCGTCCGTTTTGTCCTGCGTGAACTGGCCGCGCAGGACCTGGCCTTCGGCTTCGAGGCGCAGCATGGCGGCTTCCACGTCGGGCGCGGGCAGGGCCAGGCGCGCCGCCAGCGCGCTGATCTTTTGCGGGCCGGTCGATTCGAGCCAGCCGCGGACGATTTCCGTGGCCTCGCCCGTGAGGCCGGCCTTTTCTGTAGCGACCCAGAAGCCTGCAAGCGTGGAGGCGCGGCCGGTGGCTGCGAGTTCGTCGTAGAAATGTCTCCACTCGGGCACGGGCGGCAGCAGGATGAGGGTCAGCAGCGCGTCGTGGAGTTCGTCGCGATCGCGCACGACAGGCCAGGCTTCGCGCTCGACACGCGCGATCGCTTCCGGATCGAGCGCGCCGATGCCTCCGGCGAGATCGGGCGTCAGGCCGCGGCGGAGCTGCACGGCGCGGGTGCGGCGCTCCTCGAGCGGCGCGTCGTCGAGAAACGCGTAGGGATTGGCGTTGATGATCTCGTGCGAGAAGGGCGAGGGCTCGGCGGTGTCGATGGCGACGGTCCGGATGGCGCGGGTCTGGATCGCTTCCAGCAAAGCTTTGAGGCCGTCGATGTCCATGGCCTCGTGCAGGCAGTTGCCGATGGTTTCGCGGACGAGCGGGTGGTCGGGAACGCGGATCTCGCCGGTGAGATTCTCGGCGCAAGCGGCCTGATCCGGAAAGACGCCGGCGAGAAGGTCGTCAGAGCGCATGCGCTGGATGGGCGGCGGCACCTTGCGGCCTCCGGCGAAGCGCAGAATCGCCAGCGCGCGCGAGGCGTTCCACCGCCAGCGGGCCGTGAACATGGGCGCGGCAAGCAGGGCCTGCGTGAGGACGTGCTCGACGGTCTCGGGCCGCAAGAACTCGAACACGATTTCGAGCGGGAACGAGTGCTGCTCGGCGAGCGAGATGACGATGCCGTTGTCGGTGGCGGCGGCCTGGAGCTCGAAGTTGAACGTGCGGCAGAAGCGCTTCCGGAGCGCGAGGCCCCAGGCGCGGTTGATTCGCGCGCCGAACGGGGCGTGCAGGATGAGCTGCATGCCGCCGGCTTCGTCGAAGAAGCGTTCCGCGACGACAGTGCTCTCGCCGGGCATCGCGCCGAGCGCGGCCCGTCCCGCGTGGACGTATTCGACCGCTTCGCCCGCGCCGCGCGCATCGAGCCCGCATTCTCCGGTGAGGAAGCGGTGGGCATCTTCGAGCGAGCGCGCGGCGATCTCTTCGCGAAGGCGCGAGAACTCGCGCGAGAGTTCGGCGGTGCGGCCGGGCGCTTCGCCGCGCCAGAACGGGATCGACGGCGGGGCGCCCTGCGCATCCTCCACGCGCAGGCGGCCGGGCTCGACCCGGCGTATGCGCCACGAATTGGTGCCGAGCAGGAACGTGTCGCCCGCGAGGCTCTCGGTGGCGAAGTCCTCATCGACGGTGCCGATCACGGTGCCTTCGGGCTCGACCACGACCTGGAAACTCGCGTTGTCGGGGATGGCTCCGCCGGAGGTGATGGCGGCGAGCCGGGCGCCGCGGCGCGCGCGGATCATGTGGTTGACCCGGTCGCGGTGGAGGAGCGCACCGGCGCGCCCGCGCGCGGTGGTGATTCCGTCCGAGAGCATGTCGAGGACGGCGTCGTAGTCGCGCCGGTCGAGGTTGCGGTAGGGGTACGCGGATCGCGCGAGCGCGAACAACTGTTCCTCACTCCACTCGCCGGTCGCGGCGGCGGCCACGAGTTGCTGGGCGAGGATGTCGAGCGGCGCTTCGGGGATCTGGAGCCGGTCGAGCTCGCCCGTGCGGATGGCGCGCACCAGCGCCGCGCACTCGAGCAGCTCGTCGCGCGTGGTGGCGAACAGGCGGCCCTTCGGCTTCGCGCCGATCCAGTGGCCCGAGCGGCCGACGCGCTGGAACGCGACGGCGATCGAGCGCGGCGAGCCGATCTGGCAGACGAGATCGACGGTTCCTATGTCGATGCCGAGTTCGAGCGAGGCCGTGGCGACGACCGCGCGCAGGTCGCCTTTCTTGAGGCGCTCTTCGGCGTTGAGGCGCAGGCGGCGCGAGAGGCTGCCGTGGTGCGGGAGCACCGCCTTCGGCCCAAGGCGCTCGCCGAGGTGATGCGAGACGCGCTCGGCCAGGCGGCGCGTGTTGACGAAAACGAGCGTGGTGCGGTGCGCGCGGATCAGATCGGCCGTGCGGTCGTAGATCTCGTCCCACATTTCGTTGCTTGCGACGGGGCCGAGTTCGTCCCCGGGGACTTCGACGGCAAGGTCCATCTCGCGCCGGTGGCCGACGTTGACGATGGTGGCGCGGTCGCTGAGGAAGCGCGCGACTTCCTCGACCGGGTTCACTGTGGCGGAGAGGCCGATTCGCTGCGGGCGCGGGCGTCCGGCGCTTTCGACCAGCGCGTCGAGGCGGGCGAGCGTGAGGGCGAGATGCGAGCCGCGCTTGTCGTCCACCACAGCGTGAATTTCATCGACGATGACGGTGCGGGCGGTGCGGAGGGCCTGACGGCTCTTCTCGGTGGTGAGCAGGATGAAGAGCGACTCGGGCGTGGTGACGAGGATGTGCGGCGGGCGCTCGAGCATCCGGCGGCGCTCCCAGGCGGTGGTATCGCCGGTGCGGAGCGCGGTGCGGATGGGCGCGGGCGGCGCAATTTCGGCGAGCGGGATTTCGAGGTTCTTGCGGACGTCGTTGCTGAGCGCCTTGAGCGGCGAGACGTAGATAGCTTCGATTTCGTCGGGAAGCGGCCCGGTGCGGGTGGCGCGGACGAGGCCGTCGAGGCAGATGAGAAATGCGGCTAGCGTTTTGCCCGAGCCGGTGGGGGCGGAGATGAGGACGTCGCGTCCGGCGCGGATGAGAGGCCAGCCGAGCGCCTGCGGTTCCGTGACGCATTCGAAGCGGCGCGTGAACCATTCGCGGACCAGGGGATCGAACCCGGACAACGGCACGCTTCTATTGTCGCAAGCGCGCTACTCCCCCATCACCGTCACGGTCACCTCGCGCTGCCGCGGCCGCTCATCGAAATCGCACAGAACGATCTGCTGCCAGGTGCCGATATGGAGCGCGCCATCACGCACGGGGAACGTCCTGCTCGTCCCGACGAGCGCGCTGCGCAGGTGCGCATAGCCGTTATCATCCCCCCAGCGCGCGTTGTGCGCATAGTCATGGTTCATGGGTGCAATCCGGTCGAGCGCCCGGTTGAAGTCGGACACCGCGCCGGGCTCGAACTCGATGGTGGTGATGCCGAGCGTCGATCCCTGGCCGGACACGTTCGCGACGCCCTTGCGGATCTTGCTCTCGGCGATGATGCGCGCGACTTGCCTCGTGATGTCGTGCACGTCCGACCGCCCGCGCGTAGAGACCTGAAAACTGCTCTGAAAAACGCCCATAGCCTTTCAGCGTAGCGTGACGACGGTGGCGCCCCACCCTCCCGCCTCGGCGGGCGCATCACCGTACGCCACGACGAACGGAGTGCGTGCCAGCACGGACCGCACGATCTCGCGCTGCACCCCGATGCCGCGGCCGTGTACGATGCGCAGCGCCTTCAGGCCGAGCCGGCCGGCCTCTTCGAGGTACGCCTCGACCACGCCCTCGACATCCCGCGGCGGCACCGTGTGCAGGTCGAAGACGTCTTCGATCGGGATGCGTACGGGCTCGCTGCCGTCCATGCCGCTACTTCTTCTCCGCGGGCGGCGGGCTCGGGTTTCCGATATCGACCGCGATCTTCCAGGTCTTGTCGCGCTGCTTGCGCCAGATGGTGACGTACTTGCCGTAGGATTCGGCAGGCTTTCCGTCCTTGCCGGGCCGCATCACCTTCGAGATGCCGTAGGTGTAGCCGAGGCCGCCCGAGACGTCTCCGTCGATCGGCTCCCAGCGCAGCGAGAAGCCCGGGCTCGTGAAGGCCTTCGAGGCGAACTCGCGGATGGCGGCCTGGCCGACAACGATGTCATGGTTGGCGGGCATCATCATGCCGCCGGGCGCGAAGTAGGAGAGCCAGCCGTCCACGCCATCGCGCGCGGTGGCAGCGTCGAACTCGCGATCGAGCTCGATCAGTTCTTTCACGGGATCTCTCGCAGCGCTCACCACGCCCGCGTTCCAGGTCCCGGCAGCATAACCGATGAGGAGCCCCGCGGCGCCGGCCAGCGCCGCGCGGCGTGAGATACGTTGCATAGTCGCCTTCAATATAATCATTTCATGCCAGTTGACGCTCATTTCGCGGCCCGGCTCAGGGACCACGTCGGCGACATACGCCATCTCACGCACGGGCTCGAGGAAGAAGTCCTGGCGCGGCGGCCGGTGCCCGAGAGTTGGTCGCTGAAAGAGCTGGTGTGCCACATCTGGCGCGTGCAGGAAGTTTTCGAGATGCGGATCGAGGCGATGCTGACCGAGAGCAACCCGGTCATCGAGCCGTATGGGCCGGAGAACGACCCGGAATTCGACGCGAAGATGACGCACACGTGCGCGGAGCTGGTGGAGGGGTTCGCCGCCGACCGCGAGGAACTGCTGGCGCTGCTCGCTTCGCTCACGCCCGCCGACTGGCGCAACCAGGGGCAGCACCGCGAGTATCCGCGCTACGACGTGCAGTTCGCCGTGGAGTACATGCTGCACCACGAGGCGCATCACATTTATCAGATGATGCAGCGGCGGCCGGTGGCGGCGAAGACGCCGGCGTGAGCGCTCCCTCACGGCCGCGGTGCTGATCCGGAATCAACCCAACCAGTCCGCCAGATTCGCTGCGGGCGTGCGCAGGCCTATATAGAACGAGCCGAACTCCGCATAGACGGCGCTCACTTCGTCGAAGCGCATTTCGTAGATGAGCTTCTTGAACGCGAGCGGATCGTCGGAGAACAGATCGACGCCCCACTCCCAGTCGTCGAACCCCATCGAGCCGGTGATGATCTGCTGGACGCTGCCGGCGTAGCGGCGGCCGACCAGGCCGTGTTCGCGCATCATGCGGCCGCGCTCGGCGATTGGAACGGTGTAGAAGTTCCGCTTCTCGCCGCGGCGGCGGTCCATCGGGTAAAAGCAGAGGTAGCGCTGCTGCGGGATCTTCGGGTAGAGACGCGAGTGCATGGCTTTGCGCTGCGCATCGAGTTGCTCTGTGACGGCGGCGTTCCAGTCGGGCGAGTGCGGCTCGACTCCGCGCTCTTTGAGCGCGCGGTAGAGCTTGATGCTCGAGTCGTAGAGCCCGAGCTCGACTACGGAGAGATAGGAGCCGGTGGGTTCGAGGAACCCGGCGAGTTCGAGTCGCGCGAGGGCGAGCTCGGCGCGGTTCAGATCTTCGAAGGAATTGCGGAAGTGGACGAGGAGGAGGTCGCCCTTGTGCCCCAGGAGCGAATAAGCGGCCGACTGCGCGCCTTCCTCCATGCTCGCGAGGACTCCGGCGGCTTCGGCCGCGATGGCGGCGCGGCGCGCCGGGTCGAGCGCCGTCCACGCGGGCCAGCGGACGCGGAACATCTGGTGCAGCACGCTCGAGCCTTCGAGCGTCATGGGCACGGCGGGCAGAGCTTCGGCGTCGTCGGGTGCGTGGGAGTGGTGGGACATTTCTTTCTCAGTGTAGCTGTCAGCCTGCGCAGCGGGCGAGGGCTTGCAGGTTTTCGGGCGGCGTGCCGCGGGGCACTTCGCAGCCGGCGCCGAGGACGAAGCGATCGCAGGCGGCGCGGCGGCATTCGGCGACCGCTCGCTCGACTTCTTCGGGCGTTCCGTGCTCGAGGACGCGTACGGGATCGATGCCTCCGAGGAACGCCTGGTGCGGGCCCATCTGCTCGCGCGCTTCCGCCATGGGGACGGCCGAATCGACATCGATGATGTCGCAGCCGAGCTTCGCAAGATCGGCGAGGATGGGGCGCGTGTTGCCGCAGATGTGCAGGCGCGTGCGGAGGCCGAGGGCGCGCATGCCGTCAGCCAGCTTCTTTTCGTAAGGCCAGACGAACTGGCGGTAGAGGCGCGGGCCGACGAGCGAGGCCGCGGGGTCGCCGATACCGATGACGTCGGCGCCGGCCTCGCGCTGCGCTTTGACGAACCGCAGCGCCAGCTCGAGGGTGAAGTCGAACAGGTCGCGGACAAAGGCCGGGTCGTCGTAGAAATCGAGCATGAGGGTGTTGATGCCGCGGAGGTCGGCCGCGGCGCCGCAGGGGCCTTCGACCCAGCCTTCGACGACCTTGTCCTTCCCGGCGCGATCTTTCAGGAGGGCGAGCGCCTGGAGGCGGTCGCGCATCGCTTCGGCCGTGAGCGGGTCCGGCGGCTTCATGTGCGCAAGCTCGCGCTTGTCGGCCAGGCGGGCCTGGCTTTCGTCAATGGCGTAGGGCTGGTCGTCGAAGTAGCGGATCGTGGCGCCGCAGTCACGCGCCTCGCGGGTCTCGGTGATGGCGGAGACGTGATCGAAGCCAAACTCTTCGGCGACGCGAAGCTGCGATTCCACCAGCACGCGGTGGTCGAGCGCGTACCGGCCGTAGGGCAGGCCTGCGCGAGCGGAGGCGAACATCATGGTGATGGGCATCACGAGCAGGCGGTCCACCGGACGCTGTTCGACGAACGCAAAAAAACGCTCTCGGGAAGTCATGAATCTCTAATGTACCCGGTTGCGCGTGCTACATTTTGCTTCATGCGTTCACTGGTTGTGCTTGCCGCGCTCGTGTGCGGCGCCGCCGCGGCGGGTCCTCTCGAGGGAGTGCGTGTGCTGACACCGTCGGCGCGGCAATACGAGAAGATCGAGATCGCGTATGCGCCGGAGCGCGCGCCGGAGAATCCGTTCGACCCGAACGTCGCGGCGGTGGATGCCGAGATCACGACGCCCTCGGGAAAGCTCGTGCGCGTGCCCGGGTTCTGGTTCCAGGGATACAGGCGCGAGCTGCGCGGGAGCGATGAAGCGCTGACGGCGGAGGGAAAGCCCGAGTGGCGCGTCCGGTTTTCGAGCGGCGAGGTGGGCCGCCACCGCGTGGTGCTCGTGGTGAAGGACGGCGCCGCTTTGCGCCGCAGCGTCGCGCAGAGCTTCGAGGTCACGCAGGGCCCGAGCGGCGGGCCGCTGCGCATCAGCCCGCGCAACCGCGCTTACTTCGAGGATGCCGCCGGCCGCACGTTTTTTCCCATCGGCCAGAACCTCTGCATGTACGAGCGCAAGGAGGGCACGTATTACTTCGACCGGCTGCTGGTGAAGCTGGCGGAGGCGGGCGGCAACTACGTGCGCCTGTGGCAGGAGTACTACGTGACGCCGGAGCAGAAAATCGCCGTGCCGGACGCGGGCCCGTTCACAGGCTTCCCGCTCGAAACACAGGCGACCGGCCTGGGCCGCTACGATCTTGCTCCGGCCTGGCGGCTCGACTACGTGGCCGAGTTGTGCGAGCGGCTCGGCGTCCGCTGGCAGCTCACCTTCGAGATGGTGGTGTGGTGGGAACGCGCGCTGCCCAAGTGGAAGCGCAACCCGTATAACGCAGAGAACGGCGGCCCGTGCGTGAATCCGCAGGATTATCTGACGGATGCGAAGGCGCGCGAGCTCGTGCGGCGGCGGCTGCGCTACAGCGTCGCGCGCTGGGGATGGACGGCGAACCTGCTGGCGTGGGAGCTGTGGAACGAGGTGGACAACATGGACGGGTTTACCTCCGAGGCGTGCGCAAACTGGCACCGTGAGATGGGGGCTTACCTGAAACAGATCGATCCCTGGCAGCACCTCGTCACAACGAGCTGGCGCGACCGCGAGACGTTCGCGCTGCCGGAGATCGACATTGTGCAGGGTCATTCGTACTTCGGGCCGGAGTTCGATGCCGCCGAGTATGCGATCGAAGACACGGACCACCTGATGCGCGGTTTCGGCAAGCCATTCTTCTTCGGCGAACAGGGGATCGAGGGCCCGGTGAGCGTGGATCCCGAGGGCAGGCATTTTCACGACTGCCTGTGGGCGTCGTCGCTGAGCGGCGCGGGCGGCGCGGGAATGTACTGGTGGTGGCACAACTACATCGAACCGTTCAACCTCTACCATCACTACACGGGGCTGTCGCGGTTTCTTCGGGGCGTGGATTTCGCGGCCCGGCAGTGGAAGCCGGCCGCGGTGTCGCGCCCGAACGTGCCGGTGAGCGTGCGTGTGTACGGGCTGGTGGCGGACGACCAGGCGCTGCTGTGGCTGCACGATCCGCTGCGCGGGCCGGCGGTACCGGCTGCCAGCGTGAACGTGATCGGGCTCGGCGACGGCGATTACGAGATTGAATGGTGGGACACGGCAAAGGGCGAAATCATCCGCAACGACCGCGGCGATGTGCGGCATTTGCGGCACTTTGGGTACGGGCTGGAGTTGAAGCCTCCGGAGTTCCGGGGAGACATCGCCGCGCGCGTGATGCGGGTAAAGCTCACCGCCCGGCCGCTTCGCGTGGAGACGCAGAGCGCGCGGAGGCGGTGAAGCAGTTTTCCGGGGTGCCGGTGTGTGCTTTAATCGTTTCTTGTGCCGAAGGGGAGGCAGGAGCCCGATGTTCCGTTTTTTTCTATCAACAGGACTTGCAATGACACTGAGCGCGGCGGTCACCGTCGAGAAGGTGAATTATAAAGGCTGGCCGAACAGCTACAAAGTCAGCAACGGCAATGTGGAGCTGATCGTGACCGGCGACGTGGGACCGCGCATCATGCGGTACGGGTTCGTCGGCGGCCAGAACCTGCTCAAGGAATATCCCGAGCAGATGGGGAAGACCGGCGAGGAGAAGTTCCAGTTGCGCGGAGGCAGCCGGGTGTGGAAAGCGCCCGAGGATCCGATCGCGACCTGGGCGCCGGACAACGTTCCCGTCACCGTCGAGGTGAAGCGGAACGGCCTGGTGGCGCGCGAGCCGGTCGAGCCGCTGACCGGGCTCCAGAAAGAAATTGCGGTCGAGATGGCGCCGACGGGCAGCGACGTCACGGTCACGAACCGGATCACGAACAAGACGCTGTTCCCGCTCGAGTTCGCTCCGTGGGCGCTGACGATGATGGCGCAGGGGGGCGTCGCGATCACGGGCTTCCCGCCGCGCGGCACGCATCCGCAGAACCTCGAAGCGACGAATCCGCTGGTGATGTGGGCGTACACGGACCTCTCCGACAAGCGCTGGGTCTTCACGAAGAAATACATGACCCTGCGGCAGGACCCGAACAATCCCGTGCCGCAGAAACTCGGGCATTTCAACCCGCGCACGTGGGGCGCCTATCTGCTCAACGGCGAGTTGTTCTTGAAGCAATACCGGCCCGATCCGTCGAAGACGTACCCCGATTTCGGCTGCTCGTTCGAGACGTTCACGAACGCCGAGTTCCTGGAGATCGAAACGCTCGGGCCGATGACGAAGATCGAGCCGTCGGCGAGCGTAACGCACGTGGAGACCTGGAGCCTGCACAAGGGCGTCAACGTTTCCGGCCTCACCGATGCCGAACTCGACCGCGTGCTGCTGCCGCTGCTGCACTAGGAGAGAGACATGGTGGGCGAACACTCGATTTCGATCTGGTTCTTCATCGGCGCGCTGCTTTCGGCCTACGGAGCGCTGATTCTGGGCGTGGGGGTCTACGAGTTCTCCGCGCCGGACCCGAACGTGGTGCTCTCGAGCCTGCACATGCCGGTATGGTTCGGCATCGTGATGCTCGCGCTCGGGCTCGTGTACCTGAAGAAGTTCTGGCCGAAGCGGCCGTAGCGCCGATGGCGCGGAGAGCCTGGGTCCGGGAACTTGCGGCCTGCGTGTCGCTGAGCAACATCTGTTTCTACAAAACCTGGGCCGCGATTCTCGAGTGGAAGCAGGTGACGCCGGCGGCCTTCCTCATCGCGATCGCGAACGTGCTGATGCTCGGGCTGCTGATGTGGGGCGGCCTGCGGCTGCTCAGGCGAAGCGGGGGTTGGATCTCGCGGGTGGTTGGGATGGCGGTCGCCGCGGTGCTGGCGCTGGTGATGGCGAACGGCATCACGAGCGTCCATTTCGCGACGAAGACCGGACTCGGCTATGCGTGCGGCGCACTCGCAGCCGCCGTCATGGCGGCTCTGAGTATAAGCAGCCGTTGCCGCCGCATTTTCTTTCACGCGCTGCTGGTTCTGGCGCCGTTCACAGCCGTGACGTTTGGGCAGGCGCTGTGGAGGGCGTCAACTTACGATCCCTCCGCGTGGAAGCCGCACGTGGCGGGACGCCTGCCGGGGGGCGGCGCCGGCCGCGTGGTCTGGCTGCTGTTCGATGAATGGGACTACGGGCTGACGTTCGCGGAGCGCTGCGCGGGGCTTCGACTGCCGGAGTTGGACAGGCTGCGGAGCGAGGCGTTCACGGCGGCGAACGCCGTGCCGCCCGGCACGACGACCAGCACGTCGGTTCCGGTTTTGCTGACGGGAGTGCACGGCGCGGGTGTAGACACGCTCAGGAGCGCCTCCACGGTGTTCTCTCGCGCGCGGCAGGCGGGCGCCGATACCGCGATCGCCGGCTGGTTCCTCGACTACTGCGGCAGCATGGGGCGAGCGTTGTCGGACTGCGTTGTGTTCAACATGAACACGGACCGCAACAGCATGGGGCGCGCGCCCGGCGAGATTGCGGCGAACCAACTCCGGAATCTGATCGAGACACAGTTTCGATCGCCGCTCGGCCAGACGCTCGCGGCGGCACGGCACGCGGAGGACTACCGCTTCATTTTGCAGGCCGCCGGACGCGCCACGGCCGACCGGGGGCTGGGACTGGTCTTCGTGCACTGGCCGGTGCCGCACGAACCGTTCTTCTACGACA
The DNA here is from genome assembly GCA_050261515.1 of Acidobacteriota bacterium. GTDB lineage: Bacteria > Acidobacteriota > Terriglobia > Bryobacterales > Bryobacteraceae > JBLNDJ01. Next base: position 59,174 of record JBLNDJ010000050.1, on the reverse strand, counting down.
GCTCGCGGGGCGCGTTCGACCTGAGCGAGGGACCGGTCGCGTCGATGGTCAAGAAAGATTTCACGCGCTACAACGATGCGCTCGAGCTCCTGGACGTCACGCTGGGGAAGTTGCGCCGCGGCATGGAGGAAGCGGGCGTGTGGGAGGAGACGGCGGTGCTGGTCACATCAGATCATCCCTATCGAAACCGGCGCAGGGTGGATGGCAGGCCGATCGATCGCCGGGTTCCCTTTCTGCTGAAATTGCCGGGACAGCACAGCGGCTTCTCTTACACGCCGGAATTCAATACGGCCGTTTCGCACGACGTCGTGCTGGAACTTCTGGCGGGGCGGCTGCGGACAGCCGCGGACACCTGTCACTGGCTGGACGCCAGGAGAGACGCTTCGCGCGCGCCGGCAAGGTAAGGCTTCACGACCCAGTTGTAATACTGCTCGGGGGGACCGCTCCGTCCCGCAGCCGCCGCGCACGCGAGGTTGTACGCTTCCCGGGCGGTTATGTAGTGAAGGGCGTAGCGGCGTCCGTTGTTGTACTTTCTTTCGAGATAGGAAAGCGCGCCGTCGAAGTGGCGGCCGAGCAACTCATCGACGTCCTGGTCCGTGCTGGCGCCGTGACTGTGTATCTTCACAAAGACCCAGTCGGGCTTGCCGGCGATGTGTATGCCCGCGCGAATCCACAGATCGACCCGCTCGGCGGTGAGCGGGACAGCGGGATGAACATTGCCGTCTTCCACGCGCCAGAAAAGGTGGGCCGGATCCCAGGCGGGGTAAATGACCAGCGGGCCCTGGAACATCATCAGATCGCCGGGAGAGCGGCCTCCTACCTGCAGCGGGGCGGCATCGTCGTAGGACTTATCCCGGCCGTCATCGGACGCCATGCGGATGCTGTTTACCCAACGGGGCTGGGCGCGCTTCCACGCCGCGGGGAAGGTGAAATCGGCAAAGCAGCCCAACTCGCGCAGCAGGGAAAGCTCGCGATTGGCGCCGCAGGCGCCCACGCCTTCGCTGTTGTCGAGAGACCAGTTGCCGTGCACAAAAGCAAAGCGGGTCTGCCCGCCGGTCGTTTTGAGAAAGCCGAAGCGCTGGAAATAAGCGATGGCCTCCTGGAACCTGGCGCGGGCCGACTCCAGGGAGTCGTGATTGTGGTGGCAGTGCAGTTCCACCTCGCCATAGCCGGCGCCCACGAGATTCCGAAGCGCGAGCATGTTGGCGTCGTTCGGTTGCTCGCCCGGATAGAACCACGTGTGCTGAACCGGACGGCCGGTGCTATCGCGGTGCCTGGAGGCAAGCGCCGGATAATCGCGTTCCCATCGGATCATCCGATGCCGGTAGTTGCCGGGTTCGAAATGATCGGCGACGACCAGGAAGACGTGGGTGGTGCCGGCCTGCGGCTCCGTGGAGTTCATGGACCAGCGCAGGTACTCCGGCAACCAGATGTAATACTTCCGGGAGTAAATCCGGCCGGCGGCCGCGAGGCCGTACAAGCACAGGACGCACCAGACGGCCAGGAGGCAGCGCCGGAAAGAACTCATGAATGGGTAGTATAGTACCTGAATTACTCATAGCGGAGCGCCACCACCGGGGCGACGCGCATAGCGCGGCGCGCGGGGATGAGCGTGGCGGCGAGCGCGACGGCGGCCAGCAGCAGCGCCACGGCGGCGACGGTGAGCGGATCGCCCGCCTTGACGCCGTAGAGCATGCCGGCCATCAGGCGCGTGAGCGCGAACGAGGCGGCCAGGCCGATCGCGAGTCCGGCGAGAACCGGCGCCATGCCCTGCGCGGCCACCACCTTCAGGACGTCGGCGCGGCTCGCTCCGAGCGCCATCCGTATCCCGATCTCGCGCGTGCGCTGCGCCACGGTGTAGGAGATGACGCCGTAGATTCCGACCGCGGCCAGCAGCAGCGCCAGCGCGGCGAAGACGCCGAGCAGCAGCAGGGAGAAGCGCCGGTCGGCGATCGAGGCCGCGACGACCTGTTCCATGCTGCGCACGCTGTAGACGGTGGAATCGGCGCCGGTTTCGGCGATCGCGGCGCGCATGGCGGGGACCGCGGCCAGCGGATCGCCGGCCGTGCGGACCACGAACGTGGTCGAAGCCGCAACCCCCTTCATGAACGCGTCTGGAATCTGCGAGAGCGGCAGATACAATTCGCTGCGCGTGGGCGCGTTCGCATCGCTGTCGAGGCCCCAGTGGTTGACGTGCCCCACGATGCCGACGATCTCCATCGGCGTGGCGAGCTCGGGCGGCAGGTCGCCGCTCAGGTTGGCGACGATGATGCTCTTGCCGATCGGGTCCTCGTTCGGGAAGACTTTACGGGCCATCATTTCATCGATCACGGCGATGTGCGAGCCGCGCTGCATGTCGCGCCGCTCGATGAAGCGGCCGCGCAGCAGGGGAATGTTCATCGCCTTCAGATAGCCGGGGTCGGTGGCGTAGAGCAGCGCCCAAGACATTTCGCCCTGCGAGCTGGGGCGCGGCCGCCCCTGCACGTAGTAGGGAATTTCGTTGTCGCTGCCGCAGAGCGGAAGCAGCGTCGTCACAGCGGCCCGCTTGACTCCGGGCAGGCTCTCGATGCGGGACGTAGCGCGATCGAAGGTTTGCAGAATGCGCTCGCTCGACGCCGTGTTGGCCGGGGACATGCCCACGGAAAACGTGAGCAGGCGCGCGGTGTCGAAGCCGGGATGAACGCCGCCGAGGCTCCAGACGGTGCGCAGCATCAAACCCGCGCCGGCCAGCAGCACCAGCGCGGCGGCGACTTCCGAAGCCACCAGCAGGCTGCGCAGCCGCCCTCGGCCACCCGCGGAGCCGCGCGCGCCTTCCTTCAGGGTTTCGTGCAGATCGGCGACCGAGACTTGCAGCGCGGGTGCGAGGCCGAAGACGATGCCGGTCACGAGCGACGCGGCCAGTGTAAAGGCGAGCACCCAGCCGTCGAGCCCGATGTTTTCCATGCGCGGAAGGCCGCCCGGGACGGCCGCCACCAGCGCGCGGGTGCCCCAGTGCGCGACAAGCAGTCCGGCCGCGCCGCCCGCAAGCGCCAGCAGTACGCTTTCGGTGAGCAGCTGGCGGATCACGCGGGTGCGGCCGGCGCCGATGGCCGAGCGGATGGCGATTTCCTTCTGGCGTCCGGTGAAGCGCGCCAGCAGCAGGTTCGCGACGTTGGCGCACGCGATCAGGAGCACGAAGCCCACCGCGCCCAGCATGACGAGGAGGCGCGGGCGGACATCGCCGACGATCACGTTCGTGAGCGGCTCGATGTTGACGCCGTGCTTCGTGTTCGACTTGGGGTACGCCTCGGCGAGGCGCGCGGCGACGGCTTTCATCTCCTCCAACGCCTGCGCCTGCGTGACGCCGGGCTTGAGGCGCGCGACCACGTTCAGGCCGGGGTGCATCTCGCGCGAGCGTGCGAGGATGTCGTCCCACTGATCGAGCAGCGTGTAGACGTCGGCCTCGCCTTGGTACTGAAAATCGGCCGGGAGGACGCCCGCGATGGTGTAGCCGGCGCCGTTGAGCGTGATGGGGCGGCCGACGGCGGTGGGACTCGAACCGTAGCGCCGCTTCCAGAGGCCGCCGCTGATGAGGACCACGGGCGCGGAGCCGAGCCGGTCCGTGCTCGCATCGAAATCGCGGCCGGCGATGGGGCGGATGCCGAGGACGCGGAAGAAATCCGCCGAGACCATCTTGCCCGCAAGATGCTCGGCCTGACCGGCGCCGGTGACGTCGTAATCCTCCCAGCGGAGCGCGGCCATGGCAGAGAAGCTGCGGCTCTGGTCGCGCCAGTCTTTGAAATTCGGGACGGCGACCGACATGTTCGAGAAGTCGGGGCTGGATTCCCGGAGCTGCACGAGGCGGTCCGGTTCGTGGTAGGGCAGCGGGCGGAGGAGCACGGCGTTGACGACGCTGAAGATGGCTGTGTTGGCGCCGATGCCGAGGGCCAGGGCGATGATGGCGACGGCGGTGAAGCCCGGCGTCCGGGCGAGCATGCGGAGGCCGTAACGGAGATCCTGCATGATCAGGAGTACGCGCGTGGTGGCGCGGATGTTCCGTGGGGCAACCAACGCGAACTTTATTTACTGACCGCTGAGCGCCCGGTAAGTATCGGGGCGGCGTTCCTGGAGGAAGAGGCTGCGGGGCTCTCCGTCCGCGGGTCCTACGGACATCCACCAGAAGCGCGTTTCTTTGTCGAGGTCGAGGTCGGCGCCGGCGTAGCCTTCCTTGGTTTCGGCCAGGATGCGGCCGTCGGGGTCTACGATGCGGCTGCCGAGTTCCTGGCTGATGGAGGTGATCAGGAAGATGCCGTTGTCCATGGCGCGGGCCCGCGTGATGGTGTCGAGGTGGCCTGGGGCGGGATCACCGGCGATGGGCAGGAAGATGACCTCCGCTCCTTTGAGGCGCAGGATGCGCATGGGTTCCGGGAAGACGACGTCCCAGCAGATGAGGATGCCGATCCGGCCGAAGTCGGTGTCGAAGACGGGGTAGTCGCTGCCGGCGGTAATGCCGTCTTCGACTTCGGCGAGCGGCAGGTGCGTTTTGCGGTATTTGCCTGCGAGGCGGCCTTCGCGGTCGAGGAGGACGGCGGTGTTGTAGGTGCGGCCGTGGTCGGATTCGAGCAGGCCGGCGATGATGTAGCTCTTGTAGCGGCGGGCTTTTTCGGCGAGCACCTCCGTCGCCGGGCCGGGGATGGGCTGCGCAAGCTGATAGGGCTTGCCGGCGACGCCCCGGTTGACGAAGACTTCGGTGAGGAGGATCACGTCAGGATGCTCTCGCGCGGCTCCATCCACAACTTCCGCCATGAATTTGAGGTTCTCGGCGATGGTGGTAGGGCGGTGCTCCGTGATCTTGGTGGTGACGACGCGCACCTTGCGCGCGGCCGGCGCGGGTACTTCGACCAGGCGCGGGTCTTTGAATTGCACCGAGCCGGAGGCGGTCCAGCGCAGCCAGAGCTCCGCGGTAACGGAGGCGGTTTTCGCGGGAGCGCGCAGGGTGCGTTGAGCGCGCCGCCAGCCGGCATCTTCTTGCGAGATGCGATCGATGTAGTCGCGTTGGATGGGATGGCCGTCAGCGGCGATCCAGGACAGCATGACGCCGACGCTGGTGCGGTCGTCGGCGATCCCCTCGGGCCGGTAGAGCACGTCGAAGCGGTAGGAATGGCCGGCCTGGACGGGGATGCCGGGCGCGAGCCACTTGCCGAAGGAGGAGAAATCGCGCGCGGCGATGCGCAGCATGCCTCCGGCGGCCTCGGACTGCGGCGCCAATTCCGGCAGCGGGGACCAGCGCTTCCAGGCCGCGGCCTCAGGCGCCAGATTCGGCGATTCGGCCAGCGCGACCGCGATTGAAAGGAGGACCAGAATCCATTTCATTGTTGCTTCCTCATGGGCGGACTCAGAACTTCAGCGTCGCTTCAAGATATCCGAAGTTGGCGTTCGGCCCCTGCGGATAGATCGTCTTCATCACGTCGCCGCCCGCCGCGTGCCCGAAGTAGGCGCCGAGTAACAGGTGAGTGTTCGCGGCGTAGTCGGCGCTTGCGTCATACAGGGTTGCGAGACCCGATCGGCCCGACGAAGCGCGGCCTGTGAAACCGAAAGTCCACGGCTGGAACATGCCGCCTCCGGAATACCAAAGATCCGGCTTTTGCGCCAGGTCGAGCCGGTGAACGTCCGCGCGAATGCTCAGCTTCTTGCCGGGCCGCAGGATTGCCTCTCCGAAGACGTCCCGGTTGTTCATCATGTTGAAGAACGGGAATCGCGCATAGATGCGCGGTGTGGGCAGCACCTGGAAGAACGTGCCGTGGGTTGCGTCGTTCGGGTCTTTGTCGCCCGACCCGTAATTGACGCCGCCGCGCAGCCAGGGGCGCAGCTTCGGCATGCCGCCGGGCTGCCAGCCGGCTTCCGCCGCGAACGCAAAGGCGCGGTGGCGCAACGCGCCCCATGATCCGGACTGCAGCACGCCCCAGAACAGGAGGTCCACCGGTCCGGCCGTTTGCATGACATGCCCACCATACGTGCCGATGTTGATATGGGCGGCGTCGGCGCGGCGCGCCGCCGGCGATCGGTTGTCCGTCTTCAGCACGTTGTCGCGGTAATCGCTGTAGCCGAGGCCGAAGACGCGCCATTCGCCGGAGCCGCCGCGAGACGTCTGGCCGGTGAGAGCTCCATAGAAGACGTTGGCGTTCAGTTCGCCCCAACCGTCCGTCTGGAACACACCGCGGGTCGGCCGGGCGCCGAGCAGGGTGAGGTTCAGCCGCGATCCCGAGACGGCGTAATTTGCGCCGTCGAAGCTCCGGCCCACGTGGCTGAAGCCGAAGTTGCCGAGGAGACGGTGAGCAATCCGGTCCCGCTTCAGCGCCGCCAGCGTCGCGTTCTTGGGCGTGACCTCCGTTCCGTCGATGAACTCCATCCGGCCGAATCGGAAGGACTGCCCGTGAGCGGCCTTCAGCCGTAGCCATCCTTGCTTGGGAAACAGGCTTGCCGCGTTGCGCTGCTGATTTGCCGCGAAGTACGAGGCGCCGAGTCCCATCTGTCCCTGCGCACCAGGCGCGATCGCGTTGTCCGGCAAACCGAGCAGGAGCGGCGCGGCGGCCTCTACCTGCCAGTCCAGCGATCCTGCCGTCTGCGAGAGGGAAAGGCGCAAGAGCGTACCCGAGAACGGATACGTGTTCTCCGCCGCTCCTTCGAACCAATTCCACGCTTCCAGGCGGGTGCGCAGAGATCCGCTGAACTGGATTTCGCCGGCCCGCCCGAAACCCGCCGCGGCAAGCAGCGCGAACGGCAGAATTCCCTTCATGGCGATCACCGCGCGGACGGTGTCGCGGCGGCTACCCGGGTGGCCGAGGCCGCGCGCAGGGCGAGTTGGCCTTGCCGGGCGTAGTCGATCGCTTCTCCCAGGATCCGGGCGGCCTCCTGCGGCGCATGGAATCCCATGGAGTTCTCGGCGTTGATGAAGTCGGTACGGAACTGCGCGCGCCGCTGGAGCCTCATCGCTTCCTCGAGTTGTTGGCCGCCGGCGCCGGCTTCGCGGGCCGCCTTGATGTCGTGAATCAGGGCAACCAGCGCTTCCTCAGCGCGGTCCAGCAGGGCCTTGGTGCGGTCCTGGATGATGGTTACCCGCTGCTTCATTTCCTCGGCGGACGAGGGATGACACACCAGGCAGGCGCGTTCCGAATTGAGCAGCGGGCTGCGCACGTGGTGGTCGCTGACCTTCATGGCGCCTTCCCGCTTGTACGGCATGTGGCAGTCGGCGCAGGACACTCCCGCCCGGGCGTGGACGCCCTGGTTGTACATTTCGAATTCCGGGTGCTGGGCCTTGAGGACGTCTGCGCCGCTTTCGGCATGTTTCCAGTCGCTGAACTTGATCTCGTCGTAGTAGGCTTCGATGTTCTCGACCTTCAGGCCCTTACTCCACGGATAGGTCACTGCCTTGCCTTCCGGCTTGAAGTAATACTCCACGTGGCACTGGCCGCATACGAACGTGCGCATCTCCTGCCGGGTGGCCATGGTGTTCGGGTCGTAATTGTCGATGCCCCTGGCCGTTTTCATATAGGCTTTGATGCCGTTGAGGAAACCGGGGCGCGTCACTCGCAGCGCCATCGACTTCGGATCGTGGCAGTCTACGCAGGAAATCGGGTGCGTGACCATCCTGCGGGCGTCGGCGAAGGACATGGCGCACACCTTCTCGAAACCCTTTTGCACATCGCCATCGCCCATCTTCCGGTAAAGCGGGATCACCGAGCCGTGGCATTGCAGGCAGGAGCCCGGCTGCGGCTTCTTCTTCGTACGCTCCGTCTCGTCCTGATCCTTGAGGGAATAGGCATGGCCCCGCTCCTCGCGATAGTCGAGCGCAAACGCATAACCGGCAAAGATGGTGCGCAGGTGGGGGTCGGCGTCGAGTTTCTGGAAGCCGTCCGATCCGCCGTAGCGGGTCCGGGCCTCCGGTCCGCTCTCGGAGGTGCGCTTGAAGCCGTCGTATTCACGAGGGAAGTTCTTGCCCCATTCGGCGGGATCGGTCGTGTCTTCCGTGACCTGGACGATGGGCAGGAAGGTCTGGCGGCCCTCCTGCTTCCGTTCATTGATGTTGATGAGCAGCAGCGTGACGCCGAAGGCGGCCAAGGCGCTCATTGAAGTGAGAGCTACGTATTTCCAGCGCGACGAAGTCATAATGGCGGCTATCTCCTGGGACCGTGTCCGACGTTGGCGTGGCAGCGCACGCACTGTAGGTCGCCCGGGGCGTGCGATCCGGCTTCTCTCACACCCGAAAGGAAATCCTGGTGGCAGCGCAGGCAGTTTTCCTGCAGCCGCACGGCGTTGACCGGGCGAATGCGAATCGGGTCCGCGGCGGTTCCAAGCGTGAACTTGAGCGAATGGTTCCAGCCGTTATCGGCTTTGGTGATGAATTTGGGGACGATGGAATGCGGGGTATGGCAATCATTGCAGACCGCATGTCCGTGGTGGCTGGAATGCTGCCACGATTCGAGTTGTTCCCGCATGATATGGCAATTGGCGCAAGCGTCCGGATTATTCGAGAAATAGGCGAAGCCCTTGGCGTATTCGAACGTGAACGCGCCAATCCCCAGGAACAGACCCGCAAGCACACTGATGACGCCCGGTAAGACTCGGTGCATGGATGTTGTCCGAGGCTCAATTATACTCAAGTCACCTGACAGCAAGCCTTTATAGCGCCGGCGCGGTCCCGTGACCGTGGTCACATCCCGCGCTGTTCGCCGGGCATAGGATGGCTTAGGAGAGCAAATGGGCAGTTGGGGTTGTCCGCACGAGCTTGACGGCGTCTGCCAGAAAGTGAACAGACTCCGCTGCGACCCTGGAATGAAGGGATGCGTCCTCTACGGGCGCTTCACATTCAGCAACCCGGAGAAGAATCCGCCGCCGCGCCCTGCCCCCGTACGCAAGGCGAAACGGGATGCCGACCCGACGGGTTCGACGGGGCCCAAAAAGGAGTAAAGGCCGCTGCATCGCTCGATACAGCGGCCTTGACCATTCCGAGACACGACTCCTACAGGGAGCCAGAAGCTCGCCCGCATGATCGCTCGAAAATCTGTTTGCCGTCTTCGGCGTGGCCGTAGCACCGCCACACACAGTTGCAGAGCCTTAGTGACATTTTCACTGGGCGCAACCCCATCAACCCTCGTTCTTCCGCAAGGAAGGTGGCCGCGGCATGGGCATCCTGAAGACTCAGACCGGTTCGTGACCGGCCTTGGGGAACGACTTGCCCGCCGAGGGCCTGAGTTTGGAGAGACAGGGAGCGCCGGCCGTGTACACGATTTGTATAGACGGGGTGGTATTCGGTGAGGTTAATGCGTTCTATGCAATTCGGGCCACGCAATCGAATCAGCAACTTACTGATTGCGTGGCCCTTATTCTTTGGTGCGGAGAGGGGGACTTGAACCCCCACGAGATTGCTCCCGCTAGCACCTCAAGCTAGTGCGTCTGCCAATTCCGCCACCTCCGCAGGTGGAAACTCGATCCTTACTTCTTCGCCGGGGCGGGCTGCTGCTTCTGCGCCGGCGGCGTCAGCGGTACCTCAATGGGCTGGCCTGCCGGGACCGACCCCGTTCCGCCACTGACCGACGCCGGGGGAGCGGGTGCTGCCGGCGCCGGGGCCGCGGGTTGCACCGGACGCGATGGCGCAGGGGCTGACTGCGTCTGCGTTCCACCGTGCTTCTCGAGAACCGTCGTGCCCAGGGCGTTGGTTCCTTGCGATGCCATGATTGCCAGCGTCAGCGAGGTGATCATGAAAAGTCCCGCCGCGATTGTAGTCGCCTTGGAAAGGATCGTCGCCGAGCCGCGGGGGCCGAACGCGGTCTGGGAACCCATACCGCCGAACGCGCCCGCCAGGTCCGCAGCCTTGCCGCTTTGCAGCAACACCACGATCACGAGAAACACGCAAACGAGAACGTGAACGAAAACCAGTAAACCGTAAACCATAGAATTCACTTCGCCGGCGGGCACACGCCACACCGAGCGCGCAAGCCCACAACTTCTCCAGTATAGGAGAGGCAGCCCGTGGGGTCAAACCGAATGGAATAATAATAACAGTAGAGGGGCGCTTGAGCCGTTACGTCTGCATACACGGCCATTTCTATCAGCCGCCGCGCGAAAACCCGTGGCTCGAAGCCATCGAGCTTCAGGACTCCGCCTATCCCTACCACGACTGGAACGAGCGCATCGACGTCGAATGCTACGCGCCGAACTCGGCCTCGCGCGTGCTCGACGGCGAAGGCCGCATCGCCCGGATCGTGAACAACTACGCCAAAATCAGCTACGACTTCGGCCCGACGCTGCTGGCGTGGATGAAAGAGAAATCCCCGGAAACCTATCGCCTCGTGATCGAGGCCGACCGCGAGAGCGCGCGGCGCTTCTCGGGGCACGGCTCGGCGCTCGCGCAGTGCTACAACCACATGATCATGCCGCTCGCCAACACACGCGATAAGTACACGCAGATCCGCTGGGGGATTCGCGATTTCGAGCACCGCTTCGGGCGCTTCCCCGAAGGCATGTGGCTGCCTGAGACGGCCGTCGATATGGAAACGCTCGAAATTCTGGCCGAGCACGGCATCCTGTACACGATCTTGTCGCCCTACCAGGCGCGGCGTTCGCGGCAGAAGCGCCGTTCGTGGCGCGACGCGGCGGGCGGCCGGATCGATCCCTCGGTGGCGTACAAAGTGCGGTTGCCCTCGCGCCGCAAAATCGCGGTGTTCTTCTACGACGGCCCGATTTCGCGCGCCGTGGCCTTCGAGCGCCTGCTCGATCGCGGCGAGGACTTCGCCAACCGCCTCACCGGCGCGTTCTCGGACGACAGGCCGTGGCCGCAGCTATCCCACATCGCCACCGACGGCGAAACCTACGGCCATCATCACCAGCACGGCGAAATGGCGCTTTCCTACGCGCTCCAGTACATCGAAGAGAAGGGCCTCGCCACGGTGACCAACTACGGCGAATTTCTGGAGCGCCATCCGCCGGCGCACGAAGCGCAGATCTATCCGGATACTTCCTGGAGCTGCGCGCACGGCGTAGAGCGCTGGCGCAGCAATTGCGGATGCTGCGGCGGCGGCCGCCCCGAGTGGAACCAGCAGTGGCGCCGGCAGCTGCGCGATGCGCTCGACTGGCTGCGCGACGCCGTCGCCCCTTTCTACGAAGAGCGCGGGCGCGAATTGTTCTCAGACCCGTGGGCCGCGCGCGACGACTACATTGAAGTGATCCTCGACCGCTCGCCCGAGGCCCGCGAAGGCTTTTTCCTCCGCCACGCGGGCCGCGCGCTTGGATGCGACGACCAGGTCATAGCGCTGAAGCTGATGGAGCTCCAGCGCCACGCCATGCTCATGTACACGAGCTGCGGCTGGTTCTTCAGCGAGATCTCGGGCATAGAGACCGTGCAGGTGATCCAATACGCCGGACGCGTGATCCAGTTGGCGAAGGAACTGGGCGGGCCGGACCTCGAGCCCTACTTCCTCGACCGGCTCGAGCGCGCCGAGAGCAACATCCCGGAGCATCGCAACGGCCGCGTGGTCTACGAGAAGTTCGTCCGGCCCGCGATGGTGGATCTGCTCAAGGTAGGGATGCACTACGCGGTCAGCTCCATCTTCGAAAACGGCGACCAGCCGGAGCGCATCTACTCCTATAAGGTCGACTGCGAGGAGTACCGGCTGCTCACCGCGGGCAAGGCGCGGGCGGCGGTGGGCAGCGCGCGGATCACCTCCGAGATCACGCTCGATTCGGCCGCGCTGGCCTTCGGCGTGGCGCACTTCGGCGATCACAGCGTGAGCGGCGGCATACGCCCGTCTCGCGGCAAGGAGGCGTTCGAGGCCACCGTCCAGGAATTGACGTCGGCGTTCCGGCAGGCCGATTTCGCGCAGCTCATCCGCATGATGGACCGTGAATTCGGACCCGGCACCTACTCGCTGGGGCTGCTGTTCCGCGACGAGCAGCGCAAGATTCTGCGGCAGATTCTGGAGACGAGCCTGGCCGACGCCGAGAGCGCCTACCGGCATATCTACCAGGACCACGTCGCGCTGATGCGGTTCCTGGCGAGCATCGGGATGCCCCCGCCGAAGCGCCTGGAGATGGCCGCCGAAGTGACTCTCAACACCGACCTGCGGCGTGCGTTCGAAGACGGGCGGCTCGACCCTGGCCGGATCGCCGCGCTGGTGGAGGAAGCACAGGTCGCGCGCGTGCCGTTCGACGGGCCGACACTGGCCTTCGCACTCCGCGGGACGCTCGAGCGCCTGGCCGAGCGTTTCGCCGCGGACCCGCGCGACCTGGATGCGCTCGAAGACCTCGACTCGGCCGCTGGAATCGCGCGCTCGCTGCCGTTCGAGGTTCCGCTCTGGCGCGTGCAGAACATCTACTACAACGCAATGCGCGAAGTCTATCGCGAACATGAAGGCGAGAGCGCGCAGGCATGGGTGGAGCGCTTCCGCGCGCTGGGCGCGAAGCTGTCGGTGCGAGTCGACTGACATGAGCGTATTCCGCATCCCGCTCGCGACGTACCGGATTCAGTTCAACCTCGGCTTCCGCTTCGTGGACGGCCGCGACCTGGTGCCCTACCTGAATGCGCTCGGCATCACGGACCTGTATTCCTCGCCGCGGTTCAAGGCGCGGCGCGGCAGCCCGCACGCCTACGACGTCGCCAATCCGCTCAAGATCAACTCGGAACTCGGGACCGAGGAGGAATTCGCCGAGCTCGCCAAAAAGCTCGAAGCCTACGGCATGGGGCTTCTGCTCGACATCGTCCCGAATCACATGGCCGCCAGCGCCGAGAACCCCTGGTGGATGGACGTGCTCGAAAACGGCCGCCACTCGCTGTACGCGCACCATTTCGCGATCGACTGGGACCGCATCAGCGGCAAATGGACCGGTACCGGTAAGCTCGTGCTGCCGATCCTGGGCGACCTCTACGGCGCGGAGCTGCACAGCGGGCGGTTTTCTCTCCGGCTCGACGAGAACGGGTTCTTCGTGAAGTATTACGACCATCGGCTCCCGCTCGATCCGAAGACGTATCGCATCGTTCTCGAACAGTGCCGCGGCGGCGAACTGCCGGGCGCGCGCGAGTTGCTGGCCTCGATCGACGAGCTGCCGGCCGGCGCGCTCGACCGCGCCGAGGCCGAGCTCCGCCACCGCCTGAAGGAGGAGCTGAAGGCGCGGCTGTGGACGCTCTACAACAACACGCCCGAGTTCCGCGCCGGGCTCGACGAATGCCTGTTGGCAATGAGCGGCAGGCCGGCCGAACCGGCGAGTTACGACGTGCTCGACCGGATTCTGTCCGAACAGTCCTACCGCGTCGCCTACTGGCGCATCGCCGGCGAGGAGCTGAACTACCGGCGTTTTTTCGACATCACGGACCTGGTGGGAGTGCGCGTGGAGGACCCGGACGTGTTCGATTCCCGGCACCCCGAGATCGTCGGGCTGGCCAACGGCGGCGGCGTGACAGGATTCCGCGTCGACCACATAGACGGCTTATGGGACCCGCAGGGCTACTTGCAGCGGCTCAAGGCCAAGGCGACACAGGGCGAGGAGGGCGATGGGCAGCCCTGCTCCGGCTTCTACATCGCGGTCGAGAAGATCCTGGGCAGCGGCGAGCCGCTGCCCTGCAAATGGGAGATCTGCGGTACCACCGGCTACGATTTTCTGAACTATGTAAACGCGGTGTTCGTCGATCCCCGGGGGCTCGAAAAGCTGGACGCGATCTACCGCCGCTTCACGGGCATCCCGTCGGACTTCACCGAGACGCGCTACACGCGCAAGAAGCAGGTGATGCACGAGCTGTTCCCCGGCGAGGTGCGGGCGCTCGGCTATCATCTGGGCCGGCTGGCGGCGCAGGACCGCTTCGCGCGCGACCTTCCCTTCCCCGAGCTCGAGCAGGCGCTGGTGGAGGTGACGGCCTGGTTTCCCGTGTACCGGACTTACATCCGCGCTTTCCAGATCGCGGAGCGCGACCGCGGCTACATCGAACGCGCGCTCGAACTGGCGCGGCAAACGACGGCCAGCTTCAACCCCGGTGTCCTCGATTTCATCCGGCGCGTGCTGCTGCTCGATATCCCTCATTACGTGGAGCACAAGGGCCAGTGGCTCGCCTTCGTCATGGACTGGCAGCAGTTCACAGGGCCCGTGATGGCGAAGGGGTTCGAGGACACGGCGAGCTACGTTTACAACCGGCTCATTTCGCAGAACGACGTGGGCAGCGATCCGGAGACGGCGGACCATCCGGGCGGCGCCGGAGGGTTTCACGAGCGCAACCGGCAGCGGCTGGCGGACTCGCCCCATACCATGAACGCGACCTCGACGCACGACACCAAGCGCAGCGAGGACGTGCGGGCGCGCATCAACGTGCTCTCGGAAATTCCGGAGATGTGGGGCCGGCGGCTGGCGCGGTGGAGCGCTTGGAACCTGGCGAAGAAACAGGCTCTCAACGGCTCGCGGGCGCCGAACCGCAACGACGAGGTCCTGCTCTACCAGACGCTGCTTGGCGCTTGGCCGCTTGCCGCCGAAGACCAGGCAGCGTTTCCGGACCGCATCAAGACCTTCCTGCAAAAAGCCGTTCGCGAGGCGAAGACGGATTCGAGCTGGCTGCGTCCGAACGAGGCCTACGAGAACGCGTGCATGGCATTCGTGGACGCGCTGCTGGCGGAGTCGGACGACAACGTTTTCCTGAAGGATTTCGTGGCTTTTCAGGCCCGCATCGCGGTGCCCGGAGCGGTGAACGCGCTCGCCCAGGTGCTGCTGAAAATCGCTTTGCCGGGCGTGCCGGATTTTTACCAGGGGACGGAACTATGGGACCTGAGCCTGGTGGACCCGGACAACCGGCGGCCGGTGGATTTCGCGAAGCGCTCGGCGCTGCTCGACGAGCTGCGGCGTTGCGAGGCGGCGGATTTGCCCGCGCTGCTGCGCGAAATCACGGCGCATTGGCAGGATGGGCGGGTGAAGATGTACCTGACCTACAAGGCGCTGAATTTCCGGAAGGCGCAGACGGAGCTGTTTCAAAACGGGGAGTACATCGCCCTGGAGGCGGAGCATGCGTGCGCGTTTGCGCGGCGGGCCGGGGATGCGTGGGCCATCGCGGCGGCGCCTCGGATGGTGACGTGCCTGTCCGGGCCGAGAAAGCGGCTGCTCGCGCCGAAGGTGTTTGGCGATGCCACGCTGGTGTTGCCGGCGGGGGCGCCCGCCGCATGGAGAAATGTCCTGACGGGGGAGGAAGTTCCTGCCGCGGCGGGCGCGTTGCGGCTGGCGGATTTGTTTGCGAATTTTCCGGTGGCCCTGCTCGAACGGCTTGCCTAGGCGTAGCGGCGCCGCGGGCGGCAATCAGCCGCGCTCGACTTGCAGGTTGTTCGTCACGGAGAACACGCCGAAGACACCGTTGGCGCGGAGCCCGGCGATGTTCTTGTCGGTCTGGTTCGCCACCACGCCTTCGAGCGTCAGGTTGCCGTTGCGCACGATGATGTGGATCGGCGACAGAGGCCCGTAGGCGTAGCGCGACAGGGCAGGATATCCGTAGATCGCGCGGGCCGCCGCCAAGCGAATGCGGTCGTCCATCGGCGACAGCGGCAGCACTTCGATCCGGTTGGTGACAGACTCCACCCCGGGGATGCGCTTCACCACGCGCTCGGCATCTTCCTTTAGGACCGGCCGCACAACCTGGCCGTAAAGCGTGACGTCGCGCCCGTCTACCTTGAACGAGAAGTTGTCGAACAGGTTGTAGTAAGGAAGCATGACCAGCTCATGCCGGACCTGCTTTTCCAGGTCGTCCGCCGGCGCCGGTGTGCGGACCGACGCCCGAACCAGCGCCGGCGCAATCAGGAGCGCGCCGGCCAGCGCCCATCGAGCCCTCTGTTTCATCTCATTGCCCTCTCACTGAGTGATACGCGCGAGCGGGGAGCGGGCGTTGCCGGGTTTACGAAGAGTTACAAAGGCGGCGGTCAGCCGTCATCGGTCTTCCGAACGGCCCTGCTTTGCCCCTACTGCCTCGGTTTCAGCACAATCTGATACTGATCCGATTGCGTGCCGCTCACCGTGTCGATCTGGAGGAACTGGAACGGCCCGTTGCGGGGGCCGAAGGAGCGTGGCTTGTTTGTAACCGGGCCGATGCTGAAGCTGACGAAGTAGACGCCGGTGCCTATGCCGGTGATGTCGACTTCGCCGCCGGATTTGATGTAGACGAGACGCAGCGCGGTTTCGGGCGCGGATTGCGTGGAGATGCGCGCGACCGCGTCCTGTCCGCTCTGGTTGGCAATGTGAAACTTGCCCACTCCGCGGCGGCCGAGCGGCGTCATCAACTCGGTGCCGTTGGCGAGCTGGAGCGGGGGCGGCTCGGGCTGCGGGGCGCGGCGGCGCGCGACGCGACGCGGCGGCACAGGCGCGGCGGGTGCGCTCTCGACAACCCCCGGCACGGCGACCGGGGCCGGGGCGGCCTCTTCGGTAACGGGCTGCCCGGCTGCGGGCTGAGTGGCGGCGGCCGCGGGCGGTTCGGGCACCCGGCTGGGCGGCGGTCCTGTGAGAGCCAGATACAAGAAGATGGCCAGGCCGGCGACGAGCGCGAGGGTCACGGCCCCCATCGCGATGCGGAGCTTGTTGGAACGCGGCGGCGTGGCGGCGGGCAAAGTGGCGGCGACCAGGGGCTCGACCGGCTGCCCGGCCGGCGGCTGCGCGGCCGGCGGTTGCGCGGCCGGCGGCTGCGCGGCGGGCGGCTGCGCGGCCGGCGGCGGCGCTGGAGCGGCCGGGGCGGCAGCCTGAGCCGCGGGCGGGACCGCGACAACGACCGGCGGCGGCGGCTCGGGCTTGGGAAGCGGCGGCAGATCCACCTGCGTGTCATGCAAGCGGTAGCGGTCCGCGATCTGCGAGGCCTCGGGCAGCGGATCGACCACCGCGACCGCCGATTGCGGCGGAGTCTGCGGTAGTGGCGGCATATCCACCTGCGTGTCGTGCAGCCGGTAGCGGTCCGCAACGGGCGCGGCAGCCTCCGGCGCCGCGAACGGGTCCGGCGGAAGTGGCGCGGCAGCCTCCGGCTCGCTCGCTGCGGAAGAACCCTCCGGAGCCCCTCCGGGCAGCAGTGCCCGGTAGGCTTCGATGATTTCCTTCAGCTTCTCCTCCGCCATCAATTCCAGACGCGGGGAGTGCGCGAACCGCGCAGGTTCCCAAACGCGAACGAGATCTCTATATGCCTGATAGATTTCCTGGGGCGACGCCGTCGGCTCCAGATTGAGAGCCCGATAGTACCGCTGGATGTTATCGTCCACCATGCACAGTCTTAAGGCACAACCCCAGAGCATACTCCGGAAGTACCTATCGCGACAATGGTACGCCCGAACAGGTGGTTTGCTCCGAGTTCCCGGAAGTCTTTCATTCGGTTGAGACGCTACCGTGATTCTGTTATCCTCGGTCTTGGGTTTCCCCGAACAAATCCGTTCCTACCGATAGAGGTTCGCATGTCAGGCCATTCAAAATGGGCGACCATCAAGCATAAGAAAGCCGCTTTGGACGCCAAGCGCGGGAAGGCATTCACGCGCATTATCAAGGAAATTATGATTGCCGCCCGTGGTGGCGGCGGCGATCCGGACGCTAACCCACGGCTGCGTACCGCCGTGCTGGCCGCCAAAGCGGTCTCGATGCCCGCCGACAACATCAAGCGCGCGATCCAGCGTGGCACCGGCGAACTCGAGGGCGGACAGATCGAAGAAGTGACCTTTGAAGGCTACGGGCCCGGCGGCACGGCCGTGCTGGTCAACGTGGCCACAGACAACCGCAACCGCACCGTCAGCGAAATCCGACACCTGTTTTCGAAGTTCGGCGGCAAGCTGGGTGAGCAGAACAGCGTTGCGCGGCTGTTCGAGCGCAAGAGCCAGATCCTTATCCCGCAGGAGAACGCGACCGAGGAACAGCTCATGGACCTGGTGCTCGACGCGGGCGCCGAGGATATACGCAACGACGGCTCGAACTGGGAAATCCTCTCCCCGCCGGAGGCGCACGAACAGGTGCTGAACGCGATCCAGAAGGCCTCGATCGCGACGATTGAAGCGCAGATCGCCATGGTTCCGCACATGCTGGTCAAGCTCGAAGGCAAAGACGCGGCCACGATGCTGAAGTTGTTCGAAGGGCTCGAAGAGCACGACGACGTGCAGAACGTCTACTCCAACTTCGACATCGACGAAAACGTACTGGAGACCCTGGCGCAATAGCGCCGGGGCGGCCAATGCGGGTCCTCGGAATCGACTGCGGCACCGAGAGGACCGGCTACGGCATTATCGATACCGACGGCCGCGAACATCGTCTCGTGGCCGCCGGTATCATAAGGACAAGTCCGAAGGAACCGATGTATCTCCGGCTCGCCGCGATCGCGCGCGGGCTGCGGGCGCTGGCGAGCGAGCACGCTCCGGAAGCGGCAGCCATCGAAGACGTTTTCTACGCCGCGAACGTGAAAACTTCGCTGAAGCTGGCGCAGGTGCGGGGCGCGGCCCTCGTGGTAGTGGCCGATGCGGGGCTCGATCTGGCCGAGTTTTCGCCCCTCGAAATCAAGACGAGCGTGGTCGGCTACGGCCGCGCGGAAAAACAACAGGTGCAGATGATGGTGCGCTCGCTGTTGCATCTCGACCACGACATCGAATCCGAAGACGCCGCGGACGCGTTGGCCGCGGCGATCTGCTACGCAACCCGGACTTTGGGGGTAGCACGGTGAAGGCGTTTCTCTCTGTCCTCTGCGCCTTTGCGGCGAGCCTTTTTGCCGCGGACGCACCTAAGATCACTTACTCGAAGTCGTTCCCTAAGAGCGTTCCGGCTTACGTCGAGATCACCGTCGGGCGCGACGGCCAAGGCATCTACAAAGAAGCCCCCGACGACGAACTCCCGCTCAAGTTCCAACTCACCCCGAAGGAAACGGACGAGATCTTCGACCTGGCGGGCAAGCTCGAAAACTTCTCCCGGCCGCTCGAGTCGAACCTGAAAGTGGCCTTCACCGGCACGAAGACGTTTCGCTGGGAGCAGGGCGCCGAGAAGCGTGAGGTGAAGTTCAATTACTCGACCGACCCTTCCGCGCAGGCGCTTTGGGACTGGTTCGAGCGGATCACCGAGAGCGAGTTGAGGCTTGCGGTGCTCGAGCGCGCCGCGAAGTTCGACAAGCTCGGCGTGAACCAGGCGCTGCTGCAGCTCGAGGCGTCGTGGGACCGCAACCGGCTGGTCGCCGCACAGCAGTTCTTGCCGCTGCTCGACCGCATCGTCAAGAACGAGAGCTATCTGCACATGGCGCGGCAGCGCGCGGCCAACCTGGCGGACTCGATCCGCAATCCGAAACCCACTGCTGCCCAATGAAGTTCTTCCTGCTCATTTTCTGCGCCCTTTCGCTCGCCGCGGCGGACGCGCCCAGCGAAGACGATGCGCTTCGCGAGGCGCTCTCGGAAACCGGATCGAGCAACATCGATTTCATACGCACGCTCGAGAAGCACCTAGTGAGGTACCCGAAGTCCGAGCGCCGGCCCGAGATCGAGCGCGCGCTGCTGAAGGCTTCGATCGAGCAGAAGGACGACAAGCGGATCGTCGAATACGGCGACCGCGTGCTCACGCGCGAGTCGGCGGATTTGAAGACGCTCGAAGCGGTGATCGGCGCGCTGCTCGCGAACGGCGAGCAGGACCGGGCGGGCCGTGCCTACGAATACGCGAGCCGCTACGAGAAGGCCGTACGCGATTACGAGAAGGAGCCCGCGCCGGGCCGCGTTTCCCCCGGCAAGTGGCGCGAGGATATCGACCGCGGCTACGGGCGCGCCTATGTGCTCGAAGCGCGGGCGCTGGCGGGACTCGGGCGCATCCCGGAGGCGCTCGAGCTGGCGCGCAGGAGCTACGCCGTGTATCCCATGGCGGAATCCGCGCGCGAGATTGCGCGGCTGCTCGCGCGCACGGGCAAGGAGGAAGAGGCGGTCCGCTACTACGCCGAGGCGTTCGCGATTCCCGACGCGCGCAACCGCGACGCGGACCGCGCGCAGGACCGCGCGCGCATGGGCGAGCTCTACCGCAAGCTGAAGGGCTCGGAGGCGGGACTGGGCGACGCCGTGCTCGAGGCCTACGACCGCACCGTGCAGACGATCCGCGAGCGCGAGCTGAAGCTGAAGCAGCTCGACCCGAATGCGAAGCTTACCAACCCGATGGATTTCACGCTCACCGGCGTTGCCGGCGACAGGCTCGCGCTCTCGACGCTCAAGGGCAAGGTGCTGGTGCTCGATTTCTGGGCCACGTGGTGCGGCCCCTGCCGCGTGCAGCACGGGCTGTACGAGGAAGTCAAGAAACGCTTCAAGGACCGGCCCGACGTCGTGTTCCTCTCGATCAACACCGACGAGGAGCGCGAAGGCGTGCCCGCGTTCCTCGACGAGAACCGCTGGGACAAGAAGGTGTATTACGAGGACGGCCTCTCGACGGCGCTTCAGATCACGTCGATTCCGACCTCGATCCTGATCAACAAGCGCGGCGAGATCGAGAGCCGCATGAACGGCTTCGTCCCGGGCCGGTTTGCCGATCAGTTGAGCGAACGCATACGGCAGGCGCTGGGCCAATGAGCTTCCGGCGCGTCATCCTCGTGGTGCTCGACAGCGTCGGCATCGGCGAAATGCCGGACGCGGCTGCCTACGGCGACGTGGGATCGGACACCCTGGGCAACATCGCGCGCAAGCGGCCGATGAAGCTGCCGAACCTGTGCGCGCTCGGCCTGGCGAATATCCGCCCCGTGGCCGGCCTCGCGGCGGCCCCGGCGCCCGCGGGGAACTACGGCCGGTGCGCGCTCGCCTCGCCCGGCAAGGACACGACTACGGGCCATTGGGAGATCGCCGGAATCCTGCTCGACAAGCCGTTCCCGCTTTACCCGAACGGTTTCCCGCCCGATGTGCTCGGCGAGTTCGAGCACCGCGTGGGACGCCGCGCGCTCGGCAATTGTCCGGCCTCGGGCACCGAGATCATCGAGCGGCTCGGCGAAGAGCACATACGCACGGGTTCGCCGATCGTTTACACCTCGGCCGACAGCGTGTTTCAAATCGCGGCGCACGAGGACGTGATTCCGCTCGCGCAGCTGTACCGCATGTGCGAGATCGCGCGCGAGGTGCTCAGCGGGCCGCACGAAGTCGGGCGCGTGATCGCGCGGCCGTTCGTGGGCAGGCCCGGGGCGTTTGAGCGCGACTCGGCGGCGCGCCACGACTACGCCGTTCCGCCGCCCCAGGGCATGCTGCTCGACCGGCTCGCCGGGCGCGGAGTTCCGGTGTATTCGGTCGGCAAGATCTCGGATATCTTTCTCGGCCGCGGCGTCACGCATTCGGTCAAGACAACGAACAACACCGACGGCATGGCCAAGACGCTCGCCGCGATGCGCGAGATGGCGGACGGGTTCCTGTTCGTGAACCTCGTCGATTTCGACATGCTCTACGGACACCGCAACGACGTGGAGGGCTACGCGGCGGCGCTCGAGGCGGCCGACCGCTGGATTCCCTCCGTGCTCGCGGCGCTGGGCGAGGGCGACCTGCTCATCCTGACCGCGGACCACGGCAACGATCCGACCACGCCCTCGACCGATCACAGCCGCGAGTACGTTCCGCTGATTGCGTGCGGGCCGAAGGCGAAAAGGGGCGTCAACCTGGGAACGCGCGCCACGCTGGCGGATATCGGCCAGACCGTGGCCCACAATTTCGAGACTCAACTTACGAAAGGAAGCAGTTTTTTAGAAGCGATCTTATGAGAACACCGTTGATGGCGGGCAACTGGAAGATGTACAAGACTGCCCAGGAGACCTCCGCATTTTTCGAGAAATTCCGGCCGCTGGTGGAAAAGACAAGCGGGCGCGATATCGTGATCTGTCCCACGTTCGTGAGCTTGCCCGCCGCTGTCGCCGCGGCAGAGGGCAGCAACATCGGCATCGGCGGCCAGAACCTGTTCTGGAAGAAAGAAGGCGCCTACACGGGCGAGGTGTCGGGCCCGATGCTGGCGGCGGTCGGCGTGAAGTGGGTGATTATCGGCCACAGCGAGCGGCGGCAGTACTTCGGCGAGACCGACGAGACGGTGTATCAGAAGACCGTCGCGGCCCTCGAAGCCGGGCTGAAGCCGATCGTATGCGTGGGCGAGAAGCTTGAAGACCGCGAGGGCGGCCGCACGGAAGCCGTGCTCGGCGCGCAGTTCGCCAACGGGATCGCGAAGCTCACGCCCGAGCAGTTCGCGGCCATCGTGATCGCCTACGAGCCTGTCTGGGCGATCGGCACCGGCAAGACCGCGACGCCCGAGATCGCTGCCGACACGCACAAGTTCATCCGCGGCGAGGCGGAGAAGAAGTTCGGCAAGGACGCGGCCGCGAAGCTGCGGATTCTTTATGGCGGCAGCGTGAAGCCGGACAACACGAAAACTTTGATGGCGAAGGAAGACATCGACGGGACGCTGGTGGGCGGCGCGAGCCTGGATGCTGCTTCGTTCGCTTCGATCGTGAATTTCTAAGTGTTCTTGCGTCTATTCCTCGCGCTGTGCCTGCTTGCAAGCGGGTACGCCGAGGCGAATTATCAGCCGGACGAGCGATGCTGCGGCGCCCCCGTTTTGCTGCGGGGGCAGTCGTACTCGCTCGGCCCGGCGACTTCCGTTCAGCTCAAGCGGGCGCAGCTCTACGACTCCGCGCATCCGCGGAGCGCGGCGCTCGGCGGCACGTTGCGGCTGCCCGTTCCCGCGTGGCATCGCTTCGACGCCCCCGGCGCCGGGCGCATCGCTTGCGGCGCGCGCCGGTCCACGCCCGGCCGCCAGCGCGCTCCTCCCGAGCTTTCCTGATCCGCAGCGGCAACAACCTGTCAGGAAACCAATTGGAGAGGAGAGTTTTATGTCCGATTACGAACCGAAAAAGGCCACTTTTGCGCAAAATGCGCGGCTTACTGTGGCGATTATTGTCGTTTTAGGCGGGATTCTGATCCTGCTCTGGTGGATCGGCGCGAGAGGCTGACCCCCGCTCGGCCGCCAGCACGAGTTTGGCCGCCGAGATCGCCTGTCCCACGTGGCGCTGCGTGTGTTCCGCGATGTGAACCAGCAGGCCCATGACCGTGGTGGGGAGGCGCTTGCGGCCGACCTCGCGCGGGGCGGTGAGCGTTTTGCGGTCGAGCGACCGCACGACGGCCTCGGCGCGCGCGAGGCGCTCTTCCAACTCGCGCAATAGCTCCTCGCGGCCCGCGCCGGGGTCGAACTCCGAACTCAGCTCGCGAAGCTGCCGGTCCGTGAGCTGCCTGCCTTCCGCATACGTGATCAAACGATCGACGCTGCCGCCGATATGGCGGATCTCACGCCCTACGGGATTGCCGCCGAAGGGCCTCGCCCAGAGCTGATCGGGCGTGAGTCCCTCAGTGAACGCGGCCAGGTCTTCGCGCGCCTGCTGGAACGAATAGAGAAGGGGTGCAATCATCGGATCGACGCCAGGTAACGGACCCCTCAGCCACGGTTCGGGAAGATTGCTGTCGCTCATGACTTGAGGGTAGCGCCCGGCCAGTTCGTCCGGGGCGCTAGAGTTGAACAGGCTCCTCTGGTCCGGTGTCCGATGACCGAACGGACTGGAGAAAATTAAGGCAGAAGTAAGACAGAAAATAAGGCCTTGACATCCCCTAAGGGCGGCACTAAAATTTTGCTGCTGTTACTGTCGATTTCAGCTGTATCTCTCGCGTGGGACGGAACAGTGGTCGTCGATTCCAGAACGCTAACGAGAGCGCCGGCCGCAACCAACAGTGCGCAAGACAGCTTCTGCGCATTCGATCTTACGGTCAGACCCAGTAATTTCAGTTCAAGAAATATCAACGGGCGCGAAGAATTCAGGCTATTGCTGTCTGCCGCCTGTGTCGATTCGATGGGGCAGCGTCTCACAGACTGCGACATCGCGTTGAGCATTCAACCCGTGGATTTCTCTGGAGGTCACGCACACAATAACCCCGGGCGAGGCGCAGGTCATTTGGTACGGCCTGGCGTTAGCTGCCTGCCTGACGGCACGCGGTGCGCGGACTTTGCTGGAGCCAACAGCGGCCCAACGGGTTACCTGGACTTCGACTACGTGGCGTCTGAAGAGGGCGGGAGAGTGGATCTCACCCTCGCCGGGAGCAAGCCGGGGCACGTGATCACGCCCCGAACATTTGCGATTGGAGTCGTGTTCTCCGGATTTTCGGAGTTGCCGACTATTGGGGAGGGGTATGAATTCAGCGCGTCTACCCTCCACGATCAGAATCATCACGGGAATACTGGAGGGCCCTTGCAAGTGCTATCCGTCATAGTTGCCTAGACCCCGACGACCAACGCACTTGCCTCGGTTTCCCGGAGTTCCGAGAGAGCCCAGCGGCGCCATTCGCGACTCATTGGCACGTACAAGGACTCCCTTAGCCAGTCAGGCTAGAAAGGAGATAGTGATGAGGTGTGTCCAGGTGGCTGCATTTCTGATCTTTGGGCTGGTCACGGGGTTGTCGGCGCAAGGCTCCTCGTGTCCTACATCGCCTCTACAGGGCGTTGATGCCACAGTGACTCTACAGACCTCGTTCGAACAAGGAACTGGCCTGTACACCTACACGTACACCGTCCAGAACACCGGCAAGAAGGACCTTGAGAGGTTCATGGTGACGGTCTCTCCTCCGATAGCTTCCCAATCGCAGCCTACCGGATGGGCAGGCGCTTTGCTGTTGAGGGATGCCTCTAAAGATCCAAATGAATACTCGTGGGAGGCCTACGCGATTGTTCTCGGGACCCCGGACGACGGAATGATCCCACCTCTGGCCAACCCGCTCCGGCCGGGTGACACTATGACGTTCTCTTTCAGAAGCCCTCTGGCGCCGGGGCCGGCCGCCTACTGGATCGCCGGGGACCTAAAGGTCGACAACGTCTTTTTGCCTCCGATCCCACCCGGTGCCACCGATGATGAAATCTACGCTGCTCACGAGGAGGCCGCGGAGACGATGGCCGAGCTATGCCCGGATTTGGGCGGAGACCTCTACACGATGTCCCGGTTGACCGCTGGCCAGGCGCCGACGACTTTCACGGGTGTGACGGTTGACGTCTCGCCGGGTATTCCAGCGCCAAACCCCGTTAGTCCGAAAACCAGCGGTCCAGTTTACGTTGCCGTCCTCGGAACCGCCACCTTCGACGCAAGCACGGTTGACCCCGCAAGCGCCAGGCTCGGCAGGAACAGCGGGCATGCTATCGCCTATATCGTTGATGATGTTAACGGTGATAGCAGACCCGATATGTACCTCCTGTTTCAGATGCAAGACACCGGGACCGGTTGCTTCGACAAAGCCGTGTTCCTGGAAGCTGCGACCACGACCGGAAGCCGTGTGCGAGGGTCCGATCTGATTGCACCGAGTTGCCCGTGAACTTCGGCGTGGTAATGGTACCCGGCTTCGGCGAAGATCGCCGGAAACGGCTGGGTACCGCGTGTACTGCACAGTATATACCCGCCTCCCACGCGCGCGGGGATGACGTTGCACGCCGCACGCGCGCGTGGCGGCGCGTAATTGACTGTCACCGAACGGCGCACCACTCACCGCGTTGGGGTCAGTCCCCTCGCGATTGGCCCGCCGAGCGCCGCGACGGCTTCTGGTACTAAATTGAACCGCCGGTTAACGGTGCGCGTAGCACGCTGAATATGTCCAAAGACAATCTTGGTTCGCCGCAGGAATTCGGGTACATTCTCGATTTCCGGCGTCCCGGCTACGCGAGGGCCAGAGAGCGCGGCGAGTACCGCCTCGTCCTGATCGACTCCAGGCGGGTCCCGTGCTCTTGGGCGCCGGAGAGACTACTCCACCCAGACCACGGCGGCTTTGTCGAGTTGCGGTAGCGCGCAGGTGAGCCGCCCGCCTTCGCGTTTGGTTTCGAGCTCGCGCGTCTCGCCGAGGTAGTCGAGCGCGAAGGCCTTCGAGCCGGATTCGAAGGAAAACGCCGCATCGGTTTTCCGCCCGAGGAAATTCACGAGGAAGACGTGCGTACGGCCGTTCACGCGGGCGATCTGCGTTGCGACCCCGGGCGAAGCCTTGACCTCCACCGCGCCCCGCCAGCCCCCGGGAATTTGCGCCCCAGTCAGCAGCTTCCCCTTGTAAGCATCGAGGTTCTCGTTTGCAAGCACGCCGGCGTCCGGCACGATCAGGAAGCGCCCCCGGAACGCCCCGAGCGTCCGCGGCGTCACCACCTGCGTCTCGATGTGGGCCTGCATGAGCCGCTCCATCGCGGCGCGGTAGGCATCGGTGAACTCGCGGGGATGGTAATTCCGCGTGCTCGGCGAGAAGTAGACGCCAACGGGATCGATCGGCGTTCGCGGCGTGTAGAACGTCTTCTCGTGATCGCGGATCCAGCCGAAGATCGCCTTCCGGGTGGCCATGTCGTTCGACCCGGACATCACGTGGCCGCGCGCGTCCCACGGATTCGTCCCGGCGGTGAGCTGCGCGGCGAACAGGTTCTTCATCGCATCCTTGCGGTCCACGTTCTTCTCGCCATCCCAGGAGTAGCTCAGCATCCAGGAGGCCTTGCCCTCAGCGAAGGCGCGGAACGTGAGCATGCCGGTCATGTAGTGGAACCAGTCGTCCTGCGTCTTCGACGCGGCCGTGTGATGGCCGCCCCCGTATTCGTACTCGTGCGCGATGACGTCCACCACGCGGTACATGTCGTACACGTCCGAGCCGACCCGCACCGCCTCTTCCTCGATGCCGGGGTAGATCTCGGCGATGGTCATGCACTCACGGTTGACGGCCTTGACGTTCGCATCGATCTCGCGCATGAACTCGGTGAGGGTGTCGATGCGGAAGTCGATCCAGCGGCGGAAGCCGGGATCGTTGAAGTCGCCGGGCTTGATGTCTTTCTTCGCGTCGAGGCCCGTGCGCGCCTTGAACGCCGCGACCGTGTAGTCGTCGAAGCTGGCCCAGGAATCCTCCCAGCCGTCGAAGTGGGTCATCCAGTACGGGATGTCGACGTAGATGCCGTCGATGCCGGTGCCCGCGATCTCGCGCACGCGCTGCATGTAGATCTTCCGCCACTCGGCGGCATAGGGTGAGATCCAGACGTCCTCGTCGCCCTTGGCGATCCAGAACGCGGTGCCTCCGCCGAACACGGCGGGCTCGCCGGTGAGCTTGCGCTGGACCCAGTCGGGATGGTCTTTGAAGAAGCTATGCGGCGCGCGGTCGGCGTTGGCGGTGATGCATTCGAGACCGGCGATGTAGACGAATGCCTTGTTGCCCGCCGCGTGAGCCTTCTCAGCGACCGCGCGGATCGCCTTCAGCTTCTCGGCGGGATCGAGGAAGCTTTCGTAGCGGCCGGTGATGTCGTTGTCCGTCTCTATTCCGTAGACGTTGGTTTCGGTGGCGCTGCGGACGATCTCGTCCACGCGGTCGAGCCGGAGCGAGTGGCCGCCGATGCGGACCTTGTGCGTCCAGTTCTGAGCGGGCTGCGACCAGGCGAGCGACCCGGCCGCGAGTGCGGCGATTGCGAGTTTGTGTGTCATTGCGGGACCTCGACCACGTTCTTCTCCGCCTTGCGCGCTTTCTCGAAAGCCGCGAGCTCCCGGGCCGCATCTTCCGGGCGGTCGAGCTCGCGGTAGGCGCGCGAGAGCGCAAAGTGAATCTTACTGCTTTGCGGCTTTCTTTTCGCCGCGGCCTCGAGGTGCGGCAGGGCGTCCTTCGGATTGCCGGCGTCGAGCGCGAGTCTGCCGAGTTCGTAGCGCGCTTCGGCGGCCGTGGGGTCGAGCGCGACGGCGCGTTCGAGAAATCCGGTGGCGCGGTCCCGCTCGCCCTGAGCGGCGAGGAACTTCCCGTACTCCTGGTACACCACGGCCTGGTTCGGGAACTTCCGCAGCGCCTCCTCGAACGCCGCGGCGGCCTCGGGCACGCGGCCGGCCGACGCCAGGACGACGCCGCGGGCGACAACCGGCTGCGGCGCTTCCGGCTTCACTGTGGCGGCACGCCGGTATGTTTCCGCGGCATCGGCGAGCAGGTTCAATTTCGCCTCGGCCACGGCCTTAAGCAGCAGCGCCGGGTAGGAATCCGGCGCGGCCTCGAGCGCCCTCTTCGCGGCTTCGAGCGCCACCGACGCGCGGTTGTGGCTGAGCAGCATCATCCCGAGATCGACGTAGTGCGCAGCGTTGGCGGGTTCGCGGTCGATCGCGAGATCCATGGCTGCTATCGCGTCCTTCAGCTTGCCCTGCTTGTAGGAGCACCAGCCGAGCAGATTGAAAACCCCGGCCGGCTGGTCGCCCGCGGCGAGCAGATCGCGCAGCAGCGTCTCCGCAGCCGCGAAATCGCCCGCCTTGTAATGTGCGCGGGCGACCGAAACCAAAAGCTGCACCGCTGCCTTGTCCGAAGGGTTCCGCCTGCGCACGATCTCGAGGTTGCGCGCGGCCTCGCGCAGACGGCCGGACTGGACCTGATTGTTGGCGAGGTTGCGGCGAGTGACCTGGTCCTCCGGATCATGCGCAGCGCCTTCTCGAACAGATCGCTTGATTCGGCAAGCTTGCCGCGTATCCCCAGAACCACACCCAGCGAAGCGAGGCACACCGGGTCCGACGGCCGGAGCGCGACGGCCTTGCGGAGCGCCGCCTCCTCGCCCCGGCGTGCGAGGGCCGGGCACGCGTCGGGTTGCTGCGCGGCAAGGTACAGGGCGAAGGCCCAGAGCGGCGTCACCACACGAAGCGTATCCCGATCTGCCCGTGCCGCGAGCGGTTCGACTGCTCCGTGATCAGCCCGAAGTCGCTGCTGCCGTAACTCGTGTCGGGCATGGCGAACCGCGGCGTATTCGTGAAGTTGAAGAACTCGGCGCGCAACTGGAGAAACATCGCCTCGGTGAAGCGGAAGTCCTTGAAGAACGAAACGTCGAGGTTGCGGATACCATCGCTGCGCAGGTTCGCGAAGTAGCGCGGCGCGTTGCCGGGCACCTGGTCGCCGGGATCAAAGAACGCATCGACGTTGAAGAAATTGCCGGCGCCATCGACCACGTCGCGTATGCTCGCGCCTTTCGGGTTGCCTGAGACGTTGGGCCGCTGGTTGCCGTCGGCGAGCCGCGCTTCCGCCATGTGGACACCCACGGGATTGCCGGATTGGAAGGTCACAAACGTATTGACCTGCCACCCGCCCACGACGGCGTCGAGCGCGCGGTGCATATCACGGCCGACCGCTTTGCCGCGGCCGATGGGCAGCTCGTAGCTGACCGCGAACGCGAGCCGGTGCGGCGTATCGACGCCGCTCACGGACGTTTCCGCGCTCAGGTTGGTCAGGTCCTGAAGCTCTCCGGTGGTCTGGAGATTGCCCACCCACGGATTGAAGCCGAGCGAGTTATCGTCGGTCATCTTCGAAAATGTGTAGTTGCCCGTGAACGCCAGCCCGTGCGAATAGCGTTTTTCGAAGCGGACCTGCAGCGAGTTGTAGCGAGCGTTGGCGATGAACTGCGGGTAGCCGCCGAAGCTCCCGGCGAACTGCGGGAACGGGCGCAGCGTGTAGATGCGCTCGATCTGCGGGTCGTTGTAGAGCGAGTCGGGCTCGTTGAAGATCGCGTTCGGGCCCTGGAAGAACGGGAGGAACGGGTTGTCCACAAGTTCGGCGAGGCCTTCGGAGCCATACTGTTCGCGGTTCTGGCGGTTGACGAAGTTGCGGTTGCGTGTGCCGTCGTAGCCGTTGAACGGAAGGTGCGTGCTGCGGCTCGCGGAGTAGTTGACCTCGACCAGCATGTCGCCCGCGAACTGCCGCTCGATGCCGATGTTCCACTGGTAGATCTCGGCGTTGCGCAGGCCGTCGTTCAGGTTGTAGCCGTTGTCGAAGCCCCACTGCGCAAGCTGGCCGTACTTCGGGCCGGGCGGGCCGACGAAGCCGGTCGGGAACGGGTTCGAGAGCGACGCCGACTGCGACAGTCCCCCGTCCTTCGAGAAGTACACGAGCACGTTCTTGTACCAGGGCGTGCCGACATACTGAAAATTCGTGGCGACGTTGTAGCCGTAGTAGACGCCGGCGCCGCCGCGCACGACCGTCTGCTGGTCCACGCGGTAGGCGAAGCCCAAGCGCGGGCCGAAGTTGTTCCGGTCAACGTTCGCGGTCCGTTTTTTGTCGTCGGCAAGGTAGCTGGTGCCGCGCAGGCGGCCGAGGCCCGGGACGTCGATCCCGGTGTCGCCCGTATAGTCCACGATCACGAGCCGGTTGAAGCGCTCGGTGAACGGCGTGCTCCATTCATAGCGCAGGCCCATGTTCAGCGTGAGCCGCTGGTTCACCTTCCAGTCGTCCTGGATGAAGAAGCCGGTGTCCTTGGACTTGTCCGCCACCGGCGGCTGCGTGCCCACGTGCCCGTTCGTTCCCCATCCGAGCAGCAGCGCGGCGATGGCGTTGCCCTGGCTCGAATCGGGGTTGAAGACGTCCGCCATCGTGGTGGAGCGCTCGAAGCCGAACTGCCCCGTGGGGTAGTCGGGCTGCCAGAAATTCGTGAACGACTGCCGCTGTTCTCCGCCGAATTTCAGGTTGTGGCTGCCGATGTTCTTCGAGATGGTCGACGAGTACATCCACTGCGTCTGGCCTTTGACGGTGTCGGTGCAGCAGGATTGGCCGAGGTAGCCGTACTCCTCGGGCCCGATCTCGGGAAAGCGCTTCAGGCCGAAGTACGCGTTGAGATCCGGTGGGAAGCCGACGGTGGCCGGATCAAGCGCGGTGGCGGTCTGCTTGTAGAAGCTGCGGTCGATGCCGATGCGGCTGGTCCAGAGCAGAGTCGGCGTCGCGGTCCAACTGTACTCGATGACGGCGTTCTGATCGGTTCCGTGATTCGTTGCGGCGTCGAGGAGCTGGCCTTCGGCCGATGGCGTGCTTCCCGTGGCGTGCCCGCGGCTGTAGCGGCCCGCCAGGCGCGACTTGTCCGTCACGATGTAGTCGAGCTTGATGTCGAACTGGTAGCCGGGGTAGGAGTTCACCAGCTTCTGCGTGTAGTTGTTACGGCCGGTGATGTCGTCGCCTGGGCCGGTCGGTTCGGGGTAAAGCGCGGCGACTTTGCGCGCCACGGGATCGATGAGCGCGTCAGGGATGATGTTGCCGGCGAAGGGCGCGCGAATCCAGTTGCCGTCCGCGTCCTGGTGAACGTCGAACGGGTTGTAGATGGTGCGCAGCGATCCGTCGTCGTTGAACGTCTGTGAGAAATCGCCGGTGCGCTGCGCGGCCGTGGGGACGGTCGTGGTAAGGGTGAAAGGCGAGTCGTCGCGCGTCTTCAGAAAATCGAAGAAGAAGAACGCCTTCTGCTTTTTGATCGGCCCGCCGATGGAGCCGCCCCACTCGTCTCTTTTGTAGTCGCCCTTGGGCTGCCCGTCGCGGTTCGAGAAGAAGTCGTTCGCGTCGAAGCGCGGCCGGCGCGCGAACCACCAGCCGCTGCCGTGAAACTCGTTGGTCCCGGACTTGGTGATGACGTTGATCACCGTGCCGCCGTTGTTGCCGTACTCGGCCGAGAAGCTGTTGTTCTGGACTTTGAATTCCTGGATGACCTCGACCGAAGGCTGATAGTTGACGATGGTGTTGCCGCCTTCGCCGCTCTCGGGCACCGTGGAGAGCGCGCCGTCAAGGCGCACCTCGGCCGTCCCATTGCGCTGCCCGTTGGAGACGAAGTTGGTGCCGCGAATATCGTCGGCGCCTGCGCCGGCCACTTCGGTCACGCCGGGCGCGAGAAACGTGAGATTCGTGAGCCCCCGGTCGAGCAGCGGCATGTTGATGATGTAGCGGTTCGTGACCTCCGTGCCGAGGCTCGCCGTAATGGTGTTCAGCAGCGGAGACTCAGCCGTGACCTCCACGGTCTCGCTCGTCTCTCCGACCTGAATGGCGAAGTCGAGATCAGTCTGCTGGCCCACGCGGAGCACGACGTTGGGCCGCACCACCGTCTTGAATCCTTTGGCCTCGACCCGGACCGTGTACCCGGCGGGCCGCAGAGCCGGGAACAAATAGCGCCCTTGCTCGTCAGTCCTGGCCGTGGACGCAACGCCCGTCGCGTCGTTGGTTATGGTGACAGTGGCCCCGGGAACCACGGCGCTGGTGCTGTCGCTGACGGTGCCGCGCAACTCAGCGGTGTAGGTCGCCTGCGCGTGTGCGAACGCGGGCGCAAGGAGCACGAGAACAGCAACCCCCCAAAGCTTTCTCATCGAAAGGCCCCCTCACTCGATTTGCACAACTTATACCGGAAGCGCGCGCCCGTGTCAATGGCGTAAGCAAAACCCTATGCGGCGCCGCGCTTCTTCGCCGCGCGCTTCTTGGGCGCGGGTTCCTCGGCGACCGCTGGAGGCTTCTTCCCGCCGCCGGACGCGGCGAGGCTGCGCTCGAGCGCCTCCATCAGGTCGACGACCGGGGCCAGTTTCTGCGGGCGCGCGGGCTTGATTTCCTTGTGCTCGCGCTTGGCTTCTATCAGCTCGAGCACCTTGGTCTGGTATTCGTCGTGGAACTTCTCGGGCTCGAACGGCGCGGCTAGGTTCTCAACCAGGCGGCGCGCAAGCTCCACTTCCTGCTCGCGCACTTCGATCCGGCCGGGCTGGCCGTACTCGCTCATCTGGTTCAGCTCGTTCGGGTAATAGATGGTGTGGAGCGTGAGGCCGCCGGCGCGCGGGCGGATCAGCACGACGTACTCGTGCTGGTGCATCGAAAGCTTGGCGAGCGCGGCGTAGCCGGCCTCTTCGAGCGCGCGGACCAGCAGGTCGTACGCCTTGCGGCCGGGCTCCTCGGGCAGCGCGTAGTAGGAGGTGTCGAAGTAGAGCGGGTCCACCTCGCTGAGCTTGACGAACTGGATGATGTCCATGTTCGTCTCGGACGGCGGGGCGATCTTCTTGAGCTCCTCGGGGTCGATTTCGATGAAGGTGTCCTTGGATTCCTCGTAGCCCTTGACGATCTCGCTGCGTTCGACGACGCGCTCGTCGTGCGGGCAGTAGAGTTGCTGCTTGACGCGCGTGCCGCAGGTCTTGTGGACCATGTGAAAACTGACGTGCTCGCGCCGCGAGGCCGCGAACAGACGGATTGGTACGGAGATGAGCCCGAAGGTGAGATAGCCCTTCCAAACGGTTGAAGCCATTCGAACACCCCCCTGTTCTTGCGTCAATCGTACCGTAGGGCGTGAAAGCGGGGCAAATCCGGTTATGTCGTGAGCTTATCTACCCGCCGCAGCGAGGGGAACAGGCGCGTCCAGGCGAGGACGATCGCCATGGTCCCGAGGCCGCCCAGGATCACGGCCGGGACGGCGCCCAACCACTGCGCCATGACGCCCGATTCGAACTGTCCAACTTCGTTCGACGCGCCGATGAAGACCATGTTGACCGCGCTGACGCGGCCCCGCATGTCGTCCGGCGTGGCGAGTTGGATGAGGGTGTGGCGCACGATGACGCTCACCATGTCGAACGCGCCCGAAAGCAGCAGCACTGCTAGCGACAGCCACAAGCTGTGCGAAACCCCAAAGAGCACCGTGCAGACGCCGAAACCGAACACGCACCACAGCATGGCCGCCCCCGCGCGGCGGCGCATCGGCCAGTGAGCTACGGCGATCGCCGTGAGCAAGGCGCCCACGCCCGGCGCGCTGCGGAGCAGTCCGAGCCCATAGGCGCCCGCTTTGAGAATCTCGCGCGCGAAGACGGGCAGCAGCGCCACTGCGCCCCCGAGCAGCACGGCGAACAGATCGAGCGAGATCGTGCCGAGGATCAGCTTGTTCCGCCAGATATATCGCAGGCCTTCGAGCACCAGGCCGGGCGAGGCGTTCTCGCGCGGGCGCTCGACGGCGCGCACGCGCAGCGCCGAAACGAGTGCCAGCGCAACCAGGTAACCCGCCGCCGCACCGGCATAGACGGGCACGGGGCTGTCCGTGAGGCCGTAGAGCACACCGCCCGCCACCGGACCGAGAATCGTCGCGGCCTGGTAGGTGGAGGCGCTCCACGCAACCGCGTTCGGAAAGTGTTCCTCGGGGACGAGCAGCGGAAGCAGTGCCTCGCCCGCCGGGCCATTGAAGGCGCGCACGGCCCCGTTGAGCAGCAGCACAGCGTAAATCGGATACACGGAAGTGATGCCGCGGAGCGCGAAGGCAAGCAGCAGCAGCGAGCAGAGCGAGAAACCGGCGAAGCAGACCAGTAGGATGCGCCGCCTCGGGATGCGGTCGGCCGCGTGCCCCGAAACCAGGAACAGCACGATTCCGGGAAGGAACTGCGCGAGCCCTACCAGGCCGAGATCGAACGCGCGGTGGGTGAGCGCGTAGACCTGCCAGGCGACGGCCACGGCCTGCATCTCGGAGACGCCGACCGTCACCAGGCGCGCCGTCACGAAGTAGCGGAAATTGGCGTACCGGAAGGCGATCCGGCCGGAGGAGGCGGTTTCCTGCATACCGCTAGGAGCCGGAACCCTCCACCCCGATTTTCACGTTCTTGAAAGCGCCCGTCTCATCGAAGGAGCCGAGGCCGATCTTGCCCGCGCCGAGGCTGCGGTCCACCGCGCTGAGCGCCGGGTTCGCGCGGCCGTCCACGGTCACCGAGACGGCTCCGGTCGCGGCGTCGTGCTCGAGCTTCACGTGATGCCAGCGCCCGCTGGCGGTGAAGGCGGGCGGGCCGCTCTCCGGACTGATGCGCACGCGCTCGCCGCCATAGACGTGCATGATGCCGTTGTGGACCGGGAACTGGACCCCGGTGTTGGTGGCCAGGTGCGCGTAATTGAAGTGCGCCGCGTCGCGGTAAGCGAAGACGACCATCAGCCCTTCGCCGAGCGGCATGGCGTCGGCTTCGATCGTGAGGCGGCGGTAGGCCGGCGTTTCGGCAACCGCGAACTGGATGGGGCGGCGCGGGCCGGGAAGCGGTTCGCGGGCCTTCAGCAAACGCAGCACGGGAACGCTGTCCTCGCGATCGATCTTCCAGTCCGCGGCGTCAGGAACGCTCCAGTGCAGGTCGAAAACATCGAGCGTTCCGGCGGCGCAGAGCGTTAGGGCGGCCAGGGCGGCCGCGACAGCAAGCCTCATTCCGTCATGGTAACCTGCGGCAGCGTGCCGGCGGCAGGGCGCGGCGGCTCGCAGGCGTGTTCGGGCGGAAGCGCGGGCAACAGGACGGTGAACGTGCTGCCCTGCCCCTCGGCGCTCTCGACGGCGATCGCACCGCCGAGCGTGCGTACGATGCCCGCCACGGCCGCCAGGCCGAGTCCGCGGCCGGCGAACTTGGTCGTGAAGAACGGATCGAAGACGCGCGCGACGGTTTCCGCGCTCATGCCGCGGCCGGTATCGCTCACGGCGATCGTCACGTAGTTTCCGGGTTGGAGTCCATGCTGGGACGCGGCGAGATGGCGCACTCCGTTCTTCACGGTGATGACGCCGGTCCGCGGGGGCTCGATCGCCTCGGCCGCGTTGGTCACCAGGCTGACCAGGATCTGCTGGATCTGCGCGGGGTCGGCCACGACGCAGTAGGGATCGGCCGCGAGGTGCAATTGCAGTTCCACGTTCGGCGGAACCGAGGCGCGCAGCAGTTCGGTGATTTCGGCGGCGAGGTTGGACAGGCGGAGCTCGCGCGGCGAACTGCGCTCCGCTCCCGCATACGCCGTCAGCTGGCGCGTGAGCTCCGCGGCGCGCTCAGCCGCGGCCAGGATGGCGTCCAGTTCCTGGGAGGACGGGCAGACGTCCTTCGCCAGGCTCGCGTTGCCGAGCACCACTGTGAGCAGATTGTTGAACGTGTGGGCGATCCCCCCCGCCAGCACGCCGAGGCTTTCCAGTCTTTGCGCCTCCCCGATGCGTTCTTCCAGACACTTCTGCGAGGTGACGTCCACCCCGACTCCGCCCACGTAGCGTTTGCCGGACGGGTCCGAAAACGGAAACTTGACGTTCATCCAGTAGCGCCGCTCGCCGCCCGGCCGGAAGCTTTCTTCGACGACCTCGATGGGCTTGCCGCCGGCCAGCACCTCGAGGTCGTTCTTGCGGAATTGGGCGGCGATCTCCGGCGGCCAAAGTTCGAAATCCGTCTTGCCGCGCCAGTCCTCGAGGCGCACGGCGAACTCGCGCTCGTAGGACTTGCTCAGATACGCGATGCGGCCGTCTTCGTCTTTCATCCAGGCGATGGCCGGGCTGTTGTCCAGAAACGCGTGCATTTCAACCTCGTTGTGATTGCGCGCGCGGATCTCGCTGTCGATTTCGAGGATCACCGGCGGCTCGCCGGGCTCGCGAACGATCCACTGGCGGCTCTCGACCGGGATCTCGGAGCCGTCGGCCCGCCTGCGGATCAGCTGGCCGTCCCAGCGGCCCTCGCGTCTGAGGGCCGCATCGACGGCGGCGGCGTTCGGCATTCCGATCAGCGAGTACGTCGTCCTGCCGATAGCCCGCTCGCGCGGGATGCCGTAGAGCTTCTCGGCCGCGGCGTTCCAGCTCCTGACGACGCGCGAGGTATCCGCGATGATGATCGCGTCGCGGGAAAATTCAATGATCCGGCGTTCGAGCATCGGCTCAGGCGCTTCCGGGCAGCTCCGCGGAGCCGTGCCCGTCCCGCCAAGGCCGCAAAGGCTGCATCCGTCCCCCCCGCCACAATTCTAACCCGGAGGCGCTCGTTAACAGCGCTCAATCATTCGGTGTATGCGGTCCCTCACTCCTGATGCTAGACTGTGTTGATCCCGGCGGCTTTCGAATGATAGAGAAACTTAGGCTTCTGACCCGCACTTCAACTTTCAAAACTTCTTCTGGTGGCCTGTTCAACGGCTTCTTCGCCGCCGGCGCGAACCGCACCTACAGGAAGGACGGCCTGATCGACGCGCGCGCGCGCCGCGTCTTCGACACGATGGCGAAAGCCTGCCAGGCCGGCCTGTACCCGTTCCAGATCGCGCTCGAGACGCGCTCGGGCCCGCGCGTGAAGGCCGAGGGGCGGGAAATGCTGATGCTCTCCTCCTACGACTATCTCGGGCTGATCGGCGATCCGCGCGTGGACGAGGCCGCAATTGAAGCGGTGCGGAAGTACGGGACCGGCACCGGCGGCGTGCGCATGCTCACCGGCACCGTGGACCTGCATCGCGAGATGGAGAAGGAACTGGCCGCGTTCAAGGGCACGGCCGAAGCGATCACGTTCAACTCGGGATACATCGCCAACATGGCCGTGGTCTCGGCGCTGCTGATGCCGCAGGACCGCGTGATTCTCGACGCGCTCGCGCATCGCAGCCTGGTGGACGCATGCCGCCTGGCGGGCGTGCAGATCCAGCGCTTCCGCCACAACGACCCGGACTCGCTGCGGCACGAGCTTGCCAATGGGCCGGAGGCGAACCGCACGCTCATCATCGCCGACGGCGTGTTTTCGATGGATGGGGACATCTGCCGGCTGCCGGAACTGATCGCGATCAAGAAGGAATACGGCTGCTTCCTGATGGTGGACGAGTCGCACTCGACCGGCGTGCTCGGCACGCACGGCCGCGGCACCGACGAGCACTTCGGCATAGCTGCGACGGAGGTCGATATCTGGACCGGATCGCTCGCCAAGGCGATCCCGTCGAGCGGTGGCTTCGTCGCGGTTTCGCAGGAACTCGGGATTTACCTGCAACACGCGGCCGGGCCGTTCATCTTCTCGGCGGCGCTCTGCCCGGCGGCGGCCGCGGCGGTGCGCGCGACCATCGCTATTCTGAAGAGCGAGCCCGAGCGCGTGGCGCGCCTGAAGCGCAACGGCGACTTCCTGCGCAACGGCTTGCAGGACCTCGGATACGACACCGGGATGTCGGAAACGCCGATCGTACCGGTGATCCTCAAGGACGAGCCCACGGCTGCGATGCTGGCGGGCAACCTGAGGGAAAACGGCATTCTCGCCACGCCCATCATGTTCCCGGCCGTGCCGCAGGGCACGGCGCGCCTGCGCCTGTGCGCCACCGCGGCGCAAACGCTCGATATGCTGCAACAGGCGCTCGACGTCTTCAAGAAGCTGTGGTAGCAAATAGTCATCAGCCGTCCGTTATCAGCAAAGCCCGAATCGCCCGTTGACAGCCTCCGCTATTTCGATTATTGTAGAAATATGAAAGCGCGACAGCAGGACGTCTCGCGGTATGCGGACATGTTTGCGGCCATGGGCAGCGAGCCGCGGCTCCGCATTTTGCGGCTGCTGCTGTGGTCGCATCCACAGGGAATGGTCGCCGGCGACATCGGCGCCGAACTGGACGTGACGGGCAGCACGCTGTCGCACCATCTCGACAAACTCAAAAACGAAGATCTCATCGCTGTCCGGCGGGAAGGCACTTTTTTGCGGTACACGGCGAATACGGCGGCGCTCGAAGAACTGCTCGGGTTCCTGTTCGCCGAGTGTTGCACGCGCAACAAGGCCGTTGACTCTCAGAAAATCGTTTGCTGCAAATAGGAGACAAAATGAGCGGCATCAAAGACGTGGTGAAGGAAAAATACGGGCAGGCAGCTCTGCGAGTTGTTTCGGGCCAAGGGAACGCCTGCTGCGGCAGCAGTCCGTCATCGTGCTGTTCCGGCGCAGATCCGATCACGTCGGACCTCTACGATCAACTTCAGAAGAACGAACTGCCGGAAGCGGCCGTGCTGGCTTCGCTCGGCTGCGGCAATCCCACAGCGCTCGCGGAACTCAAGCCGGGCGAAACAGTGCTCGACCTCGGAAGCGGCGGCGGCATCGACGTGCTGCTTTCGGCCAAACGCGTCTCGCCCGGCGGAAAGGCCTATGGCCTCGACATGACCGACGAGATGCTCGCCCTCGCCCGCGACAACCAGAAGAAAGCCGGCGTTCAGAATGTCGAGTTCCTCAAGGGTGAGATCGAGAACATCCCGCTGCCGGACAACTCGGTGGACGTCATCATTTCGAACTGCGTGATCAATCTCTCGGCCGACAAGGACCGCGTGCTGCGGGAGGCCTTCCGCGTGCTGAAGCCCGGCGGACGCTTCGCCGTCTCCGACGTCGTGACGCGCGGCGAAATTCCGGGGGCAATCC
Source organism: Acidobacteriota bacterium (assembly GCA_050261515.1). Taxonomy (GTDB): domain Bacteria; phylum Acidobacteriota; class Terriglobia; order Bryobacterales; family Bryobacteraceae; genus JBLNDJ01. The sequence continues at coordinate 20,317 of JBLNDJ010000050.1, read as the reverse complement.
GCGAAAACGTGCTGCTTTGGGTCGGCTGTGTCGCCGGAGCCCTCGAAGAGAACGAATACCGTGCGAAACTCGCCGCCGCCGGGTTCACGGACATCGGCGTCGAGCCGACCCGGATTTTCCGGTCCGAGGACGCCCTGTCGTTCCTCGCGGACAAGGGAATCGACTTCACAAAGATCGGGCCGCTCGTGGACGGTAAGTTCATGAGCGCCTTCGTGCGCGCGCGCAAGCCGTAAGGGGGAATCGTGGATCAGGTCAGCCGCAAGCTCTCATTTCTGGACCGCTATCTCACGCTCTGGATCTTCGCCGCGATGGCCGTGGGGGTGGGCGCCGGCTATGCATTTCCGGGCGTGCTCCACACGACCTCGACTCCGATCGCGGCCGGCCTGATCCTCATGATGTATCCGCCGCTCGCCAAGGTCCGCTACGAGGAGATGGGCGCCGTCTTCCGCAACCGGAAGATCCTACTCCTCTCGCTGGTTCAGAACTGGATCATCGGGCCGGTGCTGATGTTTGCGCTGGCGTTGATTTTTCTGCGCGGCTATCCGGAGTATATGGCCGGGCTGATCATGATCGGCCTGGCGCGCTGCATCGCGATGGTGATCGTCTGGAATGAACTGGCGAAGGGGAACACGGAGTATGCGGCGGGGCTCGTGGCATTCAACTCCGTGTTTCAGGTGCTCTTCTACTCGGTATATGCGTGGGTCTTCGTGACCGTCCTGCCGGCATGGTTCGGGCTTCAGGGCTCGGTGGTCGATATCTCGATGGCGGAGATCGCCCGCAGCGTGTTCCTCTATCTCGGCGTTCCATTCCTGGCCGGCATCGTCACACGCTTCACACTGCTGCGGCTTCGCGGGCGGATGTGGTACGAGAAGCGCTTCATCCCGCGCATCAGCCCGCTCACGCTGGTGGCGCTGCTGTTCACGATCGTCGTGATGTTCTCGCTCAAGGGGGAGTACATCATTCGCCTGCCGCTCGACGTGCTGCGGATTGCGGTGCCGCTGCTCGTTTACTTCGCCGTGATGTTCGCCGTCTCCTTCTGGATGGGGCACAGGCTCGGGGCGGACTATGCGAGGACGACGACGCTTTCCTTTACAGCAGCAAGCAACAACTTCGAGCTGGCAATTGCGGTGGCGGTTGCGGTGTTCGGCATACAGTCGGGAGCCGCGTTCGCGGCGGTGATCGGGCCGCTGGTGGAAGTCCCGGCGCTCATCGCGCTGGTAAATGTTGCACTGTGGTTACAGAAGCGCTGGACATGGAGCAGGGAGGAACCGGCACATGCGGAAACTGCTCATCCCGTGCACGGATAATTCAGCGCGAAGCGAGATGGCCGAAGAATTGCTGGGCACACAAACCGGATGCAACAGGCTGGGGGCCTGCCCCGCTTCTAGATAGCGGAAGGGAGCGAGCGGGAACGTGAGTATCCTCGCTTGAGCACGCGCGTGAGCGCCCTTCCGCTTTCCTGGATACGATGAATTCTACCCGGATTTGCCCGTTCCGGCAAGCCTATTCGTAGCGAAGTGCGTCCACGGGGTCTAAACGGGCGGCTTTCGCGGCCGGCCAGATTCCGAAGAACAAGCCGACGCCCACCGACACGCTCACCCCGAGGATCGCCGCCCAAATGGGGACCGTCGTCGGCAGCGATGGGAACGCCAATCTCGCCGCCAGCGACAGCAGCCAGCCGAGCGTCATGCCGAACAGCCCGCCCGCGCCGGTCAGCACGACCGCTTCGGTGAGGAACTGCGCGATGATGTCGCTCTTGCGCGCGCCCACGGCTTTGCGCACGCCGATCTCCTTGGTCCGCTCGGTCACCGACACCAGCATGATGTTCATGACGCCGACGCCGCCCACGAGCAGCCCAATCGAACTGAGCACCACCATCACGAGCGCCGTCACGGCCATCATGTTGCGAAACTGCTCGATCATCTGCTCGGCCGTGGTAAGGAAGAAGTTATCCGGCTCGTTCGGCTTTAGCCGCCGCTCCTGCCTGAGGATTCCGTGCACCTCGTCCATCGCCTGAGCCACCTTGCCCTCGTAGGCCATGATGATGAGCATGTTCTCCTTCGACTGCGGATACATCTTCTTCATGGTGAAGTAGGGCAGCAGGACGCGCTTGTCATCCTGGCCAGGCATGTTGGCGGCGGGCCGTTCCATGGCGCCGATAATTTCGAGCTGGTGGCCGTCCACTTCAATCGTCTTGCCGGTGGGATCGGTGTTCGGAAACCACGCCTTCTGGATGTCCTCGCCGATGACGCAGACGGGAAGGCGGTGGCGGTTGTCCGTGTCGCTGATGAACCGGCCGTACTTCATGACGGTGCCGCCGGCTGCGTAGCCTTCCTCGGTTCCGCCCATTTCGAGACCGTAAATCTCGTTGGCCTTGTACTTGGCCCGGTGCTGGGTGAAGAAATCGCCGATCAGGTACGGGCTCACGTACTGGCAGGAGCGGCAGCGCTCCATGATGACCCGCGCGTTTTCGAGCGTGAGCGGCTTGCGCATGAGTTCTTCGCGCGAAACGTTATTGAACCCGAAATTGAACTTGAACGCCATCACGGTGTTCGGGCCGAAGCTGCGGATCACGTCGGTGATGGACTTGTCCAGGCCGGTGATGACCGAGCCGACCGCGATGACGGTCCCGGTGCCGATAATCACGCCGAGCACGGTGAGGAAGCTGCGCATCTTGTGCTCGCGAATCGTGGCGAGCGCCATCCGCGCGGCGGAAGTGATATCCGTGCGGTTCATTTTTCCACCCTCAGGGCCTCGATCGGATCAAGCATTGCGGCCCTCCGCGCGGGATAGATTCCGAAGAACAAACCAACGCTGGTGGAAAGCAGCACGGCGATGAAGACCGCGGCAGGCGGCACGGCCATGGGGACGGGCGTGACGTTGCGGACGAGCGCGGCCAGGCCCCAGGCGATCAGCACGCCGATCAGGCCCCCGGCTCCGGCCAGCATCGACGACTCGACCAGAAACTGGCTGAGGATGTCCCGCCGGCGCGCGCCGACCGATTTGCGGATTCCGATTTCGTGCGTGCGCTCGGAGACCACCGCCAGCATGATGTTCATGATGACCACACCGCCGACGACCATGAATACCGAGACGACGGCGACGGCCGTGGCGGCGATTGCGCCCGTCAGCCGGTCCCACATTTCGGTAAGCGAATCCGATCCGACAATGGCGAAGTTGTCCTCCTGCTGCGGGCGCAGGCGGCGGTAGGCGCGCAGCAGCACGCGTACCTCGTCTTCCGCCTGGAAGAAATGCGCATGATCGATCGCGACGCCGAAGTAGTTGATGTCCGTCTGCGACCCGAACATTTTAAAGAACGTCTCGATCGGGATCATGACGAAGTTGTCGCGGCTCTGGCCGAAGACGCTGCCCTGCGTTTTGGCGACGCCGATGACTTCAAACGGGCGTCCCTGCAGTTCGAGCATCTTGCCGACCGCGTTGCCCTGGGGAAAGAAAACATCCTTGACGTCGTTGCCGATGAAGACGACCGACTGGCGGCGCTGGCCGTCGGAGTCGCTGAAGAAGCGGCCTTGCGCCACCTGAATGTTGGCGATGGCGGACATGTTGCTCGTGACGCCGCGCAGCGTAACGCTATCGATCTTCTGCTTCAGGCGGTGCACGGGCACGCGCTGGTAGCCTTCCATGCCCATCTCGCGGCAGAAGGTGACGCGGCTTTTCACGAACTCGTACTCGTCGCGCTTCAGCTTCGGGTTTCGGCGGAGCAGTTCCATGTACTTCTTGGGGTTGTGCTCGCCGAGCATGGCCAGGCGCACGACTCGGAAGCCGTCGCCGCCCATGTCGGAGACCTGCTGGGCGATATAGAGGTCCATGCCGTGGATGACAGACATCACGGCGATCAGGGTGGTGGTAGCGAGGATGATGCCGAGCAGTGTGAGGAAGCTGCGCAGCTTGCTGCCGCGGAGCGACCCGGCGGCCACGGACATAGCTTCACCCAGCGATGCGTTGGAGGCCATCGAGTTAATGAACGACTAGTTTATCGGATTTGTTCCCTGGATGCGGCCCATGGCGAGCCTTAAGGAGTTCGTTCGACCCCGCGTGGCGAAGGCCGGGATGGAGTCGCGCGCCCACTACACGGCGGCCGTGGCGCGTGCGCCGCGCCGACTGCGCTACTCTTCTCTGTGATGGGCTCTCGATATCTCGTACCTTTCCTGCTGGCCTTGTGTTCCGCGCTTCCGGCCGGCGCGAAGAAGTTCGACCTTGTGGTCTATGGCGGCACCGCGGGCGGGGCGATCACCGCCGTCAGCGCCGCTCGGGAAGGGCTCAACGTCGTGGTGCTCGAGCCCGGCCGGCACATCGGCGGCATGGTGACCGGCGGGCTGTCGTTCACCGATTTCGGCAACAAAGCTGTCATAGGCGGCTACTCGCTCGAGTTCTTCCAGCGCTTGGGCAAGTACTACGGGATGCCGCGTTTCGGAAATCCCGTAGCCTGGTATTTCGAGCCGCACGTGGGCGAGAAAATCCTTAAGGAGATGCTCGCCGAGGCGAAGGTGACGGTGCTGTTCGGCCGCCGCCTGCGGGAGAAGGACGGCGTGCGCAAGGAAGGGACGCGGGTCGTTTCCATCACGATGGAGAACGGCGAATCCTACGAGGGCCGCATCTTCGCCGACGCGAGCTACGAGGGCGACCTGATGGCGCAGGCCAAGGTTTCCTACACCTGGGGCCGCGAGGGGATGGAGCAGTACGGCGAATCGCTCGCCGGCGTCCGCGAGCAGACGCCGTATCATCAGTTCCTGGTGCGCGTCGAAGCGTACGGCGAGGACGGCAAGCTGCTGCCCGAGATCTCCGCCGAGCCCAAGGGCGCGGTGGGGGCGGCGGACCGCAAGGTGCAGGCCTACAACTTCCGGATGTGCCTGTCCGACGACCCTGCCAACCAGGTCCCGTTTCCGAAGCCGGCCAACTACGATGCGAAGCGGTACGAGTTGCTCGCGCGCCTGATCGAGGCCCGCACCAAGGCCGAGGGCAAGCCGCCCCGCTTCAACACGCTCGTCAAGATCGACCGCATCCCCAACCGCAAGGCCGACATTAACAACCTGGGTGCCTTCTCGACCGACTATATCGGCAAGAACTGGGACTACCCCGACGCCTCCTACAAACGGCGCGCCGAGATCTGGCAGGACCACATCGCTTACACGCAGGGATTCTTCTGGTTCCTGGGACACGACGCGCGCGTGCCTGAGAGCCTGCGCCGGGAAGTCAACACCTGGGGGCTCGCCAAGGACGAGTTCGCCGATACCGCCAACTGGCCGCACCAGCTTTACGTGCGCGAGGCGCGACGAATGATAGGCGAGTATGTCGTCGCCCAGAAGGACCTGCAAACCGACCTCACCAAGTCCGACCCGATCGGCATGGGATCCTACAACAGCGACTCGCACAACATACAGCGCGTGGCGCGCGCGGACGGCTCGGTCGAGAACGAAGGCGACGTGCAGGTGGCGGTAAAGCCTTACCAGATTCCGTACCGCGTCATGCTGCCGAAGCGCGCCGAGGCGACGAACCTGCTGGTGCCGGTGTGCCTGAGCGCGTCGCACGTGGCGTATTCGTCGGTGCGCATGGAGCCGCAGTACATGATCATCGGACAGGCCGCCGGCGTTGCCGCGAAGATGGCGATCGCCGGGGACAAAGACGTGCAGGAGATCGACACGGCGGCGCTCACCGAAACTCTGCGCAAGCAGGGCGCGGTGATGGAAATCAATTAGGCGGGCGGCCGCGGGCCGGGGTCCGCCCTACTTCAGATTGCGGAACAGGAAGAGGCCGCTCTTGCCTCCGACGGCGAAGTCGATCGCCCCGTCGCCGTCGTAGTCCGCCGCGGCGATCTGCATTCCGCCGCCGGTGCGCGTGCTGTAGTCGATCACGTGGCGCACCCAGAGAATCTGGCCCTTTTCATCCTTCCTGTACTCGTACCAGTAGACTCCGAGCGGCTCGCGCTCCCCCGGATCGTGCCCGTTGTGCGCCATGTAGCGCTTGCCCGTCAGCAGATCCTTCCGGCCGTCGCCGTTCAGATCCACCAGGACGACCGAGTGCGCCTGCGACCAGCTGTCGTCGATCAGGTGCCTGGTCCACTCGCCGCCCGCGCCGCGCTCCATCCAGAAGATGCCGTAGTTGTGGGCGAGCGAAGTGACCAGATCCGGCCGGCCGTCGCCGTTCACGTCGAGCACGTGGATGAAGCCCGCATCGCCCAAATCGAAGCCGCCGTGCCAGGTCCACGTGCCCGCGCGCGGATCGGATGGAGCCTCGAACCAGCCCTTCGGCGTAAGGATGTCGGTGCGGCCGTCGCCGTTCACGTCGCCCGCGCCGATGCCGTGGCCGTAGCTACGGTCGCTCACCGCGTTGCCCACCCAGCGGCCGTCTTTGAACTCGTACCACGTGAGCGGCATTTTCGTGTCGCCGAACTGCGGCAGGATTTCGCGCGCCTTGCCGTCATTATCGATGTCAACAAGGAAGCTGAACTCGACCGGCGACCGGTCCTCGATGATTTGTTCCTTCCACGCGCCGGTCCCCTGCCCCGGGTTCTTCCACCAAACGACCCTGTGGCTGAACCAGGAACAACCGACGATGTCGGGCCGCCCGTCGCCATCGGCATCGACGATCAGGTCGCTGAAGTTATCGACGTAGTTGTTCGTATAGGGGATGTCGCGGAACTTGTGCGGCGTCCACGCGGGCGCCTGATACCAGTACTCGCCCGAGACGATGTCGAGGCGGCCGTCGCCGTTGATGTCGGCGAAGGCGGCAGTCTCGCTCGCCCCGAGGTCGATGGTGAGTTTCTCGAAAGGAACCTCCGCGGGCCGCGAGATGCTCCACAGCGCCCAGGCCGAGAGGCACAAAAGTGCGAAGAGCCGAAGGAATTTCATGAGCGCAGCAACTCCTCCCAGGTCACTTCCCGTTTCGTTTCGTAAGCCATGCGGCCGAGCAGGGAGGTGAGCGTCGCCTCAGCGGCCGCAGCGGCCATGTTGTGCGGCTTCCCTTCTACGATGCTCTTGAAGAACGCCTCGACGGCGTCGATGGTGATTTCGCGCTTCGAGTCGCCGCGCTCGATCAGGCTGCGGTCGCCCAGATCGTCGGCGTTCTTGTAAGGCGCGCTCGGAATCGGCCCGTGCCACTTGTAGTAGGTGCGCGCGGTTTCGAGCACGCCCTGCGAGCCGAAGAACTGCTCCTTCACGTCGCGGAACCCGGCGGTGTGCTTGATACTGAGCAGCCAGCCTTCGAGGCCGTTCGGGTAGAAGTACGTGATGTGGTGATGGTCGGAGTTCCAGTCGCCGTAGGTGATGGGGTACCGCAGGCCGCCGCGCCCCACCGCGCTCACCGGGTGCGAGCCGCCGAACCAGTTCATCACATCGACACCGTGGCAATCCTGCTCGACGATGGCGCCGCCGGAATACTCCATCCACGCGCCCCAGCGCCGCAGCTTGTCGTCGCCGGTCGAATTCGCGGTCTGGAACGGACCCGCGGGCGGCACGCCGCCCAGCACCCAGTAGCTCTCCATCAGGGTCAACTTACCGATCTTGCCGTCGCGAAGAATGCTCTCGGCTTTGAGATACTCGGGGCTGTAGCGCTGCTGGAACCCGAACTGGATGGTCTTCGACTTATCGGCCTTCCCGGCGGCGCGCAGCAGGCGCTTCACACCCGCAACATCGGCGCCCGCGGGCTTCTCGCAATAAATGTGCTTGCCCGCCTCGACCGCGGCCTCGAAGTGCAGCGGGTGCAGGAACACGGGGGTAGCGATCAGGACGGCATCGACATCCGCTTGCGCGAGCAGGTCGCGGTGGTCCTTATAGGCGCCCGCCTTGTCGGCCCCGGGGATCTTGGTTTTGGCGCTGTCGATGCGGTCGGGGTGGATGTCGCAGATGGCGGTGAGGCGGGTCTGCGGCACGCGCGTCATGTGCCCGCCGACATAGCTGCCGCGGCCGCCGGTCCCGATGATGCCGAACGAAACGGCGGAGTTGGCCTGGGTGCCGAATGCGGTCCTTGAATTCAGGATCATGAGGTTCGCCGCGCCGGCGAGCGCGCCGCGTCTGGTAAGCATGAGTGCACAACCTCCGGGGCTCGGCTGAGCCGTCACTCATGATGCTTTGAGCGGCGTAGGAAATGCAAGCGAGCGCGCGGCGGAAAGGGTTCGGGCGCCGCACCTCAGCCCTTCGCAGGGCAGTGAACCAGGCTCAGGAAGTTGCCGAGCACCGGCGAATGGCGGTCGCGCAGGCAGGCCACGCTGATTTCCGCCATGGCGTGCGGACCGGCCAGCGGAACGTAGGCGGCCCCGCGGCGGCGGAGACTGGTGGCGGCTGCGGGAACCAGCGCCACGCCGAAACCCGCGGCGACCAGGCCGACCACGGTGTAAATCTCGCCCACCTCCATGACGATCCGTGGCGTGAAGCCGGCCTTCGCGCAAAGCTCGAACGTCTGCTGGTAATAGCCCGCTCCGGCCTCCCGGGAAATCATGACCCACGGCTCGGCGGCGAACGACTTGAGCCGCACCCGCCGGGAGCGCGCCAGCGGGTGAGCCGCCGGCAGCGCCAGCATGAGCGGTTCGCGTGTGGCGGCGCGCAGCACCAGCCGCGGTTCAGCCACGGGAGGGCGCAGGAAGCCGGCGTCGATTTCGCGCGCCAGCAGAGCCCGCACCTGTTGCACCGTCCCCATCTGCTCCAGATGGATAGCGACGGCGGGATGCCGGCTGCGGAACCGGCGCAGCAGTTGCGGCACATCGCCGGCGAACATGGCGGTACTGACGAAGCCGAGGCGCAATTCGCCTTCTTCCCCGCGGGCGGCGCGCCGGACCATGCCGGCGGCGTTCTCTGCCCGCGCCAGGATATCGCGCGCATCCCGCAGAAACTGGCGTCCGGCCGCGGTGAGTTCGACGTGGTGGTGGGTGCGAACGAACAGCGCCGCGCCCAGTTCGGCTTCGAGAGCGCGCACCTGCTGGCTGAGGGGCGGCTGGGCGATGTGGAGGCGGTGCGCGGCGCGGGTGAAATTCAGCTCCTCGGCAACCGCGGTGAAGTAGCGGAGGTGGCGGAGTTCCATATATGTAGAAAGTATAGCCAGCCTTTCTGCGAAATATTTTACATATTTTGTAGCGGCACCCCACAATGAGAGTATGCACAAACGCCCGCTCAAGACCGATCCTCCCGTGTGGACCGTAGCGCTGGCGGGCATCTGCGCGTTCCTCAACCTCTATGCCACGCAGCCGATTTTGCCCGAACTGGCCCGCCGCTTTCATACCGACAAGGCGGCCGTGAGCCTGACCGTGCTGGCCTCGACGCTGGGCGTGGCGCTGGCCGCACCGTTCATGGGCATGTGGGCGGACCGTTCCGGACGGCGGCGCGCCATCGTGCTATCTGCGCTGGCGCTGGGCCTCACTTCCATACTCACCGCCACCTCCGCCGGCATGGCGCAACTGGTGTTTTGGCGCTTTCTGCAGGGCGTCTTCACGCCGGGAATCTTCGCCGTCACCGTGAGCTACATCAACGACGAGTGGAGCGCGGCCAAGGCCGGCCCGGCGATGGCGCTCTATGTGAGCGGAACCGTGGTGGGAGGCTTCTGCGGGCGCTTCACCTCCGGCATGGTGACCCAACATGCGGACTGGCGGATGGCGTTCGTGGCGCTCGGCCTGGCGGACCTGGCGATGACGGCGGCGATCTGGCGATGGCTGCCGGCGGAGCGCCGCATGAAACCGGCGCAGCGTTCGGCCCCGTTGTTCGCCGGCGCGCTGGCGCATCTGCGAAACCGGGCACTGCTGGCCCGCTACGGCATCGGTTTCTGCGTGTTGTTCTCGCTGGTGGGCACGTTCACTTACGTGTCGTTCTACCTGGCGGCGCCGCCGTTCCGCTTCCGGCCCGCGGCGCTGGGGCTGATTTTCGTCGTCTATCTGGTGGGCGCCGCGATCACTCCGCTGGCCGGGCGCTGGCTGGGCCGCGTGGGCGCTCGAGGCACGCTGATGCGCGCGGGCATAGCGGGAATGGCGGGCGTGCTGCTCACCGTCCAGCCAAGCGTGTGGGGGGTGGCGGCGGGCCTGTCGATCGCCTGCACCGGCGTGTTCATCGCCCAGACCGCCGTGAGCCGCTCGCTCGGACAATGCGCCACGGAAAATCGCGCGCTGGCCGTCGGGCTATACGCCAGCTTTTACTACCTGGGCGGCAGCGCGGGGGCGACGCTTCCAGCCTATGCCTGGCGTTTCGGCGGCTGGCCCGGCTGCGTGACGCTCATCCTGCTCGCGCAGGCGGCTACGCTGGCGATCGCGCGCTGGCTGTGGTCCGCGCCGGCCAAGAAAGCCGATGCCGCCGTACCCGCAATGGCGCTGGAGAACGGGGCGACACCGTAGCAACACCGCTGCGGCGTTCAGACCGACGCCGGAAGTAACAGATCCGCTTTGTACCGGTCGTCGGGACCAGGCAGCCGCGGAGCCTCGGGCAGTTGGGCGGGAACGACTGGAAAACAGAGAACCAGCAGTATGTACAGCTTCATGGACGTCTCTCCTCGCGGCTGTCCCGGGAATCGCCTCAGCGCACAACAGGCGACAGCGGCGCGTACGTATCGGGCCGGCGTTCCCGGATATAGAGACTTTTCGCCTCGCCGAGTGCGGCGCCGACCGACAGCCAGAACACTCTCGACTCTCTCGACAGATCGATCGTCGCAGACGCAATGCCGCCGGAAGTCTCGGCGAGCACTTCACCGTCCGGATCGATGATCCGGCTCGGCGACTGGGGTTGGCCCCTGGCAGCTACTACGTAGACTCCATTGTCGATAGCGCGCGCCCGCAAGATGGTGTCCCAGTGCCGCGGCACACCGTCGCCGGCCAGCGGCATAAGCAGAATCTCCGCCCCTTTGAGACGGACCGATACGAACCGCAGCCGGACCAAGACGCGCAACTGCGCCAGGATCTGATCGAACTGCCGCGGCAGAAGCCGCGGTTCGGGTATCGCCGTTCAGGTGTGCTGTTGGAACGGCGCGGGCACAAGGTGAACGCTAAGCGCCTGTACCGGATCTATCGGGAAGAGCATCTGGCGGTGCGCCGACTGAAGCGCAAGCATGTGGCGCGGCCAGCTGCGCCATTAGCCAATCTCAGCAAGGCGAACCAGGAGTGGTCCATGGATTCGTGGTGAACGGGCTTTCCACCGGCCGCGCCCTGCGGATCTACACGCTCGTGGACAGCTTTCCGCCCGACGGCGATGCCCGGCTCTCGGCCCGGAGGGCGAGATGCTTCCGCGCAGTATTACCGGAGATCGCCTGTCTCCGTTTGGGCGGAATCGACCAGTGCGTAATGATCCGTGGCGATTCGGTCGCCAAACTGTTGCATGGCGGGCCGGGCTTCCCGGAGATGCGCCTGTCCGGGGGGCGGCTATTAGGCGACACCACAGCCCAAGTCGTAGCGCCGCTCGAAGCCCCTACCAGCCGTGAACCGCTTCCACCTTCGGTGCCGCCGGCGCTCCCGATGCCATCCGCGCCGCCAGAACCAACTGCAAGTTCTTATGGTCCCAGTCCCGCGGCGCGCCGGCGACCGCCGCCGCCAGACAGGCGCTCGACATGATGCAGTCCGCCGCAGCCTGCGTCGCCGGGCCCGCGATCCCGCTCAGCGCCAGCACCACCCGCCCGGTCCGCTGGTCATACAGGCGTGTCACGAGGGCATAGGTCCGGGCGCCGGCGTTGGTCCCCAGGTCCGCCGGCGCGGTCCAGTTGCGCCACGGGGCCACCCGCTCGCTGATGGTCCAGGAACCGCCCGCGGAGCGCGAGACGGCGCAGCGCAGGTTCCGGAGCGGCGGCGTATCCAGATAGGGGAACGCCCCCACCAGCACCATCGGCGAATCCGGAAGGCCGCTCGAGACCGCCAGCGGGAAGCCGCCCAGGCGGGAGGGGCTCCCCTTCCTGGCGGCCAGGAAAGACGCGATGCCCGCCGCCACCTGGGCGTCCGTCCCGCTCACGATGTTCTCGGTAACCACGACCTCAGCGCGCGCGCGGCCGGTGTACGCGTCCAGGTTGGGAATCGAGATCAGAACCGGAGAAGAGCGCTTCTCAAACGGCATCCAGAAACGGTCCGGCCCGCTCGCCGCGGATCCGCGCGAGCAACCGCATGCCAGTGCGGCCACCGCCGCCAGACCCGCCAGCCTTAGGGCCATCCACCGACGCTCATTCATGAATTCGCCTCTCCGATAAGTGCGTGCATCAATGTAGTCCGTAATCGAGAAAAGCCGAGCGCACGGTCATGCCGGGGGATTCGGTCTCCCCCAGCGCCGCGGCGGCCCGCAGCAGGCGCGCGGCGCCGGCGGCTTTTCCGCGTTCGCGCAGCGCCAGGCCGTGCATCAGGAAAGGCCGCCCCCATTCGGGCCAGCGCGCTTCCAGGCGCGTGAAGGCCTGCTCGGCCGGGACCGCCCGTCCCGCCAACGCGAGCACGATGGCCTGCGCCAGCGCGATGGCCGGGTTGTCCGGGGCCGCCTTGCCGGTACGCTCCAACAGCGTGAGGGCCAGGGCATGCCGGTCCGCCTTCACCAGCAGCGCCGCCGCGAGGTATGCGACTGAGGGCCGCACCGGGCCCTCCGAAAGGCCCTGGTCGAGAACCTTCACCGAATCCTCGGAACGGCCCATCAGGTCGAGGATGCGCGCCTTCAGCAGGTAATAGTCGGCCGAGCGCTGGGCAGGCGTGATGGCCTCCAGTTCGTCCAGGGCCGCGGGTGCGCCGGACAGGAAATACCGCGCCATGGCCAGTTCCACGCGCACCGAGGGGTCCTGCCGCACCGCGATCTGGTAGAAATCCGCCGCCTGCTGGAACAGGTCCGCGGGGAGCGCGGCGCGGGCGGCCCGCAGCGCCAGTTCCGGTGTCGGATTCTGTTGGAGAATTTCTTGCAGGACCGCGGCGGCTTCGTCGTCGTTCCCGCCGTCCAGCAGCGCGCTGGCCAACTGCAGGCGCAGCTCCAGGTTCCTTGCCTCGCGCTCGCAGGCCTTCCTCAGGTGGTCCACAAGAGCCGCGTGCTGTTGGCCGGCCGGCATGGCCAGCAGACCGAGCAGGCCCGCTCTGGTACTGCCGCTGCCGCGCTGCCGGCGGCTTTGCTCGGAGTGCGCCAGGATGCGTGCGGCCTCCTCTGTGCGGTCCAGTTGGCTGAGGGCGCGGCCCAGGTGCAACAGCACCTTGTGATCGTTGGGTGCCAGCGCCTGCGCCTGCCGCAGGACGCGCTCGGCGTCGGCGGCGCGGTTCAGAGAGAGGTAAACAATACCCAGCTGGTCCAGCGCGCGCGCATCCTTGATATCGTGCTGTGCCAGGAATTCCAAATCCACTAGCGCCTTTTCGGGCTCGCCTTCCTCGCTCAGCAGCGCCGCGCGCGTGAGGCGGGCTTCCGCCAGCTTCGGGTCCAGCTCGATGGCGCGCGTGGCCTCGCGCAGGGCGCCCTCGCTGCCCGGGATGGCGTTGAGCAGCCGCGCGTAGAGCAGGTGACCGAGGGCGTCCTGCGGATGGCGAGCGAGGTAGGCTTCGAATTCCGCCCTGCCTTTTTCGCGCAGCGGGCCGACGTGGCCGTAGACCATGGCCCGCTCGCGGCGCGCTTCCTCGTCCTTCGGGCGCATCCCGAGGTAATGATCGTAAACCCGCGCCGCGTCTTCGCAGAAAGCCTCTTCCTCGAGGGCCCGCGCCAGCGAAAGATGCACCTCGGCGCGCTCCGGAGCCAGGCGCACGGCCCTGGTGAACAGGGGGATGGCGCCTTCGAAATCCCCGGCGCGTCCGCGCAGCCGGCCCAGCTCGAACAGCACCGAAGCGTCGTCGGGCCGTTGCCGAAGCAGGGTTTGCAGGACCTCTTCGGCGCGCCGGTCGTGGCCCGCCCCGGCCGCCGCCAGCCCCAGGCTGTAGAGCGCGTCGGCGTCCCCGGGGGCTTTCGCCAGGGCGCTCGAGAATGCCGCTTCGGCGCGCTCGAACTGCCCCAGCCGGATATAGGCCACGCCCACGGAGTAGTGCACGCGGGGGTCGGCGTCGTGGGCCCGCTCCAGCCGGTCGAAGGCGTTCAGTGCTTCCGTCTTCCGCGACGCCCGGAACAGCGCCTCCGCGCGCAGCAGTTCGATCGCCGGATTGCCCTGGGCGCGCACCCGGGCCAGGTACTCGAGCGCCGCAGTGCCCTGACGCCGCTCCACCGCCAGGCGCGCCAGTTGCAGGTTGGCGTTTGGGTGGGAGGGATCGATGCGCAGCGTTCTTTCGAAGGCCTGTCGCGCACCTTCCGCGTCTCCGCGGCTGGCGAGATGATTGCCGTAGTTATTCCACAACAGCGCCGACCCGGGAGCCAGGCGCAGGGCTTCCTTATAGACCGCTTCGGCTTCGTCAAACTTCTGCTGCGAGTCGAGCGCCGCGCCCAGCAGGCCGCGCGCACGAGCGTTGCCGGGGTGCGCCCTCAGGAAGGCGCGCAGGCCGGCCTCGGCCTGGGCGAACCGGCCTTGTTCGAGCTCGGCGGCCGCGCGCGCCAGGACGTCTCCGCTTTCGGCGGCCGGGCTCGCCAGGGCCACGGCAAGCGAGAGAAAAAAGAGCGCCAGGGAGCGGTGGCCGCCGATCTGTCGTGTCATGCGCCTAATATGCTTCACAGTTGCCCGGAAAAACAACCGCCCACCAGCCCCGCATCCGCGCGAAGCCGGTGGGCCGAAAATACAGCAATTTGCTATGCCGCGCATTTCCTATGGCAGGCCGGCCGTATCCCACCGGCCGGCCTGCGAGGAAGAATCAGTAGATGAACTTCAGAGCCATCTGGATCTCGCGCGGACCATGTGACGTGGCGGTAATCTGCCCGAAGCCCGAGCTCAGGAAATTGGTATCGGGATTGGCGAACTGGGCATGGTTGAAAGCGTTGAACATCTCCAGCCGGTATTGCAGGTTGAACCGGCGCTCCGCGCCAATGTAGTTGTTCTTGAAGAACGACGCATCCCAGTTGCTGAGGCCGGGACCCCGCACGTCCGGGAGAGTGGGCGCCAGATTGCCCAAGGTGAAATTAGCGGGTTGGGCGAAAGCCTTGGTATTGAACCAGGCGTCGATAGTCGGGTTCGCTACTCCGGCCTTGCCGAGTGAGTTCAACCGGTTGGTGTCGTTGCCGATGCCGGTGGTTTGACTGGCGCCGCTGATGATCAACGGGTTGCCTGTCTGCCAGGTCACAATGCCATTGGCCTGCCAGCCGGACACCAGCATATTGAGACCGCGCGGCGCGTTGGAGAGCAGCCTGCGGCCTTTACCGAAAGGCAGCTCGTACACGTAGCCGACCACAAGCCGGCGGGAAACGTCCTCTGAACTGACGGACCAATCGAGCCGCCGGTTGAACATGTCCATCGGGCCCGTATTGCCGCCGGCATAAGGTGACGCTTCGATGTCGCTCATGAGCTTACCAGCAGTGAAAGCCACCTGCAGGCTGAGCCCATCGGCAAAGCGTTTGTCCGCTCGAATCGACATGCCGTGATACATCGAGGAGTACGCGTCGGCGATCGAATTAGACCGCACAAACTGGTACTGCGGGAACGGCGCCAGGAGCTGGTATCTTGGCAGCGTCTCACTGGTCCCCCACGAATTGCCGGGCGTCTGGATCACCCCGTAAAACGGATTCGGCACCCGCTCCAGAAGAGCGTTGCCCATCGACATGTAGCTGGCGGGCAACTGGTTGTAGTTCAGGCGCTGGCCCTCCAGGAACATGCCTCGGTTGCCTAAATAGCCGACTTCGACCGTGATCGCGCCCGGTAGTTGCCGCTGGATGTTAAGGTTCCACTGCTGCGAGTAAGGCAGCCGGGTCGGGTTCGCCATGTAGGACTTGATCTCCCCGCCCAGGTTGGTGAAGGTCCCGCCCGCGGCTCCCAAGGGGAAGTTGTAGCCGTCCGGGAACGGATCCGACAAGGAGGCATGCATGGTTCTGCCGTTGTCCAGGCTCGCGCTGGGCATGTCCAGGGCGTAGAAACCGTCGGTCCCGGGGTCGGTGGCGGCGCCGGCCGCTGTAAAGGTGGAGACGGAGTACATGAGCCCGTACCCGCCACGCACCACCGTGTTGCGTTCGAGTTGATACGCGAAACCGAAGCGCGGCCCAAAGGTCTTTCCGATCGGGCTGGGGACCTGATGGCGGCCGTACTTGGATTCGGGGCTGGTCACAAACACGTCGGCGCCGCGCAAGTCGCTGCACGCGGGGCAGTCGGGAGAAGCAGCTACCTTCCCAGCCAGCGGCGAGGCAATGCCCATATCAAAGTACTCCAACTGGTTATAGCGATCGGTGCGCGGAGTCTCGAGATCGTACCGCAGACCGATGTTCAACGTCAGCCGGGACGAGACCTTGAAATCATCTTGCACAAAGCCGGCCAGGTAGGCGCTGGACATGGTGGTGTGCGGGTCGTGGGACATGGCGTTCCAACCGATACCGCCGGTTAGAAAAGACGCGTAGGCCAAGCCCGTGCCGTCGTAGGCCGCAGTGTTCTGCCGCGTCCAAAAATCATCCAACCAGAAGGCCCCGCTCGCCTGGCCCGGCTGGTACATGTTTATGTAAAACTTGCGGAATTCCCCACCCGCCTTGATCGTGTGCCGGCTCAGGATCTTGGTAATATTGCCGGCCACGTTGTGGGAGTAAGGCGCCAGGTCCATATGAGACCACCCGGGAGCGCCGAAAGACTGTCCGGCAAAGGCCCCGTCGAACTCGAAATATGGGAACTGCAGGTTGTCGCGCGCCGCCGCATCCGAGTAGCTCTGGGGCAGGCCGAGCGTGGCCGGATCGAAGGCCGGGACTGCGTTCTGGTTGATCACCATGCGCGAAGCGCCGTAACGGACATTGAGGATCAAAGTGGGACTCAGCGTGATCGTGTTGTCCAGGCCCACGTTGTAGCCCCGGACTTTCGTAGGGCCGGCGGGGGTGGCGTCGTTGTCGAACAGATTCGACCCGGCGATATCGGTTTCGGCGCGCGAGACCCGTCCAAAAGTCCTCCACCTGCTGGAGAAATTGTGGTCGATGCGCGAATCGAAGCGCCCGCTGGTGGTGGGAGTCGTGGTGTTTGCGGCGAAGTTATTGTAAGCCTGGTTCGCATCGCCCAAATTGGGATCCGGGTAGTAATTCAATACGTTCAGCGCCACCGCATGTTGCTGCGAGGCCGGGATCTTGTTGCCGGGGAACGGGGCGCGGACCCACTGGCCGGCGTTGTTGGGGTCTGGCGTCGCGCTGGAGGGATCGAAGATCAGTGGCGCTCCGCCCACCGAGAAGTCGCCCTGCTTCCACTCCGGCAGCGGCACGCTCGTCAGCCGCAGGCTGCCCGAAGGAAGAGAAGTATACTCATACCCGAAAAAGAAAAAGCTCTTGTCTTTCCCGTTGTATACCTTCGGGATGAAAACCGGGCCGCCCGCGGAGCCGCCGTACTGGGTGCGCTCGAAGGCCGGCTTGGGCTGATTGAATTTGTTCGAAAAGAAGCCGTTGGCGTCCAGCGCGCTGTCGCGCCGGAAGTAGTAGCCTGTGCCGTGCAGAGAATTGGTGCCGGATTTGGTAGCCACGTTGACCACGCCCCCGGCCGTGTGGCCATACTCGGCGGCTGGTGTGGAGGTCTGGACGCTGAATTCCTGAACGGAGTCCACGATCGGCTCGTACAGAATTGTCGGGTAAGAGCTGTTCTGGGGAGCGGTGTTATTCACCCCGTCGATCTGGACTTCCGAGCGCTGCGATGTGGCTCCGCCTATGCCCCCCGTCTGGCCTTGGATTCCGAAGAAACCGTTGGATCCGCCCGTCGGATTCACATTGGGGGCCAGGTTGACCAACTGAAAGACGTCCCGGCCGTTCAGTGGCAGATCGTCAATTCGTTTGTTTTCCAATACCTGACCGACCATTGAGGAACCGGTGTCGAGCGGTGGCGTGGTGGCGACGACTTCGATTGTTGTACTGCCGCCGGCAAGCTCCAGGGCGAAGTCGGCGGTACGGCTCTGACCGACATCGAGTTTCAGATCCGTTTGGCGTGCCGTGCGGAAGCCGTTCGCTTCCACGGTGACCCGGTAGGTGCCCGGTAACAGGAAAGGCTGCACGAAGCGCCCCGAAGGCTCGCTGGCAATTTGCTTGGTTTCGTTGGTGGCGACGTTCTGGATCGTGACCTTGGCTCCAGGAACGCCCGCTCCGCTGGGATCGGTGACCAGACCTTGAATGGTGCCGGTCGGCGTCTGGGCGAACCCGACCGCGCTCAGCAGGAACGCGGCCAGCACCAAACGCGACAACTGGTGTGCTTTGCTCATATTTGAATTCGACCTCTGCTTGGAGGTACCCCTTCAGCTTTGTTCTATGCGGTTTTAGCCGCCGGTGGAATGCTAGGGCACCTCGAGGCTCGCTCCAAGTGCAACACAGTATCCGGAGCGGTTAAATACAGTAAGAAGCTTGTTAACACTGTTCGAATACAATAACTTGCGGGTCGATTTCGGATTCCGGCTTCAACGTCTGGAATCTATGTTAGACTCCTGTCTTGTGGGCCGGCCTGACAGTATCCCCACTGAAAAGGGGACGAATGCGCCCTATCCCATCGATCAGCACGCCGTCATTCTGCTCGAGTTGAAGACTATCCTCGAGAGCGCCGCATTCCGGGGTAGTAAGCGCTGCGGGCAGTTCCTCACCTACGTTGTCGAGAATACGCTGGCCGGCCGCGAGGAGGCGCTGAAAGAACGTTCCATCGGGGTCGCCGTGTTCGGCCGCTCCCCCTCCTATGGGACGGGCGAAGATCCGATCGTGCGGGTAACCGCCAAGGAGGTCCGCCAGCGGCTCAAGCAATACTTCGCCGAGTGCTCCGGAGGGCGCATCCGGATCGATCTGCCGGCGGGTTCCTATATGGCCGAGTTCACTCCCGTTGCCGGCGGCAGGCACCGGGCGATGGCCTTTGTGCACCGCGTTCCGAGACGCGCCGCGATAGCCGTCGGGGTATTGGTGATTCTGGCGGGCGCGGGGCTGGCAGTCCGCAAGCTCACATCGAAGAACGCGCTCGACCGTTTCTGGGCGCCGGTGATTCTGGACAACGCCCCGATTCTGATCTCGGTCGCCAACCCCAACGCCTACCAGTTCGACGACGAGTTCTACGACCGCGTGCAGTTCTACGAACGGCAGCGTGACACCACCCAGTTCACGCCCGGCGACCTAATCCACGGCAACGAAGTCTTCCCCGTCTCGGTGGTCGGCACCGGCGACGCCCGGGCCACAGCGCTGCTGACCTCGTTCTTCGGCCTGCGCGGCAAGCAGTCCCAGGTCCGCATCGCCAACGACACCACCTTTACCGATCTGCGCAACTCCGCCACGGTCCTGATCGGCTTCAACCGCTGGGCCCGGGAGATGACCGGTTCCCTTCGGTTCGTCTTCACTTACTATAAGGAAGGCCACCACCGCATCTGGTCGATCCAGGACAACCAGGCTGCCGGCAAGTTCTACAGCGTGCGCAATTCCGCGGACGCCCGCGACACCTCTCCCAAGACCGACTATGGCGTGATTTCCCGGCTGCTCCACAGCAATGCGGGCCGGCCCTTCGTAGTGGTGGCGGGGGTCGGCGACGCCGGTACCCAGGCCGCCGCGGAATGTCTGATTTCCCCGGAGTGCCTGGGCGCCGCATTCCGGAACGCGCCCTCCGGATGGGAGAACAAGAACCTGCAAGTGCTGATCTCGACCCGCGCTATGGCCGGAGTCGCCGGGACCCCCGAGGTCCTGGCGACCCACTACTGGTAGCCGGAGGGCAGGCGCCAGCCGGCGTGGCATCTGCGTTGGAGATGCACACTTCCTCCACGGACGCGCTTCCGATCGCTAGCGGCGAGGAGTGTGACGTGATAGATCGGGCGACACGGCTGACGCGGTCGGGAGCGTATCCTTGGTCAGACAAGAGCCGGGTCGCCATGCCGGCGCTCAAGCTGGCGTGGTCCTGAAGTGGAGGGATCGCACAATGCCGAGAGATCGTGCAGGCGCCAATTCGACAATCTCTGCGTCCGCTCGCAGGCGCTCAGCCATAGTGCTTGCACAATTGACGACGGGTAACAGGTGTTCGTCGAGGAACGAGCGGCCGAAAATATTCTCCCTTCGTTGACACGCCCGGTAGACGTGCTCTCGAACAAACGGAACCAGCATACGGCAACCCTACGGTTGAACCGTTTGTAGGTTCGCTCTCCCTAAGCAGCCAAGAAGGGTTGCGACCTCGGTTACGGGAGTTGTTCCCTTCTCCGTCGCGTCGCGATGACAACCGAGATAAACGGCGGCAGGCCGGTCCCCCCTGACCTGCCCCCCGAAATCCGCATGAAGTCGAATACGATTTCATAGGATTGAAAGGGGGACGGAATGTCCAGAAGCAAACATTCGGAAGCTCAGATCGTCGGTGCAATCAAACAGAT